>NZ_FYBQ01000020.1 GCF_900186125.1 Listeria goaensis | reverse complement strand
ACGTCCTCCATGACGTCTTGTAACCGCTCGGCATTGATGAACATATCTGGCGTGGCGTCCACTTGACTATAAAAATCTTGTATGTACTGCGCGAGGAGCTCCTCGCTCATCGTCATCGCTTGTAGAACCGTTTCCACAAGCGGCACGTAACTTACTTCATAATACGCTTTCGACCGGTCGACGGCTTCTCCTGACACGCGGGATTCATTCGTATAGGCAATCACCGCTTTTTGAAAGTCCGTTAGCCACCTACTCGCCTCCGTATTGGACTTCTTCAGTTTTTCTAGAAAATCCTCCACTTCGGCAATCGCAATCCGACTCATCATCTCCATCCCTTCTGACTTGTTATCTGCTTTTTTAGTATACCATTCAGGAAGATATTATAATGTGTCTGTTTTTCGAACTTTACTACAAAAAAAGACCTCAAAATCCGGATTTTGAGGTCTTTAGTCGATTCATTTCTTGAAATCTTTACTTTTTAAATAATAGATAGATAAAATATGGGCTGCCGATGATGGAAACAATGATACCGGCTGGTAAATCAAATGGTTTCGCGATGGTGTCTGCGATTAAAAATAGTTCCGCACCGATGAGCATAGCAACAGGCATGAAGAAACGGTGTTTTGGGCCGACTAGTGATTTCGCGATATGCGGACCAATCAAGCCGAGGAAAGTAATCGCACCTGTAATTGATACGGTTACGGCAGCAAAAACGACGGCTATTCCGATGAAGAGAATGCGCCAAATGCCTGCCCGTAAGCCTAAGTTAATTATCGTGTTTTCATCCAAAGTTAAAAGGTCTAATTTATGGCTGTATAAAAAGAGTAGCGGCACGAAAAGGACGAGCATGGCGAGCATAAGCCAGACATACGGCCAGTCGACGCCCCAAATTGAGCCAGACAGCCATTTAGCTAGGAAATCTACTTTTTCGCGGTTCGCAGAAGACATGAGGACGACCATGAGGCCGCTCATTGCGAAGGAAAAACCGATTCCGTTTAGGATAAGATATTGCGGATTATTGCGCGACAAGACGATGATGAGTAGCGCGGTGACGAGTCCACCAATGACGCCTGCGAGTGGCAACATCAAATTGATGCTCGCAGCTCCAAATGGTATGAATAGGAAAAATATCGCGACACCCACACCTGCACCAGAATTGACTCCGATGATTCCTGGATCAGCCAAGTCATTTTTCATCAATGTTTGGAGCAGGCTCCCAGACAAGACAAGTGCCATGCCGCCGAAAAGAACGATAAGCAGTCTTGGCAGCCGTAAATCGAATAGAACGAAATTCTCGAGCATTTCGCCTTGACCTGTTAAAACAGCAAGGACGCGTGAAAATGGCAACGCCTCGGTGCCTACTGTTAAATTGAACAGAGCGGTTAAGATTAGGAGGATAAGTCCGGTACAAAAAATGATGATAAAACGGGATTTTTTCATCCTTTTAGTCCCCCTCTCACGATGTAAATAAAGAACGGCAAGCCGATGACGGATAAAATCGCCACAATTGGAATTTCAAAAGGCGGATTAAGCGAGCGGCTTAGCGTATCTGCAATCAGCAAAAATAGTGCGCCAACAAGTGCTGACATTGGCAATATGTATTTATAATTCACGCCCACAATAAAACGCGCGAAATGCGGGACGATTAAACCAACAAAAGCTACTTCGCCGATTAACGCAACAGATGCGCCGGTTAAAATCGCGACAAATAAAAACAGGAGTAGCCGCATGCGATCAACCGAAATGCCTAGCCCAACAGCAACTTCATCGCTCATCGTTAGGATTCCGATTTGTTTTGAAAAAAACAGCGTCACAAGAAGCGCTAAGAGAATGACCGGAGCAATTAAAATCACCTCATGAAAAGTCGTTCCTACAAGGCCTCCGGACGTCCACATATTCATTTCTTTGGAAGTTTTAAACAGAATACTTACCGCACTCGAAATCGCCGTAAGAAACGCTGAAATCGCCGCACCTGCGAGGACGATTTTATAAATGTTCCCCTGCTTGCTAATCGCTAAAACAAAAAGTGTTCCGAGCGCAGCTCCGAGAAAAGACGCGAGCATTTTTCCGGGGAAAGCTAGGGTTGGCATGAACGCAATGACGAGCGCTAAACTTAAATTGCCCCCTGCTGAAACGCCTAGAAGCCCGGGGTCGGCTAGCGGATTTCGCGTGACCGCTTGCATGATACTTCCGGACACCCCGAGTGCCGCACCAATCAGAATTGCCGCGATGTTACGCGGCAATCTAAGTTCATATAAGGTTGTGATTTCTTTTTGGTGTTGCCCATTAAAAAAGCCATCAAAGAGAAATCCGAACGAGTAATGGACGGAGCCAAAAGATAAGGCAAGGCCAAATGCGCCAATTAGTAAAAGCAGTACGAGTATAAATCTGGACCAAATCGGCATTTTGAAGGACATGTGAACCCACCTTTTCTATTTTCCTAAAAAGTAATCTTGAAATGTTTTTAATTGGAATTCTAGCGTCAATGCATCGTTAAAGTAGAATTCATTGGCTTTCACTTGTAAAACGTGATTATTTTTCACAGCTGGAATCTCTTTGTACGTTGTTGTGTTCATGAAAGAGGCATCCTGACCTTCTGTTTTGCTAAGCACCATATAATCGCCGGTATATTTTCCGAGTTCTTCAGGAGAAACTGCGTAGTAGCCAGCTTTTAGTGCGGCATCTTTTACAGTTTGCGGCATTTTGAGTTTCATCGCTTGATATAAAATTTCCGTGCCACGTCCCCAGTTGTCGCCAAACACATAGAGTTGCTTATCAAAGTTTTCAGCTACGGAAATTGTTGTATCCGCGCCAATTTTATCTTTAATTTCTTGGCCGGCTGCTTCCGCACGCTTTTCAAAATCCGCCGCCCAGTCAGTCGCTTCTTTTTCCTTGTTTACTACTTTACCAATTTCAATATGTTGCTCTAAATAATCATTTTTACCGTACGTGAAAGTCACAAGTGGCGCAATTTTTTTTAGTTTATCTTGGTTTTTCGAAGTACTCGCTCCAATAATTAAATCTGGTTTTAGAGCAATAATGTCTTCTACGTTTTCCTCAGAAATTTCTTTCGCATTTTTTAATCCTTCTTTAAAATTCGGATTCGCGAAACTGTAAGAATCCGCGCCCACAATTGGAACCCCAAGTTGAATTAAATCCCCAGTATAACCAGTTAAAATGACAACGCGTTTTGGATTAGCAGGCACTTTTATGTCCCCGTTTTCCGATTTATATGTAATGGTTTTGGCCTCATTTGCTTTTGAATCTGCTTTATCTGAATCGCTGGCACCGCACGCGGCAAGAGCAAGCGTAAGAATAACGAGCATACTAAATAAAACTTTTTTCATTTTCCTACCCCTTTTTCCACTTAGATTTCGAGAGTGATAATCATTCTCATTGATACTTATCATAATCGAATTTCACCTTGCTGTCAATCTTTTTCCGTATAAATAATAGTCCGTAAGGCGCACTTTAATGCCAATTTTTCCCAAAAAGCAATCTTTCGGCTTATTTTGCTTATAAAGCGTTTACAAACAGGAGAAACGGATATAATATAGTAACAAAAGAAAGAGAGGCGTTGCGAATGAAAGATTTTTTAATTCATTACGCACACATCGCATAAAATCGCTTCTACGTAAAAAACGTGTGTGTACAAGCTGATTTTTTCAGCTTTGTCATATGCCGGTAACGTCTGATGGATGGTGTTTCGAACTTGGATGCAGGAGGAAGGCGATGGTGAATAGCCGCGACTAAGACCAAAGTTCAATTCGAAAACGACTTGAGAAACGGATTTTCGTTACGTCAACCGCTTCAATTTGATTTTGAAGCAGGTGAATACAGTATCGTATATTAAAAAAGATGGCGAAGCGTTAAGTAGCTACCTTATGATGTTAATCATTCGGTCAAGAGTCAGGGAACAGGAAAATTAACTTTTTTCCCAACTAATTGTAATTTCCAATTAGTAAGACTCCACTTCTCTACTTGCGTGATCAAAGTCTAACCGTTATTTTTATCTCAAGTGAAAATGTTTAAACAGAAACATCGGGCAAACCGGCCATCAGGTGAGTGGCAAGACAACTCATCGGTAAAACCCCCTATACATTTCGTATAGGGGGTTTTATATTGCCAACTTATTCTAACTCGATTTTCAAATCGCCTGTTCGAAGTTTTTCATTTCGTAGTAAAATCGGACGAACGATGAGCGCTACGACTGCTGGGAAAATGACCGCTACGAGGACAAACGCTAGGAATGTTTCGATTCCGTAATTAGCAATGAGGTATAGCGGGGCAACAAACGCGCATAAGCCCATGCCGGCAATTTCTGCGGTAGCTTGCAAGTTGAAAACGAGGACGCCGATTGGGCCAGCCACAAGGGCGGTTAGGAGCGGTATCAACATTAAACTTGGTTTGCGAATAATATTTGCCGTTTGAAGTTTTGGTGTAATGATGAGCTGGGCAAAAAAGCCGCCCCAATTGTTGTCGCGAAAACTTAAAATGGCAAATGAAGCGAATTGAACGCTACAGCCAATTAATGCGGCAGCACTTGCTGTTGGATCTAATTGCAGTGCAATGGCGAGCGCAGCGGACGACGCTGGACTTAAAATGAGCAAGCCAAAAACGGCCGCGATGACCATGGACGAAATGACGGGCGAACCAGACACGAGTGTCGTTATGAATCCGCTTGCGGTCACTAAAATTGGCGTCATAATTTTTGCAAAAAGAAGCCCTGAGAGCCCTCCTGCTAACAGAGAAACAGCTGGAATGACAATCATATCAAACTTCGTCTTGCCGGTAACGCGCTTTCCTGCCCATACGGCAACGAGAACGGCTAAAATGGCCCCAACTGGTTCACCACCAGCGATGGCAAAGCTCCCGTTTTCAAGCGCCAAAATACCGCCACCTCCAATGACAGCGGAGGCAGCAGCGCTAATGACAACGAGTGTATTCGCTCGTAAACATATCGCGATACCAATTCCAAGTCCTGGAATTAACATGTTTTTTCCGATTGCACCAATTTTAACAAGGAAATCGAGATTAGTTAAATTTCCAATTGTTTGGAGCAATAAGCCCATACCCAGTGTGACTAACACGGCATTTGCAATGCCCATTGATGCTTTGTAAGAACGATCAATAAAATACTCTTTCATGCGAAAATACCCCTTTTTTTCTCTTAGTCTTTTATTACTTCTTTCACATTATAAGCGGTATTTCAGAAAAAAGCTAACTTTAAGTGTCTTGTCATCTGTTTTACACTTAACTTTTCTTTATAGAGCGCTTTCTCAATCGCGTCACAAAAAATAGGATTGCGAAAAAAATCCACAATCCCATCTCCATTTTCCCTTAAATATTAAGTTTACTTCTTTCGCGGTCAAAGCCATTGGGGTATCGTCTTTGTAATTTATCAATGTTAGCATGCGCGACATCTTCCATTTGAATATCCGCCCATTTTGCGATTTGTGAAACATACCAAAGAACATCGCCAAGTTCCTTCGTAAGCTTCTCTTTATCCAAATCATGACCATGAAAGGCGTATTTCTTAATAATTTCCGTCACTTCACCAGCCTCACCAGCAATCCCTAAGCCATAATTGGTGAGCGCCTGTTCGTGGTGAGCCGCCGTTCTGCTCGCTTTTTCCTGATACTCATTAAAGTTCATTCCTTACTCCCCCTGTAACATATTCTACTTCACTATATCAAAAAAAGAATTCTATTTGCAGTCTTGACTAATCTCAAAAAATGCGAACCTATGCTCCCCCAACCCTTTTTCTTTAAAAATTTTTTCTCTTTTCCCTCTTAAAATTTGGTTCGCTTTTCGTTATAATGAATGTACGAGATTTTTTTGAAAGGAGCTTGTACGTGAAAATTACAGCACTTATTTTACTTATCCTCGGAATTGTCGGTGTCGCTGTTTCATTTAGCATTTCAGGTTTAATTGGTTTTTTCGTGTTTCTCATTTGCCTTTTGTTCATCATCATAAGCATTTTACTCTTTATGAAAGCGAAAAAACGTCGTTCGAGAAGTTATTCTTTCCGTTGACATATAAAGCCGCGTAATCGCCTGATTTTGTCAGACATTACGCGGCTTTTTTCATGACCGTCGTCGATTGATTTCGAGCTTTCTTCTAATGACTTCCGCCCCGTCTTCTCCTAAGCTTTCAACAAGCTGCAGCGCGTAAATCATCACATCTGCCACTTCTTCTAAAATTTCTTCACGATTTATAGCTATAGCTTCGTCTGAAGATTTCCACTGAAAACATTCTAACAGTTCTGCCGCTTCAATTGAAATCGACAGCGCCAAATCTTTTTTATAGGCGTACTGATCCGCCCAATTTTTCTCCTTTAGAAAAGCTGTAATTTCATTTTGTAATTCTTGCATGTTATCTCCTTCCAAAAAACCTTCCTTATATAAGGAAGGTTTTGTATGATTAAGCCTCTGCAACAAGGGCTTCTTCAATTTTATTAGGTGGAATAAAGCCGTTTAAGCGAGTCACTTCTTCGCCGCTGCGATATAAAACGAGTGTAGGTGTTTGGCGAATATCTTGATCGAAAAAGAAGTTTTCGCCCATTTCTTCTAATTTAACTTTTAATACTTTTACTTTTTCAGCATGATCAGAGTTTTTAAATTCTTGGAAAGAAAGATCTAACATTTTACAATTTGGGCAGTTATCTTTCCAAAAGTCCACATATACTAACTCATTACTAGCCATATGTTTTTGAAATTCTTCTAATGATTTAATCTCAATACTCGTCAAAGTGTTTCACTCCTTTTATCCAAAACTTGTTGGACATATTTTTTAATCGCTTGTCTGTCTTTTTCCGTATGAGGCATTTGTTCAATTTTTAAAGTTGGATAGGTCGTTCCAAAGAATTTTTGCATTCTATCAACAGCCCCACAAAAATTTTCCACGCCCCACTGTGTTTCGCCCGTCCCAAACAATGCTACATGGCTAGGTTTTCCTAACTCATAAATAAAATCTTTCATGTCTGGTGGTGTTCTCCCGTAATCGACTGTCCATGCCCCTAAAATGTACAAGTCGTAGCTTTCGTCAAGTGGATAGTTCGCGTCTCCCGCAACTCGGAAAGCCGTAACATCATGCCCAAGCGTTCTAAGCTCGGCCGTAATTTCATCTGCTACAAGCTTCGTATTGCCACTTAACGAATCATACGCGAGGAGAATTCTCATAAATCGTCAAATCCGTTATCGATATTCGTCTTTTTATAGCTTGAATTGCGCATTTCGAAAAAGTCGGTTTTCGTTTCTGTAAAGTTATCTGCGTAAGCTTTAATCCAAGTCATCGTATTGTCGCTGTAACCCGGATAAAGTTCGTCCATGCCTAGCATACCAAGCATTTTGTTCGCCCGGTATTTTACGTAGTCGACCATTTCCTCTACATCGATACCTTCAATTCCTTGAAGTACTTCTTTGGACCATTCGGATTCAAGTTCTACCGCATGTTTAAAGGCATTGTTTGTATACTCAATCAGTTCATCTGTCAGTAACTCTGGATTTTCCCCTAAAATCGCTCGAATCACTTCTGAAATAAATTTGGAATGAGCGAGCTCGTCGCGGTTGATGAAGCTAATGATTTTACCTGTGCCCGTCATTTTATTTTGACGAACAAGATTATAGAAATAAGCGAAACCGCTATAGAAATTGATACCTTCTAAAATAGAAGACTGGATGAGCGCTTTAACAATTGTTTCGCCCGATTTATTTTGCATAAAGTCATGGTATGCTTCCATGATTGGCTCATTGCGTTTAATGATTGTCGGATGCGTCCGCGCTAGTTCAAACACCCGATTTTGCTCCTGTAAATTTGTAATCGATGCAAGCACATAAGAATAGCTTTCATTGTGAATCACTTCTTGTTGCGCAATAATGGCAGCATTCGCATGAACAGCCGGATCGGTTACATATTCTGCAATGTTATAAATGAAACGCGTTTGCGGCGAGTCAAGTGTTGCTAGTAAACCGATAATCGCATCAAAAGCATAGCGTTCTTCTTCTGATAATTCCGGATACTGCTTTGCATCACCTTTCATATCCACTTCATCTGGAATCCAGTAGTTTGTTGAAAGTTCCTTATACGCCCGGTAAAAAGATGGATAAGGAATATCATTCCAGTTTAAAATGCCGCTTGTTTCCCCGTTAATAATTGCCGTTGAACGGTTGGGACTTAACGGTTCTAATATTTTAATTCTCGTTAATTCTTTGTTTTGTTCGCTCATCCTAAAGCTCCTCCCAAATATGTGATAGAATCATTCAGACTAGCGATTTAAAGCAACCGCCAGTCCAAATTCGTGTTTTATTTTTATCAGCTTGAGCACCATTCACACTCGTCAACATCAATGTCATTTGAGCGCACATAGTAGGTTGTTTTTAATCCTTCTTTCCAAGCGTTTAAGTGTAGTTCTAGCAATTTGCTAGCCTTAATACCGCTTGGCACATAGAAGTTAAAGCTTAAAGATTGGTCCACGTGGCGCTGTCTACGTCCGTTTTGACGAACACTTGCAAACTGATCCACTTTATACGCACCTTTTTCATAGTACGGGTAAGTGTTTAAGCTTAAACCAGGCGCAATTACTGGTCTTCTGTAATCTTTCTTCTCTTCGTAATAAAATGCGCTGTAGATTGGGTCGATAGAAGCTGTTGAACCCGCGATTTGAGCCGTGCTCATGTTCGGAGCTACTGCCACAAGATAGGCGTTTCGAATACCGTTTTCAGCCACATCTTCCGCAAGTTCACGCCAAGCATCACTTGTATACTTACGGCGCGCGAAATATTCACCCGTATTCCAATCACTACCTTTGAAGATTTTATATGCGCCTTTTTCTTTCGCGATTTCGGCACTTGCTTTTATAGTTAAAAAGTTGATTTTTTCATATAACTCGTCCGCAAATTCTTCGGCTTCTGTAGAATCCCACGCAATATTTTTTTGGGCAAGTAAGTGATGCCAACCAAATGTACCAAGACCGATTGAACGATACTTGCGGTTTGTAATGGTCGCTTGTGGTACCGGAAGTTCATTCAAGTCAATGACATTATCAAGCATCCGCACTTCAATCGCAATTAAGCGTTCCAGTACTTCGTCGCCCGCCGTAACAGCACGACCAAGATTCACCGATGACAAATTACATACAACAAAGTCGCCCGCCTGTTTCGTAATGACAATTTGATCCCCGGAAATGATTTCCTGAATCATTCTTGTTGGACTCATATTTTGCATGATTTCCGTACATAAATTACTTGAATAAATCATACCTTCATGTTTATTTGGATTCATGCGATTAACTTCATCACGGTAAAACATAAATGGATTCCCAGTTTCAAGTTGGCTTACCATAATTCGTTTCATAATATCAATTGCTTTCACGATTTTTTTACTAATCGTTTCGTCGGCAACTAGTTCTTCATATTTTTCTCTAAAAGAGCCTTCGCCTTTTTCTTCATCATAAAAGTCCTGCAAGTACCAGCCTTTTTTCGCTTTGACTTCATGCGGGTCGAACAAATACCAATCGCCGCGGCGTTCGACGGTTTCCATAAATAAGTCCGGAATACATACTGCCGTAAAGACATCATGCGCGCGTAAACGTTGGTCTCCGTTGTTTAGACGTAAATCTAAAAACATTTCAATATCTTTATGGAAAACATCTAAATAAACCGCGATAGCGCCTTTGCGTTGCCCTAATTGATCGACACTTACAGCTGTATTATTCAATTGTTTAATCCATGGAATCACACCACCGCTTGCACCTTTCACACCGCGAATCGCAGCGCCTGTTGAACGAACATAACCGATATAAGCACCAACACCGCCGCCGTGTTTGGATACACGCGCAACATCCGTGTTGCTATCATAAATTCCTTGCAAGCTATCATCAATCGTATCAATGAAGCAACTCGACAATTGCCCACCCGTTTTCCCAGCATTCGCAAGGGTTGGTGTTGCCACTGTCATGTATAAATTACTTAACGCCCAGTAAGCCTCGTTCACAAGCTCCATACGTTTTGCTTTTGGTTCCTCCTGCATTAAATACAGTGCAATTGTCAGCCAGCGTTCTTGTGGCAGCTCATAAACGTTTCGTGCCTGGTCTGTTGCTAAATAGCGAGTCGCAAGTAAATAAAGACCGTTGTATGTAAACAATTTATCTTTCTCCGGGTCAATCATTTTACCTGCTTCAATTAATTCTTCCTTCGAATAATTCTTTAAAATATTTCCAGAATAAATCCCTCTTTCGCCTAAACTTTCTTGTAGACCAACGTAAGAGCCATATTTATCGTCATCATTATAAAAGCGATTTTTACTTGCTTTTTTATAAAGCTTATTCAAGTATAAACGCGCTGCAAAATGTTCCCATTCCGGCAAATGAATATCCGTACGCGCCTCTGCCTCACGAATTAAGTAATCCACTAATTCATCTGCAGCATACGCTTCTTTCTTCTCAATAAAATTAAAAATTTTACGTTTATACTCTTCGATGTCCAGTTTCGGAAATTCCGCATGAATTTTGTCTAAATATCTGTTTAAACGCTCTTTGTCAAACGGTAATTTACGATTTCCACCATCTTTAATAATATACGTCGTCATTTGCACTCCCCATTTCCTCAACAATAATACATAAAACTCCAATACAATTCGATTGCACGCAATTATGTTAACACATAAAAATGAACTTTTTGAAGGCTCCCAATATGGCGCTAAAAAAAGTTACATTCCACGATGCAATTTATTTTTATGACACTATATATAGTATAACTTTTTCATTGTGAATTCAAGATATAGTGCTTGGGGTTTTTATTAAAAAACGCATTCAGCTATTCTATCATCAGCATTTAGAGCTTTAAAAAATTTTTTTCGCTTATTTTTCATTGTGAACCATTACGCAAACTACATCACATTACATACAACCTATAGTGAAATTCCATACCTTTAAAACAAGATTTAGTAATTGAAAATTGTCAAATGATTTATGGATCATTTATTTTCACAAACTAAAAAAGCATCCGAATTCGAATGCTTTTCAAATTTATACTTTCTTGAAAACATGTTTCTTATAGGCGTATATGAAAATGGAAGTGGCCACGATGAGTTCCGAAATAGGAATAGCCACAAAAACGCCTGTTGCGCCTAAAATTGGCGGTAAGATGACTAGGAAAATGACCATTAAAATGAGCTCGCGTGCAACAGTAATGAACGTGGCCATACCAATTCTGTCGGTTGTTTGGAAATAGGTCATCATCACGAAGTTAAAGCCCATAAATAAGTAGCCGGAGAAAAAGACGCGTACGCCTAGAATAGCAAGGTCATGGATTTCTTGGTCAAAGTTTCCAAACAAATTGACGATATTGTCGGCAAAAAGGAGCCCTGCGATAAAGAACAACAAGCCTGTTCCAAAAGCAACGGAAACCGATAAGCGGATGGTCGCTGTTTCTCGTGCCGCCATTTTAGCTCCGCGGTAATAGCTTATAAGCGGTTGAATGGCCGAACCCATGCCTAAAAACAGCATTAAAATCACGCTGTGCGTATAGTTGAGTACGGAAAAGGCTGCCACACCTGCTGTTCCTGCAACGGCAGCAATAGCGATGTTGTACCCCATCGTAAACACCGACATACCTAGCTCTGACAGGAAACTAGGGAGGCCGATGGAGAGTGTACGTTTTATCGACTGACCCGTGACGCGACTTTTGGCTAGTTTTAAATGGCTAGATTTTTTGAAAAAATGTGTGCACAAAATCAGTACGCCAATCGCTATGGCAGACATTGTTGCAAGTGCAGACCCTCTTACGCCAAGGTTCAAGACGAATAAGAAGAGGTAATTTAAAATGATGTTGATGACTGCGGTTGCAATTAGAGCCATCATCGCTAAATTAGGATCCCCGTCGTTGCGGACAAAAATGCTTAAAATATTTTCAAGTGTTAACACGAATCCAAAAAGGAGTAATACGTTCATGTAGTCCATGACATATGGTAGTGTTTCATCGTTTGCGCCAAGTAGATAGGCGAGCGGCACGCGGAAAATGAACGCAATTATCGCCAGCATAATCGTAATACTGATAACTAAAATGATGGAGCGCGTAAAAATTTGCTGTGCTTTTTTTATTTTCTTCTCCCCTAGAGCGAACGAATATTGTGTAGCCCCGCCAATGCCAATCCAGAGTGAAATTGCTGTAAAGATGGAAAAAACGGGCACAGCGATATTAATGCCCGCAAGCGCTACACCGCCAAGTCTGTGTCCAACAAAAATGCCGTCCATCACGATATTGACAGACATAAGTAGCATCCCGGTTAGTGACGGGATTAAATACCTTAGAAAAACTTTTAATACTGAATCTTGCTCCATACGAGCATCGATTGATTTCATTCTAACACCTTCTTTTTTACCTAACGTTTATTAGCTATTCTATTAAACCATAATTTGCGCAGAAAAAGCAACCCTTTTTTAAAATGACAAAATTGTAAGGTTAATCCGGCGTTTTGTTAGTTTACCCGAGGGATTCACTTGAACATTTGCGTTAAACTTGAAGTAATTCATCAAGTAAAGAAAGGACGAGTTCAATGAAAAATAAAAAAGCACTTATTCTACTTTTATCCAGTTTATTAATGGTGACTGTCCTCGTTTTTGAATATATGTTACCAGACGAAAAAACAGCAGCACCTTATTTTGTAAAAATGAAGTCTGAAGGTAAAATCGTCAAAAAAGACCAATTTAAAGGCTATTCTTATACGGAAAAAGTATTTGATAGCAAAGGGCATGCTAAAACCCTATCCTTTTTAAGCGAAAAAAAACTTCCGAAAAACGAGCAATATAAAATTGTAGTTTCTGGCAATAAGCTTGTGATGAACTACAAAAAAATCAATACTTTACCGAAAAACATTCAATACTTAGCAGAAAAATAAAACAGGAAGCAATGTCAAATTTACGACATGTTGCTTCCTGTTTTTTTATGTGTTAAAAATAAACTTGGAATGGCAATGAGAACAAGCGCGATAAGCGATACTAAAAAGCCTGCATGATAGCCGCTTAGGCTCGCCGAAATGGACGGCGTTGTGCCTTGCATTACTGCTGCAACAGCGGTCGCTATGATGGCTGTTCCAAAACTCGCGCCAAGATTTTCCGTAATCGTCACACCGATGCTCGCTTCAGGAATTTGTTCGTCTTTTAGCCCCGTGTAGGCATCACTCATCAGCGGCAAATTAATTCCGCCAACGCTAAGACCGCGAATAAAGAGGAAAATCGACAGCCACACCATACTCGTTTGCTCGGTGACAAAAACGAACGGGAGCGTGCCCAAAATCGACAACGCCAAACTAATAAATACAACGGATTTTGCGCCAACTTGGTCAATCATTTTTCCAATAAAAGGTCTAGTAATCAACATGCCGACACCTTGCGGAATGAGCGCGAGCGCGGCTTCTATCGTTGTAAAATGATGTAGATGGATGAAAAAGAGCGGTAAAATGAACATCGGCCCCATAATCGCGATATTAGCGAGAAACAGTCCGGCACTCGAAGCAGCAAAACTTTTATACTTGAATAAAACGAGCGGGACGACGGTTCTGTTCTTTTTGAGCTGATTGTTTATCACATACGCCAAGGCCGAGATACAGCCAATTGTGAGCCAAATCAAGGTTTCCTTATTGTAAAACGTTTGATAGCTCGCCGCTTTTGTAATGCCGTAAATGAGGGCTGCACTAAACAGCGATAGCGTTAGGATACCTAAAACGTCAAGTTTACTCGCTTTATTAAACGGCTGAAAATCAGGCAGCGACCTATTCATGAGCGGCACTGCGATGCCTACAACAAAGACGTTAATAAAGAAAAGCCAATGCCAACTCGCAAATTGAAGAATCACGCCACCAATGACAGGACCTAAAATGGGGCCTAAAATCATCGGCGTACTAACAATTGCCATCACCCTTCCTAAATTTTTTGGTCCCGCCGTTTTCACCAAAAGTGTGGTCATAAGGGGTGTAATAATGCCTGCCGCAGCGCCTTGTAGCAAACGGAAGAAAATAAAGCTTGTGATGTTCCAACTAATGCCAGCTAAAACGGAGGTTGCACCAAACGCAATGACCGCTCCGATAAACACTTTCTTCCCATTAAACTGATTCATGAGCCACCCCGAAATAGGGACGGCAATGGCGAGTGCTAACACATAACCCGTAATGCCCCACTGAACGATATCAATTGTTGTATGGAACTCCAGATTGAATTGATCCACCGCAATATTAATCATCGTGGAGTCTAGCATTGGCGCAATGGCAGCTAATGCGATAGCCCACGCAGCTGTTAAAGTTTCTTTAGGTATCTTTTCTTTCATTTTGTTCTCCTTCTCGTTTTTGTTTCCTCGTCAACAAAACAATATCACCTCTTTGTTTCCTTGTCAACAAAAAAAGAACCTCTATTTAAAAGAGATTCTCTAGCGCATGTCGCGCCCTTCTTTTTTTATCTCATTATCTAAATGCGCGCTATACATCTCGATAAATCGCAGCATCGCATCAAATTGCGGTTCCGTCACTTGGTCAAAGACAACTTGATCCCGCTCTTGGAAAGTTTTATGCAAGCGGTCGTGAATATCATAAATTTTTTTCCCCTCTGGTGTTAAAGAAAAATAAACTTCTTTTTTGTTCGCCACTTTTTGATAGCATTCTACATAACCTTTTTTCAACAATTTTTTCGTAATCTTGCTAATTGCTCCACGTGTCATATAAAGCTCTTCTGCCATTTTCGTTACATTTGGATCTACATTTTGTCCAATAAACTCAATGCAGTGCACTTCAGAAGGCTTGTAGCCATCAAGCGCCTCTGCCATCTTTTCTTTATTTAGCCATGCCATTTTATTGAACAAATCGCGAAATTTCACTATAACCTCTTCTTGTTTTTCCATCGCCGCCCTCCGTTCTCAACTTTAGTATAGCCCAGTTTTGTTTCCCATACAACAAAATCACTTCTCATAAGATGCGCGCAAAATTTTTGCCGCTTTTTCCGCCGCTTCCTTCGTGATTTGCGCAAAACTAAGCCGCACTTTATTCTCTTTAACGCCGAATAAATACCCTGGCATCACCAACAGTTTCTCCTTCAGAAGCGCGTCAAAATCGGCTTTTTGCACAGACTTAGTCGGAAGCGTCGCCCACAAATGGAAGCCTCCAACTGGTTTTTCGAAGTGAATTTCAGGCGCATATTTTTCTAAAGCAGCGGTTAAGATGTTTGCTCGTTCCAACAAAATTGCGTGTAAGTTTTGAATGTGCACCTTATAGCTTGGCTGTGACAAAACTTGATTCGCTAGCACTTGCGGGAAAATGCTTAGACCAAAATCCATTTCTTGCCGTGCCGATGCCAAACGCCGAACGACGGCGACAGGACCAGCTAAAAACCCAATGCGCGTTGTGGATCCCAGTACTTTTGAAAGTGAGCCAATGTAAAGGACGTTTTCATCATCCAATTTTTTAAGCGGCGTAATCCCCATTTTGCCCCCATAAGTGAGCGCTCCGAATGGATCATCTTCCACAATCGGAATCCGAAGTGCCGCACAAGTTTTCACAAATTCGCGGCGCCGTGCTTCTGACATCACCCGCCCAGTCGGATTTTGGAAAGTGGGATTCACAAACACCATTTTAATGCGGTGTTTCTGATACAACCGTTCCAATTCCTCCGTTTTAACCCCCTCCTCGTCCATCGGCAAAGCAAAAATGCGCAAACCAGCCGATTGAAATAAAGATAAGGAATAAAAATAAGACGGCGCTTCAATCGCAATCGCATCAAATGGTGAGAGCAGGCATTGTGTAATTAAAAACAAGGCTTGTTGCGCACCGGATGTCACAATTAATTGCGTTTCATTCACAGAAAGCCCCTGTTCTTCTTCCAACTCTTTGCGAATCGTTTTCCGAAGCGGCAAATACCCCAAAGCGTCATTCTGATTTTCCTCACGCAAAAAAGTTTGCCATGACATTTCTGGCATCGAAAGACTCGGCGCAAGGTCAAGCGGTAGCTCCCCTGTCGCTAAATCAATCACATCTCTTTCGGTCGCCACCTCCGCCATTTTCCGGATATATGGAATCTCATGACTAAACGCGCCTTTTTGAACGTAATGCCGCCAATTTGTTTGGAAAGCCGCGACACCCCATTTTTCCTCATTGACATGCGTACCACTTCCTTGAACCGCAACAAGCACCCCACTCGCTTTTAGCTCATCGAATGCGCGCGCGACAGTGGACCGATTGACACCAAGTTCAGACGCGAGTTTCCGTTCAGGCGGAAGTTTTTCGCCTGGCAAGAGCTCACCCGACGAAATTTTTGCTTCAACTAATTGCACAAGCTGTAAATAAAACGGTTTCGACACCTCCTTATTTAGCTGCCACATCAAATCACTCCCTTTAAAATTGGCTGGGTAAAAAAACAACCAATTGGCTGTTTTTATTTTATAAGAATTAGCTTAACATAAGAGATATAATCGTACAAGGAGGCGTTTTTTTTGGATAAAGTTGTTGGAACTGAGGTAGTTAAACGAGGTATGGCGCAAATGCAAAAAGGTGGCGTCATTATGGACGTTGTCAACGCTGAACAAGCAAAAATCGCAGAAGAGGCTGGTGCCGTTGCTGTTATGGCACTCGAACGCGTCCCTTCCGATATTCGTGCAGCCGGCGGGGTAGCTCGCATGGCAGACCCACGTATCGTTCAGGAAGTTATGGATGCCGTTTCCATTCCTGTCATGGCGAAAGCTCGCATCGGGCATATCACCGAAGCACGCGTCCTAGAGGCAATGGGCGTCGACTATATCGATGAAAGCGAAGTGCTCACACCAGCAGACGAAGAATATCATTTGTTAAAAAGCGAGTTCACCGTACCATTTGTCTGCGGTTGCCGCGACTTAGGTGAAGCACTCAGAAGAATTGGTGAAGGGGCGGCCATGCTCAGAACAAAAGGTGAACCGGGAACGGGAAACATCGTTGAAGCCGTGCGACATATGCGCAAAGTGAACAGTCAAATTAGTCAAATTACAGGCATGAATCAAGATGAACTAATGACAGCCGCTAAAAATTTAGGTGCACCGTATGAACTTTTAAAGGAAATTAAAACATTAGGAAAATTACCTGTTGTCAATTTTGCGGCTGGCGGTGTGGCAACACCTGCTGATGCGGCACTAATGATGGAACTAGGCGCAGACGGCGTGTTTGTTGGCTCTGGAATTTTCAAATCTGACAACCCTGCCAAATTCGCAAGCGCCATCGTACAAGCAACAACCTATTTCACAGACTACGAATTAATTGGCAAACTTTCGAAAGAACTCGGAACAGCCATGAAAGGCATTGAAATCTCCAAACTAGATCCAGCTGAACGCATGCAAGACCGAGGCTGGTAATATGAAAACCATTGGAGTTTTAGCGCTACAAGGCGCCGTTTCAGAGCATCTGGCAATGATTGAAAAAACCGGGCACAAAGCGATGCCTATTAAACACCCGGAGGAACTAGCCCCACTTGACGGTCTGATTTTGCCCGGAGGAGAAAGCACTACTATGCGACGTCTGATTGAAAAATACCATTTTAGTGAGCCACTATCTGATTTTGCGAATAGCGGCCGTGGAATTTTCGGAACATGTGCCGGGCTCGTCCTTTCTGCAAGCGCAATTTCAACTGGCGATCCCAGCTTCAAGTTCGCGGACTACACCGCCGTTCGAAATGGCTTTGGCCGCCAAAAAATGAGCTTCGAAGCAGACTTACAAATTGCTCCCCTTGGCGAAGCTCCCTTCCGCGCCATTTTCATTCGCGCCCCCTATATTGAAAAAGTTGGCGAAGGTGTAACGGTTTTAGCACGTATCGATGACAAAATTGTAGCCGCGCACGAAAAAAACATCCTCGTCACCGCTTTTCATCCCGAACTAACAAACGATCCACGTTTCATGACCTACTTCATTGAAAAGTGTTTATAAAAGAAAGCCGCGTATTGATTATACGTGGCTCTTTTATAAAACAATCGATGCGATAATGCTTAACGTGTCATACAGACTATGCGTCAGCCAGCTTGAAATAATAGATGGTGATTTTTCAGCTTTTAAGAAGACATCGTTCATAATCACTCGTGGAATAAATAAGAGCAACAAAACTTGCCCCACATTCCAGCCATAAGTACTTAAATGAAGAAGCGCAAAGATAATCCCACAGCAAATCGTGGCTATCAATGTGCTTGTTTTTTGTGTTAGTTTTTTTCTACACAGCGCAAAAATAGCTATCAAAAGTGCAATACTTAAAATTTCTTCTCCAAAAAGTTGGATAAAAATACCGAACCAGTTCAGTAAATGAAGGCTAGTTTCAACGATTGGATTAGCTGTTATATTATTTTTTCCAACAAGTGATACATAAAGAACAGAAACAATAAAAACCAATAGATTAGCAGCAAATGTCCATAGTATCGCTTTCACTATCCCTTTCACTGTAAGTTTAGAGAATAGGGCTTTAAAACTAGCTTTTTCAAGCCAAATCCAAGTTATAACTGGCAATCCTGTAAAAATAATTTGTTGAATGAAAAGTGGTAGCGGACTATGAATAATAAGTTGAGCAAAACCGACAGCTACCGCTAATAATACTAGAAAATAATTTCTTTTTGATTGAAATAATAGCTTTTCCAACGTTTTCACCTACTCTCTAAGATTACTTGGGCAAGACTTTTCTTATTGCTTCCCACTTCTTATTTTTTTCAAACATTTCCTCCCTTTTCGCTGCCTCTTTTAAAGTTTTACTCTTCCTATCCATCAAAAATATAAAAAGCAACACAATTAACGCGGCCAGAATAAAAAACCAAATTCCCAACATCTCTGCGAAAAAAAGCTGGCTAACAACCAATTTGCTCAACTCCTCACTTATTTGACATAATATACTTTAAAACTTAAAAGCGTTAATTGGAATAGGGAATTGGTCGCAAAAATCATTACATTAATGTAAGCTACAAAAAAACAGCAAAACCTAAAAAGGATTTTGCTGTTTTTCTTCATATTTAAATCATTGAACCGTTATCGGAGTTTCAATGATGGCATTACTTGCTCCGTCATAACCAATCATTGAAGCTGTCATACCGGGTGTTCGGAGTTGTGACTTCGCGTAATATTGATAGGTAGTGGTGGAGCCAGTATTCGCTGGTATTTTAGATTGAACCACACCATTAACCTTAAGCGCAATATACTTTACACCGCCCCCGTATGTTCCAGTTACATAACTAGACGTACCAACAGTATACGGATCCGTTGTCAACACTGGGTCTCCTGTCGGGTTAATACGAACATTTGCTGTTGCTACAACTTCGCTTCTCCCGTTGTAAGCTTTCATAATAATCTCATCTTGATCATTTGTCACAAAACGTTTGATGTAGTAAGTATACGTATTTGTTCCGTCAACAGGAATTTTAGAAAGTTCAACATCATTCACGGTGGCAGAAATATAGGCTACATCGCCAGAATATGTTCCGACAATTGAACTGTCACCTAATGTAAAGTTGTTGGCTGTAATTTCACTTGTTATTTGAGTTTCTTTTACAGCAACAGGAGCTTCCGCTACTTGTGAACTTGCACCATTGTAAGCAATGACTGATACTACATCTTCTTTTGAAGTAATATTAGGACGTGCGTAGTACGAATAACTTCCACCCGCAACCGCTATCTTGTTTAAAACTGTACCATTTACTTTCAGTGCAACGTATTTCACATTTCCTGTATACGTCCCTGTCACATATTTATCTTGATATAAAACAAAATCATTTGCCGCAACGGTGCTCTCACCTGGCGGATTTTCAACGACATTTACGGTTTCCTCGTCTACAACAACACCAGCACCGTTGTAAGCTTTTATAGTCACCGTGTCCCCCAACGCAATCTTACCTTTTGAATAGTAGCTCCATGTCGTTGCATCTTTTACAGGTGTTTTCACATATTCGGTTCCATTCACAACAAGCGATACATATTTGACATTTCCTGTATACGTTCCTTGAACATACGAATCTGTTGAAACCGCGAAGTAATTTGGATTAACGGTCAAGGTGCCGACTAAACTATCTGGTCCATATAAAGTCACTTTCTTACGAGAAATTTCATCGTTTTCCGAATTGTAACCTATTACATAAACTTCGTCTGTTTCCGCATCTGTAATATTAGGACGCGCATAATATTGGAATGTGCCATCCGTGCCAACTGGAATTTTCGTAAGAATCGTTCCATTCACTGAAAGGCCGACTTTCTTTACAGATCCTGTGTACGTCCCTTTCACATATGCATCCACGCCCACAATAAAGCTATCTGGTGAAACAGTTCCAATTTTTAATTGACCATCTTTTAAAGTTACGCGTGCACGGTCTAATTCGTTGTTTGTCGCACTAAGTCCAACAAGATATACCGTTTGGGTTGTGCTTGTAATATCATTTTTCGCATAATATTCAAAGTTTCCTGTTACAGGAATTGTCGTTTTTCTAACACCATCTACTTCTAGATAAACTTTCGCTACATCCCCTGTTGCTTCTGCTTTAATGCGGCTATCGTAACCGACATAATAGTCTTCTTTTACAACAACTGTACCACTAGCGGCTTGTGTAACCGTTACATTCGCACTGGATGTCTCTCCATTTTTCGTTGCAGTAGCTGTCACAACTGTTCCCGCTGCTTGATTTGGAATCGTGATACTATAGCGTCCACTCGCATCTGCTTTACCAGTTGCAATTGTTGTGCTACCTACTTTAATAGCAAGATCTGCATTCGGTTCAGCGGTTCCTTCTGCTTTTGTGGAATTCGTATTTAAAGCGTTAAGCGTTGTTTGCGCAAGGGTGTCTTGCGTCACGGTTGTACTCGCACTTGATGTTTTCCCTTTTGCTGTCGCTGTTGCGGTAACAACTGCTCCAAACGGTTGTTTTGAAATCGTTAGGACATAGGTTCCGTCCTCTCCAACTACACCACTTGCGAGTTGATTATTACCTTGGTCTTTGATGACAATCGTTGCGCTCGGTTCGGCATTTCCTTGTACAGTTGTAGAATTGGTTGTTAGTGCCCCAATTGTTGTCTGCGCAATATCTCCTTGCGTTACGGTTGTACTGGCACTTGATGTTTGACCATTTTTTGTTGCGGTGGCAGTGACAACTGTTCCAACTGCTTGTTTCGCGATTGTCAGGCTGTAATTTCCATCTGATCCTACCGTCCCAGAGGCGAGCGTTGTTTGACCTGCTTTAATCACAAGGCTTGCATTTGGTTCTGCTGTTCCTTCGGCTTTTACTGAATCTGTCGTCAACGCTCTAATTGTTGTCGCTGTGAGATTTCCTTGGGTTACAGTTGTACTTGCACTTGATGTTTTACCGTTTAGTGTTGCGGTTGCAGTAATGACTGCTCCTACAGCTTGCTTTGGAATTGTTAAGCTATAATTCCCATCTGAACCCACTTTGCCACTTGCAAGTTCCGTGTTGTTTTGATCTTTGATAACAATATCTGCATTTGGTTCGGCGGTTCCTTCTGCTTTCACTGAATCAGTAGTCAATGGACTGATTGTGGTGCTTGCCATTGCTGTTTCAGTTGTTAATGTCACTCGGGTACGTGCAATTTCAAGATTTTCCGAGTTGTAACCAATCGCATAGACCACATCTGTTTCGGCATTTGTGATGTTTGGTCGCGCGTAATATTGGAAGGTTCCATCTGTTCCTGCTGCTACTTTAGAAAGGACTGTGCCATTTACTGAAAGAGCTACTTTTGCTACAGAACCTGTATATGTTCCTCTAACGTAGGCATCTACGCCTACTACAAAATTGTTTGGTGTAATGGAGCCTATTTTTAGTTGACCATCTTTTAAGATTACTTGTGTGCGATCTAATTCTCGATTAGATGAATCCTGTCCAACTAAATAAGCGGTTTGATTTGTGCTTGTTAACACATCTCGCGCATAATATTCAAAGCTTCCGCTTACAGGAATTGTTGATTTTTTTACGCCATCTACTTCTAAGTAAACTTTCGTAATGTCACCTGTAACTTCTGCTTGGATTCTACTGTCATACCCAACATAAAAAGCATCTTTCACAACAACGGTTCCTGTTGCGACGCTTGTTACTGTTGTGGAGGCACTAGATGTTTTCCCACCCGCTGTTGCTGTTGCAGTTACTATTGTTCCAGCCGATTGTTTTGGAATAGTTACACGATAAGTGCCATCGGAAGCAACGCGTCCTGTTGCGAGTTCTGTGTTGTTTTGGTCTTTGATAACGATGTTAGCATTGGGCTCGGCTGTCCCAGTCGCTTGTGTTGAATCTGTTGTTAATGGATAAATGATTGTTTGAGCTATGCTGTCACTGACAACGGTTGTATTCGCGCTCGATGTTTTACCGTTTGCTGTCGCTGTCGCGGTAACAATTGTTCCGGCAAGTTGCTTTGGAATTGTCAGGCTATACATACCGTCTGAGCCGACGCGTCCTGTCGCAAGTTGATTATCATTTTGATCTTTTAACACAATGGTTGCATTCGGTTCTGCGGTTCCAGTTGCTTGTGTCGAATCTGTTGTAAGTGAGTTAATCGTGGTTTGAGCAATACGATCATTCGTTACAATTGTTGTCGCACTTGATGTCTTACCATTTGCAGTAGCTGTCGCCGTCACGATTGTTCCAACAATTTGTTTTGAAATCGTTAAGCTATAATTCCCATCTGAACCGACTCGCCCTGTTGCGAGTTGATTATTATTTTGGTCTTTCAATACAATGGTTGCATTTGGTTCGGCGGTTCCGGTTGCTTGTATCGAATCTGTATTTAAAGGATTAATTGTAGTCTGGGCGATAGTATCCTGTATAACTGTTGTACTTGCACTTGATGTTTTACTATCTTTTGTTGCCGTCGCAGTGACAACTGTTCCAGCAGGTTGCTTCGGAATTGTCACACTATAATTCCCATCTGAACCGACTCTACCTGTTGCAAGCGTTGTATCTCCAACCTTAATGGCAAGACTGGCATTCGGTTCTGCGGTTCCTTGTGCCGCTGTCGACTCTGTTGTTAGAGCATTAATTGTCGTTTGTGTGATATCTGCCGTCACGACAGTAGTACTTGCACTTGATTCTTTTCCATCTTTCGTGGCTGTAGCAGTCACAATTGTTCCAGCAGGTTGCTTTGCAATCGTCATGCTGTAATTTCCATCTGATCCTACCCTACCTGTCGCTAGTTCGGCATGGTTTTGATCTTTGATGACAAGATTTGCATTCGGCTCCGCCGTTCCTTCTGCTTTTACAGAATCTGTTGTTAGGGCGTTAATCGTTGTTGGTACAATGCTACCTCGTGTCACCGTCGTATTCGCATTGGACGTCTTTCCACCTAGCGTGGCCGTTGCGGTAACAATTGTCCCTGCCGTTTGTTTTGGAATTGTAAAACTATAATTCCCATCTGAACCGACTCTACCAGATATTAATGTGGTGTCTCCAACTTTAATGGCAAGATTTGCATTCGGTTCAGCCGTTCCTTGCGCGATCTCTGAATCTGTCGTTAAAGCATTGATAGTTGTTTGTGCAATCTCTCCTTGCACAACAATCGTAGAAGCAATAGAGATTTTACTATTTTTTGTTGCGGTTGCTGTTACAATCATCCCAGCTAATTGTTTTGGGATTGTAAAACTATATGTACCGTCAGATTGAACTGTACCAGTTGCCAGTTGAGTGTTATTTTGATTTCTAATGATAAGCGTTGCGCCTGGTTCGGCGGTTCCTTCTGCTTTTATAGAATCCGTTGTTAAACCATTAATCGTTGTTTGCGCAATAGCAGCCTGTGACACTGTAGTAGATGCACTAGACGTTTTACCATTTTTTGTTGCGGTTGCCGTTACAATCGTCCCAGCTGCCTGTGTTGGAATTGTAAGACTATATGTTCCATTTGCTCCTACTGTCCCATTTGCAAGTTGCGCATTATTTTGGTCTTTAATTACAAGTGTTGCACCTGGTTCTGCGGTTCCTTCCGCTTTCACAGAATCGGTTGTTAGGGAGTTAATCGTAGTTTGTGCAATATTACCTTGAGTAACGGTTGTACTTGCACTTTTTGATTGCCCTCCTGCAGTTGCTGTAGCAGTCACAGTTGTTCCCGCTGCTTGTTTTGGAATAGCGACATTATATGTACCATCTGAACCGACTGTACTTGTAGCGATAGTAGTTGAACCAGCTTTAATGGTTAGACTCGCATTTGCCTCAGCAGTACCTTGCGCTCTTTCAGAATCACTTGTTAATGCATCAATGGTTGTATCATTCATCGCATCCAAATCTACAATACTAAGTCCACTTACTTGAACACTACTATTCATTGTTTCCAGCGTAATGCTTGCTGAATTTGAAGGTGCAGTAAATTCACCGGTTCTCGTTCCACCGGCTGTCCCCCAACCAAAAGCAGTTCCTACGTGAGACCAAATTGGGGCTGGATTTGCTAAATGATGATAGATTGTAGAGCCATTATTGACTACAACATCGAAGCGATTGGCTAATCCACCAACATGTGCAGAGCTATAAGTGATTCTATAGCGATGTCCTGGAACAGTTGGAAAACTTTGTCCAATTCCTAAACATGCATTAAGTTGTGAAGAACGCAGGGTTGTCGTACCATTTCCTGGGAATTGTACGGAGCGAGCACCGTTTGAAAAATATTGCCAATTACCACTAGACGTTCCCCATGAAGTATAATATGTATCATAAGTCCCATTAGCATTCGTCCAATAAATAGGCGTCCATTTACTTCTATCACTAAAACTTGAATCTATCAAATTCTCAGATGTTCGTTTTAAATTAGTTAATTTTGGTTTTCCTGTTGTAACACTATCTGCAGTTGCTTTTACGTTAGCTGGGATAGCCGCTACTATAGTAGACATAGTCAACATTGTAGCAATCACACCGATAGTTAATTTTCGAAATTTAGTTGTTTTTCTGTTCACGTTGTATACTCTCCTTAAAATATATACTAATTTTTTCCAATATAGTTGTATATTTAACGTATTTATCCGCTTTATGTATCCCTCCTCCTACCGTCATTTTTAAATACTAGCATTTTTGAAAAAAGAAAAATGGATATTAAAACCCTTTTCATAAGCTGTTTTTTGTAAATTTTGTGACATTCCTCTCTCTGATTTTTCTAAAAAAAGGGGGATTTATGATGAAAATTAATTTTCGTTTTCATTAAATTTATTTTTTTAACTTTTTTCAAAAGAAAAGAATTTATGATGAAAATCTCAAACTTTATACAAATAAATTTCTGTACGAATCAAACTAACTTTTTTTCAAAAAAAGACTGTAGACAAAGAATTTTATTACTTTGTCTACAGTCTTAATTTTATTTACAGTTTTTACTCTCAATCATTATTTAAACTATTGTACTGTTATCGGTGTTTCAATAACCTCATTGTTCGCCCCGTCATAACCTATCATCGAAACTTCCATACCTGGTGTTTTCAGTAAGGCTTTCGCATAATACGTAAACGAACCATCTGCATTTACTGGAATTTTAGATTTAACGACACCTTCAACTTTAAGCGCAATATATTTCACGCCGTTTGTTGATGTTCCTGTGACATTACTTGAAGTTCCAATCGTAAAGACATCTGTTGTTAACGTTGCTGGAGCAGTTGGTGGGATCGTCACTCTATTAGAAGCCACCTCAGCTCCACCTGCAGTATAAGCTTTCATTACGATAGTATCCTGGTCACTTGTGACATAACGGCGAATATAGTATTCATATGTGCCTGAACCGTCTACTGGGATTCTAGATAGTTCTGTGTCATTCACGGTTGCGGAAATATATTTCACATTTCCAGAATATGTGCCGACTACTGAACTATCGCCAAGGTTGTAAGTCTGTGCAGTAATCGCTGATGGACCACTTGGATTGATGGTTACTTGAACAGTGTCTCCAACTTCATTTCTTGAATTGTAGGCTTTCATTACAATTCGATCTGTATCACTTGTGATATAACGGCGAATATAATAGTTATATGTGCCTGACCCGTCTACTGGGATTCTAGAAAGTTCTGTGTCATTCACTGTCGCAGAAATGTATTTCACATCTCCAGAGTATGTTCCAACTACTGAACTGTCGCCAAGACTGTATGCATCTGCTTCGATTTCACTTTCTAATACTTGCACATCCAAATGGACAGGTGCTTCCGCTACTCGGACACTTGCGCCATCGTAAGCAATAATCGATACTCTATCTGTTACAGATGTAATATTTGGTTTTGCATAGTATGAGTAAGTGCCACCTGAAACTGGGATTTTACCTAATACTGTATCATTGACTTTCAGTGCAACATACTTCACGCTTCCTGTATACGTTCCTGTAACATATTTATCTTGGTAAATGATGAATTCACTGGCATTAATTGTACTCTGATTTGGTGGATTAAGCATTACATTGACTGCCTTTTCATCCACTACAACGCCTGCGACATTGTACCCTTTCACAGAAACCGTATCACCCACCGCGATCTTGCCTTTAGAGTAATAACTCCACGTGTTCGCATCTTTTACAGGGGTTTTCACGTATTCTGTGCCATTCACAACAAGGGAAACATATTTCACACTTCCTGTGAACGTTCCTTGTACGTAAGAATCTGTTGAAACGGCGAAATAGT
>NZ_FYBQ01000019.1 GCF_900186125.1 Listeria goaensis | reverse complement strand
AAGTGAAGTATCAAGACTTAACTCCAGGTCAAACCTACGATATTCAAGGGACTGTTATGGATAAAAGTACAGGAAAAGCCTTAGTTGTCAATGGTAAAACAGTTGTTGCAACTGGATCTTTCACAGCTAAAAAAGCAACTGGATCAGCGAAAGTTGAATTTACGTTTAATACGAAAAATTTAGCTGGAAAAGACCTGGTCGTCTTTGAAGAGCTTTATAAAAACAAAGAATTGATTGCAGAACATAAAAATATCAACGATGCTAATCAGACCGTGAAAGTCGCAAAACCAAGTGTCATCAAACAAACGATTCATACGAACATGCCGAAAACGGGTGATCAAAACATGGTGATTTTTGTTTTACTAGGCGCTATTCTAGTCGCTCTAGCAAGCTTAGTTCTTGTAAGACGCAACAAAACAAAACAAAACTAAATGATAAGCTTCAAGAAGTGAAAAACAGGATCATAAAATATGAAATATGTATGTATACCGATGAAAAGCGCCTTTCCTAAGAGAAGGCGCTTTTGATTGGAATAGAAGGAGGAGAAGCGAGTGGAACATGGCTACCGCATCAAATTTCATACGAATTCCAGAGCGGTGACCGTTCTGTTGATTTTACCTTATGTGCTAGAGGAGGCTCTATGTGCCGGCATTATTGATGACTGGTTAGAGTATAAACTTAAAAATGGTGAACGGATACAATGCCAATTAAAAACGGCTCAGGGCAAGCGGAAATCCTATCGCCCAATCTCAAGAGAAGGGTTGGTGTTGGATCGAATTAGTTTGATTCAGCACGATGACTTGATACGCGAAAGACAAGGCCTTCCAGTAGTCAGTTTAACATCACTGGATAAGCACTTTATTGGGAAAAAACGATGGTCTACAACGAGATAATCAAGAAAAGAGGAAGAATAATGAAAATCAACAACATGACATGGAAACAAAAAATGCTATCAGGAGCATTGGCTACATCGCTATTTAAGTTATATCTACCAAGCAAAAAGTACGGAAATGAAAGAGTTATTAGGGGTTGACCGGGAACAGTTCGAAGCGCAACAGCTTCAGTTTTTTGAAGAGAGTGCCGGCGAAGACGGAAAAGAGCTTTAAATGGAAGTGATAAATATGAGTGAGTATCAAAATGAAAAAGCACGAAAACAAGCACAAGAGAGTTATTGTCAGAGCATGTTTTGGAAACACTGTATGAAGCTGAAGCCAGGAGTACTAGCTCCTGAAGTTTATAAATTTGATAAAGAGCATAAAATCGAAGATCGTCTTGACATGCGTTTAGAAGCCATAGCAAGTCTAAATGAACAGGACTATCCTTGCCTCATACCGGTTAGAGAGTGTGTAGAAAAAATCGCTTGTCATGGAACAGAAAAGGACAAAATCACTTTTTTTACCCAAGAAAAGCACTGGATTCAAGCTAAAGTAAACGATTTTCAAGTAAATCATCTAAAGGAAGGGAGTAGCTAAAAATGACCCTCATAAACTTAGGTAAAAAAACACGTTTTGGACCTACCACCCATGTTAGATCACCCAAAGGGAAAGTCAATGATTTAATTTCTTTCCGCCGCCAACAACAAGATTACGTTGGCTGGATTGAAATTTTTTATCCTCATTCGGTGATTGTACGTTTACTACCAGAATCGGCGAAACAGTTTGGCGAGGCGCGTACAGTTGTGAATTATAAACATTTTCACATCCTGGAAGAACCGTTAAAAAGTCGTATTTTACAGGAGATAAACTAGAATAGTACCAGTTACTGGTAAAGAAAGGAATGGAAATGCTTTGAATCGACACCTTACTTGGCCACAACGTATACAAAAATGGCGATATCACTTGAAACAAAAAGAAATGAAAAAACTTATTGCATGGAGGTTGCTTTATGACTCTCGAAAAGTGGCGCTCCTCCTTCAATATGGCGCAGCCTTATTTGTGTGTGCACGATTTTATCCTATATTTCGTGAGACATTGGGACAATGGCTCTATGATACGCAAGCTATTCCGAAAGAGAACAGCATAGACATAATTTCCTTGATTACGATGTATAGCATCGTCATTTATAGTGGTTTTAGTATTCTTTTTTTCATGAGTCAATACAAGAATCCAGGTAAAATAGTCGGGTGGCTCTTTGTTCCTTACCAACTTTTTACACTTTTCACAGGAAGTTGGCTAGTGGGCTTTGCCCCCAGTTGGACAAACAGTGAGTGGATGACAATCATCGTTTGGTTTTTAACGTATATATGGCTGGCTCTGCAGCCATTCTTCATAAATCGGATAAAAAACGGGATTTTCCAAAATGTTTTGCAGGAAAGTCATACCAAGTATTCGGATTATAGAAACACGCTGGTTGATTTTCAAGGCTTATCGAGTGAAGAACTCGTACCGATTTCAGACAGATGGAGACCGTACTTGAAAAACATGAAAGTAGAGATTATTCAAGTGAAACAGGCATATGATTCCAATCCCATCTTTCATGATTCGCAGGGAGTCACAATCGCGTTTCAAGATCCATCTGATGTGGACTATTTGAAGCTAAAGTTTACTTGTCAAGCAAAAGGTGTTCAATTTCATGATCAGACACAATGGGTATGCTATGGGAATGTGTATAGGTGTCCCACAGGGGATATGATTATTGAATTTGAACCTAAAAAAGGGAGGAATTAAGATGAAAGGCAACCCCAAAAATCCTACTCGAAAACAAAAACAGGTATTAAAAGCTCATAAAAAAGCACCAGAAAACTGGTGGGTCGTTGGGAAAACGGACAGCAAGCTCTTTATCCAGCATAAAAAATCGCAAAAATATAGTTCGGTACCATGGTTGACAGAGGAAGAGCAAAAGCGACGCTTGCGATGAGGTGGCTTTTGTTTTTTGAGAAAGGAGAAGAAAAATACGCATGAAAAAACAACTTTGGAAGATACGATTTACGGTAGAAGTGATTCTAGTCCTATTTGGTATATTTTGCATGGGGGGCGTGTTAGGACAAGTCTTCCTTATTTTTAATCACGTGAATACGACAGCCTCCTGGTTATGGTCCTTTGTGGTCTTATTCACGGCATTTTGTCTATTGATGCGTTATGTGCAGCGAATGCTTTATCTCGTGAAACAAAGAAGAAGTCAAGATGAATCGTGAGCCTCATTGGATAATCCAATGAGTAAGGAAAGAGGCATTCACTTTTGCATGAAGATGCATGGAATGATAGAAATCTATCGTTTCGTTTTTGATTTTGAAAAGTGCTAAGCTATGTAGCTATGCTTCTTTTTTTATGTGAGATTTTTTCACGGATATTGGAGCCGTGAATTCGGAAAAAGTGACTTTCCGTTTTTTTTGAAGTCACAATAAAAAGAATCAGAGACGGCCATTAAGGTGCAAATTGCCTGCCTATAAGATGCCATTAAGATGCAAAAAGGCGGATGAGTACCTAGTAGTCAATTTGCAGCATGAAAAAGAGTATAAATAGGGCTGTTTCAATGACTTTCGTATGACGCAACTTTTTTCTTAAAATGGAAATTCTTCTAAATTGTACCGATTAAAAAATTCATTTTTTTATATCGGCTACAGATTTAGCAAGATTTTCTAATTCTCATTCGTGAAAGCGTCCAGTCTTTTCTCTCTATTTCCTTTCGTTTATGGACTTGCTCGTTCATTATCTTCTTCCCATTACTCTATGTATTTACCGTTCCGAATCATCTTATTATCGCTTCGCTGATTTTGTATCAACATGCAGATTTCGCTTATAAATATACATTCTATATTATCGCAAGGAGGGGAGAAATTAGTGGCAAAAAAAAATAAAACAGATCAAAAAATAGAAGAATGGATTCAAACGAATCCAATTCTGTCTCTCGTGTTAGGTGGTGGCATCTTTCTTCTTATATTTGGTAAAAGGATTTTTTCTTCCTTTACCGTTTCTTTTCCAAAAGAGAAGTTTTTAGAAATTCAATCAATAGGGGAGAAAATACTTCTCCTTGTTCTTCTTTTGATTTTTATACGCTTCGTGTGGATTCAATTTTTTGCACGAAAACAATGGCGATATGAGCGTCTCCTTCCTCATGAAGATGATCAGTTTCGACCACAAGATGTGATTAAGCTGTTGGAGCGGCTTCAAGGAAGCCGACGAAACAACATTAAACGTCTTTTCTTAGGAAAAGAATGGTTCAGTTATACCTTGTATCGAGATGAAGAAGGGCAGGTGGGGTTTTACATTGGCGCAACGAACGATTTAATGCCCTTTATTCAAAGTTCCATCAAGAGTGTTTATGGTCGTGCTGAATTTTATCCCGGCTCCTTACCGATGCCCCAGGATTTTGGAAAGAAAAAAAGGTTTAGTGGTCGCATGAAGATGCATCGGAAACGTAATCGAAATGCGCTCCCATTGGCAGAATACACGTATGATGATCTTCCAGTTTTGATTCGGGAAATGCCTCCTGAAACATGGGTACAAGTCCTTTTTAGCCCTAATAGTGGACGGAAATTAAAGGAAAAAATGATGGAACGAGAAACCAATATTAAAGAAGTAGCCAGTACAGACCGCAATACCTTTGATAAACAAGAATTAAAAGGATTGAAGGATCGGAATGTTAGTCATCGAGGAGCCTTTGATGTGGTGATTTCCATGGCTTCCGTCTCTTCAAATGCAAAAAATCAAGTGAAACAAATGGGAAATCTCTTACGAGCTAGTTTAAGTGGACTCAATACGGTGAAATATCGAAAATTGAGAAATAGCGTCCGTGCTTTCCCACACCCTTACCGTTACACCATGATGATGACGAGTGAAGAACTGGCCAATATCGTCCATCTTCCTTTATTCGATAAACGACAAGTCATTGATGCCATTAAATTAATCACACCACGTAGTAAACGAGGGGCAGAACTGATTCCTAAAAATGTGATGGCTAATCCCAATGATGTGTTTATTGGTTATCTGGAACATCCGATTATCAAAAATCGGGCCGTTTATCTTCAGAAAGCTTTTATCGGGGAACATTTCGGCTTGTTTGGGAAAACGGGTTCTGGAAAATCAACCGTTCTAAATACATTGTTATCACAAGGGTTTGTTAAAGATTTTATTGAACAAGAAAGCGCAGCCGGTTTCACATTTGCGGATCCAGCACGCGATACAGTCATTGTGATTTTGAATCAACTTTTACATGCCGAACAACAAGGGGCCACAATTAACTGGGATAAAGTGCATTATTTCAGTGTTGCTAACTCCACACATCCATTTGCGATGAATTTGTTATATAAGATGCCTGGTCAAAAGGAAGGGGTGATTGCGGATGCGGTCACAGAATTGATTGAAGCGAACTTTCCACAACCAGCAGCCGTGGCAGCCCGATTGTTACGGTTCTGTATTCGGACGTTGCTTGCTGATCCGTATGAGACGCATACGATTTTGGAAGTCAATCGGTTATTGGATGATAATCGTTTTCGAGCACAGTTGTTGCAGGTCATTGGTCGAAATCCACGGAATTATGAAATTATGGATTACTGGCAAAATGATGCGGAAGGGAATATGAAAACATCAGCTCTTGCGGTTAAAAATCGAATCGACATGTTTGCCTCCAGTGAATCATTGAAACGAATCTTTGGCCAAAAAGAAGTGGAGTGGGATGTTCGTACGTATATGGATGAAGGTCATTTAGTCTTGTTAGATGTCAGTAATCTGTCGAAAAGTGAAATTGGTTTAGTCGTCGGTTATTTGGAATACATGTACTACCGAACGGCTGAAACACGCCCCCCGTACTCTCTATTACATCTGTTTGTGGTAGATGAACGGCATAAAGTCAATAATGTACCTGTTACACCCCGAATTATCGCAGAAAGTCGAAAATTTGGATTAGCGAGTGGTACAGCGACTCAGCGACTTCTTCAGTTATCGGAGGGGCATAGGGAAGCCATTACAGAGATTCAAGATAACTTTTTTGTCTGCCAACAAGGATCGAAAGATGCCGAAACAGCAGCGAAGTATTTAAGTATCAGTGAAAATGATCAAGTCAACCCCAAATATCTAACCAATTTAGAACCCAGGCGTGCAGTGATTCGTTTTAAGGAAAAAGTGGACGGCGTGGTGAGTACGTATCGGACAACAGTCGTCGTTCCACCATTAGATAAATTTAAACCCGATGGTCAAGTGGCCGATTACTTGGAAAAAGAAGATGTAAAACTCGCGAATGACTGGACGTATGAGAAAGCGCGTGAGTTGGAGGCACGAGAAGGCAAAACCATCGAAGAAGTAGATTTGGCGATTATGAAGTACATGAATCCCAATCAAAACTTCAGTGAACTTGAGGAAGAACAAAAACAAACCATGACGGAAAAAGAAATTGAGGAGGGGTATGAGTCCTTGCTTGAGCAGTTAGGTGATCCACCTGAAGAATATGAAACGGAAGGTATTTCTTTAGTAGATTTAGCGAAAGGAGAAAGCGTCGATGATTTTGACAGATAGGGACATTTCTCTTATTCAACGGCTACATCAATTTATTTATTTAGATAGCGCTTTTGCTCACGAGAAATTTTACGGAGACCTATATAATCGAGATGATTCTTTTCGTCGTCGGATAAAACAACTCGAACAAGCTCATTACATTCGTATTTTTTCAAGATGTGCTCTTCCAGATGGTACGGTAGGGAGTATCCTGACGCTTGCTTTAGAGGGCATACGATTGATTCAAGAAGTGGAGGGTGAACGTCAATTTTCGATTCATTGGTCACGCGAGCTTCAGGTTTGGTATCGTCACTCGATTTTGATTGCACATGTGGCCTTTTCTTTTGAGGAGAAAGCAGCTGAATACGGGCTTGAGGTCAAAGATTATGTTCAAGAAAATCGAGGTTATTACCAATTTGGTCAATCCAAAAAACAAGATGTCATCCGTCCGGATGGCTTTTTAATTGTAGGTCCGAAAAATCAAAACATCAATTTTGGCTTATTTTTAGAAATGGAACGTTCGCGAGGAACGAAAAAAGTACTGCAAGACAAAGTGGAACGCTATACACGTTTCCTTGAACGGAAAGATCAGCGAGATAAGTATTTATATCATATTGGGGCTGAAGCAGAAGTTCAAGAGTTTTTAATTGTATTTGTTGGCGCATCAGCCAATACCACCCAATTAACCAAGAATAAATTAGCCAGTTTAAAACCGAGAAAAGGTGAACGGCCTAGTATACTGCATCCAGGAATTACGATTCCAGTCTTGTTAACGACACTGGATGCCATCACGCGAGATCCATTCCAGGACATCTATTTTCATATGCATAAAACTCATATCGAGGAAAAAGCAGGTATTGTCATTTAAAAAGGAGGTGCACGATGAAACTGATTTCAACATTTTTAGGCATCCTTTTCGGGATGGTCATGCTCTTTCAATTTGTCCCCAACTGGTTTCCACAAACTGCTGAGACGATTCAAATGATGAAAGATGGTTTGCAAATGGGTCTCGATTGGTGTGTGGCCCATTGGGGGCGTGCTACATTTGGTCTCATTTTAATGGTGGGTCTCTTTTGGGTAGCCTATGGACACAAACAATAAGGAGGTTAGTTATGGATAAACAAAAGGAAAATAAATCCCTATGGCGTGGCTTTAAACGGATATGGGCGCGCGAAGGGGAACGACAAAAAGAAAAAAAGAAAAAAAGCGCGTCTAGGATACCGGGGCAACGTGCGAAAAGCTTTGGGAAAATGAGTTTTTGGCTACTTATCGTGCTAGTGGTTGTTTTAGCTGTTATAGGTTTTCAACAATCACGTATCACAGCAACCAAAATCCCTAAACAAAAATCTCATACAGCCAATCAAGCGATTACCCCACAAGCCACTGAATTTGGTCGCAGCTTTCTTCAAACCTATTACACATTTGAAACGACAGATGAAGGTGTCCAAGCCCATGAGAAACAGCTGGCGAGCTATCTTGTGAAGGGTTTAGATCCACAGGCTGGTTTAAATTTATCTAGTGTACAGGGGAGTAGTCGCGTGACCAAAGTGACGCTTAAAGACGCAGAAGAGAAAGGCAATCAAAAAGCCTATTTAACCTACCATGTTGAAGGGAGTCTTTTGCGGAAGTGGACAGACGAGAAAGTCGTGGAGGTGAAGCAAGGGGCTAAAAAAGTAAAGAAAAAACAAAAACAAACGAAACAAGAAACAAAGGAGTTTGCACAAGATGTAGTCGTTCCCGTGGAATATGTCAACGGGCACTTTTCTGTGTATGATTTACCAAAATTTACCGTCTATCAGCAAAAAGCCACTGGAGAATCCTTCCGGATTAATCCGAAGTATGAGCCATATAACGGTAGTACTAGTGAAATTCAAACCTTTTTAGAGACTTTTTTTAAATCCTATGCGGAAGATGATGCGGATAAGTTAGCGTATCTTGTCGCCCCAACCATTACCATTCAAGGGCTTAACGGTACCTTACAGTATAAAGAAATCGAAGAAAAAGAAATTCGTAGGGGAGAGGGTCACCAGTTGCTCGTTTGGGCGACGGTGAGTTTTACAAATCCGGATACAGGTTTAGAGACAAGCACGCGCTATCAGTTAACACTTCAAAAAGGAAAAAAAGAAAAGCGGTACCTGGTTCAAGAATGGAATCAACGCTAGAAGGGAGGTGAGAGAATATGCCAACAGCGCAAGGAATCTATGAATGGTTCAGTGGAGAATTGAGATGGGTATTTTTGGTAGCTGTTATTGTAGTGATTTGTATTTGTGCCTATAAGCGATCATTGATTGGTTTTGTGATGTCAGCCATTGGTTTGATTGTCATCGGAATGTTCGTTGTTAAACCCGATTTAATTTTAACGATTGCCGAATGGGCGAGTTCAGTGCTCTTTAAATAAGAAGGAGTTGTCAATATGGAGGAGAAACAAAATCAATCCCCGCGCATTACGATGTATGTGGTGACCAATCTGATGCTTTTTGAGCGGAAAGTGTATCAATTCTTTGGCATTGGCTCCAAAAGAGCGTTTAAATTGCGCTCTCTTCTCTATTTTGTGGGAGGGGTCATCGGTATGGTCATCTGGCGTCATCTACCCCTTGTCAATTTATTGGTGATATGGATTCCCTTCATCATCGCATATATCGCCATACCTATCGGCATCTCTTACCTTATTGGAGGGGTCTATACAGAAAATCGAAATTCGTTGAAATATTTTCGTTCGTTTTTTATGTATATGGGCCGGAAACAAATGGGGAATGCTTTTTATGGTGGGAAGTTGGTGAAAAAGCCACAAATTTATGGCTTACGTGGGACGTATGACTATCAGTCTAAACCGGTAAACACCCAATCCAACAGCCACTATCAGATACAGGGACATTTTACAGTGGGAAAGAGCTCGCACTAGCGAGCTCTCTCTCCATAGAAAGGAGCTCAGAACCTATGGCAAAAGCTTTTTTAGATTTTCCCATCTGGCATATTGAAGATAACCTAGTCTTTTCCAAAGACGGGCGCGTGACGGCTTATTATGCTGTACCTGGTTTTAATTATGAGTTTTTATCGGATGAAGAAAAATTTATGCCGTTTATGAATCAACTTCAGTTTTTTCAATCGCAAGGTCATGATGTCCATGAGGTGGGCAACCCCCAGTCCAGTAACATTTTAAGCATCATGGAAGAAACGCGCGAGATGATGCGGGAAAAAGCGGAAAACTATCCCTATCCATTACATGAAAATGGGGATAAATTTATCCAATATCAAGCCAAAGCATTAGTAGAAGAAGATAAACTATTAGAAAAACGTGAATATCGTAATTATGTCGGTATTCAGCTATTAAAAGAGAAAAATCGATATCAAAAAGGAAATCGTGGCACCCAACTGATAAACGGGTTACGCCAATTTCTAAAAGGTCTCAATGCGCCTATCAATCAAGCGATTGGTTTAAACTTACCTGATATTCTACGCTTTGAAATTGAAGCCTATCACGAACAAGCGAAGCAAATTGGAGAGAAGTTAAAACGTGCCTTTTCTGCGACACAAAACGGGCAGAGTTTTGGAGCGAGCGTCCGGGAAATTAGTTTGCCAGAAATGTTATATATGATTGAAAGCCGTTACTCGGCCACACCCAATTTTAAAGATATACATCTACGGAAAGATTTTGAAACCGGCGTGAGTAAACAGGTGAAGTTGCACGGAGAGGAAATAGAGGCGATTACCCCCAATGAATCAGGTTACAGATCGCTACAACAAACCTTTATCGAAGAAGTCGATGCGCAAACACTGCGTTTGACACGTAATGTGGACGGCAAAGCGGAAAGTTTATATGTGCGTTGTTTTGTCTTAACGAAGTTTACGCATGATGAACATGAATTCCCTGGAAACGAATGGCTCTATCACCTTCAAAAAGGATTATCCTTTCCGTTTCTCTATTCAGGTCGTCTCCACTATAAGCCGAATGAGAATGTGATGAAACAATTATCCAATAAAAAATTAGATTATGAAGATCAGAAGGAACAAGCTGCCAAAGCGAATACACAAGTGGATTTAAGTACAGCAGATAAAGAAAAAGGGGTCATTTTGTTAGAAAAATACTTTGAGAAAACCGCGTACCCTACGTATGATTGTAGTCTAATCTTTCGAATTCAGGCTCAGAGTCTAGAAGAGTTGCAAAATCGATCCGAAACCTTCCAAGAAGAAACACGAAAAATGGGGTTAGAAGTCTTTGCGCCTTTCGGGGAACAACCACATTTGTTTATGGAGATGATTCCAGGGGGAAAGCAACAAAACCAAGATTATCAAATTGAAGTGGATCCACGCATGATTGCCGGGATGATGTTCGGGGCTGCGAGTGGGATTGGGGATGATCGAGGGATTTATCTTGGTGAAACATTACAGGGAAAGCCGGTGTTTATTTATCCAGAATTGGCGAGTAAAGCCTTTGATTCCGTGACATCGATGGTGAATTCGATTTCAGCTATGATTGCGGGTTCAACCGGATTTGGAAAGTCTGTGCTGCAGAATTTACTCGTCTATCTCTCTGTACTGACAGGAAGTCTAGGCCTAGTTATTGATCCAAAAAATGACCGGAAGAAATGGAAAGACGGTCTACCGTACATCCCGAAAGACGCGATTAACTATTTGGAACTCAATCATAGCGAAGCGTATCGAGGCGTTTTAGACCCGTTTCGAACGAGTGTGGATGTCGAAACGGGGCAAAGTGTGGCTACGGATATTTTTGCGTATTTAACGGGGGCCAAAATGGGTGAGAAAAAATATAATTTTTTGATGCATGCTTTTTCCTATGCTGCCAAACAAGAAGAACCTTGTGTGTCTCATGCATTAGCCTTTCTGGATGATGTCTGTGATAAAGCGCTACAAGCTCGGGAGAAAAAAGAGGATTTAGGACGATATGAGGGCCTTACCCTGACACAGGAACGGTTAGAAGATCTCATTGATTTACAAGATACCTTGCAAAGTTTTATGAAGCAACCTTTTACCAAACTCTTGATGGGTCAGGTAGGCGATCACAATAATAGCTTAAATATGGACTATCCGTTGCAGGTGGTGGCCATTGAACAACTCAATCTACCTAAAAATGAAAAGGACCCAGAAGATTATACGGCAGCGGAAAAAATTAGTACCGCGTTACTAACCTCTCTTACCGCCTATGCCCAACAGTTTATGATGCATGGGGACCGGACGCGACATAAAATCATTATCTCGGATGAGGCAGATATTACGGATAAAAATGATAAAGGACGTGAATTAAATAATACGATTGTACGTCGAGGCCGTTACTTCACCACGAGCTTAATCAAAGGGGCTCAAAATGCAAGTGACCAAGAAAATGATATTAATAATATGGGAATGAAATTTTGCTTTCATTTGAATAAAACGGAAGAAGCAACCCAGATGTTGCATTTTATGGGCTTGCCCATTACTCAGATGAATATCAGACGATTAACCAGTTTAGAAAGAGGGGTTTGTCTCTTCCAGGACATTTATGGGCGTGTCGATATCTTACGTGTCAATCCGGTTTTCGATGAAGTTCTGGCAGCCTTTGATACATCTACATCGTCTGTCGAGGAAAGAAAACGAGAAAAAGAACGTTCAGCGCATTACATCTAAGTGATAGAGAGAAAAGAATACACCTACTTGTTGCCACTTCAAAAACGAAATGTTATAATGAGTTATAACGAAAGGGGTTGTACGTATGAAAACCAAAGTACGCTCAATTGGCAACTCGTTAGGTGTGATTCTTCCTAGGGAAATCCAGCTAAAAAAGGGTGAAGAGTATAACGTCTATCAAGTCGATGATACCTTAATCTTAAAGCCTGTTCATCCAAATGTTTTTGAAGATTCGGCTCAATGGGATGGTTTTTACTCAACCTTAACGGAGGAAGAAAAAGAATGGGAAAATGGCCAATAGATGAGGAAGAGAATTCCACGTATATTCCGAAACAGAGGGATATTATGTATGTCAATTTTACGGGGGCTGTAGGAAAAGAAATTTATAAACGGCGGCCCGTACTGGTGTTAAGCCAAACCAGTTTCAATAGCGCGACAGGCTTTTGTGTAGTCTGTCCGATTAGTCATCGTAGTCGTAACTATCCCAGCGTATTGCCCATTCAAGATACACAGAAAATAGTGCAGGGTGTTGTGTTGACTCATCAAATTAAAGCGGTTGATTATCGGGCACGTGAGGCTCGATATGTGGAAAAAGCAGACGCCTTAACATGGGTTCATGTGTTAGATGTGACAAAAGATATTTTTTAACTATCCAAAAGATACGAGAAGGGATGAAGAACATGAAAAAGTGGATTGGAATGAGCGTGGCGATTGTAGTCATCGTCATCTTAAGTGCTTGTGGCGGACAGGAAGAGACGAAAAAGGCAGAGGCAGGTTCTGACAATCAAACGGACGTGAAAAAAGCTAGTGCTTATCCAGAAGCAGATCAAGTCGCCCGGAATTCGTTTGAAGCCTTGGTAGATTTGGACTTTAGAGCTATCTATGAAGAGCATGCTTCTAAAAAGTTACAAGATTATGTAATGGAAGCGCCGGCAAGTAATTCTCCTATCAAATCAGATAGTTCATATCAAGACGGAAATTTTTCTGGACTAGACAAAGTGAGTATAAAAAAAGAGGAAGCGCTAAATCCAGGAGGATATAAAGAACTGGTAAATGATAAAGACTACTTTTTTGCTATGTATGATCAGTTGAAAGATAAAGGAGTATTGAATTATATATTAATTGGGAAAGCTACTGCCGGTTTGTATTCATTGCCGGGAGAAAGCGGTACTCCGTTGGCGGAAATTTACCCTGATAATAATAAATTTTATGTATTCAAATTAGAAATGGAAAAAGAAGAAGGTAAATGGAAGTTGAGCTCATATCAATCATGGCCTCACTTCGATGAATTTGATGCTTCGGATCGTGAAGCGAGAATTCAAAAAATGGTGAGGGCGGATTCCAAAAATATCACGGTTCTACATCGTGGCAAGAGTTTTGTAAGTGATTCAAATTAAATACTAATAAGAGAGGTGTTTTCATGTCTCATCAAACAAAGAGGTTCCTATTAGGGGGTCTCTTTTTCGTTTTGTGTTTATTACTCGTGGCTCCACAAGTCGCACAAGCCAAAGAATTGGAACACACAACAACATCATCGGAATTAGCGCAACAATTTGATATCAAAGATCGTCAATTTGGACCCTATAAAAATAGTAAAAAACCGCCTAGATATTCCGATATTGATGTGGTGACCTATACCCAACAAAAAGAAGCTCAAAAAGAAAATAAAAATGCATCTTTTAATCCGGTAACCATCATAGGAAACTACTTTACAGATAAAGCGGATGACATTATGGGCAGTGTTCAAGATATGATTATTTCCATGTTCCTGATGTTAGTGAAAACTTGTTTTCAGTTTAATATTATGATGACCAATTTTGTTTTAACAGCTTTACATTTTTCAATGAATGGAAATCTCATGAATTACTTGATTTCGATTCTTGGAACGAAAATTCAAGATACTGCAGGTATTCATAATGGTCAAATTGGAAGCACAGGCACTTTTGGGACATTGGCGAGCTTATTTGCAGTGATTGCCGTCTGTTATGTCGTCTATGTGTTCTCCTTTAAACGAGCCCCATTAGAAGGCGTAAAATCGATAATTCAGCCCATCGTGGCCTTAGCCTTAGCGATTACGTTGATTACGAGCTTTCAAACGATTACGGTATGGATTAATACCATAACATCGGAATTAACGAATGGGATTGCGACGGCCACTCAAAAAAATAACACCGGGACCACTAAATTGGACACACTTGAGGATGGTGTTTTTAATATGATGGTTCATCGACCATGGCTATATTTAGAGTTTGGAACAGCAGATGAAGAAAGTATAGGTAGTACAAGGATTGAGAGTCTACTGCTAAATTCTCCTGATGATTCAAAAAAGAAAATAGCTTTGGGAAAAGAAGTCAAAGACTATCATAATGAGATGGTTCTTCCAAACAGTATCATCAATCGAATGGTTTACGTTGGTTTATTTACGGTAGTTAATGGATTCTTGTCGATTCCAATTTGGCTACTAGCCTTTGCTTTCTTAGGCTTGCAGCTCTACTTTATTTTTATGGCGAGTCTAGCTCCCTTTGTTTTGGTGATGTGTATCCTACCTAACCAAATGGGCATACTATGGCGTTATATTGCAGAATTGACCTTTCCTTTAGGAGCTAAAATCGTAGTAAGCTTCTTAGCGATGATTATGTTTACAATCACGGATGTTGTCTACGATATACCCTTAACAGCGGGATTGATGGGCTATTTTGCATCTGTCTATTTACAATTTGTGATTATGATTATCTTATTTGTTTTCCGGAAACGGATTATGGGTCTTTTTTCTGGAGCACGTGGGCTTGTCAAGCATGTTGTTGATGGTTCACAACGTGTAACAGAACCTGTGAAAGAAAAGGTGACATCAGGTGTTCAAGGAACAACCCGACTCGCAGGGGCAACGATTGGTGGTGTTGCAGCAGGACCGCAAGGTATTATGATAGGTTCACAAGTTGGTGCGACAGTTGGAGATTTTATGACAGGAAACCGTGGTTTATCTGAATTGCCAAAAGAGACAGTTAAAATAGCAAAAAAAAGATCAAGTGCGGCAGGGAAACAAGGGAAGAATGCTTCACCAGCTAAAAAGAACGTTGCTTCTAAAGAGAATGAAGTTACGTCTCCAGTTGCTGAAGAAAAAAGACAATCAGATTCTTTACCGTCTGGAGAAGAATCAAAGGGAACTGCCGAAGTTTCTCCATCTGACTTGTATAGTCTTTCTGATTTAGAAGGACAAGACACTACAGACACTAAAAAGGTTGTAGTGGCCCCAGATGATGTAGAAACTTCTCCACGTGAGTTACACAGCTTGGAAGAGATGGAGGAAATCCATCCACCAGCTTTAGAATCTACGTCTATTTCTTCGGATTCTAATCTTAAACCCTTAGCTTCTTTACCTAATGAGGAAAGGTCTGAGCCAAGTCGTCCCCTACATTCTTTAGAAAAAAAAGGAGCAGCTGAAGAACAGAAGGAATTAGAGAAATTACAACGTAAGCAAGTAGATGAGCAGCTAGGGAGTGCGCCTTCATGAAAAAAGGATGCCTAGGTGGAATCGTTGTTGTCATCAGTGTGTTTGTGATAGGTGCTATTCTCATTCCGGTTTTGATTACAGCTGGAATAGGCACGGCACTTTTGGGCTATAAGGAAGAACCGGTGGACGGTGGAGGTTGTAGCATCGCCGCAGGTGTGAATGAAGCGACTATGACACTAGCACCAGCGATTAAAGTGGAAATGGACCGACAAAAATTAAATCAAAAATGGCTTAATTTATTATTAGCCCATGTCATGCAAGAGAGTCGTGGCGGCTTAAATGGGGTGGAAGATGTGTTTCAAGCTTCAGAAAGTCTGGGTCTTCCACCCAATACATTGAACAAAGAAGCGAGTATTAAACAAGGGGTCATCTTCTTTCAACAAATTCTTACCAAAGTTCAAGATATTACGGGACGAGAGCCATCCCCATCCAATGAAGAAGACGTGAATATTTCTTCCGTGCTTTATAATTTTCCAGCATTTGGCCCTTGGCTGAAAAAAGAGCGAGGCGGCAAATGGTCCGTGGAAGCGAATAATTATTTCTACGAACAAGTCGCCCCAGGTTTTGGTGTCGGACCAGGCGACAAGAATTACTGGAGCAACATCCTGAAATGGTATGACTTAAGTAAAGGGGGAGATGCTTCTTGCGGAGCAGGTTCTGGAACAGGGAAATACAGAGTACCAGTGGATCAGCCACGAGTGACAAGCGGATTTGTGGATCGAATTAATCCGTTGACAGGTAAACCTGAAAGTCATAAAGGGATTGATTTTGGTGCAGCAACAGGAGCTAAAATTTATGCAGCGGATGATGGGAAGGTTATTTTTGCAGACTTTGGCGTATCTGGAAGTGGGTATGGTGGATATGGGAATGTTGTCGAGTTGGAACATCGGTCAGCTGGTGAATGGACGTTATACGGACATATGTCTAAGATTTTAGTCAGAGAAGGACAGGATGTAAAAAAAGGAGATGTGATTGGGGAAGTGGGATCAACAGGACAAAGTACAGGCCCCCACTTGCACTTTGAAATCCGGAAAGCTAAAACTGGTGGGCAGATTGATCCAGCACCTGTCCTTGGATTAAAAGTACCGCAATCATAGAACAGGAGGAAAGTACATGAAGCGAAATGTGTTTATTTTGGGGACGATTTTTGCTGTGGTGGTAAGTTTAAGCTTTTGGTGGATAAAAGCACAGGAGGTAGAAGAATTACAAAAAAATGTCAATCATCAAAAGAAACTAGTCATGCAACAACAAAGTATAATCCAAAAAGTAGAGCAAAAGAATGCGGATTTGAAAAAGGAGAGGCAAGAAGTTGGTACTTCAGGGTCAGACCGCGATATAAAAATACAAAGTCTACTTGTGAAAAATAGTGAAGCTTTACAGGCATACTTTAATTATTCTTCATTGGAAGTCCGAGATAAGCTTGTGCATAATTACCTGACAGCGGATTTTCAAAAAGAAAGTCAAAAGGCTGAAGAGAATTACGATTATGAACAAGGGGGTATTTCTTCACAATTAAAAGATAGTGAAACCTATGTGAATCAGCAAGGGAATGTCTTTAAGACCTATAATGACATATTAATGCAAGTAACAAGTCAGGGGGAGGAACAGGAACTGCATGTTGCTGTGACCTTTACGTGGAAAAATGAATCGGGTAATTGGTTAGTCTCCAATGCCCATTTTCACACGGTAGAAGAATAAAAAATGTCTTATTAGAATACTTTTTAAGGAGGAAAAAAATGTTTGTACTGGCATTAAGTAATAAGAGTGGTGAGTATCTAGCTAGTTTAAATATAGAACAATCGACAATTGTTCCGGCAACAAGTGTATTTACCAAAGAAAATGCAATGAAATTTAATGAAATCACAGAAGCTACGCTCACCATGATTCTTTTAAATTACACAAGTCATACTACGTTTGTTGTCGAAACTTTTGACGATAGCAACCAACAGGAAGATGAGTGCTACCAGAGTGTTTTTGGGTTGTCACTTGCCTTAGCCATCACCATCAAAAAAGCTGTTGGAAAGGAATGTCCTACCAGTAGTTTAACCTCACTTGCGAATGCGATGTTACTTGAAGAAAATTGGATAACTATTGTTGTAGAAACGCTCAGGGATGTATTGAAGAAATTGGAATTAAGCAATTAAGAGAAGGAGTGGAATCGATGGAAAAAAGCTTATTTGAGTATACAGATGAAGAATTTACAGCCAATAATATGGCCCATGCATGGGCTAAGTTTTTAGATGAAGCGTGGGGAATTCATTACGTCAAGTATCTAGATGAACAAGGCTTAAAAAATAGCGCTATTTATGCTGTGGAAGACCTTGAAGAAATGGAGGAAGATGGATACTATCGTTTAAAGCAAAAGTTAGAAAATGGATCAGTATTGCAAATTGAGATATGGTCTAATGACGACGGAACATATCAGGGATGGGTAAAAGAAATGGATTCGCTTAGATGATGTGAAAAGAGAGGAGATGATCGGATGGGTATTCGAGACATTTTTTATCCCAAATTGAAAAAGACACAATACTATTTTGTGTCTTTTGTATTTGGTCAACCATATGTATCAAAGTAATCAAAAAAACTATAGAGATTATTACATGGCAGAGATTGAAATTAGAGCGTTGGACAGAAAAATGACGGATGTTGTTCCTATTATTCGAGAACAAGCCATCGCTACGTTACAGTGCACGATTTATAATAGCTATGAAACACAAGATTTATCTAGAATGGAAGCTTTTAAAGAGGAATTACTGAAGCGATATGACATGACATATACAGACGTTGAGGGGGCACTTGATCTTAATAAAGTTACTTGGGGATAAGGAAAAAAAGTCTCTTCCTTCAAAAAATAGGAGGAAGAGACACTTTTAAGAAGTTTACCTATAGAGCATAAAAAAAATCTATCTTGGTCTGCTTATTTCCTCCATTTAATCAAGTAGATAAAAAGATAGTTTTTAGAGAGGTACAATAAATGATTGTGGAAAGGAGAAAAGAAAATGTTGAAAAGACTATCAACCATTGTGATGGCTATCTTAGTACTTGCTGGATATTGGGGTTATCACCAAATCGAGGGAATATATGAGAATGGCACTTCTCAAATGAAAAAAGTTCAAGCAGTTGAAAGTTCTACATATAAAGAGCTTGCACTCCTTGAATATGATGGTAAAAATCAAGTGGTTCAAATTAATCAAAATCGACCGGTCTTTACAAAAGAGGAGTTAGCAACGAATCAAACGCCAAGACAAACTTTTTCTGATTTAGATGCCTTGAACCGTGTAGGTGTAGCGAATGCTTTGCTCGATAAATCGCTTATGCCAAATGTGGATAGGGAACCTTTATATGTGAATCCGACAGGATGGAGAAATAAAAAAATCACGGTTAATGGGAAGTCTGATTGGTTGTACAATCGATCGCATTTGATAGGGTATCAACTAACTGGAGAAAATAATAATTTAAAAAATTTAATGACGGGAACACGAAGTCTAAACACGCCAGGAATGCTGGAGTATGAGAATCAAGTTGCTAACTATATGAAAGAAACGGGCCATGAAGTTCGTTATCGTGTAACACCTGTCTTTCGAGGTGATGAGCTTGTGGCACGTGGCGTTCAATTAGAGGCGCAGAGCATTCAAGATAAAAAAATCTCCTTTAACGTTTACATATTCAATGTACAAAAAGGCGTGTTGATTCATTATGAAGATGGAACTTCTGAAATGCGAAATCCCTGATGCTTTTTATGAGTGGTATACATCGTAAAAAGAAAGGAAATGATGAAAAGTTGAATGATGCAGAATGTGAACAATATGATGGATTGAATGAAAGAGCACAATTTGAAGAGACAATGCATCAGAAAAGTAAGGAACTCATGCAGAGTGTAGCGACTTCTTTGGAAAAAAGGGGGCTCATTTTATCACCTGATGTAGGGCTCCAATTTTCTAGTTATTTAAGTACTTTAGAACTTATGTTTAATGATTATACAGTTGCAGAGGTAGCGACTTCGATTACTGTAGACGAGTTACAAAGAATAATCATGCAACATGGATTTAGTTTGAAAACTTCCCCACAAATGACGCGAGATATCTTACAAGAGCTACGTAGTCAAACCTATTTGACGGACTTTGAACCCTATTCTATACAGACGAATGTTGCGGGTATTCATGAAAGAAAAGGTCAATTAGCGGTGTATATCTTGGATGCCCGAGACTATCCAATGGATAGTCTCGAGTATGATCCGAAAGAAAATCAATGGGAGAGTAAAAAGCATCATTTTATTGTCCAGAACAATGTCGATGGCTTGCAGCAAGTCTATTCAGATAGTTCGATATTCAATAAAAGAAAAGAGGGCTACTATGAACGAAATCGAAATGTATAAAGAATGGCTGCAAGATCATACGTATAGGGTAGAAGGACAAAATAAGTATGTGAATACGGCTTGCCTTTATCGCCTGAAGCTTATAAGTCGCTTTGAAAAAGAATATGGAGCCATTGCTGATATTGCCCATCCGGCCATATTTTGGGAATGGCTGCTGCAGGAAATGGAGCGGCAACAACAGCCCTGGTGGAAAAAAGTCGTAAGTTGGCTATCATCGTTTCAAAGTCGATAGTTCAACGAGTTTTATTACGAATGAATGGAGGAAAAAAGAAATGAACTATTATGAATTTGCTGAGCAAGAATATTATGCGTTAGTAAAAGCGAAAAATGAGGAAATGGCCAAACAAGTGTATCGCGATCAGGTCAATGACAATCCGGAAGAAGTCTTAAAGCCCAACGTGATTTCTTATGAAAAAGCGAAAGAATTATACGAATGCGCGGAAGGAGAAGACGGACCGATTGAAGATTTAGAACCATTGGAAACAATCCCACCCCATACTACCATTTTAGTTTCACCTTATTTGATGTAAAACTTTTATAAAAGGTCACGCAGGGGAAGATTGGCCTTTCTTATGAGTCATAAAATTCATATTGGCTGAATAACTGCAAACGTCATAAGCCAAAGAGATGTTTTGACAGTATCAGGTTCAAATAAACAATTTCTAAAGAAGGACCGTATTTTTCTTTGGTGTGGTTGCTATAAGCCAATTTGAGCTAGATCTAGCATATTCGTTTAAGCTCAAGTTTAATTTAGATCAAAAAAACTTGATTATTTTATCTGTTTTAGTTATACTTCCTTATATAAGGAAGAAATTTAAATGAAAAATAAGAGCCATGCGCGAACATGACTCTCTAGCAAACACCATTTAAGATGGTGACAGCCTTTTTATATGATTTTATAAAAACCACTAGCTGCCGAGCTTATATGTGGTTTTTATTTTTTGTCATTTTTACTGTTAAGGATGCTGACGATTAACATTGCGAAAGCAATCATTAGTGTCAGTGTTTCAAAAACAGTCACATGCTTATCCTTTCCGGGTAACGCTTGTGAATAACATAAGCACCACCAACTTTCTATCGGAAGAACCGATGAGGCAGGCTGGCGGACCACCATAAACTCGTTTGCAAGACTCATTATACCACAAGAAAAATAAGAAAACCAAGCGCCTAACGCCTTTCGCAAGTTCCTGTTGTTTAAAGCAAAATTTATAAATATGTTTTTAATGGATTTTCTGGAATGTATTTTATAGGTTTATAGCTGCAAACTATTGTTCTATAGCCTTTATTATTGTATATTATAAAGAAATAAAGAATGCGAAAGGGAGTTAAGGATGAAAGTATTTTTAAGTTGGTCGGGAACCGAAAGTGAATATATGGCTGAGTCCTTCAAGGAGTGGTTACCGAATATACTTCAATACATTGAGCCATATATGTCTAAAAAAGATATTACATTGGGTGAAAGATGGGGAAAAAATATAGAAGAAAATTTAAGGAGTCATGATTATGGTTTAGCTTTTATAACTCCAAACAATATAGAATCTTCTTGGATAAATTTTGAAGCAGGGGCTTTATCTAAAAATCTAGGATCTAACCTGGTACCAATTTTATGTCATACAGAAATCACTCTCCTTAATAAAAGTCCTTTAACACAATTTCAGGCTGCAAAAGAATTAGACAAAGATTCTATCTGTGATTTGATAAATGAAATGAATTTAGCAGCAGAAGAGCGGCACCGAATTTCTAGCGAACGTATTGAAAAAGCATTTGAAAAGTGGTGGCCGGATTTAGAAGATAAATTAAAAAATGCCCCAAATTTTAATGAAAATAAAAAAGATAAGAGAGATGAAGTCACGCAGAAAGAGTTACTATATCACCTTTTGGATCAGGTCAAAGAGAATTCTCTGGCTATCAGACAACAAAATAACAGAATCCCATATAAACCATATCGAGTTAACCCAAAATTGATAAACAGAGTAGAACATGCAATCGAAATAATGCCATATATTGGGGATCGTGAAGATTACATTGTGAATAATTTAGATATAATAGATGGTAAAATTCTCAGGGTAGATATGGAAGAAATCAAAGAGATAACTGAGACATTACAGGAAGTACTAATTACTCTTAAACGTTTGGGTTGAATGTTATAAAAATTGATTTTAAAAAATCTATTTAAATTGTATTACTATCAATAAAGTAGATACGAAAAGAAGGATGGCCTAACCATTCTTCTTTTCATCGTTTCTTAAGTGAGCGATAATTTAAGTGTCAATAGGGTATACTCTATTGGCGTTTTTGTGATTTGCTGGTATAATAGGATTTGTAAGCGGGGCATTAGAATTGGGCAAAAAATTATTTGAAAAAGGAGTAATTGAAATGGAGAAGAGGCAAAAAAAGAAAAATTCCAATAAGTATTTGATACAATTTATCCGAAGGAGAAAAAGCTTATGAGTAAAATAGGTTACATTAGAATAAGTTCCACAGATCAAAACACAGCAAGACAAATGGCGCAGTTGGAACATTGTGAAAAAATATTTGTTGATAAAGTAAGCGGCCAAAATAAAAACCGGCCCGAACTTGAAAATATGTTAGCGTATATTCGAGAAAGCGATATAGTGGTTGTGACGGAATTAGATCGTCTTGGCAGAAATAACGCTGATTTAACCGACATCATGGATCAGATTAAACAAAGAGGGGCCACGCTGGAAGTTTTAAATTTACCGCAGCTAAACGGTATCCAGGATGAAAATTTACGCTTGTTGTTAAATAATTTGATTATAGAGTTGTATAAATATCAAGCGGAATCAGAACGTAAACGAATCAAAGAACGTCAATATCAAGGCATTCAACTTGCCAAAAAAAATGGGAAGTACAAAGGGCGAAAGCGTAAATTTGAACAAGATGATCCGCGTTTATTATTAGCAATCGAATTATACATGGCCAAAAAGGAAGACGGCACCTTCAGATATTCGTTACGTGATGTGGAAAAAAGAACGGCCATTGCCAGGAGAACTTTGTTACGTTATTTTAGTGAACTTGGCATTTCTCGGAAGAAATAGTGTAGTGAATACAACAAGCATACAAAAAGACGAAAACCATTTTAGTGGATTTTCGTCTTTTTTGGCCTGTTGGATAAAGTTTTATGGATGGGTCTTATTTTTTTCTTTTAATATTTGTGAAACACTTTTTGTTTGAGAAGCATATTCCGGTTTAACCATTTCACTTAATTCGGCAGATTCCCCACCTTCACCTTCAAAATTTGTATTTGGGTCGGCACTGGCATTGAAATTTAATTGAGGATCATCATTCACATAACCTTCAATGACATACGTTCCAGTTGGGAGTTTATGCATATCCGTATAAGTAAAAGAGTGCACACCTATGTAATTATACTGGTAAAAAAGTTCGATTCGCGATTTTTGTTTGGTCCAAAAGGCTTCTTGTTCTTCTTTTTTATGGTGCATATACCATCCTCCTGCAATTACAACTACCAAAATGATGCTAAGAACTGCTATAATAGATTTGTATTTTGTATTCATTTTATCACCTTAAACAATTATAGCATAAAGTGAGGAAAAAAGATGTCAAAGATAAAAGATAACCAATATTGGAGCTTAGCTAAAGGAGCTTATGAAGATTACAGTGTAGGAAGCTTAATTAGAGATGTAGATGGGAAAAGATGGCGAGTAGTTCTAAAAGAAAGTACAAAGAATGGTTACCAAGGATATGCAGTTGTGCCAGCTGAGGAGTATATTGAAGATAAATCAGGTAATATTTTTAGTGGTAAAGATCAAACATATGAGAACATTGTTATTCTTTCACGAGGAACGGAACCAACTAAAATGGATCATGATTTAGTAACGGATGCTCAATATGTAGTGTTAGGAAAAGATAAAAATAAAAAACCTAACCAGTTTCGAGATGCGGAAAATTTTTACCAGGTCGTTCAACAACGATTTAGTCCTCAAAACATGTATGTAACAGGGCACAGCCTGGGTGGTGCTATTTCATTAGACCTTGCTGCTGAGTATGGGGCTAAGGGAGTTACATTTGCTGCGCCCAATATTTATCAAATCTTATCGCCAGAAGCAAAAAAAAGAGTGGACACGGGCAGTACTGAAAATTTAATTATTGATTATACTCATGAGGGAGAACAAATTGGCCTTTGGTCGCAATATAGTGCTCCATTTATTGGAAAGCAGTTTCGGACAACTGGCCACGGCCATGGCATTGAGTCATTTATACCTTATTTTTCTGCAGGGGGATCTGCTGAATTACTGATTCAACCTGAAGCTATCCAACAAGAAGCCACCAAATTAAAAAATATAGCGGTTAACTTCGATACGATTATTGAGACCATACGCGAAATGGAACGCAATCAAGAGGAGGCGATTCGTCTTCTTGTAAACGATGTACGCGCCATGATAAGTAGTGGAGAGCTTGCCTTGTTAGATGAGTCTGATATTGAAGAAGAATTAGGGAATATGGCTACCCAGAAGCATGGCAGTCACTATTATTTTTATGATGTGGCGTTGAGTGAAGAACTACAACAAAAGATGACGCATAAACAAAAAAGCTGGCTTGAATTCGGGGATGCGATCGGTTATGCTGCCTATAAATTTCAAAATCGAGATATAGAATTAGGGGATATGTTAGGACGTCCATTGGGTGAATATAGCCCTTATCATAAAAAGGAGTGAGCCTATGAGTAATCAGCTAGAAAGCGTGTTGCAAGATCTTAACAAGCGCCTTCAGATGGCCCTGGAATCTGGAGCAACAAACCAAGTAGAAAGCTTGCAAACGGAAAAACAAGCGTATGAAAAGAAATTAATGCGATTAAAATTACGCACAATTTTACAAGGGCGGGTACAGCAGATAGTATGGGATAGTCAGGATCAATTAAATCAAGAAAAGCATCAATTTGAAACTTGGTTTCAAGATATGAACCACATTGAAAACCGATTGAAGTTATCTTTTGATAGTCAAACAGGTGAAGCGATAGGACGTCAATTAATACATGAACGAAATCAAGTTTTACGTGATTATGGAGACGAGTATCGTGATTTAGTAAAAAGTGTAAGAATCAAGTAAGAATTTATCCCAATATCGTGAATGCGTCTTACTTTAGAAGGATGGTAGGCCAGGAAGAAGGAATGTATGACAAAACAAGAACTTATCAAACGGGTGCAAAAAAATCAAATCAAAGCGGTAGCACTCGAAAAATTGGAGCTTCATTTAGGTTGTCCAGGTTACTTTCAAGAAGAAATTGCGTTGTTAGCGATTCCATTTCATGATTTGATGCAGGATATGGAAACGAAGATTGCCGAATATCAGAAAAAGAAGATGGAAATAGAAGCTGAAATGGATGACTTAATTGAGATTGGACGACAGTTAGAACAAAGAAAGGCATAAAAATAGGTTGGCAAAAGCGGCAATCCCCTAGCAAAGAGCCTTGGAGATGATGACTCCAAGGCTCTTCTTGTAAGCTGTTTGTGAATTATTGCCATGTGTCTTATTTCCGTAAGACAAAATTAGAATAACTCGTTTATTTGAAAAAAGCAAGTTAATTTAGTTTGGATATTTGGGAATCTGATATAGCTTGATAACTTTGTAGAAGAGTGCACTACTTATTTGAAACGATTTTCGATAATCATTTTATTATTCAAATATCTATATTATCATTTATTCATATTATCATATATGAATAAAAAATAAAATCCCTGTATTTCTAGCTAATAAACGTTATAAAATTAATCATTTATTCATATTATCATATATAATAATATGAATAATATCATATCTTAGCTTTCTAATACTGAAGATAATGTTTTGAACGCTCTTCTTTGATCTGGATCTAAAATATTATCAACATAGTTATCAATCATACTTTCGATAACTTCATAAGCAAATTTGTGGGAAGTTAACTTGATAAGTAAATCAATTTCTTCTTTTGTTCGCCGTGAAATTTTAACATTTGCTACTTGATTCCTGTTTAAGCCTTTTCTTTCATTAAATTGTCTTGATTGCGATGCTGAAACGCTAACTTGTTTTTTCTCTAGCAAACTTTTATCATTTTCTTGTGCAGTTTCATTGGAAGGGACAATACGTTCTTGTCTTATTAATTTGGAAGGTTTTTTGTTTTGATTATCCATGTACTTTCTCCTTTTCAAAATAATCAATTCGATTAACTAATTCATTTGCAACATCTTTATAAAATTCAATGACTCTCAAATCATGACGGTCATTTTCTACAATGCCAGTGTTATCAAATCGTTTTAGACGTGCCATATTTGGAACCTTATGTTCAAAAATATTTTCTTCACCGAAAACTTCAGCGGCATTATCCAAAACAAATTGATCAAGTGATGCATTACCATCCATTAATACAGGTAAGACGCCACATATTTCAAAATTACCTCCATATATTTGAGAAAGATTTTGTAAGTCCTGTAAGTACATTGTAGCACCATCTAGTGATAGCTCCTGTGTTTGTAACACAATTAGAACATAATCTGAGGCCATAACTGCACTATCTGTTATATAAGATTTAGTTGGAGGCACGTCAATAAAGATATAATCATACTTTTCTTTTAGAGGTTGCAAAAGTTTTGCCAAATGCGTTATTTTTTTTTGAGTAATGGCATTAAAATCTGGATGTGATTCTTCTACGATACCATATTGTAAATCTAAAAATGTTGTATAGTTAGCAAAATCAATGTATGAAGGAAGCAAATATAAATTATCTACAATCTCAACTTCTAACCCAGAAAGATTATCTTCCTTTACAGCAGTCATCAATGTTTTATCAAAGCTAAATACTTCATTTGAATGAGCTTTTTTTGTACGAATCAAAACTGTAGTCGAATTACCTTGTGGATCTAAATCAATAACAAGACACTTTTTACCAGTTTTTGCTATTTCATATGCATTAAGTATATTATTTTTTGTTTTCCCAACGCCGCCTTTATAATTTCCAACACAAATTGTAATTGCCATTTCCCCGTCTCCTTTTTAAATTATCATATATGAATAATTATATATATGATAATATGATAATTTGATTATATGATAATAGTAGCTTAATTCCAGGCAAAAGTCAAAAAATATGATAATATGATAACTAATGTCAGTTGTTACAACTCCAATATACTGCTAATATGCGCGTTACTAGGAATTTCAATAAAATGATAATATGATAATAATCATATATAGATAAAGGTATATTATCATTTTATCATATATGATAATATACCTTTGAGATGGAATTGTCTGAAATTTAGAGTTTACATTTAAAAATAAATAGGTTATGGTAATTATTGAGAAAATAAAAAAGGAATCGTCGATTTATATTTTGTAGTGAGATACAAAATATAAATTACATTACATTTGACCAAAAATGTAATCCTAGTAACGAAACCCCAATGTGATATATAATTTTTAATTATTTACGATAAAAAAATTATACCACATTTAGGTTTATTTGACAATGGCTTTAAACGTTGAAATGAAGCCATTTGAAAAACTTTTTTTCGCTAGGAGACGATTGAGTTTCTTCCTATGCGGAATTTGTGCGGTCTTGAACAGGGATACGGCACTTCCGAAAAAGGAAGAAGTCGTAGCCTTTTTTGTTGTACGAAAAAAAGGGAAGGAGTCCAGTGTGGCATGTCCAATTCTAGTGAAACCATTGATTTATATACATACTCGGCTGTTATCAGTACCGTTGTGCATGAAGGTATCACAGCTTTTTCCAAGCGAAATAGTCGTGGAGTAATATCCATTCAGCAACATTTTGCAGCACAAGAAGCAGCCAACCATCATCGCAAGGGCGTTCAGTTTGTCGTGCGTCAGAAAGAAGACCTGCAACGAAGCAAAGGTGTGCGCGGTTTTATTGTGACCAGTCAAGAAGCGCTGATTCAGGAAGTGAACCAGTTTACACACTGGACACCGAACACGTATCGTTGGGGAACGTACTCAGATGACAAACACAAATTCATCAAGGGGCATTCGGAAGAGAACCTGCAACAAATCAATACGTATGTCATTGATGTGGATACTATGCAAGTGGACGTAGCCCAAATGATCATGGCGGCCATGAAAATCTTGAATCAAACGCCCACATTTATTCTCCAAACTAACCAGGGTTTTCAGATGTATTTTGTGTTAGAGAATCCCGTTTTCATCAGCAATGCCCATAACTTTAAGAGCCTACGTGTGGCCAAAAAAGTGGCCCAAAATCTAAAGCATGCCTTTGCGGCGGAATTACCGAACGTAGACCGAGGGTGCAATGACTTTGGTTTCTTCA
>NZ_FYBQ01000014.1 GCF_900186125.1 Listeria goaensis | reverse complement strand
TGAAGAAACCAAAGTCATTGCACCCTCGGTCTACGTTCGGTAATTCCGCCGCAAAGGCATGCTTTAGATTTTGGGCCACTTTTTTGGCCACACGTAGGCTCTTAAAGTTATGGGCATTGCTGATGAAGATTGGATTTTGTAAGACAAAATACAGCTGAAAACCCTGATTCGTCTGAAGAATAAAAGTTGGCGTTTGATTCAAGATTTTCATGGCCGCCATGATCATTTGGGCTACGTCCACTTGCATAGTATCCACATCAATGACATACGTATTGATTTGTTGCAGGTTCTGTTCGGAATGGCCTTTGATGTATTTTCGGTGGTCATCTGAGTAGGTTCCCCACCGATACGTGTTCGGTGTCCAGTGCGTAAACTCATTCACTTCTTGAATCAGCGCTTCTTGGCTGGTCACGATAAACCCACGTACGCCTTTTTGGCGTTGCAAGTCTTCTTTTTGGCGCACGACAAACTGAACGCCTTTGCGATTTCCATGCTCCGCTTCTTGTGCGGCAAAATGTTGCCGCACAGCGAATACACCACGGCTATTTCGCTTTGAAAAAGCTGTGATGCCTTCGTGTACCACTGTGCTAATGATAGCTGAATATGTATATACATCCATCGTTTTGCTAGAATTAGGCATACCACACTGGACTCCTTCCCTTTTTTTCGCACAACAAAAAAGGCTACGACTTCTTCCCATTTTGGAAGTGCCGTACCCCTGTTCAAGGACTCACATTTTCCACATAGGAAGGAACTCAATCGTCTCCTAGCGAAAAAAAGTTTTTCAAATGGCTTTACTTCAACGTTTGAAGCCATTGTCAAATAAACCTAAATGTGGTATAATTTTTTTATCGGAAATAAGTCTAAAAAATTATATACTACATTGGGGTTTCGTTGCTAGGATTACACTTTTGGGTTGTGTAATTGAATTTATATTTTGTACAGCCATACAAAATATAAATTAACGATTCCTTTTTTATTTGCTTGTTGTACTAACAATACAACAAGTTTTTTTTTTTGTAAACCCTTTTCTTCAAGTGAAAAGGCTCTTTTCTCAAGGTTCTAAACACTCAATTTTATAAAAGTATAATTTTATACTTTTATACTTGAATTATACTTTTATATTTTTATAAAATTATATTTTTATATTTTTATACTTTTATAATTATAGAAGTTATATTTCTCTTGTTTATTAACAAAAGTCGCTTTAGTACACTTCGCAACTGTTTTCAGGATAAGTATAAATTTATACTTTTATATTTTTATACTTTTATATTTTTATACTTGAATAGCTGAAAATCATATGTTATACTAACTCTACAAAAGTATAAAAATATTTTATAATTTTATAGAGATGGAGGAAGATTTAAATGACTTCAGTTATTACAACAGGTAATTTTAAAGGAGGCGTTGGAAAGACTACAAACGCCGTTATGATTGCATATGAATTATCTAATATGGATAAAAAAGTTTTAGTCGTCGATTTTGATCCACAAGCCAATACAACAGATTTATTATTTACTACGATGAAAAAAGTTTTAAAGAAAGAACCTACATACGAAATTACACTAGCAAACGCCATCTTTGAGCACCAAGACTTGAGGCCTGCTTTAATTAGTGTTAAAGAGAACCTAGATTTACTACCATCTTATAAAGATTTACAAGAATTTGAGCGCTATTTGTATGATAATTTTAGCGATGATTTAAGTATGGATAGCTATTTTAATCAACTTTTAAATGAAATTAAGGAGGACTACGATTTTGTAATCATTGATGTGCCTCCTCAAATGAATAAATTTACAGATAGTGCATTTGTTGCAAGTGATTATGTCATCATTATATTACAGACTCAAGAACGCTCTTTGAAAGGAGCTGAAACATATATCGAACACCTACTTCAGTTAACAGATGACTATAATTTAAACACTGATATATTGGGTGTACTTCCTGTTTTAATGCAAAATGGCTCTGATTTAGATAAGGATGTTATTGAAGATGCAATTGATTCATTCCAAAAACAAAATTTATTTACTAATCAAATTAAGCAAATGGCTCGATTAAAAAGATTTGATCGAGAAGGTATTACTAATAATAAATCAGATATCCACGATAAAAATGTTCATAAAGCATATAAGAGCGTAGCAGAAGAAGTATTACAAAGAATTGAATTACTAAAAAAATAGGAAGTGATATTAATGGCTAATAACATAGGGTTAAATTCATTTAGAAAGAATAAAACAGAACGTCCTGAGAGTATCAAACCCACTGCCAGTGAATCACAAGAACGCTCAAGACCTGAAAATTTACTAATTACAGAAAATCGAAAATTAACAACAAAAGATTTACCTAAAAGTATTAGAATTTCTATTGAAACACATACAGCTATAAGTACTATTTCTACTATTGAAGATATGAAAATTTATGAAGTAATTAATTTAGTTGTAGAAAATTACATCAATGAAATGCCTCCACAGAAGCAAAAACTCATTAGAAATAGTATAAAGTCTGTAAAAGAACGATAAGTATAAATTTATACTTTTATACTTAATTGGTTATACTTCAAAAACGTTTATCATATATCTATGTATTATGGAAATAAGGCGTATTTCAGTAGTTCACACACACTTACACAAAGAAACCCGTAGCTTTAGAGTTACAGGTTTCTTTTCTATTTGCGCCCTCGGTACCCCAAGTTTCGCCTCTTATTGCTTTTTGGAAGTTAATCTTTATACTATGAAAAAGTCTACAATCACTATCCTAAATATTGTAGAGTAAATTTTCAAATCTACATTATCCTTCATTCCAGTCATCAATTGAATTAAAAGATTATGTATTTGAAAATCTGCTAACTTGTTTAATTTTTATGGTAAAGTTACCTCTAGAGCCTCGATTAGCATTTCATCTAGGCTATCATAAATTTCATATACTTCTCCACTTGGCTTGTCTAACTGCTGAAATTCATCTAGTTCACAATCCCATACATACCAAGAAATATCTCCATCTCCAAAGAAAAGATATTTTTTTTGTTCTTCAACATCATGCCAAATTTTGTTATTCTCCACGAGATCAAGATTTTCTTGTACATTCCCTATGCCGTATAAAAATACTCCATTGAATTGCAATGAATTAACTTCTTGTAAAAATGGAACATAATCTTTCCATGGAACCGACTCTCCAAAATTGTTTAATGCCCACTTTTTAAATAATTCAATTTCTCTTAAAGTAGCTCCATCTGGAATAGTCCGATTAAACTCCTCCATAACTTTCTTTACTTTAGATATCGTATCTATCAGCATAATTACACTCCTTATAATGTTGTTATTTAGGATATATGTTTCCTTCTGGAATTGGAAACTTCACTTTTACACTTTCCCCTGGTTGCATTTTCCTGGAAAAAGTTAATTGGGAGTTTGTTATAACCTTATGATATGGGTCATTCTTGATTAACATCAAATTGCTAAAATCATTAGTTCCTGAATCATCTAATGGTAGCTTATGATGTACTTGATACCCTTCTGGTTGAACGCCTTTTTTCATATCTTGAATTTGTTTGTCCGTTAGCCCCCCAGCTTTGAATTCCTTGATTATTTCTGAACTATTAGCTGCATCCTTTAAATAATTAGTTCGTACTGACGAGTTGAATATTTTGCGCATTTGTGCCGCTTCGGTCTTACTCCTTTTTGTATAGATAATTGTTTTTTCCATAACACCATCTAATTTCACACTACTGCCTTTTAAGGTTCCTACATGTTCCGTTTTGCTTAAATGATAAATATCATCATATCCTTCATACGTATACTTAAAGGCCTTATTGTCCCGAGCGAGTTTTACAAACTTTTCAATCTTGGCCACTTTAACAAATGGCAGTAGGAGAAAAGCCGCTGCTGTGTATCGCCCACTGACTTCGATTTCTTTCCCATTACTAGGCTCGATACCAAACGCTAGGCGCACAGCGTCCATCACCGGTGTCAAAAAGTCTAAGATACCTACCCATTGTCCGCGGAGTTCTTTATTCGCTTCCACATTGTCATCGACACGCTTTAGAGTAGCTTCCGTATCTAATTTTCCATCCTTCACCACAAAACCGGCATAATTCCCCTTAGGTATGTAAGGTAAGGGCATATTCTCTTCATATTCCTTAATAAGAGCCTCTTCCGCCTCTTCTTGCTTTTGTTTTTGATTGGCTTGCCAGGCTTTTTCAATGGAGCTTGTCCAACCTAAATCCATCCCCATTGTTTGAAAGGTTTGGGTGGCCTGGTTAAACCCTGAATGCTGCGTGATAGCCGTAAGACCGCGTTGCAAGTTGGCTGCTTGTTGCATCACTACATTGAAATAAGTGCCGGACGTTTGATTAAACAATCGTAAAGCTTTTAACTTTTCTTTTAGTTTCCGCTCACACACTTCATAAATGTAAGTCATGGGCTTCAGTAATAGCAGATCTCCATTCAATTCTGCTAACCCCGTTTGAAGTCTTTGCAATTCTTGTATTTGGGCTAACAGTTCCGTTTCCACAACATCTGTCTGTGCCACTTCTGCTCGAAAATTGGCAGGTAGCGCTTGATTTTGTGCCTGAAGCTCCTGGCACAATAAAATCATGCCTTGCGCGAATACGCGGTATGTTTGCATGAAATAACGTTTGGCACTGGCGTATGTTTTTCCTTGTAAGGTTGGCTCTAAATTAAACGCATGAATCGCACGAAGAGTCGCTTCCATCCCCGTTATCGTACGTGCACAAAATTGTTCCACACTTTCTGCTTGACTGTCCACTTCCCCTAAATACATCGACAAGGTCATTTTACTGGCCCCCTCTCGATAGAGCTAAACGCTGATGGAGCAATTCCTCTTCTTGTTGGACAAGTTGCCGATATTCTTGCCGGCGCTCTTCTTGTTGCTCTTCCAAATGAAAAGTTATCTGCTTGTCTTCAGCTCTTAAATCCTGATGAGCATGATTCAAAAAGGTTCGCATCATCGGATCACCTAACCAAAAGTGTTCCATTCTCGTAAACAGAGCTTCCTGGCGATGACGGAACTCCTGATATAGTTCACTTTGATATTCGATACTTCTTTGCTGGTTCAAATTCACTTCTTGTTTGTCACTCACGAAATGCCATTGTTGCTGGATAGCTTCTCTTTTTTTCTCTATCTCCATGTTGGATTCACCTCATTTAATTCGCTCACTCAAAAAGTTTTTGAAGGCTTTGATCCTGACGTTCAAATTCTTGAGCTGTTTGTTGAATATACCCTATATCTCGCATGAGACATTGATTAAATACTTGCACCATTTGTTGAACCTGTTGATTGGCTTTTCTGGCTTCTTGATTCCCGTTCAGGACTGTACGCTCAGCACGTTGAATGGTTTGAGCGTTGACCAACATCATTTGATCATGAGCTTGGCCAAATTGATTAGCTACACGTGTGGCAGCCGAAAGATTACTTTGAATCACGGCCATTTGCATCCCCCTCTTCCTTACCTATACTAGAATAACTCCACGATACCTTATTATAGCACGTAATATGAATTTTTCTGTAAATTATTCTGTGAAAAACAAGCACCATCCATAAAACTTTGTCCAACAGGCAAAAAGACGAAAATCCACTAAAATGGTTTTCGTCTTTTTAAGTTTGTTATCTATAAATACTCTGCTTTTTATGAAAGTATCTATGGCAAGCCATGTCTCTCATTCGATGCTTTCTTTTTGTCGAAATTCCTCACCATCCTTATAACCTTGATAGTAAGCTTCTGCTTCTTGCACCACATGTTGTCTATTTTTACCTGGCACTAACTGTTTTTGATTGACTGCTTTGATTACAATTTCTGGTAATTGTAAGGAGAGTTCGTAACCATTTGTCACTACTTGCGTTTTAAAAGTCGCTTGAAGGGCTTGTAGATAACCTTCTATGTAATCCTGCTTCATGCCCCATTTACGTTTATACTTTCTCTTGACCTCTGGACGTTTCATGAATTCCCTAGCCCCATATTGAACACTTCCCATGGCATAGAGAAAAGTAATTTCAGCCACTTGAACATCTCTTTCAATCCCCAAGAAAACTAACTGAATTGGCATTCCATCCTGGTAAAAAGTTTTTACTCGAAAATTCGCCGCAATAATTCGACAGAGACGATAGACCCACTTTTGTGGTCTTCCCGAATATACTATGCGTTCCACCACACAATCGAGCCTCATTTTCCGGTCATACTGGATAACCTCATCTTCAGATACTTGCTGTTCCATCATCAATGCTTGTGCTTTAGCAAGCGCTGCTTGTGATTCTTTTTCATTGGCATCACTGGCAAGTGCTAATAGTTTTTGAATCCTTCTCAGCTGCTCATTCTCTTCCATAATCTAGCCACTTCCTCTCTTCAGTCTGAACAATCATGATTTCTTCCGAGAAATGCCAAGTTCACTAAAATAACGTAACAAAGTTCTCCTGGCAATGACGGTTCTTTTTTCCACATCACGTAACGAATATCTGAAGGTGCCGTCTTCCTTTTTGGCCATGTATAATTCGATTGCTAATAATAAACAAGGCTCATCAGGTATTTATTGATGTTTTAGAGGAATTAGACCAACACGAGGTTATGCTTCAAAATATATAGGAGAGGATGTGAAAGAATTGGCTAATAATGAAAGAATATCTCCAATAATTAACCGGAAGCGAAAATCTACACTTAATTCAAAAAAAGTTGATATAGCAGGTGTTGGAGATTTTGGAAGAGACTCATCTTCTTCAGAATCAAAAGAGTCGCCACAAGTGAAAGAAAATAATTCACATTCTGAACCAACATCGGCGGACTCATCTAAAACAAAGACTAGTCAAATTCAAAATGTAGAAAAAGAAGGCTTTGATATGAGAAAAAAAGCCACAAAGACTCAAAAAATGTCACCAGATGTTATCCTTAAAATTAATACATTAAAGCCGTACATTAAGGATTTAGAAGAGCTTGAAACAGAAGGAACACCATCTATAAATGATATTGTGAACATGCTATTAGATAATTATATTAATACAAAACTATCTACACGTCAGCTTCAAGGTTATAAAGCCGTATATCAGAATCTATTTGAGCAACTATAAAGTATACTGGTATACTGGTATACTAGGAAAAATATTTAGAACTACTTAGATTTTATCTTTTCAATAAAAAAGTGTAAATTCAATAATCGGCGTAGACGAAACAAATGAACAGAAAAGAACTCGCTCTCTGTGTGACTGGGGGTCACTTTAAACAAAGTCGGTGCTAATTTACACGTGTGTGCTTTAGGAGGTGTGAAAAATGGACTCAAATATGTATAAACCTATTCCTCACGGTACATTTGCTGAAATCAGCTCCTTTTATCATGAGGATTTTGCGAACGGCTATACGGTGACTATCCAAGATATTGAAGACCATCTCGGTTTTCGCCGCAGATGGATTACACAAGAATTTTCCAAAAATGTCAAATATATTCGCTTAAATTTTATTGCTACTCAAGCACTTGAAAAGTATCCAGAAGAAAAATGGCGGTATTTATACCGCGCTAAAAAATTGTACCAGAAGCAATCTTATTTTCGTTTTCTTCTCGACAATACTCTTTTGCTCAATAGCCATGGGGTAGGGGAGAAGGTCGATAAGATTCCCAAAAGGATGACCACACGCCAGAAAACTATGCAACACTATCAAATTAGTGATAGCACATTTTATAAAGTCATCAAGCTTTATCAAGTGAATAAATATCTCATACTCAACTGTCCGCGCTATGATTTGAAACAGATTCATGCTGTATTTTCTGATTTCTTAACTCCTGAATCACAAGAAACCCCCTAGAAATGAATCTAGGGGGCTTCGAATTTATATATGCCTTTATATTTATGTTCGCCTTATTTCTTCACATGCTCTAGTTTCCGTCCAATTTCAATTAAGTCGTCTAATTCAGCTTCTAACGCCGCCTTTTTCTTCTGACAATCAGCAATCTTCGCTTCTATCTCCTGCATCTGCTCATTAAAAGAAATCTTCAACAATGCTATTTCTTCTTTGAAATAACCTGGGCAACCACACTGTGTTTCTACTTTTTCCGTGATATTTTGAATATTGATCCAGTTTAATTGATGCTCTTCCCATAATTTTTGTTTGCTTTCTCGCGTATTCTTCTCTACTTCTTTGAATACTGAAGCTTTCATTTGATTTTTTTGTACTCGTTTGAGTAATTCTTGTTTTGTCATTTTCTCGTTCGCCATGGCCTATTTCCCTCCCAAATTTGAGAAGACTTAATCTCCTTGCTTGTACTTTCTATACTTCGATGCTACCTCGTTTTAGTTGGCCAATAAGCATGCCTAAATTGGCCACAACTTTGTCAGCCTGTTTGTCCAGTGCCTCAACCGCCGCCGCTCTGTTATCACTTAACTGGTACTTAATATCTTCAAAAACCACTTTCGAACTTTCGTAAATATTGACTGATGCTTTGTTCAGGGCGATGACATTCTGGAACTGTGTCCCCTCAAAAAGAGCCGTATCGATATACGGGCGGTATGCTTCCAGTACATCATTTAACCCACCACCACGCAATGAACGAACAGCCGTTTTGATAGAATCAAGCGCAGTTTGATAAGGTTTCAGTGAGTCAATCGCTTCTGTAAGTAAAACAGGAATCGCTACATCTAAATCTGTGAACGGAATATTAAGATGTTCAAAAGTTCCTCGTGCGTTCCGTAGCCCTTGAATAAAATCGTCTACGGTCTCGTCTAATAGGTTCAATGTGCTTGAAAAATGACCAATCACTGGCTCCAATGTAGACACCGTTTGTTCTCTAAATCGCTTATAATTATGATCGAGTAATGTTTGCTTTTTCCCCATACCGTCTTTGAGTACCTTTGATTCTTGCAAAGTAAAATCTGAAGTCGCAGGCGGCGCTGAGACCCGTTCTATTTTTTGAGTGGCGGTTAAAAGCTTGTCTGATTTTTCCAATTCATTCGATACATAAGTGACTTGTGTACCGAACGTCATAATTTGACTCGTTACAACCTCTTTATTTTCATCTATCCTTTTATAATGAGCTTTGAGTTCCTTCACCATGCCATCACTAAAAAATTCATTGTCGATTCCTTGAAACAGCATCGGAATCGCATGTTTTTTGAGTGCGTCTAATTGAGAAATAATTTCGTCTAGTCGCGTTACTGTATCCACAATCAGAATGGGTAATTCAATTGATGTCCCTATCATGCCGTCAAAATTTCCTAAAAAGCTGACTAGAAAATCTGAAACCACAGAAGAATTTTTAAGCTTATAAATCGCTTTTCTTGCGATTGAAATGCCAGGAGTTCCCGATTCGATAATATCCCTTACGGATTCATAACCTGACATCGTTGTTAACGCTTTTCCAAAGCTTCCTTGTCCGAGTAAATCATCAAAACTATCGGTTAGCTTGGTTTTTCTGTCGTCTAGTTTATTGCCTTCCTGTTCGACAATATCCACGGCATGATCCACATGTGATTGGGCGGTGGTAATTTGTCCCTTCAATCTGGTGACCATCGAGTTCGCCAAGATTTTCATATTTTCAGGATTGACGTCTATTTTATGCCCTTTTCCACCTGTCAAAACAGCACCACTCCAAACGCCAACAGGTAAATAAGCGTCCGCATCAATCAAGATTTCTTCACCGTCAATATTAATCGCTTCACTATAGCCTGTGTGGTTAGATGTAAGGGTGGCAAATAAAGGTAGGTTATTGTTTAACGTGACATTTTTACCCGGTAAACGACTTAAGTATCCCGCACTTCGTTCCCCCAATGTTAACGGATCATATTCGCTCATATAATTGGTAATGTCGGGATTCTTTTGCGAATACTCGCCGTCTGGCAAAATGGCAGGGTTATAAGTCACACTTTTCACATCATTGTTTGATGCGACATAATTGCCGAGCCCACCTCCTAAAGAGTTCCCCCCTACGTATTTAATCGCATATTTTTTACTCATTTTCTTATAAGCTTTATCCGCCGCCTTTAGTTGATCATCAGGGATATTTCCAGGAAGCGTAGCATCGGTAATAATATCCCGCCCACCGTCTTTTTGCCCTTGCGTGCCTTGGAAAATCATGCCGACTTCGCCTGTTTTGGTGTTTTCGACAATCATATAGTCGAGTCCGGATTTGGTGCCATATTCGCCTTCTTTGACAACATATTTATTCCCGTTTACTTTTAATCTATCATAGTCGTTTGGCTCACTATAAACTATTTTCCCACTTAATTCTATGATATCTATGTCTGGCGTTTTCATATCGGTATAAACAGACATTACGTTTCCTCCTCCCTATTTATTAATATTTTTCTATTCCTTCAATCCTTACATCGTCTCCATTTGGTTGTCCTACACGGTCAACAAGAAAATTTTTATAGATAATTATATTATAGTTGCCTTTAGGTAAACCTTCTTCCTTTTTCAAGTTTTCGCCAATCTTATTAACTATCTCTTGATTTGGTAAACCTTGGCCTATATTAAAATAACGGATAGCTATATCCATCTCCTCTATCTTACTATTTTCATTTGAAAATAGAACTTGTAATTGATCAACAGAAATATTCGGGTTTTTCATATAGGCATCATAAACCGTTGTGAAATCACCACCAAGTGGAACAAAATAATAAATTTGCTCATACCCTGATGCTTGTGTTTTATCAATTGTCGCCTGATTCAAACCTTGTAAATTATTTTCTTTTGCTTCTTTTTCTGCAAAAGTGTCCAAATGTACAAATTTTTCTTTGTAGGCTTTAGCATACAAACCACTTACAATACCAGACTCTACTTTCCCTTCCTCGGAACGAGTATTATTCAATTCCTTAGAACGTGGGTCAATCCCCACAATCACAGAAGTATGAAACTCTATCGGTTCTTCTGCTTCAACCATAACAACGGCAGCGTCTCTTGCTGGAACCACATTATTTACTTTTACATCAGTTTTATATGTATCTTTCATATATTTGATGGCTCTTTTTTTAATTTCTGCTTCATTCTTTTCAACAATATCTTTAGACTTATCACCATCAACAAAAATAAACCCTTGCCCTTCATACTCCGCAACAGGTGTTGTCCCGTCGTCTACTTTCTTTTCTTTTTCATCTGACTGTCCCATAAATGAACATCCCCCCAGTAAAATTGATACACCAATTATAGAAATGGCTATTTTTTTCCCTTTCATTACAAGGCCTCTTTTCTCTACTTAGATTACAAAACAACGCCACTTATGTATTTTTCTTTCAATTATAATATACCATATTTATCCATCATCATGTTGTCGATATTGCGAGTTTACTCATTAGCAGAAATTTCCTTGGCGAGACCAAGGCATTTTTATTTTTTTGAGTGGTTTATAAACTTCTTTACTTCCATCTTACAAATAATGATCTCGCCATCTTCACAATGGCGCTTTTATTCAGCCTAAAACATTTCAAATGAAAACGAAAAAACGGCCTTATTCCATGATAAGACCGCTTTTTGTTTGTACTACTTTCGCTAAGATAGGTTATGCAACTTAAATATTTATAAATACTTTTCTTTATATCTCCGAAAAGTAGAACGGTTTATTCCAGCTTTTCGTGCTGCTTCCGCTTCACTTGCTCCTTTATTCAACAAATCAAACGCATGCTGCAAATTTTCACTGTGTTCCGTATATTTCGGTTTTCTTCCTTTTTACTGAAACATGTTAGATAACACAATAACATTTGTGTTATTGTGTTAAAATGGTATTTAACATGTGGATTCGAAATGAAGATTTACCATTCTGCCATGGAATCGATAAAAAGAACAGAAGTTAAGAAGAAATAACGTAAAAGATAATAATACTACACACATGTACTTATGAGGTGCGAGAAATGGATTCAAATATGTATAAACCGATTCCAAATGGAACATACTCCGAAATAAGTGCTTACTATCATGAAGATTTTGCGAATGGCTATACGGTGACTATCCAGGATATTGAAGAACATCTCGGTTTTCGCCGCAGATGGATCACACAAGAATTTTCCAAAAGTGTCAAATACATTCGCTTAAATTTCATTGCTACTCAAGCACTTGAAAAGTATCCAGAAGAAAAATGGAGGTATTTATACCGCGCTAAAAAATTGTACCAGAAGCAATCTTATTTTCGTTTTCTTCTCGACAATACTCTTTTGCTCAATAGCGACGGGGTAGGGGAGAAGGTCGATAAGATACCCAAAAAGATGACCACACGTCAGGAAACCATGCAACGCTATCAAATTAACGATAGCACCTTTTATAAAGTCATCAAGCTTTATCAAGTGAATAAATATCTCATGTTCAATTGTCCGCGCTATGAATTGCAAGAGATCCATACTGTATTTTCTGATTTCTTAAAACCCTGAATCACAAGAAGCCCCCTAGAAATGAATCTGGGGGGCTTCGAATTTATATATGCCTTTATATTTATGTGAACTTATTTCTTAGCATGCTCTAGTTGCCGTCCAATTTCAATTAAGTCGTCTAATTCAGCCTCTAACGCTGCCTTTTTTTTCTGACAATCAGCAATCTTCGCTTCAATCTCCTGCATCAGCTCATTAAAAGAAATCTTCAACAATGCTATTTCTTCTTGAAAATAACCTGGACAACCACATTGTTCTTCTACTTTTTCCGTGATATTTTGAATATTGATCCAGTTTAATTGATGCTCTTCCCATAATTTTTGTTTACTTTCTCGCGTATTCTTCTCTACTTCTTCGAGTACTGATGCTTTCATTTGATTTTTTTTTACTCGTTTGAGTAATTCTTTTTTTGTCATTCTCTCATTCAGCATGCCCATTCCCCTCCCAAAAGTGAGGGGAATTACTCCCCATATATGGGACACTCACTTGATTTTTATACTTTTCATTAACGTATGAAAGTCCTCTCTGTAATCTCTCAAGACTTGGCACGCTGCAACTGATTTCATTGTATCCTGGTCTTACGGAAATATGACACATGTCATAAATTCACAAACAGCCTACACGATGAACCTTGGATTAACTATTCCAGGGCTCTTTACTATTGATAAAGTCTTGTATGTAATCAAGCCTATTTTCTACCTTTATTAATTATTACTGTTTTTTCTAGCCCATTGATTAAAATCATCTATATTTTTATTTCCGTTACCAACATCTGTAAGGCACGCATTCAGTACAAAACTTAAACGATCTGGATTTAAATCTTTTAAGGAATAATTATTATCCTCATTTAGTAAGTATTTTATCTCTCTATCGCCACCGTTATGTTCTGAGTTCTTTCATAATACAAATTTTTAAGCTCTTTTGCTTCTTCTGGTGTTAGATACCTTGTCAAACCATACTGCTCAAGCTCAGCACGTGCCGCTGAAGACAAAGCATCAGAAAAATGAATTATTCTATCTTTACGATTTTGTTCTTCTTGTTGGGACTTATACACATTATAGGCTACAATAATTCCTATTATTAATAAGATTATGAGTATAAAACTTCCCCATGTAAGGTATTTCTTTCTCATCTAAAATATTCCTTTACTTTAATTAGTATAATCCTTTAACCAGTCGACAAAATCATCAATGTTTTTATTTCCTTCCCCAGTATCACCAAGTCTATTTAAAGCAGCGTTCAATTCATTATGTGAGGTGCATGGAACAAGTGAACAAAAAATATACTCAGAATATTACAGAATGTCCAATTTTCTTCGAGATGCATGTTTTAGGCCAAAAAGAGATCTAGAAGTTTTTTCTAAATCTCTTTGCTTTTGCAGGCTATAAACAATGCAACTTATAGTTAATTTAGCAATCTATTCACAGTACCTTTTTTGAGTTCAGGATTTTGCTTCAGCCAGTCTTTGTAAACTATTTCAAATCGCTTTTCTTTCTCATCACTATATCCTTCGAATATAACTTCAGAAATATTTTCTTCATTAAAATAAAAAATCTTATCTTGAATTAATCCTGCAGGATATTCACACGCTGAATAGTCAAAATAACATTGTTCTTTTTCAATCACAACTATTGGACCTCTATTCAAAATCATCATTTTTTGCATTCCGTCCTTTAAGTAAACTATAGATCCTATGGGTAACAAATTATACACCCCTTCATATTTTTTTTAATTTACATTTACCAGCTGAATCTGCTGCGCCAACAACATTTAAAAAGCTCAAGAAAAAAAGGGCTATGATATACACAAGGAAAAATTCACTGTCGGATGATTTAATTTGCGCAATTAACGATATACAACCCATTACCATTAAAAAAATATAAAAAATTGTTACTATAAATTGATATTTAAACGACTCTGGTTTAATCTTTATCTTTTTATAATCTAAACTTTTCAAATTCACTTTTTCTGTTAGTTTCTTTTTGGCATTTTTAGATATCAAAATTCGCATTAGTATAATTAAGGTACACAAAATTGCAAACGTTATATACTCAATTCCAACTGGTAAGTGAAATTGAAAAGAAATTTTTCTATATATTGGGATTAAAAAGATGATTAAAACTGCTAGTATACTCTTATACGGCATCTTTAAATTCTCTTTCTGTTTTCTCTTCACTTCATCTGGTATAGCTAGTTGCGATGCTATTTGAGGATCAATAATATGTACCTTTCTTGTGAATAGACCGCTGAAAAATGGAAATATAAAAAATAAAAATGGGCTATCCAGATCTAATAAGTATACTTCGTTTTCAGAATGAATAATTCTATATCGTATATTTTTATATATGCCCTCTATATCTGCTGAATTCAAAAATCACCAACTCCAGTTCATAGGATTAAGTACTTTACCAACACCTTCAACACATTCTCCTAATTTGTCTCCAGCCCAGTCAAGGCCTTGATCAATTTTTTCTCCAGTCCAATCAAGTCCATCTTTAATTCCTAGGATGTTATTATCATATAAATAGTCAAACCCTTTGACAGCAACAAATCCAACCGCAGCTCCTCCTAAAATGGCCCATCCAGCAGGGTTACTTACCCCAAATGCTACCAAAGCAGTTGTTGTTAAAAATGATCCCCCCGCTGCAGCACCAACACCAACAAGTGTAGATGTACCGCTGTGAACAGTCGCCTCTCCTAGAGTTTTATCATCATTCATCATGTCGTCAGCCATACCTAAACCAAAACCAACAACAGATAATGCCGGACCTAAGCCTTTTGCAAATTTTCCTAATTTGAGTCCTTTTTGAACAATTTCTGGCCCCTTACTAGCTGGGTTTACTATTGCAAATGCGTTCGGGCCTTCACTTCTAGCAACAGCTTCTAAAACAGTTTTTATACCACCAAATTTAACAACTCCTAAAGATATTAAGCTTGTGATATCAGCTGAGTACTGTCCTACATAGCCATATCCTCCCTGAATCATATTTATCAACCAAGTTTGCCAGCTCTTAGGTACGTCTTCATCAGGATGGTTGGTAGCATAGTCTTGCAAATATGCAATATCTTGTGCATTCAAGTTTGGCATCTTACTGTCAATATGTTCCTTCATATAGATATTATATGAAGAGTTTATTGGGCTAATCCAAGAAGTATCAATTAACGAACTATCAAAAATTCCAGTTGCATTACTAAATCCCCGTCCGTTGGTAATAGCCTTTAACCCTGATTCAACATTATTAAATAAAACATCTAGTTCCGAAAAAATATGTGTAGAACTCCCATCAAATGCTATTAGCTTATCTAACTTTTTCTGACTTTCTTGTGCTTGCAAATGTAAAGTGTCTACAATTCCAGTACTTGGATGACCTAAAGGTGAAAGATTTGCGCTAGCTGTCAATGACTCAATATCCATCGCTAAATTATTCAATTGCTGTATATGGCTACGTAGGACGTCTTCTTGCAAAGAATTAGCATCGACATCCGCTTTATATTCCTCTGGCAGCTTTTTAATTGCTTTCTCAAGCGTTTCAGCAATTAAAATTATACCATTTGCTAAAGGAATATAAATTTGTTGGAAATAATGCTTTGCCGAGTCATATGTTTTTCCTTTTAAGTCTTCTTCTGCTACAAATTGAGAAATGCTTGTTTTTATTGCTTCCATTCCCTCTATGTGGCTTCTACAAAAAAGACTGGCCGTAGAAGCTTGAGTTTCTGACTGATCTAAAAACATATTCAAGCTCACTCATTTTCCTCCTCCCATATTTTTTTTCGCTGCCAAATCAGCTCTTCTTCTTGTTTCTGGTAGTTACGTTTTTGCTTCTTGATTTCTTCTTGTTCATTCATTATCTCATCCATTAGACTATCCTGATATCGTTGAATATCTCGTTGATTGTCTAATGTACGGTATGCCATATCACCTTTAATCCATATTTGTTTGATATCAAAGAACAATCGCTCTTTTCGATTTAAAATCTCTTCAAAGTGACATCTAGTATTCTCTAATTTTCGTTCCTGATTTTCAATTTCATAAAAAGTTTGCTGAGTATTATTGATTTGATTCGTGATTTCTTGGAACCTATCCAAACTTTCTCCTCCTATAGAGTAGGTAAATTAATTTCAAAGTTTTGCTGTAATTGACCATCAAAAGATTCAAACTCGGCCGCCACACTTCTAATATTCTCTATGTCTTGTTTAAAAGCAAGAGTAAATTTTTGAACTATTTGAGACTCTTTAGTTAAATAATCTTTTGCCATTTGATTTCCTTGAAGTGTTGTTTGATTGTCTTGTTGAATAACTTTGTCTGACTCCAATTGATTTACAGCAGTATTCAATGATGTAGCAGTCTGCTGTGCAATACCCATCTGACTGGCAATTTCTTCCTGCATCCCTAACACCTCTTTATCTGAAAAGAGCGCCTCTCATTTTGATCTAAGAGACGCTGCTTTGTTATTAGAATCCAAAATTTTGTGAAAGCGTTTGGTCTTGTTCTTCCACTGCAGTGGCTGTTTTTTGTAATTGTTGTTCAATTTGATCCATCAAATTCGCAAACTCCGTCACTTTTGGTTTTAATTGATTAAACTGATCATCAAACCGTGCAAACGCTTGTCCTTCCCATTCACTGCGAAGTTGTTCTTGTATTTGGGATAAACGTTGAAGTAATTGTTCAATATCACGCGCGCTAGTCCCATACGTTTTGGCACGATCCCGTAATTCTACCGGGCTCATTCTAATTTGTCCTGACATGTTCTTCATCTCCTCTTTTTTGTTCAGTATACCATAATGGGAGTCTTAAATAAAATTATTTTCTGATTTTTGTTCAATTGTGTGCCTGAAACTAAACTAAAGTATACAATAATTACGATTTTACTTTTTACTGAAAAAAGGAACCTAATAGACCGGCCTAATTTATACGTGATATTTTTCTTTATATCTCCGAAAAGTAGAACGGTTTATTCCAGCTTTTCGTGCTGCTTCCGCTTCACTTGCTCCTTTATTCAACAAATCAAACGCATGCTGCAAATTTTCACTGTGTTCCGTATATTTCGGTTTTCTTCCTTTATATTTACCTGCTTCTTTGGCCAAACGGATGCCTTGTTGCTGCCGCTCGATAATTCGCTTGCGTTCAGACTCTGCCTGATACTTATATAGCTCCATAATCAAGTTATTCAACAATAAGCGTAAATTTTCATCCTGGATGCCATTTAATTGAGGTAAGTTTAAAACTTCCAGGGTTGCTCCTCGTTTTTTGATGTCATCCATGATTTCCGTTAAATCTTCATTATTTCTTCCCAGACGATCCAATTCCGTGACGACAACTAAATCACCTTCTCGAATATACGCTAACATCTTTTCAAGTTCCGGCCTATTTTTATTTTGGCCACTTAATTTATCTATAAACACTTTTTGACAATGAGAAAGTTGTTCGACTTGACGATGAATATTTTGCTCTGTGGAACTTACACGAATATACCCAATTTTTTCCATTTTGAACTCCTTTTGAAAAAGTATTTTTGAACAGTTCTATTGAACACCCGCCGAAGATAAGTATATCAATAATTCACCAACTGTTCAATAGAGTATACCCTATTGACATTTAAATAGTTCACTTATTTAATTTATATTAATTTACGGTACCTCCAACACATATTGAATTTAAAAAAATAAGCTACAATTAATAATCTTCCTAAAAGAATAACCATCATAAGAATATTTGTTAGCTGCTTAAATAATAAACTACTAGTTTTAAAAATTAAACTTTAAACTAACAGTATCATAGGCTTCCTTTGTTAATAAGTGGCCTGACACTAATATTTTATTATACACTTCATCACGCTTAAAATGTTTTAGATTTTCTGAAATAATCGAGAAAAATGTTTGATTTTCATCATCAAAAAAACAATTTTGGACAGCATTAAACATTTCAGTAGCACTATTTCCAGATATTTCATTCTTGATAAAAGAATCCATACAATAAGGTATTTTGTATGTACTATATTTCTTTAAAAGACTAAAATACACTAGATAATATGCTAAATATTTTTTATTTTTATCCGTACCACTACCACTAATTTTTTTAAAGTCAAGAAATTTCAATTCATTCATATCTATGTCAGTTATAATATTCTTTATCCTAATAATTTGATTTTCATAATCCATTTTAATTCTTTCTTTTAGTTCATTTTTTTCCTTTTTTAAAGAATCAATACTTTTTTTTAATTTACTGATTCTCTCATCCAGATTCTGTTTCAACATTCTTTGATTATCAATCAATCCTTCCATTGTCTTTATCGCCTCATTTTTAGCCTTTAAATTTACATAATCGTCAATGGTTAATAATTCCTTTGATTTTTGTATTTCATAACTAATTTGATCTACTTTATCCTCAATTAATTTTTGTTTTTTCTTGAAGTCACTAATCTCCTGATCTAATTTCTGAATTTCTTTTTGAACTGCATCTTTATAAAGAGCAATCTCAAAATCATTATTCGACAATTCCAAACGCCTTAAAGATTGCTCCACTGTTAGTTGCGAATGACAGTATTTACATTCCGTCTTTATAGTTTCATATCTCTTTTTATTCATCTGTATAAGTTTCTTTAATTCAGATAATTCCTGTTTTTGAAGGTCTAATAATTCTTGTTTATGTAGCAATTTCACTTTATAACCAGTAACTTCCTGATTAAATTCATTTATCATATGTAAATAACGGTCAATATCATTTTTTAAGGCAATTTTATCAAGTTTGGTTACTATATCTTCAGTTTCATTTTCTTGTTTATATTCTCCGACTATTTTAATGAAATTTTCTATTGTAGATTGTATTTCTTTCTTTTTATTCAAATAGTCTGTACGTTCACTTATTAGTTTATTAATTTCCACGTCAGAAAGAGAAAACACACTTTCAAATATATTTTTTGGAACATCACGATATTGCTTTGTTGCATTTGAAACATTCTTATATATAGTATCTTCCCAAGAATCATCTTGATCGATATAAAATGGTAAAATCATTGCGGTAGAGTATGCATCATGTAATTCCATTGTTTTGTTGTGTGGCAATTTCATATAAATATTAAGTCTATTTCGCAACCATTCTGAATATTCTTTCACGGTCATTGGCTCGGTTCTATCGCTAACTCTATAATTGTTTTTTTGCCTACTAATAGTGAATGTAGAATCTTCAATTCTTATTTCTAATTGAAAATACAAATCATCAATATTCCACCCACTGGGAAATTGACGAACATCAAATCCTAACGTATAATACATAGATTTTAAAAGACTTGATTTACCCTGATGATTACCATCACTAACAATAAGATTTGTAGTGTCATTAAAATCAAATGTTTTAGCTTCTTTATTTTTAAAATCAAGAATCGAAAATGAATTAAATATCATGATTTTCCGCTCCTAACTCACAGAAACATTCTATTGCTAAAGCAACGGATAATTCTGTACTAATTTGTGGATCTAGCTCACTCAATATATCTCGAATATAATTTATTGCCTCGACATCATTTTTCCCCATAATTACATCGTAATCAACCCTTTGTTTCAGTTTCTCTTTCAATGATTGATGTAACAACGGTATACCTAATTTTTCTTTTTTAACTTTTTTTTTCATGATTGTATTTAATGTTAGGCTAGCTAACACTTCATCAAACAACTCTTTTTGTTTTAGATTTAAAAAAACTTTGTTTAAATACTTCCCACTAATCTCTTTTCTTCTAATATCAATTTCATTTGTCACTGGTATTTCACTTTTTTGATCAATTTCCAGTGCAAGTTCTCCTAACACAACTTTTGCTCGTTCATTATTTACAAATAAATTTTTTTCAACCATTATACCTTTCAGCATTGTTAACGCCACATTTATATCATTTGGAAAAGGAGTAATATAAATTTTTTGATTAGACAACCTTTTTTTTTGCTTCTCATTTAACCCTAATTTGTTTTCTATTTCTTGTTGCTGTGTTTTAGAAAAACAATACACAGGAGAAATCAAAGTACCTTCTTGTTTGACTAGGTCCTTTTTTGTCTGTTCTATCAATTCCCAAAGAAAAATTTTCCTTTTGTCCTCATCGTTTCCTGGTAATAAATTTTTTTCAACGATTGATTTTTCTTCTTTATTCGAAGATTTATTAGGCTTTTTTATCAGTTTGGCCAAAGAAAGATTTTTAGTCCCTTTTACTTGGACATAAAAATGATTATCTTCGAAAGTAATTTCAAAATCTTCCTTTGATTCAGGTATCACTTTAAAATTATTTTTGTAATAATTATTTATTATCACTAGTATAATAGAAGCTTTTTGATAGTTAAATCCTTTTATAGCAATAGCTCCGCCATTATCAAAGTCACTCATCTTACAGCATCCTCTCGCAACTATATATAATTGTATTTAAATTGATATCCCCATACTATGGCGCGTAACTCCTTCTTCAATCCTAACTATATTTCCAATTTGAAATTTTGACATGATTCCCTCTGGATAATCGTATGAATTTTCATTCTCATTATAACATGTTTTTTCTGGCAAGCGAAAGTTGGGAACAACTGGAGCTTACGACAGACGTTAAGCACTTAGTTTGTTCTTTTTCTCTATGCTATAATTAGGCTATTGTAGGAACAAAGTAAATGGTTGGCGGCCAATCTCGTATGAAGTCTCCTTATCTTTAACAATTTCACCCTCACACTAACCATACTATTTTTTTTAATTCTTTCTTTTAGTGATTCATATCAGACGAAAGGAGTCCCTTAAACAGAGACTCCTTTCATCAAATAGTAAATAGTAAATAGTAAATAGTAAATAGTAATTTAAAAGCATTTCACAATACATAGATTAAATAATACACAACTTATACTTTTATACTAACATAATTATCGTCATCATGCAACTATCTTTTGAAATATTGACTACGCTTACTTTGTGGTTTTATTCGGCTTTTGGCAGCAACACCGTTTCCAGCTTTAGCTTCGAACAACTGAAGCTTGCGAAAGGCGTTAGGCGCTTGGTTTTCTTCTTTTTCCTGTGATATAATAGCTTCAGCAGTAGCAAAGTGAGAAAGATGGTGGCTAAATCTCCAGTATCGGGGGTGATGCCTCTTGGTTATAAAAGGTTTTACTCCTAGAAAGGACTAGCCGTGTCTGTGTATGAAGCGCTGACGTTTGCTGTGGTTTTTGCCACGCTCGTCGTGATGATTCTAGACTTCAACAAACCAAAAAAGTAACCATCTGACCCACTTTTGCGAGGCGGTCATTTGGTTACTTTTTAGTAATCTGATATGTCTAGCTACCGTCTTTTTAACGGTGCTACTGTTTAGGGAGTCATGTTGTCGCATGGCTCTCTTTCTATGTTATTATACCATTTTTTCTTCAAAAGTAAACGTTACACGAAACACCCTACTCATGCGGATAGGGATTTTAAGTCATCGGATTTGTTTTGGCTACATGATGAATCCAGTATACCAGACTTTTTTCTAACGCACACTAAATACGACGAACAAACTACTTTGATTTGTCATATTTATCTAAAATGGGCTGGAAGTATTCTTCTTCAGCTTTTTCTCGCGCCTTCACTGCATCCTCAAAATTAGTGTAACGGCCTAAAAAATGTTTCTTTCCTTGAAACCAAATTTGAGCCATCCATTTTTTTCTTTCTTTATCAAAAGTAACCCCTTTACGACCCGATTTATTGTTTTTCAGCAATTGCTGCGGTTTGTTTATATTCACAATTCGGGTACCTTCAATCAATATACGTTCATCTCGTTGTTTTTGGATGCCTTTGCGAATATCTTCAGCTGAACGTTTTTTAAAAGCCTGGCTTCTTCGCTCTTTTGCCAAACAACCGCAACTCTTCGTTTGGCCACTTGTTAACTTGCCATAGATCACATCAGTCTCTTGGCCGCAATCACATCGACAAGTGACAATCCTTTGTCCGCCCTTTGTCCGTTTTCCAGTATCGCTAAGTATGGCAAGCATGTGATATTTTTTCCCGATTTCTACCTGGAATTTGGAGGCTGCTGTTTCTTTGACTAAGCAACCGCAACTTTTTGTATGTCCAGATTGTATTTTATACCCCGTCGTTTTAACAAGATTTCCACAATCACATCGACACAGCCACAAACGATTCGTACTTTTTCCAGAAAACTCATTTAGTTTTTCAAGGACAGTTAGCTTATTATATTTTTCTCCTATTTTCATATAATCACCTCTCTATAAAGGAAAAAGCTACTTTTGAAAGTAGCTCTTGTCATTCTGATTAGATTAAAATAAACATATGGGTAAAATACATAGTAGTTTACATTACATAATGCATCGATTAATACATTCATTATAACAAATTACTCACTTAATTCAAATGGATCCGCAGTATCTTTGCTATAAAAAATCATTCTTTAACGATTAAATCCTAATTGAATAAAGACCGTGATCTCGTCTTGAAAGTCATGCAATTGAATCGTTTCAAGAATCTTATTGTCCTCATTCATTTTTGAAATTGATGCAATAACATAATCTGTATCTTCTATAGTTTTTTCTGAGATATGAAGCAACATATCTTTTAGTTGATTATCATCACTATCCATATACTGACTAGTTTTAGCCTGGCCAAATTTATCGACCAGTGCTTTTTTTATCGCATTTAATAGTTTTTCATCTCTTGATTGACCTTTTTGGTCATTTAATTGAAAAAATTGATGTTCTTTTTTATCCTGTTTGATATTCATCAATCCCATAATAAATGCATACATCTCATTTTTAAAATTTTCCTGATCATTCTCGATGTTATAAAAAAAATCCGGAATCTTTTCATTTGTTTGAGCATATAGCACTAGAATCGTCTCTCTAATCTCTTTAAATGCTTCTCTTTTAAGAGCACCTCGCAATTTATACACGAGATTATTTATGTGTGTAATTTTAAATTTTTGTATGAGGTAAGCTAATTTCTTTCCTTCGTCATAACTCCTTTCATAAGTGTTCGATTTCATTTCATCCCCTCCATCCAACAATTCAAGATTTACTTGTTTATTTAGCTCAAAAACACTTTCTAAGTATATCAATTCAGAAATGACTTCATCAGTAGTCGCCTTTATCTTATCAGCTAAACCTATAATGAGTTCAACTGGATACTTCAAAGTCGATGTATTTTTGTTTGGACGTTTATAATTTTTAAGTGTTTCATTAGAAATTTGATACTCTCTACAAAAATCAATTTGAGAAATATCATGTTTCTTAAAAAAAGCTGTTAATTGATACTCAACTTTAGTATTCAATCAATATTCCCCTTTCTAGCATTTCTGTCTTTTGTTCATAATTGTAATGGATTTTATGACAGTGAAACGTATAATCCACGATTTTCCATTCAGATTCAACATGTGACTCTAAATACATATTATGCTGGGTTTCTTGCATACTGAGACTTAGTTCATAGTAGTCGATGCTCGTTTTATGATGAACAGTGTCGTTATATATTTCTTTCAAATAAGATTTGCCACGAAAATCAATCACAAAGAAAAATTCGTAATAGCCTATAACGCCTTCAAACCAAGTTTCACGATAAAAATTGGGTTTTCTTCCCACTCGATTTCTCCAGCCAAGATATTTTTCTTTAATCGCATAAATTTTCATGCTTAGAACACCTCGCTTTCTTCTTTAACTTGATAGTTATTTTGATTATAAAAGAAGTCTTTTTGAGATTCGCGATTAAACTTCGCGTTATCTACAGTATTTAAATAGTGAGCTAATTCTTCAACGTCTTGAGAAAAAGGAATATTGCGCATCACTTTATTATGATCCTTGCTTCCGTAAAATTTACTTTCCAGAAGAGCTCCCTCATTTCCCTTTTCATCATAAATATAAGTAAGAAAGAATGAATGTGATTTGACGTTTTTCTTGTCTTCTCGTTCTATTTTCAGCTCAACATTTGGCATTCCGTCAAAGTTTCCTTCTGCGATTACTTCGATTGCGCAGTCTTTTGCATATTTGCTATTCAAATGAAGTTGATTTTTAAGCGCAATTTCCTTTACGATTTGTTTGACATTTTTTTCTAAATCTTGATTGAGTGCGAATACACGATTATTGATCATTTCTACATCATCCTTTTTATTTTTTTTGGTTATTTTCTATATCTTTATTATATGTTAATTTAACACGTTCGTCAATGTTTTTTTAACATATTATCGATTTATTTTTTTCTTTTTTTCATTATTCCTAAACTATGTGTTATACTTACCTTAATCATCTTTTTTGATGGTTATTTTCTATGATGCGAGGGTGGTTCCTCGTGTCTTTTGTTTTTTTAGACTTATTATGCTATGATTAACGCTCATACATCCCGTATGAATCGCGTAAAGGCCATGCAACCATGCATGGCCTTTTTATTTCATATGTTAAAATTGGTTGTTTCATTGTGATTATCCTTCTTTAGTTTAAGTAATTTTTTTAAAATTTATCAAAAGTACTCACTCATTTTCATCATCATACTGCTCGTGAAGCTTTACTAACGATTCTGCAAACTTAACTGTGACTTCATTAATTTCTTCGCGCGTTAAACTATTAATTTATAGTGATAGAAACGGGTAGGTAATACGGTATCGAATATGAATAGTTATAGAGTAGCTCCTTAATCAAATGAGGATTCTCCTTGTCGCTTATTTCTTCCTGCCCTGTTTCGTGATTTAAAGAATACAATATACCATTGCTGGGTGTTGCCATGTCTATATCAACGCTGGTATCTGTTTCTAAATTTCGTTCGGAATAAGAAAATAATAAAGGGTAACAATCATAACTTTCGAGCAATATGTTGAGCTTTCTCCTGAAAGTTAAGTACTCATGAAATGGACAAGGTACGTGACATGTAAAGCTGTAATAAGGTTCTTGCGTTTTTTGGGTTACAAGTACGGCATTTAATTCGTTAAATAACTTTACTAACTCTTTTCTTAAAGTAGCATCTCTTACCCGCTCTAGCATCATATTACAACCGTATTGGTCTTTAATGGCTAATACACCATTTATTTCAAATTTCATCACGTCAAGATGCTCCTTTCTTCAAAAGCAGATGACTCATTTGCAATTGACGAAGCATACTTTCAGCAATTCGTTCACATTGTCCCATGTGCCGCTTTAAGTAGCTAAATCCAGTGAATGTGGCTGCTAGATACATCATTTCGGCTTCTAATGCCGATACTCCTAGTTGTATATTCAGTTCACTTACTGAACCTTTGCTGTGCGTATCGTAAAGCGTACGACACTCTTTATAGACCAATTTCGCTTTGCCATTCCATTCGATATAACAACAACTAGGAAGTTCTTCATATGTCATAGCTCTGACCTCCTGTTGCACGATGATTTGTATTTTGATATAATTTGTGTATGTTTTTTTCATTGAGCTTTACAGAGTAGCCGCTCCGTAAAGCCTTTTTATTTTTTTGACTGCTCTTCCAAATTTTAGGAAGGGCAATTACCGAGAACAGTAGCATGGACAAAATAGGTAGTAAATTTTCCACAATCATCACGCCAATCCCCACTTTGAATTTTCAAGTACAATTCGTATTTCATCACTGTTCAATAACATAGTTTGCATATCAATTTTCTGATCAAGGTGTTTCATTCGAATCTTACAACTTTGAATCTTCTCATTGGTTTCTGCTTGGTTTATCTGGTTTAATAATTTTGCTCTTTTTGTTAGTAAGTCCAAATAAATTTGCTGTCTTTGGTTCAATGCTTTACTCATTTTCACAACCTCCTTTATCTTATATACTTATTATAACATAACCACATGGTTATGTTATTTCGCTTTTGTTTTAAATGGATTACATTTTCATTACATATATATATGGTTATGTTACTTGCCCTATTTTGTGCTATATTAATAAAGAATGGAGGTCCAGAAATGAACAAAGAACAGTTTCTTCAATACGCTCAAGACCATCTAATATCCAGTCACCAGGCACGTGAAATAACTGAGCAATCATTAAGCGCTTTCAAGCAGTCTGTCCGAACCGGTAAACTAAGACCGGCTTTGGAAATAAAAGAATCTGAGTCACGCGTGATTCGTTTATTTTTTCGAGATGATGTGGTGGCCTATAAAACCCAAATGAGCGCATGGCAAGCCTCACGTAAAAGATCTGAATAAATATAAAAAAGCACCTGTTTCGGTCCCTTTTAGAGATCAGAAACTAGTGCTTTTTTGTTTACTTCAGCTGATATCGCCAAACCAACACCCTGTTTGGCAATACCTGCTTCATTCAACAATCCCCTCCACTCCAACCGCCACCGCCGTTTCGGGGAAGACTTGCTTCGCAAGTCTAAGACCCAACCCCCTTTCTCTTTGCTTGTGTTTTGTCTGTCCCTCTTTTCCCTTCTTCATCCTAGCCTTCCAGTCCCCCAAAAACCAGGGGCGGCAAACTTTTTCAAACCGCTTCACTGAAAAACTTTCCCTACAGCACTCCCTTGTTTTTGGTCTCCCTTCAGGCTCGTTCTCTCTCAGGAAAAGCACAAACAAAACCCAATCAAAAAGAAAAAAAGAAAGGACGATGCACCCTGAAATAGTCTACTTCTATCTGGGAAATAATTCGACAAGGAGGTCAAAAAAGAAGCGAATACGTAGACTAAACAAGCGTGCTAAAAAGAGAGTGAATCCAAACACCTTATATTATGTCACATTTCTATTTACTGAAACCTATGAGGTTCAAACCCACGCTTTTACGTCTTACCAAAAATCCCTAGAATTATATGAAGCCGAAACCGCCTTTATCTTACAAGAAACAGAACCTGATGACATTTTAAACCACACCGATACGAATTTAGATACCGTACTCTATACACTCGAAATAGGGGTACAAAACGAAGGAAAGGAGGTGCCTTTCTAATGGCTACACGTGCTTTTATTCTCAAGAAACACGAACAGACTTTTCAAGGAAAATCTCTTCTCACGTTGAGAAATTCATTCCAAATGAAATTTATCTAGGAGGCAAAATTTGATGGCAAACTTATCAGATGCTTTTGGAACCATGACCATTCCACACCACATGGTCACGGAGAGTCCAAAAGAAGTTATATTTCTTATACAATGTATTCAAGAAAGTTTGGGAAACGCTCACGACTGTACTTATTTTATGGATTCACTTGCATGTATCGAAGCAGAAATCAATACCAATGCTTCCTCGATGACAGACGACTTTGTTTTATCCTTTAGTGGTATGGGAAGGTGGGCATATACGTATAATATAGACTCTTTTTTTGAGAGTTTAGAAGAAAAGCTCTCTCCAACTGACATGAAAAGAGTCGTCTCACTCTTTCAAACCAATAAGGATTGGTTAACATTTAAATTCATTGACTTTGAACCTGGCGGCGGTATATTTTATGAAGCTATTCGGGAGATACAACCCTTATACGTCCATAAGAAAATAATAACGTCTGTCACTGAAACGGAGACACAAGACCTACCTATCACCGCCAATCATTGTATGAAATATGGCATATTTGAACTTGCTTTTGATGAATTCAATGCACATACACTAGTGGAACAAAAAGCGTTTATGGACGAATTAAGCCAAAAAATACCATCCAGTGTCGTAACAGCTGATTTTCTGACACATGCCTGGCAACATCATCATTTAGGCGTGTATCATTTAGAAGATTGTTGCTCTACCATTCTAGATGTATTTGTAGACTTCTATGAATATGTCACATACCTCAAAAGCCTGCCAGGTTATCGGAATTAGACGACAACGGACAACCCATTTATTCAATCACAAACCAAAAAGGAGTTTTGACAATGGCAAATATATCCAGTGCCACGGGCACCTTACATTTTTCTAAGGAACTGGTACAACAACCTGAATTACTGAAACGTTTGATACTTTGTATTCAAAAAGAAAATGAACTCGAACGCACTTACTATGCAACGATTTTCATAGATGACCTCCCTTCTATCTTGCAACAACTTGATACTCTTGACGAATCGAGCACCACGTTTTCACTCGACTTTGAAGGGACAGGACGATGGACTTATAGTCGAAATGTTGCCAATTTCTTCAACTGGTTACAAAATGCACCCGATTTGCAGAATTCCGATTGGCTGAAAAAACTATTTGACGCGCCTCACAGTTACCTTGAATTTCGGTTTATAGATTTTGAACCAGGTTGTGAAATTTTTTATGCGGCAAATATCCAGATACAACCAGTATGTCGAGATGGTGCATTGACAACTTTAGTTATGAAAGAATGGTATGACGATATACCTTTTACGGCTCAACATCTTCAAAACCATGAGATAGCCTCTCAAGCCTATGATAGTGAAAATCTTGCAGAGCTATTACAAGTCGATAGTTTTATGAATGACCTCTCGCATCGAATCCCTCTTCCTGTTATTACCGAAACCTTTTTGGCACAAGCGTGGGAAACAGAAAGATTAAGCGTGATATATGATTCCGATTTAGAAGATTATCTGTTAGAGATATTAGAAGACTATTATTTGAATTACTACCTAACCAACGAATATTCAGAAAATGCTTAGCCTTGCGCTAGGCTTTTTTCTTCGGTTGACACCGCCAAAAGAAAACCCTTTTTGGCACTGCCCTCCTCATAAAAAAGAAAGCCCGACTTTCTACACTCCAACCGCCACCGCCGTTGCGAAAGTCGGGCTTCACGAAAACGCGTTTTCGTTCATCGGGAGAGAAAAACATGCTTTTCGTATGGCTACATAATGGGATACCTTCATTCCAGTACTTACATGGGAATAATTGCTCGATTAGGACCCTTGTGCTATGCTAGGAATGAGGTGAAGTTTATGTCGTATTCATTTGATAACCTGGAAGAATTGCAACATTTTCTCCAACATGAGTTACTCACAAAAGAACAAGCTATCGCCATTACCCAACAATCCCCAGCTGCTTTTATGCAGGCCGTTTCCTATAGTCGCATTCCGACTTTTTATCATTCCGGTGCTGGAAAAAGGGGGCCATCCAATGTTCGTTTATTTTGGCGTGACGATGTGCTCACGTATGCCGAACAACTCCATGAAAAGAAGCAGAAAAACTCCTAAAAAGCCGTTTACTCCCTTTAGAGTAAACGGCTTTTTATCAATTTAAAACGGAAGGTCATCCGGAGAAATATTCACCGGTTTGGTCCCTTCAAACGGATCTCTCCCTGTACCATCATTATACGTTTGAATGCTTGTGGAACGTCCCTTGCCCTGTGGTTCTAAAAATTGAACCGATTCTGCTACAACCTCTGTCACATAGACACGCTTACCATCTTGTCCTTCATAATGTCTAGACTGAAGACGACCATCCACACCAGCAAGACTTCCTTTCTTGAGGAAATTCGCTACATTTTCGGCTGGTCTACGCCAAACCACACAGTTAATAAAATCAGCTTCTCGTTCTCCTTGTTGGTTCGTGAAAGCCCGATTGACCGCTAAGGTAAAAGTACAAACTGCTACACCAGACGGTGTATAACGCAATTCAGGATCCTTCGTCAGTCGCCCGACGAGCAACACGCGATTCATCATGATATTTCCCTCCTTAAAAATAAGATAAAATTAAGATTACGGCTCCAGCAAGTAAAAAGGGCCATATAAAACGCAGCACAACATACACGAGAATGCCCACCATAAACACTTGTAAGAGTCTCCAAAGAAAGTGTCCTAATGAAAAATCGAACAAAAAATGTGCCAATAGATAGATGCCCGCTATGCTAAAAAGCCAGAACCATCGTTTCTTTCTTTTCGTCAAGACGGCCTGAGTCATTCCACTCATCCCTTCCTTTTTTATTTTTAGTATACCATATCCTCTCCAAAAACACTACTAATTGTATGTTATTATTTACATTCTATTATTTTAATCATTTCATATTTAAATCGCACTTCGATGGACGTTCAATGACTCCTTTCCCATTCTTCCGCTTCTTCTCTTTCTAAAATCGCTTCCTTTTTTTCGGCCACCTCCGGAATAAGTTGATGGCTAAATTCACCAACGCGTTTCAAAAGTTCTCGAGCATTTTCCAGCTGTTGGCCATTTTGGGTCCAGTTCGCGATGTATGCTTCTGAAAAGTCCCATGTATCCAGGCCAAAATGTTCACTCACGACGTAGGCTGCCATTTCCGCTTGATATTCTTTGTCTTCTGTCATGAGATGGTCTTGTTGAGAGCCGTGATGCATATGGGCATGGGCCATTTCATGAATCAAAGTATGTGCATAGTCCGTTGTCGTTGGATCTGCTTTTATGACAATCATTTGCTCGCCTGTTTCGGATTGCACATAAGCCCCTTTGGCTGCCCCTAATCGGATGTTCAAGGAAGCCACTTCATCAAAGGAATAAACCTGAATCCCCTTCTCTTCACTCAATTCTCGTAAAGCCGCATTGAAGATTTCGATGTCTTCCTCTGTTTCAAACCGCTCCGGTCGGTTCGGCAATAAATCTGGTACGTCTTCCGGTTGTGCATTCGTTTGAGAAATATCAAAGACGCTAGTGAGTTTAAAGTGTTGCACCCTTTTGGTCAACACATCCCCACGTTGAATTTGTTTTTTTTCGGTAGGCGTGGCTTGCGAAACGAGTTTCCATTCTTGCCCGGAAGTTTGAAACAGACGGACTGTATTCGGTCGGTAAATCCGAATGCCTTTTTCTCCTTTTTGAACCGAAAAACCGCGGTCTTGAAATTGTTTATACGATGCGACACAAGTCGCACCTGGATACTGTGTTTGGATGAGTAATTGATTATTAGCAGAATACGTATGAAAGGTACTCATAAACTGTAAAAGTTCTTTCATTTTGTCCGGATCGGCCACGTAATCTTGTATCGCCGTATCCATTTGTCCCATTAATTGCGTGACTTCCTGCTGTAATTCTTCTTTTGTTTTTCGTTTATAAGCCATGTGCATCGCCCCCTTCCCAGATGATTTTTTTCGCATGAAGATCCAGCTTGTAAAATACATTTCCTTCTTCCAATTGTTCCAATTCTTGCACAAGCTGATAATCTTCTTCCTCTAATGAAAACGTGACGCGCTCCTTTTTTTCCACCAGCCAAAAAGTTGCTTGAATCGGATGTATTGTCATTTTTTCGAGCAATCCATAGGTCTTTGTCATCGAACCTACCTCCTTGATTTTTGATTTCTTTTTCTTATAAATGTTCTTTCAACAAGCCATAATCCGTCATAATATCGGGATCTATATCCAGTAGTTGAAGCAATCGATTCGCTGCCCCACTCGGTTTTTTATGACCGTCTTCCCAATACTTGATGGTCCGTATCGATGAACCCATCACTTGCGCAAAGACACGCTGCGACATATTTACTTTCTGCCGTATTCGCTTCACCTCCTCCGGCGAATAATGCTTAATCGCCACAATCTCACTGTTGTGATTTTGTCGTTGTTGGTCTTCTAAACAACCTTCAATGTCAACATTCATCACTTTAAATAAATCTTTTTGATGGACATCCATTTTAAATTCCTCCCATAGAAAAAAGAGCCTTTGCCGGCTCTTTATTTAAGTAACGTCAATGCTGTGATTACACCAATAGAAATTGTAATGATTAGCGATAAACGATCTTGCGGATTTTGAATTGTACTATATAATTTTTTCTTTACCAGAAGAAAGGCTGTTTTGGTTTCAAAAATAGCAAACCAAATGAGATAAAGTAGCATTAAACTTTTTATAAAAACGGAAAAATGATAATTAATTTCAAATATACCTACGATGCTAAATCCCGCCATCATGAATAGGATTATTTGTCCCAAAAATATAAAAGCTTTTTTGTTTTTAGTATCCAAAAGTTTACGGTATAGGATTAGTATACCTCCTAAAATTATGTAAATAGACATGACAAACATGTAAATCCCGTCTTTATCTAGTTCATCTAAATTCATTTTAATATGCCTAGCTTCCATGTACACAAAAATAGTAGCTAATATACCAAAAACACATCCTACGTAAATCATGACTTTTGCCACCCAGTCACCCATATGATTTCTCAGATAGCTCCAGGATTTCTTTACAGTCTCCAGCAATACTTGTAATTTAACATAGCTTTCATTCATCTTATGCAACTCCTCCTTTTGATACTTTCATCATAAAAGGAGAAACAGTTCCTTGCAAGTATTAGCTGAACTCCGTGCACCCCGTTTTTCTCCTGATGGTTTTAAAATGGATTTCAGCTAGACGATAGAAGCCCCTCTTTCGCGTGATTAAACAAACCGACTTAACATGAGTCGATAACCATCATTTATCGGAATATAGACACAAGTTTTTTTCAAATTGCTGATACATTTCCGGAGAGCATTTTTGTAACATTTTGGCACAATATGAAAGGATTAACGTTTTCCGTTGATAAGTTTTAAGCGTATCCAGGAGTTCTGGAATCATGTCCACCGTGGTTATTTTTTAATGCCTATCATCACACATTCTAAACCATGCTCGTGACACTGTTTCAATTCTTTCAACACGTTTTATCTGAATCGATTTCTATCCATTCTCGCTTGTCATTTCTAATCTAATGAGTGCCTCTTCTCTTGCACCGAGTGCACCTCGTTTTTCTCCCGATAGTTTTTTAAAAAAGAGTGGCCACGAAAAAAATCATAAAATCTATTGTGATGAATCATCTTCGTATTCTGATAATTGAAACGGGTTTTGCACATTTTGTTCGCGAATCAAAGCCGCCATCACATCCGAATTCATTTCGATAATTTTAAGTGTCTTGGATAATAAAATTTGTTCAATATCAGTTCCGTCTTTTTTCCAATATCGCTGCACCACTTTTTGTAATTCATCGCGTAAAAAAGCATCGCGACTTTTATAGCCTTTTTGTTTGGCAATAATCGTTAAGCTTTCCAAAATGTCATCCGATACCTTATTAATTTTTAGATCCGGCATGCAGCACCTCCTCGAATTTTAAAACGCTCCATATATTCATCTCGTCACGTGGCCTGAACCACAATCCTATCGCCTGATTAGATAAAGTGCCTGTATTTTTCAAACCTTACTTTGTCATTCCCCTGTTCCATTTCGCTCACCTCGTTCCATTTACAATATTTCTTTTCCTTCGCCTGATTCGTTTCCGAGTGCTCTCGTTTTTGAGACCGAAAGGTCACAAAAACGAGCTTTCCATCGGGGGCCGATGGAAAGCAGGATAAGAGAGCAGTGCCCCCAAAAACCGTGGGGGGCTAGGCAGTGCCTAGCCTGCATGTGGTACCATACAGAGTCCGTTTTACCGTGGGTACACCGTGCTTTTTGTACCAACACCGTGGATACACGGGGGCTTTTTCCACCCTTACCGTGGGGGCACGGTGTTTCTTTTTTTCCAAAACACGGCGGTTCCACCGTGTAAGTCGGAATACCACCGTGTCCTCACCGTGCCTAATACCGTGCCTCCACCGTGCTTTTATTAAGCCTTTTTGACGCTTATTTTTTCTTTTTCTGGTCACGTTGTTGTAATTGTAGCTTCTCGATTTTTTCTTGTAGCTCGGCTTTTTTCGTCTGTTGTTTCTTCCTATCGGCTTCCAATTGAGCCACGTTCGCCTGCAAATTATGAATCGTATCTTCGGTATTTTCGATTTCCGTTTCTGTCTGATAACGTTCCTCTTGTTGAAGCTTCTCGATTTCATTTTTCACCCGTTTCTGCTCTTTTTTTACGTTGGCCATATAGGTGTCAATCTTCTGAATCAGCTTCTGCGATTCTTGGATTTCAAGCTGCGTATATTGAATCACATAGTCGGATTCTGTCTTCGGTTGAAGCGTGACATCCCGTTTCGTTTTTTCGTGATTCAAGGTCCACAAGTCTTGATACACGGTGGTGCCATCCGCTTGTTTTTGCGCGCCTTTTTCACCTAATAAATTGCCCAAATCCACATCGACTTGTCGATTTTCTGGTGCCACAATAAGTCCAACATCAATATAAATCACATGCCAATCGGCTGGCACATTTTTCACGCCTAACACATAATATTGATCGGTCACACGTAAAAAGGTATGCGGTAAACGTTGTTTCTCTTCGCCTTCTGTGACGATGGTTTCGAGTTTTTCATTCCATTGAAAGTCCTCGCTTTTGGCTTGAACTAAAATTTCTAAATACTGATTATGGGGATTATACTGACGGGAAATCATTTGAACCGTGGTCGTATTTAAGGCCAGTTGACTGGGCACACCCACGCCACTATCCGTATCTAAACTCGTTTGATAGGTGAGCACTTTATAACCCAACCAAGAGAAAACAAACACGGTCACAAGTGCCATTCCATAATAAAAATATTTGGTTTTCCCACCTAAATAATGCGCTTTTTCTTGCCGTTGATCGTCCCATCTTGTCCATGTATCCAGTAGCCATTGCTTCATATCATCACCTCATTTTTCTGGTAGGGGATTGGATTTTTGTTCAGCAAGATGTTGCTCTTCCTGGGGTAGAATCGTATATATTTCATGCCGGTTTTCAGCTACGGCGACTAAAATATCATTCCAATCTTTAGGAATTTCTTGGACCACAAAATACTGATTGTCCTGATATTTTTCATAATAAGATTGAATAGTTTCGATAAAGCCCATCGCCTTGGCTTGGTGAGTAGGATGTACGATTTCTTCTTGATAGACTTGATCAAAACGGATGTTATTTTCCTTAGAATGCTCCTTCAGTACACGTGCACAGCTCATCGCTTCAGGTAACAATAGGGCTTGGTTCGTCATGTCTGAAAGTCCCTTTTCATACTGGAAAAACTTCTGAATGCCTGCCGCATTCGCCGCCTTCCCCTGAGGTGTAAGATTTGTTTCTGCTTTATGCACAGCCGCAATCGCTTTCCAGTCTACCTGCCAATAGTGTCCTGCTTCTTGATAGACTTGAATGAGTTCTGGTGTGAGCGCTCGGTCATAAGGAATATCATTTCGCAGACAGTTATTCCCTTCCGAATCAAGATACTCAAAGGCATTTAATTTTTCGAGAAAGACATGCCCGGCATGGTCATTATCCACGCAACAAATAGGTTGAATCGGATGTTTAAGTTTAGCTGTCAACGACATATAGTGATGAAAAAAGACCGATTCTTTCACACCATCCATGGCTAAGAATCGTGCATTTTGGATGGAGGCATCTCCTCTTTGTGTTTTTAACGTGAGATAACTCATCATATCCACTGGAGACTCAAAAAGATAAATCTGATTGATGAGTTCGGTCTTGCCCACATCAAAATAAAAGCCCTGGTTCCCTGAAGTAAGAACTTGCTTAAATCGTTTCATAGACGGTTTGATTCGCTTCTCTTCTGGAATGATTCGCGTGCCTTCTTTTGCTGCTCCAACTACTTTTTCTTTCTGTAACGGATCCAACCATTTATACACCACATTTTGTTGTTGATCTTGTACGATATACTTGCGTTGAATTAATTCGCTTACTAAATCAGGGTCAATTTTTCGTTCGTCAATTAAATATTTTTTCAAGGCATCGGTGCGAGTCGACTCTTGTATATCCTGCGGGTAGTCAAACATTTTTTTATCATCCTGAGTATATCGACGGGCTTCTACCTTATCAGAAGAAACCGTGTGCTCTAACACATCTTGAACCGCTTCTTGAAAATTCAACTCAAAAAATTGCATCGCCAGGGTAATGCAACTTTTACTTGATTTCCCCGTACTATTCCACGAAAAATAAGCTTTTTCGGGACAAATCACAAGACTATCGTGTTCCTGATGAACGTAATATTTCCCTGCCCGTTTGAAAATTTCACCCTTACTTTCCATATAACCCAGTAAATCCATTTGTTGGGCTTGTTTAATTTCTGCCTCTGTAAAGTGACGGGGTTTGGCTTTCTTTTGAACCATCGTTTGTGCCATCATATAAAACTCCTCTCCAACAAAAAAAGAATCCGGAAATGGGATTCTTTTTTAGGTATAGTGATGATGAAATTGTAAATCTCGTTGTAAGGCTTCAAAGGCTTGTTCGTTTTTCCAGGTTTTATAATCTTTATAAAACGCTTTCTGCATACGTCGCAATACTTTCTCCGTTTCCACAGCTCTTCGGAATTCTTCGGGTGATCGATAGGTTTGTTTGTGCGGTCTTTGAAGAGCTTGTTTGTAGGCTCTTCTTGCCTCTGTATGAGGTCGATTGGCTTGCTTACCTTGCTCCATCCACACTTCCTGAAAATGTTCTTCCTTGGTCTGTGGGGCCAAGCTTTTGAAATCCCACTCAGGAGATACTTTCCTTTTCTTGCCTTCCGGTAAGGGGGCTGAAAAAGGCTCAAGCGCTTCAGTTACCTCTGCTTTTAATCGCCTTTTTCCAAAGTACTCTTTTGGATTGAAACCTTTCTGTCGCATTTCTTGATCCATCTGCTTGATTTCACGGAGTAGGGCATTGCCCATCTTGCTATAAAGTTCTTGTAGTTTCGTTTGCGTGAAATTCCCTTCTAATTCTGGTATGTTTTGTTCGCTTATCACACGTCCATCTTCGTGGATCACATGGACGCTTTGACCGTGTGGAACCCCTTTATACGTTTCTTGATACGTTTGATCAAGAGACGTGATTTTCTGCACCAAATCACGGTAATCTTCCTCGTAAAACGTATCTAAATGGAGTTGAATCAGATGATCGATTTCTTGTTGAAAGTGCTGGCCTTTCGCATACCCGTATTGCCATCTGTTCCGTTGCATAGGCAACTTTTGATAAAGCACTAAAAAGGCTTCCTCAAAAGCTGGATGTAGCCACACTTCTTTCTTTGGTAAGGTAGCGACAATCGTTTGTCGAATTAAATCGGTGATCCGTGTTAGTTCCTGGTCATGGCGGAGAAGACGATTCGCAAAAATCCGTTTCGCGCCTTTAATGGTACTTTTATCTCGCGCCCCAACAGGTTGATACTGTCGTTTCACTTCGCCGGTTTTCTTATCCACGGTTTGAAACCATTTCTTTTCACGGGATGGGACGAGCTCCATCATCGAAAAGTGCGCATGAAGATGATCGGTGTTCACATGAAAGGCAAAACATCCCACCGGTTGTTGATACTGCTCTTTTTCAAAGATGTAGGTTTCTGCGGCAATAATCGCTTTCGAAATCCGTACCAAATCGAAGGTATTCGTCCGCGCGTCATACATTCCATGCTTCGCTAACCAGTCATGATCAAAACTAAATAAATCTTGCCACAGAAGAGACCCAGCTTCTTCCGCTAGGTCAAATTGATGGCTTAATCGCTCTCTTTCTTCAGGAGTCACATACCTCCCTTCCATATTGATTAAGCCACTTGCTTTTTTCGGATTATCCATATAATTTAAAAACAAGCTCGTTCGCAAGTGATCCGGTAGTTTATCCCGGTCATCGGCATACTCCAGAGCGCCTTTATTCCCACCCACCACAAACTTCGAATTATAAAAAATACCCGGAGAAGTACTCATTCTTCCTCACGGCTGACATTTGGCGTTTGGGCAATGTGATAGGCACGTACTTTCTCCGCTTCCTGTCGTTTGTCTGCCGCCATTAGAGCGCCTTCCACGACCGCACTTTTTTCTTCTTCAACAGGAACACACTCATAGATATCTTCTACCTGCATCATGGTATTTAACACATCCAAGACCACACCCATTTTATAACGCTGATCATCTGTTGTCCGTTTAATCCCGGCATACATTCGAGTCAATTGATTTATTTTTTCAGTCGTCTCTTTTTGTGTCTCATAATGGGCCACAAAATGATTTAAAAATTGGCCTATCGTTTTAAAACCATCTTCTTCCAGAATTTGATTCAATTTTGCATGCGTTTGTTCATTAATATAAATGGTTTGTTTCATTTGTGCTCCTTTCTATTCATAGAAAAAGCGATCTGGAAAATTAGATGGATTCCCATCCACCACTTGATCTACTTTCCAGTCATTCCCTTCCTTTACAATCTGCCCTTTCACAATTAAGGGGAAAGAAGAAGACACTTCACCAGAGTCCCCGTGGCACGTCACAATCGCCATAAAAGAGCCGTCTTTTTCTTTCGTATCGAGATACATCTCGACATCTTCTACGTATTGTTTATAGACATCCTCATTGCCTTCATAATTTTCATCGGTTGGTCTCGTATATTTAGCTTGTGCATCCTGTGTCAAATATGGTTTAGCTTTTTCATAGTCTTTCGCTGCCGTTTCACTCGTATACGTATAATATTTTTTGGTAAATTCCGTGAGCGTTTCCTTCAGCTTCTCTTGTTGTTGCGTCGCTTCTACATGGGCTTTTAAAACAGCTTGATGAATTTGTTCCTCTATCGCCGCATCGTTTGTCTCTTTCGTCATGGCTTTTGTTTGGCCCGTCTCACTGGATTTCTTTTCTTCCTTTGCCTTCTTTTCCGTTGTTTGGGGCAAGTTTTCAGTCTCCTTTGAACTGTATAGTTTCATCGCTTGATAGCCCACAACCAACACGAGAAGGAGTAGAATACTCCCCATGATCATCATACCTCTTTTTTTCATCTGCACTCCCTACTTTCTATTCACGTTTGAGGGTACAAGTACGGTACAGGATCCACTTGTCCACCCATTTTTTGTGTGCGAATTTCAAAATGCAAGTGAGGACCTGTCGAATCGCCTGTACTCCCCACATCTCCAATGATTTGACCTTGTTGCACCTTTTGTCCCACTGCCGTTCGAATTTGACTCATATGCGCATACAACGTCCAATAGCCATTATGATGGTTCACAAGCACACAATTGCCATAACCACCAAATCCGTGTCCTCTCACACCGAATCCGGCAAATTCAACGGTACCTGCTTCACTAGCCCCAATCAAGGTCCCGATAGGTTGGCCAAAGTCCACCCCTTTATGGACAGTCCCCCAACGAGCACCGAAACCAGATGTTATAACAGGATGGTCCACTGGGATTTTAAAATCCCCTTGACCTGTCACATTCGCTTTTTCGCTCGCATCTGAGGTTGACACATAACGCCAAACATGTTCCACGTATAAAGGATCTCCGTAGCTCGTCCATCCTAATTTGGCGGCTTGTAAAATACTAAACGTTTTCGCAAGTTCAGGCGTATACTGACCACCACTTTTCTCAACAAAGCCAATAAAACCACCGCCATAATTATAACTTTGAACGGCTACCTTCAGACGCGCTTCATCGCCCGGCCCTTTTACTTTAGCACTTTTAACTAATGACGCAAAATATTTCACGCCTTGTTGAATCGAGGCCTGCGCTTTCGAAATGGTATTCGGGGCAGAGCCCATCGATTCGGATGCCTGCATCACATCGTCGCCATGACCACCGCTCTCCTGCATACAGATGGCCAGGAGAATACTTAAATAACCGGCATCTAAATGTTGGGCTCGAATCGCTTCTTCAAAGTCATCTTGATACTTTAATACATCTTTGGACACGGCTCCGATGGGCAGATTCGTCATCGCTTGTTCCTCTTCCGCACCACCCACAACGGCGGCAACGAGAACCAACAGTTGATACATCACGACCAACAGGCAGATGACGAGACTGAGTATCCCGGCTAGGCCGGCTAACTTGAGTTTGAATGTTATCCCCATGAATTCACCTGCTCACGCCCCACCATCAAAGATGTCACGCTCACGCGATGAAATCTCAAATTTAAAATGAAGATTGCCGTAACCCGTAATCCCTAAAATGGTTTTCCCAACCGTGAGATGCGGAATCCGTTCCAGCTCCGCTTGGCTAAACTGGCCTCGAAACGCTTCGTCAATCGCCGAGACAGACTCAGGATCTTGGTTCATAATGAATTTGTAGGTGGTGATATTGAATAAATTTTGCATGTATTTGTCCACATCTGTCGTAATCTGTTGGGGCAAAACATCATAGAAGTTTTGCGTAGCAAGGCCAATCCCTAAGAAATATTTCCGGCCTTCACGGGCTAATCGGTCCAATAACATCATCGCCACCGCATTATTCATTTTCGTAATATTATGGAACTCATCAATAATGATTAAGCTATAGACAATATCCCAAAATGACGTTTGTTGGCGGTCATACTGATATTTTTCACGCTGGCCTCTCCGTATCGCCTGGTCCCAAACCATATTTAACATATTAAAAAATTGGGCGTTGAAAATATTTTGACTTTGTTTCAGTAGCCCTTCCATATTAAACACACAGTGATGTACCCCTTCTAGTGGCGGAATGGAGGTGTGTTGATTAAAAATATCCCCGTAGTTTTGGGTAATGGTGCGTAGGGTTAAAATAATCCGATCAAACCGTTTTTGTTCATGCATGGTGAGATGAGGATTCACAATTTTTTGTTCTTGATCCGCATAATAGACATCGATTAAATACGCTAAAAAATCACTTAATATCGGGTACTGGTCATTTTCATACTGTGTAATCTGATCGAGCGACATCTGATGCGCCTCACACCAGACTTCAAAGAATTCTCTTAGCCGGACTTCATATTCGGCCTCCAAATCGGATGTATCGCTTTCCGTTCCATTATGATAAAAGCGAAACTCTACTTTTTTAGCACTAATGAAGGATTTAAAACTCCCTAATTCGTCCACCACTAGGGAATTTTCATCGATAATTTCCGTCGCAAAGACCTGTAACGGATTCACAGATCCTTCTCGTCCATTTAAATCTAAATGAAGACCTCCCAGTGCCTTGGCTTGTCGTTTGTATTCTTGGCTGACCGAAAAGACATAGGTATAGTTCCCACTAATCGTGTTGTGTCCGCCCAGTTTTTTTATCGTTTCAGATTTCCCAGAGCCCATAGTCCCGACGATTAAAAAATTATAGCTCTTCCGAATGGCATTCTTCGTAAATAAGTCCAGCAGCACCACCCCTTTTGTTTCGGTGTGGCCAACATACAAACCGCGTTCATCCAATAAATGGGAGAAATTAAAGGGATAGGAGGCCGCTAAAGAAAAGGTTTTAATCTCTTGCCCTCGTCGCTTCAGCTTGATATTTTGTCGTTTGTAGGAAGTAAACAAACCTTCCCACTGCGCTTCTAATTCCGATAAAAATGCCGCCACTTGATAGCCTTTAGAACTCAATTGGCTTTGGATGGCTTTGGTTTTTTGATTCAATTCTGCTAAAGTAGGGGCATACAAATACAGCCGTGTCACCATCTCTTTCGCGGTTTCATTCCCATAGATGATATCCGTCAACAATTGCTGAAGGGATTGATATTCGGCTTGTGCTGTCCTTTTCTGGGCTTCATTCCGCGCTTCTTGAAAGCGTCTTTCTTGTTCATCAATACTATTATTTAAGGCGCGTAATAATTTATCTTTGGTGATATCTCGCACGTCTACTGTCGTGATGACCCCGTTTTGATTAAAGACGTGACTCCCCCAGAATGGGCCATTTTCACGCGGATAGCCATAGATTTCTAAACAGGTTTCATACCCATCCCCTTTTCGAATATACCGTTCACTGAACGCTAGATTTCCTTGCGGTTGAATCAGGCGAATCAAAGCCTCATCAGTTCCGTCATCATCGACTTCTTGCCCCCATTCTTTCTCGTTGGGGACCGTAGGAGTCACATACTCGGAATTCATATTATTCAGCTTAAACAAGATTTTAATCTTTTTCTCGACGGGTAACGAGACCATTTCAAAAAACGCATAGTGATAGTCTAACAAGGAAGCTCTTGTTTCAGCGAGCTCCTCTTCCGATTCGGCGAAAAACTGCAAGTAAAATTCTTGATGTTTTTTCGATTCTCTAATTTTATGCAAATCATGGCGACGGTCCGATTGATACGGGTACCAGGCTGAATTCGGATTTTGTTGGATTTTATAGCTCATATAATCGATTTGGTTTTGCGTATCCGCTGGAAAGGGCATAAAGATAAACTTCAAGTCTCCTTTTTGTTTCCGGAGAAAAAAGGCAAAATTCGTCATCGCGACGACTTGTTCGGAAGGGTGTAGCTGTTCCACATGAGTTCCCCTAATCTCCAGATAGTCCGTAAATTCGCGTTTTTGTTGAAAACCCCCGTCTTTCGTCACACGAAGAAACGGGATACGTGCTTTCGTGGTTCGCTTTCGAAAACGTCTTTTCTTTTGGGACGCAGACTTCGTTGTCTCATCCGTTACGCGATCATCAATGTACACGTCGGTTCACCTCCTTTTGCCATTCTTCCCACTCGATTTCCATGCTGTGGCGTGGTTCATAGGGAATCGATTCATACACATGATGGTCCCGTTTCAAGGTAATCAAAAGAGCCTGTAACATGTTTTTCTTGGGATTCGATACAGACGGCAACATCCAAAACACGCAGGCGATTCCAACCACAATCCACGCCGTCAGACGATAACGCGCCGGGATAAAGGAATCGGAATATAAGATAAACATGAAATACATTAACAAAAGGGTTAACATCTTCAAATTCAATAAATTAAACAGCTTTTGAGTGGCGCGAATTTCTTTCGGTATTAAAAATTTTTGGTCATTCATCCTTTTTCCTCCTTGTAGGATTAGTCCTCGTCAAGTGGACGTTTGGCTTGTTGTTTACGTGCTTGACGATCACGTTGTTTTTGTTGTGTTCCTTTTCCCATTTCATAGCCTTTTTTCGCACTTTGGGCAAAACGGTTTTGAGTCGCTTTATTCTTCGCCCATTCCTGAACAGATGGGCTTGGTTGACTATGGGACTGATCTACCGTCGGTTTTTTCTCGGTCTTTCCTGGTCGGCCTGCTTTTTCTTTAGTAGTAGACGTAGCACTCTTCGATTTCCGAGTTGGAGATGACGTTGGGGACGCTGATGAGTCTGCTTTCGTTTGTGATTTCACAGGGTCGGTTGATTCTTTCGCCCCTGTTTCGCTTAGACTGTCAGGATCTTCCTCCGCACGTTCGATTGAACTCTCCTCATTCCCTTCCGAGGTATGTCCGCCTTCAGATGATTCGCTGGAAGGCGATGACGCGTTCTCTTCGTCTTTTTGTGGCTGTTCCAGGCCTTCTTGCGCACCTTGTCCTTGACTTGAATGTGCCGTATCATTCGTTTCTTGTTCATCCCCATAAAGACTTCCATCATGGTCATCTTCTGTGTGCTCATCATCCTGATCATACAAGCCTTCTCCATCTGATGAACCTTCACCACCAGCATTGGCTGTATAGCCTGCGATAAAACCACCAATTCCTGCAGCTGAGGAAGCTGCTCCTGCCACGCCTCCTATAGCGGCCTTTCCAGCTTTGGAGAGACCCAGTGCGCCACCAATGAGGTTCCATCCATCTTTGACACCGGCATCAATGCCCAGTACCCGAACGACTTGTTCAGGCCCATTAATCACAAAATAACCCCCTGCCGCCAAACAAATAATTTGAGCCACAAGACTAATTCCAGAAGCCGCAATAAAGGCATTAAATAAACCAAACAAACTAATTAAGGCTGGGATAATCAAAAACATGGCGATGGAGGTAAAGATACTTTCCACGACTTTCTTAAAGCGTGAGAGCGTTCGAATATCCAAGAAGCCAATGATATTCACAAACAGATAGTTCCAGGCAATATCAATAATCAGTCCTGCTCCTTTATACGATGTCAGCACAAGAACTAAAGCTGTAATCGCTAACGTAATGATAATCGTCCATGCATTATAGACATACCGGTAATACGAATCCCCAATAAGTGGCGTTAAAGGTTTCAATAGCTTGGGTAAATCATTGATATCAACGGCGACTTCTTGCACGGTTCCATCCGTTCCGGGAATACTCTGCAATTTCTTTTCTAAATAAGCCCCCTTTTCAGGAGAATAGTTTTTAATCATTTCCATATCGACAATTTCAAGGGGATTTATCGTTTTATAGTCGGTTATAAAGTTTTTCTTTTCTAAATCAGGATGTTCAAAATCATCGACAGCAAACGCATAGACATCTGACACATTCGCAAGTACAGTGGTATTCCCTGGCGCAAATCCATTGGTTTGATTGGACTCTCCCACTTCGAGTTGTCCTGAGGGGGTAGTTTCATTGGTCCCACTCGACACATAGGCGGTCACAATGGAAGTCGCTTTACTCATACCAAACGTTAAAAAGCCTAAAATGAGGAATACACATACTAAATTCACAAGGGTTTCCCCGACATTAGCTTTACGCCCAATAAACACCATCATAGTCCCTAGACTCACAATCACTAGCGTAGCGAAAGCTTTCTGTAAGACCGTAAATTGACTCAGTAGATTGGCTACGCCATCACTTTCATAAAACGGTATTAAGGATACGATCTCCCCATAAACACCCGTTAAGACGTTCACCAATTTCACAAGCAAATCAATCAACCACCAGCTAATGGAACGGCCTACAAAAGCCCAAAAACCCGTGTGGGCAATAATCGCATCAAATTGGTGAAAGAACGTCACAATGGCCTCATTGTTCGATGGCATATGGGTCGTCACATAATCTTGTACTTGATCCGCACTCGCTTTCACGGGATACCATAAAAGTGAGAATAGCATGGCGAGTGTCAAGCCTATTCCTGTTCCGTGTCCAAGTTTCTTCATGTTTCCCTCCTTTCTTCAGGCTATTTTTTCAGCCTGATGCATGCTCTGCATCATCTTTCTAAATTGTTGATCTGATTTTACGGAGAGCAGACAGTCCATCAAGTTTTCCATCGTACTCGTATCTAAAATCGTTAAGAGTACCTCTCGGTATACGTGGTTCCGTAAAATGGTTTTCTTAATCTGTTGCGCTAAGAAGGCGCAACCTTGTGCCCCATAATAAGCCTGGCAAGATTGGGTATAGGCTTGTTTCGAAATGAAAGTTGCTAACGCTTCACGGCGCTTTTCTTGCATGACAGAAATGCCTTTCCGTGTCGCTGGTGGAGTGATTCCATCCGTTTCCACCTCAGGCATAACCGCGCCACCTTTAGCTTCTCGCCGTTCATCTAAAAAGATTACGTTCGGATCTAATCGGGTGACTAAATCACGCAGTTCAATTTCCGTATGGCTGCCTTGATTTACTTCCGGAATGTCATCCCACGTGGTTTCGCCATACGTTTGCATGTAGTCATAATGTTTATAGAAACGCCTGTCCCCACGGTTCAAAATCGGATAGGCGGTAATGGCCTCTCCTTCTAAATTTTCATTCGTCATAATTCGTAGAATGACATTTTCACCAAATTGCAGTTGTTCCAACTCCGTTGGCGTTAACAGCTCTTCTTTTTCCACGCTCTCGGTTTCCGATTTAAACAAAGAGAAAAACTTCCCTTGGCGTGATAGATTGAATACGGGACGCTTCCCTAGTCGTTTGCTGACTAACTCGGTGGTCTTCTCGCTCGGACTTTTAATAAAGAAGGTATAACCACAGTTCGAAAGAATGGTGTCATAGAGACCATCGGGATATTTATCTAACTGGCTAAAACTTTGAAGGATTAAAAAGAACCGAATGTTTCGGCCAAGGCAGGCCGTTAACTTATTATCTAAATCATTGATAATCGGCATACTCCCCATCTCATCGAGTAAATAAATGACGGGGCGCTTACACGCGCGTTTACTCTCTTCCGTACTCATCTCAAAAGCTTTATCAATGAGGACTTTATAACTTTGATCAATAAAAAAAGTAGCCAGGGCATGGTTACTTTTATCTTGATCCGGTATGATTAAAAAAACCGCGACTGGTTGATTCCCGAAGCCAATTTCCTCTAAGTCAAATTCATTTCTCGCCGTCAAGGTGGCATTCCCTTTCATTAAATACACTTTTAAACCTGAAAAAAGATGGCCCGCAATCGCCCCAATCGTGGAAGATGCTTGACTTGCGGCTTTAATCGATGCATATAAGATTTTGGAAGGGTGTTCCGCAGGAAGTTCCCCAAAAAAGACATCCAATGTATTTTGTTTTTTGTACTTGCGGAATAACGCTTCTTCCGATTGTTCGGAGGTGACAAAGTTTTGTAAAAAAGGGTGATCCGCGCTTAAGATATCATCGCCACGCATCTCATTCACCATCGTAGCCAGGGAATAAATCGTGATTTTGTCTTCTGTACCCGTTTTAATGCCTTGTTCCACTAACACGAGGCCACAAGCCACAAATAGTAATTGTGCATTATCGCCCCAAAAAGGATCTTTAGATTCCGGATTTTCATAGAAGGTATAAGCCATACTATTGAGTAATTTTTGCGCCTCATCAAGAGCTTCAGATTGTTCGATGGAGGAATATATGCCTTCTTCATTCATATATTTTTTATACGCTTGAATGACCAACGCAAACGGGTTATACGCTGAAGATTGATAGGTTTTTAATAAGTTTAAAACCCGAATTTTATACCCACGTTCTTTTAACATGCGATAATTTTCAAGTAGAAGTTCTCCTTTCGTATCATTGACAATAAAACTCGCTTTATCCGCATTCTTTTGGGGGCGAGAAAAACTATCCAAGACTGGTGCCACAAAGAACACCTTTTTCCCAGCACGTGTGATCCCAATACAAACCACATTCGTGGTTTCGGTTCCAACCGCCAACCAAAACTTTTTGCGTTCGGCATACGATTCTTCTGACAGAACCGCTACATCTTGCGTATAGGGCGCTTCTTCCAGCGTTTGTTCTTTTAACACAATTTGTTCCCTTTCTTGTTCCAGATGCGCCTGTGCTTTGTGCGTCAACCACGGGATGGGACGGCGATTTAACTTTTTTTTACGCTTCTGTAGCGCACGTTGTTCTTGTTGCTTTAACGCTTCCATTTCTTCCATGGAAAAATGGGCAAGGGGAACGCCTGGCTTTTCCTCATACGGAACAGCTTCAATCGAGTGCATCAGGGGATAGGTTTCAAAAATGCCTAACCTCGTTTCAAAAGAATTCGTCCCGGCCGTTAATACATCTTCCATCGCAAAATAAGAACGATGCACACTCATGACCACAAAGGCAATCGCAAGACCAAGGGCTGTACTTAGAATCCCAAATAGCCAAGGGTGAGTGAGTAGCAAGCTATGCGCCCAAAATATGCCCCAAAAAGAGTCACCTGTTCGCTGATGAATAGCATTCCCAATACTTTCCCCCGTCCACAACAAAGCGGTATACAGAATCTGTTCCATCAATAAGGCAAGTAAAAAGACCATACAAGCCATGAGCGTTAGGAGTTTAGGATTGGCCAAATAATGAGGCGTATTCCGATACGCTTCTTCTCTCGACTCGCGCCATCGGGTTGGAATGACGTGTTGTAGCCTTTTTCTCCATGTGGCTTCTTTTTTCATCATGTCGCTTCAAACCTCCTTTTTTGGAAATGAATAAAAGAAAAAAGCACATGTAAAGGACATGTACTTTTCGGATTAACGTTCCATCAATGGCCCATCATGACCTCGGGGACGTTGATATTTTTGTTCGTATTGCTCCAAATCTGCTTGTAAATTCAATATTTTCTCATGAAGTTGTTGTTTTTCTTCTCTCAATTAGCTATTTTCAGTTTGTAACTTTCTTATTTCCTGCCACACCTGAGGCATGGTTTGTTCCACACTATTTTGTGCCATTGTCGCATCTCTTCGGTCCATTTCCTGCCTCTGTCTTTCCTCTGAGAAACACTGCCACACCACTTGGATGTGAAGATTCATTTCCCGTAATAGTCCTTTGGCTTCTTCTTGCTTGTCTCTTAGCTCATCCACTTTTTCTTGAATGAATTTGGATTCCATTTGGCAGTCTTTCGCCATGTCGCTCACTTCTTCGGAATAAGACATTCTGTCTTTTTCCTGGTTATTCTCCACTTTGTTTAGGCTTTGCTTCACTAGTTTGAATTGATCTAGGATGACTATAATACCTGCCATGACAACCAAAAGCGCGATAAGCATGACCAACTGTATATCATCGAGAAACGTGATAGTTTCAATATTTTATGACTCTTCTATCGCCTGTACATGTACAATGGCACTGGTTTCACATTTTTCACCTGAGGAATCCGTCACGGAAAAGTAAACCAAATAGTTTCCAGGTAACAGAATATCCACCTGACTATCGTCTACGGTGACTTGCGAGGTAAGGTCCCCGTCTTCCTGATCAGTCGCGTGCACATCTTGCAGCCAATCTGGTGTGACACCAATGGTCGTATTAAATTCGACAGGTACTTCTAGCACAGGCGGTGTAGGAGGCGCTTGTACCGTAATTTCAATGGTTTTAGTCGTCTCTTGTCCTTGCGCATCGACCACGCGATACGTCACATGATAGAGCCCAGCTTGATGCGTGTTCACCTCATTTTGAATGACCTCGATTTGTTGGGTGATATCCCCATCTTGTACATCCGTTGCGGTCACCCCTTCTAAAGGATCATAAGTCGCATCGACAAGAAGAACTTGATTTTCCGCCTGAATAATAGGCGCATCATTTTTCACTTCCACTTGAATCGTTTTTTCCGTTTCTTTTCCATTTCGATCCATCACCGCATACGTGACGGAATAAAGGCCTTCTTGATTGGTTTGGACGTGATTTTCGACGACACGTATCGCCTTTGTCACATCTCCATCTTCCGTATCGGTCGCCGTAATCCCTACTAATGGATCATACGGTTGTTGAAGAGAAATACGATGATTGTCCGCTAAAATAACGGGTGCGTCATTGAGAACATGAACTTGAATGTCTAATTCATTAGATAGGCCATGTCGATTGGTTACGCGATAACGAACCGTATACGTTCCTTCCTGTTTTAGATTGACATGATTTTGGATGACTTCGACTTCATCCGTGAGGTCTCCATCCAGCTCGTCTGTGGCTTTGACGTAATCCAATGGTTGAAACGGACTTCCCACATGCAGTTCCACATTCCACCCTTCTAAATACGGATAGGCATAGGAAGGTTGGTCTGGAGCAGATGCTTCTGCCGTTTTATCCTGGTTAATCAAGATGGGCGTTGGCGGCGCAACTTTCCTTATGTCTTCCTTCGCCTTCGCTTCCCCTAATTCGTCTGGTAAATTCGCAATCGCTTCTAACGCCACTTGTTTGGCTTTTGTTCTTCCTGTGTGAGTCTCTGTATCCACCTCCTCACGTGGTCTCTCTTCTGAAGAAACCAGAGAATCTTCCGTTACAATACGTTCCAATCCATTGGAACGACTGTCTTTTGTTTTTTTCTTCGGTACCGTATCGGCTACACGCCGTTGGAGTAAAGATTGCTGGTTCTTTTCTTTGGTTGGGTGGGAAAACATATGTTGGGCTTCCGATAAATACAAAACGCCTCCAATGCCACTTCCCAACAGGACAATCACGAGTCCTGCCACGACAATTTTCTTTTTCCCGGACGTATTCGATTCTTGCGTCACTGTGCTTCACTTTCCTTTCCTGGTCTCTTTTTCAAAGCCTCAAGTTGACTCTTTAATTCTTTTTGATTTTCCAGTAATTTCTTTTTCACAGGGGCGGCTAAGTTTTTTCGCTTCACCTGTTTATCGACTTCTTTCAACGTCGTTTCGATAAGTTGATAATCTTGTAGTTGTTGGATGAGTTCTGGCCGCTTCGCTTTTTTGGCGGACTCTTCAGCTTGACGAATTTGTCCCTTTTCCAAATAAGCCCACCCCATTTCTTCATAAAGGAAGGCACTTGATTTCTCGGTAAGTTGTTTTTGCGCTAAATCAAGTTGCCCCTCTTGGATATAACTGTAGGTTAGACTGTCTTGGCGTAAATCCGTCATCGTCAAAACATCTGAATTCGCCTGATAAAGTAAGATGGTTCGCTCATATTTCTTTTCAAGAAAGGCTAAATCAAACGCCACATTGCGCTCTTTTGTTTGTTGGTAAACCTTCTTTAGTGTGGCGATATCCTTCTTTTCCACGACTTGTTGTTCCCACTTCCAAAATGTTTTGGGATAGACGTTCAGGAAGGTGTGGTACGCCTTCTTTTGTTGTAGAGCTTTCACATTGGGCTTCGCTTTTTCTTGTGCTTGAGAATGTTCCTGAAGCAGATACGATGCACCAAACCCCACACTCACCATCAGAAAAAGTCCAAGTATCAGAAACGCACTTTTTTTAAGAAAGGTCCTCTTCAGAGAAGGCCATTTCCACGGGATGGATCGTAGTGGAAGATTGGTTTTCTTCGTTTTGACAGGCTTCTCTTGCTGGATAGGGGTTGGCTTCTTTTTGTCTTTTGGAGAAGGCTCGTTGCGGCCTTTCCGTTTGGGCTTTTCAAAAGATGGACTGGGAGAAGAAGGTTCGGAAATCGCAACGATTTCCGAACAACTTTCTTCAATCCATTTTTGAATCACGAGATAACGGGCTTTATCCATTTTTTTTTGTTTCCGCAGCTGTTTCATCCGCTGCATCAAATAAAGATCAAAACGCCCATCGGTGCCCGGTTCGTAATTCGTCACATAAAAGGGCACTTTTTGTGGGTTTAATAGCTCCACTTCAAACGTTTCTCCATCTGTCAGCAGATGCGTTCGTTGGGTAAAATCGAGTAGCGATAACTCTTTGGGCATAAATTGGGCAGCATGCGCTTGTTGAATAATAACAGTTAACATCCGCATCACCCAAATAAATCAAATAAATAGGAGACTATCGCACCGCCTGCACATATAAGAAAGACGGCAAAAATGGCATGCATGAGATGATCCTGGGCAGCCTCTCTCAATCTCCTTGGGCCTAAGAAAAATAAAGCTAAACATACAATAACCGCTGAAATCAGTCCTGGAGCTATTCGACGTACCAGACTTTTTAAATCAGCCGAACCACTCGTCACTTTACTTTCAAATTCATTGGCTGCTTGTACGACGTGTGGATCTAGCACAATGAAAAGACCACAAACAGCAAGGGCTGTCAGGACGATTATCGTCACCTTTTTATACTTCTTCAGAACTTCCATAAGCTTGTCCTCCTATCTGTTGTTGGAGTTCCATCAGTTGGTGTTTCGTTTGATGTAACTCTTTCTGTACGTGAATGGCTTTTCGTAAATGGGGGATCATGCTCTCCGATATGCCATGTTGATTTAGGTAGTCTTGATAGAGCTGATGAATACCATCATCCGGATGTACCCCTTCGCTTTCAAAATAAAGTTTTAATAACGACAATGTATCCTTACTTTCTTTTGGTTTCACTTGTCTTTCGAGCACAACCATGCCTCCTTCCTTTGATTTTAGTTTTTTGTAAGAACGGGAGAAAACTAAAAACCCGTGATTTTACCAGGCTATCTTAATATATGGACTTTTGGGTTCATATTGGAATAGGAGTGCACTACAGACTTTACTGCCTAGCCGGTAGCGTACTGTATAGCCTTGTTGTTCTAATTCTTCAAATAAATACGCCATCGCTTCTTGTTTCACTTGAAGGTACGGCGTTTTTGTGGGGGATAGTGTATATATTTTTTTTAAGGGAATGACAATATTGACTTGAAATTTTTTATCCAACGTTCGTAAGTAGATACGTTCATCAATACTTTTTAGCAGTCTATCCATATGAGGAAATAACTCTTCTTGAACATAAATGGCATAGGCTTGTTCAGCTTGTTTACGAGCCTGTTTGGCTTCCATATTCTCCCTCCCGTTCTTTTATACTTCTACTGTTTTTTCTTGATCCTTATCATCGGTGTGTAATTTTTGATCAAGTGTCTGTTCAACTTCCTCTAAGGAAAGGTCATCCGAATAGTCTATTCTGTGAACTTCTTCTTGTTGTTGTTGCATAACCACTTCATTTGTTTCTTGACTATATCGAATGAGGTAGGGTTCATCTTGGACAGTAAGCGTAAAACCAGCTTCCTTCATTGCAGGGTAGGCTTCTAGTAAAGGGGTCTTAGCTTCTGGAAGTAGGAGAGTGGGTTGTTTGGGTTGTAACTTTTCATCCATGTGAACAGCAAAGTTATAGAGCTTTTGATTGAGTCGTAAAGCTGTTCGCTGTAGCCCTTGAACGAGTTTTGTTTTGAGTTCAACCACTTTTTCCGTTGTATGTTCTTTCACAGATTGTTTCGTAGACTGATACTTTGTTTTTACTTTCTGAATGGTGGACTGACGTTCAGCCTTCAGAGATTCTGGTAAAGAAGCCGCACTTTTATCTTCCAAAAGAGTTGTAATCATCGTGACAAGACGTTCTTCTCGCTCTTTTAAAATAGCCTCTAATTCAGCTACAGCAAGAACTTTCCCATTTTTATCCGCCTCGTGTTCAACCACATCTGCTACGTCCTTAAACGTAGAGCGTGTATCTTCTTGTATTTCTTCCACCTGTTCCTTTGTCATCGTAGGAGCTTCCTCATTGTCAGGAATAAGTGTGTCCATTAAAGAATTCATATAGGGATCTTCAGATTTCTCTGTCTGTCCCTTTACATTTGGTGCTTCTTTTTGACTCTCCTCTTCTCTCTTTTGTTCAGGAGGATTCTTAACTACTGCTGGCTCTTTTTCTGTTTGTTTCGGCATACTGCTTGTATTGGATAGGACTGGCGTTTCAGCTTTTTTCTCTTTTTTAATAGAACGGACGTCATCCGTCTTATTTCCATTTTGCACAGGAAGTGATTGTTCCCTTGGCTGTGCTTTCACGCTCTTTTCTTCTGGAGTATCTTCCGTTGTCTTAGGCTGCATTTTTTTCTCTGTTCTCGTAACAAATTCACTTGTTTTTTGTTCTGCTTGACGATCTAATTGATGATGTAGCCGTTGTGCGATGGCCTCATATTTTTCTTCAGCAATTGCACCTATTTTTTGAACACATTGCCCAAAGTAGTAGGCCATTTCGCGGAAAAATTGAGTTAATGAGACACCAAACGCATCACGTACTTCTTCTTCTTTTTGAAAATGGTTCTCTTGAATCTGTTCTTCTAAGCGATCATAGTGTGCTTGTATCAGCGCCAAAATCTCTTCTTCCGAGATAAATAATTGCTTTTCTTTTGCCCCGTCCATATTCATCTGAAGATGGCGTTGCATCATTTTTCGTTGTTCTTCCATAATTGGTGCGATACTTTCTGTTAGAGCTACCATTCGCTTCACCCTTTCCTGTTTCTACAATGTGATTCATTTCATATATGGCTTCATTTTTCACTGAATTAGAGTTCCAAATGAAAGTCTTGCTTTTCTTCATAAAATTCCGCCACTTTTTCTCGAAGAATTCTTTTTTCTTCTATTAGATAAGTCGCCTTCTCTTCCTCCGTTTGGTAGCGAAGTGTTTCTTCCAGAGCTTCTCTTACTGGCTCTAAAACCGGATAATCGACTTCATTCAGGCTGGCTAATGCTTCTAAGCGCATATCCAAGGCCTCTTCTGTTGTATGATCTCGATCAAATTGATAGACTTCTGGAGCCAATACGCCCCGTTTCACATCCATCGTGTCTTTTCGAAATAAACTTTGACAATAACAAATTTGTGCCCGTTTTCGAGCTTCTTCCTGTTGATACTCACTCATTTGGATCACATCTTCCTTTCTTCACACGCTGGCTTTATGTGCGGCACGCTTTTCATTTCCTGTGATTTCCCTTTTCTCTTATGGGATATATGATCTTCTTTTTGCTATCTCCTTGTCACTTTTTTCATTTTCCATGAATAGAGACTCGTTGCCACAAGGATTGTTTGCAGGACCCACATGAAGATTTGCAGATAAATGGGACTGTCCAGTAGCATAAACGTGAAGCCAACACATGGTGCTAGCAAAATGACACATGGCGTAGTATAGGAAATAAATTTAGGTTGTAGGGCTCCCACAAGAATGAGAAACAGCTGTATAACAGATAAAATACTCGACATCTTCTTTCCTCCTCCTAAAATTCACTTTAGAAAGTCACTGCTTATGATAGAACACGAGTGACGGCGTGTCTTAGTCCTTATATCTCATGGAAAAATAGCGTGTTTCTTCTTCTCGTCTTTGCCACACCGCTATCGCTTGGCTGACAAGCTCACAAAACAAGATAATAAATAGCCACATCCAAATACTGGCCATTTGTTGTTGAACGGGCACCAGGAAGCTATATAATATGGCAACGATGATCCCTACTGCTGCTAATTGTGTTAAAAACCACGAAACACCTTGTGTTACACTGATTAACCAACTGAGTTGGGGTCCTTTAATAACCACTTTTAGCGTCGCATACATGAGTAGTAGATAGACCATCGTCCTGGAGAAAGACCGTAAAGTCTCCTCAAAAGATGCATCTTGAAAGCCATGGGCCGTGAGATAGGCATAAAATTGATGGCTTAATGGGGGATAAAAAAGCCATAAACTCACGATTCCACCAAAGACACTCATGGATTTAAATCCGATTCGCATCCTGTGAAGCGTTTTGGGATGAATATTCATTTCTTTCAACTCCTCGTTATAGACTTATTCATAAATATCAGCGACCTCGCATTCGAGGGCTTTAGCTAATGCTTTCCATTCATACGTTTTTCGTGGTTTGGGACACTGGCATATATTCGATTCGATGCATTCGATGACCAGTTCTAAGTACTCCTCGTCGTAATCAGGAGATTTTAAATGGGCTCGAAAAGCTAGTTGACGTATCGTCCAATTTTGGGCCATGCGTTTTTTCTGTAAAAGGGTTATTGGCATCCTTTCATGCTCCTTTACGTGATAATTTCCTATCTCTTCGCTTCTTTTTTCATAGACTTTCTTTTACGAATCCATCGAACCAAACCATAAATGACGAGAAACAACAGACTGCCTATTAGAGTGAAATAAAGGACAAGGTAAAGGACAGAGACAACAATCAGACCAAGTGCACCCAACAAAAGATGACCAAATTGGCCAATCAACTGCCCAACAATATGAAAAAATGACTCAATCAGTTGGTTCGGCGTCATCTAGATTTCCTTTCCGTCTTCATATGTGCTCTTACTGCTGCCGGAATAGACATCCTTCATCGCATCGTCACTTGGTTTATAATTGCCATCTACATCTTTTTCGAAGAAAAGAGTATATTCAACAGGTTCATCAAGAAGTGGTGCTTTGTTCCCCTGCTTGTAGAGTTGGCCCATTGCCCAGAATTGGAGCACAGCATTGGCTTTTTGAACTTCATCCGATGGATATTTGCTCAATGCCATGTTTTGGTCAAAACCAATTAAACTATCCATGTATTCATTCGCTTGGCTTGCTAAGGCGTTCAATGCAATGCCTTTCGTTTTAACCGTTACTTCTGCCCCGTTGCTTGTTTTTTCTACTTTCTCAATGGAGTAATCTCCTTGAATTTGTTCAAAATAAGCGACCATCGCTGTCGCATATTCCGTTTTAATTTGCTCAGGTTGATAGACTTCTGAAAAATTCTCATATTGAATGACTAACGGATATTCAATAGGTGTGACACTTCCTGCGCGTTCCGCAAAAAAGTCAATTTGTTGCTGTTCGAACAAATCACGATCAATACCGAGAAAATCTTTCATTTCGGTACTCTTGCCTTCATAAAGATAGCTTAAATAGCGATCTACACTATAGTTGATATTCTTAAAATTATGGCCTGTTTCTTGTTGCATTTCTTCTGTTTTTGGCGCTTCAGAAGCATCAGCTTTTGAATCAGAAGTTGCTTGTCCACACCCTGATAATGGTAAGACAAGTAAACTTGTCGCAAGGGCACCTGTTAGTACTTTTTGTTTCCATTTATGTTTCGTTTCCATGATTTTCCTCACTTTTCTATCATTTTTTTATGATGATTGCATCGTTGATAAACGTTTTTTACTGATAAAATGCAAATCTGATGTGTTTAAACTAACAACTGGAATCGATTGACGTTCTCGTTGCAACCCAACTTTAGGGACAATGTTAACGCGATTCACGATGATTTTTTCTTTTGGCAATGGGCGATAAGCTTTTCGTTTGCCCGTTGAAATTTGACATTGAATCCGTTCATTAATACTTGCTTTAAAAGCTAGCCAGTCATCTAAAATGCCCGCGCACATCGACTCATCAAGTTGATACGGTAAAATCATTAAGACTGTTACAGCTTTCGTTTGTGTATGAAATTTCACGCGATAGCCATATTCCACGCTTGTTTTCCTCCCTTCTTCAAAAATAAAAAGCGCCTTTTAAGAAAAGACGCTTTTATCGTATACATACTGTTGATTTAATTTTGTTTCGTTTTTTTGCGTCTTACAAGTACTAAGCTTGCTAAAGCGACTAAGATGGCACCAAATTCAACAAAAAGCACCATGCTTTGATCACCCGTTTTCGGGATGTTCGGCATGATAATGACACTTGGTTTTGCGACTTTCACGGTCTGATTGGCATCGTTGATATTTTTATGTTCTGCAATCAATTCTTTGTTTTTATAAAGCTCTTCAAAGACGACCAAATCTTTTCCATCCAGGCTTTTTGTATTGAATGTAAATTCTACTTTCGCTGAACCGTTCGCTGTTTTTGCTGTGAAAGATCCAGTTGCAACAACTGTTTTACCATTGACAACTAAGGCTTTTCCTGTACTTTTATCCATAACAGTCCCTTGAATATCGTAGGTTTGACCTGGAGTTAAGTCTTGATACTTCACTT
>NZ_FYBQ01000010.1 GCF_900186125.1 Listeria goaensis | reverse complement strand
CAGCGTTCGTCCTGAGCCAGGATCAAACTCTCTTTAAAATAAATCGAATTTGAATACTTATTCAACACCGTGAATAAGTTTCCTTAGCGTCACAAATTGACTTTGCTAGCTTGTTTCTTACTTTTTTGGAAACATCTTTTTGTTTCCTGTCCTATGAATTGATTGGTGAAACATCTGTTTCATCGCTTTTTCATCTTCGTTTTGTTCAGTTTTCAAAGGTCATTCTTTCTTTTGTCCTGTGCGCGCTTAACGCATCAGCAACGTTTATAAATATACCAACTTTTTATGCATTCGTCAATAGTTTTTCAAAACTTTTTATGTTTTATTTCAAAAAAAGTTTCGTCACTGTATATATAGATGCATAAATAACTAAACTACCCATTATTAATGAGGGATTTCATTGGTTGTGTGGAGTACTTTTTTTGCTAGAGAATCGTATTCATTGTATAAATTGTCGCTTGTATCATATATGCCATCAATATAGCCGGATGCGTTTTTTTGCGGCTGGGCCATCTCTAATTGCGCAAGTAACGGTGCTTTTAGGTCGCGCGCTACTTTTTCTCCACCACCTTGTCCAAACAACTGGATAGATTTGCCATCGATTTTTAGGGCGGTCATGTTTTCAATAACACCTAAAATGTGGTGGCCGTTTTTCTCGGCCATGTAGCCTGCACGAGACGCAACTTGGGCAGCCGCGAAATGCGGCGTCGTGATAATAAGTTCATAGCAAGATGGGAGAAGTGTGTGAATGTCAAGCGCTACGTCGCCGGTTCCTGGTGGCAAGTCGATAAGCAAAAAGTCGAGTTCTCCCCACTTTACTTCTTCGAGAAACATTTTTACCATTTTCCCAAGCATTGGACCTCGCCAAATAACCGGCTCGCCCTTTTCTACAAAAAAGTCCATTGAAATCATATTTACACCGTGTGTTTGGACAGGAATGATGAAATTGCCTTCTTTGCGCGGCGCTGACATTTCACCAAATAAGACGGGAAGGCTAAAACCGTAGATATCCGCATCTAGCACACCAACTTTTTTACCTTGTCTAGCAAGCGCGGCAGCTAAATTAGCGGCGACTGTAGATTTGCCGACGCCACCTTTCCCGCTGGCTATCGCAATAAATTTCGTTTTACTTCCTTCGGCTAAAATATTGTCGCGCGCTTCCAAGATTCTCTCAATCGTTGCAGCCGGTAGATAGTCCAACTCTAAATCGATATCGCCAAAGCCAAATTGCCCTAAAAGCTCTTTTATATTTTGGGTAAAAGCAGCGGTTTCAATTTCTGGATCCGCAAGCGCTAGTCGGATTCGGATTCCGTCCGGCTTTATAATCTCGGTTTCAATGATGCCATTCGTTTCTTCGATTGTTGCCTCCAAAACTGGGTCTACCAATCGTTCTAACAATTTACCAACTTGCTGTTCATTTAACATGCTTTCCCCTCCATAAAATGTATACGATTACATTATTATATCATAGGCAAACTTTTACTTGAAATTTTTTAACTAAAAAGTAGATTTTCCTTTGAATAAATGATGCGCAGCGAGTAAACTATAGGAAAGGAGTGATAAAATGGCACAAATTTATCCATATTTGTCGTTTGAAAATGCAAAAGAAGCTTTAGAGTACTACGAAGAATTTTTCGGGGCAACAAACATTAGACGCGTGAAAGTTGAGCCAAATCAAGCTGAGGAATTCAATGTTCCGCTTGATAAAATTGATGATGCTACAATGCATGCAGAGTTTCGTATTTTAGGCGCCGAACTTTACTGTTCTGATTCGTTTGGCAATGATATTGAGCCTACACGTCAAATCTCCATTATGCTCGATGTGAACTGGGAAGACGAGCAAGCTTTAAAAGAATCTAATGAGTTTTTCGACAAGCTTGCAAAATCCGGTCAAGTTGAAATTTCCATGCCTTACGAAGAACAATTTTGGGGCGGTAAAATGGGGCAATTCACCGATAAATACGGCATCACTTGGATGCTTCATGCACAACCTTATTCGGAAGTCGGTAAGGCATAAAAAACAGCGGTCAAATTTGGCCGCTGTTTTTTTATTTAATTGCAATGCTCATGTCCGTGATGTCGCTCCATTTGGATCGTGCAATGCGAAATTTGAAATTCCGCCGTAAGCTCAGCCTGAATTTTTTCCAAAAGAAGATCCCTGTCAATCCCTTCAGCCACCTGCAAATGCACGGTAAGCGACGGGAAATCCGAAGTAATCGACCACACATGCAAGTCGTGCACAGAAACAACACCTTCTTGCTTTTGTAAAAAATCATGAATTTGTTCAAAATCCACGTTCGCAGGTTTTCCTTCCATTAAAACATCGACGGAGTCACGGAAAACACGAATGCCACTAACTAAAATCAGGACTGCGACGATGACACTCGCAATTGGATCGGCGATATTCCAGCCGAAGAAAATGATTAACAGCGCCGCAATTATCGCGCCCACAGAGCCAAGCAAGTCTCCAAGGACGTGCAGAAATGCACTACGCATATTTAAATTTTCACTTGTATCTCCGCCTTTCATCAAAATAAAGGCAACTAAAACGTTTATAAGTAAGCCGATGACGGAAATGGTCATCATGCCTGCCCCAACAACTTCTGGTGGAGCAAAAAAGCGATGATACGCTTCGTAAAATATATAAAGCGAAATGACAATCAGGGTCAGTCCGTTCAAAAAAGCGGCTAGTATTTCAAAACGTTTATAGCCATAAGTCTTACGCGCGTTCGCCTGTTTCTCACCGAATTTAAATGCAAGTAAACTAAGCCCTAGCGCTGCAGCATCACTAAGCATGTGCCCAGCGTCTGATAAGAGTGCCAAACTGTTGGTTAAAATTCCACCGACAACCTCAACAATCATGAAAGTCGCGATGAGAAGAAAACAGATGAAGAGTGTTTTTTTGTTGGCGTTGTGCGCGTGATTATGGCTATGACCGTGGTCGTGTGAATGATTGTGGTTGGACATTGGATCACTTCCCTTTTCTTTATATGTGTATATTAGCATATATACATTTTGAGAGCAAGGGAAAACACAAAATTAATTCTGCATTTCCCACTGAAGCCACCTAAAGCCTTGACATGTAAACGTCGCTAGTCAGGTTTGCGCAAGAAATAAATGAGTTTACCATATTTATACTAAAAATCAGCACTTGACTGATGCGCATATAATGCGTATAATCAAATTAAGCATTAAATATCATAGAGATGGGGTCTTCAAGATGCCGATGACAGCTAAGCAGATGGTTAGGCTTCTAGGTAAGAAAGGGTTCGAAATCGTAACCCAAAGAGGCAGTCATTTGAAGATGTACCATCCTGAGTCTAATCGAACGGTTATCATTCCCATTCACAATAAAGACTTAGGAAAAGGCTTAGAACAAAGCATTCTTAAGCAAGCAGGACTAAAATGACTGCTTGCAAAAGTGCTCTAAATTATACTTACAGGAAATTACATGAATATGAACAAGGAGGCGTATAGTAATGACCGTGAACGTCGTTTACCCAATCACTTTAGAGCAAGACGGAAAGTATATTCTTGTTGATTTCCCTGACATTCCAACAGCAACAACACAAGGGGAAACTTTAGAAGAAGCATTTGAAATGGCGGAGGAAATTCTTGGCTTCAGCTTGGAAGATTACGATACATTCCCAAAAGCTAGCACAATTAAAGAAGTGAGCACATCATTCCCTGACAAAGATGTTGCCTTAATCGGACTAGATTTAGCAGCTTATCGCAGAAAATATTATTCAAAAAAAATCAGGAAGAATTTAACAATTCCAGAATGGCTTTCAGATATGGCCGAAGAAGAAAATATTAATTTTTCTCAGACGTTGACAGAGGCGCTTAAGGAGAAACTTGGAGTTTAAAGTTGACTAAATAGATGAGCACACAAAGTAAAATAAGCAACAAAAAACCCGCTTTCCAAAAATAGGAAGCGGGTTTACAACGCATAAGATTAACGTTTTGAGAACTGAGGTGCGCGACGAGCGCCTTTAAGTCCGTATTTTTTACGTTCTTTCATACGTGGGTCACGAGTAAGTAGTCCAGCAGATTTAAGCGCAGGACGGTACTCAGGAGCCACTTGTAATAGTGCACGTGCAACGCCGTGACGGATTGCACCAGCTTGACCAGTGTATCCACCACCGTGAACGTTTACTAATACATCGTAGTTACCTAAAGTTTCAGTTGCTACTAAAGGTTGTTTGATTACTTCACGTAGTGCAGCGAATGGGATGTAATCTTCCCAATCACGATTATTGATAACAACTTTGCCGTCGCCAGGTACTAAACGTACACGAGCTACAGAGCTTTTACGACGACCAGTTCCGTAATATTGTACTTCTGCCACGATAATTTCCCTCCTTTAATAATTAACCGCGTAATTCGTATACTTCTGGTTGTTGCGCTGCATGTTCATGCTCGCTTCCACCGTATACGTGTAATTTTTTAAATTGTTGACGTCCAAGAGAATTCTTTGGAAGCATACCTTTTACAGATAGCTCGATTAATTTCTCAGGATTGTTCGTACGCATTTCGCCTGCAGTACGAGATTTTAAACCGCCTGGATATTGAGAGTGACGGTAATAAATTTTGTCAGTTGCTTTTTTACCAGTAAGACCAACCTTACCAGCGTTAATTACGATTACAAAATCTCCAGTATCAACATGTGGAGTAAATTGTGGTTTAGTTTTACCACGAAGAATTGATGCTACTTCGCTAGATAAACGACCTAGAGAAACACCTTCAGCGTCGATCACGTACCATTTACGTTCTACTTCGCCTGGTTTCGCCATATAAGTTGTACGCATGAGTTACCCTCCTAATAAATTAAAAATTGCGCCCGGAACCGTTCCTTGTTCCGAAACATCATAAAAATTTCTTACTATTGTTTTATTCAACACAACAACCTTCCGGGGCATATTGTGGGGTAAACAATACCATAGTCCATAATACAATTTTTAAGGGTAAAAGTCAATGGAAATTCCAGAAAAAATTACAATGGCAACGATACTTTAAATGGGGACACGGGAACGCCTGCTTCATTTACCAAATAACCTTCAGGGTGGTTTTCGTACGCGTAAGTTACTTTTTTCGTTTCAGGGGAAACGTCCACAAACAGACAATTTCCTTTTAAGTGGAAAGAGGCAGAAACGCAATTTTCACCCATAAGCGTTAGTTCTTTTGCGTGTTTAATCGTGATTTTGATGTGGTTCTCCGATATTTTCTCTACACGTTCGAACATGGGACTGCTTTCTTTTTTCTCGTATAAAAAGGAGATTCGCTCACCGATGGCTCGTTTTGAAATGGGGTGAATGTTGTACGATTCGCCGCAATCAATTGTGACCACTAAGTGCAAATTCGCGAACTTCCGCGTGACGCTTTCTTGTTTTTCGCGCAGTAGCGCCCAAGAGTCTTTTGGGGCGTCCTGGTATTTTGGCAGTTGGACAATAAAAAACGGCTTATTTCCAAGATGGATACGCCATTCTTGGACCAATTTTTCTAGCAAAAAGTCGTAAAGGTCTGCGTTTTGTGCGTCTTCTTCGCCTTGATACCATAGAACAGCGGAAAAATTCATTTTATGCGCTTCCGAGAACATTTTGGTGTAGAGCATACCGGGCGCACGGTAGCTATCTGGTGTTGCGGGTGGCGGCCAAGGCGTGTGCCCCACAATTTGTTTCACTTCTTGGAGTGTCAATTCGGGATGGTCCGCGATGTATTTTTCTCGTTTCGCCGTATAAATGGTGACGGCTTCTTGGTAGATTTCCAGTAAGCGCTCAAAATCATGCGAGCTTTTGCCGGAAATTTCACGTTCAAATGGCTGAATAAACCGTTCGCTAAATAGCGAATTGCCTCGCAACATGGCTTCCGGGAGCCAGCTTGAAATCGAGGTTCCACCTTTAAAGCAGCCGACAATTCCAATTGGGACAGCGGGATTTTTTAGGCGCAGCTGTTTGGCAAAATAATAAGCTACCGCAGAAATGTTTCCGTTCACGTCTTCCCAGCAAAACGGCTCTGCTTTTTCATCATCGGGGGCTAAAAGGTTGTAAAAGCGCAGATTCCCCAAATTTCGGAAGCACGGCTGCTCTTTTTCGTACTCAGCATCTTGTTTCAACCGATATTCGATGTTAGACTGACCAGAAACTAAGAAAACATCACCAAATAGACAATTTCTCAAAACCACTTTTTTGTCTAAAGCTGAGATGGAAATGTCGGGCGATATGCCCGTTTTGAACGCTTTCGTCACAATTTCAAAAGAGGAGGTTTGGTCTGCCTCACTCGACCAAACTTCCTCTCCAATTTGAACTGTCACAACTACGCCTGGCTTAGCTTTCCCGAAAAACCGCAGTGGCTCGTCACGTTGTAAGATCATTCGGTTTTTAAAAACTTTAGCAAGTTGGAAACTCATTCAATTTACCTCCAATTTTTTGTAAAGCACACAAAATCGTTCTGCCATATCAATTGTCGTTGTCGCTGCCATAAAATGATCTTGCGAATGGATAAGCAAAATGCTTTTTTCAACTTCCGTATCATTCATTTCGCTTGTAAGCCAATTCGTTTGAATCGCATGCGCGCCGTGCAATTCCTTTTTTGCTTGTTGCAGCATAGCTTCTGCTTCTACTGCGTCGCCTTCTTCTGCTTTTAAAATTGCTTTCATGGCTTGCGTTTTAGCATTGCCAGCGATGAAAATTAGTTGCATAGCTTCTTCTAGTCTTTTTTCATCCATTTAAACATCCCCTAAACGCTTTTGATTCATTTGATTGGCGATTTTAATAAACGGCAGATAAATAAATGTCGCAACAACCAAATTGACAAGCTGTACAATGGCACCGTTTATCGTCCCGGTGAAAAGAAGCCCTGAAATGAGCGGCGGCACCGTCCACGGAACATTATTTGTGATAACATCGATAAAACCAATTTCCGTAAAGAATACGGCAAGATAAAAACAAATGGGTTGCACGATAACAAACGGCACAAACATGATTGGGTTTAGAACAATTGGCAAACCAAATGTGATTGGCTCACTAATATTAAAGACAGCGGGCATTAACGCAATTTTAGCCACCTTTTTATCCGAGTTTACTTTAGAGAAGATAAGTAATGCAATAACCGGAGCAAGCGCGAACGTTCCGGCTGCAATCGTCGAAAAGTTCATGAACATGGTTGAATATAAATGTTTGGCGGTTCCCATCATGTTTTCTGTATCAGCCACGTTCCAAGTTACACCAAATACCGGGCCCCAAATCGATGTCGGGTGAATCCCAAACCATTGCAAGAGCGGCCAAGTGATTTGGACGACAAGCGCAAAGATAGCTGTGCCTGAGATGGCCATGGCTGGTTTTTGCAAGATTTGCAGCAATAATTCTGGAAGTGAAACACCTGCCAATCCCACGCTAAGCCCTGTTCCTGCAACAAAAACGGCTAGTGTAATGATTCCCGGGATAAGCGATTCAAAGCTTCTCGCAACTGCTGGTGGTACAGAATCTGGCATTTTAATAACTATATTTCTTTCGAGTACTATGTTATAAATCCAAACGGCTAAGCCACTAATTAATAGTGCTGAAAAAACACCTTGTGTTCCTAAAAAATTGGAATTCAGCATTCCCGTAATTTCTACATGTTTATTTCCTACTACATAATCATAGTTCCACGGTAAGCAGATGAAAAATGCGGCCATCGCATATAAAACCGATGTCATGTGTTCTTTATTTTTCGGGAAAAATTTCTTAGAGAAAGTATAGGAGAACACGACTACAATGAGCAAGGAGAATACAGATAATGCCCCTTGAGAAAATAAATTGATAAGCGATTGTATGTAGACTAGCGTTTCAGCGAAGTTTGAACTTGCCCATGCATCCCATGAACCGCTAATTAACTTCCCTAAATGTAAACCTTGCTGTCCAAAAATCAGCCCGTTTGGATCAAGAAATACGGAACTAATCATTATCGCAAAACCAGCGATCATGGTTACTGCAGCTACTAAAATGAATGTATCACGTAGTGTTAAAAGCAACTTATTCGCTGCGATTTTTCCAACAATTCGAGTGAACGCTGTTTGAAATTTCGAAAATTTCCCGCTAGTCATTCAGGATTCACTCCTTCGTTTTCAAGCCGTTTAATAATAGAAACTCCGTCCATCGCCCCAAACTCTGCCATTGTTAAATCAACAACTTTTTTATCTGGATGTGCAGCTTTGACTTGTTCAAACGCCCAAGCAATTTGTGGCGCAATGATGATGACATCTACTTCATGACCAATTTCATCAATCATCGCAAAATCATACGCCTCTACAGTCACATTTTTAACACCTTGCGCATCATAAGCTTTCTGCATTTTCGACCCTACTAAACTTGTGGACATGCCACCACTACAAAACAGTGCTATTTTCATTGTTAAAGACCCCTTGTATGTTAGTTTAGAAAACGTTTTCTTAATTATTAGTATAACGTTTTTTCTATATAAGTCAATACTTATTTATATAAGTTATAACATATCAGGGAACAAAAAAAGAAAACCTATCTGGCTTTCTTTAAATAATATTCACGGTTTGGAATTTGTATTCTCCCGTTTTAATTTTAGAAACAGAGTATTCACAAGGCTTTCCATTGTCTAAATACACAATTTGTTCCATCTCAAGCAGCGGAAAATTCCAGTCAACCTCAAGCAACTTCTCATCATTTTTCGAAGGATGACAGGCATTTAGCTGACGATGCACGCTTTTTGGAACAAGACCAATTTCATCTTTAACAAAATTATAAATGGATGTTGTCAGTACGTCCAAACGTATTCCTTGAATGAGCTGAATCGGCATGTAACTTTGTTCAATCGCAAAGGGAGAATTATTCTTTTTATGCAACCTTCGTATATCATAAACAAAATCAAACGAGGAGATTTTAAGCTTTTCTGCAATATCATCGGGTGATTTTATTACCGTGAAATCAATTACCTCTGTTGTAATGTCTTTCCCTGAAAAATTTTCTAAAGTCGTCGCTTGGAGCTGCGCGCTCATTTCAGCGCCTTTCACATAGCTTCCTGACCCTCTACGTTTATAGATGAGGCCTTCATTTACGAGCATGTCCATTGCTTTTCTAATCGTAATTCTACTCGCATTGTATGCTTTACATAAATCCTTCTCAAAAGGAAGTTGTTCGTTTACTTCATAGGCACCTTCTTGGATTTTTCGCCTTATATCACTTGCAATCAATTCGTACTTTGTATCATTCATGCCATACATCCTTTATAATTTGTCATATCTTTTATAAGTATATCATGTTTTATTTGAATATAACAATCAATCATAAAAAACAGTATGCAAATATAAGCCTTCTGGAGGCGCTGTTTTACTTCTTAAAGCTTCACGACTTTTGGCATTAAAAGCACGCAGAATATCTGCTTCACTAAGCTTCCCCTGCCCAGCATCTAATAGAACGCCGGTTAAAATCCGCACCATATTATATAAAAAGCCGCTTCCCTGATACGAAATCATGAGTGTCGTTTCATCGACTTCGACAATTTCGATATGGTAAATCGTCCGCACTTTGCTTTCTTGTTCCGCCCTCGCCGAACAAAAGCTCGTGAAGTCGTGTTCTCCAATTAGGAGCTTTGCGACTGAGCCCATTTTTTCAAGGTCTAGTGCATACGGGAAATGTAGCGCAAAATCCCTTTTAAACGGATTAAAGATTTTGGAACGATCGATAACGTAGCGATATTCCTTGCCAGTTACGTCGAAGCGCGCGTGAAAATCGTCCGAAACCTTTTCTACGGATAGAAAGCTAATGTCGCGCGGTGTTCCTGTTTGCAAGGCAATCCGGAACTTTTCCGGCTCGATTTGAAGCGGCGAATCAAAATGAATGACCTGTCCTGTTGCGTGAACACCAGTATCCGTTCGGCCTGACGCAACAATCCGCCCAAAATTACCTTTATGCATTTTTTTCAGCGCTTTTTCAATTTCTTCTTGCACTGTGCGTCCATTCGGCTGCACTTGATAGCCAGAAAAGTCACTGCCATCATAGGCAATAACCGCTTTATATCGCGTCACAAAAACGCCTCCTAATTTCTAAGTAATACTAAAATACCCGTCAAAATGATAAGCGAAATGAGTAAACCTGTATCTGCAAAACGCCATTTCAGCAAGCGGAATCTCGTTCGCCCGTGTCCACCGCGGTAGCCGCGCGCTTCCATCGCAATCGCCAAATCTTCAGCACGTTTAAACGCGCTGATAAATAGCGGGATAAGCAGCGGAACAATTGCTCGAATGCGGTCGCTAATTTTGCCACTTGTAAACTCAACGCCACGCGCTTTTTGAGCCTTCATTATCTTCTCCGTTTCGTCCATCAAAGTTGGAATGAAGCGCAGCGAAATGCTAAGCATAAGAGCCAATTCATGAACCGGAAGGCGCACAATTCGGAACGGCGCCAAAATTTTCTCAAGACCATCTGTAAGTTCAATCGGACTTGTGGTAAGCGTGAGAAGCGTTGTCATGAACACAATTAGCACGAAGCGACAAAACATTTTAACCCCGTTCATAAGCCCTAGTGTTGTCACTTTAATTGGTCCAAGCGCAAATAACGTTTCTCCCCCTTGTGTGAAAAAAACTTGAAGTAATAATGTTAAAAGAATCAGCCACATGATTGGTTGCAAGCCTTTTAGAAAGAAGAGAAAAGGAATTTTCGAGGTCAAAACTAATGCTAAAACATATACAAACAAGACCGCGTAGGTCAGCCAATTATTCGCCAAAAAAACAATGACAATAAATGCCATGACAGCCGTAATCTTAGCGCGCGGATCTATTTTATGTAACCACGAATCGCTCGGAATGTACCGCCCTAAAATCATTTTATCCATCATAACGGCGACGCATCCTTAGCTAAAAACGGCACAATCTCCTGCAACAATTCCTCCATATTTAAACATGTTTTGGATAGCGTTACATTAAATTTGCGCTCAAAATTCCGCTGAAACCGAACCACTTCTGGTACTAAAAGCCCTAAATTGAGAAGCTTTTCCGACTCCGTAAAAATCGTACGGGGATCCCCGACTTGATTCACCGTGCCGTCTTTCATAAGCACAATCTTTTCAGCGTAACGCGCCGCATCTTCCATGCTATGTGTAACCAAGATGGTCGTCAATTTTTTATTTTGATGCAGTTCATAAAACATTTCCATAATTTCCTGCCGCCCATGCGGATCAAGACCAGCAGTCGGCTCATCTAGCACGAGGACTTCCGGTTCCATCGCCAGCACACCAGCAATGGCGACACGCCGTTTTTGACCGCCCGAAAGTTCAAATGGAGATCGTTCCAAAATCGCGTCTGTTAAACCTACATCTTGAATGACTTCGCGCGCACGTTTTTCCGCCTCTTCTTTTGTCGCCCCAAAATTAAGCGGCCCAAACATAATGTCTTTTAACACCGTTTCTTCAAACAATTGGGCTTCTGGAAACTGAAACACGATGCCCACACGGCGCCGGATATCGCGTAATTTTTTTTGCTTCACACCGGCAATCATTTCACGATCAAACAGCGTTATTTTCCCCTCAGTAGGTAAAAGCAAGGCATTCAAATGTTGTACGAGCGTCGATTTCCCCGATCCAGTGTGGCCAATGACGGCCGTATAACTGCCAGTTTCAAATGTCACATTCACATCAGTGAGCGCACGTTTCTCAAAAGGGCTATTTTTTTGATAACAGTATCCTACTTGCTCGAGTTTGATTCCCATAATAAATTTAACAGCTCTCCTTCCGATAAAACTGGCTCGCCAATTGGTACCCCTTGCTGTTCTAGCTGTCCTTCCAGTTCAACAATAAAGGGTACACCTAAACCAATTTGTTTCATTTCTTCCGCATTTTTAAAAATTTCTTTTGGAGTGCCTTCTCTGAAACGTTCTCCTTCATTCATCACGATGACCCGGTCAGCATAAAGCACCTCATCCAAGTCATGCGTAATCGAAATAACCGTAATATCTTCCTTTTCCCTAAGCCTGCGAATAGTCTCCATCACTTCAGCTCTCCCACGCGGGTCTAACATGGACGTCGCTTCATCCAAAATAATGACATCCGGTTTGAGCGCCAACACACCAGCAATGGCTACCCGTTGCTTCTGACCACCAGACAAACGAGCCGGTTCGTGCTCCTTGTATTCTTGCATGCCAACTTCACGTAGCGCCTCGCTCACACGCTCCACCATATCATCATGAGGTACGCCGTGGTTCTCTAATCCAAACGCGACGTCATCCTGCACAGTCGCGCCCACAAATTGATTATCAGGATTTTGGAAAACCATACCGACTTGTCTGCGGATATCCCAAATCGTCTTTTCTGACAAAACATAGTGCCCGATTTTAATTAACCCTTTTTCTGGGAAAAGCAAGCCGTTCAAAAGTCTAGCAAGAGTCGATTTCCCTGAACCATTATGACCTACTAGCGCCAACCATTCACCTTTTTCGACAGAAAAAGTCACATCATGCACTGCATAGCTCGACTCATCATCATATTTATAAAAAACGTGATCTATCTTCACAAAATCTTCCGCCATTATTCGCACCTCTTTCATACAGGCTACACCTTATTTATTATAGTATAAAGCGCCATAACACGCAAAGCTTGTTTTAAAATCATGCTTTTCTTGGAAACAATTTAGTTTTTGAACACAAAAAAACTCAAAGTAAATGACTTTGAGTCTGGACAGAAATAAAAAAAGCCTGCGCCCTCCCCGTTTTAAACAGAAGAAGGCGCACAGAGCTAGACAAGTCAGGTTTCCCTGCTTATCATGACACTCTACTTGCTTTCATACATTTTCTATTAAACTAACTCGATAATTACCATTGGAGCACCGTCACCACGACGAGGTCCTTTTTTGTAAATACGAGTGTAACCACCTTGACGATCAGCATAACGAGGTGCTACATCATCAAATAGTTTTTGAAGCGCGTATACCGCTTGGTTTTTCTTCACAGTTTCGCCTTTTTTGTTTGTTACGTCAACTTGTTTAACGTCAGCAACTTCATGGCGAACAAAAGCAGCAGCTTGACGACGAGCGTGCAAGTCACCTTTTTTACCGGAAGTAATAAGTTTTTCAACAACTTTACGAATCTCTTTAGCGCGAGCTTCAGTTGTTTCGATACGTTCATGTACGATTAAATCCGTTGCAAGATCACGTAGTAACGCTTTACGTTGTGAGCTCGTACGGCCTAATTTTCTGTAACCCATGGAATTCCCTCCTTACTTTTCTATCAGTTTTCGTTTCTTAGACCTAAGCCAAGGTCAGCAAGCTTAACTTTAACTTCCTCAAGAGATTTACGACCCAAGTTACGAACTTTCATCATATCATCTTCTGATTTGTCAGCTAATTCTTGTACAGTATTGATTCCAGCGCGTTTTAGACAGTTATAAGAACGAACAGAAAGATCTAATTCTTCAATTGTCATTTCAAGCACTTTCTCTTTATGGCTTTCTTCTTTTTCAATCATAATTTCCGCTTTTTGGGCTTCGTCTGTTAAGTTAACAAAGATGCTCAAATGCTCAGAAAGGATTTTTGCACCAAGAGATACAGCTTCTTCTGGGCTAATGCTTCCATCAGTTAAAACATCAAAAGTTAGCTTATCATAATTTGTCGATTGACCTACACGTGTATTTTCAACTTGATAATTCACACGAATTACTGGAGAGAAAATAGAGTCTATTGGAAGAACACCAATAGGCATACTTTCACGTTTGTTTTGGTCAGCTGGCGTATAACCACGACCACGAGTGGCATTCAAGCGCACATGGAATTTCGCATTATCACTTAATGTAGCAATATGCAAATCTGGATTTAAAATTTCAACATCACTGTCATAATTAATATCTCCAGCAGTTACAACACCTGGTCCTTGCATATCAATTTCCAATGTTTTTTCTTCATCAGAGTAAACTTTAAGTGCAAGTTTCTTGATATTTAAAATCATTGTTGTCACATCTTCAACTACACCTTCAATAACAGAAAACTCATGCAATGCACCATCAATTTGAATTGAAGTGACTGCAGCACCTGGTAGTGAAGATAATAGAATACGACGTAAGGAGTTACCCAAAGTTGTACCATATCCACGCTCAAGTGGTTCTACAACAAACTTTCCATACTTGGCATCATCGCTGATCTCAATCGTCTCGATTTTTGGCTTTTCAATTTCGATCATTCAAATTTACCCTCCTTCAAAACGTCTTATTTCCTAAATCTAGTCGAACCTCTTTACAAGTTTAACAATCGAAGTATAGAGTGGCATAAGAAATACGACTACTTATACACGACGACGTTTTGGAGGACGACAACCATTGTGGGGAACTGGAGTTACATCTTTAATTGCAGTAACTTCAAGACCTGCTGCTTGAAGAGCACGAATAGCTGCTTCACGACCAGCACCTGGACCTTTAACAGTTACTTCTAAAGTTTTCAAACCATGTTCTTGAGCTGATTTAGCTGCACTTTCAGCTGCCATTTGAGCTGCAAAAGGAGTAGATTTACGAGAACCTTTAAATCCTAAAGCACCAGCGCTAGACCAAGCTAAAGCATTTCCATGCGTGTCAGTAATCATTACAATCGTATTATTAAATGTAGAACGAATATGTGCAATACCGCTTTCGATATTCTTTTTCACACGACGTTTACGAGTATTTGTTTTACGTGCCATTCACTTACTACCTCCTTTACTAACTTATTATTTCTTCTTACCTGCAACAGTCTTAGAAGGACCTTTACGAGTACGAGCATTATTTTTAGTATTTTGTCCACGAACGGGAAGTCCACGACGGTGACGCATACCACGGTAAGAACCGATTTCAATCAGACGTTTAATGTTCAAGTTCACTTCACGACGAAGATCACCTTCTACTTTAATACGGTCAACGATTTCACGGATTTTACCTAATTCTTCTTCTGTTAAATCACGAGTACGAGTATCTTCAGAAACGCCTGCTTCTTTCAAAACTTGAATAGCAGTTTGTTTACCAATACCGTAAATGTAAGTCAGGGAAATAACAATACGTTTTTCACGTGGAACGTCCACACCTGCAATACGTGCCATTTAGTCAAGCACCTCCTTATATTATCCTTGTTTTTGCTTATGTTTAGGGTTTTCACAAATCACCATTACTTTACCTTTACGACGAATAACTTTACATTTTTCGCACATAGGTTTAACGGATGGTCTTACTTTCATATTCCATATACCTCCTTGTTTATTAGAGAAAGTGTCTCTATAAACCGATACGTACTAAGCTGGCGAACCAGACCGGTATATAAATTCAATTTCGGAGTGCAAATTATTTAAAACGATAAGTGATTCTTCCACGAGTTAAATCATACGGGGAAAGCTCAACTGTCACTTTGTCCCCAGGTAAAATACGGATGTAGTGCATACGAATTTTACCAGAAACAGTGGCAAGCACTTTATGACCATTTTCGAGTTCTACATTGAACATCGCATTTGGTAAAGTTTCTTGAACAACGCCTTCCACTTCGATTACATCTTCTTTAGCCATATGTTCGCTACCTCCTTCTCGGTTACTAGACCACTTGGTTACTAAATTTTATCAGTGTAAAACTTGATTACATGAAAAAACGGTAAACAAGCCAAAACTCGTCGCATATTTGCAACGTTTTCGGTGTTTTTAGACAACCCACAGAGTGAATCCGTAATGCCGAGATTTTGAGCAAACATTACTCAAAGTTAAAGCTCGATATAATCTTTCGGATGATCTTCAAATGGTTCTCTCGTTCATCATGATTTGCTATGATGCTTTTATTCCACTGCCAATTATCCATTATACTACAATCCAATTGAATTTGCACGTATTAATTTGTTAGCAGGGCAAGCACTTTCCGCACTTAGAAAGCAGCAAGAATCTTGTCCACATCCGCAAAAACATCATTGATATCTTGTTCACCGTTTACGTTGTGAAGCTTACCTGTTTCTTTATAGAAATTAAGAAGAGGTTCTGTTTGTTTCATATTGACATTCAAACGATTTTCAACAGTTTCTTTTTTGTCATCTTCACGTTGATAAAGTTCTGTTCCATCCACGTCACATTTACCTGCAACTTTGGGTGGATTATAAATTTCATGATACGTGCGACCACAAGTTTTACAAATCCAGCGGCCCGTTAGGCGTTTCATCAAAATTTCTTTATCAACATTAATGTTAATGACAGCATCAAGTTCTGTTCCTAAATCTTTCAATATGTTTTCCAGCTCTTCAGCTTGTGCCACTGTGCGTGGAAAGCCATCTAATAGAAACCCGTTTCTTGCATCATCTTGAGCTAAACGTTCACGAACAATACCATTTGTCACTTCATCGGGAACTAAATCACCTTTATCCATGTAAGACTTAGCTTTTAGTCCTAAATCTGTTTCATTTTTCATCGCTGCGCGGAACATATCCCCTGTAGATATATGAGGGATATTATATTTTTCAACAATTTTCTCAGCTTGAGTACCTTTTCCAGCTCCTGGTAGTCCCATTAATACTAATTTCAACTGTTTCGCTCCTCGGCTACGCGCAGGGGCCCTGCTAGGTAATCCTAAGCAAGTGCCTGCGTGTTATTTGATGAACCCACGATAATTCCGTTTCACAAGTTGACCTTCGAGTTGTTTCGTTGTATCTAGTGCTACACCGATTACGATTAGAAGACTTGTACCACCGATAGCGAGCGTTTGAGGAAGACCAAAAGCGGTCGTACCGATAGTTGGAATTACAGCAACTGCCGCTAGGAAAAGTGCACCAACAAATGTTAGACGGTAAAGTACCGAAGTAAGATATGCTTGTGTTTCTCTACCTGGGCGTTTACTAGGGATATATCCACCTTGCTTCTTCAAATTGTCAGCCACTTTTTCAGGGTTAACTTGAATGAAAGCATAGAAATAAGTGAATGCGATAATTAGTGCTACATATAAAATCATGCCGATAGGTTTCGTATAATCAAACACATTTTTGAGCACAGCAACAACTTCATTACTACTATCAAAGAAAGTAAGAATGGTTTGTGGTGTGATAATAAACGCACTCGCGAAGATTACCGGAATAACCCCAGCAGAGTTAAGTTTAAGTGGCAAATGAGTTGCCTGAGCACCAGCTTGCTTGTTACCTGCAACACGTTTTGAATATTGAATCGGGATTTTACGTAAAGCTTGTTGGAAGTAAATAACTACTACTACGATTAGAAGTGCAGCTAGTGCGATTCCAGCAAGAACTAAAATGTGTAGGAAAAGCTGATCTCCAGCTCCTTCGATTTGTTGTACGTAAACTTGACGAACACCATCAGGAATACGTGCAACGATACCAGCAAAGATAATAATGGAAACCCCATTACCGACACCTTTAACTGTAATTTGTTCCCCTAACCACATAAGGAACATTGTACCTGTCATTAGTACAATCGCAATTAGAATGTACTGTGGAATTGACGCATTAAAAATCAAAGTAGATCCTGAAAGTCTGTTAAAGCCATATGCCATACCAAACGCTTCTACTAAACCTAAAATGATTGTTAAATAACGAGTAAGTTGGTTGAGTTTTTTACGACCCATTTCCCCTTGCTTCGCCCATTCCGTAAGTTTAGGAACAACATCCATTTGTAATAGTTGAACAATGATGGACGCCGTGATGTACGGCATAACACCCATTGCTAAAACGGAGAAGTTTTTTAATGCTCCACCATTAAATGTGTTTAGAAAGCCAAAAATCCCGCCTTCCATCGTTTGTTGCAATGCAGCAGCATTCACCCCAGGCACGGGCACAAATGTTCCAATACGGAAAATAATTAACATCGCAATTGTGAAAAGAATTTTTTTACGGATATCAGCTACTCTAAAGAAGTTGACTAACGTTGAAAACATTAGATCACCTCAGTTTTCCCACCAGCGGCTTCGATTGCTTCCTTAGCAGCTGTGGAAAATTTATTTGCTTTCACTGTAAGTTTTTTCTCAATAGATCCATTTGAAAGGATTTTAATACCAGATTTTGCATTACGCACAATACCAGTTTCAATTAATAATTCAGGTGTTACTTCTGTACCTTCTTCAAAGCGATTTAAAACATCTAAATTCACAACTGCGAATTCTTTACGGTTGATGTTCGTAAATCCACGTTTTGGTATACGGCGGAATAATGGAAGTTGTCCACCTTCAAAACCTAAACGTACACCGCCGCCGGAACGAGCTTTTTGCCCTTTATGTCCGCGACCGGAAGTTTTACCGTTACCAGAGCCTGTACCACGACCAACACGATTACGCTCTTTGCGAGAACCTTCAGCAGGCTTAAGTTCGTGTAGTTTCATGTCAAGCACCTCCTCCTAATTCTAGTTTATTACATTTGAAAATTTCGCTTAAACTTCTTTAACGTCCAGAAGATGACTAACTTTGTTAACCATCCCACGAATTGCAGGATTATCTTCTTTAACGACAACGGAATTTGTTTTACCAAGACCTAATGCTTGAACAGTTTTACGTTGTGGTTCGGGACGACCGATTAAGCTACGTTTTAGAGTGATTTCTAATTTAGCCATAATGATAATTCCCTCCTTATCCTAGCAATTCTTCTACAGTTTTGCCACGAAGTTTTGCAACTTCTTCAGCTTTTTTAAGTTGTTTGATACCGTCGATTGTAGCGCGCACCATGTTGATAGGTGTATTTGATCCAAGTGATTTGGAAGATACATCTGCAACACCAGCAAGCTCAAGTACGGCACGAACAGGACCACCAGCAGTTACACCAGAACCGGCGCTCGCAGGTTTAAGAAGGATTTCTCCCCCACCGAAGTGACCTACAACTGTATGCGGAATTGTTGTGTCAACAGTTGGTACGAATACCATGTTTTTCTTCGCATCTTCAACAGCTTTACGAATAGCGTCTGGAACTTCTTGTGCTTTACCAGTACCGAAGCCCACGTGACCGTTTTTATCACCAACAACAACAAGTGCTGTGAAGCGGAAACGACGACCACCTTTAACTACTTTAGCAACACGGTTGATTGTAACAACGCGTTCTTCTAAATCTAATTTGTTTCCATCAATAATTTCAGCCATGCAAGGTTTCCCTCCTTCTTATTAGAATTGTAATCCGTTTTCACGAGCAGCTTCAGCAAGAGCTTTTACGCGACCATGATATAAGTAACCTCCGCGGTCAAATACAACAGCAGAAATTCCTTTTTCAGAAGCACGTTTTGCGACTAATTCGCCAACTTTGCTAGCAGCGTCAACTTTTGATTCGCTTGATGCGAAATCTTTATCTAAATTCGATGCACTTACAAGTGTCACGCCATTTACATCATCAATTAATTGAGCGTAAATATTTTTATTAGAACGAAAAACGTTTAAACGTGGACGACTTTCAGTTCCAGTAATTTTAGAACGAACACGAGCATGTCTCTTTTTACGAACTTTATTTTTGTCGATTTTGGTAATCACACGACTCACCTCTTCTCTAATAGCCTATGCGGCATTATTTACCAGTTTTACCTTCTTTACGGCGTACATATTCGCCTTCGTAACGAATACCTTTGCCTTTGTATGGCTCAGGCGGACGTACAGCGCGAATATTCGCAGCTAGTTCACCAACGTGTTCTTTATTGAAGCCTTTAACGATAATTTTCGTATTAGCAGGAACATCAATTTCTACACCTTTTGGCGCTTCGAATTCTACTGGATGAGAGTAACCTACGTTAAGAACAAGTTTAGAACCTTGTTTTTGTGCACGGTAACCGACACCGATTAATTCTAAAGTTTTTTCGTAGCCTTCAGATACTCCGACAACCATGTTATTTAAGATTGCACGAGTCGTACCATGAAGAGCACGATGAGTTTTATTATCAGTTGGACGGGAAATGTTAATTTCGCTTCCTTCAATATCAATTTTAATGTCTGGGTTAAACTCTTTAACGAGTTCACCTTTAGGACCTTTAACTGTAGCCTTAGCTCCGTCAAGTGTAACAGTTACACCAGCAGGAATTGTAATAGGCTTTTTACCGATACGGGACATTTATCGCACCTCCTTGTGTTATATATTTCTTACCAAACGTATGCTAGAACTTCTCCACCGACTTGTTTAGCGCGAGCTTCTTTGTCAGTTAAAACACCTTGCGAAGTTGATACGATTGCGATACCAAGACCGTTAAGTACTTTAGGCACCTCATTTGATTTAGCGTATACACGCAGACCTGGTTTACTGATACGTTTCAAACCAGTGATTACACGTTCGCCAGACGGACTATATTTTAAGAAAACACGGATAGTGCCTTGTTTGTCGTCTTCGATATACTCAACATCGCGTACAAAACCTTCACGTTTCAGGATTTCAGCGATTTCTTTCTTGATTTTAGACGCAGGTAATTCTAATTTATCATGCTTTACCATGTTCGCATTACGGATACGAGTTAGAAAATCTGCAATTGGATCTGTCATCACCATGTGTAATTACCCTCCTTCCTTAAACTTTAACTTACCAGCTTGCTTTTTTTACGCCGGGAATTTGACCTTTATAGGCAAGTTCACGGAAACAAATACGGCATAATTTGAATTTGCGAATAACGGAATGTGGACGTCCACAACGTTCGCAACGAGTATACGCTTGAACTGCGAATTTTGGTTCGCGTTTTTGCTTAGCGATCATTGACTTTTTAGCCACGTTTTCGCCTCCCTACTTTTAATTATTGATTATTTTTGAAACGGCATTCCAGCTAGAGTTAATAACTCACGGGATTCTTCATCAGTTTTGGCAGTTGTAACAATAACTACATCCATACCTCGAACTTTAGATACTTGATCATAATCAATTTCAGGGAAAATTAATTGTTCTCTCACACCCAGCGTATAGTTCCCACGGCCGTCGAAAGCTTTTTTCGAAACACCACGGAAGTCACGTACACGTGGAAGTGAAACAGTAATTAATTTGTCTAAGAAATCATACATACGCTCACCACGAAGCGTTACTTTAGCACCGATTGGCATTCCTTCACGAAGACGGAAACCAGCGATAGAGTTTTTTGCTTTTGTGATTACAGGTTTTTGACCAGTGATTAAAGCTAATTCTTCAACAGCACTGTCTAAAACTTTAGCGTTTGCTACTGCGTCACCAACACCAGTGTTGATTACGATTTTTTCAATTTTTGGTACTTCCATAACGGAAGAATAGTTAAACTTGCTCATCATAGCAGGAACAATTTCCTTAAGATAGCGATCTTTAAGGCGATTCATGTAATGTTGCCTCCTTCCTCAAATACTTATTTATCGATTACTTCACCGGATTTTTTAGCTACACGTACTTTTTTATCGCCTTTTACTTCATAGCCTACACGAGTAGGTTCACCAGTTTTAGGGTCGATAAGCATTACGTTTGATACGTGAATTGGTGCCTCAACATTCAAGATTCCACCTTGTGGATTGATGTTGGAAGGTTTCGTATGTTTTTTCACCATGTTAATTCCTTCAACAATTACACGATCTTTTTTCGGAAATGCAGCAAGGATTTTGCCGGATTTGCCTTTATCTTTACCAGTAATAACTTGTACTTTATCACCTTTTTTGACATGCATAAGTCTTAGCACCTCCTTGGTTTGAAACTTGTTTTTTAAAGAACTTCTGGAGCTAAAGAAACGATCTTCATAAAGTTGTTTTCACGAAGTTCGCGAGCAACAGGTCCAAAAATACGTGTTCCACGAGGACTTTTATCATCACGGATAATGACACATGCATTTTCATCAAATTTGATGTAAGAACCATCTTGACGACGTGCTCCACTCTTAGTACGAACGATTACTGCTTTAACAACTTCACCTTTTTTGACAACGCCGCCTGGTGTTGCTTGTTTAACGGTACACACGACAACATCGCCAATGTTAGCAGTTTTGCGTCCTGATCCACCTAGCACTTTAATAGTTAGCACTTCACGCGCGCCAGAGTTATCAGCCACTTTCATACGACTTTCTTGTTGAATCATTAGGACACCCTCCTTCCAGAATAACGGGTAAGAAATAATTTCTTATTTTTATAATAAACGTTAGATAATTACTGCTTCTTCTACTACATCAATTAAACGGAAACGTTTAGTTGCGGATAGAGGACGAGTTTCCATGATACGAACGATATCGCCAGCTTTAGCAGTGTTATTTTCATCATGCGCTTTGAACTTTTTCGAATACTTAACGCGTTTACCATACAAACCATGCTTTTTGTATGTTTCAACTACTACAGTGATTGTCTTATCCATTTTGTCGGATACTACGCGACCTGTATAAATTTTACGTTGATTACGGTCAGTCATGCATTAAAACCTCCTTACGATTTTCTTTTTAAGCAAGTTCTCTTTCTTTAACAATTGTTTTCATGCGCGCGATAGATTTACGTACTTCTCTAATACGTGCAGTATTTTCCAATTGTCCTGTAGCTAATTGAAAGCGCAGGTTGAAAAGCTCTTCTTTTAGCGCTTTTTCTTGATCTTTAATTTCGGTAGTGGATAGTTCACGGATATCATTAGCTTTCATTTGCTTCACCACCAATTTCTTCACGTTTTACGATCTTAGTTTTGACCGGCAGTTTGTGTGACGCAAGACGTAACGCTTCACGCGCAACTTCTTCAGGTACACCTGCGATTTCGAACATAATTTTGCCGCGTTTAACTGGGCTTACCCAGCCTTCCGGAGCACCTTTACCTTTACCCATCCGAACCCCGATTGGTTTAGAAGTGTAAGATTTATGAGGGAAAATTTTAATCCAAACTTTACCGCCACGTTTCATATAACGAGTCATAGCGATACGAGCAGCTTCGATTTGACGGTTAGTAATCCAAGAAGCTTCAACCGCTTGAAGACCGTATTCACCAAATGCTACTTCAGTTCCGCCTTTTGCACGTCCGCGCATGTTACCACGAAACTCACGACGATATTTAACACGTTTTGGAACTAACATTATTATTTTCCTCCTTCCACATTGTTTTTCTTCGTAGGAAGGACTTCACCGCGATAAATCCAAACTTTAACGCCTAGTTTACCGTAAGTTGTGTCAGCTTCTTCCCATGCGTAGTCAATGTCTGCACGCAATGTATGAAGAGGTACTGTTCCTTCGCTATAATGTTCAGCACGAGCGATATCAGCTCCGCCAAGACGACCAGATACTTGAGTCTTAATTCCTTTAGCACCAGCGCGCATAGTACGTTGAATTGCTTGTTTTTGTGCACGACGGAAGGAAACACGACCTTCAAGTTGTCTAGCAATATTTTCTGCAACAAGTTTAGCGTCTAAATCAGCACGTTTAATTTCAACGATATTGATGTGTACGCGTTTGCCTGTTAATTCGTTAAGTGATTTACGAAGTGCTTCAACTTCAGAACCACCTTTACCAATTACCATACCAGGTTTTGCAGTGTGAATTGTAATGTTTACACGATTAGCTGCACGTTCGATTTCAACACGTGAAACAGAAGCATCAGCAAGACGTTTTGCGATAAAATCACGAATGCGTAAGTCTTCATGTAAGAAGTCCGCATATTCTTTTTCAGCGTACCATTTAGAATCCCAGTCACGAATGACACCGATACGCATACCTATTGGATGTACTTTTTGACCCAACGTTATCCCTCCTTCACTTCAGATACCACAACTGTGATGTGGCTAGTACGTTTATTAATTGCACTTGCACGACCTTGTGCACGTGGACGGAAACGTTTAAGAGTTGGACCTTCGTCTACGAAAGCTTCAGATACAACTAAACTATTCACGTCTAAATCATAATTGTGCTCAGCATTTGCCATAGCAGATTTTAATACTTTTTCAATGATTGGTGAAGCCGCTTTTGGAGTAAACTTCAAAATTGCGATTGCTTCGCCTACTTGCTTACCTCGGATTAAATCAATAACGATTCTCGCTTTACGAGGAGCAATACGTACCGTTTTGGCAACGGCTTTTGCGCTTGTAACTTCATTTGCCATTTAGATAGCCTCCTCTCGAATTATCGTCTAGTTTTCTTATCGTCTGCCGCGTGGCCACGGTAAGTACGAGTTGGTGCAAATTCACCTAATTTATGTCCTACCATATCTTCTTGGATATAAACAGGAACGTGTTTACGTCCATCATATACAGCGATTGTTTGACCTACAAATACTGGGAAGATTGTGGAACGACGAGACCAAGTTTTGATAACTTGTTTTTTGTCGCTTTCATTAGCAGCTTCCACTTTCTTCATCAAGTGATCATCGACAAAAGGTCCTTTTTTCAAACTACGACCCATGACGGAACCTCCCTTCGTATAGTCAGGCAGCTCGGAGCATTTCTCCGTGCTGTCCCGCTAACTTTAATTTAATCATATTAACCCAGAAATTATTTACCTTTACGACGACGTACGATAAATTTATCGGAGTTATTGTTTTTCTTACGTGTTTTGTAACCAAGAGTTGGTTTACCCCATGGTGACATTGGAGATTTACGTCCGATTGGCGCTTTACCTTCACCACCACCGTGTGGGTGATCGTTAGGGTTCATAACGGAACCACGAACCGTTGGGCGTTTGCCTAACCAGCGGCTACGTCCAGCCTTACCGATGTTGATAAGTTCGTGTTGTTCGTTCCCAACTTGACCGATAGTAGCACGGCAAGTAGCAAGAATCATGCGAACTTCACCAGAGTTAAGGCGAATAAGAACATATTTCCCTTCTTTACCAAGTACTTGTGCACTTGTGCCGGCAGAGCGAACTAATTGTCCACCTTTACCAGGTTTTAATTCGATATTATGGATAACTGTACCCACTGGAATATCTTTAAGTTCTAAAGCGTTACCGACTTTAATGTCTGCTTCTGCTCCAGAGTAAATTGTTTGGCCTACTTCAAGACCTTTTGCTGCGATGATGTAGCGTTTTTCTCCATCAGCGTAGTTGATTAACGCAATATTTGCTGAGCGGTTAGGATCGTATTCGATTGTTGCTACACGACCTGGAACGCCATCTTTATTACGTTTGAAATCGATCACACGGTATTGACGTTTATGTCCACCACCGTGATGACGAACAGTTAACTTACCTTGGTTGTTACGACCAGCCTTCTTTTTCATAGGACGTAGTAAAGATTTTTCTGGAGTACTCGTTGTAATCTCAGCAAAATCAGAACTTGTCATATGACGGCGGCCGTTTGTGGTAGGTTTGTACTTTTTAATCGCCATTTTTTTCCCTCCTCGTTAGATTTTTTTATTCTAAACGTTCGTTTTAAACTTCAAAAAGTTGAATTTCTTTACTGTCAGCACTCAATGTAACAATCGCTTTACGACGTTTGTTTGTGTAGCCAACGTAACGACCCATGCGTTTCTTTTTACCTTTGTAGTTCATAACGTTTACTTTTACAACGTCAACTTCAAAAATTTCTTCAATCGCATGTTTAATTTGAGATTTTGTCGCGCGAGTGTCTACTTCAAAAGTATATTTCTTGTCATCAAGAATACTTGTAGATTCCTCCGTTACGACTGGGCGCTTAATGATGTCGCGTGCATCCATTACGCAAGCACCTCCTCTACTTTTTCGACAGCTGCTTTAGTAATGATTAATTTATCATGACTAGCAACTTCTAGTACTGAGATACTTTCAGCTGGGATAACTGTAATGCCTTGGATATTGCGGGCAGATAATTCTACGTTTTCGCTTTCTCCAGCAACTACAATTAGAGCTTTAGAATCTACAGAGATATTTTTAAGGAAAGCTGCAAAATCTTTTGTTTTAGGCGCATCAAACGCTAAGTTTTCAAGTACAAGAACGTTTTCGTCTTTCACTTTAGAAGATAGGATTGATTTAATCGCTAAACGGCGAACTTTCTTTGGTAATTTGTATGCATATGAACGAGGTGTTGGGCCGAATACGACACCGCCTCCACGCCATTGCGGGGAACGAATCGAACCTTGACGAGCACGACCAGTACCTTTTTGACGCCATGGTTTACGTCCACCACCACGTACTTCAGAACGATTTTTTACTTTATGAGTTCCTTGACGTAAGGAAGCTCGTTGGCTCAAAATCACATCAACAACTACTTTTTCATTCGGTTCGATACCGAAGACAGCATCATTCAATGTAATTTCGCCAGCTTTAGAACCATCTTGTTTAAGTAAGCTTAGTTTTGGCATTCGTTAGTCCTCCTTTCCAAATAAATTATTTTGCTTTAATAGCAGTTTTAATTTGAACTAATGATTTTTTCGCACCAGGAACGTTACCTTTAACTAAAAGTAAGTTCTTTTCTACGTCTACTTTAACGATTTCCAAGTTTTGGATAGTGATTTGATCTCCACCCATACGACCTGGAAGAAGTTTATTTTTGAAAACACGGTTAGGCGCTACAGGACCCATTGAACCAGGGCGACGGTGGTAACGAGAACCGTGAGCCATAGGCCCGCGAGATTGTCCGTGGCGTTTAATTACACCTTGGAACCCTTTACCTTTCGATACGCCGGTCGCGTCGATGATGTCACCTTCTGCGAATACGTCTACTTTTACTTCAGAACCAATCTCATACTCGTCTAAGTTAACATCGCGGAATTCGCGAATGAAGCGCTTAGGAGTAGTATTGGCTTTTGCTACATGACCTTTTTCGGGTTTGTTTGATAAAACTTCACGTTTGTCTTCGAAGCCGATTTGTACTGCTTCGTAGCCGTCAGTTTCAACAGTTTTCTTTTGAAGTACTACGTTGTTAGCCGCTTCAATTACTGTTACTGGAATTAATTCTCCATTTTCAGTGAAAACTTGAGTCATCCCTACTTTTCTACCTAAGATTCCTTTGGTCATGAGTCACACCTCCTGTTAATAGTTAATTTTTTTCGGACAAAACATGCCCAAGAGTTTATTAGAGTTTAATTTCGATATCTACACCGCTTGGCAAGTCTAAACGCATCAAGCTATCCACAGTTTGTGGTGTTGGATTAACGATGTCGATTAAACGTTTATGCGTACGCATTTCGAATTGTTCGCGCGAATCTTTGTATTTGTGAACCGCACGTAAAACTGTGTATACAGATTTCTCTGTTGGAAGTGGAATCGGACCAGATACAGAAGCACCAGAACGTTTCGCAGTTTCCACAATTTTTTCAGCTGATTGATCCAAGATACGGTGATCATAAGCTTTTAAACGAATACGAATTTTTTGTTTTGCCATTATTTTCCCTCCTTCTCGCCTACTTTTAAAATAGACATTCTCCATGGAAATTACCTGAGTACCCGCCATGGCAAAGCGGCCGGGTGTGTCAGCAACCTTCCACTTCATCACATCTTGCGCCCCAATAGCTTAGGGGTGCTCATACAAAAGGGCAGACGGATGCCTACTCATTTGCACTTTATCTATTATACACGTGTTGAGACTTGTAATCAACCGCTTTTTGAAAAAAGTTTGACTTTCTTTTCATTGTAAAAACAGGCGTTCGTTTCTTTCTTGTTTTTTAATAAACTATTGGCGCGAAGTAATTGCTTGCTCCGCACAAATTAAGGCCGGCCAAAACGGTGAAGGGAGTTAAAAAAAGAGCCTATATGGCTCTTTTCGCGGAGTTTGGGCAATTATTTTTTATAAACCGAAAGAATCCATGACGTTAAAAGTTGTTTTGGCATCATTATCACTACCAAATAATAGATTCCAGTTAATCAGATTTACGTTTTGTACATTTTGTCCCATGAAGCGATATTTTGTCGTCTCATTTGCTTTTGGAATATGCATACCCGTTTCGTTAATCACTTTTCCAAGGTCAATATCTACATCTACTAAGATACGAGATTCTACAATATAGGAGAAACGCGGATTTTTAAAGATTAGAGTATTATCTTCTATAGAAAAGTCTTGTTGCATATATTTGTAACTTTTCATTGTGATTCCCGTTGCTTTTTGTCTGAATTTCGCCGTTACTGCTTTTTTGAAAGAATCCGTTTTACTGATTTCTTCAAATTCTTGCGGTAATTTTAGCGTATAGTAGGTTTGGTCGGCAACTCCCCCGCCAAAACCATACTGTGCGTAATAATTTAAGGACAATACTCCTGTCGCATTATTTTTAGCATCGTAGCTAATTCCTGATTTCGCTGCGGTTCCTTTAATTTTTAGCGATCCACGCTCATAAACTGATATCCCTCTAGCTTGAATCATCTCGTTATCTGAAGCTAGGGCTGTTCCAGCCGGTGAACCCGCCACTATCATACCCGCAATTAAGCATGGCGTTACTATCGTCTTTGCTAATTTTTTCTTATCCATCTTTTATTTGACACTCCTCATTCTTATATTCCTTACTCCGCCAAAACATTATACTTTAAACCTATATAGGTGTAAATATACCCTATTTTTCAGATTATTTTTCAGATTTTTATGTAATTGTACAAAGAATGTTCATAAAGCTGTTGTTTTTGGAGTTTTGCGCTATAGCTAAAAAGTTGTTTTACATATAAGGTATACTTAAAATCATGCTATAAAACACAATCGTATTTGGATTTGAACTCAATTTTCGCAAAAAAAATCTAAAAATCTTCAAAAAGTGAAGATTTTTAGATTTTAAGTACGCAATACAATTAGCATGGCTGTCAATAAAATAAGAACAAACAATGCGATTAAATCATTGAGATGGAAATGGAGAATTTTAAATCGCGTCCTACCTTTATCTCCTTGATAGCCGCGAACTTCCATAGCGTCTGCTAATTCTTCGGCCCGGTTGAATGAGCTGACAAATAATGGGATAAAGATGGGGACGACGACTTTCATTTGCTCAAACAAATTGCCTTCACCAAATTCGACTCCGCGTGCGCGCTGAGCTTTCATAATTTTATCCGTTTCTTCCATTAAAGTTGGAATAAATCGCAGAGCAACGGATAACATGAGCGCGATATCTTGAACTGGCATTTTAACATATTTAAAAGGTTGTAATAGATACGCAATTGCGTCGGTTAAGTCCATTGGCGTTGTCGTGAGTGTAATCGCTGTTGATAAAATAATGATGAGCGTAAAACGAATGAATACATAAATACCATTTATAATACCAAAAGAAGAAATGACGAATGGACCGAAATCTAAATAAATCGTACCGCCACTCGTGAACAGCATTTGCATCATGACTGTAAACAGAATTAGCCAAATGAGCGGCTTGACACCTTTTATAAAAACTTTGATTTTAATGCCCGTCATCGTAATAACCATGAGCGTAAATAAAATCATAAGCGCATAAGTTTGGATGTTATTCGCTAAAAATAGAATGCCGATGAAATAAAAACCTGCTAGCAATTTCGTTCGCGCATCTAACGCGTGGATAAGCGATTGACCAGGAACAAAACGACCAAATATAAGTTTGTCTATCATTTTCGCCCTCTCCTTTAGTGCGTGAAATAAACGATGCCAACACTAAGCGCCATCAAGACGGTTAACGATGCGTTAATCATCACAAAATTTTTAATGCCAATAACAAACGTTTTCGCTTTCACCTGCTCTTGATTGAATTTTTTCAAATTGTTGTAAACTGGTAGGATTACGATAAGCGAAAGCAGCATGACTGGGTGCAGGTATCCAAGCAGGACGGCTACTACTACGGCTAAAAACGACGCGTAATAAAGCACGTTGAACAAGAGAACCCCCATTTTTCTTCCAATATAATAAGGAAGTGTATAGCGATGGTTGCAAATGTCTTCATCGAGATCGCACAAGTTATTCGCGAGCATGATGTTTCCGATTGTGAAAATGCACGGTAGTGAAACGACGGCGATTTGAATAATTTCGAGCAGGTTGAAGCGAATGTTGATCCACTCGCCTTGCCAGATGAGATTGGCAATTCCTGCGTCAAACGCGTTCACATAAATGGCGAGGAAAAAAATGCCGAACCCCATCGTCACGCCGGAAAAAATTTCGCCAAGCGGCATGCGCGATAGCGGCACAGGACCGAACGTGTACAAAATCCCGATGCAGAAACATACAAAACCGATTAGGAGGACGAGCAAGTCGGTTCTAAAAACGAGCCAAATACCTAGCCCTGTTGCGATGAAAAACATCGCAAAAATTAAAATGATGACCGTAAGTTCCGGAATTTCCTTTTGTCCAATTATATTACTTGTTTTGCGAAAATCATAGTCGTGATTATTTGTTGCTTTGCGGTAGTCCATATAATTATTAATGGCCGTTGTTGTTAAATCAAAAATCAGCATTGCGAGGAAGAAAATAATGGTATTTTGCCAGTTGAACACTTGATACTCATAAAGCACGTATAACGTCCCAAGCATAAATGGATATACGCTTGCAATTTTCGTGCGGATTTCAACCAGTTCTAAAAACGTCCGAAACGACAATTATTTCTCCCCCTTTCCATCTAGCTCGGCCATTTTAAACGCCTTATCAGTAAGTTCAAATTTATCTTTTAAGCCATCTGTGACATACACTTGCTTATCTTTCGTTACGAAAATCGCTTCCACATCTTTAAATGAATCGACATATGCCATACCATCTTTGACGCCTTTCATGAAGACGGCGGTGGAAAGTCCATCACCATCGATTGATTTTTTCGAAACGATGCTAACACCTGCCAGTTCATTGTTGCACGGGTAACCTGTGAACGGGCTTAAAATGTGGTGATACTTCACCCCGTCAACTTCCAAATAGCGCTCATAAATGCCGGAGGTTACGACCGAAATATCCGAACCAGGCAGCTTCCCAATTGTTTGTCCGCGAGTTTCAAACGGATTTTGAATACCAATCGTCCAGTTGCCACCTTTTGGATTGTCGCCGCGCACAAAAATATTGCCGCCTAAATCAATGATCGCAGATGTTACGCCCTCGCCTTTCATGACCTTGTTTACCTCATCAGCAATATAGCCTTTCGCAATACCACCAAGATCAAGCGCCATGCCTTTTTCAGGCAAATAAATGGTTTGTTCTTCCTTGTTCATTTCAACTTTCTTATAGTCAATTAGCGGTAAGACAGCTTGAATTTCAGCTTCTGTTGGTTTTTTGGCATCTGAAAAACCGATGTGCCATAAATCCGTTAATGGTCCTACCGTAATATCAAAATCGCCGTCAGAAGCTTTGCTGTATTTAATACCTTCTTCAACAAGATAAAACATATCTGATGTCACTTTAACTGGTTTTATCCCTGCATTTTGATTGACTTTATCAATTTCAGATTTGCCTGCATCACTCGTCGTAATTTCAGCGGCTAGCTTTTTAATGCGTTCAAAGCTCTTGTCAATCGCTTCTTCTTTGCCTTTATCATAGACTTTCAACGTAACGACTGTTCCCATTAAAAATTCCGTTTTCGAATATGGCTGATCGAGCAGCTCGACCTGTTCTTTTTCCCCAGAGCATGCACTTAGTAATAAAATAAAAATAAGTCCTGTTAAAAAAACGATTTTCTTCATGCGCGAACACCTTTCAAACTTTCTATTGCTTCTTACACTATAGCGTAAAATCTGTTCAAACGCTATATTAAAACACCCTTAAAGTTCGCATAAACTTTAAGGGTGTCACTATGTTTTAAGTCAATTGCTAAATCTTATTCTTCTTCAACTTTGTTATACACTTTAATTGTATCAGTGTCACCATTTTGAGCGGCATTTTCAAGTTGTGCAGCGTAAATTCTGAATTGGTTAGAAGAACTTGTAGCACCAGAAACTGTATCTACTTCAGCTGGGCTTTGTTTGTCAACTAAAGATTTGTTTAATGCTGGAATGTATTCTTGTGGACCAGTACCAGATTTCGCTTTCATGTTCTTTTCATAGTCAGCGTCGTCAGTTTTCTTTTGTCCATCTTCGTTTACATAGTTGTAATCAGAAGTTACGATTTTACCATCTTTAACTTCCATAGCGAAGACAGCGCGGTATCCGTGTGCATAGTTTTGTTCTTCAAGGTTATATTTACCATCTTGAAGTTCAGCACCGTTGTTGATAGAAATTGTTGTAGTATCAGCGCGTTGTGCAGCTTGAATTAATTGGTTAGCATAGTTGATGAATGTATCAGAAGAATGAGTTGCTCCTGTTACAATGTCTACACCAGATGCAGATTGCGATTTAACTAATGAATCGCTTAATTGTTTTAAGTATTCTTGAGGGCCTGTACCCACTTTGTCTTTCATTGCTTTTTCATAGTCAGCGTCTTCAGATTTCAATTCGCCGTCTTTGTTTTTATAATCGTAGTTAGCTTTAGTGATTTTACCATCTTTAACTTCGATTGATGCGAAAGCTTTCCAGCCTTTATCATCATAATTTTTTTCTTCTAGTTTGTAAGTTCCATCAGTCATTGTACCATCAGTTTTAGCTTCAGTTTTTTTCGTTTCAGACTGTTTTGGTTCCTCACTAGATTTTTTGTCGGAACTGTTATCGTTCCCACAAGCTACTAATAACATACTGGACGCTGCAACTACTGTAAGGCCCATTGCCACTTTTTTCAATTTCATAATTTGCTCCCACCTTTTGGTTTAATTAAAATGTTTGTGATATCACGAGCAATATAAGATGCACTGCGAAAGCGATATCACGATACATACAAATAATAACATCTAGCACTTAGTTTGTCTAGATTTTTTAAAATTACTTAATTCCATAAATTTTCAAAAAATGACGTTAGACTTATGTTTTGATCCAACTTTGCAGATTTAATTGTATATAAAAAACAAAATAGACCTTTCACCTACATAAAACGAGGAGTTTTTAACCATAAAAATTGGCTTTTTTATAAGAAAGAACTATTTTTATTTTTTATGCACTTATTCCTATATATTGTGTAGACAATCCCCCCTGTTTTCTGTTACACTATGTTAGGTTATTACTATATTTTGGTTATTGAACTAATACTATTTTTGTGAAAAAATAAACAAGGAGTTGAGAAAGCATATGCCTGAAAAAAATATCGTTCTAATAGGGGCAGGGTATGCAGGTGTACATGCAGCTAAGAAATTAGCGAAGAAGTACAAAAAGGATAAAGATGTTAAAATCACGCTTATCGACCGTCATTCGTATCATACGATGATGACTGAATTACATGAGGTTGCAGGTGGACGTGTAGAGCCAACTGCTATTCAGTATGATTTGCGTCGTTTATTCAATCGCACGAAAGTAAATCTTGTTACTGATAACGTGACAAACGTTGACCATGACAAAAAAGTCGTTGTAACAGAACATGGTAGCTATCCGTTCGATTATCTAGTGTTAGGTATGGGCGGCGAACCAAACGACTTCGGTACTCCGGGTGTTGCTGAAAACGGCTTCACATTATGGTCTTGGGAAAATTCCGTTCGCTTGCGCACTCATATTGAAGAAACTGTAACAAAAGCGAGTCGCGAACAAGACGTTGAAAAACGTAAAGCTATGCTTCGTTTTGTTGTTTGTGGTTCTGGTTTCACCGGCATCGAAATGGTCGGCGAATTACTTGAATGGAAAGACCGTCTTGCAAAAGATAACAAAATCGATAAAGACGAAATTGAATTGATGGTTGTCGAAGCTGCTCCAACAATTTTGAATATGCTTGAACGCCGTGATGCTGATAAAGCTGAAAAATACATGGTGAAAAAAGGCATTAAAATTCTTAAAGAAGCTGCAATTGTTGAAGTTAAACCTGAGAGCATCGTTTTAAAATCAGGCGAAGAACTTCCGACACATACTTTAATTTGGACAGCGGGTGTTCGTGCTAACTCCGATACGAAGGATTACGGTATGGAAACAGCTCGTGCTGGACGACTTAAAGTTAACCAATACATGGAAGCTGAAAAATTCGAAAACACTTATGTTATCGGTGACCTTGCTTACTTCGAAGACGAAGAAGGAAAACCAACTCCTCAAATCGTTGAAGCAGCCGAACAAACAGGTATGACTGCTGCGAAAAGCATTATTGCTGAAATCAGCGGCGGACAAAAAGAAGCTTTCCACGGTAAATACCACGGTGTTATGGTTTCCATCGGTGCCAAATACGGCGTTGCTCACTTAGGTAGCATGCATTTATCTGGTTGGTTCGCTATCTTTATGAAACACATGGTAAACTTGTACTACTTCTTCGGGATTCGCAGCGGTTACTATATGTGGCAGTATATCGTCCATGAGTTCTTCCACATTCGCGATCATCGTAACATTTTCCGTGGCTGGACTTCACGTTACGGAAACGTACTTTGGAGCTTACCACTACGTATTTATCTTGGTTGGTTCTGGGTTGATGAAGCACTTGCAAAAATTTATGGTGAAAGCACATGGGACAAAGTTAGCCTTACAAACTTAAAACCATTATTCCAAGGTTTAGGTCCTGATTCTTGGTTGACTGCTGAAACATCGAAAATGCCATTCTCTTGGTTGCAAACTGCAGCAACATCAGGCGCGAGCCAAGCTGCTGGAGATGCAGCTGGTGAAGCGGCGCAAAACGTTACAACTCCAATCTTCAGCCACATGCCTGGTTGGTTTGAATGGATTATGAAAATTATCATGCCAAATCAAGACGTAGCGGTATTTATGCAAAAAGTAGTTCCTTTCGTGGAATTAGCCATTGGTCTTGCACTTGTTGTTGGTCTATTTACTTGGTTAGCAAGTATCGGAAGTATCGGTTTCCTAGCTATGTTCACATTAAGCGCTATGCTTGGTTGGGACAAATTCTGGGCGCTACCTGCTTCTATCGCCATGTTAAACGGTGCTGGACGCACATTTGGTTTAGACTACTGGGTTGTTCCTTGGTTCCAAAAACACCTAGGCCACTGGTGGTATGGTAAACCTCGCGCTATTTATCGCGATTCAGGCAAATAACGATACGATTTCGAGATAAGCGAGAGGCTCGTCCTTTCGCTTATCTTTTCTTTTCATTTAAGGTATATTTTTTATACGAAATCCTTTACAATAAGGTTAGAAAAAATGTTTAGAGGGGGCAAAGATGTGAAACCATATTTAAAAATGATTCGTCGCTTTGATGTTATTATCGTTATTACGCTTAGTCTGCTCTCTTTTCTGCCTCTAGCTATTTTTTCTTATGTGCAAGCAAATGCGCCAAATAACGGGGCGAATAAAACGCTTGTAGCGGTTATTACGGTAGACGGGAAAGAATATAAGCGCGTTGATTTGACGGGGCACTCTGGAACAGATACTTTTACGGTTACGCAAGAAGATGGCGACTACAATACTATTGAAGTTAAAGATGAAAAAATCAGGATTAGCAAGGCGAATTGTGGGGATCAAGTTTGTGTCCGCACAGGCGCGGTTGGGAAACTAGGCGAAACGATTGTTTGTTTGCCGCATAAGTTGGTCATTGAGGTTAAAGCGACTGACGGGACATCAAATGATGACGACATGATTATTTCTTCTTAATTTTTATAAAAAAGGATTGTGAATTTTGATGACTAAAAATAAACGCCTTGTTTATATAGCGCTTTTGGCGGCTCAAGCGGTTGTCATTAGCTTGCTAGAACGAGCGATTCCTTTTCCGTTTGCTTTTGCGCCTGGCGCTAAACTGGGGTTATCGAATATTATAACGTGTATTTCACTTTATACGTTATCGACGAAAGATGCTTTTATGATTGTCTGTATTCGTCTTGTGCTTTCGACGCTTTTAGGCGGGACAATTTCGACGTTTTTATATAGTGCGGCGGGGGCTTTACTTAGTTTCGTGGGCATGTGGGCGGTTCAAAAGCTTGGTCCAAAGCGCGTCAGCATTATTGGCGTGAGTACGACTGGCGGGATTTTGCATAATGTTGGTCAACTTGTTGTGGCCAGTTGGATTGCTGGATCGTGGAATGTTATGCTTTATTTGCCGGTACTTTCGTTTATTGGGATTTTATCGGGGATTGCAATTGGGATTGCAGCAAACTATTTACTTCAGAATGTGCAAACATTGCGCACGTTTTTCGATGCTAAACAAGAACGCGCTTTAATAAATAAAAAAGGAGTTTCATGATGCAACTTCATTCCATGTGGGCTTCGTACCCAGATTTAGAAACTGATTTAAAAGATGTATTAACTACAATTGAAAAAAACATTCAAATTCGCGACAAGCGTGTTAACCAAAATGTAAAATCACTGATTCATGCGGGCGGTAAGTTGCTTCGTCCGGCATATGCACTTTTGATGGCAGAAATTGGGCCGGATTACGAACGCGAACGGGCGGTTTCGGTTGCGGCAGCACTTGAAGTTTTGCATATGGCTACGCTCATTCATGATGACGTGGTAGACGAGTCGCCACTTAGACGCGGGGAGCCTACGATTCATTCTCGCTACGGGAACCATTACGCGGTTTATACAGGAGATTATTTATTTACGGTTTGCTTTAAAATTTTGTCGAAGCATTCGGATTCATTGCAAAACATTGAGTTTAGCAGTCGCAATATCGAGAAGATTTTGATGGGCGAGCTGGATCAAATGCGAATGCGCTATAATCTTGATGTGTCGGTGAAGGAGTATTTATCGCGGATTTCTGGGAAAACGGCGCAACTTTTTGCGCTTAGCTGTTATTCTGGTGCGACAGCGAGTAAGGCTCCACGAAAAATGGCGATAAAAGCTTGGAATATTGGGCACTATTTGGGGATGGCTTTCCAAATTATTGATGATGTTCTGGATTATACGAGTACTGACTCGGGGCTTGGGAAACCGGTTTTAAACGATGTTTTGCAAGGTGTTTATTCGCTCCCGCTTATTTATGCGATGCGCGGACAAAAAAATGAGTTTGAACCTTTGCTCTCTAAAAAAGAAGCGATGACTGATGACGATTTGAAGGCGCTTCTCGAATTAATCGAAAAACATGAGGGTGTTGAAAAAGCGTTTGATTTAGCGCAAAAATACACGAAAAAAGCGCAAAAAGAAATTTCGAAATTGCCAGACGGGGCCTATAAAACGACGCTTGAGCGTTTGACGAGCGAAATTTTAACGCGGAAAATTTAATTTTTTCTGCACACATGTGTTTGTGAATTGTTTTTCAAAGGAGGAATTAGCATGAAACGTTTCAGTCTTCTTTTTATTTTACTTTTTACATGCGCCTACCTTTCTGCATGTTCATCTGGCGAAGCAACAGAAACGATTAAGCCGGTGAAAGATAAGACGGATATTTCCATTCGGGTCGCAACGGACGTTCATTATTTGGCGCCTGAATTAACCGATTTTGGCGAGGCTTTCAAAACGTATGTAGCTTCTGGTGATGGCAAGGCGCTTCAAGTGAGCGATGAAATGACCGATGCCTTTTTGGCTGATGTGTCAAAAGACCAGGCGGATATTTTGATTTTGAGTGGCGACTTAACGAATAACGGGGAACGGAAAAGCCATGAGAACTTGGCGAAGAAGCTTGAAAAAGTTGAGAAATCTGGTACCGATGTTTACGTCATTCCAGGCAATCACGACATTAATAATCCGTGGGCACGGAGTTTCAAAGCGGATAAGCAGTACAAAACGGACAGCATCACACCCGAGGAATTCGCAAAAATTTACGAGAATTTCGGCCTAAAAGAGGCGGTTTTAAAGGATAAATTTTCTCTTAGTTATTTGGCGCCTGCTTCAAAAGATGTCTGGCTACTTATGCTTGATACGAACCATTATAAGAGCAATATGCAGCTTGGCTCACCGCAAACTGATGGCGGCTTAACGACGGGGACGCTTGAATGGATTAAAGAGTGTGCTGATTTAGCGAAGGCGAATAATGTAAAAATCGTTCCGGTGATGCACCACAATTTAATGAATCATAGCGAAATTCTGCAACAAGGTTATACGATTAATTATGCAGAGGACGTCCAAAATGCGTTCAAGAAAGCGAATTTCACATTTGCACTAAGCGGGCACATTCATACTCAAAACATCGCGACTGACGGCAAACTCACAGATATTACAACAAACGCGCTTTCTGTCTACCCACATAAGTACGGAAAAATCACTTATTCGGGAGAAAAGGCTCTTTTTAATTATCAAACGGGGAAAGTTAATTTAGAGGAATACGCCAAACAAAATAATCTGACGAGCGATAAATTCCTTTCTTTCAACCAAAAAGATTATGATCAGTTTTATTTAAATGGTTACGGAAAAGCGATGGAGGACCTCGCAACGAGCGACGATTTTGACAGCTATTCTGAGCAAGAAAAAGAGGCGATGGCCGATACGATGGCGCTAAACAATCTCTCTTATTTTGCTGGTGTTGCACCGCCAAAATCGGACGGGTTAAAACTATGGCAAAGCGCGCCAAATAGTTTCCTGAAGAAGTACGTTATCAGCACAAGTGGCGCACCGAAACGGTCGAATGATGAGTGGACTGGGAAATGATTAATCATTATGCCTCTTCGTCACAGGCCATTTTAGATGGTGACAGCTTCATCAGATGAATAAAAATCGAGCAGAAATTGCCTTTTCTGCTCGATTTTCTTATATTCAATTGGTTATTTCCGTCTTAGCAGAAGCCCGCCAGTTCCGAGCATTAATAATCCGGATAGGCTTATGAGAAGGCCTGCGCTATCTCCTGTATGTGGCAGCGAAATGGTGGTTTGGTTTTCGATGCGCACAATTAATTTTTGCCCAACGTAAACGTTTTCGCTCGGCAAATTGTTCCACATCATTAGTTGTTTTGGCGTCGTTTTAAAGGAAGTTGCGATACTTTTTAGCGTGTCGCCTTTTTTTACTTCATAGTAGTAAATCTTTTCACCGTTTTTCTCCACAGTAGTAGTTGGTGGTTCGGTTGTGGCTTCTTCCATGTTAGGTGTTGGTGTTACTTCTGGCTTTGGTTCTGGGGTAGACGTTGGTGGCGGTGTTGCTTCGCCCCCGCCTTTCCCGCCGTTACTATAATCATTCACGGTTGAGTTTCGGGAGTAAATTTTAATGTTATCGCCGTATAACGTTGCATTGTTTTTATAACTTGTCTGGCCGCCGTTCACCTTCGTTTGATACGTGATGACAACCGATTGCTTGCTGAGCGACCCGACATCAATGCGGAAAGCTCGGTTTTGCACGTTTACTGTCTGCGTATATGTTGCCACTACTTTTTTATTTTCATCGCGATAACGTACTTGTACAGGGTTGATTAGCTCATGTCCCGGGCCAATCGTATCGATTACATAGCCGTTCTCAATGTCAAGCAGCGCATTATTAACTGTCACCGTCCAATTGATTCGGTCCGGCTGCTTCGTGTCGATGCGTCCTTGCTTGTAAATGACAGAAGTCCCCTCACTACTGCCACCACTTGTTGTATCTTTGACTAAAACGGATTTCACGACAGCCTCGTTTTGAACTGGGAAGGTCAGCTGATTCTCGCTACCCAATTGGATTTTTTCAACATTGAATTTCGCCCAAAAAAACATACTTCCTTGAATATTTTGATGCGTTTCAACAAAATTAGTAAACGTTAGTGTTATCATTCCCGTTGTAGAGTTCGTCTCCGCTAGCGCAACCACATTCCCCTCTGAATCCTTCAATTGAAACGGCGCATAACTTACCATAGTCAGCTGTTCCGGCAGCGCGATCGTCATTTGATCCCCCGTATGCACTTGCTGGTTCACCTTAAAGTCATACACCACTTTCACCTTATCCGTTTTGCGGAATTCTGAGCTTTCTTTGCCTGAAACATTTTCTAAGCTCACATTTGTAAAAAATTGCGACCCATAATCTACCGCCGCTTGCGCACGAAATGGTAGAACAATTCCTATAAGTAAAATAAGAATCGCAACATAAAAAAGCTTTTTCATCTAAAGTCCTCCTTTATTCAGTGATTGCGCCACCTCCTATTAGTTCCCAAAGTAGGACACAACAAAACCTGTTCAGTATTGAACAGGTTTTGTTTGTAGAAAACGTATACTAGACTTATGACAACGGGTTTAATTTAATTACTCGAACTATTTGCTGCTGCAGCGCTAGCCGCCGCGGCTGCGGCCGCTGCACTTGCTTGCTCAATGGCAATTAAGACGTGCACACTGACCATTAAATTTTCAATTTGCGCTTGGTTCATTTTTCCAGTCACTTCTTCAGTATACAGACTAAGCGCAAGTGCCGTATAAAATGTTTTTCCGAAAAACTTTAATCCCGAAACTTGGCTAAGCTCTGAAACGAGTTCGAAAAAGTGCGCATCCAGTTTAGCCCCGTCATTTACATACGCTAAAATTCCAATGGTATTATAGTATAGTTCCTTCACTTTAATCCCTTTTTTGTCCAGCTCATTTAAAAGCGTTCTGACACGCGTCACAAATATGCGATCCTTTTTACCATAAAGTAGGGCTGCTGTTGCCGCAAGCGCCTGCAAGCCATTGTTTTTATGGAAATCCAAGTCCGCAAACTCTTGGAAATAAAACTCTACAATGTCAGCAATTTCTTGCGCCGAGAGCGAGGTATCAAGCGATGCTAGCATCACACTTGCCGTTGCATCTTCTGGTCCGGTTAAAAAAGGATGAAATTTTTTGAGGCATGTATAAATTTCCTTCGCCCGTTTTGCTGTCGCTACACTATCCGCATTCTCCTGTTTCAAAAGTAAATATGCCGCAAAATAGGTGAACTCTGACCTGCCAAATTTCACCTCAACCAGTTCGCGGTAATGCTGAATGAGGCGCAACACATCCGACCTATCATCGGTTCCATCGGCTACTAAAAGCCCCGCTAGCGACGCCCGAACATTTCCATTCAGGGCGGTAAAAAAGCCTAATTCAGATTTTATCGCGCGGTCCGCGGCAAAAAATCGTTCTGCATCGACTAACTCATTTTTCCCCGTAAAAAGTCTTGCGATTAAAAAACGAATTCGTTTATCTACAAAGTTTACTTTACTTTTCCGAATCCGTTCATAGTTTTCGGAAAGCAGTTGTGTTAATTCATCTACATAACTTAATTCATTTGCCAATTCGCTACACTCCTTTATCTTGCATCCATAATAAGTATACCAATTTTAGACGTAAAAAAACCAGCGGAACTATTGTCCCGCTGGTTTTAAGTTATTGTTAATTATTTTTGAATGCTGGAAACAACGCCAGCTCCTACAGTACGTCCACCTTCACGGATAGAGAATTTAGTACCGTCTTCAATCGCGATTGGCGCGATTAGTTCAACAGTTAATTCTACGTTATCGCCAGGCATAACCATTTCAGTACCTTCTGGTAAAGTAACGATACCAGTTACGTCAGTTGTACGGAAATAGAATTGTGGACGGTAGTTATTGAAGAATGGAGTATGACGTCCACCTTCTTCTTTAGATAAAACATAAGTTTCAGCTTTGAAGTTCGTGTGTGGAGTAATCGAACCTGGTTTAGCTAATACTTGACCACGTTGGATATCTTCACGCGCAACACCACGAAGCAATGCACCAATGTTATCGCCAGCTTCTGCATAATCAAGAAGCTTACGGAACATTTCTACACCTGTAACAGTTGTTTTGGAAGTTTCAGTTTCGATACCGATGATTTCGATTTCATCACCAACACGAACTTCACCACGCTCAACACGTCCAGTTGCAACTGTACCACGACCAGTGATAGAGAATACATCCTCAACTGGCATCATGAATGGTTTAGCTTTATCACGTTCTGGAGTTGGGATATAAGAATCTACTGCATCCATTAATTCGTAGATTTTTTCTTCCCAAGCTGCGTCACCTTCAAGAGCTTTAAGAGCAGAACCTTTAATTACAGGAATATCGTCACCAGGGAATTCGTATTCAGATAATAGATCACGAACTTCCATTTCAACTAATTCTAATAATTCTTCATCATCAACCATGTCGCATTTGTTTAAGAATACAACGATGTAAGGAACACCTACTTGACGAGAAAGTAAGATGTGCTCACGAGTTTGTGGCATTGGGCCATCAGCAGCAGATACTACTAAGATCCCACCGTCCATTTGTGCAGCACCAGTGATCATGTTTTTAACATAGTCAGCATGTCCTGGGCAGTCAACGTGTGCATAGTGACGGTTTTCAGTTTCGTACTCTACGTGTGCTGTAGAGATTGTGATTCCACGTTCGCGTTCTTCTGGAGCACCATCAATTTGGTCATATGCAGAAGCTTGTGCAAAACCTTTTTTAGATAAAACAGTAGTGATAGCTGCTGTTAAAGTAGTTTTACCATGATCGACGTGTCCAATTGTACCAACGTTAACATGGGGTTTAGAGCGGTCAAATTTTTCTTTTGCCATTTTATAAAATCCTCCTCAATGTTTGAAAAAATGATATTTAAGTCACTAAATGAAATTCATTTAGTAGATACTTCTAACTAATGTTATACAAGAAATCGAGCAAAAATGCAATTCATTGCGTTAAATCAGAAGAGATTAATCTTCGTCTTTATTTCCACCGTTTTTCTTGATAATGTCTTCTGCAATAGATTTAGGAACTTCTTCGTAGTGGTCAAATTGCATTGTGTAAGTACCGCGACCTTGAGTTGCAGAACGTAAGTCAGTTGCATAACCGAACATTTCAGCAAGTGGAACGAAAGCACGAACAACTTGAGCGTTTCCGCGAGCTTCCATACCATCTACACGTCCACGACGGCTTGTGATGTTACCCATGATATCACCAAGATATTCTTCTGGGATAACAACTTCAACAGACATGATTGGTTCTAAAATAACTGGATCACATTTTTTAGCAGCATTACGAAGCGCCATGCTTGCAGCTACTTTAAATGCCATTTCGTTGGAGTCAACGTCATGGTAAGATCCATCATATAGTTTTGCTTTGATATCAATTAACGGATAGCCTGCAAGTACACCATTATCTAGTGCGCCTTCAAGACCTGCTTGGACAGCTGGAATGTATTCACGTGGAACAACCCCACCGACAATTGCATTTTCAAATTCAAAACCTTTACCTTCTTCGTTAGGAGCGAATTCAATCCAAACGTGACCATATTGACCACGACCACCAGATTGACGAACGAATTTACCTTCGACTTGTGCTGATGTGCGGAATGTTTCACGGTAAGATACTTGAGGCGCACCTACGTTAGCCTCAACCTTGAATTCACGTTTCATACGGTCAACAAGGATATCTAAGTGAAGCTCACCCATACCGGAGATGATAGTTTGTCCAGTTTCCGTATTTGTTTCAGTACGGAAAGTTGGATCTTCCTCTGCTAATTTAGCAAGAGCTTGACCCATTTTATCTTGGTCAGCTTTTGATTTAGGCTCAATCGCAACCGAGATAACTGGTTCTGGGAATTCCATAGATTCTAAGATAATTTGGTTCTTTTCATCACATAGAGTGTCCCCAGTTGTAGTATCTTTAAGACCTACAGCTGCAGCGATGTCACCAGAGTAAACGATATCGATTTCCTCACGGTGATTGGCGTGCATTTGTAGGATACGACCTACACGTTCACGTTTACCTTTAGTTGAGTTTTGTACGTAAGAACCAGAGTTCAAAGTACCAGAGTAAACGCGGAAGAAAGTTAAACGACCTACATAAGGGTCAGTCATAACTTTAAATGCTAGAGAAGAGAATGGTTCCTCATCACTTGCATGACGTTCAGATTCTTCACCATCAGGTAAAACACCTTTGATAGAAGGAACGTCAGTTGGTGCTGGAAGGTAATCGATAACAGCATCAAGCATTGGTTGAACACCTTTGTTTTTAAATGCTGTACCACATACTACTGGATAAAACTCAACTGCAAGTGTTCCTTTACGGATCGCTGCTTTAAGCTCATCTTTCGTAATTTCTTCACCTTCAAGATATTTCATCATAAGTTCTTCATCAAGTTCAGCAACTGCCTCGATTAGTTTACCATGATATTCTTCAGCAAGATCTTTCATATCTTCAGGAATTTCTTTAATATGAGGATCGTTACCTAAATCGTCTTCATAAAATAGTGCATTCATTTCAATTAAATCAATGATACCAGTGAAAGTATCTTCAGCACCGATTGGTAATTGAATTGGATGTGCATTTGCATCAAGACGATCATGTAAAGTGCCTACAGAATATAAGAAATCTGCACCAATTTTATCCATTTTGTTGACGAATACTACACGAGGAACCCCGTAAGTAGTAGCTTGACGCCAAACAGTTTCTGTTTGTGGTTCTACACCAGATTGTGCATCTAGAACCGCAACAGCGCCATCAAGTACACGAAGTGAACGTTCAACTTCAACTGTGAAGTCTACGTGTCCCGGTGTATCGATGATATTTACGCGGTAACCATTCCATTGTGCTGTTGTCGCAGCAGAAGTGATAGTGATACCACGTTCTTGCTCTTGCTCCATCCAGTCCATTTGGGAGGCACCTTCATGCGTTTCACCAATTTTGTGAATACGCCCTGTATAGAAAAGAATACGCTCAGTAGTAGTAGTTTTACCCGCATCAATGTGCGCCATAATACCAATATTACGAGTCTTTTCTAAGGAGAACTCTCTTGCCATGTTTTCTTTCTCCTTCCATAAAACGTTTTTTAGGCGATTAGCCTTTTCGAGTTTAATTTATGCTGATAAAACTTAATATTACCAACGATAATGAGCGAATGCTCTGTTTGCATCTGCCATTTTATGAGTATCTTCACGTTTCTTAACAGAAGAACCCGTATTATTAGCAGCATCCATGATTTCGCGCGCAAGACGAAGTTCCATCGTTCTTTCACCACGAAGACGTGCATAGTTTACTAACCAACGAAGACCAAGAGTAGTACGACGATCTGGACGCACTTCGATTGGAACTTGATAGTTTGCACCACCGACACGACGAGCTTTTACTTCAAGAACTGGCATGATGTTTTTAATCGCTTGATCAAAAACTTCCATCGGATCATTACCAGTTTCTTCTTTAATGATGTCAAAAGCAGCGTATAAAATTGCTTGGGATTTTCCACGTTTACCATCAACCATCATTTTATTAATTAAGCGAGTTACCAATTTCGAATTATAAATAGGATCTGGCAACACGTCACGTTTAGCAACAGGACCTTTACGAGGCATTGGATATCCTCCTTTCATAAGGATAGAATTTTAAAAAATTATTTACTTGCTTTAGGTTTTTTCGTTCCGTATTTAGAACGACTTTGTCCTCTATTTTCAACACCAGCAGTGTCAAGAGCACCACGCACGATATGATAACGTACCCCTGGTAAATCTTTTACACGTCCACCACGAATAAGAACAACACTGTGCTCTTGTAAGTTGTGTCCGATACCTGGGATATAAGCCGTTACTTCGATACCGTTACTTAAGCGCACACGAGCATATTTACGAAGCGCGGAGTTAGGTTTCTTTGGAGTCATTGTACCAACACGAGTACAAACACCACGTTTTTGCGGTGAATTCACGTTAGTAAGTTCACGCTTGAAAGTGTTAAGCCCTTTGTTAAGTGCTGGAGAGTCAGATTTCTTAGATTTAGATTGACGCGGTTTGCGAACTAATTGGTTAATAGTAGGCATTGGATAGGTTCCTCCTTTCTCGGTTTAGTAGTTCCACACATCCAGGTGGTTCATTTTTTCGAAAAAATAAAACTGCTGTAGATGCGTACTACAACATTCATTATTTCAAGACCTCTATAGGTGAGGCACCTTGAATATAGTAACACTTGACGGGTTTCATGTCAAGTGCTTTACGTGAGTTCCTTCTGTATCTTGCCAAAGAAATTGAAAGAAAGTAAAATAGGCTTAGACATAACATACATTGGAGGCTCAAGATGGCTTTAACACAAAAAAGAAAAGAACTTTGGACCATGTTTTTTTCTATTATTTCTTTATTTATACCATTTGGACTAATCATTGCAATCCCTACATTAATAATTAGCAGAAACGCAGTGCGGACTAATCCAAACACTATTAATAAGAGTACAAAAATCATTTCCATTATAAGTATTGTATTATCAACTGTCATCATTGTACTAATGTTAATTGGTGCCATAACTTTTTTTCTATCAAAAGGTAAAATTAATTGACCAATATCTAAGTTATAGTAATCACTATGCGCAAAGCCGAAACTATAAAATATAGATAGGCTACACCCGCTGCAGCCCTGTACACTAGATTTCAAGTTAACAGCAATAAAACACGCACTGACCAGCCATTGGAGAGTGCGTGTTTTTAATTACAAAAAACTTACTATTCAACTAATCTTAGCATATCCGTTATACTTACCACCACCTGAGGTTCCTTCTACATGTACTGTTATAGTCCCTAACTCAACCCCGTACTCCTTATGAACTAAACTATATTTAAAACGTGATGTCGTTTTTGCTCGATTGTTTGCAATCCAAGCATTTTTTTCGATACGGCTTGTTTTAACAGTTGGGTTATAATTCTTATCCACGTAGCCCGAGGAAGATACTATAGATTTAACCGTCCCTCCACTAGTTGTATACTTAACTGAAACCACATATTTAGTCATAGTAATGCCGAAAAATTTCATCGAATAGCTATGTGTAGCATTACGAGTTTTAGTTACTCCAGCTTTTAATAAAGGTTTTGTTGACTCAAACACATCTTCTGATTCAATAATTACATCCTCATTAGCATCATCTTCGATTGCAGCTTGCATTGCCTCTGGATCACTGAAATAATATGCTAGCTTTTCTTGTTCTTCTTCACTTAAGTTAGCAAGTTCTTCTTTGAGTTCATTGATATCATTTCGAATAGTTTCACTATTGGCATTTTCCACCCCATTTTCTTCTGCTGTTTCTACAGAGTAGTTATCTAAATAACTATCCAAATCACTAAGGATATCCCCCGTCTCCTCTACCCAATTGCAGATGCCCTTACTTGTGTCCCTGTTACTTGCATCAAAGCTAGAGCAATAATTGTCGTTAAAATAGCTTTTTTAATAAATCTTTTCATCTTAATCCCTCTTTTCTAATGATGTTATGACTGTTTACAAGTCTTGTTCATCTAAACACAAATGATAAAAAAAGTCTCTTTAGATATCCACTTGTATTTATTCAAAAGAGGGGGTTGCGCGTGTTTCTATTTAAAGCTGAATCGCTTTTAAGGCTTTGATGCTAGTTGCTAAGCTTTCGAACATGTCTAGCTTGCTACGATCTTGTTCGATGCAGTAAAACTCAACGCCGTTTTGTTCGCCCCATTCGATGATGCTTTTAAAATCGACAGCGCCAGAACCGATTTCCGTTAAGTTATGATCCATATCGGTTATTTCAAAACCCGGGATATAATCTTTCATGTGAACAATTGGGGCGCGCCCGGAGTAGCGTTTGATATATTCGACCGGGTCCACATCAGACGCCGAAATCCAATATGTGTCTGGTTCTGCGTAGATTGAAACGCCCGCTTCGGGGTCGGTAATGAAATCCATCATCATTCGGCCATCAATTTCCGATTTAAAATCGTATTCGGGGTTGTGGAGGCCGACTCGGAATCCTAGCGGCGCCAGTTTATACGCCACGTCTAGCAAAGCCCGCTTTGTTTTCCTGTACCCTACTTCATTTTGGTCTTCTTCTTCGATGTATTTATCATAAATTATTTTACAATCGAATAGGCAAGCTTCGTAAATAATGCCGTCCAAATCGTCGAAGAAACGATCGTGTTTAATGTGCATGCCAACAACATTTAAGTCGTACTTTTTCAGCAATCTCGCAACTTCAAGTGGCGGGTTATTACGCATGCCGTCAAGCTGAACATGTTTGATGCCGAGTTCGCTCACACGGCGCAGTGTTCCTTCCAAATCTGCTTCCATTTCTTTCCGAACGGAGTAAAGTTGAATGGCAATCTTGTCGTGGAAGCTCATCGGTTGTCCCTCCTTAGGTCAAGCCAGTCGACCTCCAGTTGCGTTAAGTGAATATCAGCGGCTTCGATGGAAGAATTCAGCTCGCTCGTCGTTTCTGGGCCGATAACTGCGGCTGTTGGGAATGATTGATGCAAAACGTAGGCGAGTGAAATTTGAATTGGTGTCACGCCTTTTTCTTGTGCCAGTTTTTCCGCTCGGCTGTAACGTTCCCAGTTCTTTTCGCTGTAATACACTTCGACCATTTCGGTGTCTTCCAAATTATCTCTCGTGAACCTACCTGAAAAGAAGCCACCTGCCTGACTTGACCAAGAAAAGAGCGGCAAATCAGTTTGCTCGTGCCATTTTATCATCGTGTCGTCTGCCGAAACGCAGTCTTCCCAGCGCGGACGATTGACTTTTGGCAAGCTTAAATTGGGGCTGTTAAAGCTAAGTGGGGTCAAACCGTGCGTTTGCGCATATTCGTTCGCCTCAATGATTCGCGCTAGCTCCCAATTGGAAACGCCAATCGCATAGACGCGGCCATCTTCTACTTCTTTGTGGAGCGCCTCCATGAGCGGCCCAACTGGGACAGTTTCATCATCGCGGTGAAGCGCAAAAAGTTCCACATGGTCGGTTCGAAGCATCTCTAAACTCGTTGAAATGTCCTCATGAATGGCAGCTGGTGTCACCCGAGGCACGTCTAGCGCGCCACGCACTGGGTGGCAGCCTTTCGTTTGGATAATGACTCGGTCGCGGTTTTTGCGTTCTTCCATCCAGATGCCAATGGCGTTTTCACTATGACGGTAATGTCTTGCGGTATCAAAAATGTTGCCACCGCATTCGAAGTAGCGGTCTAAAATTTGCGCCGCCACGTCCATGTTGTCTGCTCGCAAGAAGTCGCCTGCGCCCATGACAAGGTTTGCACATGGGATTAAAATGTTTCTTCCATCTTTTTTTCCGTTTACTCGAATTTGTTTCAATTTTATCGCCACCTGTTTCTTTTTTGATTAAAATTAGTTTGCAAGTCTAAACGCGTGCGCCCGCTTCCTGATCTACGAAAAACTGAGTACTTGTTGCGTTTTTAAGTAAAGTAGCTGGAATATTTGCGGTTGGTTCGCTATTCATTGTTAATTCGACGATTTCCGCTTTTTTACTGCCGGTTGCGGCTACAATAATCTCTTTCGCCTGTTTAATTTGCTTCATGCTGAGTGAAATTCCATTTGTAAGCGGCAAATCTTGATCAAAATACTTGCTCATCACTTTTTTCGTGACGTCATCAAGTTCGACCACGTGGGCGTTCACATCGACTGGCACGCCTGGTTCATTGAAGCCAATATGGCCGTTCATGCCGATTCCAAGCAAAATGAAATCAATGCCACCTCTTTCGTCAATAAAATGATCGATTCGTTTGCATTCGACCGCCAAATTTTTCGCTTTTCCGTCAAAAAAGCAAACATGGTCAGGATTTATATTTTCCAATTGGTCATAAAAATAATCATAGAGCGTCTGGCGGCAACTACCTTTTGTTTCACGGCCGAGCCCAACCCACTCATCTAAGCCGACAAAATACGCCTTGCTGAAATCAATTTGGCCGTTTTTATTGCGGCGCACAAGTTCCGCCATCGTTTTGAGCGGCGTGTCGCCTCCCGCGATACAAATAAGCGCATCTGGCTTTTCTTGTAAGAGGGACTCAATTTGGTTGCTGATAGCGATTGCTACCGCCTTGTCGTCATCAAATTTTTTTAACATCTTTTTTCCTCCTAAAAATCAAGGTCTAACGCTTCGTGTGCAGCTTGCCGTTCTGAAACGACCGACTCCTGCTTGACGAGGCTTCTTTCATACATTTTGAAGAACGGATAGTACATCAAGGTCGCCGCGGCCAGTACGAAAACGATTAAAATGATGGCGCGCCAGTCCATCGTCGCTAAATATTGTGCGAGTGGAATCGGCGTTCCGCCTACGTTTGCAATTGGAGGGCGAACCCAACCTAAGTGGAAGACAAACCACTGTCCTACCGCAATAATCGGCGTTCCGAGAACAAACGGAATGAATAAGTATGGGTTGTAACAGATTGGCAACCCGAACACGACTGGCTCAGAAATTGTAAAGACGGCTGGCACAACGGAAGCTTTCCCGACGGCTTTTAGTTCTTTCGAGCGACTAAATAGCGCGAGTAACACGAGCGCACCGGTAATCCCAGAACCGGAGAAGCCCATGAAATAGTCCCAAAAATTGGGGGCAAAAACATGCGGAATTGGTTCGCCTGCAGCATAAGCCGCCGCATTCGCGCCCAAGTATTGTGTCATAAATGGCATAACGAAGCCGACTAAAATGGCATATCCGTTTAAGCCGATGAACCAAAATAGCATTTCGAAGAAGCAAATTAAAAAGACTGCGTACGGCGTGTCGATGCTATTAATTGCTGGCGCAAGCATAGTTGTAAATGCTTCTGGAATAATTTGTCCTTTTGTAACCGTTTGCATTAAAATGCTAATGACTACGGATAAAAAGAGGATAACAACGAGCGGCACGATGGCTTCAAACGTTTGAGCAATCCCGTCTGGTAAGCCTTTAATTCGAATCGTGACTTTCTTTTTAATAAAAAAGTGAATCGTTTCAACGGCAAGAAGCGAACCAAAAATTGCGATGAACAAGCCGCGTGAGTCTAAATATTCCGTGCTTAGTTTTCCATCAATAAACTTCGTGTTTAAAACTATGGTCGTCATTACAGCGCCTAGAATGCTATGTAAAATAGGCACTTTTAATTGTTTGGCGTGATTATATGAAATCGTAACGGCCGCATAAAGTGATAGCAAACCGAATGTGAATTGGAAAGGTAAATTTAACATTTCGGCATTATCAACGAAGAACGTTTTAATGGCAGTGCCTTCTGGAAACATATTTCCGATAGCGGAGATAATCAGTGAAAATGAGCCAATGATAAGGACTGAAATAAGGGCAATCATACCATTTTTGATGGACTGGATATGTCGTTGTTTTTCAATTTTGGCAGCAATTGGTTCAAAATACTTTTCCATGAATGCAATAAAGCGCTCCATGATTGATGTCTTATTCGTACTCATGACTTTTCCTCCTAAATTTTAATGGCTTGTTTTAAGAATGATGGCGTCTTTTAAAATATTCGCGCCATTTACTGTGCCATAATCTTTCGTGTCAATGACTTGAATGGGTTTCCCCGCTGCATCCGCAATTTCTTTCAACATTTTAAATTGATGTTTAATTTGCGGACCTACCATGACAACATCAAAGTCTTCAATATATTCGCGTAGCTCGCCAGCAGGATGCGCTTCAATGCGAATGTCTGTATTTTTCAGCTTCTCGCTTCCCGCTGCAATTTCTTTCATTTTTGTGACCATCACACCTGTTGAAGCTCCTAAGTTACAAACTAATAAAACGTGTAGTCTATCAAAATTCATCTTGTGTCGCCTCCTGATTTCCTTTTAATTCGATATACATATCAATCATTTCACGGATTAGCGTAGAAGCTAAAATCGTGTTCATTAGAGTGTCTTGTGCATGTACAAGCAAGACGGAAAATTCCGTTTTATCCCCGCGGATTTCTTCTACCATCAATTCTGTTTGCACTTTATGTGCTTCATTCATCAATCGTTCAGCTCCCGCTAACTTTTCTTCCATTTCACTTTTTTTGCCAGCTTTTGCACATTGTAATGCTTCAACAAGCTGCGAAAAGGAATCTCCAGCAAGTGAAATTAATGAAAATGCGATTTCTTCTGTTTTCATAAAACTACCTTCTCTCATTCATAAATTGCAGATTTCACATAACTATAAATATCTTTGTGGCTTTTGGCTGAAAGAATTCGGCTAACTTGTTCTTCGTTTAGCACTACTTTCATCAGCTGCTCGACTAAACGTCTTGCTTCCTTCGATTCAAAGGCAAGCGTAAAAATCAAACGAACGGGCTCGCCGTAGCGATCAAAAAAGGAAATTCCCTCTTCTAAAACGGTCACTGCCATGCTGTCTTTTAAAACGCCGTCTTTTGGACTCGCATGCGCTAAAACAATTCCGGGAGCAATGACCATATACGGACCGAACGCCTTTAAATGCTGGATGATTTTCTCCGTATAACGTTTTTCAATACAACCTTTTTGGAATAAAACTTCTGTTCCGAGCCTGATGGCTTGTTGCCACGTATTCACATGCTTTTTAGTGACGATAAGCTGCTCTTTGAACTCGATTTCAGGTAGTTCAACATGTTCTTTTTTAGGCTGTTTAGTTAATACGTCTAACAAATCCAGTTCTAGCTTGCTAAGATTGATAATTTGCGTGTTTTCACTAATGATATTCATGATTTCGCTAAACTTATCAATCGCTTGTTTTCTGTTTGTTACGAGTTTCATTTGGAAATGCTCTTGCAACAGTTGCATATCTTCTTTTTGCAAATAACTATGGATGCGAATCATTTTTTTCGATGTGATATCGGGAATTTTAACGGTTGTAATGACATAATCGAACTGCTCCAACATTTTTTGGTTGAATTTTCGAAGGGAGGTTGTCGAAATAGCCGAAAACTCAAACAGCTGATTTAGCTGAACTTGAAGCATATTCGATACAGCCATCCCTTCTGCACAAACAATTAATAACGTTGGACGATTTCGTTCTACAGCAAGGCTTCGTTCAAGTTCAGAAGCAAAATAAATGGCTAAAAACGAAACTTCTTGCGCGCTTGTAGAAAACTCAAATTCATCTTCTAGTTCTTCGCAAATCCGCTTAGTTGCTAGAAAAATTTCTTTGTTGTCGCGCATAAAATCTGAAAAAATTGGATTTTCTACGCTAATGCCACCACGAATTCGTCTAATCATTAAACTAATATGCGACGTAATTTGGTTAAAAAACGCCTGATTGTCTGTCAAAAAATCGGTATGGTAAAGCTCACCCATTTTGATGCAAAGGCGCTTGGCAAATCCAATGACATGCTCAACCTGACCGGCATCTTTAAACTGCTTCACCGTGTTAATAACCGTTTCCAGCCCTTTATCATACACACTCCCGTTATTTTCCCACGTATCATAACGAAAATCCTTAGATACTCCGCGCATTTTAAGAAGCATGACCAAAATGGTAAGGTAGAGCTGGTCATCCACAGTCCTTCTTAAATTTTGCGTAATTGCATCCACTTCCGACACCGTTTCTTCCAAAAGAGAAAGATCAAAAAGATTATAAAAAAAGAGCTCTCCTTTTTTGGATAAACTTTGTTCTGATTCGAGAAACTGATAAAATTCGCGCATATTCATGAATTTAAGCAGCTTTCTAGCAAAAAGTGTACACTTCAAAACAACATCACCAGCAATTTGATATCCGATGCGCGTTTTGTGCACAAGCGCCATGTCATTTAGAAACACATCGCCGTCAATCGCGCGCAAATGATTGAGCACCGTTGACCTAGAAATAAATAGGATGTCCTGAAAATATTGCACGGAAACGGGCTTTTCCTCTAAAAGTAGTTTGAGTAATAAAAATTGTTCCATTTCTTCAGCATCATATTTATATTTTTCTGGTGTCATTTGCTGCTTGAATTTTTTAAAACTTCCGCTAATTTTGTTGCGATTTTCAATCATAACGCCTTTTTTAGGGTGCCTGCTCAGCTTTTCCCCATTTAGTTCCACCAAAAAGGCATCAATTTTTTCCAAACTATAGCGAATATTGCGTTCAGAAGTTTTAAAAACGAGTGCAAGTTCCTTCACTTTCTCATAATCATCACGAGTTAACAGTAAATCGAGTATATCTATGCAACGTCTATCTAATTTCAACTTTATCCCCCACCAACTCTTTAAATTTAGCTTACACGCAAATAAAAACGCTTTCAATTGCGCATATAACTTCTTTTGTCACGAAGTCTGAACAAGAAGTTTTACTTTTATTTTAGCTAGAAAACCGCAGCATATGAATAGGTCTTCCGTCTTTCAATGTATAATTACATAGCGAATTGTATCCCCAAAAAAGAATATCTGTTACACTTAAAATAACGTTTGACTAAAGGAAAGCGAGGAATTTCAAATGACAAAACACCGTATTTTCACAACGAGTTTTGCGAGCGTTTATCCGCTCTATGTGACGAAAATTGAACGCAAAGATCGCACAAAAGAAGAATTAGACACAACAATTTGCTGGTTAACAGGGTACGACCAGGCGGCTTTAGATAAACAAATTGCGGAGCAGGTTGACTTTGAAACTTTTTTTGAAAAAGCACCCGAAATGAATCCAAAGGTGGCGCTCATTAAAGGAAGCATTTGCGGCGTTCGCGTGGAGGAAATCGAAGACCCTTTGATGCAAAAAATTCGCTATTTGGATAAACTGGTAGACGAGCTTGCGAAGGGGAGGAGCATGGAGAAGGTTTTGAGGGAGAATGTGTAAATAAATCAAAAACCGCAAATACACTTTCTAAGTGATTTGCGGTTTTTGATTTAGATAATATGTCAGTATATTAAATGTGTTGTATAGAACAACTCATAATAACCTGATGTTCTCAGCCAAAATTTCCCACTATATTTCATATTAAATTGCGTCCAGTAGTATCCTCCTGTACCTTTCATAGCAGATGATGCACTTATAAGATTCGAGGTGTTAAAAGTAAAATAACTACCTTTGCTTAAAATTTGGTCTAGTGTTCTATCCCCGTTTAAATATACTTCATCTACATCTCCAACCCCAATACCATTATCAGTCCAGTCAAATCCAACTGGAACTAGAGAGTTGCATCTTATTTGCCATATCCCGTTTACTTTTTGCAAATCGTCTACTCTATATATCTTTAAATATAGAGCTGCATCAACACTTGCTGGTTGAGCAAACATTACTACGCTCATTAGCACTACAAGAAATGCTCCCATAATCTTCTTCATTCTTAGCCACTCAATTTTTCTCATCATTCCAAACATCTCCTTCCATTCTCTTTAATTATTTTTAAAATTTATTTGTGAATATAATCACAAATAAATTGAAACTACTTTCTTAACTGTTATATCTCTGGTTTTATTATATCATGGAAGCGCTGTCTTTTTTGTGCCTATTTTATGAACTTTTCTCTTTATTTAGACAATTTAATAGACAAAAAACTGAAATTAGGTAAATTCCGTTTTAGGAAGTTACTTAATTTCAGCTGCAATTTTACTTCTCCACGCGCAATCTTTCATACATCACTAGGAAGAGTGCAATCAGACCGACTGCGAGCAGAATATGTCCCAATCCTGCAATGCCTGACACGGCGGCGCCAGTTTCCTTCCCGATGACGGTCATCGTTCCGTGAAACGTCATTAAGCCGACGGTTAGGAGCAGCCCCGCGTTGTAGGTGTAGTAGAAGATGTTAAATTTTTTGCTTTGCATGATGTGGAAGTTTTTTTCGAGTAAGAGGACGATGATGAATGTGAACATGCCGAGCATTAAAAGGTGCGTATGTAGGACGGAAAGTTGTGTATCGCCGGTAAAATCATTGAATTTCGTAATTTCGCGGTAATAAACGCCCGAAGTTAGTCCTAAAATACAGTAAATTAAAGCTGTGGTTAAAAGTTTTTTCAAAATGGTTCTCTCCTTTTTGTTTAGCGTAAGCCATTTAATTCTTGGTATAAATCTTTCGCATAGCTGTCTGTCATGCCGCATATGAAGTCGGTGATAAGAAGTAAGCGCAGGTAAAGTTTGACCGTTTCGTCTTGCCCGGTAGCGTTTTTGCGATAACACCCGATGTAGTTGTCTGAAATGAGCGATAGCAGACGCTTATCCTTGGCGGTAATTTTTTCAGGCATTGGGCTGTCGTAATAAAGCACTGCCGGAATGTAGCTGTCTAGTAGCGATGTGATGATTTTGTTGCCGGCAATTTCGGACTCGACAACGCCTTGATTCGTGTAAATATATGTAGCGGAAAGGTTTTGCAACACTTGTACAAGTTCAAACGCCTCGGACACGTCGAGAAGTGAATCTTGAAACGTTCCCGCCATAATTGCCGCGTAATTTTCATAAAACTTCTCAAGCGAACGGTTGATTAAATGCCCGCGGACGTTAGACGCAAGCCACTGCTGCGCAATAAATCCGTCTTCTTGTCCCGCATAACGATCGGCTTTTTTCTTTAGCTCATTAAAGCAAGCGGACGTTACCCAATTGTGTTCTGGAACCTCTTCAAAGCCGCGCAAAATTTGCGGAATCGTGATGGTCCCTTTTTTCACACCATCTTCTAAATCCGCGTTTAAATAGGCGATGTCGTCGGCGACTTCAAGCAAGAATGTCAGCGGATGGCGACTATTCCCCGCACCAGTAGCCTCTGTCACTTCGTGAAAAATCGCTTCATCGGCATAAAAATAGCCCAATTTCTTACTCCGAATTTGTTTCTTATTTATTTTTAAAGATGAAACCGGATATTTAATAATCGAGTTCAGTGTGGCGTGAGTCAAATTGAGTCCGTACTCATCAAACAAATAATGCAACTTTGAAACTACGCGTAAAACTTGCGCATTCCCTTCAAAATTATAAAAGTCTTGTTGCATTTGCTCGTTTAAAATGTCTGTTAAAACTTGACCGTCGTATTCAAGCTCCGCCATGTTTTCCCTAAACCATTCACGAATCGATTCTTCGCCAAAATGGCCAAACGGCGGATTTCCCATGTCATGAAGCAATCCAGCGCAAGATAGAATATCAGCCATATTTTCAGCGTGTTCACGCGTAAATGCATCATCTAATTTTTCCGTTAAAATTGTATGAGATGCCATGTTACCCATTGATTTCGCAATCGTTGCCACTTCCATCGAATGCGTCAGCCGCGTCCGCACAAAATCGCTTTTTTCTAGCGGGAAAATTTGTGTTTTATCTTGCAAACGTCGAAAAGACGCACTCATTACAATTCGTTGATAGTCATTTTCGAAAGCACTACGAATATCGGTGCTTTTCGTGCGCGTCACAGAAGATTCCCGGCGCCTTTTGTCATTTAAAAGTTGATCCCACTTCATAAAAAACCCCTACTTTCTCAAAAAATCATGTTCAATTTTCCCTTCTTTCAGTATAACGGAATTACCGCCTGAGCGCGAATAAGAACCTATCAAGGGTTAAAAAGCATCTCGTATTGCTCGAACGTTCTCACAAACCCAACTTCCGTAAGCAATTGGATAAGCGACTCATTTCTAGCATCCACATTAATCGTGCTTAGCGTTTCAAAAGCGAACAGCGCCAAGATATGCGCAAGTAAGGCCGCGCCGGCTTTTTTCGTTTGCGCCCCCATCTGAACAAGCGACTGGCTGGTCGGATTTATGACGGCGTACCCAAGCACTTCCTCCCCTTTTCGGTACGCAAAACACTGGAAGTCACCGCGCAAAGCTAAAATTGCGTGCTGATTGTTCTGCCATGACGGCGGGAATTCAAGCGTGGTTTCAAAATTTGCGACTTGGTCTACTGCTTCTGTCGTGACATGAGTTGACAGTTGTGGCTGAACTTGTGGGGCGTCTAGGCGGAAGCATAAAAAATGCCTCGCGACTTGAAAGCCTTTTTGCTCATAAAGCGCGAAAGCCTTTCGATTTTCCTGCAAAACCTCGAGGACATACGCCGCTGCACCGCGCTCCTTTAGCGTTCGAATACTTGCGTCAAGCATCTTAGAAGCGATTTTTTGCGCCCGAAATGCCACTTTCACACCCGTCCCGAGGTTATAAAAGTTGTTTTCGCGTTCAGCATTTAAAATAAACCCGACCAGGTCGGTGCCACAAAAGGCGCCAACGGAAATATCCGCATGAAATCCCTTGCCGACAAGCATCTTCTGAAAGGCATCCAGACTCGGCTTCATCGGAAGCGCATAATCTGAAAAAGCATCTAAAAATGTCGCGTAAATCGTTTCAACGGAGACGCCGTTTAAGTTTTGGTAATGCATCATTCTAACCGCTCCCTTCATCTTCTCATTATACATGAAAAATCCCTTCTGATAGAAGGGATTTCAGCTTGGAGAAAAACTCATTTTTTCAAAAAATCTGCCGTCACTTTTTTATCCGCACTCTGGAAGAAATACGAGCCTGCGACAAGAATATCGACACCCGCCGCCTTGCATAAATCCGCCGTTTCCTGATTGATACCACCATCGACCTCAATTAGGTAATTTAAATCGTTTTCTTTTCGATATTGGTCTAAAAAAGTCATATTGCGGAGCGTTCCTGGAATAAAACGTTGTCCGCCAAAGCCTGGATTGACCGTCATTTGTAGCACTAGATCCACTTCCGCTAAAACGCTCACTAAACTTTCGGCTGGCGTACCCGGATTTAAAACGACACCCGCCTGGCAGCCCGCTTCTTTAATTTGGTGAATGACACGATGAATATGCGGACAAGCTTCGATATGCACCGAAATAATTTTTGCCCCTGCTTCCGCAAATTTTTCGATATACAAATCTGGATTCGCGAGCATCAAATGCACATCGAGCGGAATGTTCGCCACGCCAGCAATTGCCCCCACCATATCAATCCCAAACGTCAAATTGGGCACAAAATGGCCGTCCATGACGTCAATGTGCAAATAGTCCGCGCCAGCAATTTCGGCTTCGCGAATCGATTCGCCCAGCTGCATATAATTCGCCGCAAGGAGCGACGGAGCTAGAAGCGTCATGCGCGCTCACCTCCCTCTAATGTGAGTTGCATCATCATTTTTCCCTCCTAATCAATTTCCGACCAAATTTTTAAAGACCGCGTCGCATAATCATACGTATCATTTTGATGAAAAAGCGCCGACGTCCCAAGCACAAAGACATCTGGAAGCGCGTCCCGCATGAGCCCCACCGTATGGCCGTTAATATTCCCGTCGACTTCTATAAGCGGAGCATACGGATTATCTTTTATTTTTTCTTTTAAAATAGCGATTTTAGTTAGGACGTTCTTGTTAAATTCCTGCCCCGCAAAGCCTGGATTTACCGTCATCATGAGAACCATATTCACGTGATCCAAATACGGGAAAATGGCCTCAACGGGCGTTTCGGGATTGAGCGCAATCGAAGGTTTAATGTTGTACGATTTAATCCTCCGAATGACCTCCATCGCATCACTCGCAGCCTCCACGTGGAATGACATGTATTCCGGCTTTGCAACTTGAAACATATCCACATATTTAAGTGGCGTTACCGTCGCCAAATGAATATCAAGCGGAATGGACGTTGCCGCACGAAGCGCCGTCAAATATTCCGGTCCGAGTGCCAAATTGTTCACATACACGCCGTCCATAACATCACAATGCAAAAGCTGAATGTCCGCTGCTTCTAGGCGCCTAAGCTCATCTGCCAAATGAAATTGGTCCGCACACATAATCGATGCCGCAATTTGCCTCACCGTAACCCCTCACTTCTTTCGATATTTTCGACTAAAGCAAGCCGTTTTGAATGCCGACCGCCGCTAAACTCGGCGGAAAGCCAAGTATCCACGATTCGAAGCGCGAGCCCCTCGCCTAGCACCCGCTCCCCTAAACACAACACATTGCTATCGTTATGTTCGCGCGTCGCTTGCGCCGAAAAACAGTCTGAAACGACCGCCGCTCGAATGCCCGGCACTTTGTTTGCCGCAATACTCATACCGATGCCCGTCCCGCAAACTAAAATGCCTAAATCCGCTTCTTTATTTGTGACGCTGCGCGCAACTTCCTCTGCATAAGACGGGAAATCGACGCTTTCCGTGCTGTACGTCCCAATATCCGTTACTTCATAGCGTTCTTTTAAATGCTGCACAATGGTCTCCTTCAGACGAAGACCGCCGTGGTCACAACCAATTGTTATTTTCATCCTAATCCACCTTCTGTGCTATAATAATCAGAAGGATGACTGCTTACAATTCCCCAGCCCGCCAGCTTGGTTTTGTAAAAGTTGTCCTTTTTTTGTAAAAGGTTGCAAAACAGTCATCCTCCTTATGGTTACTTAATTTGATTTCACTAATACTTTGATTTCATTTCCAGCCATCACTGCTTCAAAACCCGCGCGCCAGTCGTCTAAATCATAGACTTTTGTAATCATTTCGTCTGCGTTAATTTGACCTTTAGCGAGTAAATCAAGCGCGAGAATCCACGAACTTGGTTTCTGTGAACGACTGCCAATATAAGCTATTTCACGTTGAATAATTGCTTCCTCATCAATTGCATTTTTCTTTTCAGCAAATAAGCCAACTTGAACGAAATCGCCTTTTTTCTTTGTTAACGGAAGGCCTTGATTAACCGCTGGGACCGCGCCAGAGCAGTCAAACACTTTATCCGCACCGTAGCCGTCTGTCATGCTTAGAACGATATCCTCTAAATCATCGGTTAGCGTATCGACAACCTTGTCTACGCCTAGTTTAAGTGCCAGAAGAAGTCGCGCCTTATCTTTTGTAATCCCCGCCATGATGACTGTCGCACCTTGTGCCACCGCAACTTGCGCAAGTAGGAGTCCAATCGGTCCCGGTCCAAAAATGAGGACTGTGTCACGCGCACCCACTTCCGTTTTTTCCAAAGCCGCATGCACACAACAAGCAAGTGGTTCCGTTAGCGCCGCTGCCTCGTATGAAATGCTATCTGCGAGCAAATGACAGCTCTCCTCGCGCGACAACACATACTCCGCAAAACTGCCGTTAGCTTGCGTTCCAATTCCTTTTCGGTTGCTACATAAATTGTAATCACGCTCTTTGCAATAAACGCACTCGCCACAAGTTTCGAACGTCGTTTCACTCGTCACCCGGTCACCAATTTTGAATTTCGTAACCAAAGGACCAACCGCAACCACCTCACCTGAAAATTCGTGGCCGAGCGTCACTGGCGTTGTCGGATTTTTGTACTCCCCTTTAAACGTATGAATATCCGATCCGCAAATCCCCGTATACGCAACTTTAATTGTGACACGGTCGCCGTAAACCTCTGGAACAGGCACATCTCGGAGTTCCATTTTGTCATAACCAGGTTCTGTTTTCACTACCGCTTTCATTTATAACACTTCCTTCTGTGGTAAAATCAGCACTTTGTTGTAATCTTCCTTGCGACCTAAAATCATTTCAAAGGCGGCTGCCGTATTTTGAACAGCATAGCGATGCGAGATAAGCGGTTTCAATTTAATCTTCCCTTGCCGCACAAACTCAATCGAATTCTGCCACTCTTTCCCTGGAAACGGCGCCGAATACGAATTCCAAAAACCCTTTAGCGTCAACTCGCGCCGGAAAATATTTTCAAACGCTTCCTCACGCAAGAGCACGTCCGCATAAGCAATTCCTTGGTAACCAATCTTGCCCTTCTTCCTCGTCACAAGCAAACACTGCTCCTGCGTCACCTTCGAACCCGCGCATTCCATCGCAATATCAACACCTAAACCATTTGTTAGCTCTAAAACGCGCGCCAACAAATCTTCCTTTAGGGGGTTAATTGTGTGCGTGCATCCGAACTGACGCGCATCTTCCAGTTTCTTGTCGCTAATGTCCACCGCAATGATGTCCTTTACACCCGTCAAATTCAAGCATTGCACCGTCAAAATCCCAATCGTCCCAACACCAAAAACTAACACCGTATCGCCGACTTTCGGCCGAATGCCTAGTACCCCGTGCATCGAAACCGCAAGCGGTTCTAGCATTGCCGCCTCCTCAAAATCGAGGTCATGAATTTTAATGACATTTTCCGCCCTCAAAACGGTATTTTCCGCAAAAGCGCCGTAAAAGTGTGAACCAATCATGCGATAATTGTCACATAAGGAAAACTCGCCTGATTTGCAGTACGTACATTTGCCGCATGGTTCAAGCGGAATACCCGCCACACGGTCGCCGACAGCAACATTCGTCACGTCACGACCAACTTCCGTAATCACACCCGAAAACTCATGTCCCATGACAGCTGGCAGCGGATATTTCCATCTCGTTTGCATCTTATGAATATCCGAACCGCAAATCCCAGCCGCCATCACCTTAACGCGAACTTCATCCGCATGACAAACAGCTTCTTCAATTTCTTCCGCCTTTATTTCATTGTTCTGATAGAGCACAGCTGCTCTCATAATCCGTCACCTCGGTTACATATTTCTTAGAAAATTGCCGCCCACATTTGGGAGAATTTCAAGATAATCCAGTTAAAGAAGTTACCACCCATATCAAGCGTACTCACCTCAGATGCTCCTTTAGGGAACTCATATACACCGCTCATCATTTCCGTATGCACAGGCCCAAAGTCCGTCGCCATCAGAAGCGCAAGAGCGATAACCACTGTTCCGGCTAAAACGGAGTGTAAAATGTTCCCTTTTCGACTAGCTACAACGAACGATACGTAAAATGGAATTGTGGCCAAGTCACCAAAAGGCAACACCTTATTCCCCGGAATAATAACCGCTAGGAAAAGTGTAATCGGTACGAGAATTAAACCAGTTGAAATGTTGGCCGGGTGCCCAATTGAGAGCGCCGCGTCAAGCCCAATATAAAGTTCGCGCCCTTTAAAACGAGATTTCATAAAATCACGCGCCGATTCGGAAATCGGAATTAAGCCTTCCATCAAAATTTTAACCATCCGTGGCATGAGGAACATCACGGCGCCCATTGACATCCCAAGTTGCGCTGTAGCGCCGACGTCATAGCCAGCAAGAAGTCCAATCGCAATCCCGAGAATGAGGCCCATCATCATTGGCTCACCGAAAATACCAAAGCGTTTTTGAATCGTTTCCGGATCAATATGAATATTTTTAATCCCCGGAATTCTAGCAATCAGCCACCCAATTGGAATTCCGACAAACCCGAATGCCGCTGTGGAGCCTGTTGGTAACGAAATCCCTTTCAACCCGTAAAAATCTTCTACCATGTGTTGCGTTTTGTCTGCCATCCAAAGTACGAGCACCTCGTAAATGATGGCGCAGAGAATCGCGAACCACCAGCTGCCGCCCGTTACGATATAACCTGTCGCACCCGCTGCAATGAAGTGCCAATAGTTCCAAATGTCGATGTCGAGCGTCTTAGTTGCCTTCATCAAAATAAGTAATAAGTTAACCGCCAAACAAATTGGAATTAAAATCGCCGCAACTGGTGATGCCCATGAAGCCGCCGCTGCTGCTGGCCAGCCCGCATCAATAATCGTTAAGTTCATGCCGAAGCGTTCAACCATTTGTTGCGCTGCTGGACCCAAGTTGTCAGAAAGCAAACTAATAACTAAGTTTATCCCAACAAAACCGATACCAATTGTAATTGCCGAACGAACCGCTTTTTTAGCTGGCACACGGAAAATAAGTGCAATAAAGAAAATCATAATCGGTAAAATAACAGTTGGACCGAGATTAAGTACGTACTGTACTCCTGCTAGTAGTTTATCCATTTTCTTTTTCCTCCCTAAAGCAAGTCTTTTTATTTTGATAACAAGGGTCATCTATTCCGAAGATTTAGACAACCCTTAATCATCAGTTACTTTAAATACGATAAAATTTCTTCGTCCAATTCCTCCATACCCATTCCTGTAATATAGCTTGTCGCAATGATTGCCGGAATTTTGTACGTCGTCGGCAAAATCGTTGTCGACACAATCAAGTCCGCCCCGTCTTGAAGCCCTGCTGCCTCCGAAATTTTAATTTGCTTCACTGTCGCATCAATATGATGTTCCTTCACCAAATTTTCCACCTTATCAGTTACCACCGTTGATGTTGCAATTCCTGCCCCACATGCTACTAAAATTGTATATTGACTCATTTTAAATTCCTCCTATCGCTATTTTTTCCAAAGTTTGAATGATTTCCTCCGCTGAATTAGCCGCATGAAGCGCGCGAATATTCCCCTTATCTTGAATGATGCCCATTAGTTGCCGCAATACTTCAAGTTGACTGTGCGGCTCGTTTAAACCGAGCACAAAAATCACTTCTGCTTTTACATGTTGGTTTTTATCTTCCATGAGTTGAAACGGAATGCCTTCTTTACTCGTCAAAACAGCGATAAATTGTTCATTCACACATTCTGGGTCGGTATGCGGAAGCGCCACGCCATATCCATCGAGTTTTAATCCCGTGGGAAAGACCGCCTCACGCTCCATCAGTTTTCCTAGAAAATGATTCGTCACATAGTGGAGTTCCGCCCCTTTATCCGCTACCGTTTTAAAAACATCTTCTTGCGTGACGCAAGTTGTATCTGTCCATATCAGCTCTTTGTACAAAAATTTCACTAAATCCATTACGACTCCTCCTGTAGCTCGTTTCCCGTATTATTTTTAATAATTGCATGCATCATTTCTGTGTTTTTTGCTGCGCTAAGTTTGGCAAGCTCACTCTTTTTACCTGAAAGCTCCATCAGTTGACGAAGCGCCGTGAAATGCGCGTTTTTATCCACTGCCGCAATCACAACAATAAAATGCAGCGGCGTTCCGTCCTCCAAAAACAATCCTTCTTCCACAAAAAGCATACTCATGCCAAGACTCAAAACACCTTTTTCTGTTTCCGCATGAGGGATTGCAATCGTTTTCCCAAGAACAATATTGAGCGAAGGCACCCCGTGTTGCTTTTGCATCTCAAGAATATATTCATTCGTGATTGAACCCGAGGCCAGAAGAGGACTCGCCGCGATTTCAATCGCATCTTCAAAACTTGAAATATTTTTCAAACGAATAATGCGTTCTTTTGGGATTAAATCAGCTAGATTTTGTTTCGCGTCGCGGTCGTCCAGCTTTTTCTCCTCCGTCGGGTGCAGCTTTTCCGCAAGCGCCCGTTCTAGTTTTTCCGGATCACGAATATCCGCATATTTTTGGACGGTTTTCATTAAACTATCCACGCTTAAATAGTCTTCAATCAAATAAACCGAGCGTAGAACTCGCCTTCTAAGTTCAATTTTTTCCTTTTCATCCATCAATTGACTTATTAAAAAGAATTTTTTGTTAGTCGTAAGTGGAACTGCTGAGAACACCATATCGTAAAGTAAATTCGTCTGCTCAAATTCCCGAATAGACATCGCTTGGTAAAAGAAAATTTCTGGAAACAAGCTTCGAAGTGTTTTTTCCATCAGACGTGAAATCGAAAGTCCATTCGGGCAAACCACAACAGCTTTCATACGCGTTTGCAGCTTCTCTGTCGTTTCAATTAAATGGCCGCCAACAAAAAGTGTGATGAAAATACTTTCGTTTTCAGGAACTCGCGTCCCAATAAATTTTTCCAAAGGGTAAAGCGACTGTTTCACAATATAATGCACCGCCTGAAACTCCTCATCAATCCTGTCTAAAATGCTGTAATCCGTTGTTAAACGGTATTTGATACGATAATAAGCTGGTTTGATATGGGCAAATAACTTTTCTAGTAGCGTTTCTTTATCCACAAGCTGAACTACTGCTTTTTTCTCAAACTCTGTTAAAAATTCTGCCAATGCCAGCCTAAGTTTCGGCATTTCCTCCGATTTTAGATGGTCCTTCAAAAGAACATTTGTTGTTAAAATTTGAAGTGTAATGTACATCCGTTCTTCTTTCGATACATTTCCCAAACCGCTTATTAAAATTTCCGCCGCCCCGTACTCACGCGTATCCGAAAGTTCGCTATAATCAATTTGGAAAGCTGTCGTAATCGTCTGGTTGCTATTAATTCTTCTAAAAATTGCAATTAAAATGTACGGCAAAATCTGCATCTTGCTATCAATAAAGTGGAGATTGAGATGCGTTTCTACTTGTTCGAGTTTCAACCGCAACCCTTCAACTTCCGCTTTTTCCATCTGCATAAACCGTTTTAAATAATCTTCGCCGCCGTAACTTTCAATCACATGTTCCGCCGCGATAAGCATCGCCGTTCGCACATTCCACTCATCTCCCACAACCAAATACCCTTTCATGCGTGAATATTTGACTTCAAGGTGGAACTTATCCAGCATCTTTTGAACAGCTTTCAAATCGCGTAAAACCGTATTTTTACTCACCTCCAGTTCACTAATAAAATGGTTTAACGATAATTCCTCATTTCGGGTTGTGAGCATAAGAATGATTAAACTCGCTCGTTCTTTCTCTGAAGGAATGTACCAATCAGCTTTTTCAAACTCATCCTCACCAATAATTTTAAACAGGTCAGGATAGGTAACAAATCGCCCGCCAGCACCACGATGAATTTTAGGAAAAGCTTGCTCCTCCAGCCAATTATTAATCTTCAAGAAACTATAATCGACTTGCCTGCGACTAAGCCCAAATTTCTCTTGCAGCTCCGCATTTGTAACATCTGGATGTCTCAAAATCTCTTTTAGAAGCGTGTCGCTACGTTCATCCAAATACATGTCGTTCCCTCCTGTTCTACTTCATTATAATTCTTAGCCAAACAAAAATGTACACGCTTTCATCACCAAAATTCGTGGAAGCCGTGTACATCTTTGGACTTTACTTGTGTATTTATTAACAATTTTCACATGCTGCACCGCTAAAAACCGCATGAATAAGCAATCCTCTCTCAAAGTTTGTTAACCGTTTTGTGCACCATGGGACCAACGAACAAAAAAAGACACCGCGCTTTGCTGTTCAAAACGCTGTGCCTACACTTATTATACAAACCCCCACTTACAAAAAGCAATCTAATTTTTGAAAAAAGCAATCGTCTTATTATGCGTAATCGCCTTCCAAAATCATAATCTTATTACCAATCGGGTCGATGAAATTTAATTCGCGGCCGCCCCACTCGGCAAGCCTCGGCGGCGTGTCTGTCACCCCGCGCGCGTTTAGTTCCGCGTAAGTTTCATCTAAGCTTTCACACGAAAAAACAAACTCAACTGGCGCGCTCTTCGCCTCTTCCTGCCACACAATGATGCCCGGTTCAGCGAGCGTAAAGCCAAGTTTCGCCCCAACGCTATCCCCGTGCCCCGGAAAAACAATTGGAATCCCAAGCTTCTCATGATAAAAATCGACCAATTCAGCCGCGCTCGGCCCCGCAATATTCACACCTTCAAATTTTCTAATCATTCATTCACACCTCCATAAACCTATTCTACCCTAAAATGTCACACCACATCCCCTTTTAAACAAATAACGTCTAAAAATCTCTTAATCTGGGTATAAAACAATATAGGAAAGGGTGAGAAAATTGACAACATATAAACGAATTTTAGTTGGCGTAGACGGTTCCAACGAAGCAGAAGCAGCCCTAAGACGCGGAATCACCATCGCAAAAGAAGCCGATGCCACACTCGGAATCGGCTTCATCGCAGACATTCGCCGCATCGCCCCACTCATTGATTACGAACAAACCTATGCAAAAAAAGCCAAAGCCTACGGGGAAGAACTTGTAGAAATCTACAAAAATGAGGCCGAAAAAGCCGGTGTCAAACACGTCGAAACTTTCGTCCACTTTGGAACACCCAAAACCACATTCGTGAAAAAAATACTTAAAAATTTTGGCGCCGACCTTGTGCTCGTCGGTTCAACCGGCCTCACCGCATCTGAACAACTTATCCTCGGTAGCGTCACCGAATTCGTCGCCAAACACGCGAGCTGCGATGTTATTGTTGTCCGGGGGAAACCGTGGAATGCGAAAAGCTTTGAATGAAAATAGGCAGGAACTTATATAGCTATTATCTGAACTAGCTATATAAGTTCCTGCCTTTCTTAATATGCTTTATAATTTTGTTCATCTCTCTACTCAATCCATTCGGATATCACTGAAGATGGTATTAAAAATTTATCTAAAGAAGAAGCAAAAAAGCTAACAGATATCTTGTTCAAGAATTTTCTAGCAATCACAGAAATTGGATATGACTGATGACGAAATGGAAGTTATGAAGGTACTTGTCATAAAACAATTTCTAATTGAGGTCTCCGTAATGCCCTTAAATCAGGATTTCCATTAGCACTATATAGCTTCTCAGCCCGTTTGCTTCCGCCATCCAAATTCACATCAAACTTCCGAAGCACATCTTTCAAATTCTCGGTCCCTTGAGCGATTTTGGAAGGCGCTTGGTTCGGGATGCCTCCCATGCCAGCTAAGGCTAAATTTTTTCGTGGCGGCAAGTTTAAAGAGCCTTTCATGGCGGTTGCCGTTTGTCCGACCTTGTCCAATCCTTTGATGCCTTTTTGTGTGGCGACCTGTAATGCGTCTTGAGTGGCGGTTTTTAGGCTGACCATCCGCGTTCTCATTTGTGTTTGACCAAGTTTGGCAATATCCCCCACTTGTGTGGGGACATTTTTCACGCCTTGTAAGAGGGCATCACTCACGTTTGCTAAACGACTTCCTGAGCGCATCATTTGTACACCGCCGGTTAGGGCTTTGACGCCTGGAATGACATCCAGAACCGCAAAAGCGCCGTCGTTAAACGTGTTCCAGCCGCTTGAGTGGCGTCGTTTGCTGCTGTTTTTAGGTTGCCGAGGCGTGATGCGATTTCAGATTTTCCAAGGCGTCTATTTTGGTTGTGGCTGTCTTCATACCACTTGTGAAGGCATTATCTGCTAGTCCCGCTAGGTGAGTACTGGTTGTGACAACTCTCGCTCCACTTAATTGTGTAGTTTCAATGAATCCAAAAGAAATAATCCGTAATGAAAAAAATAATATCTATTACGGATTATTTCATGTTAAATATTTAGGCACTTTTTTCATTTGTTTTTGGAGATTTAAATTGGATTATTAGGATATTCTTGTAGATATTTATCTATAATTTGCTGAAACTTTTCATCTTGTGGCTTTTCATCTAAGTATTTATACTTCCATATAATCATTTGATCAGTAAAGCTATAGTCAGTTTCTAACCAATTAGTATAATCAAAATGCATCTTAAATTTACCTGTACTGTCTAAACTCATGGTAAATGAGTACCATAATTCCTGATGGTTATCTTTAAATACTTCTTGTATTTTTTTACTCATTTTATATAAATCGTATTCATTCTTCTTGAAAGCACTACTATCCGTTTTAAATAGCTTTGGAATATCCAAGTTATATATATATTCACCATGTTGTTCAGATTTATAATAAAAGTATATACCTCCACCTGTTTTAGAGACTTGAGCATAAAAATAAAAATTACTCCATCGTTCTGGTATCATTTGGTTTGTTTTTTCGGCAATTTCTTGATACAGTACATTTAATTCTTTTTCCATAATCTATTAACCTCCTGCAATTTCCTCTATAAACTTAGTAAATTCTCCTTGTCCCCCAATTGAATATTTGACATAGAAAGCATCTGGTCTCAGTGAGCCCCCAGAATAAAGGGGTTCTATCTTAACCGAAGCTTTTTTAGGTGTTACCTCTTTTAGAGCACTCGCCCATTCTTGTTCCATTGAATACCATTCCCCACCAGATCGATTAATTTGGCTATTTTGAGCAACCAGATTGTCTATATCTCCTGATCCATTAAATTGACTACCGATTAAATGGCCTCCATCATCATCTATTAATCTATCTTCTCACCCTATAATTCTCCACAATTCATCGGTTGTATAACGATAACCATCTTCTGTTATATACCTTGTATTTGGAGATAGTTCATTTCTGCCTTGCTTACACCAAAAATCAGAAAGCAAAAGGAGCCACACGCTAAAATGAGCTCCTTTGCCCTCTGATATACAATCCTATTTGATTGGTCCCATCAATTCAGGAATCAAATCCTCGTATTCCTCTGTATTTGCACTTTTTAAATAACCTTGATAAAAAATCCAAGTCTAAATTCTTTCCAAAAAGATGTAATTTGAGAAGAAAAGATTTATACTATCACTCAAAACCCATAACAATCCATTCATCTACAATAGCCCAAAAATCAAGATTATATCTTGGTGCTTTTTTCGCTGACCATAAGACTGCCTGATTAGGTGATTCGTTTGTTAAATCTAAAACAACATACATCCCCATGCCATTACTAAAGAAACCATAACTTCTAGCTAAATCAATATCAGGTTTTATGTTCTCCTCCTCAATTATTGACCATTCATAGTCGTCTAAATAAGTAATATTTTCTATACTATCAATCCCCATACTTCTACTAGGAAAATAATAAAAACCATCGTGAAGTATTTCATAAAACTCACAAAGTTTACTGGGTACATTTCTCCAATCACGTTTCAGTTCTTCATGATTCTTAAAATTCTCTTCTAACGGATTACCGCCTGTATAGTATAGAATTTTATTAGATGAATTCTTAATTGAATAAAGCAAGTAATATTTACTCCCTATTCTCATAACTTCAACATCCTCTAAAAATTCTTCTAAATATGAAATCGTATTTCTTAATTCTTCTCCTATAACATCTTTCCATTGCTGAACAATTCTACTGACTCTTTCTGACGAATTGTTTATAGCTATTATCTGTTTCCATAGCTGTGGGACATTCTCATCAACAATTTCATTACTTTTTATTAATTCAACTTGTGCATCTTTAATAAAAATATATTTATTTAAAAAACTTAACTTGTTCTCATTATCCATAAAGATTTACCTTCCTCTCAAAGTTTCATCTATTAACTGCTGAATCCGTCTTTCCAGCTCTTTCTCTACCCCCATCATACGTTCTCTATATGCCGGATCTATTGGTATGCCTTCTTTTTTATACATTGTCCACTCTTCAAAGGACTTACTACCCTTAGATGAATTGGCAGACTTACTTAAACCTGCAAAATTATCTTCGTAATTCAAAAGAGCTATCTGTTCCTCTCTAGTTAATTTTTCAAAACCTTCCATTTTAGTAATTTTATCCATTGATACAATATGGTCAGCTTCTAACCTACTTGTTACCTGTTTACCTGGTATAGCTGGATCTGCCATTGGTAGTGATACACCTTCATTTACCCTATCTCTTAATTGAGGAGTAGGGGTTTCTCCTCTCAATTCCTTGTACAAATCATCTGAAATTCTTCTATCCCCATATCTTGCTCCTGATGAAATAATCTCATCTCCGCTTGTAACTACATCATTCATTATACCATCTGTCTTCTTAGCTACGCCACCCAAAGAAGTATCAATCTTACTCAAAACCGCTCTCACTTCATCACTTGCTTTTGACAGGCTTGTCGCTGCTTTACTACCGGCTGGTAATGCACCTGCTCCTTCCATTGCTAGTTGTCTCTTTGGCAAAGCATTGCTTATATTATCTGAAAAACGGGCTACGGCTTCACTTGCTTCATCAATAGAGGTAGTTAGACGCTTCCCAGCTGATTGAATCGCATCGTTTGCGGCCGTTTTTAAATTTCCTAAACGTGACGCCACTTCCGATTTCCCAATGCGAATCACGTCATCTATTTTAGACGTAGCCGTCTTCATACCACTTGTAAAGACATTATCTGCTAGTCCCGCTAGGCGAGTACTGGTTGTGACAGCTCTTGCTCCACTTGATAGTGCTTTGACACCGGGAACAATATCGAGTAGGGATAAGCCACCTCGTAATATCCTTTCACCAGTATCTAATTCGCGTCCGGAAACCCAATCTTTCCCAGAAATTGCTGAGCTCATCTCTAGTGCCCCCATCGCAAAACCAAGCGCAAGGCCTGCTGGCGGGCAAAAGATTCCGACTCCAATAATGACTACTGCACTCACAATATTTACCCAAAATTCTTTCTCTTGTTGTTCATCCTTAATCGATTTATACTCGAAAGCTCTTGTATGAACGGAGCCAACGATGAAATCAGACTTACTTACCTTTTCATCAGGATTAGCGAGTTTCCATTCGTTATACATGTCAGTAAGCTCGTTCCCGTAGAAATTATCCCCACTAAGTAAGTCTTCAATGTTTGCTTCTTTTTTAGGCACTTCGATCGTCGTTGTTTGTCCGTAAGAGTAGCTATTATAAACCGTTTGAGTCGAGGTTGCACCAATTCGATTTGTTGTTGTATAGGTTGTAATGCTTAAATCTTGCATACCATCCACAAACGCATCTAAATCTTTATGGAAAGGTTCATCTACTGTTTCATTCACAACACCGTCTACTTTATCCATAAACTTGCTGAGAATGCTGATATCTTCCCCGATGCTGTCTCGTTTTGATTGGTTACTTGAATGGCTGTATGAAATAGCAAAAAGATATGGAAAAACTAATCTCACTATCGAGTTAGTTTTTCCATATCTTTTTTGATATTGCAACAATACGGCTAGCTTTTGTTAGCTATTAGCAACTTGATTAGCGAGTTTACCTCTTATCACTCAAGGCTCTATTTTCTCAATTCCCATCGCTTGGTAGAGTGTCTTTCTATTTTGTTGTTATTATCTCATCAATAGTTATTTCTCTATCAGTTTTCAAATCATAAAATCCAATATGAACATCTTTTTCATACAACCAACATAAATCTGCTCCATATGGGGCACTAAAAATTTCTAACATTACTGGAGCTATCTTAAATATAGAATCTGCATTTAAAATTGTAAAGTTACTAGAGTCATTTACATACTCTTCATCATCCAATTCAGAATAAAGCATCCAACCATTTAAATTATTATTTTCTGATTTTTCCCTAAATGAGTACTTTATCGGATTTCCTTTGCAAATATTATTAGAGACTATAAATCCTCCGAAATCAGAATTGTTTATTCTCACTTTCAAATTCCTCCACAACTGTAATAAAATCATTTCTCCATGAATATTCTTTCGCATAATCTAAACATGATTTCCCAAAGCTATCTTTTAACCTGTAATTTGATCCTTCTTTTAACAACACGTAATATAGTGGTTTATTTTCATTTGTTGATAGCTTATCAATTGTAACTATTCCTGTGACAACTTCTTTACCTAGTTCCTTTGCTACTGTTCCAAATATATCGTGTGTTTGTTGATTTCCCGCAAATTCAGAATAGCAGGGTGAAAACATAATCACCTTTTTTGTTACATGTATTTTTCAATTTCCTTTTGATTTACAGGATAAACTTTTCCATAAGGTCCTGTATACTCATTTCCACTAGTGTCTTCTGTCCATCCACATCCTGCACACTCTAAAAGAATCTTATCAGAATTGTCCTTATAAACTAATTTAATATATCTCAACTCATCATTTGGCGTGATAGGACAATCTTTCCCAGAATATACTGTGACCATATCCCATAATGTATCTCGAATTGACATTGCTAGTGTATCTATATTTTCATATGCTCTTACTAAGCGCTTTGCTTCCATGTCTAAACAAATATCTGGGGTAGCAACTAGATATTCATTTATATTAATATCTAGAAGTTCATTCAATCCCCATTCATCTTTTACTTCGTCAGTAAATTCTATGGGATGTTTTTTTACAAAAGATACTAATGCCTCATAATAACTAAAAAAGTTCTTTAACGCTTGAGAGTCACTAAAAATTTGATAATATTCTTTTAATAAATCTTCACTAATTGTCTCTTCTCTCATAATTGCCTCCACAATAATAATTTTAAGGTGCTGGAACTGGATAAGTAGTTATTAAATTTCCAGCTCGGTCAGTAATTATTTCAATCCAACTAGTAGGTTTGCCACCAAATTTCAAGGCGGTATTTCCAATTATTTCTCCTGTATCCACAATTCTCTTATACTGTCCACCAGACATATCAATCACAGTGGATTTAACAGCTCTGGGAGATTGCAAAATCTGTTTTAATTTATCAGTAGTTATTGAAAAAATAGAACGACTGTTTGCAAGCGGTCTATTAAAGTGCCCATCATATACATGTTCAAATCCTGCTGATACTGGCTTTCCTGTTGAAGGTCTTTTTGGAGTAAATCTAGTTCTCCCATTCGCTACATTAATTCTTGACTGTACAACTCCAATGTCTGAATTAGGAACATTAGCCCCTAAAGTGCTACTTGTATTTTTAGAAATCGCTTGATTGGCTGTACTCGTTTCAAAAGAACCTTTCTTTGGCGAGCTAAGATTGATGTCTTTTATGCTTTCAGGGGAAAGGACCGTCTTAGCTGAGATACCACTATTCGGGACAGCCTTAACTTGAAACGCACTCATATTACTTAATCCCTTATACGCACCCCAACCAGCTGTCAGCCCTGTCAGCAGACTGCCTCCAATACCTATATTCCTAGCCGCATCTTCCCCAACAAACTGAGGTAGGAACTCATTCGCTGCCCAATTGGTCGTATATCCAGTACCAGCTGCGGCTTCATACGCTTGTTGATTTCCCATAAAAATGGTATCTCTTAATCGTCTTCCACATCACGTAAATTTTTGTTTAGTTTTCTAGTAACATGCTAATTTCAACACTTTTGAAATTAGCAAAAAGATATGAGCACACTAATCTCGCTATAGAGTTAGTTCTCTCATATCTTTTTTGGTATTGCAGTCTCCATACAATGAATACGGCTAACTTTTGTTAGCTAGTGGCGACTCGATTAATGAGTTCCTGATTACTAGTCAAGACCTTATCACTTGATTACTAGTCTTGTGATAAAGTGCCTTTTTCTAGGGATAGTCTTTATTTACTAAAATCTTTCTTAATATCTTCTAAGCCTTTCATCAGAGCATCTTGTATAACATCAACAGTCGTTTGGTATTTAGAGTCTTTAGACTTAACGATATTAACAAACTCCTTAAGCATACCATCTACCATAATCGTCACACCTTCAACTTTTTCTCCCGTTTGCTCATTTTCAAATTCTTCTGCCATTATTGAAATAGTTTTTTTCAATTTAAAACATTCCTTCCTAATTAATCATTAAATAAATTGGTACCACCATGATTAAGCCAATATTTTTTCGAAATTGGAATTTCATTTTCAAAATCTGTATATTTAGAATCCCAAAATTCAGGAGCATAGTCTTCATATGAAGATGGTTCCGAGTAATTTGAATACAATATTTTCTTGTCAAAATCCACATACAAACTAGGTCTATAATCATATTTCCAGCTGTCATCTATATTACTTTTACTTTTTGATAAGGATTCTCTTAATTCTTCAACAGTTGTTTTATTTTCTTTTATTAAATTAAGAAATTCTAAAGCATTAGAGGTATCTAGAACTAAGTTGTTTTTTCTACTTTCATCAATATAGTCAGTATTAATACTATATCCTTTATTTTTAAATGCTTCAATACGTTTCTGATAATCTAAAAACCAAATTTCTTTATCAGAAACATACCATAATAAATTTCCTTCTAAAACAACTGCTACAATTATATTTTTCGTATAGTCTGGTATCAAATTCATTACTTTCCACCCTTCGTTACCTTAACATTAATAGCATGTTCTTCAATCCATTCAGACCAAGGCGGGGGAAACTCAACGCTTACTCCTGGAGTAGTTGGGTCAGTCAGTTTCGGTGCAGCTCCCCCTTGATTTGCTGGATTAGTTTTTGAGCCAGCTTGAGGAATTATATTTTCTTGTACAAAGTCATCAAACCACTTCGGCATCTCAATTTCTATCAAATCTGCACCCAATCTATTGCTTTCAATAAAATGTTTCGCATGTTCTCCATTATCAATACTTATATTTAAATCTCTATCTTTTTTGTTGATAAAAATATTTCCATCTCCATCTACAACAATTCTATCTTGGCTAGATTTAGTTCCTTGTCCGCCTTGAACTCTACGATAAATAACTGTTTCTTCTGCTACCTCAAGTCCACTAACTTTCTCACCAGTCTCAAAAGTACTACTCGCGTTTTTAGAAATCGCTTGATTAGTTTTACTCGTTTCAAAAGCGCCTTTCTTTGGTGAACTAAGATTAACATCTTGTATTCCCTCAGAGGGAATGGTAGGCTTAGACAGAACTCCACTATTCGGGACAGCCTTAACTTGAAACGCACTCATATTACTTAAGCACCCCAACCAGCTGTCAGTCCTGTCAGCAGACTGCCTCCAATACCTATATTCCTAGCCGCATCTTCCCCAACAAACTGAGGTAGGAACTCATTCGCTACCCAATTGGTCGTATATCCAGTACCAGCTGCAGCTTCATACGCTTGTTGATTTCCCATAAAAATGGTATCTCTTAATCGTCTTCCACATCACGTAAATTTTTGTTTAGTTTTCTAGTAACATGCTAATTTCAACACTTTTGAAATTAACAAAAGATATGAGCACACTAATCTCACTATAGAGTTAGTTTTCTCATATCTTTTGCTACATTTGCTGCTATATCAGCTCCTCCAACACCATCTATTCTACAAGACCAGAAAAATGCAGCATCTGAATCTGTTTTTAATTTTATTCGAATTTCATTTTGCTTAAAATTAAGTAGTAGACTCTATACTTTCATTAAGTTCTGTCCATTCATCATCTGAGAAACTAGAAAATTCCAAGCCAATAACCTCACCCTCTTCATTTAGAAATAAAGATACATGGCTAGACATTTTTATAACAGAATCTATCTTTTCTTCATCCAATTTAAAATATATTTTTTTTCGTTCCCTAAGTATTTTAAAAGCAGCTTCTTTAGTTATAATCGAATTTACATCAAAAATATTTGTTTGTATCACTGGATTTTTTTCTGTATACTCCCCAACAATTAAATTAGAATCTTCTATATCATTGATGGATGTGAATACTACTTCTACAATTTTCTGTGTAACAGAATTAATTTTGATCTCAACAAATGATTCATGTTCGTTAACGAATCTATAATAAAAAAATTCTCCTAATCTATACTTATCATCATTTTCAGAAAACGATATAGTGAGTGGGACGTAATAGTCAACTTCCACATCATCTTTAACCAGTTTATTTTCATAACTTTTAATCTTCATATTATACTCCTTTCATAGTTAAGGTAGATACACAGCATGTTTAACAACTGGTAATTGTCCTGCTTCTCTAGCTGGACTAAATATTAATTCCCAATTATCTATCATTATTTTAGTATCAAAATTTATTCCTGTGGAAGTGGCTTGTTCTACAGCGCCTTGGAAACTTCTTAACAATTGTTGTTCAGTAAGTTTTTGTCCATGGGATAGATTCCTAGTTGAATATTCTATCATGTGCTTGGTTCCGTTTGGATTTACCCACAATTTCCCTCCGTTAACGTTTATTTCAAAAGATTTAGGAATTGTAGTTCCTTCTCTTGGAGGTTGCGTGCCTTTAATATCATCCCAAACGGTACCCGTGGCCTCACCAGTTCGCTCACTAAATCTTGCAACATTGCTCAAATCCTCTGTAATTATTGTTCCAGCCTTAACTTGAAACGCACTCATATTACTTAATCCCTTATACGCACCCCAACCAGCTGTCAGTCCTGTCAACAGACTGCCTCCAATACCTATATTCCTAGCCGCATCTTCCCCAACAAACTGAGGTAGAAACTCATTCGCTGCCCAATTAGTCGCATATCCTGTTCCACCTGCTACCGCTCCTGTAATTGCTTCCTTACCTAGTTCCTTGGCTACTGCTTGTGCGACTAATTTCTTTGTTACAGCCGTTCCAGCTGTTTTCGCGGTGGTTTCCGCCGCTTTTAATCCGACACCAACTGGAATGCAAAGCCCTGCAGCTGTTGTAGCTACTGTTCCAAATATATCATACGCTTGCTGATTTCCCATAAATATTGTATCTCTTAGTGGGTTTATTGCCATTGAAAAACCGTCACCAGTCGCACCGTAGTATATATCTTGTCCAGCCTCGACTAAATTAGAAGCACCGTATGCCATAGATGCAGTCCCTGCAACTGTTGCCGTCACTACCAGCGGTGTTGCTGCTCCTGCTGTTAAAACAATCGCAGCACCACCTATCACAATGGCACCTACAGCAAATACTGCATTCCATATTCCTTTTTCTTTTCTTGCATCCGCTAATTCTTTTTCGTATGCCTTCCATCTCGCTTCCTCGCGACCACCGGCAGCCTTGATTTGACTTTGACTCGCTTCCATACCTGTCGCCGAAGCTTGAAGGGCAGCACCTAAATCTTGTGCCCCGTTAGCAGTTGCAATACTTCCAGCTTCATATTGTGTAACAACGTTTGAATTTTTCCCCTGATAATCTGCTATCAACAATTTTAAAGCTTGGAGCATATTTTTAAAATTTACTAAGTCCTCATTCTTGTGTTTTGTTTCATACTCACCCGTTTTAGTTCTTAGCTCGCCTACTCTCTTTGAGGCATCTTCATAACTTTGTAAAACATTTTGGGCGGAAATTTTAGTAGCTAATATATCATTTATTGTCCCTATCGTACTGTCTAAATTCACTTCCTCTACTTCAAAAGCACTTTTCGATGATTTAAAAAAGCTAATTAATTCGTCAAAAACTTTTTCGTCCAATTGAGCATGTAAATCGTTGTCAATTTCTTGAAAATAGCCATCTTTGTATAATAAGAAACGCACCTGATATTCTTGAATAATTTGCCCTATGCTGCCTAAAATATTTCCGTGCACTTCCGCTAAGTAAGTCTTCACGCTGTCAGCTGCCTGCCCCTTTAATTGGTTCATCGAGATGATTGGACTAATGGATTTTGAAATAGCTTCAAGTTGATCCGAATAAGCTTTACTAGTAGAATTAGTAAACGCGCCTACGGACATTATATCATCATACTTAATCTGATAAACCATTTTGTATCCCCCGTCCTAATGCATTGTCCGTCTCCACTAACGAATTTCCAATATCATGTATCGTTGACAAGTCTTTTTGTAGTAGTGTCTTATAACTTTCTAAAACAGATTGCATCTCCTTAAACTGGTCTACAAAATTATCTAACGCAATTGACTTGGACGTAATTTCTGGCATAGAACCTGCATCTGCAAGAAAATCTCCAGCATTTTTTTGAGCTGCTCCCACAAGAGCGAAGAAAATAATGGAGTTAATTTGAATCATTTCAAACCCCAAAATCATTCATCTCCTTTCACAAAATTAGTGATGCACTAATTTGTCTATTTCATTTCCCAAATTATTGATTTGGTTTCCTAACCACCCGATTAATCCACCTTTTTCATTCGCCTCATTTTCTAAACGTGTAATTTCGTCACATATCTCGTCATAGTAGTTATCGATTTTTTTATAGTACGTGTCGTAATCTGTCTTAAAGGTGCCCTCCATGAGATTTTTAAAGTCTGTTAATTTTTTACCTTGCCAAGTATCTGGTTGCTCGGATTTATCCTTTACCTTACTTTTTAAATCTTTTATTTCGGTTTGGACATTTGCGACTTCTTTCTTTGCCGTCCTCAAGCGCTCTAATTTTTCTTCAATCGAAGCTTTATCACTTACACATTGATTGAGTTCTGCTTGTTTGGCGGATTTTTGACTCTTTAAGGTTGCAGCATCAGTCATTTAAACTCCTCCTGTTACCCTAAGTTTAATTTATTGCTATTCGTTGTAGTATTTTTTTGAAGTTCAGCAGGGTTTCCTTTTGGTATATCTGCTTGCTCAATCCACATTTTCAAATTATCAAGCATCAATTCATTATCATCATCTGAAAATCCTTCTACTACAATCTTTTGTATATCTTCATTGTTGAAATAAATCAGGCTATCACCCATCATTCCTTCTGGATATAAGCAGGCTCCGTAATCAAAGTATTTAGCCTCATTCTCAATGAAAGTTGCTAATCCCCTGGCAATAACCATAATTTTCTTTGTGTTTCCTTTAACAATAACTATGCTCCCTAGCGGTAAAAATGTAGTGTTTTCATCCATCTCAAATATCTCCTCTCTAAACTCAAATCGGTGCTACTAGCTTGATACGTTCTGCTTGGCCTTGATTAATGTAATAGGCTTCATATGGCGGTAGCATTTGTTCTTTATAAGGTTTGTTCATAACTTCAAGCACATTTTGGTCGCTGATACGGCCGATTAGGATGCCCACTTTTTGTTTTTTGAAGACGCCGGAGATGTCGTCGTAGGCGCGATAAAGTTGACCTGTGATGGCACCTGTAATGAAGTAGATGCCCATTCTGGAGCCATTCTCCACCAGTCTTTGAAGCGGCTTCTGCACATCAAGCGAGGTGTTTTCAGCAAGAAAAGTAGCGTCTGTCACAAGAACAACCACAGAGCTCATCTCTTCGACGAAAACGGAGAGTGGCGTGTTGCCGTTTGAATTTGCTTGTGTTTCCCGCCAAGCGTTTTCACGGTTATCAAGTAGCCCTGTTAGTTGCGTGACAGTTTCTGTGATGCTCGCTTCGTCACCTGCGAATAAATTGACGGTCTGACTGTATGGTTGGAAACGCGAATTGGCATTGTCAAAGAGTGCAATTTCAATTTTCGTATTACGCGTTGCGATTTCAGTAAGCGACAGCATTGTGCGCTCGATGACGTCGTTCATGTCAGAAAGCACAAGCGTATTGCCGTTTTTATTTAGTGCTAGATTAATTGGTAGCACATCTTCGAAATCAACTGCAAATGGAAGTTTGCCATCTGCAAGCATGTCCGTTACAAGCGGCTTCGCCAGGTAGTCGGCAATTGGTAAGACGTCTGGCACCATTGGAATTGGATCTGGTAAAGCACCTTTCCAGGCCTCGCTCATTTGTTTGCTTTCTTTTTGAATATTTTCGATGACAACTAAAGTGTCTTCCCCAGTGACCGGTAGCGCGGTTTGGAATGACGTTGGATTTTCTAGTTTAACAAGCCCACGTCCTGGAAGTTCTTCGACTGTCAAATCTGTTTTTCCAACAATGTTGCGCGGTTCAGTTGGATCAATCATATATAGCGAAATTTGCGTTTTAATATTGGCGAGCACTTGAATTCGGATAGCGTTTAGGCGGACAGCACTAATCGCGAGGTGAATGCCGACACCGGCACCTTCACGGGCTACTTGCGCAATAATTTTTTCAAAGTCGTCTTTAAATGGCGATTCTGAAACCGAATCAAACGCGTCAATGACAAGCAAGATAGTTGGTACTTCTGTTCCACTTGCCTTCTCATACATCGCGATACTGGCAACGCCGTACTCACTTAACTTCTGCTTCCGCTCTTTGAGTTCACGCGTGATGCGCCGAATAAGTTTGTGCATTTTAATTTCTTCGTCAACCATGATAGTGTCTGCCACATGTGGCAAGTCTTTAAGCGGTAAAAGGCCGTTTGTTCCTAAATCGAGTAGGTAAACATGGAGTCGTTCTGGGCTGTGTTCGCGCGCAACTGCCATTGTGAGTGTTTGTAGGAATGTTGATTTCCCGAAACCTGGACTGGAGAACACGGCAACATGACCGTCTTTCGCGAGGTCGATGGAAAGTGGTTCTTGTGCCTGCATTTCCGGAATATCTAGGAAGCCGATTGTCGCTTGTAGTGGTCGTTTTTCGCCTGTCCATGCTACGTCAAAGTCAACCGGATGTAGCTCTGGCAAGAAAATCTCTGCTTCAAGCGGTGGCAACCAAGGTCTTGGTAGTGGTGCAATTTGTTCTGCTTCTGTGTATTCGTGAATGTGGTCAATGACAGCATCGAGTTCGGACGGTAGTTTTGTTAAGTCTTCTTTTTTGTCAAGACCGCTCAAATCTTCCGTTAAAATTTCGTATTGGCCGAGGTCATTAATCGCGTAGACCGTTGTATCCAAGTAGTCCTCGTCTTCCTTGTCGGGCACGTAATCCGCGCCGCTCCATGCACTTTGGAAAAGTTCGTAAATTTCGTTATTACCCACTTGGAGGTAACTACGTCCAGGTAGGGTGATATCGGCCGCATCTGGTGTTTTCAAGATCTCGTTTGAATCGCTCGCATTTTGAACCTTCAGCGCGAGTTTAAATTTCGAGTTTGACCAGATTTGGTCGTCGACAACACCGCTCGGTTTTTGCGTTGCCAAGATTAAGTGAATGCCGAGTGAACGTCCAATACGCGCAGTCGAGACAAGCTCTTTCATGAATTCAGGTTGTTCTGATTTCAATTCCGCAAACTCATCTGAAATGAGGAATAAATGCGGCATTGGCTCACTCGCCTCACCTTTTTTATACAGCTTTTGGTATTGATTGATATGGTTCACATCATGTTCGCCAAATAAGCGTTGTCGCTTTTGTAACTCCGCTTTAATTGAAGCTAGTGCCCGCATGGACTGAGCCCCGTCTAAGTTTGTAATCGTTCCAAGCAAATGTGGCATATTTTTAAATAAGTTCGCCATCCCGCCGCCTTTATAGTCAATGAGTAAGAAAGCAACTTCATACGGATGGAAGTTGACAGCAAGCGAAATGATGTACGACTGAATGATTTCCGATTTACCGGAACCTGTTGTACCGGCCACTAAGCCGTGCGGTCCGTGCGCTTTCTCATGCAAGTTCAAGTTAACAATATCGTCTTTTCCGCGAAGCCCAAGTGGCACCGCCAAACTTTTATATGTTTCATTTTGTTGCCAGCGAGTAGCGATGTTTAACTCTTCAACGCGCGTCACGCCGTACATTTCGAGGAATGTGACGGACTCTGGGATTGAATTCTTTAGATTTTGCAAATGATTCAGGGGTGCGAGCGCACGGGAGATGGATTCCTTGTCAAAATCGTGTGGCAAGTGGTCTGGAACGAAGGCGCGATTTACGAGCTCACCTTTTTCCAAAATAACGTTCCCGCTGTTGTAATCGCGAATATCGACAACCGTTTTCACGTGTTCAGGTAGGCTCTGCATCACATCTTGCACGAATACGAGCGATACGCCAAGTTCGGCTGGATCTTCGTTAAAGAATTCCATCACGGTATGGTCTAAAACTAGTTTTTCGTCAGTAATTAGAACCACGTAATGTGGGGCAAAGTACATTTTTTCGTTCTTATTTGGACGCTCAGTAAGCGCTTGTTTTCGTTCTTTTAAAATTTGGTACAGCGAATTAAGCACTTGATCGCGCGAGCGTTCGTGATACACAAAGCCGCGGACGTTGACATCACGCACATTCGCATGTGGCAGCCAGCGCATCCAGTCCCATTCGCTCTTTTCTTCTTCTGGGAAAATCGTGACAAATTGCAAATCGAAGTAGCTGTGGAAAAGTGCTGTTTGCATCACGAGCATTTGCAATTGCTCCAGCACAAGACGACGCGGGCCAATGTAGCCGACTGGGCCATTCATTAGGTCGGTTGCAATCGGAATATTTTTCACTTCATAGTACTGCGCCTTCAAGTTTGTGGCAGCTTCTAGCAGCTCATCTTTTTCTTGCGTGAATTCCTCTTCTTTGTAATCCACCGAAAAACTAATCGGCTCCGTTCCCGTCCCCACACGAAATGTCAGGAAATCATGGTGAAGCATCGTTTTCTCATAAATCCGTGAATCCACACTAACCGCCATGTCGCGGATTTCCTCAATGCTCGGATAATGATACAGCAGCGCGTGACGTTGTTCTTCGCTCGCACTGTGAAGTTCTTTCGTTTTTCTCTTTAGGTATAAATCGTAGCTTTCCTCGCGTTCCTTCGTTCCGACCTTATATTCCTTACGATTTTTGACATAGGCTACTGTAGACATGATAACCGTCATACCAGTCATCGCAAGCGTCATGAAAATGTAAATCCCTCTAGGTTGGAAAATCGAAATTAAAACGGTGATGGCAATCATCACGAGCGGCGGCAAAATGATTTTCAAAAGGCCGTCAGTTGGTTTTGCTGGTTTGTTTGCTGGTTTCGCCAGTGTAAATTTATCTTCCGGCGCACGGTAAATAATGCGCGGCGACCGGTGGTAATCTGGATAGTCCACACTGTACGCATTGTCAGCAGCAACTAAGGAGCCCAATTTTGCCTGCACCCGATTATCGCGCCCTAAAACCGTAATGTCATCTTGACCAACTGTAATCGTCACACCGTCAACATAAAGCTGGTCACCAACTTGAAGCGACACTTTCCCAGTTACGCGTTCCAAATTGTGGTACACTTCACCCGCAGAAACTTGGACAGAAAACGCCTCTTCTGTGCTGTCACGCAGGAAAACAAAATCGGCTTTTGTGCCTGCAATGGCAACATCTTGGAAGTCTCCCGCGCCAAATGTCACAACAAATAAGCCTGCCACATCATAGGACCGCGGCACCATGTTTTCCGTCACGTAAAGTGACAGCTTTTCTTCTTCTTCCGTGTGGAAATCTTGCTTTTCATCCAAAGCAAGCGCCGTACTTCCAGCGAACCAAGTTTCATTTTCGAATTTGATATCTAAATTTTCCACGAGTCCCGGGTAAAAAATGTTCGCATCCTTCGAACTCCCGATTTGAATCACTTTGTCGCGATTTAAATGCTGTTTATGAATTTCTCTCCCGTTGCTAACAATAAGTAAAGTTTTATCCTTCATCTGTCTGTTCTCCCTTATCTGAGCCTTCTAGTTTTTCCATGTATTTCTTCAGTTCCGCTTCAATTTCCGCTTGTTTCTTCACTGATTCATCCCCAGAAAGCGTCTTATCCGCGCGAACTTCTTCCAATTGTTTCGTAAGCGCATAAGTAATCAGCACATCGTCCTGTAATCGTTGTCCCGCATCAAGCGACTCATCAAAGTCCCCGCGCCCGTTATAAATCCAATATAATAGTGCCTGCTCGTCAGACTTCAAACTTAAATTCTTCATGATATTTTCTTTTTTCTTATCGTCCAATTTTTCACCTTGCAAGTACGAATACGACAAAATGTATTTAGAGGCTTGTGGCAATTTCTCTGGATCTTCATTTTCCAAATCCGCAATCACCTTCGAATAGTCCGTTTTCAAGAAATCTTCATTCGCCGTAAGCAACTCGTTCTGATAGGGCACTTTCATAAACGCCAAGTAAATGAGCGGCGCAGCAAGCAACACAGCCGCAATAATAAACCCAACCGCAAGACCTTTATACGTTCTAAACGTCTTTTTAGGGACGAGCGCCATCTTCTTGCCAGAACTTTCCTTCTCCTTCTGAAACGCCTCATCTAAAATGCCCACTAATTCCGCGGTCGTTTTTGCATCTACAATCGCCTTCAAAAAGGCCGTTCCGCGTGCATTTTGAACAGATCCCGCATATAAATTGTCAAAGTCATATTTTTTCTGGAACATCGCCACAATAAGCGATTGATACTGTTTGAAAAATGTTTCGCGCGTTAAATCGTAAGGCTCCAAAATCCCTTTTAATCCCCGATGAACGATTTTGGGCATTAAGTTTTCGTCAAAAATAATATTGCTCGGGTGAAGGAAAAAAGTGAAGCGCGTGCCAATTAGCGCCTCAAGTTCCGCCACGTTTCGCAGCGCGCGCAAGCTATCTTTTCGTTCAAAATTTTTCAGCTCGTCAAAACTGTACGTTTCCTTTGCAATCGTATAATTAAATGTATATGTATCATTCGCATGTTCCATCTCTACTGGAACAAAATACGAGGAAGGCTTTGCCAAAATTTCCAGCTCTGCATCGTCTTTAATGCGCGTCCGCGACTCAGTAAAGCTAACAGACCACACTGTATCCTCATAGTTGTATTCGTAAGAAACTCCGCCAATCTCAATCTTGTTTTTCATTATCTCTACTCCCTCATTTATAAAATTTCTAAAATGTCCCCGTCAGTAATTGGGTAATCTGTCAATTTGTCATCGTCACTTAATAAAATGCCTTTATTCGTTGCCTTTAGTGAATATTTCGTATCATTCGCACCCTCAAATTTAAGCGTCTCCGCCAAATTTAAAATCAGCGCTTTAATCGGCTGATGAATGGGGATGCGCAAATCCTTTTGCGTGGCACCCCACTTTGTGAAATCAACTGTAACGTTTAGATGTGTTTGTTTCGCCAATGTTCTTCCTCCTATTCCATCACGTGCCGGCTAGCAAAATAAATGCCGCCCGCAAGCGCTAAAACGATTCCGCCAATAATGGCAATCATCGAGTTTGAAGTTTTATCTTCTTTCGTGTCTTCCACTACTTCCTCATCAGCCTTTAAAGCATAGTTTCCCTCAAAAAGTTTCTTTTGCGTGTCTTTTGCTGTTTGATTTGTCACTTCTTTACCTGTAAATAAACTATCTTGTAACTCTTTATATTTCTCTTTTTGCTCCTTTTCTTGCTGCTCTATTTTCTTATCCAGCTCATCTGTGAAAAGTGGTAAGCCGAGTTCATCAAGCATTGTTTTTTCTTGCTCGGTTGTTTGCGTTTTTTCTTCCTCGGATTTTTGAAGACGGTCCGCTTTCATTTCCATTTTGCCGTCATTTTCCAAATAACCATTCTCCGCAAAAACCGTTGCGCCACTAACAGACACAAACATTAATAGCAAAAGAGAAAAAATGACGCTTTTACATATCTTCATGAGCAACTTCCTCACTTTCCGGAGTTGTTTTTCGAACAACAAATAAGTTGAGTACAACAAAAACTGCCGCTGCGCCAATAAAAATGTACATTAGAACTAAAAAGTTGTTTTCTCCGTTCAAAATACGATTTAACAGCAATTCTATATACTGGAGCGGCGAATACTTTTGTAGCGTCCCAAAAAGAGAAGTACGGTCAACATTTAGCCCCACTGCATCTGTTAGGAAAAGGTAGGTGCCGACTAGGAATAAAATGATAAACATGCCGAGCATTTGCAGTTGGCGCAGTAAATAGGTGAATCCCATAACCAACACGAGCATCAAAATGATACAAATCCCGATCCAAAGGAACAGCCCAATTTGCTGAGCATCAAAAATATTTCCAGAAATCACGCCAATAATAAGACCTTCTACGATGGCCACACAAGCCGTCAGGAACGTAACTGGTAAGTTTTTCGATGCAATCGAAAGTTCCTCGCTAAACGCATCACGCTGCATTCGTTTTTTCTCCTGACTAGAAATCACATAACTTGTGAAAAGCGCGATGAGCGTCATGATAAGCACCATATAATACGGCGTCGCCTTATCGCCAGCCGCAATTGTTTTACCATTTACTTTTTCAACTGGACTACTCAAGAAATTATATAAGCTTTCATTTTGCCGATCTCCCACACGACTATTCGACATTACATCCGAAAAATTATCAGAAAATGTTTCATCAGCCGTGAGCTTCTTCGCCAAGTCTTTCGATAATGTGCCCGCATCTGAAATTAAATCTTCACCGCTTGACTTAATATTTTTTGCTTCTTGATCAAGTGAGTCAAACGTTTTATACACGCCGTCTGCTGACTCCAAATTACTGCTAGTTGCCTCTGCCAAACTCTGGCTTCGCGTAAGAAGACCACTAAAGTCACCATTTATCGACGTAATTGCAGAGTTAGCATCTGAACCATTCGACATAATGACTTGATTTTCTTCTAACAGTGCCTGACTCGTCTCTTGCCAAGTCGCCATTTCTTCTAACATTTTGGTTAAATTTTCATTTTGAGATGCCGCTTCTGAACTTGTATGCACTAATCGTTCTGCCACATCTTTTGAACGCGTTTCAACTTCGGCCATCGTTTCTTTGTACGCAGCAATTTGCGCTTCAAAACTCGCTAAACTTTCTTTATAAGCCTTTGTAACATTCCCAGATGCCATTGCGGCAATACTGTCCAGCAAATTATCGCGATTAAAAATCGCATAGTAAGAATCATCCGTAGCTTGTTCAGCTAGTGACTTCCCATCTAAATTAAAACCCACATCCAGCGGGTCTAAACCATAATAAACTTGGAATAAAGTCGCTGTATGGTCATAAGACTGTGAAATCTTTTGGAATTCTTTAAACATCTTTGTAACATCTTCAGTTAAATCTTCTTCTGTGTAATAAGAACTCTGTTCGTTCATTTTAATCGGTGTAACCTTTTGAATGAATGTTTTATTTAGCGTGAGTCCACTATCAGTAACAGCAACATTTTGATCTGTGTACTGGATCGCCATCATGCTCACATCAAATGTCCCAAACATTCGGAATCCCTCTGGTACAGGCGTTTTTAGAAATGCTGTAAAAGTGACTTCATAATCTCCAGCCTCATCCTCTTGAGAAAAAGTAAGCGTCGTTTCATCGTCTTTTAAGTCAAGTTTTTTTCTATAAGAAACTTCTTGTCTTACCCCATCAACAATCTTAAATACCTGTATATTATCTAAACGAAAAGTGTCTTCATGATTGATTTTAATTTCTGTATTTTTTGTCGTCGCTGGTAACGAGAAAGTTTGCGAACTAACCGGCATACCTTCCGTCGCTAGCCTTTGCTGAATCGCTCTATATGTATCTTCCACTGGTTTAGTAATCGTTAAATCAGTGACTGTCTGATTCAACTCCGTGTCCGAAAAGTCATCAGCATTTTCCGACATAAATTTCGCCGCTAATGCTTTTATATTATTGTACTCATCCGTATCAATCCCAAGAATCGCAGCATCTTCTGGAGTGAAATATTGCAACCCCTTAATTTCTTCTTCTAACTTACTCTTAAAGCGATTATTAATGTCATTACGTAGCTCTTGAATGGTATAGTTTTTGCTTTCGCCACCTGCTGAGCCAGATAAAATTTGCGCAAGCTCCTTCTGTATATCTTCTTGAATATCCGCTTGAATCGTCGTGTTAAGCTGATTATCCAAATCAGTAATCCGACTGTTGACATCTTGTATATAGTTTTGCAGAGCTTGCGTTTGTGACATTAACGAATTAGAATCTTGCATGGTTTGAAGTTCCGCATATAAAACGGCATTTGCTTGTTCTAGCGCTGCAAGTTGCCCTTGCACAGAATCCGCCGAAATACTAGCAGAATATTTTTGCAAGTTATCCGTAAAAGTTGTTCCAAACGGTGCATTTTTTTCCTGCATCGCAACCAAACTATTCAAAGACTCTTGGTATGCCGCATTTTCTTTACTTGCGTCTGCAAGAGAAGATTCCTGATTTTTTAATAATTCTTCAAAACCAGAAAAACTTTCCTTCGAAGAACCAGTATAACTTTGAACCGTTCCAAACTGATCTGTATAGTTGGAAAGCGGGTCTTTCACCGCGCTATCGTAGCGCGAAGTATGTTTCTTTTCTTTCGCAACGAGCGTACTAATATTATCTTGCGCTTCTTGTAAGTTTGTCAGTATACTAGCAAAATAAACGTCGATAACCCGCTGATTAATATCCGCCACCAAATTGGATGCCGTCTTTTCTGCCTCTACTTTTAAATCATTATTACCCACATCATTAATTTTGTAATTTACTTGAATTTTTTCTGGCGACGTAGAAGTAAGCGATAAAGCTTTTTCAGAAAAATTATCCGGAATGATAATCATTAAATTGTACACATCTCGTTTTAAGCCGCTTTCTGCCACGCCCCGACTTACCGTCGCCCAGTCATGTGTTGTATCTTTTAAAACACTCGTTTGAATATCATCTCCGAATGTATATTTCTTACCCGAAAGCATCGCGCCTTGGTCCTCATTAACGAAGGCAATACTCATTTTATGTGTGTCTTTTTTATCCGGAGTAGTCTTTTCTTTACTTAAATTTTGACTAAGCCCCAGATAGGAAATTCCTGCCGTAAGCAAAACAGCCAAAACTAAAAATAGTAAAATGTTCCATTTTACTTTCCGCTTCATAATGTTTAATTCACTCCCGCTGTTATTTTTATATCTATAATGTCGTTCATTGTATTCAATTTAATGTCAGATTGTATATTTTCCAGAAAAAGCTGTGTAACAAATGCTACACAGCTTTTCTTACGTAGCAGAATATGTACTACTAAGCTACACAAATAGAAATTTGGAAATCAATTGAATCCAAAGTTTTGAGACAATTGTTGGTCTTGTTCTTCGACAGCTTGTGCTGTACGTTGTAATTGGTTTTCAATTTGGTCCATTAAGTTTGCAAATTCTGTTACTTTTGGACGCAATTGGTTGAATTGGTCATCAAAGCGTTGGAATGCTTGACCTTCCCATTCACTACGTAAAGTTTCTTGAAGCCCAGATAAACGTTGTAACAATTGTTCGATTTCGCGACCACTTTGGCCATATGTTTTAGCACGATCACGAAGTTCTGCAGGGGTCATTCTAATTTGTCCTGACATATTTCTTCATCTCCTCTTATGTTTTTATGGATATAAACCCACTGTATAATTATACCATATATACTCATCGTATTTGTGACAATAAATTGAACATTTCATACTTTATTTAATTCGAATTGAAACCTTTTATCAATTGTTATCCAGACTGGCTTATGACGACTTTTCTACTTTTAAAACTTCCATTTTATAAATTATTTTTTACGTGTATAATGTAGATAAATAACCTTTAGGAGGAATCTAAATGAACATCTCAAAAGTGGCCATCGCTTCCGATCATGGCGGTATAGCACTTCGAAAGAATATCATTGCCTTTTTAAAAGAACAGAAAATCGATTTTGAAGAATTTGGCCCAGAAACTAAAGAATCTGTAGACTACCCAAATTTGGCATTCACTGTTTCTGAAAAAGTCGCTACCGGAGCAGTCGAACGCGGCATTTTAGTTTGCGGGACTGGCGTCGGTATGAGCATTGCCGCAAATAAAGTACACGGCATTCGCTGTGCGCTCGTTTCGGATACTTTTACGGCGCATGCTACACGAGAACATAATGATTCCAACGTCCTTGCACTAGGTGCCCGTGTTATCGGCCCGGGACTTGCACTCGATATCGTGAAACTTTGGCTTGAAACGGACTATGAAGGCGGGCGCCACGCAAATCGCCTTAGTCAAATTGAACAATTCGAAAACACTCAAAGTTGATTTTTCCCCAAAAAGATGGTTTAATGTTTATAAATCAAATGAAAATACTCGGAATTCTTATCAAGAGAGATGGAGGGACTTGGCCCGTTGAAATCTCAGCAACAGACCTACGGGCACTGTGCTAAATCCAGCAGGCGCAAAGCTTGGCAGATGAGAAGAGTTTGTTTTAGGCGCTCTTCTTTTTCTGAAAGGAGAGTTTTTCTTTTGTCGAAAGGAGCAAATAAAATGAATTCATTATCCGTTAGTCATGCCGTCCACTTCGTCCACGATTTAGAAGCGGTCCGCACTCAGTTGCATCATTTTGGGTTAAAACTGTATACGAACAACGAGCGTAGCCTACCCGGCACCCAGTCTGCCTTAACCGAATTTAGTTTTCCACATATCAAATTTCTAAGTATTACCGAAAAAACAGCCGCATCTAAAAGTTTCCTTGGAAAAGAGGCGCTCACCTTTTTGCCGGTCAAACAAATTTTAGGGCACCTTGTCCTCGAAACCGATGATTTAAACGGCCTACGCAAACGCCTTTTTGAAAAAGGACACGAATTGACACTCATTTCAACGGCCGATGAAGCTGAACCGCTTTATGCCATTCCAGGCTCATTAAATGGCTTAGCATATCCACTTATTCAGAAAAAAAAGACGGTGACGACGCCGAAAATTCACCACACACTTAAAGAAATCCACATTCGTGTGGATAACCCCAAATACGTGTTGAAATACTGGGCAGAACTTTTTAATCTACAGGTTATCCACAATTCGTTGTTTTTTGATGATATTGCTGTGAATTTTACAAAAGGGTCAGCTAATCGCTTACATGCGCTTGTGTTTGACGCTACATCAAACGTTATCAGCCAAACAGAATTTCGAATTGGCGAAGGATTTTATCGCTTCCGTTAGCATACTTATGCACATAGTTATCCACATTATCCACAAACGCTTATCCAATTGGCTGATGTAACATATTTTATACTTGTGGATAAAAACACCCGTCACTTTTCAGCTTGTGGAAAAGTGACGGGTGTTTAATTTTTTGGTTAATTCGTCGTAGTCGATTTCTGGATTGCCATCTTGATACTCTGCGCGCAACCACTCATAGGCTTGCAATTGTTTGGCGCGTAATTGTTGGCAAGTCGCTGCTTCAAATAGTAAACTTTGAGCTTCTAAAATGGCAGCTTGATCTTGGTAGACGCCGGCGCTTAAAATGACACGGTCTAACACGGCGATAATCCGCGCATCATGACAGCCTAGCGCGTACGCTTCTTCTAAATCGGCTAAATAATTCAATTGTCGGCCTCCTCTACTTTAAAACATCAAAAAACGATTGCGCACCATCAATTAGTTCCGCGTTGACTGAATAAATATGCGTCGTTCCTTCCTTTCGTAGTTGAATTAAATCGGCATCTTTTAAGATTTTAATGTGGTGCGATAAGGTGGATTTGGCGATATGATATTCGCTGCAATTTACGGAGCGCTCACCGTTTTTTAACAGGCAACGAAATATTTTCAAGCGAATCGGGTCAGCGAGTGCTTGCAAAATCATTAATAAATTTTCCTCAGATAAAGTTTTCATAAAACCATCTTATCACAGGACGATTTATTTGCCGATAAAAACATTCTGTGCTAAAGTACAATAGTTCGATAAAATTAGAACTTTGGAGGCATACAGATGTACAAAAATAATGATTTTCAAGACTTAATGAAGAATCGCCGCTCGATTCGCGCTTACGATGAAAATGTGAAAATTTCGCACGAAGAAATGCTCGAAATGATAAATGAGGCGACAACTGCACCTAGCTCGGTTAACATGCAGCCTTGGCGCTTTGTCGTGGCAGATACGGCCGAAGCAAAAGCAAAACTTCGCCCGCTAGTGCGCTTTAACACGACGCAAAACGACACGTCTTCTGCGATGATTATTCTTTTTGGGGATAAAAATGCTTTCGAAAATGGCGAAAAAATTTACGGTACGGCGGTTGCAAAAGGTTTGATGCCGCAAGAAGTGAAAGACAAGCAACTTCCTGCTTTAAGCGCAATGTTTGCAAGCGCTCCTGAAAGCGAACTAGAACGCACCAGCCTAATTGACGGCGGCCTCGTTGCGATGCAATTCATGCTCGTTGCCCGCGCTTACGGCTACGACACGAATCCAATCGGCGGCTTTGAACGCGATGAAGTGGCTGAAGCCTTTGATATGGACACAAAACGCTACACACCCATTATGATTCTTTCAATTGGGAAAGCAAAAGATGCAGGTTATCCTTCTTATCGTTTGGATGCCACAGAAATTACGAGTTTTAAATAAGGCTAATTAAAAAGCAGAATTTCATGTCTAACCATTTTTTGAATGGCGGATTCATGAAATTCTGCTTTTTAGTGTTCATTCGCTTTATAAAACGCCCTTAATTCAGCTTTTCGAGTTGAGCTGATTTCTTTTTTAGGGATATCCGAAATGGCGCCTTCTAGCGCGTATAAGAAATGTAGGCAGGCACCCTCATCAACAAGGTGTTTCGTTTTTAAATACGCGGTTTCCGTACCGACTGAAATAAGTTGTTCAGCGGTCATAATTCCGGCTTCGTTTAATTTTTCTTCGTTGATTTTACCTAAATTTTGCATGTCTGAAATTTTCATTTTTCACTCCTCCACCATTCGGTAGCCGACGCCGACTTCTGTTAGAATGTAGCGCGGTTCTGCTGGATTTTGTTCGATTTTGCGGCGGATATTGCTTAAATTAACCCGTAAAGTTTGGTTTTCATTGGCGTACGGGCCCCAGATTTCGCGGATTAGAAAGTCGTGCGTTAAAACTTTTCCGGCGTGCTGGGCGAGCATTTGGAGGATTTTATATTCAATTGGAGTGAGGTGAACGACTTCGCCAGATACGGTGACGAGGCGTTTGTCGGCATCAATTTGGAGGTCGCCGATTTGAATGGTGCCGGAAGTCGCACGAGGCGTTTTGCGCGCACTGTGCCTTAGGGCTGTTCGGATTCGGGCTAGCAGTTCGGACGTGCCGAATGGCTTTGTGATATAGTCGTCCGCACCAAGGTCGAGGGCTTCGACTTTTTCGCGCTCATGAAGTCGTGCCGACACAACAATTACGGGTAAGTCAGACCAGGAACGAATGGTTTTAAGCAAAGTGAGCCCGTCCGTATCTGGCAGTCCTAAATCAAGCAAAATTAAATCGGGGGCGTGCGAAGCCGCCATGCTTAGACCTTCTTTACCTGTGCGCGCTTCAAGTGTTTTATAGTCGCTAGCACTTAATATAGCGTTCATAAAATGGCTGATACCCGGTTCATCTTCAATAATTAAAATGAGCTTGTCATTTTGCATGCGAATTCCCTCCTAATGGCAACGTAAAGCGGAATAATGCCCCTCCGCCAGGATTTTCTGCCACTTCCATTTTACCACCGTGCGCCCGAATAATCGACATGCAGATAGAAAGCCCGATGCCAAGACCGCGCGTCATATCCACACGGTCGCGTTCCTCCACGCCAAAATTATTGAACAGCTGGCTAAAACGCTCTTTCGAAATGCCGATGCCGTCATCTTTCACCGTGAACACGACCTCATCAGAAGCCAAAATCACGTTCACCCAAACCTCAGCATCCGCGCCGCCGTGTCTAAGCGCGTTTTCCATTAAGTTTATTAAAACTTGTTCGATTAAAGTACCGTCCATGGGAATGAGAACGACTTCGTCTGGGACTCGAACGGTGATTTTTCGGTTTGAAAATCGGCTACGAATTCGTCTTACCGCTGCGCTTACTACTTCTTCAGGCGCTTCCAAGTCGGCGTTTACCGTGAGCATTCCTTCGTTTATCCGTGTGACAGAAAGTAAATTTTCAACCATTCGAATGAGCCATTCAGAATCCTCTTTAATATCCAAGACGAGCTTCGTGCGCGTTTCTTCGTCCAATTTATTTTCAAGTAGCGCCGAGCTAGCGCCTAGAATGCCGGTGAGCGGCGTGCGCAAATCATGCGAGATGGCGCGCAGCAAATTACTGCGCATTTGTTCTTTTTCGGCTTCAATTAGGATTTCGCGTTGTTCGTCTGAGAGCTTCTGCCGTTCAAGCGAAGTGGCTACCTGCGAGCTGACCATTCGCAAGAACAATCGATTATCCTGTGTGAGCGCTTCTTTTTTAGGGTCGCAAAAAATACCAATGACACCTAAAATTTTCCCACCAGAAATAACGGGTAAATAAAAGCCTGCAGCCCCAGAAAGCGTGTCCGTAGCCTGTCCAGCCTCTTTGCCACTTTTAAACACCCAGTGAACGACTGCTCGCTCATCTTCTGAGAGCATTGCGATTGCCCCAGCTTCCTCTTCTTCTTGTAAAAAGGTCCCCGCTCCGTGTTCCTTCGGGTCTTCCGCGTACACGATGACCGAGCGACCGAGCAGGCGGACAAGATAGGTTGTGACTAGCTCTAAAATGCCGTCTAGTTGGCGGGTGACAAGCAGTTTCCGATTGAGCTCGTATAAAATTTCCGTACGGCGCTCCCTGACAACGGCTTGCTTGGCAATTTTTTTCACTCGAACCGTGAGCGCACTTGTGATTAAGGCGACAAGTAGCATGATGCCATATGTGACTGGATAGCCGGCTTGAACGGTATTGAAGGTGTATAGCGGCGTCATGAAGAAGAAATTAAACATAAGTACGGCAAGAAGCGACCCGATAATTCCGTATAAATAGCCTGACGTCATTCGGGAAATGACGAGCACGGATAAAATGAACACCATAATGATATTTTGATCGCCAATGCCAAGCTCGGATAGACCAGCCGAAATTAAGGTGGCTAAAATGAGGGCTGCGAACATTTTGGCGGTGTCGTGCCACGTAAGTATATTTTTAAATGTCCACGCATGCGGTTTTGCTTTTTCTTTGCGGCCGCTTGGAATGATGTGGATTTCAATTGCTTGCAGGGAGTCAATTAGTTCGTCTTCCAAATCGGTCCCCAATTTTCCCAAAAGAAAAGATTTGCGTTTGGATTTTCCGAGAACGATATTCGTCACACCCGACAGCTTGGCGTATTCGGCGATTGTTTCGCCCAAATTGTGACCGTTTATCGTGACCGTATCCGCGCCTAATTTTTCCGCGAGCGCGATGTTCTCTTGCAGCGTCTTCTTCTCAGCGAACGGCAAGCTTTCCGTATCCCCGTCGTCCACATAAAGCACCGTCCAAGTCGCGTGAAAAGCCTCTGCCGCACGCGCCGTCCAGCGAATCAATTTTTGCGATGACTTTGAGGCGCTAATGCAGACGAGCATCTTCATACTCGCGCGCTTCTCCGCATAGGAAATCGTCTGTTCATTCTCAAAACTAATGCGGTCAGCCACTTTCCGCATCGCAATTTCCCGAAGCAACTTCAAATTCTCTTTTGTGAAAAACTTGTGCATCGCAAGCGCGGCGCGTTCCGCTTCATAAATTTTCCCTTCGCTAAACCGCTTCAACAGCTCGTCTGGTTCAATGTCAATCAATTTGACAAAATCAGCTTGGTCAAAAAATTGATCCGGAACCGTTTCCTTGACTGCAATTTGCGTAATGTTTTCCACAATATCATTTAGGCTTTCAATATGTTGGACGTTGACCGTCGTATACACATCAATGCCGGCGTCAAGCAGTTCCTGCACGTCTTGATAGCGCTTTTTGTTCCGCGAACCGGGTGCGTTTGTATGGGCAAGCTCATCGACCAACACAATATCCGGCTTCCGCAAGAGAACCGCATCAACATCGAGTTCTTCCAAACTCATATTTTTATATGCCATCGATTTTTTCGGAATTGCAGGTACGCCGTCTAAAAGCCGCATCGTTTCTTTGCGATTATGTGGCTCAATATAACCGGCGACAACCGCCACTCCGCGCTCAAGCTCTTCGCGGGCATCATTTAGCATCGCAAACGTTTTGCCTACGCCTGCTGCATAGCCAAAATAAATTTTCAATTTTCCTGAAGAAGCCTCCCGTGCCTCTTGTAGTAACGCATCTGGATTTGGCCGATCATCTTGCATTGCTAGCACCTCCTTTAGACTCAAAATGAGTGAAAAAAGCGTGTATTTTTTATTTGTTTATGTTATAATTTGAATTGAAAAGGGATATGCGTCAACATATCCCCGTACAGAGCCGTTAAGACGGTGGCAGTTTCTAATGATTTATTAAATAACCATCTTCACTCGCCAAGTGGAAAGATGGTTATTTTTCTTGTTTATCGTTCGAGTTAAGAATGGCTAGCACTAATGATGCAAATGCAATCATCAGTACCAGCGCCTCATACACCGACACGGCTAACTCCTCTCTAGGAGGAAAACCTGAATAAACATAGGCGTCACCCCCTTAGTAGGGATTTCGCCACCATCTTCACTTCTCTGCTCGTTTAATTTAACACGAAACGAGTTCTTTTTCCATTTTTATTTAACCTTTTGAGCAAGCTCCAAATTCACGCCAAGAACATTTACAACAGGTTCCCCCATAAATCCTAACGCACGGTTTTCCGTGTTATTTTTTATGATTTTTTCCACAGCAGACGGGGACATATCGCGCGCTTTCGCGATTCTATCCACCTGGTATTCCGCCGCAGCGACCGAAATGTTCGGATCCACACCACTTGCAGAACTTGTGACTAAATCAATCGGAATTTGTTTTGTATTCGCTGGATCGAGCTTATGAAAAAAAGCCACACGCTCCGCAACTAATTTTTCCTCTTCTGAACTTGATGGATTCAAGTTGGAGGGCGAACCGCTATCAGGGCGACCAATTAAATATTTTGCTTCTGTAAAGTTTTGACCAATCAATTTGGAACCTTTATTTCCTTCTATTATACTGCCATTTGCTTTGTTTTGGAAAGCAGCTTGTGCAACAAGCGTTACGACGGCCGGGTAGAGGACGCCGCACACAATTGTTAGGGCAGCAAACACGACCAGTGCCTGTCTAAAAAGTGGTTTCATTTCCATCGCCTCCTATGAAATACCAATAAACGTTAAAATCAAATCAATCAACTTAATCGCCACAAATGGCGCTATGAGTCCGCCTAACCCGTAAATCAAAAGGTTGCGTCCAAGTAATTTTTGCGCCGGCATCTCCGTATATTTCACGCCTTTAAGCGAAAGAGGAATTAAGAAAATAATAATCAGAGCGTTATAGATTATCGCGGATAAAATCGCCGTTTTAGGGCTCGTTAAGGCCATGACGTTTAGCGCCGCTAGCTCCGGATAAATGCCGTAAAACAGGACGGGAATAATCGCGAAATATTTGGCGATGTCGTTCGCTACACTAAATGTCGTGAGCGCTCCCCGCGTCATCAAAAGCTGCTTGCCAATGCGAACGATGTCGATCAGTTTGGTCGGGCTCGAATCTAAATCCACCATGTTCCCCGCCTCTTTTGCTGCCTGCGTTCCCGAATTCATTGCCACTGCAACATCTGCTTGCGCAAGCGCTGGGGCGTCATTTGTGCCGTCACCGGTCATCGCAACAAGGTGGCCTTCTTGCTGGTAGCTCCGAATTAAATCGAGCTTCGCCTCTGGTGTCGCCTCCGCCAAGAAGTCATCCACCCCCGCTTCCGCTGCAATTGCAGCCGCAGTCATTGGGTTATCCCCGGTAATCATAATCGTTTTAATCCCCATTTTCCGAAGGTCAACAAAACGCTCTTTGACGCCATTTTTAACGATATCTTTTAAGAATATAACGCCTAGCACTTGCTTGTTTTTAACGACGACAAGCGGAGTTCCCCCGACATTCGCCACTTTTGAAACGAGTTCGTCGCATTCATCTGGATACGCGCCACCAATTTCCTGCACATATTTTTTTACTGCGTCTGCGGCCCCTTTTCGAATCGCGTCATTCGCGTAATCAATGCCACTCATACGCGTTTTAGCTGTAAACGGAATAAATTCTGCTTGCGTCCCGCTAAAATCACGCCCGCGAATATCAAACCTTTCTTTAGCCAAAATAACGATGCTTCGTCCTTCAGCAGTTTCGTCAGCGAGTGAGGAAAGTTGCGCTGCATCTGCAAGATCACGTTCGCTTACGCCTGTTACAGGCAGGAACTCGCTTGCACGACGGTTTCCGAGTGTAATTGTCCCAGTTTTGTCGAGTAGTAAAACGTCCACATCACCAGCCGCCTCGATTGCCCGACCGCTCATCGCAAGTACATTCGCTTTATTTAAGCGGCTCATGCCAGCAATTCCAATGGAAGAAAGTAGCGCGCCAATGGTTGTTGGTGCCAGACAGACGAGCAGTGCGACAATGTTTGTCACCGAAACGGCCGAGCCATTTCCTGCTAGTTTGCTGGAAAAATCGGAAAACGGAAGTAAAGTCACCGAAACGGCTAGAAAAATAATCGTTAGCGTCACGAGTAAAATTTGAAGCGCAATTTCATTCGGTGTTTTTTTCCGCGCAGCGCCTTCTACCATCGCAATCATCTTATCTAAAAAGCTTTCACCCGCTTCTGTCGTAATTTCAATGACAAGCGAATCCGAAACTAGTGTTGTGCCGCCTGTCACGGCGCTTCTGTCGCCACCAGATTCCCGAATCACGGGTGCCGATTCACCGGTAATCGCGCTTTCGTCCACCGAAGCCGCACCAAAAATCACTTCGCCGTCCATCGGAATTTGCTCACCAGCTTCGACAATGACCACATCGCCTTTTTTCAAAGTATTGGATAAAACTTCGGTAAAGTCTTCGTGGTTATCAGCCGATTTCAACTTCCGCGTCAAAACATCTTTCCTAGTACTCCTTAAACTATCCGCCTGTGCCCGGCCGCGGCCTTCTGCAATCGCCTCCGCAAAGTTGGCGAACAAAACGGTGAACCAGAGTACCATCGCAATGACAAATGTGTACCACCGCGCTTCATCACCAATATTTATGAACGTTAAAAAATATAAAATGGTCGTTAAAACGGCGCCAAGATAAACGACAAACATGACTGGATTTTTAACTTGAATTTTAGGCGCAAGTTTTCTAAAAGATTGCTTTGTCGCGTCCATATATACATTTTTTTGACTGATTTCTTGTTTCATTTTTACTCACCCCTATTTTGTAGTGAAGAAGTCGGCAATTGGACCAAGCGCCAAGCTTGGCAAGAAACTTAAAGCGCCGACTAAGAAAATTACGCCAATTAAAAGGCCAACAAACAACCCTGTATCCGTTTTTAGCGTGCCACTGCTTGCTGCAACAGGCTTTTTCTTCGCCAAGTTTGCCGCTAAGAACAGCGCAGCGACAAGCGGTAAGAAACGCACAATGAGCATGATGGTTCCGCCAATCAAATTCGTAAAGGTCGTATCGGCCGAAAAGCCTCCAAACGCACTCCCATTGTTATTTCCCATAGAAGTAAAAGCGTATAAGATTTCCGAAAAGCCGTGCGCGCCGCTATTTGTCAGCCAACCCGTAGCACTTGGCATCATCACCGCAAACATCGTGCCGAAAAGCGTGAATAGTGGCGGCCCAAGGATAATCAGACAGACCATTTTCATATCATAAGGTTCGATTTTCTTGCCTAAGTACTCCGGAGTCCGCCCGACCATAAGTCCTGCAATGAACACGGTCAAAATGACAAAAGCAATCATCCCGTAAAGCCCGCTACCAACTCCGCCAAAAATCACTTCCCCGAGTTGCATTAAGAACAGCGGTATAAAGCCTCCGAGCGGCGTCAGACTATCGTGCATCGCGTTCACTGAGCCATTCGATGCCGCCGTAGTTGACGTTGCAAAAAGTGACGAATCCGCAACCCCAAAACGCGCTTCCTTGCCTTCCATATTCCCCGCACTCACGTCTACACCAGCGTAATTTGGAACAGTTTGATATTCCGCCGCCGTGATGCCAACAAGTGCCACTACAAAAACAATTATCATGGTTAAAAATAGGGTTTTTCCTTGCCCCCGCTCTTTAACCGCATGACCGAACATAAAAACTAGCGCCGCTGGGATAATTAAAATCGCCAGCATTTCGAAAAAATTCGTAATTGCCGTAGGATTTTCAAACGGAAACGCCGAATTGGTTCCGAAAAACCCGCCGCCATTTGTTCCAAGCTGCTTAATCGCAATCTGACTCGCCGCTGGTCCCATCGGAATGATTTGACTTACCCCGTCCTGAAGCGTCGTCTGAACACTGTAGCCCGATAAATTTTGCACAACGCCACCAGAAACTAAAATTATCGAAAGCACGATTGATAGCGGCAACAGCACATAAAGCGTGATCCGCGTCAAATCTTGCCAAAAGTTACCTATAGTATGTTCCTTCTTTAAAATAAACCCACGAATTAATGCGAATAAAACGGCAATACCAGTTGCTGCCGACACAAAATTCTGCACGGTCAGCCCCATCATTTGCGAAAAATAGGACAACTGAGTTTCCCCCGCATAGGCCTGCCAGTTCGTATTTGATACAAAACTCGCCGCCGTGTTAAACGCCAACCCAATTGACATCCCTTTCATATTTTCTGGGTTAAGCGGCAAAAATCCTTGCATCATTAAAATGGCCATCAAAAAAACAAACCCAATTCCACTAAAAATTAACACCGAAAGAGCATATTTTTTTGGCGACATACTCGCCGTACTATTTTCACCCATCCCTTTATAAATCCACGTTTCAACTGGTTCAACAACACGCGATAAAAAAGTATGCCGGCCTTGCATTACCGCATACATATAACGTCCAAGAGGAATCGCCAGACCAATTAAGACAACAATGAAAATAACATCTTTTAATATCGCTTGACTCATAAGTCTTCACCTCGGAATAAAACGTAAAATAAATACGCCATCAAAATAAGGGCTAACACACCTAGAACACCAATGACCACGCTCATTTTTCTCAACTCCTTTTTCTATCCTAATCCTATCAGTTAAGGTATAAAGACGGTGTTAAATCTATTTATTAGGGTATAAAGATTTTGTAAAGGGGGTAGTCTGTGTAAAGTTTACACACATCACACACATTGTGTACACATTTCTACAGAATGAAAACGTTATTATATAGCGGTTTCATAGTTTCAAAAAGTTGGCACGGTTTTTGCATATATTATAACTATAAGAATTCAACCTATAGGAGGGTTTACAATGAAAACGATTATGTTAGTATGCTCCGCTGGTATGTCCACTAGCTTGCTTGTAACTAAAATGGAAAAAGCTGCTGAAGCGGAAGGTATGGAAGCAAAAATCTTTGCTGTTGCTGAAGCGGAAGCTGATAAACACTTAGATGAAATCGATGTTTTACTACTTGGTCCACAAGTTCGTTTCTTAGAAGGAAACATGAAGAAAAAATTAGAGCCAAAAGGTATTCCGCTAGGCGTGATTAACAGCATTGACTACGGAATGATGAAAGGCGACAAAGTTTTAGAACAAGCTAAAGAGTTAATGAAATAATTTTGTTAGCAAAGGGGCAACCCTTACTATAAATTAATGGTTCTTTTAAAGGCCACAAAAAAGGAGATTTTTTAAATGAATGGTTTTATTGCATTTATGGAGAAGCACTTCATTCCATACGCAGCTAAAATCGGTGCACAACGTCATTTAGTAGCCGTGCGTGATGGTTTCATCGCGACAATGCCACTAATGATTCTCGGTTCGTTCGCCGTACTAATTAACAACTTACCAATCCCTGGTTATATCCCGATGATGAATAACATTTTTGGGGAAGGAAAATGGCAAGCCTTCGGTGGTAACATTTGGGCTGGTACTTTCGCTATTTTAGGTCTTTTTATTGCTTTTACAGTAGCTTACAACCTTGCCAAATCTTATGACAAAGATGCTTTATCTTCTGGTGTCGTATCTGTTGCTTCTTTCTTTGCAATCGGCGCTGGATTCGTTACCGTTACTGACGGGGCTGGAAGTGTCGCGGGTCTTGGATCTGCTGGTTTATTCTTAGCACTTATTATTTCTTTAATTTCAACTGAAATTTTCACTCGTTTAAGTGGAAACTCAAAACTGATTATCAAAATGCCTGAAGGGGTTCCACCAGCAGTTGCTCGTTCATTTGCTGCATTATTCCCTTCGATGATTACCGTTTCAATTTTCGCTTTAATTACAGCTTTCTTCCAAGCTGCAGGTATTACAGATTTAGTTGGCGAATTCTACAAACTTGTTCAAGAACCATTCATGGGTCTTGCTAACTCGTTGCCAGTTGCTTTACTATTAGCATTTATTTCTTCATTCCTATGGTTCTTTGGTTTGCATGGTGCAAACATCATCGATCCATTTATGCAAACAATTAACGTTCCTGCAATCGAAGCTAACGTAAAAGCTCTAGAAGCAGGCGACAAAATCCCTTATATCGTTAACAAACCTTTCTTCGATTCTTTCGTAAACTTAGGTGGTACAGGGGCGACTCTAGGTCTTATCATTGCGATTTTCCTAGTAGCTCGTAAACATAAAGCTTACATGACAGTATCTAAATTATCTGCTGCACCAGGTGTGTTCATGATTAATGAACCGATGATGTTTGGTTTACCAATTGTGTTAAACCCAATCTTCTTCATTCCTTATATCTTGACACCAATGATTCTTGTAACAATTGCTTACTTTGCAACTGTACTTGGACTTGTTCCAGCTGCAACAGTTATCACACCTTGGACTACTCCGCCAATTATCGGTGGTGCCTTAGCAACACAAAGCTTGTCAGGTGGTATTTTAGCCGCAGTGAACTTAGTTGTCGCTGTTATTATCTACCTTCCATTCGCGAAAATGGCTCAAGTTCAAGAGCTTAAACGTGAAAAAGAGGCTGCTGCTGAGGAAGCAAAATAATTTCAACTTGAACTCTACACTTTAAGGACGTGTTGAACATGAATTCTGAAAATCTAGAACAAACAATTATGGGGCTAATCGTTTTTGGTGGTAATGCTAAAAGCGATGCAATGCTCGCAATTGATGCCGCTAAAAAGGGAGATTTCGATAAAGCTGACGAGCAAATTAAACTTGCCGAAGACGCTTTACTCGAGGCTCATCATTCTCAAACTGCTTTAATCCAAGGTGAAGCTCGTGGTGAAAAAACAGAAGTATCACTACTTCTTGTTCATGCTCAAGACCACTTAATGAACGCTATCACTTTCAAGGATTTAGCAAAAGAAATTGTTGAGTTATATCGTACAAAATAAGGTAAGAAAAGAAGCAAGCCAACTGGCTTGCTTCTTTTTAATTTATCGAACTTAAAAATCATCTTCCATTTGATCGACCGGCGCCACATATTGATAAACACCTTGTTTTCCCGCTTCAATAATTTGATTCGCTAACACGTTTAGCGGTAAGCTCTCTCGGTTTATAAATGCTTCTAGCAGTAGCGGTATATTCACGCCCGTTACAAGCTCTGTCTGACTAAAATTCAGAAGAAGCGTGACTAGCACATTAAAGGGGGTGCCTCCTTTTAAATCAGTGAGGAATAAAACGCCTTCTTCTACATTTAAATTGCTGATTTCCTGCATGATTTTGCTTTGTAGGTTTTCAGGCGTTTCTCCCACTTCGAATGGGACAAAACTGGTATTTTTCTGCGTGCCGCAAATCATTTCCGCTGAGCGAATTAATTCTTCTGCGGCATTCCCGTGCGTGCAAACAAAAATTGCTGTCATTTTCAAAACCGCCTTTTTAATAGTCTAATTGACGATAGTAGCGTCTGATTTCCATTGGATGGCGATTTAAACGCTCGATATGCACATCAATTCGGTTGTTTACAGCATGAATGATGAACGGGGATAAGATGCCTCTGAATTTTTCTGAAATGCCAGGCAAAGCGTAGTCTTTTGCATCGATGATTGTATAGTTGCCGCAAATTTGTGGAATAAAACGGGCGACTCGTTCACTTAATGCGCGCTGGCTATCTTCGGTTACATAAATCGTTACTGGTGTATCACGCTCAACAATTTCAAACATGCCGTGGAAAAATTCATGCGCCTCAATTGATTTCGTTTTAATCCAGTGCTGCTCTTCCCAGTAACACATGGCGTAGGAATACGTTGCGCCCCACTGGTTCCCGGCGCCTACAAAATAATGAATGTCATCGCGATGGTGTTTTTCGGCAAATTCACGCCCAAATGCGTCGGCGGATTTTTCAATTTCAACAATGCCTTTTGCAAAATGTTGATCCATTTCATTATAAAACTCGTCATACTCGGCAAACTCGCCAGCCAAATGCATAAAGCGGTCCCCCACCATGAAGAATTTCAATTGTTCGTTTAGCGGATAGGAAATTAAATGGTCAACAAGCGAAGCTAGTTCCGCATCGGCTTTATCAATGAAACCAAGAACCGTTGCGCCAAGCGCGTTACACTTTTTGACGGCTTGCACAACCTCTTCTGTGCTACCTGTGACCGATGAAACCACAACAAACGTATCTTTCGTCACTCGCTTATTCCCTGTCGTTAGAAACACGGCGGCGTTTTCATAAAAAGTTTCAAGCTCCGTTCTCTCTTTCATGTGCACAACCGCCTGCATAGCTGACGCGTAAGTGCCTCCAATACCTAACCAGCATATGTTACTAAAGCCTCGGTTAAAGACATGATCAATAACCTCATTAATTTGCGGACGTAATTTTAACGCCCCCTCCATATTTTTTAATACTTTTCCTTCGTCAAATTTTAGCATTGCTAGTCCTGCCTTTCTCTTCAAATTTTCGATTTTGTAATTGTGTCAAATTCCGGGAATGCGGATTTTTCCAAATTGATGCCCTTTTCCTGCGACACTTTAAACGCGAGCAGATGAACAGGCACCGTCATAAATAGCGAGGCGAGTAGTTCCTCTGTTTGAATGTCCAGCGCTAAATCTCCATGTTTCGCTTTGTCCCCATTCGCATAAATGGTCTCTACACGCGAAACATGTCCGTGCAAAAACTCCTTCAATTTATCCGCGCGTTCCAAAAGTATCCCTTCCGGTTCCAAGAAAATCACATAATCATCTGCAGATAAACCAATATATGGTCCGTGCATGTATTCTTCTAACTCTTTGCCAAACGCCGTAATTCGAATGGTTTCGGTTACTTTTGTTTCTCCTTCGCGCGCTACACCATACGTGCTTCCGTAGCCAATAAAGAAAATTCGGTTCGCCTTTAACCATTCAGGCGTGCGTTCGTCTACCCATTTGATCGCTTTCGTGATAAGCGCTGGCAATTTGGTAGCGATTTTTTGCATTTCAGCCAAATCAAATTCATATTGTTCGGTCGTTACTTTTCCAGTTGCTAATGCCATTTCAAGCGCCAGTAAATTCAAGATGAGAATCGTCGCGCTGTAGCCTGCCGTCACATATGGCATTTCTTCAATGCCCATGCCCATTTCAATGACGTGCTCAGCCGCTTTTGCGATTGGACTAGTCACATCACTTGTCACCGTAAAAATTGTACCGCCTCGTTTTTGAATTTCTTCCACAAGATGGATGGTAGAATAACTATGGCCGCCTTGCGAAATCGCCACATATAACGTATTTTTATCCAAATGAAGCATGTAATTTCCAGAAATAGACGGCTCTTCTATATAAACGGGTATACCTAGTTTCGCGCTCATATAAAGTTGTGCCCCGAAAGCCGCATTCGAACTTGATCCTGTAGCAAAAATGACGATGGAATGATACGTTTTATGCTCCATTTGAATGATTTCTGCTAAAATTTGTTTGCGATTTCGCATAATATTTGTATATATTTCTGGTTCTGCATGAATATAATGTTCCATATTTTTCATTTTTTCACCCGCTTTATTTTAATAATCCTGTAAAGGCTCCTAAAATTCCAATTCCTGCGATTAAAAGGAGTATCCAATGCGCTTTAAGTCCTTTTTTATCTAGCCAAAAGATGAAGAACGTGAAGCCAAGCACTAGAATCCCTGGAACAATGCCATCAAAAATACTTTGAATACTGACGGCTTCTTTTCCCGTACCGAATTTAAACGGCATATTTATGCTTACCATGGTGGCTACCATCGCGCCAACAACACCTAACCCAATAATGGACGCGCCGTAAGATAATTTATCCATTAAACCTGTCTTTTGGATTTTCTCAATAAAGTTAGCTCCAATATTATAGCCGACAAACAAACCGTAATAACGAGTCAGAATAGCTGGAATATTGAAAATAAGAAGGAACAGAATGGGGCCTAAAATATTTCCCTGCAGGGCAAGTGAAGTCCCGATTCCCGTTGCAATAACGCGTAATGTTCCCCAAAAGAACGAGTCGCCAATTCCGCTTAATGGGCCCATGAGCGCCACTTTAATATTATTAATGGAGTCTGTGTCAAAATCTTTTTCTTTGGCAGCTTGTTCCTCCATCGCGATTGAAATCCCTAGCGGAAATGTAGAGAGCCACGGTGTGACGTTATAAAACTCTAAATGCCTTTGATAAGAAGCGATTTTTTGATCTTTGTCATTTTTAAAAATCTTATTTAGTGCTGGTAACATTGAAAATCCGTAACCGAGATTTGATTGCCGCTCATAGTTCCACGACCATTCCATTGTGAATGAGCGCCAGAAAACTTTCATCAAATCTTTTTTAGTGAGTACATCAGAATTCTTCATCTTCATAGTTAATCCCCCCATCATTTGCAAGAGCTGGTTTTGTCTGGTCATTTTTTGGCGAATTATCATTTTTGAGTGTCGCATAGCCAGTTAAAATTAGCGCTAAACAAGCGGCAAAAATGGCAACACCAGTAACAGGTACTTTTAAATAAACGGCTAAAGCAAAACCGAAAACAAAGAATACCGCATTCTTTTTATTAATCATTAGTTTAAGTAGTAACGCGAAACCGTAAGCTGGAAGAAGTCCTGTCGCAATCCCTAGACCCGTAATAACAAATTGCGGAATAGCATCAAGAACCGTTTGAATAACAGGGCTCCCGACAAGGTAAGAAACCGCGACGATAATCCCTATCGGCAAGTTAATGGATAAGAAGCCTCCCAGAAGCTGCATTCGACTTATCCCACTGGAATTCCCCTCCAAAGCATAGCGGTCAGCTTTATGCACAAAATAAGGTAGAACAAAGATAAAACAGAGATTTTTTACGACTAAAACAAGGGAAGCGATTGGAATCCCCAGCGCTAATGCTACCGCTGTGCTTTCCCCAGTCGCTATCGCAAAAGCAGTTCCTAAGATGCTGCCTGAAATAATCTCCGGCGGAATCGACGCACCGATGGAAAAGGAACCAACAAACGCTAATTCTAAAGTGGCTCCCATAATGATGCCCATCTGAACATCCCCCATAATAAGACCTGCGAGCGTACATGTTACAAGTGGCCTTGATAGCATGGATGAACCAAATAAGTATTCTCCATTTGCAAGCATTGCAACCAGTGCCAACAAAATTGCTGTTACAATATTTTCCATAATTTAGCCCTTCTTTCTAAGTTTATGCCTCAAAAGTGACTTTCTTTTCGTTCGGTACTTGTTGGATAAAAATGTCAATATTCCGTTTTTTCAAATCGTTCAAGCGCTCAACTTCGTTCGCCGTCAGATTTACCGCCTTAGAAAAATTGGTCGTGCCTTCTCGCTGCTTCGTTCCACCTAAATTCAACATTGGAATTTTGCCATTTGTGCCTTCGATTAGTTTGTAAGCGTCTTCAACCGATTCCACTACAATGAGCAAGTTATACTTGTCTGTGACTCCGGAATTAATAGCTTGGACACTCTCTTCTATACTCTTCATTACTAACTTCGCCGCTTCAGGTTTAGCCAAACGAATGGCAGATTTTCGAAAATCATCTGCGGCAACGCTATCATTGGCGACCAATATCGTGTTTACGTCTAGTGCATTAAACCAGGATACCGCTACTTGTCCATGAAGCAAGCGGTGATCCACTCGTAGAAATTGAATCATTTTTTCTTCCTCCTTAGTTAAAATCGACTACATATTTGGTTGACTGGGCATCTTCATAACGATTTTGAATGGCAATGGGCACTCCGTTTTCTGCAAAAAACAGGCTACTTAATTTGAATACGGGGGCATTTTCTTGCACATGCATTGATTTTATTTGCTCATTACCGGCTAAAATAAGTTGAAGTTCCTGCTCAAGCTCAAACAATTTATATTTACCTGAATTGACAAGCTCTATGACATTAATAATTTGAAAATCATTCGCTTGTAAATTAGGATATAAACGCATTGGTAAAACAAGTATGTCTAGCGTTGTTGCGCGCTCATTTTTTTGAGTAAATTTAATGTAATAAATAAGCTCATTTTCCTTAACGCCTAATTTTGCCGCATAAAACTTCCCTGCTTTACGCACATAAAAGTCTTTTATTTCCTTTTTCGAGTCCTCATTGGTGTTATTTTTCATAACACCTGTCATCTCTAGAATGTTTTGCGCGGTTAATTTTGGCTGCACATAAAGTCCGACACCATTTTTTCGCATAACAAGCCCTTCATTTACAAGTAAATCCACCGCGCGGCGAATCGTAGTTCGGCTACTCGAAAAAATGTCCTGCAATTCCGTTTCATTTGGCATTAGCATTCCCGCTTTATATTCATCGCGATTAATTTTTTCTTTTATTTCTTGCGCGATTTTCTCAAAAAGTGGCTGTTTTACGCCCATCTTCACTCATCCTCCAAGTAATCAAAAATATGTTTCGCGTTGATTTTATATTTAATTTGATTACCAATAAGATACTGTTTACTATATTCCACTGGCTCATCATTTTGGTCGAACGCCTTACTCACAACCTCGAAAAGCGGCGTTTCAAGCGGGACTTTCAAGCTATCTGAAAGCTCCTCGTCCGCCGACACAAAGCGCAACTCTTCTCGCCCGTAGGTTGGCCGCGTTTTAAATTCCTTTTCTAAAACATGGTAGAGCGATCTATTGTTAAAATCGATTGCCGCAATACCCGCAAATCGCCGAATGTCTACGTACGATATTTCGAAAGAGAACGGCCTTCCAGAAACCTCCCGCAAACGAATTAATTTGAAAACCGGCTGATTTAAATCGAGTCCAAGAAATTGGTTGACTTCAGGAACCCCGTTCGCTACTTCATTTGAAACCACTGTAATGATTTGCTCACCGGGGAGCTGGCTACTCATTGAATTCATTTTCAAAATATTAATGGTTTGTTTCGTGTTGATGACCATGCCTTTGCGATTTCTTTTTTGCACGATGGCCTCTTTTTCAAGCGTATCAAGCGTCCGCCTGAGCGTTGTCCGGCTTACGCCTAGCTCTGTTTCAAGCGCGCGTTCCGATGGCATATCGATTTCACCACTAGCTGTTTTTTCTTGCACAAGAAACCGCAACTGCTCCTCGCTTTGAATAGCCGGCGATATGTCTTTGTACTCCATGGCGACACCTCCTAAAAAGATACAGCTAAATATATTTTTAATACCAACTTCATTGTAATCGCTTGCATTTTGTTTGTCAATAGCTTTTCAAAAAAAGAAAGTATCACGGAGATACTTTCTTTTTTCGCCTTTCTAACGGGAGCGCTTCATATTTTATTTTGTAGAGCGAGTAAAAATGTGTTTTGTTTTGGAAGCCGACTTGTTCGATAATAGCGTTAATGGGGATGTTCGTTGTTTCGATTAATAAATTGGCGGCGAAAATTTTTTGTTTGTTAACAAGTTCGGTGAATGTTTGGCCTGTTTTCTTTTTAATGACATTGCTTAAATAATTTTTATTGTAGCCGAGCGTATCAGCAGCTGTTGTAAGCGTTATATCACGGTATTCTTTTTCAATTAAGTGTAGCGTATTAAGCGCTACGTTGTCCGTTTCCGAGTGCAAACTGCGCACCTCATCCGACAAGTAAGTATCACATTTGCGGACGAGCTCGGTAAATAAAATCGGCAAGTATAGTGTGATAATTTTGGTTGAAAATTCTTCATCACGAAAATATTCGGTTATAATTTGATCTAAAATTTGCTGGATGTGCGGGATATTGGCGCTTTTGAAGATAATATATTTTTTCATACGGTTGCCAGAAACGCTGGAGTTTAACAAAAAATCATACACGAGACTGTTTTTCTTCTTTATTCCGGTCAGCCATTCTAGGTTAATATTTTTATCCCGAAAAAGAATGTTGATCAAAATATCCTCCTCGCCCATCGCTCCGATTGAGTGATGGCAACCACTGTCGAGTAGCAGAAGTTCCCCTTTGTTTAAAACTTCGGGTTTTCCTTCAATCGTTTGATGACACTGTCCGCGGAGCATATAATTGAGCTCTAAAAATTGATGAGAGTGGTTCGGATAATCGGCAAAGCGGTTATGTTTACTGATGTAAATGTCTTTATTTCGAAAAAAGTATTCATTTAGCAAATTCATATTGCCATCTTTTTCAGAAAACGATTTTTTCGGGTAATCCATGATGAAATCGCCTGTTTCTTTTTGAACCTTTTCTTTACTGTTCATGCGGTATAACCTTGATTTAATGACCTCATCCACGATGCTCACCACCTGTATATTTGATACTATTATTATAATCCTACGTTATTGTAAACGCAATCATTCAAGAATATATTATAAGTAAGCGCTTAACAAAAATACGTAGGAGGGTTAATTATGAGTACAGTTGCAAAGGAGAGCAAAAAAGGAACCATCGCGGTATCCTTAACAAATTACTTAGACTCAGGTTGTATTGTTGCAGGTGCAAGTGGCTTAACTTTATGGGCCAGCGAATTTGGTTTAGATAGTTTTGCTGTAGGATTACTAGGTGCGGTGAGTGCGAATGCGTTTGGTTCTGCTTTTGGAGCGTTAATTGGCGGTCATTTGGCCGATAAATATGGTCGGAAATTCATTTACACATACAATATGCTGGTTTACATTTTAGGTGTTGCAATCATTATGTTTGCGATGAACTTTACGATGCTATTGCTTGGATTTTTAGTTACTGGATTGTCTGTTGGGGCAGGCGTTCCCGCTTCGTGGACGTATATTTCTGAAATGGCAAACCCGAAAATTAGAGCTAGAAATATCGGCATTTCACAATTTGCTTGGTCATGTGGCCCAGCGATTATCTTTACACTTGGTATTTTAGTTTCACCACTTGGGCTTTTTGGAAACCGCTTACTATTTTTATCACTACTTATTGTAGCTATTGTAGCTTGGTCGCTGCAACGCCGTTTAGATGAATCGAAAGACTGGGAAGCGGAGCAAGCAAAATTAAAAGCGGCGGGCACAAAACAGTCGCATCCATTCAAACACGCTTTTTCAAATATGATAAACATTAAATCGATTTTATTTTTAGTTGGCGTTTACATGTTTTGGAACTTGGTTGCTGGCGCAATGGGCTTTTTCATGCCATTTGTTTATGAAACGGTTGGCGGACTTACAAATACGCAAGCAAACTTACTTCAAGCTGTTTTATGGATTCTAACAGCCGCAGCTACTTATTTCGGATTTGCCAAATTTGGCGACCGTGTCAGTCACAGATGGTTATTTTTCGTCGGAGCCGCAATGGCAGTTGCCTCATGGGTTGTACTTACTTATGTTGGCATGTCTTGGGTTGGTCTTTGGACGTTCGTTATCCTTTGGGGAATTTCAGCAGGCATCGGGGCGCAAGCTTTTTATGCACTTTGGTCAACCGAACTCTTCCCGACGCAGTACCGCGGCGGAGTCCAAGGCATTATGTTCTTTATCGTTCGCGGAAGCGCCGGCATTTGGTCGATTATTTTCCCAGTTATTCTCACCAACCTTGGTTTCACTGTAGCAGGAACTATCATGATTGTTTTACTCGCTATTTCGCTATTCATTGGCATCATTTGGACACCAAATACTCGCGGGCGGACACTTGATGATATCACGGAGGAACGTTACGGCGCTTTAAACAAAAAAGAAGTGAAAGCAACTCTTGCAAAGGAAAGTGATTGATGTGAAACACTATGTAGCAGTTGATATTGGGGCATCGAGCGGGCGGCTTATTTTGGGAGAAATCGCGCAAGATAAACTCGTTTTACGGGAGGTGCACAGATTTAAAAATGGTTTTACGTTCCGAGATGGCCATGACCGGTGGGAAATCGACCAATTGATTCGCGAAATTTTCGCCGGGCTTACGAAATTAAAACAAGAAGGCATCGCAGAGTGTAGCCTTGGCATTGACACGTGGGGCGTCGACTATGTTTTGATTTCAGAGGAAGGGCAGAAACTGGCCGATCCGATTAGTTATCGCGACAAACGGACCGAGGATAAAATGACCGAAATGACCGCGCTTTACCCAAAAGACTTTATTTACAAAAAAACCGGGATTCAGTTTTTGGAATTAAATACACTCTACCAATTGTACGCGGAGGACAAAAACCAAATTAAGAAGGCAGACAAAATTTTGCTCATCCCTGATTATATTGGCTACGTATTAACGGGTAAAATGGTCGCTGAAACGACGAATTCGTCTACAACACAAATGCTTAATTTGCGGGAACAATTGTTTGACGCTGAGCTTCTCGCCCACTTAAATATCGACCCGAACAAGTTTGCCAAATTGACGGATGCGGGAACGACGCTTGGCGAATTGCTTCCAAAATGGTACGACGAATTCGACATTCCAACTTGCGAGGTCATTACAGTGGCGACGCATGATACCGCTTCAGCAGTCGTTGGAACGCCGCTTACTGGTAGTAATTCCGCCTTTTTAAGTAGTGGAACATGGTCACTCCTTGGCACGGAATTATCTGCGCCCATTACAAGCGACCGCGCCTTTCAGGAAAATTATACGAATGAATGGGGCGCATACGGGACGTATCGCTTTTTGAAAAATATTATGGGACTTTGGATTGTGCAGGAAATTGCTCGTCAGGCGGGGCATTCGATTTCGTTTGCGGAGATGGCTGAGGAAGCAAATCGTTATCCGTATTTTACGAGCGTTATTGATGTGAACGACGCCCGTTTTAACAATCCGGAAAATATGATTGTAGAAATTCAAAATTATTGTCGGGAAAATGGGCAGCCGGTGCCGGAGTCAATTGGGGAGCTGACAAACTGTGTTTATTCGAGCCTCGCCATTTGTTACCGGGACGCACTAAAGACGCTAGCTGAAATTACCGGCGAACAAGTTCAGTCGCTCCACATTGTTGGCGGAGGCAGTAATGTTGCCATTTTGAACCAATTGACAGCTGATCTTGCGGGCATTCCCGTTTACGCTGGACCAAGCGAGGCGACGGCCACCGGGAACTTATGCGTGCAAATGATAACAAAAGGCGTCTTAAAAAATATGTCTCACGCAAGAAACATCGTTCGTTCTTCTTTTCATATAAAAAAATATGTTCCAAAAACGAGCGATTTAATTTTAGGAGGGAAAATCAATGAGTGAAGTAGAAAAACGTTATGAGAGCGCAAAAAGCCGTTATGCGGCGATTGGTGTAGATACGGAGGCGGCTCTTCGGAAGCTGCAAGAAATCAAAATCTCGATGCACTGCTGGCAAGGCGACGATGTGAAAGGGTTTTTAAATCCTGGCGGCGAACTGACTGGCGGCATTATGGCAACGGGCAACTACCCTGGTGTGGCGACAACGCCGAATGAGCTCCGCGCTGATTTAGAGAAGGCTTTTTCGTTAATTCCCGGGAAACATAAAGTGAATTTGCACGCGATGTACGTGGATACGGATGAAAAAGTGGATTTAGATGAGATTGAGCCAAAACATTTTGAAGGTTGGGTGAACTGGGCGAAGGAACACGGGCTTGGACTCGACTTCAATCCGACTTTCTTTTCGCATCCGATGTTTAAAGACAATTATACGCTTGCTTCTCCTGATCAAACGGTTCGCGATTTTTGGATTGAGCACGGGAAACGTTCACGGAAAATCTCGGAATATTTCGGGCGCGAATTAGGGCAAACGAGCATTAACAATTTCTGGGTTCCAGATGGTATGAAAGACAATCCAATTGACCGTCTGACACCTCGGAAACGCCTAATGGAGGCACTTGATGAAGTTTTTGCGGAAAAATTGGATGAAAATTTCACGCAAGAATCAGTGGAAAGCAAACTTTTCGGTTTGGGCGCTGAAGCGTATACAGTTGGCTCTCATGAGTTTTATATGGGGTACGGTTTAACACGTGATAAATTAATTTGTTTAGATGCTGGGCACTTCCATCCAACCGAAGTCATTTCAAATAAACTTTCCTCCTTAGCTTTATTCAGCAAAGGGGTTATGCTCCATGTAAGCCGGCCAGTGCGCTGGGATAGCGATCATGTTGTGCTCATGGACGATGAGCTTGTCGAGATTGGCCGTGAGCTTGTGCGTAATGACTTATTGCCGATTACAAATATCGGGCTCGATTTCTTTGATGCGACGATTAACCGTGTCGCTGCCTGGGTTGTCGGCGTTCGCAACACCCAAAAAGCACTTTTAAAAGCACTCCTTGAACCGACCGCTGATTTGAAAAAAATGGAGCTTGCAAACGACTTTACATCGCGTTTAGTTTTCACAGAGGAACTAAAAGACTTTCCTTACGGGGATGTATGGAATTATTTCTGCGAGCAAAACGGCGTTCCAGTTGGGCTTAACTGGCTTACGGACGTGCGTGATTACGAAGAAAGTACGCTGTTAAAACGAAACGCAATTTTAGAACGATAGGAGTCTTAAAAATGGTGAATCAAATAGTAAACAAAATTGAAACTGCCCCTTTTGTAGAAGAAATGGTCGAAACGGCAAGCAATTTGTACCGCCTAGGCTGGGATGAACGAAACGGCGGAAATATTAGTTACTTGCTTTTCGAGGAAGAAATCGCGCCTTATTTGGATGCTAGCAAAACTGTCCGCAACATTCCAATGGATTTTGATGGCAGTGCTCTAATCGGCAAATATTTTTTAGTAACGGGATCAGGCAAATATTTCAAAAATGTGCGAAAAGCGCCTAGCGAAAATATTGGTATTATCCGCGTTGCAAATGACGGGAGAAGCGTAGACCTCCTTTGGGGACTTGAAAACGGAGCTGTGCCAACAAGCGAACTTCCTTCTCATTTTATGAGCCATATCGCGCGCCTCGCTGTCAACCCAAATAATCGCGTTGTCATGCACTGTCACGCGACGCATCTTTTGGCGATGACTTTCACGCACAATTTAGATGAACGCCTCTTCACCAGAACACTTTGGCAAATGTGTACAGAATGTCTGGTCGTCTTTCCAGATGGTGTTGGCATCATTCCTTGGCTTATCCCGGGGACGAACGAAATTGGCACGGCGACTTCGGAAAAGATGAAGGAAACTCGCCTCGTCGTTTGGCCGCATCACGGTATTTACGGGGCCGGCGAAACGATGGACGAAACATTCGGTCTAATTGAAACCGCAGAAAAAGCCGCGCAAGTTTACACGATTGTCCGCGCACAAGGCGACGTTTTACAAACGATTACCGATGAACAATTGCACTTGCTCGGCGAACGCTTTGGCGTCACCCCAAAAGCCGGTTATTTGAACATATAAGGAGGAATCCACATGGAACGCATTGCACAACTCATGTATTTGTACCCAGACAAGCAAGAGGAATACAAAAAACGCCACGACGAGCTTTGGCCTGAGCTTGAAGCCGCATTAAAAGCGCACGGGGCAAGTAATTACTCCATTTTTTTGGACAAAAACACCGACATTTTATTTGCGTATCTGGAGGTCAGTGATCTTTCGCGGTACAACAAAATCGCGGACACTGAAATTTGCAAAAAATGGTGGGCATACATGGCGCAGATAATGAAAACAAATGAGGATAACAGTCCTGTCACAAAAGATTTACGTGAAGTATTTTATTTAGCCTAGCGAGTTACGGGTCGCCAGTTGCGGCCCTTTCGCGCATTGTTTTTTGTGATATTTCGAACAAAGGAGAGGATTTTTATGGTAAACCGCATGATTTTAAATGAAACTTCGTATTTTGGGAAAGGTGCGATTTATAAAATTGCGGATGAGGTTCAAAAACGTGGATTTCAAAAAGGCTTTTTGGTGACGGATAGCGGCCTAGTTGATGCGGGTGTGGCCAAACGCATAACGGACATTCTGGATGAACACCAATTGCCGTATACGGTTTTTGATGGCATCACGCCAAACCCTAATTTAGCGGTCGTAAACGCCGGCGTCGCTGCCCTAAAAGCGTCTGGCGCTGACTATATTTTGGCGCTCGGGGGAGGTTCCCCAATTGACGCGGCCAAAGCACTTGGCATCATTTACGCAAATCCAGAACACGCGGGCATTTTAAGCCTAGAGGGAGAACCTGGAACTAAAAACCCGAGCTTGCCAATTTTGGCTGTCCCGACAACATCAGGAACTGCTGCCGAAGTGACGATTAACTATGTGATTACTGACGAGGCCAACAACCGCAAATTTGTTTGCGTCGACCCGCACGATATCCCTGTATGCTCTTTTATTGACAGCGACATGATGATGGGCATGCCGAAAGCGCTTTGTGCCGCAACAGGAATGGACGCTTTAACCCACGCCATCGAAGGTTTTATTACAAAAGGGGCTTGGGAGCTAACCGACACCTTGCACTTAAAAGCCATCGAAATAATTAGTCACGCCCTTCCTGCTTCTGTAGACGGTGATTCAGCTGCACGCGAAAAAATGGCGCTCGGTCAATATATGGCTGGAATGGGCTTCTCAAACGTGGGGCTTGGCCTCGTTCATGGCATGGCTCACCCACTAAGCGCTTGGTATAACGTACCTCACGGAGTTGCCTGCGCCGCACTTCTTCCGATTGTGATGGACTACAACAAAGACTTTACGGGGGAAAAATATCGAGAAATTGCCCGTGTCATGGACATTCCAAATGTTGAAGCTTCCTCAATTGACGAGGTTCGCATAAAAGCCGTAGAAGCCGTGAAATCACTCGGCAAACAAGTTGGCATCCCACAAAACATCACCGAACTCGGCGTTCTAGAAACTGATTTAGAAGCCATTGCAAAAGATGCCCTTAAAGATGTCTGCACTGGCGGAAATCCGCGTGAAACTAGTTTAGAGGACATTTTATCACTTTATAAAGCGATGTTATAAAAAACGCCAGGGAGACCTGGCGTTTTTTAACTCCTCATATTCTTAATTACATGGCGAACAGCCCAAATTGGGTGGTGAAACAGCATTCTCGGACCTGAAAAGCGCATAACTTGCTTGATTTTATCGCGATAGTCGGCGCGGTAGCAATGAACACTACACTTCTCACACGTGCCTTTTTCTTCACCAAAACGGCAAAAATCCAAACGTTTCATCGCATAATTTTGCAAGTCTTGACAAGTATCGCATAAGCACGGCGTATGATGGTTTTTCTTGCAATATAGCTCAATCATTGCTGTAACCGTCTGACGTTCACGCGTGATTTTCGGTCCATTGTTCACTATTCTCATTCCCATTCGCCTCTATTTCATTAATTTATCCAAAACATTTGTTAAAAGTTCCGCATTAATCGTAATTTTAGGCGGTCTCGCATAAATCGTATCATTGACCCGCTCAACCATCGTTAATAAGATCACACTGTTTAAAACAAGGGAAATTGTTTCCGATTGTTCCGATTTCTCTTTTTCGCGCATGAATTGCTTAATTTTCTCCCCAACTTTTAGATATAAATATTCAATTATGGTCGGATTGATGAATTCCATGTCCTTACTGCCCATTTCTTTCACCGAAATAACCATAAACGCTTGGTATTTATCATAAAGAGTGAGAATAAATTCACTGGCCTCTTTTAAAAAGCTGTGACTGTCTTCAAAATCGCGCTCAAAAAAGCGATTGATTTCCTCTTGCATCATCTCAAATTGGAATTCAAGAGTCATATGAATCAAATTTTCTTTGCTTTTAAATTTTTTAAAAATGGTCGCCTCATTAATTCCCGCCGCTTCAGCGAGTTGGCGCGTAGTGGAACCTTTAATGCCATTTTGAGCAAGCATTTTAAGCGTTGCCTCCATAATTGACTCTTTCGTAATCACTTGTTTTCTCCTTCCTTGCACACAAAGCAAGTACTTACTTAACAAAAGTATAGCAGAGGATGAAATGTTGTTCAAGAGGTGTCCTCTTTTGACTAATAGTCTGCAGAATCACAGAACTGTAATCTGTTTGAAATAGCAACTGAAAGGGAAAAATGGGATAATGATAACTAAATTAGTGTACCTAGCCCGGGAAGATTTCCCTCAAAAGGAGTGACCATGTTTGAACAAAACAAGAAAAGAGAGGATTTTAGCTGCCCGCAAAAACGGACAGTTAAATAAAAAGAAAAGCGCTCTACAAACAGGAGCGAAAGTTGCAAGCTTTACAGCTATCGCAAGTACAGCTTTAGTCCCTGCGTTTTCAACTGTAGTGAGTGCAGATGAAGTCGCAAACAACAGTCAAAACGATAAGACACCTGCGAAAACATTAGAAAATCAGCGTGCCGCTACCGGAGGAAAAGAAACGGTTTCCGTTAAACCACTCGTAAGTTATTCTTCAGGCGCAACGTTTAGTAACTTTCAAAAAACGACACTAAAAAGCACAGCTTCGGTTCAAAGTTTTATCAATCAGATTAGTTTAAGTGCTTCCCAAATTGCTACTGCAAATGACTTGTATGCTTCCGTCATGATTGCACAAGCGATTCTAGAAAGCGCCTACGGAACAAGCGCCCTCGGTTCAGCGCCAAATTACAATTTATTCGGCATAAAAGGCACATACAACGGACAATCCGTTTTAAAACAAACGTTAGAAGATGACGGCAATGGCAATTATTATCCTATTAACGCTCATTTCCGCAAATATCCGTCATACCACGAATCTTTGCAGGACTATGCGCGCGTCATCCGAAACGGTCCGTCATGGAACCCGAACTACTATGCCGGCGCTTGGAAAAGCAACACATCATCTTATCTCGGCGCCACCCAAGCACTGACCGGAACATACGCAACCGACACAAGCTACTCCGTCAAACTAAACAACCTGATCAAAACTTATAACTTAACTCAGTACGACACACCCGGAAGCGGAACAGGTTCAGGAAACATCGTCGGCAGTACTTATTATACTGTGAAAAAAGGCGACACCTTGTGGAGCATAGCTACGCGCCACGGATTGTCTGTCTCGAATTTAAAATCATTAAACAACTTAAAGAGCAACACCATTCACATCGGGCAAAAACTCGTCATAAAACAAGGCACACCTAGTGGTAGCAGCAATACATCGGCCACGACATACAAAGTAGTTTCTGGCGACACGCTTTGGCGAATTGCTACAAAATACAAAACGACACCCGCCAATCTTAAAGCTTGGAACGGCCTAAAATCCGATACCATTCGTGTCGGACAAGTTTTAAAAGTGAGCGCAGGTAGTACAAATACCGGCGGAAGCGGAAGTTCAACCACTGCCACGTACACCGTTAAAAAAGGTGACACACTTTGGAAAATCGCAACAGCCAACAAAACGACTGTCGCAAATATTAAGTCTTGGAATAAACTACCGTCAGACGCCATACGAGTTGGGCAAAAGCTCATCGTTTCAAAATCCGCTAACACACCGTCTAGTTCAAAACCAAGTACAGCAAGCTACACCGTAAAAAAAGGTGACACGTTATGGGGTGTTGCCTCAAAGAACAAAACTTCCGTCACCAAATTGAAGTCCCTCAACAAACTAACAAGCAACACGATTTATGTTGGGCAGAAATTGAAATTGAAATAAAAAAAGGAGTTGCGGCATCTTGCAACTCCCAAAAGTTAGACTTCTGTAGAGTGGCTTTTCCCACTCTACTTTTTCATGTGGTAGATTGCTTCCTTTAGCAAACTTTGCCAACCAATTTGTCTGGTTCGTCTTGTTGTTTCATCGGCAACATAATCCACATCACCTGTTCCAACTAGATATTCTTGTACAATCGTTAACTTTAATTCTCTCAGGAGTTCTTCGCTACCCCTTCTATACGTCGATGCTCCCGCGTTTTAGTTGGGCGATCAATGTGCCTAAATTGGCCACCACTTTATCCGCCTGTTTGTCCAGTGCGAGAACCGCCGCCGCTTTGTTATCACTTAACTGATACTTA
>NZ_FYBQ01000023.1 GCF_900186125.1 Listeria goaensis | reverse complement strand
TTACTTTTTTTGTTGTGTCAGCTAAAAAATAGTAAAAAAGTCGAGTGTAGGGAATGGGCGTTCGGCGAAGACGGACTGACGGGGAGCGCCCAAAAGCGCTCCAACGGCAGTGACGGCGGGACGGCGGAGCCGAGAAAGGAGGAGCGCGAGCGACGAGTTTCTTATTGACTTGATTTTAGTTAAACTTTACGAGAAAAATAAAAGAATCGCAGAGCAGTGCGGTGTGAGGAGGGTAAGACGATGGCAGTTTCTAAAGTGGATGCTTTTATTAATAATCATGACTATGTCCGAGTGACCGACATGGGGCATATTGTCGAAATTCAGTATATGGAACATTGGAATCGTACTTGCCCGATTCTGAAATTAAACCGTTCTGAATATCTCGTGAAGAGTACGGGGGAAATTGGAGAATTTAAAAAATCGGAAACACGAAAAGATAACATGAATTCCTTGCGACAATCGTTTAAGCGCTTGTCTTACTTGATTAATGCGAATTTTAATGGGGCTGGTAATGAACTTTGGATTACGATGACGTATCGAGAGAATATGACGGATAGAGTGCAGGCTCGCAAGGACTTTGATAAATTTTTAAAACGATTTAAATATTATTGTCGAAAAAAATGGGGGAAAACTCGCGGTCATTTAGAATATGTGAAAGCTACAGAGCCACAGGAACGTGGGGCATGGCATTTTCATATGTTAGTGAAATTCCCGTTGATGAAAAAAGTTTATATTGATAATGACACCTATGCGAAGATTTGGAAGCATGGCATCACGAAAGTGAAACGTCCAGATAAAACGGATAATATGGGGGCATACTTTACAAGCTATTTAACGAACGTAGCGGTCGATTGTGACGAAGAAGGGTATTTATATACCGAAGAAGATGAAAAACGCGTAGACGAGCTTCTGGGGGCTCCTGGAGCGTCTCCAGTTTTAACTGATACTAGAGACCAGTCGAAAAAAGTCGTAAAAGGTGGACGACTACATATGTACGAAAGTGGCATGCAGTTACATAATCATTCACGTGGAATTAAAATGCCGAATCGGAAGGATATGAAGTTGAAGAAGGCACAGAAATGTTATGGGTTTAAGCCTGAAAATTTAACGCTTCGCAAATCCTTGAAAATTGAAGATGTGGAAAATGATTTTGAGAACATCTTGATTATTGAACAGTATAATTCAGAGGTTTGGAATACAGATTCATTTTTGGCGAAACGTCAAATTTGGTATCAACGTTTATTGAAAGCTGAAGCGGACGAAGAAGACGACTGGATAGAGTTGTGCCGAAATGAATTAGCTAAAATTGAACAGAAATACGAGCGAATAAAAGCCTATGAAGAGCATGCCCACGCTGAAAAAAAGGGTATGGCTTAAGGTGTCTTTGATGCGATCAAAAATGTAGGGTTTTGTGTGGTTTTTATTTATTTTTAGAGCACGAACACCTAGAAGGTGTATAAGTGCGCCCTTTGTTTTTTGAAAGCTTCGCAGAACTCATTTTTTACGTAGTAAAGTATAATGAGCTACACTTTACTTGGAAGTTCACCGAATTAGTTTGGTTTAACTGGAATAAACGGAGTCCCTAAAAAGGAGTGGAACGAATTGGAAGAAAAGACCATAACGGAACTAGCTAAAGAGATAGGGATATCGCGTCAGGCTATGTATAAGCGTGTCAACCAATTACCGACAACGTTGTCACCTAAAAAGGTTGACGGGGTTTACAAATTAAACGTTGATGCGATAAGGTTTATAAAAAATAGTGTCAACCAGATTGACAACGAAAATGACAACTTAGTTGTCAAAGAAATTGACAGGTTGTCACAGCAAATTGAGGACTTAAAAGAGGATAAAACACAGTTGAATGAACAGTTAAAAACAAAAGATAAGCAACTAGAAACGATGCAAAAATTAGTTGACCAACAACAACAACTTTTGTTAAAAGAACAGCAAAAAACGCAGTTATTTTTGGAAGAAGCTAAGATGGAGTCAGAGAGTGGAAATAAGAATTTTTTCAAACGTCTATTTCATAAATAAATACAGCAAAAGTAAAATTTTAAAAAACTATTTTACTTTTGCTGTATTTCAGGTTATTGGAGATAAATTGTATAGTTATTGAATTGTTTGTTTACTTTTTTTGTATTTATATCTAATTATGGCTGTAAATCCTAAATAAACAATAATTCCTGTCATATAATATGTAATACCACCATTCCAGTTTATTAGTACAAATAACAGTAAGAGTATACTAGAAATGATTCGCATGTTATTATAAACATTTTTTTTCAATTTATCTCACCTTCTTACTTTAATGACGTATTTTAGTGACGCGGGTTACAGATTTAATGAATTTTTTGTGTTTTTTATCTTTATAGAAATAATACACTGTTTTTTCTGAAACGGGAAGTAATGAGTGATGAGCTCCTTTTAGATAGTTTCTGTATGTCTTTTGAACAACATAAGCATTGGAACCGTACATTGAGTGATATAGGGAAGCTATTTGGATAGCTGTTCTTGCCTTTGCCCATGGAATTATTGATGATATTGTGATTGACATAGCTCCAACGGTGAATTTTCTAAATTTCTTACTATAGCTGATTTTACCCCAATATTTATATCCTGTATAACTAGATTTGGCATAAGCTACGTTTTCATTGCCATTTTGTAAAATGTTAATTGTTGGTGATACTGTAAATCCGAAGACTAACAATAGTGCGATCCCTATTTTAATTACTTTTTTTTGAATTATTTTCATTTTGATTCTCTCCTTTTTTGAATTATTGTGAAAAGTAATGATAAATATGACTATAAATTTTGTGATAAGAAGGGTGAAACAATGAAAAATAAATATTTATTAGCTTATGAGTGGATTAATTGGTCTATAGTTTTCTTTTTAATCATTCTATTGGTTATCATGAATTTAATTTCAGTTACAATTGCATTGAGTTTTTACATATTAATTATGTTTTTAAGCATTATACAAGTGTTCTTAGATGATAAAATCAAACCGAAGAATAAAAGAATATATTGGAATTTGATTGTTGTAGTTGTGTTAATAATTTTGATTTTTATAAGCTAATAATATTTGTGTTTATGTCTGTGCAATCCAAATCTTTAGCGGACGGCATGCTATGGGGATAGTTAAGAAAAGTATATACACAGACATATAACTATAGCTTGAAGGAAGAGTAATATTCTGTTAATTTAAGATATTTTTGATATACTAAAAGTAAATAGGCTAAGCCACTTGATAATCACTGCCATGTAATCAAGTGGTTATTTTTGCTTTTTGTACTGATTAGCTAGCCCCCAATTAAGCCGTGTTCCATCGGCTTAATGCCAAAAATAAAACTAAATAGAACCATAATTAATTCCTCCTTTCAAACTACATGTTTAAATTAACATAAAAATCTGTTAGTTTTTCAAACTTGTACCTGAAAGTATAAAAGGGGGTTGGAAGATGGAAAAAGAGAAAAAAATAACGGGAGAAACGCTACGTATTTTACGGAAAAATGCAAATAATTCCGTACTGAAATTTTATGGAGGTGTTATATCAACGCAATATGCTTATCGGGTTGAGAGAGGAATTCAACAAATTGGATTAAATAAATTAAATCAAATTTTGAATAAAAATGATATTTTATTCGATGAATTTTTGTTTATTAAAAATAATTTTAACAAACAAGAGTTTGAGCAAATTATGGATCAATTTTTTGAGATTCAAAGTAGCTTAGAAGTGGAGAAAATCAGTCTATTACTGAAAAGAATCGACAAGGTGGGCAAAAAAGAAGATTCTTTTTTAAGTTATCTATACATACTTTTGCAAGGTTATATAGAATTCAATAAGAACAGAAATATATTTTTTTTAAAACAAAAAGTCTATGAAATATGGACAGGATTAGCAAAAAAAGAAGAGTGGACATACTGTGATTTAGTCATGATTTCGAATATCATTTATGTGTTTGATGTAGCTGATTTAGAATCAATGTTGAAGCGCATTCTTAAAGAATTTAAGAGATATGAAAAGTTTAAGAATATACGACGATTGAAAATGAAAATGCTATTTAATTGCTGCACAGCTTTTAGATTAAATAATCAAGTTAAAAAAACAAAGCCGATTTTAAATCAAATTCTTAATATGGCTATTTCTGCGCATGATGGGCTTATCATTTGTGAATGTGAATTTCGATTGGCTGAAATTGATTGGTTAGAAGGAAAAAAGTCGCTTAAAGCCATAAATAGCAAGCTGGAAAAGATATTTATTACACTTAGTGTAATGAGATATCCAGAAATTGTGGAGGATTTAAAAGAAGACTGGGAAAGACGTACAGGTAATAGATGGATTAAACAGGAAGAGTCAATGGTAAATGTCTGACTGAACGAAGAGAAGGAATTTAAGGAGTTGACTCAAGCGTCTGAATTACACACTAATTGCGTAGCAATCGAAACCTATTCGATTGCCTGCCTAACGGCGAGTGTGTTTTTTGTGAAAGTTTTTGCGGAGCTTTTTTCAAAAAGCGAATGGGGGTTAATAAAATGTTGGAGGAAGGAAATCGAGTTATTTTGTTAGATAATTATGTGATTGGTCCAAAGGGGGCGAAAGGAGTTGTTTTAAAGATTAGAGACTTCAATGCCAAGGTTTGTTTAGATGATGGTGCCATAGGTTGGATAATGGAATGGGATTTAAATGTGGTAGGAGAGAAAAACTAATTTATATAGGTTAACGCTTGCAAAAGCATGAAATTAGAGATATTCTAAAAACAACTTCATAACGGATGCGAAAAAAGCCTATGAGTTAGCGCTCACAGACTTTTTATACCAAGTAAGAAAGGTGATGCTTTCTTACGAGGCTTCGCCTATTAAGTTACTTTGTTTTTAAAAACGTAAGTATATCGGCAATACCCGATACGCTTATCTTATAAACAAAGACTTAATAAGTCAATCGGAAAGTAAACGGATTGATAGTGAAAACCTTGTAAGAATGGACGAAAAGCCTTACAAGCGAGCTATTGAGACGTTTACTTTTTTTGTTGTGTCAGCTAAAAAATAGTAAAAAAGTCGAGTGTAGGGAATGGGCGTTCGGCGAAGACGGACTGACGGGGAGCGCCCAAAAGCGCTCCAACGGCAGTGACGGCGGGACGGCGG
>NZ_FYBQ01000018.1 GCF_900186125.1 Listeria goaensis | reverse complement strand
ATACCATTCAAACAGGAGGTGAGTTGTGACTACTTTGTGAAATTTTCCGGCATTTATACACCCAAAAAACAGCTTTATGGACCTTCAATAAAAAACGAGGTGGGAAAATGTTTTCCCACCTCGTTTTTTATGCTTCTGCGTTAATGTAGAACCGTTGACTTTCTTGACATCTACCTATAAATCCTTCTTTGCGTAACTCGCTAAACAATTTGCGTATGGTTACGTAGCTGATTCCTAAATACTCGGATAGCATTTTATAATTTAATTGTTTTGGTAGAAAATCTTTCGTATCATTTTCCTCGTGAAGTTCATCAGCAAGTTCTAATAAAAATTTTTTGCTACGCGATCTAGCTTTTAATTTATAGAAAATGCAGTGGTTTATAATAACTTCGTTAAAACGATGGGCAATTTGATAGCCGAAAATCCAACCTTCTTGTGTGTTCATCAAGGCATCAATAACTTGTTTTTTCTTAAATTTGATTAACTCGGTGTTTCCCACTGCATGAAAATCTAAATCCATATGGCTATCAAAAAACATACTTTCTAAACCTAAAAAACGGTCTTTGCCTTGAAAACAATAAATTGTATCGTCTTTGCTTACTGAAGCCGCCCCGTGTACAATGTAGTAGACGTATTCTTCGCGTTCTTTTAAAACAATTTTACGCCCATTGCTAATCTTTATATTTTCTCCGTAAATCGCAAATTGATTTTCTAATAATTTCAATAGTTCTTTTTCATTGAAGCGTTCCTCAACTACTTTTTTTGAATAAAGTTCTATTAAGTCTTCCATCATGAAGCACCTTCCCATTTGAAATCATTTTCATTCGCTTTGAACTTTTCCGTTTAATGAATATCCTTATTTTAACGCCTCAAAAATTTGTTCATAATTCATGATTTTATGATTTCATAAGGGAACTGTCCTTAATTTCTGTTTTCCTTGTTTAAATGTCGTATAAATTGCTTCATATCAACATTCCTGAAAGATTTGTGACATTTTCAAAACGAACGAAAGTCAAAACAAACCTACTTTTTCATAAAAAGAAAGAGGTTTTTTATTATTTGTGCGATTAATGTAAGCAGATTTGGGTAGGTATTAAAGTGAGGGGGAGAGGATTTTATGTACTCAAAAAGCTTTTTAGATGATTTTACAAATTTTGATTATGTGATGAAAATATTGAAGAGCAACCCGCAATTTAATCATAAATGTCACCAAATTGCACTAAAGACCGGGCTCTCTATTGAAGTGAGTTTTAAAAAAAATAAAGTCTATTTTATTCAAGAAGGGTATACAAAGCTTTCCAATCTAAACGGTAAGCGTCCCGTCTTTATTCTTATTTCTAAGCGTGGAGAATTCCCTTTCCTAATAGCACAAAATGATTTATCTGATGAACTTGCGGAAATTTCCGCCTTAACTGACTGCATTCTTTGGGAAATCGATTTGGACTACTTAAACGATGTACTTTTAACAGAAGACCCTCGTAACTTTGTTCTTTTAAACTATCATATTAAACTTTCGCGTAACTCCATGATTCAACTCATTATGGATAGTTTTCCGTCTGAGGAACGCATTTATTATATTTTGCATTTTCTAGCAAACAAATTTGGCATTCGTAATGCGGACGGTTCTATAGACTTGCCGAGTTTTGTAACCTATGAGAAACTAGGTGAGCTCGCTTCTGTTTCACTATCTCACACATCCAACATTATAAAAACACTGCAAAAACAAAACATTATCTCGATTAGAAAAAAACAGTGGGTTATTCATACACTTCAAGACATCCCGATTGTTATCCCGTATACATTTGATCGTTGGGTATAAAAAAACTGCAAGACTTTTCATAAGTCTTGCAGTTTTTCAGTTACATGTGACGCGTTTCATTTGCGCCTTCACTCTACAGCTTTTTTCTTGTTCACAAACTTTGGAATTAACAGGCCAAACACGTAAGCAATAACGACCCCTGCTGAAACCCACAAAATTCGTTCAGCGAGTAACCACCAATGTGTCGCATTCATTTCATTATCGATGACCATCATAAATGAAAATACAATGTACGTCATGAAAAGTGGCATAATGTACGCTTTACTTTCATGTGTCCCGCTTGCTAAAACAAGCATCATCGCAGCCGCGCCCGCAATAATAATATTCCCCGCGTTCGAAAGCATCACTATGTAAATTAAAACAATTCCCGTCACAACCGAAACAATCCGGAAAACCGAACGCATCTCTTGCATTTCACGCACTGGGCGCATGACTAACCCTACAGAGCCCACAATCCACCCCGTATGATCCAAATAAAAGCCAATAATCGTTGCCAGCATAATCGCTGTTGTAAAATACGGCGCATATTGCTTGAAAATCACTTTATTTGGATTGACAGCAGGTGCTTTTTTAACCCCTTTTGTTTCTTTAAAAAAAAACGAAATCATACAGGCTACAGTCGAACCAAGAACCATGCTTAGCCCAATTGACACCCCCGCTTGAAAATCCGTAATACTTAAACCAATTCCAATTACAGGTGTAATAAAGAACATAAACGCCGGTACGCCTTTTTTAGATGCCGCAAACATCGCAGACAAATACGCAAATGCGCCCATTGAAACGGTCGCACCTACAATGCCAAAATATGATTTTAAAAGCGCGCCAATGAGAACTGATAACGCAATGACTGCGCCCATTATCAAAATCGAAACTCGCCCACGCCTAGTTGGCGCAATCTTCGTAATAGCCGCTGGAATGAGCCCAATGAGCATGCCCATGCCGATTGACATATCCACGAGAGTCGCAATTAAAAAAACTGGAATTGCACTAATGAATGTTAAAACCGCATTGCTCCAATTCCATGAAAAATACTCTTTAAAATACTTCTGAATCGTCATTCTTGTTTCGCTCCTTCTGTTGCTGTACATAAGGGGCACAAACGAAACTTCAAAGAAAATTGACTATAATTTGTATACGCAGATTTGAGTGCATCTTGTGGCGTTTCAAACTTTCCTAAAATAAGCCGATTCTCCCTTGCTGGTATATTCTCACATGAATATTTATGAATCACTCTAAATTTATTCGCATCTTGAACAACATCAACCACATATCCTTCCACGCTAGCCCCTCCTTTATTTAAGTATATCTTCAATCATCAAGTTGTCAATCATATTGGTTACATAAAACGTGCCCATTCATGTGCAATTTCTACTTGTATCCATTATAATGATAGTACTAACGTGAAAGAGGAATAAAAAATGAATTTGCTAATGGATTTTGGAGCAAATATTTTTATCGCTTCTGCAGGTACTTACTTTATTTTTAAAATAATACCTTATCAAATTAATCCTCAACTTCTCATGTGGCGGAAAGCTGTAATTTTTTTGCTTATTTTAATCAGTAACTTTTTACTTATGTATTTCGCATTTGAGCTGCCTGACGGTGTGAAAATTGATTTACGCTACGTATCCATCATTTTAATCGCCATTTCGGCTTCGCCCATTTTCACAGTCTTCTCCGCACTTCTCATCGGGCTAACGCGCTTTCTTTTTGGAATATCTGGAATCGCCATACAAGCTTTATTCTTCATTCTTTTGCTCGCCCTACTCATTTCAATATGGATAAAATTCCGCAAAAGTAAAATTCATGAAAGTCAGCTCATCGTTGAATTATTCATCATCAGTGTCATCGTATATATTATCAACAGCAGCTTTTTTTATGGTTTTCAGCTTAAAACGCTTATTTTAATCACTACTTGGACGGTTTTCAACGGCCTTGCATTACTTATTCTTTATGCCGTGCTTTTTGATATGCGACGGACGCGGCATTTGTATATTGTTGAAACCGAGCGTGCTTTCACAGACGCCCTCACAAATCTTGCGAACCGACGCGCATTTGACCAGCGAATTCAGCTACTCATGGAAGATACCACAGTAAACAAATTAAGCGCTTTAATGCTTGATATCGATTTTTTTAAATCTGTAAACGACAGTTATGGGCATCTCGCAGGTGATAAAGTGCTTCAATCATGCGCTTCAATCATTCAAGAGCACTGTTTGGAAAAAGGGAACGCCTTTCGTTTGGGCGGAGAAGAATTTTGCATCTTGGCGATTAATTTTGATGAAAAGGCCGCCTATGACCTCGCCGAAAAAATTCGCATCGCCATTCAAAACTCTGCCATCCCGATTGACACCACACAAAAAATTTCCATCACCATTTCAATTGGTGTAGCGACAGCTTGCGATTCACGTGAATTTCCTGAAATTCAGCACCTCGCAGATCGCGCACTTTATCAGGCAAAAAACGCTGGGCGCAACCAAAGTGTCATTTTATGAGAAAGTCAGTACAATTTGCTGACTTTTTTGTTTGCTCACGTTTTATCAAAAAAAAATGGTGGTATAAGAAAGTATAAATTTTCTAAATATTCATTAAAGGAGTGATTGTCATGGCACTGCAACCTTTTTCGAGTTCTCTATCCAAGCAATACGAGGAGTTAGCCAAGGAACGGGCATTAATGAATACGTTTATTGAGTGCTACATGACAATGCTCGGTCAAAAACAACGGATAGCAAGAATTCAAACCGAAATTGATCTTGCTCTCGACGACGGAAACAAGAAACGCTTCATTCTATTATCACTACGCCTAAAACGCCTTCAAGAAGAAGAATTACAATTTTAAAAAAGGTGGCTCGAATTTTCGAGCCACCTTTTCAATGTCTATATATGCGCCAAAATCTCTTCCGGCGTTTCAAAAATAAATTCCGCCTTCTCAAATCCGTCTTTTGATTTGGCTCCCCAAAGTGCGAGGCCGAAATGGGCACCGGCAGCGTGCGCACAGGCCATGTCATACGCGGAGTCGCCAATGTAAATGACGTCGGAAGGTTTTAAAGCTAGCATTTCAATATTTTTCAACAAAGGAGCGGGGTGAGGTTTGTGTTCCGTCGTATCACTCGCGCAAACAATCGCATCGAAGTGGTGGTCAATGCCGAACGGGTAAAAGCCCTTCTCCATTTCTACTGCATTTTTCGAAGTGACAACACCGCTCTGCGGAATCGCTTCAAGCGCCTCTTTAATGCCTTCAAAAATTTCCACCTCATGAATGAGCGATGCTTCGCGTTCCACCCATTTCTCAAAAATTTCTTCTTCGTCTAAAATATCCAATTGGGCAAGCGCTTTCTTGCCGGTTATCCCTAAAACAAAACGCAGTTCGTCTTGCGTATACGTGAGTCCTTCTTCTTGCAAAACAGATTGAAGAGAATGTAAAACCGCTTTTTCTGTATCTAAAATTGTTCCATCAACATCAAAAATAATCGCTTTATACATCTTTATTCCTCCTTTATTTTGCAAAAACATAATGATGATGCGGGGTATATTTACTGCGCTTTAACCGATTCGGTTCTGGCATACCGTATCTTTCAGCGCGAAGTTCATCGGCAAAAGGTTTCAATTCATTTGTACTATCCGCAATTTCAAACCGGGTATTTTCACAAGAAAAAGTTAAATATTGTCCGCCTTTTTCTGGAACAAGCGCAATATTACGCAAACTTGCGAGCGGATACGTGTGGCGTTTTCCCAAACCATAACTGTAATTTCGCTCAAACACCAAATAATCACGTTCCACACAAAATTCCCCGTACTGATATTCCATACCAATTTCTGAGTAAACTTTGCAAACACCTGACACAATCATTATTTTCGCCCCCTTCAAAGTCTCTACCTAAGTTGTACATGATGAAACGGGTTTCATGTCAAGCGTTTTCAATTAAAATTTTTCAGACTGATTTTCGAACGATTAGCGCATGCTCAATTCGCTCTTTTCTTACTTCTTTTGAATAAAATATTGAAAAAGCCATTTCGCCTAATTTTTTCAGATTGTGGTCGAGCGTTGTAAGTTCAAGCACGAATCCAATCGGCAAATTTTCTTGCCCTAAAATCGCCAAGTCTTCTGGTACACGAAGCCCCTTTTCGCGCGCATAGACCATGATGCCCGCTGCGACTTCATCGCCGTTTGAATAAATTGCATCTGGTTTCATGCCGCTTTCTTCAAAAAAATATCGGGCAGCCGCTATGCCGTCTTCAACTGTGTAGCAATCATTCAAGGCATAGTCTGCCGCATTTTTTTGATACACTTTTTCAAAGGCACTCATTTTGTGGCGCGTACTTGGGCTAATGCTTCTAGCCCGTCCATTCGTGAAACAGACGTCACGATATCCTTTTTCCTTCAAAAAAAGAAAGCCTTCTTGGTACGCTTTGGCGCGGTCGATATAGGCGCACGAAAGTTCGGGAATGTCCGTTTCCTCGCTTACGACGATGGGGCCGTACTCCGCATACTGCTGAATTAGCTCCAACGTATTCGCGCGCGAAGCGATGATGAGCCCGTCCACTTGTTTCGTTTTTAGCATCATCAAATATTTTTCTTCTGTTTTTGCATCGTAGCCCGTTGGAAATAGCGTCACCGAGTACTTCTTCCGGAAAGCCGCGTCCAGTACGCCGTTTACAACCTTATCGAACCACGGGTGATCGTTATAGGGTAAAATCACACCAATTGTGTTCGTTTTGCCAAGCGCCAAGTTTGTCGCACTCCGGTTTGGTATGTAGTCAAGCTCGCGCATCACTTCTTGTACGCGCGCGCGCTTTTCGCTCGCCACATACGGATGATTGTTTAAAACACGCGATACTGTCGTCACTGAAACACCCGCTTGTTTCGCGATTTCCTTAATGTTTGGCATTTTTTTCTCCCCCTATACAAAAAGCAGGACAAATTGCCCTGCTTCCGGCAAACTTAGTAAGCCGTCAAATTGTGTCCGCCGCTTCCTCCTGCTGCTGCAATGGATTAATTTCCACTCGCAGTGAGACAAGACGCGCATCTTTTACTTCAAGTGCTGTGAACGTAAATTGTTCGTAGTCTGCCACTGCTTTTTCCCCGTCATTTGGGATACTGCCTAGTAGCGTCAAGACAAAGCCAGCAATTGTATCCACACCCCGAGCGGGAAGTTCCACGTGAAACATGCGATTAAAGTCGTCCAGTGCAAGCATTCCGTCAACCTCGTAAGTATGGTCATTTATTTTCACAAATTCATTTGTTAAGTCATCATATTCATCATCGATATCGCCGACAATTTCTTCTAATAAATCTTCAATAGTAATGATTCCCGCAACACCGCCGTACTCGTCCATTAAAATCGCCATCTGATTACGTGTGCGCTGCATGTTTTTCAGCAAATCATCAATAAACATTGTTTCTTGAGCAAAATAAGCCTCTTTCACTAGTTTTTTAATGTCTACATGATCAAAACCAACTTTTCGTGCTTCTACAAAATAGTCTTTTAAATGCAAAATACCATAGACAGAATCCTGATCTCCCATGTAGACCGGAATTCGCGAATAGTTTTCTTCCAGCAATAAATCACAAATTTTTTCTGGTGCAAAATCCACATCAATCATAAAGGCATCCGTTCGTGGCACCATCGCTTCACGCGCATATTTATTATCAAGTTCAAATACACCGCGCAACATGCTAAGTTCTTCTTCCTCAATAATGCCATCTTTTGAACTCGATTCCATCAACATTTGCATCTCTTCTCGCGTCATGCGGTCATCTTCTGTTGCATCCGTCATCCGCGTTAATTTCACAAGCGCATTTGTCGAAAGTGACAACAATTTTACGAATGGGCGAAGTAACATTCCAACAACGCGAATCGGGCCAACCGAAAAACGAGCAATCGCCTCTGATTTTTGTAGCGCAATGCGTTTCGGATAAAGCTCACCGAATACAAGCGTAATGTAGGAAAGAATAATTGTGACAATAATAATCGACATTTCTTTTGCAAATGCCCCGCCGCCTAAATAAGACTCAAAGCGGGTGGCAATGCTTGTCGCTGCCGAAGCACTCGAGAAAAAACCAGCAAGCGTAATACACACTTGAATTGTCGCTAGAAAGTTGCTCGGGTCTTCAATTAACGTCACCAATTTCTTTGCTTTCTTATCGCCATTCTCGGCCTGATTTTTAATCCGACCTTTGTTTAAAGATACAAGCGCCATCTCTGCCGAAGCAAAAAATGCATTGAGTAAAGTTAACACCAAAATAAGTATGAGTTGTAAAATAATCTGCTGACTCTCGGGGTCAGGTGACATGTAGCCGTCCACTCCTTAATAAAAGAAAATTTTGACTGGAAAACGCTCCCAGTTATTCAAATTTTACCATGTTCTCCCCCTTTTGGTCAAAACTGCGCGCCCGATTTCCCTTAAAGGCTTTCAAATACCCGCAGCGCATCCGCCTGAATCATTTCAACAGGAGCAGCAATCCGTAATGCCTCTTTGTTCACCGCAAAAATGGCTGCCTGATTATTCCGATACTCGATTAAATTGCAAAATGGACTCACTTGGAAACTTGTGCCCACAATGACGATCAAATCCGCGGTTTGCACTGCGAAAACGGCGCCTGAAATGGCTTTTTCAGAAATGCCTTCACCGTATAAAACGACGTTTGGTCGGACTTCACCACCGCACTGCACATGAATTCGTGATTTCAAATACTCCGCCGCGGGAATCGCTGCTCCACAATTTTGACAGTAGCAATCATATAAGTTCCCGTGAAAATCAATGACCTTTTTAGAACCCGCTTTTTCATGCAAACCATCAATGTTTTGCGTAATTATCGTGATAGCTTTATCCCGCTCTAGTTCCGCCATTTTCAAGTGTATCCCGTTCGGCTTTGCTTTTGGATAATACATATTCTTTGTCACAAAGTCATAAAACAATTCTGGCTCACGTTTCAAACAAGTGGCGCTAAGTAAATACTCCGGATTCTGATACCCTTTGTAAAGGCCGTCTTTCGACCGGTAATCTGGAATTCCGGAAGGTACCGATACGCCTGCGCCAGTCAAAAAAACAATTTTACTCGCATTAAAAATCGCCGCCTGAAGTTGTTTGACATTTTCCATCTTCAAAACCTCTTTTCTCAAACAATTTGTGCCGTCAAAAATAGCCAAACATCTGAAAACAAATGCTTGGCTACCATTATATCACTCTTTCGAAACTTAAAAAATTTCATTTTGAAATTTACGCTAATTTATCAAGCGGTATCCAGCCAGCCATTCCGTCCTCATCAACGCACCACGCAAAGCCGTTTAATTCGCGATTACTTTCGACTTTATCGCCTGGTTTCACAGCGAGCTCACGCGCTGAGTAGTCTTCAGAAACGGTAGCAGACTTCCCGCTTTCATCCGAGATAAGTATTTGCTTTGGAACATAGCCTTCTAGCCCCGACGCCTTGACTTTGCAAAAAATCCAGCCTGGGTAGTCCTCGTCTTCTTGAAAGGTCCAAACGCCTTCATTTTTACCAACAAAAAGGGGGTTCGGCCTGTGCATATGATGTTCTTTTTTCACAAGATAGGTGCGATTCATTTTTTTGAGGCCTCATAATCTGCTAAAAATTTCTCAATCCCTGTGTCGGTCAAAGGATGTCTTAGCATCTGTTCGAAAACTTTATACGGGATTGTAGCAATATCCGCACCTGCTCGTGCACATTCAATGACATGGATGGGGTGTCTGACGCTTGCTGAAATGATTTCCGTTTCTATATCATGAACAGCAAAAATTTCCGCGATGTCGCGAATTAATTCTAAACCGTCCTGGCCGATATCATCAAGGCGACCTAAAAATGGAGATACGTAAGTTGCGCCTGAACGCGCCGCAAGTAACGCTTGTGCTGCCGAAAATACGAGTGTCACATTCGTTTTAATCCCTTCCGCATGCAAGACTTTGACAGCCGCCAAGCCTTCGCCCGTCATTGGGATTTTCACAACCATATTTGGATGAATTTTCGCGATTTCACGACCTTCTGCAACCATCTTGTCCGCTTCAAGACTGACTACTTCGCCGCTAATTGGACCATCTACAATAGCTGTAATTTCCTGAATCACTTCGCCAAAATCCCGACCTTCTTTCGCGATTAGCGACGGATTTGTCGTCACACCAGCAATAAATCCCATCCGGCTAGCTTTCTTAATTTCCTCTACATTTGCCGTATCAATGAAAAACTTCATGCCAATTCCTCCTTCATTTAAAACGCTTTCAAATTTACGGTTCCATTATAACGCAAATTGAAGAAAACAAAAAAGATACAGCTTATCGCCCGCTGCATCTTCATTCCCTATAATTTAGATTTATCCAAAATAAGTAGTGGTTTCGGCTTATTACGAACAATCTCTTCTTTAGTTAAAGCTTGGATTGTGCACGCGACATACTCGCGTGATGTGCTTGTGTAACGAGCCAAAACTTCCTGAGTAATTTCTTTCGGCAAAATAATACCATCTTGTGAAAAAGTCCCAAGTTTATTTGCACATTGAAGCAATGCTTTTCGAATTCGCTCTTCTTTTTTATAAAAACTCAATTCCGAAAACTCTCTTGATTCATTTATTTTGATACCCATTTGCGCCAAAATAAAATTACGCTTTGGATCAATTTCTTCAAGAATTCCTCTTAAAAACGTACAATCCACTTCCATTACTTTTGCTTTTCCAAGACTTTGAATACAAACCTTTGATTCCCAGTTATCTGAAAATAAATATTGTAAGCCAAATGTATCTTCTTTCTGTAAAAAGCGAATGATAGCCTGTTTCGAAAATGTTTCACGTGCGTTTTTATTCTTCCTTTGGATAAAAACACCAAAGTACCCTTCTAGAATAAAATAAATCTTCTTTTTGTCCTCGCCTACTGTCTGGAGGATATCTCCTTTTTTGGTAGTGAAAACGGAACAATTTTCATTGTACTTTGGGTGCTCATAGCAAATTTCTAATAAATTTTTCAATTCTAAGTTAACATGATCAGTTTTGACAGGAAACATAGATCCTCCTTGTGAACGCTTTAGTTCTATGATTATATCACAAGCAAATTAGCATAATATTCCGATTATACAAAAATCTACCAAACTATCGTGAATTAAATCACTTTGTTGATTTGAAAATCTATATTTGTAGCTAATTTTAGATTAAAAACGAATATTAATGAATTATTTGTGACAATTTTTCACTGTCATTTCTTAAAAAAATTACCTCTTAAGCATGACGCACTTCGTGAAATTTCTCTATATAATAGAACAGGAATGGGGGAAAAATACATGAATAAAAAAACAACTGAAACAACCTATACATGGAACAAATTTTTCAGTCTTCTAGGATCCGTAAAACCAGCGAACTGGATTATCGGTGTTGCCTTAATCACGAGCATCATTACAACCGTCGCCGGCCTTGTAGTGCCACTTTTTACAAAAGATTTAATTGATGGCTTTTCATTATCACAAATAAACGGCAGTTTAATTGCCATCATCGTGGCCGCATTTGTCCTTCAGGCAATCGCAAATGGCTTCTCTGTTTTTTTACTTAATTATATGGGGCAAAAAATGGTAGCCACCATTCGTATTCGTTTATGGAATAAAATCATTCACTTACCAGTTCCATATTATGATAATACCAAAACTGGCGAAACCGTAAGTCGAATGATTAATGATACCGTCTTACTTAAAGAGCTTATCGCAGACCATCTGCCGCAATTTGTTACAGGGATTATTTCGGTTATCGGCGCCGTCACTATTTTACTTTTCATGGATTGGAAAATGACTCTCGTTATTTTAATCGCCGTCCCAGTCACCGCACTAATCGTAGCACCGCTTGGGCAGCGCATGTTCAAAATTTCCAAAGGCCTTCAAAAGGAAACCGCCGACTTTACGGGTATGATTAGTCAAACGTTGTCAGAAGCACGTCTAGTGAAGGCATCAAACGCGGAAGATTTAGAGCAAAAACGTGGTTCAGAAGGTATCAATCGCTTGTTTGGATTTGGTATTCGCGAGGCAAAAGTTGTGTCTGTCCTCGCTCCGCTCATTTTCTTTGTCGTCATGGGGGTTATCGTAGCAATCATTGGTTATGGCGGTATCCGTGTCACTTCTGGCACACTCTCAACCGGAACGCTTATCGCCTTTCTGCTTTATTTGTTTCAAATTATTGTGCCAGTCACATCGTTTGTCACATTCTTCACGCAACTACAGAAATCTAAAGGAGCCACCGAACGAATTTCACAGATTTTAGACCAAGAGAGTGAAGAACTTCAAAATGGTGTTGAAAAAGATATTTCGGGGGAAAAAGTTCATATTGAAGATGTATCCTTCGCGTATGCGGGCAGTGACACCATTCTTGACGGCATCAGCTTTACTGCGAATCCGGGTGAGGTTGTGGCTTTTGCTGGTCCAAGTGGTGGCGGAAAATCGACTTTGTTCGCCCTTTTAGAACGCTTCTACGAGCCTGCGACCGGGGCGATTTACGTTGGCGACACACCGCTTACAGCGATTTCGACCAAGTCTTGGCGCTCCCAAATTGGCTACGTTTCACAAGAAAGTGCTATGCTATACGGCACAATCGCCGACAATTTGACCTACGGCTTAGACCGCGAAGTGAGCGAAGACGAATTGTGGGCCGTCACAAAACTTGCCTACGCCGATGAATTTATTCAGAAGTTGCCAGAAAAAATGCAAACTGAAGTGGGCGAACGCGGCATTAAGCTTTCTGGCGGGCAGCGACAACGAATTGCGATTGCACGTGCTTTCCTAAGAAATCCTAAAATTTTAATGCTTGACGAAGCAACGGCCAGCCTAGACAGCCAGTCCGAACAAATTGTGCAGCAAGCACTCGCGAACTTAATGTCTGGCCGAACAACTTTCGTTATCGCGCATCGCCTGTCGACCATCGTGTCAGCAAACCAAATCCTCTTCATTGAAAACGGGCGAATTACAGGACGCGGAACGCACACCGAATTAGTCGAAAGCCACCCGCTCTATGCTTCTTTCGCCGAGCAACAATTGCAATAAAAAAACCACGAAAATTCGTGGTTTTTTTATTTACTTCTCTTCACTATTAAACGCGAATTTGCTTACAATAGCCGCAAGTGCGCCACCGACAATCGGTGCTACGATGAACAGCCAAAGTTGCGAAAGTGCTTCGCCGCCAGCAAATAGTGCCGGGCCAATACTTCTCGCCGGATTCACAGATGTACCCGTTAATGGAATACCTAATAAGTGGATTAAAACGAGTGTTAGACCAATAACTAGACCAGCAAACGGTGCGTTCCCATTTTTTCCTGTTACAATTAAAATAACTAAAACAAAAACGAACGTTAAAATAGTTTCTACTAGAAACGCGCCTGAAGCAGTTAAGTTCCCAAAACCATTCTGCCCTAAGTTAGTAGTGGCCAAGTCTGAAGAAATTAAGAACGTACGCAGTGTTAGCGTCGCCACAATGGCACCTAAAATTTGCGCTACTATGTATACAGCCAAGTCTTTCGCAGACAAACGTTTATTGACAAACATCGCAATGGAAACCGCCGGATTAATATGACACCCGGAAATTGTTCCAATACTATACGCCATCGCCACAATCGATAAACCGAATGCAAGCGCAATGCCTGGAATGCCAATGCCTTCAATCCCGCCGCCTAGAACAGCCGTCCCGGTACCAAACAATACTAAAACAAAAGTTCCAATAAATTCAGCAATTGCTTTTCTCATCTTATTTCCCTCCTTTCAAAATTGAATCAACATGTTTAAAAATACCATAAATCCGCCTAGAAAGATATGGATAAGTTGTGTATTTTTCAAAACAAAAAAAGCAGCCATTTTAAATGGCCGCCGACATGTCAAAAACCTCTAAACTTCACGCAAAATTAGGTTGATGTATTGTTTTCGGGTTGGTCGAGCTCTAATTTTGCACCGTCATCATCCTTTTTGCTACTTGCCAAAATAATTCCTGCACAAATTAAGCCGAGGAACGTTGCCGACATTGCAGAAAACAGAACGTGTCCAACAAAAAAGATATAGACTAATGTAATGACTAGCGCAAACGTATAAATTGATTTCATTTTGCGTTTAAAAGCGCGGAAGATGAAATACAGCATCATAAAAATAAACAACGCCGTTCCGATAAGTCCCATACCGAAAAATAAATCAAAGAAATCCATTTCAACAACGCCTAAACGCCCAAATTTCTCAAAACGATACTGGAATCCTTGTCCACCAAAAAGAGTGAACGCAAAATTGGGATCATTAAAGAATAACTTGGCGGCACCTTCTAAAAATACGTTTCTAGAACTAAACAGCAAGCGAAGCAAATCACCATCATAGACTCTGTAAAAATATTGCATCCGAGTAACGGAACCTGCGACAAGTTCTGTCGCTGATTGAATTCCTCTAAAGAATATCCAGATTACTGCAAACATGGCCGTAAGCCAAACAAAAGCTCGCTGCACATTTGAATGGTAATGTTTTTTGAAAACTACTCTAATTAAAAGGTACGCAACAGTCAGAACCGCGTACACAACGACCGTTTTTGTTGCCAAAAGGAATAAACTCACTACATTTCCAGCAAAAAGTAAGAGTAAAAAGAACACTTTCTTGCCCCATCTTTTTTGTAGCTCTTTAATAAGGACATGCGTCGTTATTGTGAGTGTAATGATAAGCGCAAATGAAATGGAGTTTTGCTCAAAGAAAAAGCCTTTATATCCTGCTCCTGCTGTTGAATAAGTTTGACGCCCGACACCTAAAACATACGGAATCAAAAGTTCTGCTGTGAGCAAAGAGCCTAATGCAAGAAAGATATTTTCAAAATTAATGGTTTTGAAAATTTCTCTTCGCTGATAAACATAATAAGGAATTAGCACCCACAGGAAATATTTAATGTACACCGAAAAGTCTGCGAATATCCACGCGGGACTATTCTTCAAGAAAATACCTTGCAAGCAAAACATTAATAAATTTCCGAGTATAAAGAAAATGGTTAGATAGGTATAATATGTTTTCGGAAGTTTCTCAACAATAATCATTAAAACTAAGAAAGCAAAATATCCAAATCGATAAACCATTCCTATAGGTGTAGAAGTTCCTGATGCTAGAAAGAAACCATTTATCATGTCTATAATTGGGCAGGCTACAGTTAGTATTATAAAAATATATACGTTTAGAGGTCTGTTTTTAATGACAATTACATCCTTACACATCTTTATTTTTTCTATAAATTTTCCCGTTTTTTAGTATATATCAAAACATTTTCAATCACAATATAGGTTTACTCTAAAATGAAGAACCCTTTTTACCCTTTTCGTGAAAATGACCTTACAATTCCCATTGATTTTTGCCACATCATTTTCACAGTGCCACGATACATCACCGAAATGACAATTAATAGAACGACTCCAATAAAGAACGAACTCCATATATCTTTTACAAAAGTCGCATAAAAGGCATAGCCTACTAACAGCGCAATACTTGCATATAATTGAAACAGCTTATAACTTACTTTAAAGTACCTTAATGAGAAATAAGTTCTTAGTGAAAAGAATACGATATAGGATAGGCCTGTAGATATCGCGGCCCCTGTTGCACCTATATATGGCACGAGCAACAAGTTTCCTATAACTCCACATAAACATACTAGAGCCACAATAAGGATATGGAGCTTCGTTTTTTTATAAAAATTAATTCCTACTACGGTTACTTCTGATATCGTGTAGAGCACTGGAACAAATACTAAGAATGGCATAATTTGTGCGGCACCACCATATTCGCTTCCAAGCATAAGAACAATAACGTCTTTAAACATCACGACTAACACTGCGATAATTAACATGGCATAACTAACGACCACTTGCATATCCTTGAAAAACTTAGTATTATTCGGGTTCTCCTTAAATTTCTCATAACTTAAAGGCACCCAAAACGCAGTAAAGTTAAGTTGTAGCGTGTTTAAAATCGTCACAATTTTAAAAGCCGCAGAATACAAACCAATTTCAGTGTAATTCGACCATTGTTTAATCGCAATTCGGTCAATGGATTCAAATAGCATCGTCATTAAGAGCGTCACCATTAGCGGAACGCCGTATTTCAGAATATCAGACGAGTGGCTTTTAATTTTAATACTTCCTTTTTTAAAGAAATTCCAAAACTTGTGCTCCACTCCGATTATAACGATCGAAACAACCGCCATACTAAACATATAAGCATAAATAATAACTTCAAATTGATTCCCTAAGAAAAAGGCGAACATCAAAATCCCAGCAAACTCAAGCGACTTACTCAAAATGAGTTTAAACGAGAACACTTTACCTTTCTGCTGCATTCTAACAACTACGGAAGCATACGTATTAATTATCCGTAAAAGTGCATACAAAACAAGTAGCAATACTAGCCAAAAACTAACGTATGAGAAGATAAAATTCGAAATATCTTTATAAAAAATCAATACGCCGATTGACAATATCGCAAAAGCAAGCATAGAAAGCTTCAAGCAAATTAACAATAAATACTTTCGCTTATCCTCTTCTTCTTCATAAAAAAAGCGGTTAAAACTCTGGTCAGCGCCTAATAATGCCACAGCGCCTAGTATTTCAGCTGCTAGCAAAAACATTGACACCTTACCAAACTGATCCGGTGAAATTAACCGCGTTGCAATCGGTGTACTAATGAATCCAATAATAAGAGCTACCCAGCTCCCGATCGAAATCGATAAAAATTTATTTAAAATGCTGTTACTTTTTTTCATAGCCTAGATGTCCTCTCTGCGGTACCCCTTCAAGCAAAATTAACTTTTTGTCTGCATCGGCGTTAAGAATTACCTAGGCAAACTTCGAGATAAGCAAACAACAAGTTGGACGCAATAATTGATAAGATGTGCACCATCTTCTAACAATTAGCGAACAAAAAATACGCATAAAGTCGATTGAAGAATATATGAATTTATTCCATATACCCTTTCATAATTCTCAAAAACTCCATAAAACTAATGATTTGGTCTTTTTCCATTGAATTCCCCGACTCAAATGCAAATTGACAGTCTTTCTTTAGTTCTTCATCTTTAATTAAATCGATATTTTTATTAAATGATTCTTGGTAGAAATTACTTAAATCTGGATTGATTTTCGCCCAATAGTCAATAGGGTTCATATGATTCTTGGAATTCAATTTCAGACCTAGCTTGATTTTCACAAGTTTTACAAACGCTGCAGGAATACTTGTCCAAGGAATTGATACACCTTTAACTCTAATTAATTTTCTATTAATTTTTCCTTTCACCTTATCGTAAACGAAATTCGCAGCTTCTGGATAATATTTATTAATCCATTTAATGTAAATGTTATGCCCTGTACGGTATTTAAATGGTAACGTCAAAGTGAACGACATAAATTCAACATCCGTATACGGCGAAATGGCTTCCGTCGTTTTAAGAAATGGTTTTAAGCCCATAAGATTCCCAGTAAAACCGCGATTATACAGTTTAAAAATCTCTTTATCTTTTAAATGGAAGGAATTTTCTTCCGTATATTGAACTTTCTCAATCAAACGCGTCGAGTTCGCACCTGAACCAGGATGGAATTCTTGCTTCCTACCTTTTTCATAATACGTTCCTAAAATAGCACCGCCTAGATGCCCCGTATGAACAATACCAAATTGATCCATGTTTAACGTGTTAGCCATGCTAAGCGTAGGCGTGATACTACAGCTCTGACATCTACCTCCAGAAATCTTCACCGCTTCTTCAAAGTATTTGTACAAATATATCCCATTATCTAGTGACTTAAACAGCCATTCATTCTTCAATTCACTCGCCATTTTCTTTGGAACCGTTTCGTCCATATAATCAGTTTGTGAAAAAGTATAACTTAATGTGTCTGTATAGCCCATATCATGCGCAACCCATGTCGTCATTCTTGAGTCTAAACCACCACTTAAAGCGGCTATATGCTTGTAGCCATATTCCTTATCTTTTTCAAAAGAACGTTTTACAGAATTTCTAAAGAGTTCGTCGATTTTAGCCATTGCTTCTTCTTCTGTAATATCGATTGGCGTATTATCTATTTCAAAATAGCATTTTTTTTCAATTCCATTGGCTGAATATTGTAAATAATGTCCTGGTGTTAATCGGTACATGTCTTCGAAAAGCGTATCATTACATAATGTATAGGAATGCGTAATCATGCTATACGCTGCATTCTTTTTTAGTTTGAAACGTTTGCCTGCATGTTTATGCACCAACTTCACAAGAATGTCTACATCCGTACCAAAATACAAAATATCTGTCTGTTTGTCTAAATAATAAAAGACTTCCTTATTTCCGATATGATTTGTGTATAGATTAAAAGTATGTGATGTTTTGTCTAAAAACACCCCTGAAAAATGTCCGCGAAATTCATTAAAGAATGGCTTAGATGCAGATTGAGCCATCTTTTGCGTTAAGGAAAACATATTCCGATCTTTAATTTCATATTTTTCCATTAAATCAAGTTTATTTAAAATTACCCCGTCAACAATAAAAAACGCTTCCTCATTTTGAGAAAAAGTCTTATCTTGTTCAAATTTTTTAACTGTATTTCTAAAAAAACGACCGTATAAATTTGGTGTATTCACTGTATTTTTTTCTTCAATAAGGTTATCGTTTGCCTCAATAATGTCATAAATCTCTATATCTTTTTCTAATGCTGTTTCTTTATTTGAAATAAATCCAAAAAAACCCGGCATATTAAATTGACCTCTTTTCTTTAGCTGTAATTATAAAATTAACCTTGTGTTAAAATATACTACGCCTCTTAATGCTTGTCAACGTGATTAAGCCCTTACACAGCCCTCATAAAATAAACTGTCACATTTTCGCCCCATTTTTAGGCCTATATAGATAAATAAGCTACTAAAGTGTGATTTCAGCTCTTCTCAAGCTACATAAATAGTGCTAAAATGTAGCAGTTAGTTCCTTTGTGATAAAATTAACAACATGCGCGAAAAATGACCAATAAATATCAGTTTGCAGAAAAACTCTAAACTTAAGCCAAACAAAACGTACCACGCACAATCAGACTGATGACAAATAGTGAGATTCTAGGCAAATCCGAGTACCGCACCGGAGCGTACTTGAGTACGTGATGACTGAAAACAGGAAGGGCGTAGTTTGCCCGACCATGTGAGAAGTTAGGCGAAGCGGAGCGGAACGGAGGCTTTAACGACGAAGATTGCTGTTTGTCACCAGTCTGAAATATACACATCTTTTAATATTATACGCGCGATATATGGATTGGTTATGCAACAAAAAGGTTGTAACTCTCTTCTCGTTAGCACTACATTATTTTAGAATCAGCCTAGAAATCACGGAAAGCATTTTTAGTGTTGATAAAACCAGGAGGAAGCCATGGAAAATACCCTAGATGTAAGTCAATTATGGAATATTTTGAAAGAAAACAAGTGGATTATTATTTTTAGTACTTGTGCTAGTTTATTAGTAATGGTTATCTATCTCTATTTTTTTTCTGTACCCATTTATAAAAGTGAATCTGAAGTGCTTATCAATCAAGCGAATTCTGAAAAAAGCACTTCCCAAGCAGAAGATGTGCAAGCCAATCTAAAACTTGTAAATACCTATACTTCCATCATGGAAAGTCCGCGTATTTTATCCCAAGTTTCAAGCTTAATGGATAACAAGTACACCGTCGATGAACTAAGCCAAATGATTACCGTAACAAGTCCTACTGATTCTCAAGTTATACAAGTCAGCGTGGAAGGCTCTAATCCAAAAGATATTGTTAAAATCGCAAATGAAACTGTTAATATATTTAGTAAGACCATACCAAAAATCATGAACGTCAATAATGTTTATACTTTATCGCCCGCTGTTTATAGCCCTAAAATGGCTCCTATAAAACCACACAAGTCTATCATGTTAGCTCTTTCAGTAGCATTTGGATTAATACTTGGCATTATAATTATGTTCATTAGAAATCTGTTTGATAATACAATTAAAACCGCTCAAGACGTGGAACGAAACCTTGGATTAGTTGTTTTAACTTCTATTAATAAGATAGAACCAGAAAACTTAGCAACTACTAGAAAAAATGCGTCTGGTCTTAGAAGTACAAACCTACAAAAAAAGAGTTTGGGACATAAATAAAAAATAAGCATCATTCCAGTAAAGCCCCTTTTTCGAGATGGCATGATTACTGAATGATGCTTTTTTATTTTGACGGAACAAAATCTAATTATTTAGGTGCTTCGATTTTCTCAATTCCACCCATATAGCATTGAAGTGCTTTTGGAATGCGGATTGAGCCGTCTTCCTCTTGATAGTTTTCTAAAATGGCAGCGACTGTGCGACCAATTGCTAGGCCGGATCCATTTAATGTATGCACGAATTCAGGCTTGCCGTTTAGTTCACGGCGGAAACGGATATTGGCGCGGCGTGCTTGGAAAGCTTCGAAATTACTGCAAGAAGAAATTTCGCGGTACGTCCCGTAACTTGGAATCCACACTTCTAAATCGTATTTTTTGGCTGCTGTGAAACCTAGGTCGGCGGTGCACATGCTAAGCACGCGATACGGGAGTTCTAATCGTTTTAAAACTTCTTCTGCGTTGTTCGTTAACTTTTCGAGCGCCTCGTAGGAATCTTCTGGTTTTACGAACTGGACCAATTCGACTTTGTTGAACTGGTGTTGGCGGATTAGTCCGCGTGTATCGCGACCCGCAGAACCTGCTTCTGAGCGGAAGCACGCGCTAAACGCCGTGTATTTGCGCGGTAAGTCTTCTGCTTTTAAAATGTCATCCCGGTGGTAATTTGTCACTGGGACTTCAGCTGTTGGTATCAAGAAATAATCCTCTTTTTCAACAAGAAAAGCATCTTCCTCGAACTTCGGAAGCTGGCCTGTCCCAGTCATACTCGTGCGATTCACCATGTACGGCGGAAGCATCTCTTCGTAGCCATGCTCTTCGGAATGAAGGTCCATCATGAAGTTTAAAAGCGCGCGTTCAAGGCGTGCTCCGAGCTTTTTATAAAATACGAAGCGGCTTCCAGTTACCTTGCCGGCGCCTTCAAAATCTAAAATATCAAGGTTCGTGCCTAAATCCCAGTGCGCTTTTGGTTCAAAGTTGAAGTTTGGAAGTTCGCCCCATTTGCGAATCTCTACATTGTCATCTTCTGTTTCGCCAATCGGAGTTGATTCGTGCGGAATGTTTGGAATTGCCATCAAAATCGCGTTTAATTTTTCATCAATGTCCTTCAGTTCAATATCGAGCGTTTTAATTTTATCGCCGACAATTCGCATTTCCTCAATTTTTGCATCGGCATTTTCTTTGTTGCGTTTTAAAACAGCAATTTGTTCCGAAACGGCATTACGCTCTGATTTAAGGGCTTCGGTTTCGAGTATTAGCGTACGTCTACGCGCGTCTAGTTCGCCAAATTTTTCAAAATCACCGAGGTCTTCACCGCGATGCGCGAGTTTTGCTTTCACTTCTTCAAAGTTGTTTCTTAGTAATTTTACGTCTAACATGATTTTTTCCTCCTTTGATTATATGGTGTTGGGGTGTATGTTTGCTTGGTTGGGCGGGTGGGTAGACTGAGTGCTGAAGTTCTAAGAGCTTTGATGGATTAACACCTCGCTTTGCTCGGTCTTATATTGCGGCTCTAAGTGCTGAAGTTCTAAGAGACTTTTGATGGATTAACACCTCGCCTTGCTCGGTCTTATATTGCGGCTCTAAGTGCTGAAGCACTAAGAGCCGCAACAAAAACCTCCGCCCCTTCCTGTACAAATATACAGAGAAGGGACGGAGGTTGATATCCGCGTTGCCACCCTAGTTGAGATTGTGAAAATCTCCAGCTTCATTTGGATTTAACGGTTCGCACCGGAATGATTTACTAACAAAATGTGTTCCACCATTCACTCCAAGAGGGATTCGCAAATTTTTGTTACAGATTTTCACCAGCCATCTGCTCTCTCACAAACAAAAAATTTGGTACTATTTCTTGTCAACGTTTTCTTTTATCAATTTAGTTGTATTCTAAACCATTCAAGAGATTTTTTCAAGCCTTTAAATTAAATCCAGTACTTCTGGCTCCTCCGTGGGTAGGTCAAACAAGCGAATCTGCTCTGGAATGATTTTCAGTACCGTAAAACCAGGTTGCTTTTTATCCACCCATTCCGAGTTGATTTGTTCCCAAATGTTTTCAACAATCGCTTCATTTTGCTCTACAACAACACGACCATTAAATTCAACGAAAGCCGTCTTTACATGTTCACCTTCATAGCCGATAAGTACTGAAACATGCGGATTTCGCTCCACCTCGTCCAATTTCGGAAGCGTATTTAACGTTGCCGTGTAGAGCGTTAGCCCTTTATGAAAAAAAGTCATGTATCTCACGTGCGGATATTTATCCTTCACTGTAGCCATAACGCCGATTTTATGATCATCTAACACATTTAAAATTCGTTCCTCCAGCTCGTTTCGCATTTCTATCCCTCCAAAATGATGCTTTTTCTATTTCATTCCACCACGGCGAAAAGTTCAAACTTAACTTGTATAACCTGCTTGAATTTGCTATAAAAGAAATAGTAGCGAAAAAAAAGGGGGGCGGACAATGTTACTTATCATCGACCATCACGATTCATTTACATATAACCTTTATCAATATTTTTTGGAACTAAACGCAGACATGAACGTCGTCTTTTCGGAGAATTTACCTCTTCTCACCCAGTTAGATGATTATGAGGCCGTCATATTGTCACCAGGCCCCGGGAAACCGACCGATTATCCGGAAACACTGGCTTTTATAGAGCGTTATTTTGATAAAAAACCCATTTTAGGGATTTGCTTGGGGCATCAAATGCTTGGCACATTTTTCGGTGCACGTGTTGTTTCTGCCCCCGAAATTGTTCACGGCAAAACAAGTGCCATGACGCATAATGAATCGCAATTGTTCCGCAATTTGCCTCGTACGTTTGATGTAGCGCGCTATCATTCGCTTGCGGTAACTGGGGTTCTGGCACCGCTAATTGAAACGGCTTGGACACAGGACGGCGTTTTAATGGCGATGGAACACGGGACACTTCCCATTTATAGCGTGCAATTTCACCCAGAGGCCATTTTATCAGAGCATGGGCATCATATTTTGAAAAACTTTTTAGAGGTGGCGTATGGAAAATCAGTTGCGTTTTGATTTTGAAGGGCAGACAATGTGTTTTAGTGAGCCGAAGGAAATTTTAATGGCGTTCACACATGCGGAAGTGGCGGCTGTTTTTCAGCGGGCGGAGAAATGGCGGAAAGACGGCTATTATATTGCGGGTTTTGTGAGCTACGAAGCGGCGCCTGCCTTCAATGAATATTTGCGGACCTTTTGTGCGGATAAAAATTTGCCGCTCGTTTGGTTTGGGGTATTTGATTCGCCGGTTCCAAATTTTGAGGCGCCACCGCGTATTAAACCGACTTTTGCGTTTACCGCAGATATGACTTTTCCTGAATATCAGTCACGCATTGCGCGCATTCGCGCGGAAATTGCGGCCGGAAATACGTATCAAACGAACTTTACGCTACGCTTAAACAGCCCTGTGCTGGCAGGATTTGAGGCGGGCTCAGCCTACAGGCACCTACGCGAACAAAGCGAGGCACGGTACACGGCCATGCTTACGACCAACGCGCATCAAATTCTCTCTGCTTCACCTGAGCTTTTTTTCAAGGTGGAAAAGGGGAAAGTGACGACGCGGCCGATGAAAGGCACGGTTCGACGGGGGGACACGGCGGAATTGGACGCGGTGAGACGGGATTTTCTGGCGAACGACGAAAAAAATCGGGCGGAAAACGTGATGATTGTCGACTTGCTGCGAAACGACCTTGGCCAAATTGCATGCCCGGGTTCTGTGCGCGTGCCGCGATTATGCGAGCTTGAGCCGTATCCGACGGTGTGGCAAATGACGTCCACGGTGACAGCGGAACTGGCGTCTGAGAAATCGCTTTTTGAGATTTTTGAAGCGCTCTTCCCATGTGGCTCGATTACAGGGGCGCCGAAGAAAAACACGATGGATTTCATTACCGAGCTCGAAACTTCGGCGCGCGGAGTCTACTGCGGCGCAATTGGTTACGTGAAACCAGACGGGGACATGATTTGGAGTGTGCCGATTCGGACGATTCAAATTGATTTACGAGCAAATGTGGCGCGTTACGGGGTTGGTGGCGGCATTGTTTGGGATTCAGACGCGGCGGCGGAGTTTGCAGAAATTGAAGCGAAATCGGCCGTTTTGGCAGATGCTTTTCCGCCGGTGGAATTAATTGAAAGTTTGCGGCTTGAAAATGGGGAGTTAAAACGGCTTCAGGCCCATTTGGATCGTATGGAAAAAAGCGCGCAAATTTGGGCGTTGCCGTTCGAGCGTTCTGCCGCACGTTCATTGTGGCAAACGGCCGCAGCAGAGCATTCAAATGGCGTGTTTAAATTTCGGGCCGAGCTAAAGCGAAACGGCGATTTTGTTTTTGATGTACAGGAAATAAGTTGTACAACACCCGTCTGGACGGCCAAAATTGCATCAAAACCGCTACCGCGAAATTCGTTTTTGGCGCATAAAACGACCCGCCGCGAAATGTACGAGGAGCTGCGTGAACCAGATGTCACGGAAACCTTGCTTTATAACGAAAAAGAGGAGCTTACGGAGTTCATTTCCGGAAACCTTGTTTTGGAAATCGGCGGGAAACTTGTGACACCAGCGCTTTCGTGCGGACTTTTGCCCGGAATTTTTCGGCAGGCTTTGCTTGAAGAGGGGGAAATTTCTGAGCAAGTTTTGACGTTCCGCGATTTACAGCTGGCTTCACGCGTTTTTTTAACAAATAGTGTCCGCGGTTTTGTGGAAATTAAGATGAAAAAAAGCAAGAAGCATCAGAAATGATGCTTCTTGCTTTTTATTGCAACTAAAACTAGCGTAAGGCCAGCTAAAATTATAAATGGCGAATTTGTATCTCCTGTTTTCGGTAAACTTGTCGCTTGTTTTTCAAGCGAGCTTTTAGTAATGGTTTTTTCATTGGTTGGCGTGACTTTTACGTTGTTCGCATTTTCATTTGGTGGCGCTGGCTTGCTTTTTTCAGGAGGTAAAGGGATTAAAGGGCTTGCCTTGTCTTTTACTGTGACCGCAATGGTTTTCTCGATTGTACGACCGTCTGGATTTGTCGCCGTGTAAGTGACCGCGTACTTCCCAGCTTGCGTGGTGTCGACATTGCTTGCTTTGACGCGGATATCGCTCGTTATATCACCCGCAACGGAATCGTTTGCTGTAGCGTGTTCAAGCGGATTGAACGCATCACCGACATACAATTCGACGTCGCTCGCATCAATCGTAAAGTCGCGCACAGTGACATACACCGTCTTCTCTATGCTGTCGCCGTCTTTATCTGTTACACTGTATTTAATCGGATATTTTCCCACCGCATGAAGGTTTACCGCACTATCATCGATGACAATCCGGTCCGTGATATCGCTTGCATCGTCAGGATCAGTTGCTCGGACATCTTTCATCGGGTCAAAACTTTCGCCAATATAGACTTCGCTATCGCCCGCCTCAATTACTGGTGCTAGCGAATTCGTCACAATCACATTGAACGTGCCTGTGGTTGTTGAGTTTTGAGAACCGCCATATCCGAAAGCACCGTTCATATTCATTATTCTGACTTGTACTGGGTAAACACCCGGAACGTCCCAATTCACATTATGACTATCTGCATAAAATAACATGCCATCTTGGTGATAAAGGCGGAACTGTGTTAAGTCTCCTTCAAAACGATCATAGGCTTTCGTTACGCCGAGGCGTAGATTTGGTTTTTCGTCACCAATGCGATAGTGAATATCTTGCGTCTCGATTTCAATGGCCTTTTCTACTTTCCTAAGTTGCTTATTTCGGGCGCTATCGTAAATAGACTGAATTCCGCTAACCGTTTGATCACTACCTTCAAAACTATACCAAGCATAGTCGCCTGGGTCAGCCGTTGCTGGGTCTGATGAACGCAGCACGAAACTCATATAATAACGATTTTGCGGATCATTGAAGTGCGTGTAGTACACATCTGTTCGCGAAATTTTATCGAATTCATAATAACCATTTTGATCGGAAACAGTTTGCCCGATTAAATTGTCATTTTTATCATATAAAAAAACGTCAATCCCAGATACAAACGGATTATTTGGTGCTGGCGTACTCCATGAACCTTGAATACCATGTTCGGTCGTTAAACGCTCAAATGTTTGCCCATAAATCTTAGGATTTTTGAAAAACACTGTTGGCATATACGACATATTTGTTGTACGCGTGCGATTATCGTCACGCCCTGTCGCAAAATATTGTCCTTCCGCTTGATGTCCCGTTGTTTGATTAAAATCCGTTTCTGTTAAGCCTTCTTTGGCAATACTTTTAGCGTCAAAGAAAAGCTGAACACGTTGCGTTGTTGTGTCCCATTTTACATCTTGTGTAACCATATATTTTACCCAGCGATAACGATTCGTTTCACTAGGTGTTCCCGTTTCAAAATTCACACCATCATTTGAATATTCTACATTCACATCTGCGGACGTAATACCCCCAGTTGTCACAATTTCTGGCGCTTTAGTTAACTCGATTTTGTCATTTTTATCCAAGTGAATGGTCTGTCCCCATGATTTAAAGTTTCCACTCATACTCATTTGTGCTTCATAAGTCAGTATATCGTCATCTGTATAAGGAAAGAAGTTAAGTGATTTATTGGTTGCTCGTGTTGTTATTTTTGACTTCACTGTCAATCCTGCTCCGTAGCTCCCAGTTGCAGCTTTTGCCGAAAAAGAGGAAGTAAGCGGTAACATTAAAATTACGATAATGCTTACGACACCAATGAACTTTTTCATAATTGTCCTCCTTGAAAAATATTGAACCAGCTCTTAATATAGCTGGCTTATGCCAAATAAGCAATGCATTTTTCAAGTCACAGCGAAGATGTAGCATGCTGTTTTCAATCCAATTGACTGCGGCAGCAACATCCATCTAAGTTGTGTCTAATTTGTGAATTTTTTTACCAAAATAGCAGTTTTTGCTTCGAAAAATCATTATTTTGATACAATTTTTAAAATTTGTTATGACAAAAATCTCGTTTTTCTCGTATTTCTTCCATTTTAGCTAACGCTGCGCTCCTTACTACTTCATATTTCAGCAAAATAACCGACAATCTTATAGTATAATAGTAAACAGGTTCACTTATATACATCATCGTCAAAGGGAGGCGTTTACGATTAAACCATTACTATTCTTTTTCATACCAGCCATAGTGCTGTCTGTAGCTGTCTACAACAGTTACCAAGATTATCAGGTGGCACAAAAAAACGACATAAAAGAGTCCAAGCATCTTCTTTTATTTGAAAAAGGGAAGAAAATGTTAGTTGTGCCAAACGAAGATGACTTGCTCGCGAATCTATATGACGTGCACGATCAAACAATCGAAAAAACCTTTACTTTCGATTCTAATATTTTCAAAGAAGCGGTTCCAAGTTATCAAAACGGCGCGTTTGTCATCGCAACAAAAACCGAAGACGAACAGCTCGAATTGCATCAAATTGACGCAAATGGCACCATGAAAAATATCCTATCACAAGAAATCATACTAGATAGTTACCTTAAAACGAATAGTTATCAGAACCGTGGGCGCCTCATTATTAGTGCAGAAAACAAGGCGGATACCTATTATATCCAAGTGCAAAACGGCAAAGCTACAGCTATAAATTTGGCAGACGATAAACGCTTATCAGCAAGGCCAACAAGTATTTCGCTTATCTACGGAAATAATGGAAATCTATTACCTTATTGGCTAGTAAATTTAAAAGATGATTCCACCGTACAATTAAGTGGCCTTTTAAATAACCAAAACACGTATTCCATCGCACAAGGGAACTCAGATGTAGCTATTCAAAAACCATTTTTAGCAGACACAGGGTTAAGTAAAAATCAATTGCTGGAAGTTGATACATCGTACCCTAAAGAAATTTACCACATCAATCCCACTGATTTTCGTGCAGGACAAAAGCTCATAACACCAAAACCGCTTTATCAATCGCTCATCATTCCGCTGAATTCAAAAGAAAGTTTGCTCATCGGCTCAAGCACAGAAGATGAGACGCAAGGCGGTATCACGGCGTATTTATTCAATGAACTGAACAGCGGCTTAACAGATGTCAGCGCGCTATTTGAAAAAGCGAACTACGAAGATTTAGCGGATAGAAACGCACTTTTTTATAAAGACGAAAACGCGAAAGAGATGTACTATGACGGAGCGGGCAAAACGACCGGCATGTTCAATTTGGAAACGGGCAAAGCGCAAATCATTGCTTCGGCAGACGTCAGTGCGTGGGACCAAAAAATGACCGGCAAATTGGGCTCATTCCTTGGATTCCTGAAAGAATACCCGGCGCTCGCCATCAATTGGATAGTCTGGCTGTTCATTCCGCTCATGCTGATTTTATTGGGCGTTTCCGGAACAATTATTCGTAAATCGGCCAATAAGCGCAACAAAAAAGACTCAGTTGTTTTGCCGGCTACAATTGTGTCAGCAAACGAAACGGGCGTCTACATAAATAATCAGCCTAGAGTTCGTTTCTTACTGAGCTTTATCTACGAAGGGAAAAAGAAAGAAGTCGAGGTCCATCGCGTTGTTTCTGTATTGACGCAAATTCCGATTGGACAGCAAGTGATGATTCGCTACAATCCGAAAAAAAATAAAGCTATGTTCGTGGACGAAGCGGACGTGGCAACGGAAACGGCGGCACAAGAAGAACGCATTTCAAATGCCAAACTCACTGCTGTGCGTTCATATGGCGCGGCAAACCGTGGCACCGCTGTCGAACTCGAATTCCAAGCGAATAGCAAGGTATACCATGTTCCAGCTGTCGAGCCGGACGGATTCCGTTTTGAAATCGGCAAAACAGCGGAATTAATGGAAATTGGCGGCATTTCGCGCATACTCGCGTATAACACGGCATATAACGATACCGATTCGGTTGCACTAGAAGGCACGGTTACCGCAGTTAAGCCGCTTTCGGCAACGATTTCCGGGCGTAAATTGACACTGCTCGACTTGACCATTCAAGCAGACGGAACGAGTTTTCCAACCCAAAGTAGCCAATTTGTGCCAAACACGATGACACTGCAAATCGGAATGGCGCTCCCAATCAAGTTCACGCTGGAAGATTTTTCTTTAAGAAAAAGGTTAAGCCAAGCAAAAGAAGGCTCCGCCGTCATATCTTCCGTAAACTATCTTGGCTACACAAGAAGCGAACGACCCGTAGCACGTGTTGAACTCGACATTAACGGCCGTCGCTACATCTCTGTCGGAACTATCGAGCCCACCGCAAGCCCCCGTTCTGGTGACTCCGTCTGGGTGCAATATGACGAAACGCGCGGCGACGCAATTATCGTACGCTATAGCTAAAAAAATCGCAGGTTCCCAAATGATTTACGGGACCTGCGATTTTTTCGTCATCCCAGCTATTTGACTCGCCGTATGCTACAATAAACGAATAAAATATTCCTAGGAAAAGGAGTGATGTAAACATGTACGGCATACATCAAAAAACGACTGCTGCGAAGGTATTCATATTCATTACGCAGATTATTTATTTGATTCTCGCATTTTTTATTCTCTATCGCGATGCTACCTTAGATAACTACATACGCTATACGATTATCATCTTTTTACTAATTACCTTCCTTCGCTTAAATGCGATGCTTTTCATCTGGTTACCACGTGGAATTAGTTGGAAAGAATCCATCGGAAACAGTTTAGCATTTGCAATCTATTACATCGGTTTCCCCTTATTCACAGTGTACAGTCAAGCAGACTCGAATATCGCCATGTACGTTATAGGAATAGTCCTCTTCTTAGCTGGTAGCTTCATTAACACAACTTCTGAGTTGCTACGAAAACCTTTTAAAGCCGATCCAGCAAACAAAGGTAAACTTTATAGAGGCGGATTATTTAAATATGCCATTCATATTAACTATTTCGGTGACATTTTATGGGTTGCAGGATTTGCCTTGGTAACAATAAACGTTTGGGCACTTCTCGTCCCACTCTTTTTATTCCTAATGTTCGTCTTCTCTTACATTCCAAATGCAGACAAATATTTATTAGAAAAATACGGTTCGCAATTTGAAGATTATCAAAAACATACGAAAAGGCTTATTCCATTTATTTGGTAGTCATTTACGTCTAAGTATTTTCCTGCCTTGTTGCATCTGGGAATATAGTTGCAGGTTTTCCATCAGTTTTTATTCCCAACTCGCACACCGTTGAACTCACCAAAATAGCTTCTCTATCTTTAACACTAGCAAAGTTTGGCTGACTAGCAACATGTTGTCCTGCACTTTCTATATCTTTATTTATCCAGTTTTCAGGAAACCAAGATTGATTATTCCCTGTTCTTTTAGCCTTAACTTTATGGTCTGGTACATTTCCAGTTCTAACACCATTAGAATAAATTTTTTCAATATTTACTTCAAACCCATTTTCTTTTAAGAAATCAATGTTAAATTGTCCATGTCCGCCACCTTTCATGAGGGGCTACTCCAGCATAATTAGCTAACTTATGCGGATTTGAAAAACGCTCAATGTCGCCTATATGTCCCACTAATGCGCAAGCTGTCACAGCTGACTTAAAACCTATTTATAAAGCCGCTACTGAGGAACTAGCGTTAGAAGCACTAAGTGCGTTTGACGAAAAATGGGGGAAGAAGTATCCAATCATTACAAAAAGTTGGATGGAGCATTGGGCTGAATTAGCAACATTCTTCAACTATCCTGAAGATTTACGCCGGATTATTTACACAACTAACATCATTGAAGGATTTCACCGTCAATTACGTAAATCAACGAAATCAAAAAGTGTTTTTCCTTCAGATGAATCGTTGCTAAAAATGCTTTATCTTGTGACGATAGATGTCACAAAAAAGTGGACCATGAAGGTCCACAATTGGGGACAAATTCTATCACAATTCGTCATATTTTTTGAGGATAGAGTCACTAAATACATTTAACCAGAAACACAACTTACACAAAATTCTTTACAGACCCAGCTAGTACTTTGACTTGTCCCTCGAGCCTTTTTAGCATAACATGCCCACCGTTTAGTTTAGTATCTAAACTTGTTCTTTCAAAATTCTTTTGTTTCACCCTCAGAATCTAGCACAATAACATCTTCAAACCTCTAAATATTTTTCTTTTTCGTAATCTCAGTAGTTAGCGTTCACTTAAATAAGAGTCTAATAATTTGCGTGTGAAAGTGCCTTCTTTCGGCTTAAATTCAAAACTATTATAAGCCCAAATGATTTCTCTTTTTACTTGCCCATCATCATCCGAAATTTTATCGTATAAAAAATCTACATTAAACTTTCCATTAGAATTTAAAGAAAAGCTCAATTGATCCCATAGCGGTTGTTCATTTTCTTCAAAACATTTATTTATTTTTAGTAATATCGAATTAAGTTCTCCTAATAAATCATTATATATTTGTTGAGAAACTTTATATCTCTCTGGTATGTTATGAGATTTTACAAATTTTTTTGAACTAGTTTCTTCAAAATAAAATACAGAAGACCAACTCATTTGTTTTTTTTCCACCTCACCAAGATAGTATATTTTGCTCCAATCAACCGGAATCATCGAAATAATTTTTTGTGCTAATTCATTATATAATATTCCTAATTCTTGCTCCATCATCTCAACTTCTTTCATCAAGGCTTTCTAATAAATTTAATAAATTTTTCTCCGTCTATCCAATATTCTACATTAAAGCTGTCTGGTCTAACAGAATTCAAATTGTAGTTAGGTTTAATGTTAACTTCAACTTTACTACCAAATTTTAATGCGTCTGACCAACTTTTTTCCATATTATACCATTCTCCACCAGCTTCCTCATACGTCATACTCCCCCGAATCGCCGCCGTGCTTAAGCCTAGCCCTATCACCACGTCCATCAGGCCACTTTCATCCAGCGTGCCTTTCACCGATTCCACATACGCCGATGCCCGGAGCGTGCCACCAGCCATACCGGTGTATTGCGTGCCGTCCATATAATAGGTGCCGGTTTTCCACGATTCAGTGATTTTTTTATTTAAATCCTCATTCGTGATAATTTGGTAGTCATTTGGATCTAAGTACTTTCCTGCCTTGTCTAAGTATTTCTTCAGTTTCGGGTCATGCACACCCACTCCGTTTTGTTCAAGCAGCCGCATCGTTCTTTGCGCCGTCATCACAAGCGCTAAAAGTTCTTGGAAAAAGTGGGTATGACCTTGCTCAAATTGTAAATAGTTTTCCAGAATTTTTTCTTCTTTGACAATGTCTAGTTATTTGACTTTAAAATAATTATTCCAATCTTGCCTAGATATTAGATTTTCTATACCAAAATCAGTTTTCAGAAAGCTTCGTCCCACTTATTTTCTTGATTGCCATTCTCCTAAGTTCCTTTTTTTATTCAGATAGCCAAGATTTATATGTCTTACATGCCCTCAGCAGGGAATGTTTGTTTAGCTTAGATACCACTATTTGTAACAGTCCTAGCTTGATATACTTTCATGTTACTTAATCCCTTTGATGTTTGTTCCCATCCAGCTCCTGTCCACTTAACAAGCCGTCTCTCATACCAAGCAACACAATGATTTTATACTTTTGAAAGCAGTTAAAAAGATATGAGTATGCTACTCTTTTTACAGAGTTAGTTTTCTCATATCTTTTTCGGTAGTACAGCTTCTATACAATGAATACAGCTAGCTTTTAGCAACTTGATTAGTGAGTTCAAAGCTTTACTATCCGACGCCAATCGGATAGTAACGTGCCTTTTTATTTTTAATGAATTTCTTCATTCACCATGTCTAAAAGAAATTCTCCAAAGTTATTGTATAAAACTTCATTTTTTTGTGCGTCTTCAGAAAAACCTGGGAAGTATGATGTTATTTTAGGTTCATTTTTCTCATTCAAATCCTTGTAGTTTAAACAATACATTTCTCCCATCCCAGTATTATACAAAATAACTAAATATTTGGGCATATTTACTAATTTCCGTTCATTTAACGTAGACCAAATAGTATCTGGAACACCCGAATTTTCAAAATCCTCTCTAAAAACACCATAGATTTCAATAGAACCAAAAGTTAAAGCACCAAAACAAGATAAGAAAAGTTTATAATCTTCGGGGAATTGTAAATCAAGAACTGTCTGAGCTTTTTTTATAATATCATCCGAAGCTCCCCCAAAAGCGTCTACTAAATCTTGATTCTCTTCAATTAGTTCTTTTGCTTTATTATACTCTCCACTCATTGTAATATCTCCTTTATTTAAAGTCTTTTGCTCTATTTTCCCAATAATCCGAACGCCATTTATTGAAAGACTTTCTGTCTATTCCAGACGGAACTGAGTTAGGATTAATATGAATTGTTTTAGAATTAGTTTGATGGAAAGATTGCTCTACCTCAGCAATAGAACTTATATCTCGTTGAGTCATGTGATGCAAATTCACTGGGTTTCCATCTGGTCCTAAAGGTGCCAAACCTTGTTCCATTCTTTGAAGGTTTGAACGTCCTTTAACGTCTACTCTATTAATATCAATTATACCATTTCTTTGATAAACTTTGGTATCTTTAAAATCAACATCTTTTTTCCAGTATTCTCTAGTTTGAGAATAGTCTTTAGGTACCTTAGCCCCACTAGCTCCCTCATACGTCATACTCCCCCGAATCGCCGCCGTACTCAAGCCTAGCCCCATTACCACGTCCATCAGGCCACTTTCATCCAGCGTACCTTTCACCGATTCCACATACGCGGATGCCCGAAGCGTGCCA
>NZ_FYBQ01000021.1 GCF_900186125.1 Listeria goaensis | reverse complement strand
TAGAAAATCACGCGAAAATCGAATCTACTCTCATTTTGAAGAATGGGAAATGGATTTAGAAGAATATATATCCAAACACATTTTGTTTGGCCAAACGTTTTTGGAAAAATCCCAACGAGAGCTTTCTAAAGAAACCAATATTCCGTTGGCCACATTAAAAAAAATACTGAAGCAATCGAAACGAATTATCAGTAAAGTGGAGGGCAAAGGTCGTTATGCGGTGACGTTGATATCCACCAATGCGATCGTGGTAGAGCAAGCGATCCGTCATGCCTTGACGAAAAAACAAGCGCAAAAAGAAAAATACCTGGCTTTTTTAGGCACATTTTCAGAAGCAGCTCAATTTATTGCGATGAAATTGAATCAAAAAGAAGGCACGCACCACCTCCAAAGCGCCATTTTGAAGGGCTTGCCTAGTAGCGGTCATGAAGTGTGGAACTTGCTCGAGAACACGTACCGAACAAGGCGACAGCGCGATTTAAGTGCATCCGAAACGGGTTAAAAGTCAATGGGTTCAATTGCCAATTACTTAATTCTAGAGACCTTGTTTTTCTTCTTGTGCTTTTGAAGTTTATGTGTGGCTTATGCCAGTCTTGTCTGTTAGAGAAAGTAAGGAGTCACCGGCAAATAGAAAGGGGTGAACGTGCGCATGCACCCTTTAGCGTATTTGTTTTAGAGTGAACAAATAGTCTTTTCGTTCTTGATAAACGGAAAAATAAGACTTTCTCACTGTGTACTTTTGTTGGATTCTGCTATACAATATACGAACAAACGTTCTTATATTGTTTATGGAGGTGCTTGTATGTTAGGGAAAGCAAAACGATTTGAACAACAAGCGTTAACTTCTTTTGTGGTTAGTCAGGAAGATTGGCTGGGTTATGTAGCGATGATTCAACAAGCGCATGTTTTACACAAACAACTGAAAGTGACGGTCTTCGTGGGGGGTTATCAACGAACGGTTTCTGGACGTTGTGTGTTATTGAACGAATCTTTACGGACGTTCCTGTGTGGGGATATCATCGTTCGTGCAGATGAAATACTAAAAGTCGAAGATGGGGAAGGGCGTGAACGTCATGTTACGTCCTGACAGTGAACAAGACAGGGGCATTCAAAAATGGCAAGGCTTTTTCTTGTCGGAGCATTCGGAACAGCTGGCGCAAGACCAGGAACATGATGCCTGGCTAGAAGAAATGTCTTCGGAAAAAGTCCAAGATGTTCTAGCTGTAGGCTTGCTTCAACAACGCCTTTTAGTGATACAGTTGAAACCTGAACAGGTTGACACAGGAGAAGGTTATCCTGAACCTTTGATTAAAGGTTATGTACGTGGTTCTGAAGGAGAACGTTTAATATTACAGACCAATCAAGGGGTTCAGCAAGTTGTAGTGGCCCACATTCATCATGTTCATTGCGAGGAGCGTGTTCAAAAGTGGTACACGTAATGGATTATCGTGATGTTCCGAGACGCGATATTTTGTGCATTGATAACCGTTCTTTTTTTGCGAGCGTGGAGTGTGTCAAACGGGGATTAGACCCCTTAACGACTTTCTTAGTCGTCATGAGTCATGCTGATCGTCCAGGTGGTTTAGTTTTGGCCGCCACTCCGAAAATGAAAGAAGTCTTTCAAATCAAAACAGGTTCCAGGCGTTTTGAAGTGCCCAATGATCCACGCATTTTGATTGTGCCCCCACGTATGAAATTATACCTGAAGGTGAATCACATGATTCAACAGATTTTTTTGCGTTATGTCCCCCAAAAATTTTTACGGCCTTTCAGCATTGATGAATGTTTCCTAGATGTTACGGGTTCTCATGCGTTGTTTGGTTCCACCGAGGAAATTGCGACACGCATTCAACGTGAAATTTTGGAAGAATTAAGGCTCCATGTGACAATTGGCATCGGGGATAATTTGTTGTTAGCGAAACTTGCTCTGGATAACGCGGCGAAAAAAAGTAAAAATGGATTAGCAGAATGGCGGTATGACAGTATTCAAGAAACCGTATGGCAAATACCGAAGTTAACGGATTTTGTGGGAATTGGGGAACGCATGGCAAGACGACTTTATGGTTTGAACATTTATAGCATCTTTGAATTAAGCCAGGCATCGCCGAATTTATTAAAGCATCAATTGGGTGTCGTCGGAACGGAGCTTTTTTATCATGCGCATGGACTAGACTTCAGTCGGATTGATGAAAACTATGTACCCAGTGAAAAATCGTTTGGGAAAAGTCAAATTTTGGAAAGAGATTATGACAAGCCAAGCGAAGTGGCCATTGTCATACGAGAAATGACAGAAGAAATCGCGATGCGCTTGCGTGAAGCCTATCTCGATACATCCACGGTTTGTTTGAGTGTCGGTTATAGCAAATATAGCGTGGTAAAAGGGTTTCGAAAACAGTTGAAAATCCAACCGACCAATGCTAGTCGGACTTTGGTGGACAACGTGTTAACGCTATTTTGGGAGCATGTGGCAGAAGAACCGATTCGCAGTATTTCCATCTCCTGTGGGACTTTGACCCCAAAAAAGGGGTTGCAACTGAATTTGTTTGAACAGCCTGAAAAAACGCTACAGCAACAGCAACTGGATCGGACGATTGACCAAATTCGAAAACGATACGGTTTTCAAGCGATGATGCACGCGAGTAGTCTTGTCGAGGGGGCAACAGGCTTGAAGCGTTCTAGTTATGTAGGTGGACACCATGGTTAAAGCATCTATCTTAATTCAAAGATAGATGCTTTTTATAATTGTGTACAAAAAAAGAGGGAAATAACAAAAAATGAGTTGTTTAAGACAAAAAATAAGGTTTCTAGGGTATTTTACGTTTGACTCGTCATCTTTATGTTAAACTATTAACAAGATAGCTATAGATGGTTTATTAGCGTAGTCTAAAAAGAAATTTTCACTAGATGAGTAGCTACTAAATGAAAGGTGAGAAAAGGGAATGAAAACAACCTATTTTTTAGATGAACATATCCATGTGGGGTAAAGAAGAGTATATAGAATGATGTTGGGCTAAAGGAGGATTATCAAGAAATCATCCTTTAGTTCATTTTTTATATATCATCTTTTTGATTACGATAAATACCTTTTTCTTTTAGGAGTTTATTCCATTCCATTTCGTTATCTTCAGCGAATTTTGAATTAAAAGTACTTAATTGTTTAATACTGGTATGAGCGGTTCTTCTGGCATCTGTATATAGGCCTTCCTCAAGAAGTATTTGCGCTTTGATAAATAAAGCATCAAAGTAAAGAGATTGATCACTAGTTGTTTCGCATTCCAATAATGCTTGTTCAATATAGGGTTTTGCACTCAGGATATCGCGGTTAAGTTTTAAACAATAACATAAATTAAGCAAGGTTCTTATTTTAGATTCTTTAGCAGGATAAAGTTCGTGATATTCTGTGAATACTTCCCGAATTCGAATAGCCATTTCAATTGCGTCATCACTGTCAAGAAAATGCAAAATTCCTTGAATTGCTAGTGCATCCCAGTAAAACCAATGTGATTTTACTGATATAGCGTGATGCATGGCCTGAACGATTTCATAACATTCTTGTAAATCTTCGTTGATGGAAAACGTCTTGATGGCTTCTGATACCGTATACAAATTTTGAACATCTTGGTCATGATTACTTTGTAAGTATTTTTGGCAAACTCTCTGGAAATTGTTAAGTGCATTAGGATTCAGTGAATGGCGAATTTCTCGATAAAGAAATAATATATTTTCTTTTGAAGCAGGATCTTTACGATCATGCAAAAAGAAAAATTCAGTGAATGACATATCAAGATTTTCTAAAATAGTAAAGAAAACTGGAACGGTTGGTGTGGTGATACCTCGTTCTATCTTGCGATACGTACTAAGCGGAATTTGGCCTGAAACCTCAGCTTGTGACATACGTTTCAAAATGCGTATTTCATACAATGTTTTATGGATATTGTGAATATTATGTGACATTTTTTCGTAGACACTCCTTTCAAAAAATAGATTAAATAAAAAATTGGAAAAGTGACCATATTAGGACACCATAAAACGGCTTAAATAAGCGAATTTATTAAAAAGGATTATTATTATTTTTAGAAAGTGACCATATTAGGACACCCTTTTATAAATGTTGCTTGTTTTTGGACTTTATGGTTTAATACAGATATGGAATAGAAATATAGATCCTGGCCATATGAATGATCGAAGGAGGTAAACATATGAGTTTTATCTTAAGTTTTGTTGGTTTTAATCTCACGGGACATTCTTATGTTGGTTGAAAAAAAGAAAATGTTTGTTTGACAACGAGTCCACAATTGGTGTAAACTCATTGCGAATTCAGTTGAACAAATAAAAAAATAGGCGAAGCACACAGATCAATTTTCCGGCAAGTCAATTGACATGTGCTAGGAAGGTAGCTCCTTCCTCACCGCATCTCTTAACAGCACTTAGGAGACGGCGCTTCACCAATCGCTATTGTACCATTTTATTGAAGTTTTCGCCACAGGAAAAGGGTAAGAATTTTATAACGAATCAAACTTGATTCTTCTACAAAAACTACTCCACTTTTTTGAGGCATATAAGCTTTTAAAAAATACAATAAGTGATTGATAGAAGAGTCTTCTACTTGAGTAGAGGACTCTTTTTTTATAGTTTTGTATTAAAGTTAGGGGGAAAGACAATGGTAATCACAACGAAAGATGAAAGAATGATGAAGCCAATGAATAGTCCTATGCTGCAACGAAGGCTTCGTTCGAAAAGAAAAGTAAATCGAAAGAAAGCACAAGTACGACTAACGTATAAAAATTTAGAATCTATCACTTGGTATATCATCATTCGAACTTTTGATAATCAGAATTACGTATACTATCAACAAGATTGTTTGGGTCAAAATGGGTATTATGCGGTTGATTTAGAGAGTTTACAAAAAATCTCCTTACGGGACTTATACTATCACATTCGAAATATACGAGTCGGGGAAACAACACAACTGATAGCTAAAAGGAAACAGCCAGACGATTCACTCATACTACAACCAGGAATGCAAAAACTATTATAGTCTTTTCCATGCCAATGAAAAAGAAAATAATTTCTTTTTCAGAAGTAATTTTGAAAACTGAATAGTAAAACTTACTAATTTGAAACTTTCCCGTCAAACGGGTTCATACAAATTAGCCTGACGCTTATCAGCACTCGGCGAAGGGGTTGGATTATCGTTTAGAGATGAAACGTTAAATCTCTGTGCTCACTGGTTGCCGAACAAGCCATAAACGGCGCATGGTTGGATATAACTTATTTTGCCAAGACCTGTCTTTCGACAGCGAGCGAATAGAAAAAAGTTATATAGCTGATCAAGGGTTAGAATGTTTCTTCAGCCTCAAACATTCAATTTTTTTGAAGACTAGTATGGTGAAAGAAGCAGAGACAAGAGTCTTATCCTTTCTCATAGATGTCTCTGTTTCTTTGACCGCACTCATTTTCATTGGCATGGAAAAGAATTCGGTTATTTATCTAAAAAGCAGAAAGTTTTTTTCTCTTATATTTACGGAAATAAACATAACAAATTTTCCTTTCTGCTTTTTCTTAAAACTGAAACAACAAGTTGAATTTTATTTATAGTATACTGAAAGAAATGTTGGATATAAAAACAACAAAATTGCTAGAAGGGAAGAGAAGGATGTTAAATCGAAAATGGTTTATAGGAATTGGAGTTGGTTTGCTTCTAGTTGGCGGTGGAGTTGGATTCACTCAATATCAAATCCACGCAAAAGCAGAAGAAGAAGAACAGCAAGCTGTGCAAAAATCAGAAGCGCAATTAGCGAAACAAGTAGAAGCCTATAAAAAAGAAGGGGCTTCATTTTATCTTAACGATAAAAAAGAATTATTAGCAAAAGATGTAAATGCAGAGGATGTTCAAGCGCTGAAAAGCAAATTACACAAGCTTGAAGGAAAAGAAATGACGGTAGCAACCGCAGAGAAATTAAATACAGCGATAGTAGAAATTGCAGATGCTGAAAAAATGATTGCCTTACGTGATCAAGTCAAAAAATTACTTGATCAAAAAGGTGTATTAACTGAAAATGCAAATGTAGCAGATGTTGAGAAACAAGCTAATGAGCTTAAAGAAGTGAAACCTGTTTTTTATGCAGAGCAGAATAAATGGATTCAACAAGCGAAACAGCAAAATAATCAATTAGTAAAAGCCCAAAATGCGGTAAATACACTATTTACAGATGCGACAAGAAAGACAATTAAAGAAAGTATAACGCGATCACAATTTCAAACAGCTTTAAATGAAAAAAATAAAGTGAAACAATCTAAAGCAAAACAAGCACTCATTGACGATTTAAATCGCGTTGAAAATTACTTAGTCACAAAAGAAAAGCAAGTAGATCGAGCAAAGCAAAAAGCAACAGAAACACAAAAATCACAAGCTAGTTCAGCTCAGAATTCAACATCAAGTTCGAAATCTCACAAACAGGGGAGTTCATCATCAGAATCAACTAGTGCATCTAGTAAATCAAGTACTTCAAGTCCATCCTCAAAATCAAATTCAGGAAGTTCAAGCAGTTCTTCGGGTCATTCATCAAATTCAGCGTCAAACGAAGGAAGTGATTCTTCACAATCTAGTGATGATTTAACTCCTGGCGATACATGGAATGGAAAAACCGATAACAAAGGAAAAATGGACAGCGATGATGGTAGAGAATGGGGTACGATTGATTGGTAAAAAAATATGTGATTTAAAAAAGACACTTCTAATGAGGTGTCTTTTTTTTAGTCAATTTATGGAGGAGAATACTTAAAAATGGAAATAAGAGCCCCAACAAAGAAAGATTATCAAAACTAAGATTTAAAAAATTTTAATATGGAGGAAAAAAATGATTAATAAAAAAGTAAATAAATGGCTAACGTTCTGTCTAATTGCTTTTGTTTTTGTATCTACAATTTTAGCACCAATTCAGCGCGTATTTGCCCAAGAAAAAACAGGCTTAGATCCAACTCAAATTTTTAGCGCAGATGGCGCCCAAAAATCGGCAGAAGAAGAAGAAGCTTTAAAAAGAGGTGTGAGAAACAATTTACGTTCGCTTAAAGCTAGTACTTCGGCATCAGTTGTATATAAAGGAGCTGTAAGTTACGGAGGAAGCACAGTTGGTCATTTTGAAGTGAATGGACAACAAGCGTTTTGTATGGAGCATCCCAAAAATACACCGCCAAGCGGAACAAGTAATGATGGGGGTAACATTTATGACAATGATAAGGTTGCCGCAACACTCTACTATGGAATTACTGGGGATGGAAATATATTTGGATCCGATTGGACACGTGGAACAGTCGTAACTTCTCTTGTTATAAGTGAAATGTACTTAGGTTCTTATCAAGGTGGTCAAAATATCGCAGGCTATGATGAACTAAAAGCAAAAGCACTCGCAGGTAATTATCCGAAGGCAAAAGCAGCATTTTCTAAAACGAGTGTTAATGCAACAGTGGTTAACAATGTTCAAAAAACAGAAACAATCAAATTAAACGCTGATACAGCAAATAAATTTTCATTTACGTTACCTAATCAAGTTTCATTTGTAAATGTCACAACTGGTGCGAAAAAAACGGGCGGACAAGTTACAATTAAAGGTGGCGACTCGTTTTACTTAACTGCTCCTTTAACCTATGATACAGATTATGTATCTGGTGAGTTAAAAGGAAGTATGAAAAAATTTAGCTCGGTTCTATACCGTATGACCAACGCTACTTATCAAACATTAGGCAAAGGTGGATGGTTCGATCCAACTCTAAGGATTTCTTTCAAAGCAAATTTTGAAGCTCAAACAGGATCCATGAAAGTGGTGAAAAAAGGGAATGATGGAAAATTATTACAAGGTGTTAAATTTGAAATCAAAGATACAACTGGTAAATTTATTGCAAAAGGAACTTCAAATGCTAATGGCGAATGGAGTCAAGGGAATTTAACGTTTGGAAACTATGTGTTGATTGAAACAAATTCAATTCCAGGATACAAACTCAACACAAAAACATATCCTTTTACTATTGGCGCGAACACACAAAACATCACATTAGATGTAGTGAATGACGCCCTTGTTCCTAAAATTCATACAACAGCAACCGATCAAGAAGACGGCGACAAGAGCCTAGAGCCATTGAAACAAGTCTCCATTCAAGATGATGTGATTTTCAGTGGTTTAACGACTGGAAAACAATACACCGTCACAGGGACTCTCATGGATAAAGAAACTGGAAAACCAGTTATGGTCAACGGTAAAGCGGTGAAAGCAAGAAAAATCTTTACGCCAACAACTGAAACAGGAACAGCAAAAGTCATCTTCACATTTGATGCATCCTCGTTAAAAGGTAAAGAAGTCGTTGTCTTTGAATCGTTAAG
>NZ_FYBQ01000017.1 GCF_900186125.1 Listeria goaensis | reverse complement strand
TAAGGGTCTTTTTCTTATCCTCAAAAGGAGGAAATACAATGAGTGTTCCAATATCCGCTATAGAGGCGGTAAGTTCAGAGACTAATCAATTTAAACAATTATTGACGCAAGAAGTCGAAGAGCAAGGTGGCAACAAGCAAGTCGAGCAAGATGAAATTCTGCAACTTATTCATCAAGAATTAAAGGATATGCATGAAACAGTCAAGAAGTTTGTTGCCGATTACGGGCAACATTCTACTTTGGAAAAGCCACCAGTTGCAACTTTATCCAGTCAATTTAAAGAAATGCTAGATGCCTTCAAAGAAAAATTGTTAAATTTCTTTCATAAAATGGACCAAAAATTTGCTTTTGAAAAACCGATTCAGGCTAGTCAAGGGGCTCAAGAAGCCATAGAGACATTTCAGCAGGCGCACGAATCAGATATGAAAAAAATTGCAACAGAGTTGGAAAAACCCTATGTTCGTCAAGAACTTGCACAACAACAAAACGAGATACAAAAACAAGTTCATTCAAGTTTGCAAGAAGGTCATATTGAAGAACAAAAGTTAAAAGTGCTTCTTGATCAACACTTTGAAAAAACGGAGCAAGTTCTTTTGGACTATTTAGAACGATTAAGTGCTGCCACGCAAGGAGGAAAACTCCCTACAAATGAAATCGTTCAGCAACAGCGAATGAATTTGAAAGAAAAAACTAATAACATCCTACAAAAATTTAAAAAAAACCTAACACAATCTGTCCAGCGAACTGTACAGCCTATACAGGAAAAAGTAACGGAAGTGAAGGAAATGATACAAAGCAAAGGGAGTCAGTCTTTGATTTCACTCGGAAATAAGCTTACAGGTTATGGATTACAGCTTGAACCTGTTAAGGAAAAGGTACAGGCCATGCCTTCCCAATCAATTTACGACGAGCCAATACTGAATAACGATAAAGAATCTTCTATCCCGGTATTTTTCAGTGCCTATCCAGAGTCACTAATTAACAATCAACCACTTTCAGAAGCCATTCAAACATATGATGCAACTCATACAGCGTATGCTTCTCTTGAGGCAAGATTAGAAGCTTGCAAAGAGTGGGTGAATACACAATCAGGCCATTCCTTTGAGCAAGATCAAACACTTATTTTGCAAATTGGTTTTCTTGTGGAAGCGATGAATCAACCAGAAAAACAGCAGCAATCCTTTTTGGAAGAGGAGAGAAAACAACTGGAAGCGGTTAAAACTACTCCTATTGAAGAGAGGAACATCAATCAAGGAAAGGAAGAGAATATGATGGAAAGAGAACTCACAGAGACGGAACGCCAAACTTTTAAAAAGGAATATTTATCTTATTTAAATGGCCATCCTCTTTCAGAAGAGATTAAAACGTTTGATCGCAAATTTGGGATCAATCAGGGTTTACAAGTCAGGATGGATACGATAGAAGAAGCGAGGCTTTTTGGTGGTGCAAACCAAGAGATACTAGATGAAAAGAGTCAAGCTTTTGCACACGCATTTCGGCATCTGAAAGAAGAAGAAAAAGAGAGTTTATTGACACAAGAATATTTTCATAAAATATCTGAACCAGAAAAGGAGTTAGAAAAGGCTATAGAAGAAGAAAAAGAAGCCGTGAAGAGAGCCTATCAGTCTTTTGTAGTCAATCAGTATAATGGGGAACACGGAGATGTGCCTCATTCGATTCAAAACTACGAAGAAAAAAGGGGACTAGATGCGGCTATGGATATTCGTCAGGAAGCGTTACGTGATTTGATGAGAGAGGATACACATCATGTAAACGTTTTAGAATATGCAGAAGAAGTATCCCGTCATATTCAAGATGTTCAACATGCTGGGCGAGAAGCTATTCAATCTTTTAAAGAACGCGAACAGGATGGACAGATGGAAAGGGGAACAGAAAGAGAAATGGAGACACATGAACGGATGAAAGGAATACAATAATGGGCATCCGAAAAAAAAGATTTAAGGATTCTCGAAAACATACACCTGATGAATGGCGCGATAATCGAAACGCAGCCTATCGTAGTAAATTAACTCTTTTAGCCAAACCAAAAGGTTTGGCTCTCTTTGGAGTTATCATCTATCTGCTCCAAATCTATGCATTGAATGTCATAATCGGTATTGTTTTGCTTTTTAAAGAGCAACTTCAGGTATTTTTGCATAGTGGTGAATCAGCGAATCAAGCTTCCTTCCTTCAAACGCTGATTCAACCCATTATTTTGACTTTTCCAACCCTTTTTCTTTTTTGCTTAGTCTTTTTTCTTTTCACGACAGCGTATTTGTGTTTAAAAGTTCACCGGTCTTTTCGAGCGCTAGAAGATATACAAAATACGAACGCAAATAAATGGCAAGATACAGAAGGGTTGTTACAACAATACCGAATTATGTGGGCAGACCCTGATATTCCTTTTGATGGTATCGGAGGGATTCCCATTGCTCATATTCGTCCATCTGTGCTTGAAAAATTTGGCCTATCAAGACCGAATTACTTAGATGATGCAAATCTTCAGTTAAACAATCAAGAGTCATTAGATGAACAACTTGCCCTCACAGAGTTAGAGGTGAAAGAAATTCAGCAACAGTCTAAATTTTTACGTCATGAACTACCAGAGAATGAAAAGGAATATGCCATTCTCTTAGCAGATGAAAATACAAATGCCATTAACTTAGGGATTACGCGAGCTGGTAAAGGCGTTTTCTTTGTAAATCCGACTATAGATGCCTTTAGTCGCTCGCGAGTTGTCAAGAATAAAGCAAGTTTTTTCATTGCAGATACCAAAGGAATTGCGTTGCGCGAGAATTTTTCTATGCTGAAAGAAAGAGGCTATGATGTCCTGGTTATGAATGTTGCGAATCCATTTTACTCGAACTCTTTTAGTCCTTTATTTACAGCAGTCCGTTATTATGAAGAATATTTATTTAAAAGTGAATCTTTATCTGATGCGCATCGACTTCGGAAATTGGATTTTGCCACTCAAGATATTGCATCATTGGCCAGTATACTTTATATTCGTCCACGGGCAGGAGACAAATTCTTTGTGGATAATGCACGTGCCTTGTTTAGAGCTTGTACAATCGCCCTAATGGATCATTGTTTACGAACAGAACAAAAAGAAAAAATCTGCCTCTATGCGATTTCAAAAACCATGTCTCATCTAATGGGGATTACCATAAACCGGAAAATGCATCCTTATCTGATGCAGTATGTGACAAGTCAGAGACCTGTGGACGATTTATATGCGGACTATAAAGGGAAAAGCGCCCTAGATGTATACTTTGGAGAAATGGACCAAGACCATCCAGCATCGGATGCCTATGGGGCCATTCGTTTAGTAGGAGATGCCAAACAAACAATAGCTGGGATTGCGTCTGAGCTGATTATTGCGCTAGATCCGTTTGTTCGAAGTGGAAATGCACGCTTGACAGCAGATAACGCTTTTGATTTTAAAAAAATGGGATTTGGTGAAAAACCACAAGCGATATTTCTTGTTTTTCCAGATTCTGACTCCAGTAATGAAGAACTGGCTTCGTTATTTTTGGAAACAGCTTATCGAGAGTTAGTAAGAGAAGCCGATGCATCAGCAAATGGTGCTTGTGATCGTCTGGTCATTTTTTTGTTGGATGAATTTGGCAACTTGATGAAGATTCCTGGTATGAGTCAAAAAATGAGTGCGGTTCTCTCGCGTAATATTCGTTTTTTCCTCATACTTCAAAATTTAGGGCAACTTGATATTTATGAAAAGCATGAAAAATCAACAATGTTAAGTAATGCTGGAATCACCTTTTATATTAAGAGTAATGATAAAGAAACGAATGAAGAAATTGTGGATCGTTTGAAAAAACGTACCGTAGCTAGTTTTAGTCGTAACGGAGAAGAACTTAGTCTCAAAAAAACAGTCAGTGAATCTGCCAAAGATGTAGATATGATGAGTCGTAACTCATTAGAACAGCTTCAATTTGGTGAAAATGTAATTTTACGTGTTTCTCGAACCACTGATTTAGAAGAGAGAGCGATTACACAGTATCCTATATTAAATCAAGGTCCAGACAGAATGGTTCCAAGTTTTTGGTATCTTCCACATCAAGTTGTTCCGTGGGAAGAAATTCCAATTGATAATCATCATGTAGAACTAACCTTGAAAGGATACGCCATTGAATTGGGGCCTTTGCAAATGTATGACACAGAAGAAGAGAAAAGTAATCAAGCTGAAATAGACCAGAACAAACAGGAAGAAACTATCAAATTTAACTTTAAGAAAGCCGTTCAAAAAACGTATAAAGCGAATCAAAATTATTATCGAAATTGTGTGGAAGTATGGAAAGAAACCACATATGTAGAACAAATACAACAGACCTTGTTTACGAAGGAAAAAATGGCGTTGGATCCAGATAATTTAGCTGATGGAGAGAATCGATTACTGCGAGGAACAGTATCAGAATTTACACAATGGTTAGAGATGGAAGATCAGCTTCGTTCTGTTCAAGAAGTTGGCCGCATATTGGAGTTAGAAGGATGGAAGGAGGTAACATAAAATGAAATGGTTTTCTCGGAAACATAAGCTCATCTTTTTTGGAGGTCTTTTCTTGTTAGGATTAAGTCTATTTCTCATTTATGGGCAAGAGATGCAAGCTTCAGCTGCCAATTATGGCTTATTTGAAGATACAAATGATGACGTAAAAAAAATCTTACTTTTATATGATGATTATCTAACACAAGGAAATATCATGCTATTCGTTTTGAGATGGTTGGGCTGGATGCTGATTCTATTGCTTGAAAGGGGCGTGACACTCTTCAGCCAAGCAACCTTAGACATCCTGAATATCGGGAATTTTGCTGAATCAGATGCTTTCCAAGGCATTATGACCAAACTTCATAGTCTTGAGAATTTCTTGTTACTACTGGCTTTACTTAGCTTGTTCTTTTTAATGATGGTCGGAAAAAAGGTAGAACTAACACAAGCAGCAACGAATCTGATGTTAAGTATGTTGATTGTTATAGCCTTGCCAGTTTTCGTAACTACAATGTTAGGTGTGGCGCAAGATATCTCGAAGGGGCTAAGTCGTGGGGACCAAGGGCTTAATATAGGTCAGAAAACAGTGATTGATAATACGGCTGATTTGACAGTTTTTGCGGAAAACAACTGGATTGACCCAGATAAGATTAAAAAGAAAACAGATTTAACCAATATTAAATACGTGCGAATTACCCAACAAATTACTAAGCCAGAAGAATTTGGTGGAGAGGGTGTACTTGGGTACAACTTAGATTATGTGGATGGGAAAGAAGTAGCCGCCAAATTTGACCCAGATGTTGGATTTGGTAAGCGTTGGGCACAGGATTTAATAGGAGAAGGTTACTATAGATGGCACGTTAATTTTGTGACGGTTATCGTCACGTTGTTAGCCCTAAATTTTGCCTTTCTTTTATCGGGTATTCGTATGGGACGGATGATGATAGAACTTGCTTTTAATCAAGGATTTGCTAACTATTTAGCCTTTGCGGATTTTCGAACCATGTCTCGTTTGAAACAAGTTTTGTTTAATATTGTCGGTATTTTATGTACAATCGTCGCCATGTTTTCTGCTTTTAGTATTTTCTCTGCGTTTACCAATTTCATTGTCGAAGAACAATTGACTGGAACGTCCTATTTGTTAGCCTTAATTGGAGCGATATGGTTTGTCATCGATGGCCCTATTATGGTTCAAAAAGTTCTCGGTGTCGATGCAGGAATACAATCAGCGTGGGGGATTGTTGGTGGAGCAATGGGAGTCAAAGCTGCCGCAGGCGTTGCAAAAAGCGCTGGTGGTGTTGCAGCATCAGCTGTGGATCTTGGTGCGCGTGCTGCGGGATATTCAGGAGGAGCTTTAGCTGGATTAATGGCGAATACAGGCGAACAGTTAGCGGCGGGAATTAACCAAGGAAATGATTCAAAAGAGTCTAAAAATCCAACAGGGTCTGACGCAACAGGGATTAACGAAGGTCAAAAAGATACAAATCATCAAGGTGAAGAGAATTCAGATGGGTTAAGCGAAGGTTCAACATCATCAGAAAGTAATACTCCAGGAAACAATGTTAGTGAAAAAGAAAATCCTAACGAGACAGAAGGTTTGAATCAATCGAATAAGACCCAAGGATCTACCAATGAGAATTCATCACCAGAAACTTCATTATCTGAAAAAGGTATAAATGAAGGGTCGGATACTGCTAATCAGGTTTCAAGTTCTGAAAAAGCAACAGGTATTAATGACACACAACCAAGCAGTCAGGAATCATCAGAAAATGTATCCCATGTTACTCCTTCAGAATCAGTATCGCCGCGGCCATCTAACCAAAGGCCAACTTTAAGTGGAAAAATCGGACATAAAGTCAAAGAATCCAAAGTGGGCCAGGCTACACAGAATGGCTACAATCGGACAAGGCGGCCTAAAAAGTAAAGGAGGAAAGTAAGTATGAATGAAAGTTTTGATATTCAAAAGTCGATTAGTACAAAAACGAAATGGAAAGGGATGATAGACTTTTCAGATTTACTACTCATCTTTTTCTATTTTATGATTTTATCTCGTATGCGATACGTTTTTCCTGAAGGATGGAGTATCTTTGTGATTATAGTGAATGTAGGCATTATGGTGTTTTGGATTTGGCGATCTAAAAGTAATGATAAGTTAAAACAAGCCCAAACGATGTTTCGAGTGATATTTAAACGTGGTGTAACGTACCATGCGATTGATGTAGAAGGAAATGCAGTGGGAGAAAGGAGACTACCATGACCGATTCACTTGTATTTGATGACCGTCATCTTCAATTAGAAAAACAAGAAAAAGAATTAGAACGTAAATTAAAAATAACGAGAAAGCAGCGTAAGGCAGAAAAAAAACAAAAGAAAAAGCTACCTAAAACCATTGTGGATGTCATGCCCCTTCGTTATTTGAAGTCGGAAAATTGTATTGTATTGCGTGATGGAGTGACTGATTATTTGCAGATAACGGGTATTAAAATCGATGATTTAACCCCAAATGATCAAGTCTATGCTATCCAACAATTTCATCATTTTCTCAAACAGTATGATGATTCGTTTAAACTCATTTATCAGACCTTTCCAGCTGAAACAGACCAACCTCTTCGTTTTCTAAATAGTCGTATTCGGAAAAATACAACGGCTTCTTTTCAGCCTTTTTTAGAACATAGACGTTGGGAATTAGAAGAAGCGGCGCGCTCGATTTTACATCAGGAATTCTACTTTCAACTATTTGCAGAAGATGAGGAAGAGTTACTAAAATTGCGCAATCGATTGCTAAATGTGCGAGAGTCTTATTTTAAAATTACAGCTATTCCATTTGAGAAAAAAATGAAAATCCTATTTAAGTTGAATAATTTGAACACAGCTGTATTAACTGAAGTGCCACCAATGACATTTTATCCTAATGAACCCCCTAAAAAGGGTTATGACTCATCGTTTTTACATTATATCCAGCCACGAGGGGGATTTCACCCAGAACATCGTTATGCAATTAAAGGTGATGGATATGATACATGTGTTCACATCGTGGAGTACAAAAGAGATGCTCGTCCTTTTTGGGGTAAAAATCTATTTACTCGTCCAAATGTGATCACCACGCAGGATACGCGAACATTACCCAGAGATAAAGTGTTAACTTTTATTAACGATAGCTCAGCAGAACAAGAAAATCGCTATGAACACGCTAAAAATAAAACGGATCAAAAGATGGCAGCGAAAGAATATTGGTCTTTAGATCACTTGGCAGATGAAGTTGTAGATACGCAGGAAACGGTAAAGGAGCTGCATACACGTCTTTATGTCTATGCTCCTACAAAGGTGCAACTAGAAGAAGAGGTAGCCTTAGTTCTTGGAGAGCTAACGACACATGGTTTTAGAGGCATGATTCAACTGAGTGAAATGGAAGAAGATTATATAGCACTTTTTACCAACTTTAAAACGCAGTATCAACAAATTCCGCGTCATGGACAAGAAATAAAGAGTAGAAGTTTAGCTGGTAGTTATGCATTCGATTTTTCATTTTTAATTGACCACGATGGCCTTTATTGTGGAAATACAACTAGTGGGGGAGCGATGATTTTTAGTCACACGTATAAAGATCAGGATCGGTTATCAAATAACATGATTATTTGTGGCATGTCTGGTTCAGGGAAATCAACCTCACTTAAAAAATTAGCATTGTCCAGAGTCATCTTAGGAGATCAAGTCTTTATCTTTCCGGTTTCCACTGAATTTAATCGATTGTGCGAAGCGCTAGGTGGAGTATCTGCTAATATCGCAAAGCATGCGACCAATATTCTTCAGGTGTTTGCGACTTGTGTAGATGAGGAGACATTAGAAACGCAGTTTGAAGAATCTTTTGATGCACACATGAGTAAAGTAACGCTTATCTATCGTTTCTTAATGGATGAAAAAATTCCACATTTGGAACGAGAGTTGAATACTCAATTACGTCATTTTTATCACTATTGGTGTAATCAAATGAATGTTCCATTTAAGGAATTAACACAACTTCCTTCATCTTCCTATCCTATATTAGAAGATTTTGTCCACTATTTGGAGGGTGTTTTATATGAAGATACTGCTAAAAAAGAAGTTCGGCAACAGTATGATGATGAGGAAGCTTCTACACTAAAAACATTGTTGAAGAATGTCAGGGCCATTATTCAAAATGATCCTTTATTTAATCAACACACGCAAACCAATGATTTTGAAAATGCGCCTATTGTTGTCTTTAATATTGAAACTATGTTGAAAAATAGTGCTGGAAAGCTGAATGCACAGCTCTTCAACTGTTTAAATGTATTTTGGGATATTATGATTCGGAAAGGACAAGAAGAAAAGGCACGACACGACAAAGGGGAGGCCAAAGAAGGCGATTATATTTTCCGTCATTTGATATTAGATGAATTCCATAACTGGATTCGTTCAGCGTATCCTGAGCAACTAGATTTGTTAGATCGATTTAGTCGAGAAGATAGGAAATATTTTGGGGCTCTGATTTTAGCGTCTCAACATTTTCATGATATGTTGCCCAAGGCAAGCGGAAAAGCAGCGCAAGAGCGTGTGGATACAGCAATGAACAATATTTTTGAATCAGCGACTTATAAATTGTTCATGAGACAAAGCGCTACATCCGTTCAAGAAATTCGAAAATGGTACGGGGATGAATTCAGTGAAAGTGAGCTGTTACAAATTCCACATTTGAAGAAAGGGCATACCATTATGAATATTACAGGAAAGCAAAACATACATTTCAAATGGGATTTACCACAAAGTGAAGAAATCCTTTTCAGTGGTGGTCGGTAAGATGAAAAAATGGCTTTATGTGAGTATAGCTGTTGTTGGCATTAGCTTGTTTTTATTTATGATTGTAGCATCAATTTTTTCTGGTATTATCGGGGCAAAAAGTGCTAGTGATCAACAAACAAATTATGCAGGATGTTCAGTTGTTGAAACAGGAAAATTGACGGAACAATCTTTAAATCAATTCTTAAAGAAGCGAGGCGTTTTTCATGGCACCGCTTCTTTCTTTTTGAAGTATGGCGAACAATATAATGTAGATCCTGCTTTAGCTGTGGCGATTGCGATGCATGAAACAGGTAATGGTTCCTCCAGAATGGTGCGGGAAATGAATAATCCCGGAGGACTGATGGGAGATAGTAACGGTTTTCAGTTTTCCACGCTAGAAAAGGGCATTGAAGCCATGATTCGTAATCTCTCGGAAAACTATACAAGTCAAGGGTTAACGACACCAGAAACGATTCAACCTAAATATGCTCCAATTGGTGCCGCCAATGACGGAACAGGATTAAACAAAGCTTGGTTAAATGGAGTGAATGGTTTTTTAAAACAATTAGGTGGTCAAAGTAGCTGTTCAAAAGAGACTGTTGTGGGGACAGGAACTTATATTGTGCCTGTGAAAAATCCTCATATATCGAGTGGTTATGTGGATCGAATTAATCCTGTTACCGGAGCACCAGAGCATCATAAAGGTCTTGACTTTGCACAACCAATTGGCGATGACATTTTTGCGGCGGCTGATGGAAAGGTAGTGGTTGCGATGCAACCAGCAAAATCTGGTTCTGGTTTTGGGGGTTATGGATTTGTCACAGTAATAGAGCATGCCAAGAGCCGTGAATGGACATTGTATGGTCATCAGTCACAAATTTTTGTTCAAGTGGGCCAAGAAGTTAAACAAGGCCAAGTGATTGGGAAAGTGGGCAGCACTGGTCAATCAACAGGTCCACATCTCCACTTTGAAGTTAGAAAAGAAATGATGGGAGGACAACTAGATCCTGCTAAAGTGTTAGGTTTACAAACCAATTCGTAAAGGAGAGGAAAGCATTGAAAGGACATAAAAAACTCATTGTGATCATATTGATTGGAACTGTGTTGTGCCTAGGATATGGTATTTTTCATATCTATTATGACAGGCAAGTTTCACCTAAAACGATGGAAAAGAAATCTAAAGAAAAAACAACTTCCTCAAAAGCAAAGAATGAACCCATAACTTCAGACGAACCAGATAATTATTCTATTGATAAGTTACAAAATCAACTTCAAACTTTTGTGCAGCTCTATTATAATCCTGCTTATGCCAAACATAGTCCTAAAAATATAGAGGATTATGTAACACCAAGATTATTAAATACTATTCAAAGCAATCGAAAAGAAAAAGACAAGGGAGAAACATATGAAGACCCAGATTATGCGATTCACTTATCAGAGTTAACCTTTTATGTTCCTTTAGAAAAAATAACGGAAACAACCGATACCCTACGTGTTTTGACATCATTTGAGTCCTCGATACGGAGTAACGGATCTCCAGAAGTGAATCGACCTATTCTTGTAGAATTAACGGCTATTTACACAGATTGTTGGCGTGTGGATCATGTAGAAGATAAAAGTCAATTAACGGATGGAGGTAATTAAATGACAGCGATTCAATCGAAACCAAGGAAACGATTTTTTAATCAGGCGGACAAAGATTATGCTAGATCTGTGAATATATTGAGTTACTTGGAAGCATGCGGCGAATCATTTGAAGAAATTTCGAATAGTACTTACCAGCACTCAGAGCATGGTAGTTTAAGATATAACGCTCGGAAAAATGTACTTAAGTGGTTTAGTCGAAATGAAGAAAAAGCAGCATGGAATTGTATAGATGCTGCTATGATGCTTTATCAGTATTCATTTTCGCAAGCAGTTCATGATATTTTACAAAAATCACAATACATTCCTGAAAATGGGATTCAAAGACGGTTACAGGATAAACCTAGAGACTTTGATTATCAGCGAGATGTGAAAGAAACCAAAGATGCTAAATCGGCATTTAAGTATTTAACTGAAGAACGAAAGCTTCATCCCAATTTAATTCAATACTGCATCAAAGAAGGACTCATTGCAGGAGATAGTCGCCGAAATATAGTATTTAAATGGAGGGATATGAATCAGATAAGGCACCAAGGAAAGATAGTTGGTGCTAGTTTACGTGGTACAAGGATTATCCCTGAGGAAAAGCGAAAACGACCAGAAGATACTTTTTTTAAAGGGAAGTTATCAGGTTGTGAGGCGAATGCTGGATTCTTTATGGACATCGGGATTCCCAAGAGATTAGTCGTGGGCGAAGCAGCGATTGACGTGCTAAGTTATATTTCTAGGAAAATGCATGATGGCCAAAAAAATGAACTACTTCATACACGTTTTGCAAGTATGGAGGGTCTAAGTCGAGATACAATTATGAGGCAGTATGCAGCTGTCCATCACATTCAAAAAAAATGTGGGCAAGATATTATCCCAACCATTAAACTCATTGTTGATAATGATCAACCTGGCCAAGATTTTGTTCATGATTTTATGAATTACGCGGAGTGCCTCACCGTCAAGGAGACCGAACGACTGTCAGATCTTGTAAGTATCGATGAAATTCCCCGAATAGAACTGAGTGGGGGAAAGATAGTGAAGGATCAAAACGATTATCTAATCTATCAACTCCAAACCCAGAAAGAAAAAGAGAAGGGGCATCACGCTTCTGTAGAAGCTTCCCAAGTAGCACAAAGGGGTAGGTGAGTAAGATGTATAAGTTAAGGTTTTGGCAACGAGAAGATGGTTTATCAGAAAAAGAGCGAAAGGAACGTAAGAAATATAATAAGAAAGGCGAACGAAAGTTTAAATTCTTACAGGCGAAAATTGTTCGTTTTTATTATATTGCCTTTGCTTTGACGGTTATAATCTTGGTATCAACGGTAAGTATGATTCTAGTGAATGCTGGAAAACTCGATATAGAAGATAGTGGAAGTGGGTCAGAGAATCAACAAAAAATGGCAGGAACTACTTTGTTTTTGGCAGATAGAACGTATCATCCGAATACACACCAAGCAGAATTTTTATTTCAAGTAACGAGAGAACCCTTATATCAAAAGCAACCTATTGAACTCCTAGTAACTGAAAAAAAGACCAAAAAAGAACTGCCTAGTGAATGGCTCGAACTGAATGAAGAATATATGTTGGTCGTTGTATCTGATATACCAGATAACTGGAAAGAATTAGTGTTTGATATGGGAGAACATGAGCTTTATGTGGATGAGCGAGCTGAAGTTAAAACAGATTATCTATTAACAGAAAGGAGCCAAGATATTATCCAAAAAGGAGAGTTTATGCAAATTACTTTTGCATTTTCTCAAGATAAAACACGCCAAACAAGTGGCAAGCCTAACCAATCAGAGGAAGATTATTTGCGTTATTATGCGACACGACAGATGACTTCAGCTGATGATTACATGTACCATTACCGTCAAGAGATTAAGAAGATGAAACAGGATATTGCTCATATGGATACGCAAATAAAGGAATTAAAAGAAGATCAAAAATATCAGACCGAGAAGCAACAAGAACAATCGAATCAAGACATTACAAGTATTCAACATGAACAGGATAGGCTACAAGAAAAAGTGTCTGACACAAAACTTGGCATCCAACAATTAGAGCGACGAAAAGAGAAATTGCAAAATTGGTTAACGGATCACCCAGCGGAATAATAGCTATTTGGTATGGCGAATGACTGGCACAGGGAAGGCAAATGAACGGCTTTTCTTGTAGATGGTCGGCAAAAAGCTGGCAAAATGATGTGTTGAATAATAAATCGTTCTTATCCGTTGTTATTTGAAAGTAAAGTTTGTGAAAAAAGTTAAATTTTTTCTAAAAAAGAACTGGCAAATGGCTGGCAATCGCTACTTTTTTGGCTTCGTCTTGAAGCTAGGCACTGCCTAGCTTCCCAACGGTTTTGACTTCATTTTCCCTTAACCTGCTGAGGAATGGGATGGTTTCACACATCCCTTCCGAAGCTGTTAGGAGACGGTTCAATACCGGCACCTAACAGAGAAGCACAAGTCTCTGTTACATTCTATTAGAAGGAAAGGAGTATATCATGTATGAAAGACGTTCAAGCAACACAATCGATTACAATTAGAGGCATGAGTTCATCAAGTGTTCACTTTCTTAATCAACAAGCAAAACGATTAGGGATGAGTCGTAACCAATTTCTACGGAAGCAGTTAGAACAAATGGCTTTGCATCCCAATCAAGAAGTCACGAACCGAATCGAGATGCTCGTCAGAGAGGCACAGAAGAAATTCACTTTTAATACAAAGGTCCGAGAATGCGTCTATGACTATTTTCCAGAATTACAGATCGTGCATGGAAGGAGGGAGAGAGGTGACTAAGCAACTTAAGATTAATCAAGTGCCGAAGCCCTTCCTTCAGTTAATAGATTTACATGTAGCCAAGGTAAACAAACAAGACGAGGCCCAAGGAACACTAACCAGAGAAGCATATATCCGAGAGTACTTAGAAAATCTTGCTCAGGTTCCAGCCGTCACACAGAAAGAACTGGAGGCGGAAGTGGTTATTCGCCGTCTACTTGATTTCATCGATAGGAATAATCATGAATGGTTAGAATTACTATCTTTATTAGACGAAGATTGGGAGCAAACCCTAAAAGATAAATGGAGTAAGAGGGAGGCAACGGAGGAATGAACAAACAAAAGATAACGGTTCGTATTCATCCTGAAACGTACGCGATCATTCAAGAAGATGCACAAACAAATGGTGCTTGCATTGATCAAGCATTTCAGGATATGCAAACATGGAAAAAAAGAGAAGTAGATTTAGTCGAACAAGTGAAAGCTCTACAAAAAGAAAAAAAACTTTTATTCGAACTAGTAAATAAAATGAATATCTTATTAGACATTCAAAATACATTAGTGGCCAATTTAGATGTTACTGATTTTATCGCGCATGATGTATCTCCTACTGAGGTCGTGGAAGCAGCTCGACTGAAACAAGAGGGGCGTATCTCGGCTCTCCGGAATTATACATCCTAAGTGAGGTGATAAGATGGTTGTCGATTTAGGGGTCTTACACGATACAGATTTTGTTATCGGAAAAGAGGTGGCAAGTTTTATACGATATATGGACGATGAAGTGAAAACCAAAGCAAATAGTGATACTCCTTTGTTTGGAGGTTATATGGATTATATGGATAATCCATTAAAATCAAGTGGTTTATTCGACTCTCGATGTCGGTATCTAACTGTACAGGAGCGCAGGGACGTGGTGAACCATTTCCAAACAGCGCATACCCAACAATCAATCATGTGGAGAGATTTATTTTCCTTTCGAAATGAATGGCTAGAAGAGATTGGACTTCTACATGAAAAGACAGGTGAGATAGATGAACTCCGACTGATGCATGCAGTAAAAGCCGCAATGGATACGTTGGTACGAGCAGAAAAGTTGCAGAATTACAAATGGGTAGGCGCGATGCATCATAACACGGAACACCTTCATTTCCATGTTGCTGGAGTAGAGCTAACACCTTCACGCGAGTGGAAATGGCATCAGGTTTATCAGAAAGACGACAAGGGACGTTATTTATATGATGAACAGCATCGAAAAATTCCCACGGGAGAGAAGGTTTATCAACCTACAGGAGTAAGGCAGAAATCATCTTTAATCGAGATGAAGCGTACGTTTGTTCATCAACTCGTCCAGTCAGCGGAACAATTAAAAGTCATTGATCGCTTAGCACGTGAGGAAATTGCAAAAGCGTTGCGTTCAGAGAAGGCTTTAACACACGCGAACTTGGCGGAACGCACGTTACTTCGTGATTTATATCTGAAATTACCTAAAGATAAGCGGTTGTGGAATATGAAGAATGCCCGAAAACATTTCTTTGGTCATGAAGTCCGTGCCTATATTCATGCTAAACTAGACGATTCTTTACAAGTGCCTTTTCAAGACTGGAAAGGACGCGTCAAGCATCTTGGTGATTTGTACGAACGAACATATAATAAAGTGGAAATCGAGGGAGCGGGGGCTTATGATCCAGAACAAACCAAGTATTTCCAGAATTCCCTGGAAGATTTATATCAACGAGCTGGCAATGCTGTGTTGAGTCAATTGCGAGAAGTTGATAAAGAAAGAGCGCAAGAAGGAATTAATCGCAAAGCATTTGTCGAACGGTATATGACAGATAAAGATGAAGCTCCAGTAGAAATACCATTATGGACTGAGAAGGAGGAAATAGAGGATATCGATTGGTTTCAATTGGGGCTACATTCAGATGCGGACCTTTCTCAAAAAGGCCCCTCAGATAATCCTTATACACAAGAAGATGTGGATAGGGTTTTATCAGGTTTGATCTATACGCCCATTAAAGAAAGTGGTGATACCAAACCTATGGCCATCGCCGACCTTTCTCAAAAAGACCACTCCAATTCCTTTAAAGTGGTTAACGTTTATTGGGAAAATAAAAAAATAAGGGTGATGGCAGCAAGTGAACTTGAACGCAAAGTGGTTCAACAGAAATTTGAAAAAGAGGTACTACGTGGAAATTATAACCTGGCAACGCCAAAAAGCTATACGAGTCAAGCTAAATTCATAGCTGAGCGCCAGAGAGCATATCGGATACGTCAAACTTTACGTGGGATTGATCGCCAATTGAGACACGCATCAGACAGATGGCAAAGAGAATTTGACTATGATCGGTTCGAACAACAATTGATACAAGAAAGCTTGCGTAAACAATAAGAGGAGGTTCTTATCACAATGGAAAAAGTGAAATTAGACTATGTTTTAGAAAGTGGATTACCGGTATATTCACAAAAACCTGAAGATTATTTTTCGAAAGATGAGCTAGGAGACAAATTCTTTGCAGCTCAATTAAAAGGGTTTCTCATTCTACAGACGGAAGATAACCTAGAACAATTTTATCAAGGACTTTATGTCACAGAAAAGAGGGCTAAACATGGGGAAATTAACAGGTAATGCATCCAATATTGAAATGCACCAATTACTGACTGCTATATTAGAGAATGCTTTTCCTGGACAGACACATCCGATTGAGAAGCTTTGCCAATTTTATGTTGAATTTCATCGGAAGGAAGGTACAAAGGATGGCGACTATCAAGCTGATTATAAAAAAATACGCATCAATAATTTATCTCGTGAAGCCAATCAAATTTTGATAACAGCCTTGCATGATTTAGCACATCATATTGAAATGACCTTCTTCGGCGAAACGGCACATAAGGAGAGATTTTATAGTTACTACCATAATTTACTCGTAACAGCTATGGGTATGAAACTTTTAAATCTCTTTGACATTCGGAACATGGAAGAGAAACAATTGGAAAAGCTTCAGAAGAATCATGGCTTGTTGGGCTATTGGAAAATACCTCAGTTTACTTATAAAAAGGGGCAATTTTATATTGATGTAAGCCGTGGGTGGTCCAATCGAGAAACGTTAAAATGCTGGGGATATCGTTATTTGCCACTAGAAGAAATATGGCGAGCTGAATTTCATGAAAGCGTGGTATGGCATGAAAAAGCGGAATTAGTTGAAAGCGGGGTTCTGGAAAAAAATATCATGGTATACCCAGCGAATCAATTTGAATTTAGTGCCATGTATTATCTCGTCATTCGTAATGCTTTTGACCATAGACAAGTACTCACTCAATTAGGATATCGTTACGGCCGATGGAACGTTGGGAAACGGAATTGGATTAAGAAGATTCCAGCTCATCAGTTAGAGTGTGAGTTGGAAAAGGTAGCCGGACTTATGGGCGTGAAGGTAAATGTGTTAAAAGAAATGCCATCTAGTTAATAACTTATATAATTTGCAAAATGCATATAAAAATGATATATTGTAAGTAATAAAATAGAGGGAGAAGAAAACCGATGAATCGAAAAGAAAAAAGTATACTTGCCTTTCAGCGATTGACACAACAACCATGGTTTCCATTTCTGATTACCTTATTATTGATTATTGGGGGAATCAAATTTTTGTTTTTTTCAGCGGGTGGATCATTAATCAATTTAGTTGTATACGGTGGGAGCATTCTCATCATAATTGTTCTATTCCGTAAAAGTTTTTATTTCTTACTTGCATTAGGATTTTTCATCTTAGTCATGTACTTTATATGGTAACACAAAAAAGTTTAAGAATCTGGCCAACCCCGTGGGTTTTTACGATTGGCGATAATGGTGGGGTGAAGGGCCAATATGTCATTTTTCCAATACAATTTATGGTTAGGGCGATTAATCACAGGGATTAATTGCTTTTTTTTCACGTAATTTTCAATTGTGATTCGGCTAACATCGATTAATTGTGCTGCTTCTGCGGTGTTGACGAGTTGCGTTGACAGGTAGTGATAAGCCTCCTTCTTTTCTTCTTCCGTTAAAGTCTGGTTATGGATTAATTTAAACACGGTGTCCATGGCAAACCTCCTAATAATGGGATAATCTAAGTATAACATCTTTATATAACATGTAAAATATAAAATTTAAAGAAGCTAGGAGAGATAAATATGATTAATCGAGTTGTTTTAGTAGGAAGGTTAACTAAAGATCCTAACTTGAGATATACACCCAATGGGATAGCGGTAGCGAGTTTTACAATAGCGGTGAATCGTCTCTTTACAAATCAACAAGGCGAACGAGAAGCGGATTTCATTCAATGTATAGTTTGGCGGAAAGCGGCCGAGAATGTGGCAAACTTTCTTCAAAAAGGGAACCTTGCGGGTATTGATGGTCGACTTCAGACAAGACAATATAAGAATAAAAATGGACACCGGATATTTGTAACAGAAGTACATTCCGAAACGGTTCATTTCTTAGAAAGGCGTGGTAATAAGGCGAACAAGTATCTAACAACCCCTTATGAACAAGGAGGTGGTTTGCAAGACACTCAAATACCAGCCGATTTATCTAATCAGGTGTCTGATAGCTATCTATCAGATGATGACCTTCCATTTTAATTCGACAGGAAGTAACATAGGTAAAAAGAGAAGATGCTTCGGTATCTTCTTTTTTGATGCTGAAAATAAAACGAAACATAGGAGGAAATGAAACAATGGAATATGGTTTATTGCAAAACTTATCAAAAAATCCCTTACAGGCTACATTTTGGTTGACTGGAAAATATGGAGAGACAGTGGTTGAAATTCAGATTGATAGAGATGAATATGCATTCTTAGAGCAAATAGAAAAGGTGGAAGTAGGACAAGCATTTTTTGCTTTAGATCTTGCAAACAAAAGGATTGTATGGGAAGGAGGGGATTTTGATGGGCTATAAACGAAAAACAAAGGAAGAATTACAGCAAGAAGTCAAAATTTTGATGGGTCAAATGGATACGGCGATTCAAGACTATGCAGCCGATCCAGCAAAAGTGAAAGAGCTCTTACAATTTATGAGTACGTTTTATAAATATTCAGCTAAGAATCAATTTCTCATTCAATCCCAATATCCTGGTGCAACATGTGTGGCTTCGTATAAACAATTTAAAGACAGAGGGTTCCATGTTCAAAAAGGAGAAATGGGCATTCGAATTTATCGACCAAACATGCTGACGCTTTTTCAAGTGCCAGGACAGGAATGGAAACCGATGAGTCAAGCCACTGTAGCAGAGAAAAAACAAATTCTAAGGAAAGAATTTAAGACAAAAACGGTGCAGCACTTTAAACTAACTAGTGTATTTGATATTTCCCAAACCAATGCAAAACCAGAAGATGTCCCAGATTTATTGCCGAATAAGCCGGAGAAATTTGATACAGTGGAGAATATTGAAATAATCAATAAAGCGCTGAGAGAAATAAGTGAGGAGGAAGGAATTTTCGTATACTCCTATGAAGAAGCGGCTCAGTTGAATCTAAAATTGGGAGCGTCTAAGGGTGCCCATATTCAAACTGAAAACGGAACGGAGCTGATTGTTGTTCGAGCAGATCCATCTACAACAGAATACACGCATACGTTGATTCACGAATTAGCCCATGCTCACATGCATCACGGAATCAAACAAGACCATCTCACGACAGCAGAAAAAGAATATCAAGCTGAAATGGCTGCCTATGTAGTAAGTGAACATCTTGGTATTGATACGTGGGATTTCTCAGAAGCTTATATAGCAAACTGGACGAAGAATGGGACTCATCTTGAAAATGCACAATTGCTTTTAAAAGAAGTAGGTGAGTTTGGTCATCAATTTATTCCTAAATTGGAAGAACAAAGGGAGAGTATCTTAGAAAGAATAGAAGAGCAGGATAAAGAGAGAAGTCGCTAGTCTGTCTCTTTCTTTGAGAAAGGTGATTTTAGAAAGGGGCATTCCAGAACGGCGGTGGCGGTTGGAGTGGAGGGGAATGGTTGAGAGAAGTACGCATTGCCAAACAGGGGGTTGGTTTGGCGATGTGGGCTGATAGAAACCAAAAAAGCACCTGCTTATGATCTTTAATAAGGACCATAGACAGATGCTTTTTCGTTATGATTCAGTTTTTTTTACGGGCGGCTTGCCAGCTACCCATGCTTATTTTATAGGCTTCGACATCATCACGAAAATATAAACGAATGACATGCCTTTCGGAATCTCGAAATTCAAAAGCAGGCTTTAAAAAACCATTTTTAACGGATTGTTGAAAAGCTTTTGTGGACTGTTCAGTGATTTTACGTGCAGCGTTGGTGGTTAGTAAATGTTGATAACCATATTCAATAAATTCTTCCTTATCCATGTATAAGTTCACCTCAATCATACTATAGCATGTATTTGAAGGCGTTAACATGGTATTAGTGATATGTAATGAAATTGTAATAGAGAAGTTAAATAATAAGCATATACATTCCACTAGTGTGATGTTATAATTAAGATATAAAGTAAAGGAGGGAACAACATACTGATAGAAGTGATTTCAAAACAGCTTCAAGACTTCGAATTGATAAAGAAAAAAGCCAGGTTATAAAGTGGAAAAATCCTAGAAAGGGAGGTCATTTGAATGATCGAAAATTTACTACCCATTTTAGCCATGTTACTGTTTTCAGCCTATGCGATACCGCGAGTATGGCGAAGTAGTCAACCAAAGAAAAAAGCCCTACAGAGCGGCCACTCTGTAAAGCTCTATAAACCAACAGCAACTAAATTATACCAAACCTCACATTATGAAGCAAGGAGGCCGTCAAGATGACGTATGAGGAACTTCCAAACTATTGCTTCATTAACTATAATCATCAAGTTAAATTAGTTTTTAAAGATTGCACACAGCTGTATGATCCGTTTACACCAGGTGATATGCATGAGCTTAATGCCAAGTTACAGGTGAACGAGTTAGAAGCTGAAATGATGTGCTTGGCCGTCACCTTTACTGGATTTAGCTATCTACGGAGACATATGATCCAATGTGAACGAATCGCTGAAAGCATGTTGCGGCAAATACAGAAAAGCCAAACACTATTCGCACAGAAAGGAGCCGTTTGAATGAAGTATGAAATTAATGGGGTATTGGCCATCAAAGACCAGAAAGGTTGTAATGTCACATTAGAGAGGATGCATGATGGGAAGTTAAGAAAAGAATTAGCGCCACTATTGAATGAATTTCATGCAGTTCTAGTAACAAAAGAAACGGAATCGCCTTATTATAGTTTTCGTACCTATGTGCCGGATCCACTGCATCTCTATTTAAATAGGAAGAAAAGCCTGGTTCGCATATTGGAAAGTTATGCTTGTTACCCGTTATTACTGTCTTATTCCGAACGAAATACAGAAACGAATCATATGACAGATATAGATTTGGCAACACCTAGCGATGGAGTTTGGTATTCTTTGAATCAAGAAACAGGTCAGGAGGAAATGAGCGACAAGGAGAATCCGCATTTGATTAAAGAACTACTCTATAACTATTCATATTCGATTCCCTATCACAAGCCCGTTTCTATCGCTATAAATTAATGAAAATATAGGGGGGAGGATTCCCCCTGAAAGGAATTTTACTCATGGAAAAACAAATGTTTACAAACCAAATGAAATTAGAAGATATCAAAGATGAAGCGACTCTTAAAGCGTTTATAGAATTGATTGCACTAATTATTATGAAACAAACGATTCCGTTTTTGTTTATCTACTTTACACTGCTAACGTTAGTATTGTTGTGGACCAATAAGGTGACGATTTTTATCGTGATTGTAGCTACGTTATTAATTATTCTTCATTTGATGATGATTGTTATTACGCTCATTCAAGTTAGACGTAAGAAAAAAGAGCTGTTTTTATAAATACAAAAGTTTTATTGGGCATTAAAGTTGGCCTTTCTTATGAGTCATAAAATTCATATTGGCTGAATAACTGCAAACGTCATAAGCCAAAGAGCTGTTTTGACATTATCAAGTATCCCTGTGTTTCAAATGAACAACTTCCAAAGAAGGGCCGTATTTTTATTTGAAGTGGTTGCTACAAGGCAATTTGAGCTAGATCTAGCAGGGGATTGTGTTATTCATTTAAGCTCAAATCTAATTTAGATCAAAAAAACTTGATTATTTTATTTGTTTTAGTTATACTTCCTTATATAAGGAAGAAATTTTAACTAAAAAATAAGAGCCATGCGCGAACATGACTCTCCAGCAAACACCATTTAAGATGGTGAACACAGCCTATAATCAAGTATAAAGCCACTCAATCTAGCCGGTTCAAAGCTTATGAGTGGCTTTATTTTTTGTCATTTTTACTGTCAAGAATGCTGACGATTAATATTGCAAAAGCAATCATCAATGTCAGTGTTTCAAAAACAGTCACATGCTTATCCTTTCCGGGTAACGCTTGTGAATAACATAAGCACCACCAACTTTCTATCGGAAGAACCGATGAAGCAGGCTGGAACACCACCATAAACTTGTTTGCCAGACCCATTATATCACAAGGGAAATAAGAAAACCAAAAGCGCTTCATATGCGCAGAAAAAATATGGTATACTAAAAATGTGTGTAAGCTGATTTTCCAGAGATTGGTTTTTTGTATGGCAAAATTCTAAGCACAATTGTCTATTTTATTATAAAGATGTTGTAATTGGTATTATAATTAAAATATAAAATGGTGAGGGTTACATAATGGACTATATTATTACAGAAGTACATATTAAATGTTTTAGAAAGCTTACTAATCTGGAATTTAGATTAGGGGGGAAAATAAATGTTATATCTGGTCATAATGGTGTGGGCAAGTCCAGTTTGTTGTCATTAATAGCTTCAGCTTCTGGAACAAGGGACAAAAGAAATGATAGGCGATCATTTCAACCAACATTTGAGGAATACTTTGAGATAGATAATGATGAGAATTATTCAACATATCAATTGAGTATAGGATATAGAAATGCGGTAATTGACTATCCTTTTTTTAAAAGAGTTGGATTTAAAGATGATTCAAAGGCTGGAAGAGGAATAAGACTTCTACCAAGAACTGCCGTAAGACCTGGTTCAAACATAAAAGTTACGGATGCAAACACAGAATTGAAAAAAAAGTTAAATATTTCTGATTCAGCTAGAGTACCTGTTCCAACAATCTATTTAAGTCTAGCACGTTTATACCCACCAGGTGAGTCAAGTGTAAAAACATCTCAAGTTAATAAAAATGCGAATATTTATCAAAAAAAGTACTACGAAAAATATAAAGAGTGGTATAATGCAGTTCTACCGAATTCAATATCATCTGAAACAGATGATATTTCCATAATGAAAAAGGAACGCACTGGAAATACTACACTTTATATGAGTTTGGTAGATAGTAATGCCAAAACGCAATCGGTAGGTCAAGATAATTTAGGAAATATAATATCTGCATTAGTCGATTTTTATTCGTTATCTCTAAGTGATCATTATTCAGGAGGATTTCTTTTTATTGATGAAATCGAAGCTGCTCTTCATCCAAGTGCGCTGATAAAATTATTTACTTTATTAGATAAATTAGCTTCTGAATTACAGTTGCAAATATTTCTAACAAGCCATTCCTTAACAGTCCTTAAAGAGATAATTAATAAACAAACCATGAATCCAGATTTATATCAACTAGTCTATTTAAAGGGGATTAGAGATCCTAACGTAACAAAATATATAGATTACGAAACGTTGAAGTCAGATTTATTTAATGAAGTACAAAGTATTCAACCTAAAATCATAATTTATTGTGAAGATGAGCTTACCGAGAAACTGTTTGAACTTATTGTTAAGGTTGCTGTGCAAAAAGACCTTATCAAATTACCAGAACATAAGATATTTTCCCTTTCATTAGGGAAAGATCAATTGGTAAAATTGCCTTCGTTTGATCCTTACTTTAACAGTGTACTAATAATTTTAGATGGTGATGCTAAGTCTAAATCTCCTATTAAAATAGAAGAATGGGTACAAAATAACGAAATTGAAAAGAGCCTGACTCCTAAGAAACTTGGGCATAACATAATCTCGCTACCTGGTTTTATGTCACCTGAAGGTTTTTTGTATAAGATTATATATATGTACTGTAAGGACTATATAAAACATCAAAATTTTTGGCGGTCACTTGATAGTGATCCTGATTTATCGAATTATACTAGTGACCGTGTAGAGGAAATGTTCATTATAGATGATGAAACTGTTAATTTGGATAAATTGAGACCTCAATCAAAGGATATGATGAAATTTTGCAGCAAGTCTAGAATTTTAGAGGATTACTTTAGTGATGATGAACATGTTGAGGAGTTAATTCAGTGCACTGATAAATTGAAAAAGGCTATAAACAATATTTCAAAATCGATAAAATCAAGACGGCTATAACTTACGTGTGAGGTGATAATTATATGCCAGTAACTAAGTCTCCTTTAAGATATCCAGGAGGTAAAACTCAACTATCCCAATTTGTTAGAAATTTAATAGAAGTAAATGAAATTTCTAATACTACTTATATAGAACCATTTGCTGGCGGAGCTGGTGTTGCTCTAGAATTGTTGTTTAATAATACAGTGGAACATATAGTGATAAATGATTATGATAAATCTATTTACTCCATATGGCATGCAATTCTCAATCAAACTGATGATATTATCCGTCTTATAGAAGATACGCCTGTTACTATTAATGAATGGCATAATCAGCATAAAATTTATTTAGAATCAAAGAAATATATGAACTCACTAGAAGGTGGGTTTGCAACACTATATTTAAATCGTACAAACGTTAGTGGGATAATAAATGGTGGTCCAATGGGTGGAAAGAATCAGAATGGAAAATACAAGTTGGATTGTAGATTTAATAAAAAAAACCTAATAGAAAAAGTCGTAAATATTGCCAATTATAAAGATAAAATTACAATATTTAGGAAAGATGCTAATAATCTAGTAGATATAATTCTAAATAGGTACAATCCGGAAAATTGTTTCATTTTTTTTGATCCACCGTATTTTGAACAAGGCAAAAATCTATATTTGTCCTTTATTCAGAAAAGCGACCATAAAAGAATGAAAGATAGTATCACTAAGTTAAATGATTATTATTGGATGACCACGTACGATAAAAATCTCCATATAGCTGATATATATTCTGATATTAAAAAGAAATACGAATATAATCTAAATTATTCTGCAAACCAAAAAAAAGTTGCAAGAGAGTATCTTTTTGCCAGTAATAAGACCAAAGTAGAATCATTTGGTAAGGTCGAATTGTTTCGTATTTAAGCATAATGTATAATTAGGTCGAATATATTTCACAAATTTGTTCCGACTGGTGGGCGTCTCTTTCAGACGCATAAACATTCAGTTGACATAACCTATCTTAGCGGAAGTAGTGTAAATAAAAAGCGGTCTTATCACGAGATAAGACCGCTTTTTTGTGTGCGTTTGGACGGGTTTAGGCTGAATAAAAGCGCTACTTTTTATACATTGGCTACAAATGGATGTTTTCATTTTGACAAAAAAGTTCTTTTTGACCAGTTTGGTGTATAAAATCCTGTATAGAAGAAGTTGATGTAACAAGCGTACTTTGTGAAAATATAGTGGCCGATTTAGATAATCCCAATCAGTCATTTGAACTATAATTTAGGTTTCGAAGAGAAGTTCCTGGATATAATTCAACTGAAGTATTTTGTTGTACAGGGGCTTCTTTTTCTTTTAATTCATGTTCAGTAATTCCCATTTTCTTATCTAAGCTGCCGTTGGGGTTAAAACCAAAAACATCGGTAGTGTTATTATAGCTAAGAGTATAGTAAAAAGAAAAATTTTTACTATTAACATAGCCATCCACATTTATATCTCCTAAAGGTGTGATTGATACCTTGGTAAATGTTATTTTGTTAACAAAATGATTATAATCTACAGCATGTATTTGCTTTGTCATAGTAGGTTCCATTTCTTTAGCAAATTGTTCAGCTTTGTCTTGATCAGACATTTCCCCATCCCCTTTACTGCATCCAACTAATACAACTAGTAAAAAACATGCTATAATAATGATGTATGTTTTTTTGTACACAAGCCATGCTCCTTTTTTAAAAAATTATACCATAGATAACAGAAAGGATGAAATATAATGGTGTTGACTGATAGGACTGCGAAGGATCTTGCACAAAGCGCTTATCGAATTCAAAACTTTGAAAAAGAGACTACCCGGATAAAGACGCAGAGTGGTGAAACGTATTACATTCTTGACCAGATGAATAAAAATGGTGTGAATGCACTTACTTTGGGATCAAAAGAAGACTATAAAAATTTACAGGCTGGCCACCCTGAAAAAATTAACCAGGCTATTGTAACTTTTCGAGGATCTGAACCTTTGTCACTTGATCAAATTCTTCAACATACTGGTAATGAAGGATTGAATAACGCTGGAAAAACAGCTGGTGGGGCTGTTGTATTTGGAAATGAGGTTAAGTATGATTGGGTGGATAATGATTTAAATTACTTAATTCGGAAACAACCATTTGATGACGGACAAGAAAATGGCTTTACCATTGCTTCCAATTATGTAACACGTTTACATACTTCTATATTTAAAAATGCTCAATTCGATGTTGTAGGCCATTCCTACGGAGGATCTCAAGCGCAGTACGTCCTTACTACACATCCGGAAATCGTGAACCATGCGTATAGCTTAGAAGGTCCCAATATTTATCCTTGCTTGTCTAAAGAACAACAAAAGTTGGTGAAATCTGGACAATTAAATACGAAGTTAACCCATTATTTGAACATGACGGATGGCCTTGCTCGGTTAAACCGGGATGAATTTGCTTTTGGAATCAATAAAATCGTTTACGATAAAAATGCCAACTTTGAGTTAAAGCACCAGGATGCGAAAGCTTATTTAAAAGCACATCCTATAAAAGGGCTGCTGCAGGGAAATATGATGAAAATCAGTACCTATGAACAATTAAATGCTATGTTAAAGGCCGTTAATCCCAGTTTGTCGTACATGATGTTGTTTACATTTGCTGATCATAACCTAGATCGTTATCAATTTGAAAAAAACGGTTCGGTTAAGTTACTTTCAGATCAGTCCTTTAGTATCGAAAATTTGGAACAGATGAAAGATTATCTTGTCACATCTGGTGTAGGGCAATATTCAGCGCCTTTATTACTGATTCGGGGAGAAATTTTATTAAATTCGGCTAAGCGATGTGAAAGTCGCTGTGACCAGATTATTCGACAACTTGAACAAAAGATTCAAGAAATACCAGAAACTACTCATGTAATCACACGAGAGGCGAAATCATACTTTGAACGATTAATGGGCTATGGTGATTTCTCTGAATTACATATTGGGCATGTAGATGCCTTCCATTCCGAATTGGAAATAGAACCTGGCCGATTTTATAAACAAAATGAGATAGAAACAGCAGAAGAAGCGGTTTTATGGATGAAAGAAAAAACTGGTAATTATGTGGATCAGATTCGAAGGCTTGCTCATGAATTTTTAAAGTTAGATGAAGAATTGGCCCAAAAGATGGATTTGAGGTGATGACAGATGGATTCTATGAAAAATAAACCGGATTTAACGCAATTATCCCCGTTTCAGGCTATTCAAACAGCACGAGCTAATCATATGCCCCTTCCACCAGAATTAAACATGCAGTTGCGACAAGCCAGAGAAGAAGAGCAGCTTTACTATCTGAAAAAGCGCATGTTTCAATATTACCCGTCTGTGCTACAAGACTATGAGCGTCAAGTGAAGCTTGATGTGGAGAGATGTTTTAATGAGTGGCAGGATGAAATCGAGCAGTGCACGAAAGAAGTCAGTGAAAACAGCAAAGGGAAAGCGAGTGAACAGCTGGGTTTAGAAGGAAAGAATATTGTTCAGAAACCCCATTTAAGAAACGATGTTGAAAAAGCGCATGAGAGCGTTGCATTTAATGAAGAGATTGTTTTACAAGTTCCATCACATCCTTTATTGCCGTTGATATAGGTACTCTTTGAATAATGGAAAAGCAAAGAGCCTTGGAAATGAATCCAAGGCTCTTCTTGTAAGCTGTTTGTGAATTACTGCAAGTTGTCTTATTTCCGTAAGACAGGACTAGAATAGCGTGTTTGTTTGAAAAAAGCAAGTGAAATTTGGACAAGTATACTCGGTAATGCGAGGTTGGCGATTGAAGAAATCAGCAAAACAATCACTTCTTTCGGGAAAATATAGAAATATAGATATAAATAAATATAGATATTTCTATATTTATTCTGTCATTGCTTTAAATTTTCTCCTTTGTTCTGGTGTGAGTTCATTATTTACATAAGTATCAATCAAAAGATCTATAACCTCATAATCAAATTTTGTTTTTGTGATGTTTTTAAGAGCTTGCAGCTCTTCTTTTGTTTGGAAAGAAGTTTTTATAGTACCTTCTTGATTTTTAAATTTTAGACTTTTTTTTGTTGTTGAAGACCGTTGCTTTATATTTGATTCAGAAGTAGGTTCATTTGATAGCTTACTTTGATCATTGTATGCCTGTGTAGGTTGAAAGTTCCCAGGAACCCTTTTTGCTGTATTTAGTAAGCCTCGACCTTTATGTGTAGACATATAACTTCACCTTCTTAACTTTATTGATTTTCAAAATAATTTATTCTTTCTAATAGTTCATCACTAACTTTATTATATAAAGAAATAACTTTTTCATCATGGCGATCTTTTTCAGTAATGCCATTTACATCAAACCTTTTTATCCTTTCCATTTGAGGAATAATTGTTTGAAATAAGTTATCTTCACCAAAGGTATCTTTTGCTACTTGCATTACATATTGATCAACAGTGCCGTTGTTTTTATGTATTACAGGTAGTACACCAACTACTTCTAATCCTAGATTATATTCTTGATTTAAATTGTTAAGCTCTTGAACATAGCTTTCTGCCCCACTTAAAGAGCGTTCATGAGTCTGGAGAGAAATCACAACATAGTCTGAACAAATTACTGCATTTCTAGTTACTGCTTTTGACATAGGTGGAACATCAATCAAGATGATATCATATTTGGATTCTAATGGTAGAAATAAGTCCTTTAGATAGTAATCTTCTTCTTCTTTTGTGAGAGTATTTTTATACAAAAATTTAGGGAAGTCTTCGAAATCAATATATGAAGGTAGCAAAAATAAATTCTCCATTATTTGAACTTCAAGACCTTCAATTTTCTTTTCTGAAATACCAGTCATTAATGTTTTTTCAATTGTAACAATTTCATCAGGATATAAACCCGACTTTGTTAAAAGTAAACTTTTGGTAGCGTTACTTTGTGGATCTAAATCCAATACAAGTGTTTTTAATCCTTTTTTTGCAAGTTCATAAGCAAGTAAAACAGTATTTGTTGTCTTCCCAGCCCCTCCTTTGTAATTTCCAATAGTCAAGACAAGCGATTTTTTTCTGTTTTTTAGAGAATTTATTATTTCGTTTCGGTTCTTTTTAGAGAGTGACATATAATTTCCTCCTAAATTTCTATATATAGTTATATCTAAATATCTATATTACTATATTAGTATAACTCTTCCATTGATAAATATCAAGTATCTAATAAATATATAAAAATAAAAACAATTGGCTTAAAATCAACTGTTTAACAAGTATTTAATATAGATAAATAGAAATATAGATAAATAAATATTAGTAAATATCTATATTTTTATAGATAAATAGAAATATAGATATTTACTAATATAGTAATATCTATAAAGATTAAAGTCGTTTCAAGTGAGGGGTTTACAAAAAAATAAACTTGCTGTATGTTAATAAATAGGCAGCAAGTTAAATAAAAAAGGAATCGTTAATTTATACTTTGTATTGGCGTACAAAGTATAAATTCAATTACACAAAACAACTTGTGTAATCCTAGCAACCATTCCCAAATGCGATATAATTTTTTTGAATAAATTTGATAAAAAAATTATAACACATTTAGGTTTATTTGACAATGGCTAAAAACGTTGATGCAAAGCCATTTGAAAAACTTTTTTTCGCTAGGGGAACGATGAGTTTCTTCCTATGCGGATATTGTCCAGTCTTGAACAGGACACGACACTTCCGAAAGGGAAGTAGCCGTGTCCTTTTTGTTGTGTAAAAAAAAGAAGGGAGCCAGGTATGGTATGTCTTACTCCAGTGAAGTCATTGATTTATATACCTATTCATCCGTGATTCATACGGTCGTTCACGAAGGCATCACAGCTTTTTCGAAAAAAAACAGCCGTGGTGTATTAGCTGTTCAACAACATTATGCAGCACAAGAAGCAGCGAGTGCTCATCGCAAAGGCGTTCAGTTTGTCGTGCGTCAAAAAGAAGATTTGCAACGTCGACAAGGCGTGCGTGGATTTATTGTGACAAGTCAAGAAGCGCTGATTCAAGAAGTGAACCAGTTTACACACTGGACGCCCAACGTTTATCGATGGGGGACTTACACAGATAAAGCACGTAAATTTGTGAAAGGCCATGCTGAAGAGAACTTACAACAAATCAATACCTATGTCATTGATGTGGATACTCTGCAAGTGGATGTGGCTCAAATGATTATGGCATCGATGAAAATCTTGAATCAAACGCCGACGCTCATCCTTCAGACCACACATGGTTTCCAGATGTATTTTGTCTTAAAAAATCCAGTCTTCATTAGCAACTCCCACAATTTTAAGAGCCTACGTGTGGCCAAAAAAGTGGCGCAAAATCTGAAGCATGCGTTTGCGGCGGAACTTCCACATGTTGATCGTGGTTGCAATGACTTCGGTTTCTTTAGAGCGCCAAACTTGTATAATGTCGTTTTTGAAAGTTTAAGTCATACATTCGACTATGCCAATCTCATGTCATGGTCAAAGATATACAGTGACAAGCATGACCGTTCTCACTTGCAGATTGTTCAAAAGCCTGAAAACATATTGAAAGCAACAAACCAAAAATGGTTTACAAAATTGATTCAACTCACGAATATCCGTGGTCGCCAAGGACAATATGGCCGAAATAACGCGCTTTTCACCTTGGGACTGGCATGCTATTCATCTGAAATGAGCTACGAAGAAGCCTTTGATTTACTCGATGAATTCAATACCAACCTGAAACAACCGGTCTCCTTGCGCGAAATGGAAAAAACGTTAAAAAGCGCGTATTCTGGAAAATACCAGGGCGCGAATTTAGAATTTATCCAAGGTTTACTAGAAACGTACGATTCGGGAGACGAAATGGAGCATTCTGCGGCATTTATCTTTCATAAGCAAGGTAGTCGTGTATTTCGGAAGCATAGAAAAGCGCGAGAAAACAGAACCTATTCTCATTTCGAAGAATGGGAAGCAGATTTAGAAGAATACATCTCAAATCAAATTTTACATGGCCAAACGTTTTTAGAAAAATCACAGCGTGAATTGGCGGAAGAAACCAAAATCCCTTTGGCCACGTTAAAAAAAATATTAAAGGCGTCCAAACGGATTATCCACAAAGTGGAAGGGAAGGGACGTTATGCGGTGACGTTGATATCCACGAATGCGATTGTGGTAGAACAAGCGATTCGTCATGCTATGAACAAAACACGCCAGGAAAAAGAAAAGTATAGGACCTTTTTGGCCACTTTCACAGAAAGCGTGTCATTTATTTTAGAAAAATTAGACGCAAAAACCTCACAATCAGAAGCTCATAACGGCATTTTGAGAGGATTGCCAGAAAGGGGTAGTGACGGTCAAGAAGTGTGGAACTTGCTGAAGAACACGTATGAAACAAGACGAAAAGCCAATCTAGGCACGATGGGCACAGGCTAAAAGTTAATGGGTTCGATTGCCAATTACTTAATTCTAGTTACGTCACCTTTTTGTTACGGGTGTATCTGAAATAATTATAATCTAGTCTATTTTTGATATAGGGCTCTGGGGGAGAGGTATGCGATGGATAGGTGGTAGTTGGCACAGGGAACTTATGGGTAGTTTAGGGTATGAAGCGCATATGCACCCTATAGATAGTTTGTTTTGGTGGTCATTTTTGCATTTTTTTAAGATTCGGGTACAATAGATTGCGTGAACGAACGAGACAAAACGGAGGGAAAATGATTGAATACGCGAGAATTGAAAAAACAAAAACGCACGGTGATGTTGGCGTTGGCACAAGCCTATGAAGAACACGATGCGTTGCAGATGTCACATGCGGCAGGGACTTATTTACAATGTGCGGACTGTCAAAAAATTATGGAGTTAACGGCAGAGTCGCATCGTTTAGAACAAGAGGCTTTAGGTGGTCTAAGCGAAGAAAAGCAAGTGGTTGTCCAGACTAAAAAAGATGTGAATGAATGGGAACGAGTTCATGATTTTATCGAGCATTTTACCATCCAACAATATGCGTATTTCCGAAAATCAGGCATGATGGAGAAAGATATTCAACTCCAGTTAGATATTTCACCCGATATTTTTCGTTATTGGAAAGCAAAAAATAGGATCCAAACATACCAAACGAAGATTTATCGAGTTTTTGATCAGAACAATCTAATATATTTCTATCGAGCTATAAGACAAAAGGATTTAGACTATTTACTTAAAAAAGATGAGATTAAAGCATCTAAAGTGGACGAACTTGAAGAAGAATTATGGTCTAGTGTGTACATCCCTTTAAGTGATGGTGATTATACCACTTTAGAAAAATTGGTGGAGCAAACACCTGTTGGACATCTTACAACTTTAGAGCCTGTTATGGCTAATACTCATATTCCACAAGTTTGTTATCCAAAAGGGTCGTATGAAGTGCTTGAATTCACAGGAGATAACGTGGGAATAATCCAACTATTTCTCAAAAATAAAGAAACTACTGTCATAGCGAATCGACCAGGAAAACCAATCCAAGTACATCAAAAAGGAAAGCCACAGATGTCAATCAAAAAAGGAGACTATGTAGTCCGGTCACCCAATCGAGATTGGCAGGTATATACTAAAAAACAATTTTTCCAATTATTTGATGTGAATCAGACGTTAAGTTTTGTTGAACAGAATGGAAAGGAGAAAGCGTAATAGTTTTAGTAAAAAAAGAGTAGATTTGTATACAAAAAAATTAAAAAAAAGCATGAAATCTGTCATTTAGGGCAAAAATCGCAGTTTCTGGGGTATTATATGTTTTAGCTGTTTATTTTATGTTAAACTATTAACAAGTTAGTTATAAACGCAATGAAAGGGGTTACAGTGTAGATAACTAATCTTAAAAAGGGACAACATATAAACAAAAAAACGCATTTTTCAAGATGTGCTGGATAATAGTTTGTTTGTTTCTCAAAAGATGGAGATGAATTACCATGAAAGGCAAGCAATTTTACGGGCATGTGTATCTAGGTGGCGGCGAAATTATTACTTTTGACACAAAAGAGTTGATATAATTAAATATCAACTCTTTTTTTGTATTAATATCTGCCAATCAGACATATTATCATTCAGTATGCTGTTTTTTCCCTTAGTTACTTCATGATTTTGTAACCCTTGAAAACTCTCGGTGGCAAGTCTTCGTCCTAGAGCTTCATTTCCTGTGACAAATTCAATTTCTGCCTTACGATACATGGCATCATAATAAAGAACTCGATCTCTATTAGGCAATTTTTCACTTATTTCCAGGGCCGCATCAACATATTGACCGCCTTCATGAAGATGATTATTTTCTTTTAAGCCAAAGACTGCATTTAAGTAAAGACGAGCAAGATGACCTTGTGTATCTGGATAAAATGGCGCTAAACGTTTGAAGGAATTAGCTAACCGATTAACCTGAAAATGAATATCAGAAGAATCAGGGAGTGAGAATATTATGCTCGATAAGGCTAAGGAATCCCAGTAGTAAAGTTCATCTTTGTTTTTTAGTGATAACCAAAGTGGTTTCACATACAGAAAGGTTTCTGCGCGGTCATCTGTTTTTGAGAATTGATACAGGCCTTGTAAACTCTTAAATAAATTTTCAATTTCTAAATCATGATGGGTTTTCAAGTATTCAGAACTAAACTCAAAAAAGGAATGAAAACCTTCTTCATTCAAGGTACTTTGAACATTTTTGAAAAGTTGAAGAATTTTCCGGCGTTCTGAAACTTTAAAGTCTTCATGAATCATCATGAAATCGCCGACTTCCATAAATAATCTATTTACAATTTGAAAAAAATTTTCTAGCGAAGGAATGGTTTTTCCTGCTTCAATGCGACTATACGTGGCACGAGGGATATCGCCAGCAACTTCTTTTTGTGTAAGTTGCTTATTTTCACGTATTTTTCTAATTGTATCGCCAAGTCCATCCAAATTATGAATGTTTTGTGACACTTTTATCAACTCCTTAGTTAGGAAATGTATAAAATACACATTATATTTTATAATGTCTCACTAATGAGACATTGGCAAAAAAATAGAATGGCTTAAACGCTCACTTTTTAATATACAAAAAAGTTGGTTATGTGCAAAAGGTCTCACCAATGAGACATTCTAGAGAATTGCTAGGAAAAATATAAATATGTGCTACAATGTATGTGTAGGATATAAAAAACACAAAAAACTTACGTTGAATACGGGAGGTAGGACTAAATGTTCTTAATTTTTAGCTTTTTGGGTACACGTACTCAAGGCCATGTATTAATTGGTTAGACATTTATACTTAGAATCTAATATTTATTTGACATTGATTTCACAATAGGGTAAACTCATATGCGAATTCAGTGACAAATAATATACAAATAGGCGAAGCACACAGGTCAATTAACTTGGCGGAAAATTGACGATGTGCTAGGAAGGTAGCCCCTTCCTCACCTGTACTCTTAATCCGACTTAAGAGACGGCGCCTCACCAAAGGCTATTGTATCATTTTATTGATGGTTTCGCCACAAGAAATGAGAATGATTTCTGATGTTATCAATTGAGGTAATGCTACAGAAATATTCCACTTTTTTGAGGAATGTAAACGTCAAAAATAATGCAATAACCCTTGGCGAGCGTCTTCTACTAATGTAGGAGGCGCTTTTTTTGTTCGCTGAATTCATTTGAGCTGTTTACATACTAAAAACTGGGAGGAAGATTTAGGTGAAAACAAAAATTTCAGATAAACGCAGGATGAAATCAATCAATGAGCCCATGGAACATCGATTTATCAAAAGTAAAATGAAAAAAAGAAAACCAACCTTGCAGCGTTTAACACAAAAACAGTTAGAAGAGATACAAATAGCAGTTTTTATCAAAACTTTTAGTGGTGAAAAATACCTTTATCTGTGGGATCGACTTTCTGCGAATGGTATTCCTAACGCTGTAGATCTCAATACCTTACAACCAATAGCCTTAAAAGATATATATTATGATATTCGACACGTGCGAATCGCTGATACGACAAGTGAGAAACATCAAATTATCGCAAGGCGAAAACAAGCTGATGCCGACTTGTTAGTTATGAAAGGGATGCGACATTATGTGATGGTTCCTCAACACTAACTCTTTTCCACGCCAATGAAAAAGAAACAACGTGCTCGGACATTTGTCGAGTAGGTCACCTTAACCTTTTTCAGATTTGTTCTTTCAAAAACTGCATAGTGATTTCCTAATTCGGAACTTTCCCGTTAAACGGGTTCATACGAATTAGCTCGCTTATGTATCAGCACTAGCTAAGTGAGGAAGCGGTTTGAAGGGGATTCCGAAACCTTCGTGCTCTCAGGTTGCCGGACTAGCCATAAACGGAACGTGATTGGATTTCATTGGATTTTGCGACGACATGCACTAGCATCGAGCAAGACAAACCACAATGGAATAGCTGGTCAAGGGTTGGGACGTTTCTGAAGCCTCAAACGTCCAAGTATTATAGTAATCAGTACGGTGAAAGAAATAGGTGAAAATGGGTCTTATCTCCAACTAAAGCCGTGATCGCCTATTTCTTTGACCGTATTGCCAATTCTTTTTCATTGGCGTGGGAAAGAGATTAATTGTATTGATTTAACACAAGAAGTAAAAGTGGATTTATAGTATACTAAATATAAGTAAAGGAAAGGTGAATGAAATGCAGACCATTTTAGAAACAGAACAAAATAAAGTGGTGCAAACACTTCGTAATGAAAAATGGCTATTGATTGAATTGATTTATGGCTACTGTCTTTTTGAAACGGATTCTTCCTTAACGAAAAGTGACTTGGCTGAATATAGTCTCGATCAATTAGAATTTATTGAACAAGCGATTGAAAACAGAACTGCGGTGAAATTAGAAAGGGGAGCATAAACGTGACAAAGAAAAAATGGATCATAGGGATAGGAATTTGTGCACTGCTTATTAGCGGCGGAGTTGGACTCACTCAATATCAAACTCACGCAAAAGCAGAAGAAAAACAGCAAGCTGTGCAAAAAGCAGAGGCGCAATTAGCGCAACAAGTAGAAGCTTATAAAAAAGAAGGAGCTTCATTTTATCTTAACGATAAAAAAGAATTGTTAGCGAAAGATGTGACTGTAAAAGACGTTCAAGCGCTGAAAAGTAAATTACAAAAGCTGGAAGGGAAAGAAATGACAGTCACAACCGCAGAGAAATTAAATACAGCGACAGTAGATACTGCGGATGCGGAAAAAATGATTGCTTTACGTGATCAAGTCAAAAAATTACTTGATCCAAAAGGTGTATTAACAGAAAATGCAAATGTAGCAGATGTTAAGAAACAAGCTAATGAGCTTAAAGACGTGAAGCCTGTTTTTTATGCAGAGCAGAATAAGTGGATTCAACAAGCGAAACAGCAACACGATCAATTAGAAAAAGCTCAAAATGCGGTGGATGCACTCTTTACAGATGCGACAAGAAAGACCATTAAAGAGAGTATCACGCGATCACAGTTTCAAACAGCTTTAAGTGAAAAAAATAAAGTGAAACAATCTAAAGCAAAACAAGCACTCATTGCTGATTTAAATCGTGTCGAAAATTACTTAGTCACAAATGAAAAGCAAAATGAGCAAGCTAATCAGTCAAATCAAGCAAAACAAAAAGCAACAGAAACACAAGAATCACAAGCTAGTTCATCTCAGAATTCAACATCGAGTTCGAAATCTTACAAACAAGGAAGTTCATCAACATCAGAATCATCTCGTTCAGGTAGTAAATCAAATTCTTCAAGTCCGACCCAAAAATCAACTTCAGGAAATACAAGCGGTTCTTCTGGTCATTCATCAAATTCAGCGTCAAATGGAAGTTCTTCTTCACAATCTAGTGATGAATTAACTCCTGGTGACAGTTGGGATGTTGAATGGTCAGATGGTGGATACATCGATGGAGAAGATGGAAATACTTGGGAAGGTGGTTCTTGGTAAAACAAATATAGTAATTAAAAAAGACACTTCAAAATGAGGTGTCTTTTTTAATTTCTCTAAGAAGAAAGGAAATTAATAATGAAAATTCGAGCACCAACTTTTACGTACTAGTACTTTAAAGAAAATAACAATAATTTTGGAGGGTGAAAATGAATAAATCACATAATAAGTGGCTGACATTGGTGTTAGTCGCTTTCGTATTTGTATCTACTATTTTATCTCCTGTACAACGTGTGTTTGCGCAAGGATTAGATCCAAGCCAAATTTTTAGTACAGATGGAGCAAAGAAAACAAATGAAGAAGAAACAGCACTTAAAAAAGGTATTACAAATAAGTTAAGGTCTACAAAAGTAGGAGCATCATCAAAAGTGGTGTATAAAGGTTCTGTCTCGTATGGAGGGAGTACAGTAGGTTATTTTGAAGTTGATGGTCAGCAAGCTTTTTGTATGGAACACCCTAAAAGTACGCCGCCGAGTGGAACAGCAAATGACGGTGGAGGTATTTATAGTAATCCTAAAATTGCATCTGCTTTATATAATGGTGTGACAGGTTCAGGGAATATTTTTGGTTCAGATTGGAGTCGTGGAACGGTTGTAACATCTTTGGTGTTAAGTGAACTATATCTTGGAACATATCAAGGTGGTAAAAATATTCCGGGTTATGATGAATTGAAAGCTAAAGCATTAGCAGAAGATTATCCGAGACCAAATGCAAGTCTATCTAAGACAACAGTTAATACAACAATAAGTGGCACAAATCAAAAAACTGAAACAATTAAATTAAATGGGGAGACAGCGAATAAGTTTTCTTTTACATTACCAAACCAAATCTCCTTCGTTAATGTTACAACTGGTGCGAAACAGACAGGTGGTAAAGTAACCATCAAAGGTGGAGATTCTTTCTATTTAACAGCGCCTTTAACGTATGGTACAGATTATTCTTCAGGAGCGATGACAGGATCACTGAAAGAGTATAGTCCTATTTTATATAAAATGACAAACTCGGCATACCAAACTCTAGGTAAAGGAATTTGGAGAGATCCTTCCTTTACTCTTGCCTTCAAAGCAAATTTTGAAGCTCAAACAGGTTCGATGAAGGTCATCAAAAAAGGCAATGATGGGAAATTACTAGCTGGCGTTGAATTTGAAATCAAAGATACAAATGGTAAATCTATCGCAAAAGGAACTTCAAACGCGAATGGCGAATGGAGCCAATCAAACTTAACGTTTGGGAACTATGTGCTAGTCGAAACCAACACGATTCCAGGATACCACTTGAATAATAAGACGTATCCCTTCACCATTGGCGCAAGTACACAAAATATCACGATTAATGTAGTAAATGAAGCACTAGTTCCTAAAATTCACACCACAGCAACCGATCAAGAAGACGGCGATAAGAGCCTAGAGCCATTGAAACAAGTCTCCATCCAAGACGATGTGGCTTACTCTGGTTTAACCACAGGTAAACAATACACGGTAACTGGTACTTTAATGGATAAAGAAACTGGCAAACCGGTTATGGTGGACGGAAAAGCCGTCAAAGCAAGAAAAATCTTTACCCCAACAACTGAAGCAGGAACAGCAAAAGTTGTATTCACATTTGATGCATCAGTTTTAGCAGGGAAGGAAGTAGTTGTATTTGAATCTCTTAGTCTTGATGGAAAAGAAGTGACTACACATGCAGATATTCAGGACGAAGGCCAAACCGTTGCATTTACAAAACCTAAAATTCAAACAACCGCAACAGATAAAGCGGACAATGATAAAGTGGTGGCACCAGAGAAAAAAGTTACAGTTACAGATATGGTGAAGTATACAGACCTTACACCAGGCAAAGAATATACCGTGACAGGTATTCTCATGAATAAACAAACCAGCAAGGAATTACTGATCAATGGCAAACCAGTCACAGCTACTAAAACCTTTACAGCAAAAACAGCGAACGGTACTGTTTCGCTCGATTTCACATTTGATGCTTCAGCCTTAAAAGGGCAAGAAGTCGTTGTATTTGAAAATGTGACACGTGATAATCAAGAAGTAGCTGTACATGCGGACTTAAAAGATGTTGGTCAAACCGTTCGCGTAGCAAGCCCAACAATTGGCACGATGGCCACTGATAAAGCGGATGGCGACAAAACGCTTGCGTACGATCAAAATGTAACGCTAGTGGATGAAGTGAAATATCAAGACTTAACACCTAACCAAACTTATGACATTCAAGGTACCATCATGGACAAAGCAACCGGAAAACCACTTATGATTGAAGGCAAAACTGTGGTGGCGAAAGGCTCATTCACAGCCAAAGAAGCGAACGGTTCAGCCAAAGTAGAATTTACGTTTAATACGAAAAATTTAGCTGGCAAGGATTTAGTCGTGTTTGAAGAGCTTTATAAGAACAAAGAATTAGTTGCGGACCACAAAGATTTAAACGACAAAGGTCAAACAGTGAAAGTTGCGAAACCAAATATCGTGACAAAAATCATGCCAAAAACAGGTGATGACAATATGGCACTTTACGTAGAATTTGGAGCCATTTTAGTCGCTTTAGCGAGCTTAGTTCTTGTAAGGCGAAAAACCAAACAAAACTAAATCAACGATAAAAGCGTCTTTTAAGAAAAGGCGCTTTTTATTATTGTGAAGAAGGGAGGAAAACAAGCGTGGAATATGGCTATCGCGTGAAATTTCATACACAAACGAAAGCTGTGACAGTCTTAATGATTTTGCCTTATCGGCTTGAAGAGTCATTATGCGCGGGCATTTTAGATGATTGGCTGGCCTTCAAAGTGAACAATGGAGAACGTATTCAATGTCAAATTTCAACGGGCAAACGAAAAGCGTATCGCCCATTACCAAAAGAAAAAATCATCGTGGATCGCGTTAGCGTTGTCACGAAAGTTGGCTTACAACGAGAGCGTCAATCGATTCCCATTGTTAGTTTAAACACATCTGATTTGCATTTTATCAGTAAAAAACGCTTATCAACCATAAAATCATAAAAATAGAAAAGTGAGGAAAATCATGGAAACAAAACATAAATGGAAACAAAAAGTATTAACAGGAGCTCTTGCGACAAGCTTACTTGTCTTACCCTTAGCAGGTTGTGGACAAGCAACTTCTGATTCAAAGGCTAATGCTTCTGAAGCACCAAAAACTGAACAAGTCAAATCAGAAACCGAACATTCGTTTAAAAATGTCAACTATAGCGCTGAACGCTATTTAAGTTATATCTATGAAAGAAAAAGCACCGAAATGAAAGACTTATTAGGGATTGATCGGGAACAGTTCGAAGCGCAACAGCTCCAGTTTTTTGAAGAGAGCGCCGGGAGTGTGACCCCGATTGATAACCCCTTAATGATTCAATATGAGGGCTTTTATGAAGTGTATCCTCCTGAAAAAATCAAAGAAGATTATGCTCAAGCGATGGTCGCTTATTTTGAACAAATTCAAGACGGTTATTCCATTGAGAAATTCGAAAAAACCGATAATGGCGCTGAAGTGACTGTGAAAGTCAAAGGCATTGCCTTGAACGCCTTAGCTGGTCAAGCAAATACCTATTTAGATAGCTTAGTGGGTTTTGATCAACATATGGCGCTTAGTCAATATCCATCGGATTTGACAGAAAAAGCCAATGCGGTCTTGCAATTCTGGGCGATGGGTCAGTTGTATCAACACGGCAACAAAGCCCCAATGCTAGAAGAGCCAACGGAATACACCCTTTTCTTTGAAAAGGACCATGATGGCAACTATAAACCAGGCGATGACGCGATGAAAGAAGTTTACAGTGGCAGCAAGAAAAACACTTACGAAGACGGTAAGGAGATTTAAATGAGTGCGGTTCAACTCCTTAATGACTTCATTCTTTTTTTGCTTTTATGTACATTATGCTTTTGGTTGGCAGTTTGGTTTTAGTCGTGATTCTTATCGTTTTACTTATTCGGAAAATAAGGAAGAAAAGGCTAAATAAAAAGGAGGTAGAGAAGTGAAAAGAATCTTGAAAATAGTGCCGCAAGTTGAATTTTGGTCGAGAATTATGGTTTATATAGGCGGCTTTTTGGGTCTTTATTTGTTCTATCCACCCCTAGTCAAAAATTTTTATACCTATTTAACAACCCATGGCTTTCATGATCCATCATTGAAAGAGACACTTTTTATCATTCCACAAACAGTTATCACAATCCTAGCCTTTTTTGCTTTTTTTCAGATATTGTTCTTGATTCAGAAAATGAGCTTGAGAAATGGAATAGCTGTAGCCACACGTAAGCTTTTAGCCAACGTAGGAAATTTTGGTTTTATAATTGGTTGCCTGTATGCTTTAACTTTAAATATGCAGCAACAAGTTTATATCATTTGGTTATGGTTTCTGCCCGTTCTATTTTGTACGTTCTTAAATAAAATTTCACCAGAAATACAGAAAATAATAGAAAAAAAGCTATGGAATAAACGCAATACCTAAAAATTTTAGGTCAATTAATGAAGAGAAAAAGGAATCATCTTTTTTATATGGCTAATTATGAATTGTTCCACAGAGAAAGGAGGTGAGATCATGATAAGCAAATCTGAGAAAAGCCAAGTAAGTTCCCTTTACAACTTATACTGTGAGGCTTATGGACGTGATGTAAATAATGAAATTCATCTATTAAAACAGAAAGCTTTACAAGAAAATGGCATTACGAAAGAATCACAGAAACTATTAAAAAAAATGATTGAAATGCGAAAAGAATTAAAACAAAATGGAAGGGAAGTGTCAACATTCGATGAAAGCAAAAATACAGTGGAATAAGAGCAAGAATTTGTTGCTAGAAAAGCCTTTCGTATTCAAAATGACGATGGTTTTTTTTAGTGTCATGTTTATCTTACTTATGCCCCAATCTGTTTACGCTGCAAAATCCGTAGGAGATATTACTTCATCTGTAAATACGGCAGGTGAAGGGATGTATGATTTTTTAACGAGTATAGCCTTCTGGGTAGGAACAGCCATGGTGGGATTAGGTTTCTTTATCCTTAAGTTTAAATGGATTGATCGAGAAGGAAAAGGTGGAAAAATCATCATAAATACTATATTTGGGATTGGTGGTCTATTCGCCTCACCACAAATTATTCAATTCGTGATTGACTTGGTGAAATAATATGACTACGTGGTGGATACGTATTGTGGAAGTCCATACACCCCAATCGGAACCAAATTTCTTCATAGGGCAAGAAATGTCATTTTGTGATTTTTATTATAAAATTTCCTCTTTAAATACAGAAATCAAGTTAAAAATACGCTATGAACTCAATCAAACGACCCAAAATGGCGTGAATATCTTGGCTAAATTAACATGGGATAGCAAGCAGAATCTGGATGTTTTGAGCATGATGGCCAATACACTAGAAAAAGCTGTACAACAAAAGTTATATGATAAAAAAGCCAAAAGGAAGCTGTTAGAAGCTTTAGAGGAAGAAATCAATCGTGGAATCGTGGGGCAAACACAACTAGAAACAGATAATCCTTTACCGTATCCACCCACGATAGAAAAAAAAGAACAAGAAGCTAAAATAGTTAAAAATCGTGGTACGAATCCAGAAAAAAAATCAAAATCTAAAGAACCACATTTTAAGATCCAAACATTTTTAGCGCCTATTCAAAAAAATTTCATAGAATTCTTTAAAAAGCGGAGAGAAAAACAGTCACCACGAAAAAAAAATAGAATCCAGAGCACATATCATAGTTGTAAAGAATGGCTGAAAAAACGAAGAAAAAGATATTTACGTTTGCTTTTTGGGGTTAGCATTAGTGTCGTGCTATTGATAGGGAGTGGTTATGCCGCGCATCACCATATCAAATCCGAAAAACCCTCCGCTCAAACACTCCTAAAACAAGGGAAGTATCAAAACATGGCCAAACAATATCCTCAAAGCTTTTGGAAGTGGGAACAGGAGCAAGTTGTTGCTGTTCATACGGAAACGCTAGAAAAGGTTTATCGCGATTTTCCTAATACTACGATTGAACTGGATTTAGCTTTTTTGAAAAAGGAGTATGCCCAAGTTATTCAACTATATGAAACCGAACCTAAAAAGATTCGGCTAAATGCAACAAGATATTCTTTCGCGGCATTCAGTTATATACAAGTAGATGACCTCGCTAAAGCAGAAGAAGTGGCAGCTAAAAGTCAAAATGATACGGTATCTGAACATTTGGCTTTAGCATATTTAAAAGAAGGTCAAATTGAAAAAGCCGAACAATGGAATATAGAAATTCAAAGTGACAAGGTGAGTCAAAAAATAAAAGATTATCAATTGTTAAACACGACCCTTCAAGAAATCAATCAGCATCTAAAAAAACCAGGATTGAGTGAGTCAATTAGGAAACAGTTGATAGCCAATCAAAAGGCCATCCAACAAGAAATTCAGAAAATTAAAGACGGAAAGGATGAAATCTCTTCATGACAGGTAAAGTCAATAAAAAATTACTAGTAGGACTTGTTTCCTTAGGACTTGTAGGCGGTGCTGGAGTAGGTTCATATTGGCTGTTTACACAACCAAATACAGAAACACTCCCCGCAAATTCTACCTCAAAAAATAAGGAAGAAACAACTAAGCCAACTAAAAAGCAATGGGAGAGTTATTTGGACAAGTCTCCTAAGACTGAAACAGAATCAAAAGATGTACTGGGTTCTATTTTATCCCAAGGCAATGATAACGACTCTTTCACAGATTCAACAAACGAAACATCCCAAAGAGAAAGTACTGCACAAATGATTGCTTTTCGTGCGATTGATGCCTTGCCTACCGAAACTAATCAAAATAGTAAGGTGTTATCAACGACATCCGAAAAAGAGTCAATGCAAAAATCAGAGGAAGAAGAAACGCCTACGTACACTCCAGTGATACCAAATCCAGAGCCAATTCCAAATAATCCTGAACCTTCACCTGTAGATGAAGTGCCACAGATTATAACGGATAATCAAGTCATTCATGTAGGAACAATTTTTAATCCTTATCAATATGCCACAGCGATAGACTCGGAAGACGGGGATATTACCAATCGACTGGAAGTCATTTTTAATAATGTGAATCCAAATCAAGTTGGGAATTACACCGTTACTTATCGTGTAATAGATCAGGCGGAAAATCAAGTCGAAATCACTATCACCATTACTGTCACCAACGATGCACCTATCATTCAAGCAAATGATCAAACTATCTCACTAGGGAAACCATTTGATGTCAGACAGGATGTAACGGCAACTGATACAGAAGACGGGGATATGACATCTGCGATTCGTGTCCTTGAAAACACGGTGGATACGCAGGTAGAAGGCGAGTATATTGTCACGTATCAGGTGACAGATTCTCAAGGTGTCTCGACTGAGAAAACAATTCATATTCAAGTGGAGAATGATGCGCCTGTCATCGATGCAAATGATCAAACCATCACCGTTGGAGAATCTTTTGATCCCTTAGAACAAGTCACAGCTCATGATATTCAAGATGGGAACTTAACCCAAGCTATTGTGATTCAAGAAAACAATGTTAATACACAGAAATCTGGGGTTTATACGGTTGTGTATGAAGTGACGGATAATAATGGAAAGACAACGGTACGCACAATTACAGTAACAGTTCAGGAGCCCAATCATGCACCAATGATTGAAATGGAAACTGAAGAGATTACGCTTAACCTCGGTGATACACCAGATTGGTTAGTAGGAGTGCAGGCTTTTGATGAAGAGGAAGGAGATCTTACTAATTTGTTAGAAGTGGATGCCAGTCAGGTAGATTTAACTCAACCAGGTGATTATACAGTTATTTATCAGGTGACAGACCAAGAAGGGCTGACAACGCTTAAGAAGGTAATGGTACATGTAGTTGAATAATAGGAGGTAGAAAAAGACGCGTAAGGGTCTTTTTCTTATCCTCAAAAGGAGGAAATACAATGAGTGTTCCAATATCCGCTATAGAGGCGGTAAGTTCAGAGACTAATCAATTTAAACAATTATTGACGCAAGAAGTCGAAGAGCAAGG
>NZ_FYBQ01000022.1 GCF_900186125.1 Listeria goaensis | reverse complement strand
TAGAAAATCACGCGAAAATCGAATCTACTCTCATTTTGAAGAATGGGAAATGGATTTAGAAGAATATATATCCAAACACATTTTGTTTGGCCAAACGTTTTTGGAAAAATCCCAACGAGAGCTTTCTGAAGAAACCAATATTCCGTTGGCCACATTAAAAAAAATACTGAAGCAATCGAAACGAATTATCAGTAAAGTGGAGGGCAAAGGTCGTTATGCGGTGACGTTGATATCCACCAATGCGATTGTGGTAGAGCAAGCGATCCGTCATGCCTTGACGAAAAAACAAGCGCAAAAAGAAAAATACTTGGCTTTTTTAGGCACTTTTTCAGAAGCGGCTCAATTTATTGGGGCAAAACTGACTTCTACCCCATCGACATCAGGCGATAAGAGCGCCATTTTGAAAGGGATACCTGGAGGGGATAGTGGTGGCCATGAAGTGTGGAATTTGCTAGAGAACACGTACCGAACGGTACGACAGCGCGATTTAAGTGCAACGGACACGGGTTAAAAGTCAATGGGTTCAATTGCCAATTACTTAATTCTAGTGACCCTGTTTTTCTGCTTATGCTTTTGAAGTTTATTCGTGGCTTATGCGAGTGTTGTCTGTTAGAGCAAGTAAGTAGTCATCAGCAAATAGTAAGGGGTGAATGTGCGTATGCACCTTTTAGGTGGAGGGCTGGCTCTTTTTGCATTTTTTCGAGATTGGGGTACAATAGAGTCCATGAACGAACGAGAAAAACGGAGGGAAGACGAGTGGATACGCGAGAATTGAAAAAACAAAAACGCACCGTGATGTTGGCGTTGGCACAAGCGTATGAAGCACACGATGCTTTGAAGTTGTCGCATGCGGCCGGTACGTATTTACAATGCGCGACCTGTCAAAAAATAATGGAATTGACGGCGGAGTCGCATCGGTTAGAACAAGAGGCTTTAGGTGGATTAAGTGAAGAAAAACAAGTGATTGCTCAAACGAAAAAAGATGTGAATGAATTTGAACGGATTCATGATTTTATTGAGCATTTTACGATCCAACAATACGCCTATTTTCGAAAATCAGGCATGATGGAGAAAGATATGCAACTCCAGTTAGACATTGCCCCCGATTTATTTCGGCATTGGAAAGCGAAAAATCGGATTCAAACGATTCCGACGAAGGTGTATCGCGTGTTCGGGAAAGAGAACCGGATTCACTATTACCGAGCGTTGCGCCAAAGTGACCTGGAGTACTTGTTGAAACGAGACGCGGTGTATGCCGTCAAAATGGATGAACTCGAAGAAGCCGCCTGGTCGAGTGTGTATGTTCCGATGGCTGACGGAGGCTATACGACGCTAGAAGAGTTGGTGGAACAAACACCCGTGGGGCATTTAACGACGCTAGAACCTGTCATGGAAAATACGCGTGTCCCTCAAATTTGTTACCCGAAAGGCTCGTACGAAGTGTTAGAATACACGGGGGATAATGGGCGATTGATCCCATTATTTCTCAAAAATGACGACACAACGGTGTTACCTAGTCACCGAGGAAGACCGATTCAAGTCCAACGCAAAGGGAAACCTCAAATGTCGATTAAAGTGGGCGATTATCTCGTACGTTCCCCGAATCGAGATTGGCACGTGTACACGAAAAAGGAATTTTTCCAGTTATTTGAGGTCAATCAATCTTTGACGTTTGTGCAAGAAAAAGAGCGCTGAAAAAGGGCTCTTTTTGTGTACTCATATAACTAAAATGTGTCCAAAAATACAAAATTATAACCGTTTACATGGACGTTCAGGACAAAAATCGGGGTTTCTGGGGTATTTTTCGTTGGAGCTATGTTTTTTATGCTAGACTAAAAAGCATGAGATATAAAGTCAATAGCGAGGACGTGAGACAGATGTTTCCACGACTATGGAAAAATAAAAAGAAAGAGAAGAAGTCTGTGTCACCGACACAGCATCTTGATCAAGAGATTGAGGCTCTCAAAGGGAAGATGAAGCACTTAAAGCAAGAGATTGAATTCGAATCTCGGAACTTTCGGTTGCGAAAGAGACGTATAGAGCTTGGTGAGGAATGAAAATAAAACCCATGAAGGGTACGGCGAAGGCGATGTCAGCATGGGGACATCGCTTTTTGCGTGATGGAGAGATACATCTGCGCACACACAAGATGAAAAAAGTATACAAAAATACAAAATTGTAACCGTTTACACGGTCGTTCAGGACAAAAATCGGGGTTTCTGGGCAATTTTACGTTTTGACACTTGTTTTTATGATACGCTAAATACAAGCTAGTGACAGACTTAATGAAAGGGTTTGCATGATGTTAGCTTAACTAATAAAGGGAAAATGGCAAAAGAAAAAACGTCTCTGTCGGGAAGAGACGTCAGAATACTTTGTTATTCTCAAAAAAGATGGAGATGAAACACCATGAAATGTCAAACTTATTATGCCCACGGATATTTAGGCGGTTGATAAATATCCTGAAAGTGAAAGAGTTGATAGTAGAGCTATCAGCTCTTTTTTTGTGTTAAAATACGCCAATCACTCATGTTATCATTACGTATATTCACGGCATTTTTTTTATTTTCCATTTTTCTTAAACCTTCAAAACTCTCATTGGCAAGCCTTTCTCCGATAGGATGATGCCCTTTGATATATTCAAGCTTGGCTTTAACAAATAATGTATCGTAGTAAACTACATCATCTTCTAATTCTTTGCTTAGTTTAAGTGCTTTATCAATATAAGGTTCACTTTCAAGGAAATCATTATTCATGTCTAATCCATACGCTGCATTATAATAGGCACGTAATATATGCCTTTTTGTTTCGTAATAGGGAAAATATAGCTGAAAGACTTCTTCTAGCTTTTTAATTTGTCTATGAATTTCTGATGAATCGTCAATAAAGAAAAGTATACTTAAGAGGGATAAGGCTTCAAAATAATAAAGTGTGGTTTGATTACGAAGCTTCTTCCAAAGGGGTTGGATATCCTTTTGGCACACTTTTCGGTCATTTGTGAGAGAGAATTTATACATGGCATCTACACTTTTCTCTAAGTCTTCAATTTCTGGGGCATCATGATTTTGTAAGTAGGTTCTGCAGTGCTCATGGAATTCTTTAATACCATCAACATTTAACGTACTACCTAATTCTTTAAAAAGACGTAAAATCTCTTGTCGATCTGTCAACTCATAATTGTTAGCAATGAGCATAAATTCCTCCACATCTAAATTTAAATTATTTACAATAATTAAAAATTGTGGAAAACTGACGGTCACTTCATTTGCTTCAATGCGTCTATAAGTCCGAATATTAATGTCATGACCAGCAACCGTCGACTGTAAAATGTCTCTATTTTCACGAATCGTTTTGACAATCGTGCCAAAATGGTCTGAAATGTTAATGTTTTGTGACATTTTTAACCCTCCTTTCGTGTAAAAATGTATAATTTACACATCTGGAATTTTGAGCGGACACATCTGTCCGCTCCTCAAAAAATGAAAATGGCTTTAAATAACAATTGTAGTGCAAGAAAAAAGTTGCCTTAGGGCAAAAGCGGACACATCTGTCCGCTCAGCGAAAAGGCTTTTAAATTATAAAAACTATGGTAAAATAAGCTTGTGAGTAGATTAAGAAAAAATCTCACTGTATAAAATTTGTTTCAAAGAAGAACGGGGGTAATCAGGATGTACTTATTATTAAGTTTTGTGGGTGTTAGTACACGTGGACATCTTCTTATCGGCTGATTATTATATTAAATTCAAATAATTATTTGACAACGGATTCACAATGAGGTAAACTCATATGCGAATTCAGTGACAGATAATATACAAATAGGCGAAGCACACAGTTCAATTAACTTGGCGGAAAATTGACTTGTGCTAGGAAGGTCTCTCCTTCCTCACCGCAACTCTTAACACATACTTAAGAAACGGCGCCTCACCAAGAGTTATTGTATCATTTTCGAGATAGTTTCGCTATCAGAAAGTAAATGATTTTCTGGGAGTATGTCTAACTACAGGCATATTACAGAGATTATTCCACATTCTGACAGAATGTAAACTTCGGAAAATATATAATGGCATTGGCGAGCGTTCTCTACTTAAGTAGGGGACGCTCTTTTTTTTGTAGCTGGATATAAATATAAGGGAGGAAAAAGCCGATGATGTCAGTTATTCCAGATAAGCGTACCATGAAAGCAATGAATGAACCGATGCAGCAACGATTGGAACATCGACTCGTCAAAACCAAAAAAAAGAAACGAAAACCTAAAGTCCAACGTTTAACGTACCGACAGTTAGAGCGAACACGGACACCCATTTTTATTAAAACGTTTGATAGAGACAAATACATGTATGTGTGTGATCAACTCCATACGAAGGGAATCCCCAGTGCTGTGAATCTCAACACTTTAAAGTCTGTTCCTTTAAAAGATTTATATTACAACATTCGTCATGTTCGAGTAGCGGATACAACAAGTGAGAAACAACAAATTATCGCAAGGCGCAAACAAGCCGATGCCGAGTTATTATTTTTAAAAGGGATGCAACAGTGGGTCATTGTTCCTACCCCTTAATCTTTTCCATGCCAATGAAAAAGAAGCTGTCTGCTCGGACGTTTGTCCAGCCGATCCACCTTACCTTTTTCAGATGTGTTCTTTTAACAATTTCATAGGGATAGAATTTCCTAATTTGGAACTTTCCCAATCAACGGGTTCATACAAATTAGTTCACTCATTTATCAGCACTAGCTGAGTGAAGTAGCGGTTGGAAGGTGATACCGAAACCTTCGTGCTCTCTGGTTACCGGACTAGCCACAAACGGAACGTGATTGGATATAACTTGTTTTGCCAAGACCTGTCAGCAGACAGCGAGCGAATGGAACTAGGTTATATAGCTGATCAAGGGTTGGGATGTTTCTGAAGCCTCAAACATCCACTTGATTTTTAAACACCGGTACGGTGAAAGAAATAGGTGAAAATGGGTCTTATCCCCAATTCGAGCCGTGATTCGCCTATTTCTTTGACCGTATTCTCTTCTTCATTGGCATGGAAAAGAGTCCAGTCGTTTCCTAAGAAGCAGAAAGGTTTGTTTTTTCTTTCCTGATTTTTCCCTTTTTGCCAGGCGAGATACTCCTTTTTGTTGGCCTTTCTGCTTCTTAATAGGTTGAAACAACAAGTGGAATTTAATTTATAGTATACTAAAAGTACATAGAGAGGATGAATGATATGCAGACCATCTTAGAGAAAGAACAAAGAGAAGTAGGACAAGTACTTCGTAATGAAAAATGGTTATTGGTGGAGTTGATTTACGGCTACTGTTGGTTTGAGAAGGGGATTCTTCTTTCGAAAAGCGAATTAGCAGCCTATAGTCTCGATCAATTAGAATTTATTGAACAAGCGATTGAAAGCAGAGAGTCAGAACTTATCGAAAGGGGCGTTTCAGTATGAACAAGAAAAAATGGATTATTGGCATTGGGATTAGCGCGGTGTTACTCGTTGGAGGAGGCTATGGCCTCACTCAGTATCAGACACATGCGAAAGCAGAAGAAGAGCAACAAGCCTTTGAAACTAAACAAGATCAGCTTGCAGAAAGGGTCAATTCTTACAAAAAACAGGCTGCGGCTTTTTACCTCACGGCTAAAAAAGAGCGACTAGCTGAAGAGGTGACCACAGAACAAGTGGCGGCATTAGAAAGTCAATTGAATCAATTGAAAGGGAAAGAAATGCGAGTGGCTATCGCTGAAAAATTGAATACGGCTATTGTTGATACAGCGTATGCCAGTAAAATGGTTGATTTACGCGAACAAGTCAACGATTTACTAGATCAAAACGGAGCGTTAGCCGAAAAAGCCAATGTGGCCGCCGTTGAAAAACAAGCCACGGAGCTAAAAGAAGCGAAACCCGTATTTTATGCAGAACAGAATAAAATCATTCAGCGAGCTAAACAGCAACAAGCCCAAATTAAGAAAGCCAATCAAGCTGTAGATAACTTATTTACCGACACATCGAGAAAAACGATCAAGTCTAACGTAACGCGAACGCAATTTCAAGCGGCCTTAACGGAAAAAAATAAAGTGAAACAAGCGAAAGCGAAACAGGCACTCATTCAAGACCTGAATCGTGTCGAAAGCCACTTAACCGCACAAGAAAAACAAGCAGCCGAGCAAAAAGCACAAGAAAAAGCAAGTGAACCACAGGCAAAAGGCTCTTCAAATACAGCCAAGGGTTCTTCTTCCCCTTCAGCAACTCAAGGAAGAGGTTCATCAACACCAAGTTCCAATTACACAGCGCCAAGCTCACCAAATCAAGGGAGTACTTCTTCTTCAAAGAAGTCAACAGCAGGAAATTCAAGCAGTTCCTCAAGACAACCCTCATCCAGTAAGAAACCATCGTCAAATGGTGGTTCTTCTTCCAATTCAGGAGGTGGAAGTCTTACGCCAGGAGATAGCTGGGATATTGATTTAGATCAAGGTGGAAGTATAACAGGTGGTGAAAATGGGAATACGTGGCAAGGTGGAACATCTAAATAAATTAAAAAAAAGACGTCAAGGCGACATGCCTAGGACGTCTTTTTTTATGGAAGGTGAGTATATGTCGATAAGAGCACCCACAAATACAAGGTAAGACTTGATTGTAGAAATTAAAAATGGAGGTATTTAAGAAAAATGTATTTATCAATGAAAAAAAATTTATCTATTTTGACAGTGGTCTTAGTTTTTTTATCTGCTTTGCTAGCCCCCATACACTCAGTTTTTGCGGCTACTAGTGGGAAAGCTACAGATCCATCACAAATAACAAGTTCAGATGGTGAAAAGAAAACAGAGGAAGAAGAGGCCATTTTGAAAAAAGGCTTTGTTTTAAGCTCTTCTATGAAAAAAAGTGCTAAAGCAAGTGCTCAAGTTGTGTATAATGGCTCGATTTCTTATGGTGGTTCTATCGTAGGAGATTTTAAAGTTAACAATGTGCAGGCGTTTTGTATAGAGCATGCGAAAGGAACGCCGGCTACAAATACTCCAAATGATGGCGGAAGTATCTATCAAAATAAAAAAGTAGCAGCTATTCTATATTGGGGCTGGGGGGGAGCCAAAAATATATTTGGTTCAGACCGTGACAGAGGGATTGTATTGACTTCCTTACTAGCAAGTGAAATGTATACAGGTAGTTATCAAGGTGGTAAAAATATCGCAGGATATGAGACCTTAAAGAGTAAAGGAATGGCGCAAGATGTTCCTGACGATGCTAAATCATTTACAAAAAACATTCTAAATTCAAGTGTAGTAGGGAATGTTCAAAAAACGGAAACAAATAAAGTTAATGCGGATAGTGAAAATAAATTCACATTCACCTTACCAAACCAAATATCACTTATCAATGTAACAACTGGGGCTAAACAAACAGGAGGTCAAGTGACAATTAAAGGAGGAGACTCTTTTTACCTAACGGCACCGTTAACGTATGATAATGATTTTTCTTCAGGGAATTTATACGGAAGTTTAAAAGCTTACTTGCCGTTAGTTTATAAAATGGAAGATACAAGCTTACAAAGATTAGCAGTAGGTGTGAACTTGGATCCTGCGAATGCTATTTCTTTTAAAGCTAATTTTGAAGCACAAACAGGTTCCATGAAAGTAATCAAAAAAGGTAACGATGGCAAATTATTACCAGGTGTGAAATTTGAAATTAAAGATACGAATGGTAAATCCATCGCTAAAGGGACTACCAATGCGAATGGCGAATGGAGCCAATCAGATTTAAGCTATGGAAACTATGTGTTAGTCGAAACCAACACGATTCCAGGATACCACTTGAATAATAAGACGTATCCCTTCACCATTGGCGCAAGTACACAAAATATCACGATGAATGTAGTAAATGAAGCGCTAGTACCTAAAATCCAAACGACAGCAACCGATCAAGAAGACGGCGACAAGAGTCTAGAGCCATTGAAACAAGTCTCCATTCAAGATGATGTGATTTTCAGTGGTTTAACGACTGGAAAACAATACACCGTCACAGGGACTCTCATGGATAAAGAAACTGGAAAACCAGTTATGGTAGACGGTAAAGCGGTGAAAGCAAGAAAAATCTTTACGCCAACAACTGAAACAGGAACAGCAAAAGTCATCTTCACATTTGATGCATCCTCGTTAAAAGGTAAAGAAGTCGTTGTCTTTGAATCGTTAAG
>NZ_FYBQ01000003.1 GCF_900186125.1 Listeria goaensis | reverse complement strand
ACTATTTCGCCGTTTCAACAGATTCTTACGTACAAGGAACGTTCACAGGAAGTGTGAAATATGTTTCCCTTGTTGTGAATGGCACAGAATACGTGAAAACCCCTGTAAAAGATGCGAACACGTGGAGTTATTACTCTAAAGGCAAGATCGCGGTGGGTGATACGGTTTCTGTGAAAGGGTACAATGTCGCAGGCGTTGTAGTGGATGAAAAACCAGTCAATGTAATTCTTAACCCACCAGGCGATAGTACTGTTACAGCAAATAATTTTGTCTTGTACCAAGATAAGTATGTTACAGGAACGTATACAGGAAGCGTGAAATATGTTGCACTGAAAGTCAATGGCACAGTATTAGGTAAAATCCCAGTTTCAGGTGGCACTTACTCATACTATGCAAAACCAAATATCACTTCTGAAGAAGATGTAGTATCCGTCGTTGCGTATAATGGCGCAAGTGTCCAAGTAGCGGAAGCACCTTTCGAGGTAAGTGAACTTCAGACAACAAGTGAAATTACAGCGAATAATTATAGTCTTGGAGATGGTTCAATTGTCGGAACATACTCTGGAGATGTGAAATACATTTCTGCAACAGTGAATGACACAGAACTTTCTAAAATCCCAGTAGACGGGTCAGGCACATATGAATACTATATTCGCCGTTATATCACAAGTGATACAGATCGAATTGTAATGAAAGCCTACAATTCAAGAAATGAAGTTGGAGACACTGTTCAAGTAACCATCAATCCAAGTGGTCCATCAGCGATTACTGCACAGACTTACAACCTTGGTGATAGTTCAGTAGTCGGCACGTATTCTGGAAATGTGAAATATATTTCCGCAACTGTGAATGACACAGAACTATCTAGAATCCCAGTAGACGGTTCAGGCACATATGAATACTATATTCGCCGTTATGTCACAAGTGACCAGGATACTATCGTAATGAAAGCTTACACTGCAGGTGGAGCTGAGGTGGCTTCTAATAGAGTGACGATCCCACCAACTGCTCCAGCAACGTTAACAACAGATATCTTTACGATTGGAACTTCAAGGGAGGTCACAGGAACATCAACAAATGGTGTGAAATATATTGCGCTTAAAGTTGAAGGTGTCGTTAAATCTAAAATTCCAGTAAATGCAGATGGTTCGTTTACGTATTATGCGAAAGCCTTACTGAAAACACCAGGTATGGAAGTTTCGATGATAGGTTATGACGGGGCGAACAATCAGGTTATTGAAACACCGGTAACGGTTCGATAAAATTTAACGTAATAAAGAAAGAGGCTAGGACATAAATTCTTAGCTGAACATGAAAACCGGGTAGAAAATCGAAAAAAGATTTTCTGCCCGGTTTTTTATTGAATAGACGTGTATGGGGGATATTTTTGCCATAATGGGAAGAGGAGAGAAATCATATAGCCATCTTGTTCTCATATAGCTAAACGAGAAAAATTGGTAACATGTTTTTTCTTCTGCAAACTTGTTTTGGAAAATATTCCTAACAACTATGTATTGAAGAATGCATTTTTGGTTTTTCCTCCGAACGCAATATATCAATTTATACAAAAAATCACCGGTTAATTCTAAAGGGGTGAGCAAAATAAAAAAGGTGATGGGAAGGCATATTAGGTGTGGCTTTCCCATCATCTTTTATTTGTTTTTACGAATTAATATGAGTCCGGATAATGTGGTGATAAGTAGTCCAATTAATTGTATTTTTTGTGGTGATTTGTCACCTGTTTTTGGTAGGGGACTAGTTGAAGGTACGGGGACTGGTTTTTGGCTTGTAGTCGGCGGCGTACTATTTTTTGTTGTTTCTTCAAAAGAAGTGTTTGGAATAATGGTTATTTTTAGTGTTAACGGGGAAGCGTTGTTGCCGTTCGGGTCGGTGCTGCTTACAGTGACTTCATAAGTTCCAACTGTGTTCCAATCTACTTGATTTAAGCCAGTGATTGTTAGTTCAGAGCCATCATCTGTATGTATATTTGCCAGTTCTTCGTATTCTGAGATAGTAAGCGGGGGATGACCTGCAACTATACGAATATCAGTACCGCTAATGATTGGAGCATTGGTATCTACTGCTGGCTTGGTCAGGAAAGTGACAGAATATACGAAATTAGGATATGATTTTTTGTAAGTTATGCTGACTTTGTCTGGGATAGAAGTTGAGGTATCCCAAGTATGATTGCCATTTGTGAAAGAATATGTATCACTTGGATAGGGTATGTTTTCAGTTAATGGTTCTTTGTAAAAATCATAAGCGATTGTTTTGGAAGCTGGAAGAGTGACTTTGTTCTGATTGATTTCTGTATTTGATAAATTTATAGTTTGATAGGCTAGTTTAAGTGAGCATCCTGCATCAAAAATATTTTTTAAAGGTGAGATATCACGAATATGGTTAGAACCTAAATCGAGATAAGTTAAGTGGGAGAAGTTTGTAAGCGTTGTGACATCAGTAAGTTCATTTGAGACCGCGAATAATTGTTTAAGGTTTGTTGAATTTTTAATATCACTTAGAGAAGACACTCCATTTTCTGAAAAATCGAGATAAAGTAAGTCTTCCATGTTCCTTAGAGCGGACAAATTTGTTACTTGATTAGCGGCAAAGTTCAAGTCAATTAGATTTGTTAATGTTTTAATAGCCGATAAATCAGTAATTTTGTTAGTATGCATCGACAAATCTGTCAACTGTGTTAAATTTTTAAAAACCGAAATATCTGAAATCTTATTGTCCCCGATAAATAAGATTTCTAAGTCATGCATATTTTGAAGAAAGGAGATATCAACAATTTGATTACCTTCAATATTTAAAGTTTTAAGTTTTGTTAGACCAGCTAGAGCAGAAATATTAGTAACCATATTCTGCCCTAAATCCAAGTACTCTAAATTGGTAAGGTATTGAAGGGCTGAAATATCGGATAGTTCAAAGTTACCTTGAAGATTTAAAGAAGTTAAAGCGTTTAAATGAGCTAATGGTGAAATGTCTGTGATGGAATTGACGCTTATATTTAGATCCACTAAATTATTTAAGTACTCGGCGCCTTGAATGGAACGGATGTTACAAAAGTTAGCATATATATCTGTTATTCGATTGAGCTCTTCTTGTGTCACAATGTCTGTACTTGAACTTGCTCCGGTTTCTTCCATGATAACTTCGCGGAAATGAACGTCTGGGAAGATAGATTCATAGGTGGAGTTTGGCAGCAAGTTTGTTGCATTCAAATCATTAGTAGGTTGAGAATCAAATGTTTGTGGGAGATTCTCGTCTGCTGCAAAAACAATGTATGTTGCACATAAATTTGTTGTTACAATAATGAAAGACGCTAATAAACATTTCAACAATTTTAAACACTATTTATTTACTTTAAATAAGATGGGATAGTTGCGGGGTGCAATTCGCGCATTTTAGTAATATCTACAACAATATTTGCGCCATCTTTAAAAATAATTTGATCTTTGTAAAGTAAATCAAGATGTTTATAAAAGCCACCTTGTGATAGCGTGGAATATTCCATCAGGCGTGTATGGGTATATTCTTTTGGAAGTTTAACGAAATGTGCACTTTCAACATTAGAATCCAACAAGTAGCTAAGGTTGAACATACATTGGACGAGTACATTTTCTTTGCTTCGAATGCTTAATAAAGATTTAAGATAGTAGTGCGACGAGAGACGCTTCATGATGTAATAAATGAAGGGAGCGTTATGCGGAAAAGAAAGTAGATACTCTAAATCTTCTTTTTTTATGGCATAGACTTTTGTTGTTGTCAAAGTCTCAAATATCATTCCTTTAAAATCATCAAAAATTTGACCGAATCCGACAATATCTCCTTCTGTGAAAAAGGAGTATACTTGGTCGCTTTTTGTTTCCATTGTTCTTTTAATATATCCCTCTACGATGCCTGATATAATAATGTAACAAACATCCATTTCATCAAAGGAAACAATTGTTCTCGCTGGAACTTCGAGTTCTTTAATTGCTTCCGGAAGTTCAACTTTGATGGCGCGGACGAATTCATTTGTACTAAAGAGAGTATTCATAATTTCACACCTTTCAATTAGCATAATACCATGTGAAACATAAAAGTGCACCCCACTTTAGTGCTGATTTAACCTATAATTTGTCTATTCTGTGAATTTTCTTTCATTAACTTTGAAAATGTGAACAAATTTCGAAAAAATGCATTTAGATAAGTAGAACTAACAACCGTTGTCAAATACTACTACGAAACGAAAACAATAAGATAGAAGAAAGCGAATGGAAATTTAAAAATAGGACTTCAATATAGGACTAAAAAGGATGGCTGGGAATGCTGTTGTATGGAATTAAATGGATAATCAAACTAGGAGGAGCTAATAGATGGGACTTGGACGATATTCGAAAGCGTTATCATGATATTATTGTATTTTCTACGGGGGAAATGGTATTCTAAAACAAGAGGTGAAGGAAATGGAAGCATATCAAAATATTGATGAGTACATCGCGCAGTTTTCAGGGGAAACGAAAGAACGTCTTGAAAAGATTCGTGCTCTAGTTCATGAGATGGCGCCAGAAGCAACTGAGAAAATTAGTTACGGCATTCCAACATTTTATTTAAATGGTAATTTAGTTCATTTTGCCGGGTACAAAACGCATATTGGCTTTTATCCAGGGGCAAAAGGGGTAGCGACATTTTTAGCTGATGTAGAAGGAAAGTACAAATATTCAAAAGGGACTATTCAATTTCCGCTAAAAGAAGATTTACCTGTAGAATTAATTGAAAAAATTGTCAAATTCCGAACAGAAGAAAATCGCGCAAAATAAGGTTTTAACGAAAGTGAGTACAGGTATAGAAGAGTATAGTCCAAGTTTGAAATTGGAGGAATTAACATGACAAATTATAAACGTATTTTAGTTGCGGTAGATGGTTCAGACCAGTCAGAGGCGGCGTTTTATGAAGCAGTTAATCTAGCCAAAGCACTTGGTTCATCGCTTTCGCTCGCAAGTGTCATTGATGTTCGATCATTCCCAACATTTACAGCAGAAGGCAGGACATGGGAAGCTGAGTTAAGAGCTGATGTGGAAGAAATTCTTGCTAAGTATGTGCAAATCGCAAAAGAAAAAGGTGTAGAATCAGTCGGGACTTTTTTGGAAGTCGGTAACCCGAAAAAACTTTTAACAGAAGAGATTCCTGATTTATATGGTGCAGATTTAATTGTTTGCGGGGCGACGGGACTTAGTCGTTTGGAAAAAGTTTTAATGGGAAGCATTTCATCTTATATTGTGAAACACGCAAAATGCAATGTTTTAATTGCTAGATAATATAAAAAAGAAGGAGATCAGGGCTGATTTCCTTCTTTTTTGTATTTTTTTCATAGAAATTAGAGCATTTTCTTGGAAACCATGCTAAACTATAAAAAGGCGATGAAAAAAGAGGAGGGCGTTATGAACAGACAAGCTGAGTTTATTTTAACCATCATTGGCGCAGCATTTAGTATAGTGACAACTATTTTTATCGTAATCTATGCATTGTTTATGGGAATGGGTATTGCGGCAAGCTTAGAATTCGCGAGTGGAAATACTACAGCATGGTTTTTAGGAATATTTGTTGTCATTTTTGGCATGATTATTCTAATTTCAATTGCATCGGCAGTTTTTGGTTTTATTGCTGCATTTAAAATAAAGGAAGATGTTCCGAAAGTGCAAACGTATGCGATTATGTTAATTGTTCTAGGGGGCTTGCAAATTTCAAGCATTCAAGGGATTTTATTTTTAGTAGCTGGTATTTTAACAGTGACGAAAAAAACGCCGAAAGTCCCTTCTATTGAAAACGAGAGTGAGGAATAGACAGAATGGGTATGATGTTTTTATTTACGATTGGTTTATTATTTTTAGCGTTAGTGTCGCTTGCAGCACGCGCGATTGTAGCGGTCTGGATTTATAAAGATGCAGAAAGACGTGGGATGAATTCATTGCTTTGGTGTTTACTTATCGTATTCACAAGTGTGATTATCGTCTTGCTGGTTTATTTGTTTGTGAAGAAACCTAGCTTTGAACCCAAAAAAGGGTTGGGGCTTTTGATTACGGGTTGTGTTATGACAGGTATAAGCTTCGTTTTGAGCATTTTTGTTATCATTGGCTTTTTCGGTATGTTTGGGATGATGATGGATGGATTTGACGATGGTTATAACTACGATTACGACATGCATGACAATATGTTTGATGATTACGATTATGATTATGACGACGAATATGATTTTTAAAACAGATGCTACATCAAAGAACCCCTGCAAATAGTAGGGGTTTTTGTTTTTACTGAAACAGGGTAGGTAGAGAAAAAAGCGTTGTTAGGAGAAATTGTTATGGACACGGTTATTTTGATTACGATATTAATTGTCCTTGTGGGACTTACTTTCGATTTTATTAATGGATTTCATGATATTGCAAACGCTGTTGCGACGTGTATTTCAACGCGAGCTTTGAAGCCGCGCGTCGCGATTTCAATGGCCGCTGTGATGAATTTTTTAGGGGCAATTTCTTTTACAGGTGTGGCAGAAAGTTTGACGAAAAGTATTGTGGATCCTTTCGCATTGCAGCACGGGGAATTTGTTGTTTTGTGCGGGTTAATTGCGGCCGTCATTTGGAATTTGCTTACTTGGCTAATTGGTATGCCGAGCAGTTCCTCTCACGCACTAATTGGGGCGATTGCGGGCGCTTCAATTGCATCGGCAGGATTTAGCGTTATTAATTTTGGCGGTTTTACGACAATTATTATTGCGCTCATCATTTCGCCAATTATTGGTTTTTCGGTCGGCTATTTGATTTATTCGGCGTTTAAATGGATTTTCAGAAACCGGAAGCGCGCGAAAACAAATCAGCGTTTTAAAGTCGCGCAAATTTTTACAGCGGCCATTCAGGCGTATGCCCACGGGACAAATGATGCGCAAAAAACGATGGGAGTCATTACACTTGCTCTTATTGCAGGAGGGCTCCTAAAAGAAACGGCGGGCGTTCCGTTTTGGGTTCAACTGTCCTGTGCGCTAGCGATGGCGATTGGCTCGTCAGTTGGTGGTTTTCGGATTATCAAAACCGTCGGCACGAAAATCATGCGTATTGAGCCTGTGACAGGCGTGGCAGCCGATATAAGCTCGCTTTCCGTTATCATGACAGCAACGCTCACGCACCTTCCCGTTAGCACGACGCAAGTTATCGATAGCTCGATTATGGGCGTCGGCACCGCGAATCACAAGAAAGAAGTGAACTGGCGGACGGGCAAAAACATGCTTGTTACATGGGTGATTACGCTTCCTATTGCAGGGGTACTCGCAGCGCTCGTTTACTGGGTGGCGGCTTTTCTTTTCTTATAAAAGGGAGTGTCTGCCATATTTTTGATGGACTTAAAGGAGATTCTATGCAGAAAAAAGACAAAATTGTTTTTTCATTAGTGATTATTTTAGGCTTGCTTTCCGCGTTTGGCCCGCTGTCGCTCGACATGTACTTGCCAGCGCTACCAGACATTGCAAACGACATGGGGATTGCAGCATCTATGGCACAGCTTAGCTTGACGGCCTGCATGATTGGACTTGCAACCGGCCAGCTCGTCATCGGCGCGCTTAGTGATGCTGTCGGTCGCCGAAAACCACTTCTCATTGGCGTATTTACATACTTTATCATTTCCTTTCTTTGTATTTTTACAGGCAATATCATTTTATTTATCCTACTCCGTTTTATCCAAGGATTTGCTGGTGGGGCTGGAAGTGTGCTGTCCCGGGCAATTGCGCGCGACTATTACGAAGGGAAAAATTTAACGCGGTTTTTCAGCTTTTTAATGTTAATTAATGGGCTTGGCCCGATTTTAGCGCCGATAATTGGGAGCGGCATGCTGCTTGTGACAGACTGGCATGGGATTTTTATATTATTAACTGCAATCGGACTTGTCCTTTTCGCGTTATCGTTTTTCATGATTAAGGAATCGCTACCGCAAGCAGAACGCGAACAGGGCGGGCTAAAAGGAACGTTAGTGACGTTTGGCAAATTAATTCGTAGTGCTGATTTCATGCAGTTTGCCTTACCACAAGGCCTTTTAACGGGCATGATGTTTGCCTATATTGCGGCCTCGCCATTCGTTTTACAAAGTATTTATGGTTTATCGCCGCAAATGTTCAGCTTATGCTTCGCTTTAAACGGATTAGGTCTTGTTATCGCTTCCCAATTAGCGGGAATGTTCAGCATGAGGTATACTGAAGTTAGCGTTTACAAATTCGGCATCACACTCGCTGTTTTGGCTAGTCTAGCCTTGCTATTTTTACTCGCTTTTTTAGCCCCCGTAATGGTTGTTATTGTCGTGTTGTTCCTTGCAATCTCAAGCGTTGGGATCATTAACACGGTCGGAACCTCGCTCGCAATGCAAAGCCAAACAAAAAATGCAGGGAGTGCATCCGCGCTAATCGGTCTAATGGGTTTCCTTTTCGGCGGGATTGTTTCACCACTTGTAGGGCTTGGTAGTGGGAAAACAGGCCTTCCAATGGGACTTGTTATGCTAGGTTGCGCGCTCGCAGCCGTCTTCGTTTTCCTATTTTATCAGAAGGGACGAATCAAACATGAAAATTGAACACGTTGCAATTTGGGTGAAAGATTTAGAAGTTATGCGCCAATTTTATGAAAAATACTTCGAGGCCACTTCATCTGAAAAATACGTCAATGAAACGAAAGGCTTCGCATCTTATTTTCTGACAATGGCGTCTGATTGCCGAATCGAACTGATGACCCGTCGCGATATTGTTTCAGAAAAAGAAGGGGAACAATTTGGCTACGCACATCTAGCCATCTCACTAGGCAGCAAGGAAAAGGTCGATCAATTTACCGAGATTTTTCAAAACGACGGATTTAAAATTGCAGGCCTGGCCCGAACAACAGGAGATGGTTACTATGAAAGTGTGATTTTGGATCCAGAAGGAAATACGATTGAATTAACGATATAAATTTCGAGGTGAAGAAAATGGAAATTAAAACAAATCCAATTGTTGTTGAAAAGTATAATTTTGAAACGAACGTGACAGAACAGACTAGCGGAGAAAACCAAATTAATGTGCAGCTAAATGAAGTTGAACCAGTTGGCGATGATAAATCGATTTTAGAAGCAGGTAAGATGTTTAAAATTGATGTGCCCTTTATATTAACACTCGACCGCTTCAAAATTGATGGACATATTAGCCGGATTATTCAAATTGTCGACTTTTTTGGTGCGGCAGAAGAGCTTGAAAAGCATTTAATGGCGGAATTTTCTGCGCCTTTAGTTGACTATATTAAACGCTTAACGTATGAAGTGACTGAAATCGCCTTTGATGAACCAGGCTTCCAACTTAATTTTGAATCGAACTGAGCCCGAGCAGGGGTTCAGTTTTTTTAGGAATTGGACTTGAATGTTAAACGTATTTTCGCTATGATGAAGGAAAGACAAGAACGGAGGGATAGTATGACAGAGAACGAAGAGCAAAAATTGTTTGATAAAGAAAAAGTCAAAGAAATTTCTGAAAAAGTCGGAGGAGCAGCAACAGATGCTGCTGGAAAAGCTGGCGAAGTTCTTGGAGATGCTGCCAAAATCGCAGTTTACGGGTCGCTTGAAGCGGCAAAAGTAATCGGTAAAACAAGTGGTTCCTTTCTAAAAGGCGTGAAACGTGGTTTTCAGAAAGATAAAGAATAAACAAGTCATTATGAGGTTTGGGAAATCCTAAACCTCATCGATTTTATTTAGGGAGTTTTTTGTGTGATAGCTTATTTTTCAAGTTTAAATCCTGTCTTATTAGCTCTTTTAGCAGGTTTATTTACATGGGGGTGTACGGCGCTCGGAGCCGCACTCGTTTTTTTCTTTAAAGATCTTAATTAAAAAATGACAAATGTTATGCTCGGTTTTGCTGCTGGTGTCATGCTTGCTGCAAGTTTTTGGTCACTTTTAAGCCCTGCGATTGAACAAAGTGCGGATATGGGACGGTTTTCATTTGTTCCAGCGCTTGTCGGTTTTGTTTTAGGTGGCGTATTTTTAAGATTAGTTGACCGCATCATTCCGCATCTCCATCTAGGCTTTCCAGAAACGAGTAAAGAGGGTCCGAAAACAAAACTGCGTAAAAGCATTTTGCTCGTTTTATCGATAACGATACACAACATTCCAGAAGGAGCGGCAGTGGGAGTCGCTTTTGGAGCCGTTTTAGTCGGTGATACAGAAACTTTTGTTACGGCTGTTGTATTAGCTTTAGGAATAGGAATTCAAAATTTCCCAGAAGGAGCAGCTGTGTCTATTCCACTGCGCGGTGAAGGTTTAAGTCGCGCTAAAAGTTTCTGGTATGGACAACTTTCTGCTGTAGTGGAACCAATTTTCGCTGTTATCGGCGCATTGTTAGTCGTTTTTGTGACGCCAATTTTGCCATACGCGTTAGCTTTCGCTGCTGGAGCAATGATTTTTGTTGTGATTGAAGAATTAATTCCAGAGTCGCAAGTGGAAGGTTCAACGGATTTAGCCACTGCAGCAACAATGGCTGGCTTTGCGGTGATGATGGTTTTAGACGTTGCACTCGGATAAAAAAGTTTAAATTAATACTTTTAAAGAAAAATATGGTATACTTAATGATAGTGAACTTGTTCACAAACTATATAGATAGTTTTTTTGGAAACTTTGCTTTCCAATAACTATAAAAACACGAAAAAGCTCCCACTTTTCGTGTTTTTTTATTTGTGTGGCAAAACTGCCTTTAGCTCCTCTAAAATGGTCAATTGGAAACGATAATCTTCTTCAGTGCCGTGCAAGTTTGTCGAAAGTGACAGTTCACCGCGAAAAGTTGTAACCGCAACTTGGAAATAAGGCGCAAATTTGAGCGAACCCGAAATAAAAACGTCAGAAACCGTGATACCCCCAAAATCAAGCAATTTATCATCTATAATTCCCATATTGGTTAAACTCGTTTGTGGAATATTGTACCGCTTTTGCACTTGTTTTTTAAACACACGGTAGGGGAGAAACTTATAAATAAGTTCGAGTAGGTAAAATTTATGGAGTGGTTGCAAATCGCTTTTTTTCGCTTTGAAAATTTCTTTTTTCTTGAGTAAAGTAGTTTCCAAGCTTTCAAAATCGCTACCGCGAAATGAAAAAGTTAAATTGGCCGTTAAATTTGTGATGTCAGGCGTTTTTTTGGTAAACTTTCGCAAATCAATTGGGCAGTCGATGTCAAGTTCTGCGGTGTGCAACTTGTTGTGCAAGGCGATGCTAAACGCGGTGACTAGACAGTCATTTATTGTCACCCCGTGGTTTTTGGCGTAGGCTTTTAACCAAGAAAATGATTCGTTTGAAACTTTAACGCGTAAAATATATGGGTGCGAATCGTCACCTTTTAGCGGGTAATTTGGATTTTTTGAAGGGCTTGGAGTGATTTTATCTGTTAAAAAATGCCATTTTTGAGCAAGCGAGAAGTTTTGAAAAACTTGATTCAAACTTCTGGACGGGGCTTCTTTTTTTATGGTGAAATCTGGATTTTGAACTAGTTTTGTGTAAAATTCGGCGAGTAAATATAAAAGCTGTTTAAAGCCGGCGCCGTCAGCGAGCATATGATTTAAAATGATGACAAGATTATCTTTTTGTGAAGTACGAATGACCGTCACCCGAATTTGTGGGCCCGTTAAAATATTTAATTTTTTAGTTAGCGCCTGTTGAATGACAGGGTTAGAGTCTTCTGTTTCGATAAGCGAAATGAAATTTTGGGCAGAGAAATCAGCTTCCACCCACTTGGCGCTAGTTTTAGTCTGTTGAAACTTACAAAATAAATGTGGCAATTTATTCCCCAATAAGCGGATTGTTTTTTCAAGAAGCGTCAAATCTAGGTGCCCCTCCACTTCTAAATAAGCATGTAAATGATGATCATTTTTATGGTTTTCGCTTGAAATAAGATGTTTAATATCGGAACTTTCCGCTTTGTAATGTGGCATAAATGATTCCCCCTTGTTTGCCAATTTTCCCATTATAGCAAGGCTTTAAACGTTTTTTATAAAATTACTTTGACACATAGAGTAATTCATGTTAAACTAAGTTTATCAAATTAACTCTATGTGATAGAGTAATGCGTGGTAGAGTAATTTTGGAGGTGTTCAAAATACGAAGCGACATTTTGCGTGGCCACGTGGATTCGATTATTTTACGTATATTAATGGATGGTGATTCTTACGGTTATGAAATCTCAAAAGAAATTAGTGACCGAACGCGTGAGAAATTTCAAATTAAAGAAGCCACTTTATACGCAGTTTTTCAAAGGCTGGAGAAAAAGGGGTTCATCAAAAGTTATTATGGCGATCGAAGTCACGGCGGAAAAAGAAAGTATTACACAATTACAGCTCGTGGAAAAATGTATTTAGACGAAATGATAGTGGAATGGAAAGAAATCAAGGAAATTATGGCAGTATTTTTGGAGGAGAGTGCAAATTGAGAAGAATTTATGAGTTTGTAGACAAGATTTTTGATGACGTACCGAACAGCGACCGAGCTTTACAAGTAAAAGAAGAGATTTTACTAGACATGGAAGAAAAAGTATATGATTTAATGGAGCAAGGAAAATCGCAAGAAGATGCCATCAACAAAGTATTAGTGGACTTTGGCGATATTGATGAAATCAAAGCAGAACTTAAGATCGGCGGCAGTAAAAAGCTAGCTTATGCAAGACTGAACTTAGATTTCGCCATTTGGGGAAGCATTTTATTCATCGCATTATTTATCTTTATTAACGTTTACTATACGCCAAACACAATTTGGTTTGTATACCCGACATTTGGCATTTTATGGTGGCCGCTATCGATGTTTTATTACTGGCACCGTAAGAGGGAGGAATTAAAATAATGGACAAAAGCACAAGAGGCTTCTTATTTATAAGTTGCTGCTTTATCATCGGTTTTCTGATTTTACTAAATTTTCTAGTATTTCCGGGAGAAAACTGGTCAATTTATACAGCCGTTTTACTACTTTCACCAGCATATTTCTTTTTAGCAGACGGAAGCAAGCATTTGAGAAGCTATTCGCTCGTCACGAGTGTACTCATCATTGCCGTTTTAGCACTAACAAACTACTTTGAATCACCCGAATATGCTTGGATTTTATTCGCGATTCCTGCGATTCTCGCGTGGCCAATCATTATTTTTGGAGGAAAATATAGCGCCAAATTTGGTTACTCCTTCCTAATGAGTACGCTACTCGTCTTATGTTACATTGGCTTAAACATTTATTTCGAGCCGCGGTTCCCGTTTAGCATCTTCACCACTTTCGCGATTTACTGGTGGCCGCTATCTGTTGCACTCGCAAGATTCCCGCGTGCCTTTTCAGTTATTGGAACGATTTGGCTAACATTATTTTTTATCGTAACCAATTTTGTGACAACCGATGTGATTTGGTGTGTCTATCCTATTTTCGCCGTATTATTTTGGCCGCTATCGATGTTTTTCGCGCGCCACATCTTTACCTATTCCATTTTATGCACGATGTTAGTTAGCGCGTTCTTCATTGTTGTAAATTGGCTAACTACGCCAGAAGTAATTTGGGCTATTTATCCCATTTTTGCAGTCATCTGGTGGCCGTTATCCATATACTTCTTTGTATATCGGCGCCGAAATGTGAAACAGAAATTTTCATAAGCTACCTAAGAACCGTCCTTTTGGATGGTTTTTATTTTGAAATATCGTGATAAATGAAAAAAACGTTTTTTTTCATTTTCTTCTAATCTTTGAGTGATATACTCAAACGGTAACTATCATGAGAAAGTGAGAAAATTATGTTTAAAAATAAAAAAATTTGGATTGGGATTAGTTTTTTATGTGCGCTCTTTATTATGGCTATTTTATTTAAATCATCATCTGAAACTTACGAACAACAAACGCTTATTCCTTTGTTAGATCAGATTCTAGCAGGGCGACCGTTTGAAAATATTTTATCGCATATTTCATTTACATATGCGGGATCAGAAGTAAGTATTGCTGTAAAAGGCTACAGTGGATTCATTGAGTTTTTCCTTCGAAAAGGGGCTCACTTCTTTACTTATTTTATTATGGGAGGGGCTTTATTTCTCGGCGTGCGCGGCGTGACAAAGCAAAACAAATGGGCTTTTCCAGCTGGTCTCATTATTCCGCTCATTTTTGCCTCAACTGATGAGTACCATCAATATTTAACAGGCGGGCGAACACCGCTTTTGCAAGATGTAATGCTTGATTTTGTAGGGGCAACAATTGGAGTTGTGACCACCTTTTTTGTATTAAAACAATTGGAACATAAACGAAATTTAAAGAAAGAGGCCAACTAAGTTGACCTCACAAACTCTAAATTTAAGTAAAACAAAACGCAATCACACCATACCTGGACTGAGGACAAATGGTAAGATTTTAGGCAAAGCCGAGTACCGCACCGGAGCGTATTTGTATACGTGAGGAGTGGGACGCAGGTTTTAACGACGAAGATTGCCGTTTGTCCTCAGTCCAGAGGCCAACTAAGTTGGCCTCTTTTTTAATACATAGATTCGATGACAGGTTTTAATTTATCGATGACCAAACTGCTGCCACCACGACCTTTAACATCTTCTATCATGCCCAGGATTAAATAGTTGGGATTTTCTGCGTCGAAGGCATATAAAAAGCCGTTTTCAAGGCCATCTTCGCCTTGTTTTTGTTTTAATTCGGCTGTGCCCGTTTTAGCAGCAATTTTATGACTGGAATTTAATTTGTGGGCGGTCCCATTTGGATCCGATACTGTTTTAATAAGCGCATCTTTTACAAGATTTGCCGATTCTGCTTTGATGGCTTGTTTAGATTCAGCTTGTTTTGCATCGCTGGCTAATTTTGGATAGACCATTTTACCGCCATTCGCAATGGCCGTGTAGGCGACCGCTTGTTGAACAGGACTCATGAGCAATTCGCCTTGCCCGTATGAGGTGTCGGCTAATAAAATGTCGGAGTTTAATCCATCATTTGAAATTTGTGCGGGCTCCATTGAAAACGGTAAATCGAATTCTTGGTCAAAATCAAACTTTTTGAGACCAGTCGTCAAGCGATCCTTGCCAATTTCAAGGCCTTCTTGCGCAAAATAAATGTTGTCCGAATAGACGAGGGCGTCTGTCATGTTGACCGATGGCTTTTCATGAACGCGTGTCACAAAATAATTGCCCCATGAAGCGTCTTTTTGCCACTTAAGGCCATCAATTTGGCGTGTTTTATCTGGTGTTGTGACACCTAAGTCTAAGCCGATTCCCGCCGTAATCGTTTTAAACGTAGAACCGGGAGCGTAACGCGTCGCATAGCGCGCTAAAAACGGCGTGCGCTTGTCTTCGCTATATTTTTTGTAGTCGCTAGCGGAAATGCCAGCTGCCATTTTGTTTGCATCATATGAAGGTGTGCTAACGAGCGCTAATAAATCGCCACTTTGAGGGTTAATCATCGTGACCGCGCCAGCTTCATTTCCAAGGCTATCAAACGCTTTTTTCTGAATATCAGCGTCGATTGTTAGGTGAACGGGTTCGCCGTCGTTACGTGCTACTTTTTGCAGTGTAGATTCTTGTTTGGTGCGGTCGTTAATAATTTTAATTTCGCCACCGTTTTTACCGCGGAGCTTTTTATCATAATAGCGTTCAAGACCCGTTTTTCCAATGATATCGCCAACATTTAACTGCGGATTTTTCTCAATATCTTCGGCGCTTACTTCACCGACGTAACCAATTAGATGGGCAGTCGCTTGGTTTAGCGGATAAGTTCGGAGCTCTTTTTGGGCGTAGGCAAGGCCGGTTGATTCGGGTAAGTTGCCACTCAAAATGGTCTTGATGGGAACGAAACTATCAGCTTTAACCCATTTTTGTTCCAAAGCGTGGTTAATCTCTTCTGCTGGAACGTCAAGTTTTTGGCTAATGGCCATGATATTTTGCGTTTTTTCATCGCCTTCCCCAAGCTTTTCAGGGACCACACCTGCTTCATTGAAGTTGCCGATCGTCGCCAGTTTTTTCTGATTTCGGTCGAGAATATCGCCGCGTTTCGCTTCATCTGTCACGAGTCTAACTTTGTCATCTTTCACCATTCCAGGAAAAACAAGAGCGGGCACCCAGTCCACTTTCCATTCCTCATCTTCCTTAGAAATAGTCGATTTATAACTTTGGGTTTTGAGTTTTCCAAGGCTTGTTTGCATGTTTAAATCATAGGTCAAGTCATAAGTACGACTGTTCTCGCCTGGTGTAACTTGCAAGTTGTCCACTTGAACATCTTTGACCCCAAGACCACCAAAAACCGTGGTGTACTTTGTTTCCAAATCTTTTTTTGTGAAGTCAACGGCTTTTAATGATTTGGAAGTTACATATGTATCAAGCTTCGCATAGTTTTCCCGCGCAATTTGATTGGTGAACGCCACTGCCGCGTCTTTCGCTTTTTTATCCGCTGATTTATTTAACACGATAAAAAATGTGATTCCTCCGGCAATAAGTAACACGGCAAGAGCCGAAATGCCAATTATCCACCATTTCTTTCTACTAGTATTCATTTTTTTATCACCTCTATGAAAATTATTTTACATTTTATTCTTGCTCATGTCATACTTTTTTCTTATTTTATTGATAAATTGGAAGAATAAGAAAGGATGATGACTTTATGGAAGAACAAAATCAGATTACGTACTCTACAAAAACGCCGCAAAACAAATGGAAGATAGCGACGATTATTATTAGTGTATGTTCCATTATTGTAATTGCAATTTTAAGTTATATGCTCGTAACAACAAATACAGGAAATGATATGAACGGAACAATGCAACAACAAAATGGTGGTCCAGGCAACTTTGGTCAACAAAATGGAACGAGCCAAGAAGGCATGACACCGCCTGATGCGAATTCTGGTGCGACGCAAGACGGAGGAAGTTCAGACTCAGGAAATTCGAGTGATAGTAGTGATTCGTCCACATTTTAATAATTTTAATATAGCAGAATTGTGCATGAAAAAAGTAGTATTTTCCTAATCTTTAACAATTCTTATATGTTTTCAGTCTCTTTTTTTGATAATTTATTGTAAGATAAGGGTATCAAAGGATACTTGGAGTTAAAAATAGAGGTGAAAAATATGGCAAGACATGCTGAGCATAAGAAAGTTAGGAAAGGTCGCGTTTTTGGCACAATTCTGCTTTTGCTCGTTTTAGTACTATTAGTTTTTGGAGTTGTAGGCTTTTTTCAATATAAATCCAGCTTAAAAGAAGCGGAAGCAGACAATGCGTTAAAGGAATTTACATTTAATGGTGAGAAGCCTTCTGGTGATAGTGTAAACATTCTATTTATCGGTAGTGACTCGCGAGGTGAGGATCAAGGTCGTTCAGATTCACTAATGATTGCGCATTATGACAAAAAGAAGAAAGAGCCTAAAATTGTTTCGCTTATGCGCGATACATATGTAGATATTCCAGGACATGGCAAAAATAAAATCAATGCGGCTTATTTTTACGGTGGGCCAGAACTTGTGCGTCAAACGGTTAAGGAAAACTTCGGAATTGATTGCAATTACTACGTTGTGACAAGTTTCGAAAGCTTCCCGAAAGTCATTGATACGCTTGCGCCAGATGGGATTGAAATTGACGCGGAAAAAGATATGTCACAAAATATTGATGCTAACATAAAAGCCGGCAAGCAAAAAATGGACGGTCATACACTCCTTCAATATGCTCGCTTTAGAAAAGATGAAGAGGGCGATTTTGGACGGGTAAGACGCCAACAACAAGTGCTTGCGGCTGTGAAAGATCAGGCGATTACGGCAACGAGCGTGTTTAAATTACCGAGCGTGCTCGGCACTGTGCAAGGCTACACTACAACGGATTTACCGACTTCTCTTGTGCTTAAAACGGGGCTGGACTTCGCACTTGGCAGAACATCTGACTTGGAGACACTCACAGTTCCTGTGAAGGGCACTTGGGAAAATCAGCGCATTTCGGGCGCTGGGGCGGTGCTGCGAATTGATATTGCGAAAAACGCAGCCGCGATTCAAGATTTCATCAAATAGGAGGTTATCATGAAACCTGAAATTGTCAAACAAGGGGATAAATTGATTTTTCGTGCGATGCAAACAATTGATGCGCCGATGACTTCTTGCTTTGAGCTAGTATCTACGACGGAAGGTCTCGGAAAATGGTTTGCTGAACTCGAAATGGGGCAGCTTTCAGCGGACGGCTATTTGCTTTTTAAAATGACGGAAACCGAAAAAATTGAAATGCCTATTTTAGAATTCGAGGAAAATGTGGCGCTTGGTTTTGCTTGGGATAACGATGCGGTCTACTTTCGTTTTGCCCCGTTAAGCGAAAATGAAACGCAGCTTATTTTCACCGAAGAAATCGTGCAAGTAACCGATCACACGCCGCGCGACTTGGCTGGCTGGACAATCTGTCTTGATGCGTTCAAAAAAGCGCTTGAAGGTGAAGAATTTACGTTTGATAAAGCCTATTCTGACGTTTTGTATGAAGAATATCGAAAAAAATTAGTGGAGTGGCTTAATTAAGTCGCTTCACTCTTTTTTATTCCCAATCGTTCTCTTCCTATTAGGCGTGTTTATTTTGCAAAGTCCTGCAAAAAATTTAAAAAAGTATTTAAGTTCATGTATAATGGGTAAAGACAACATGAAAGGGAGTGGAAATTTTGAAAAAATGGAACTGGACTAGGATATTAGCCATTTTCGTACTTGTAACTTTATTAGTGTCAATTGTCTACGCTACGGTTAACTTAATTTTAACACCAGCCGACGCTTATCTTGGCGAAGGAGAAAAAACGCGCGGAGATTACACATTAATGATTTTACAATGTATTCTTGGTGTTGTCGTGCTCTTTTTACCATCTATGTTAAGTAAAAGAATGAAGTTCGAAATACCTGATGCGATGTATATTGTCTTTATAATTTTCCTTTATTGCGCTATTTATTTAGGTGAGGTACAAAGTTTTTATTACTTAATTCCAAATTGGGACACGATTTTACACACGTTTAGTGGTGCGATGCTCGGGGGACTTGGTTTTTCTATCGTCAACTTGCTAAACAATAACGAAAATGTTTCGTTAAACATGAGCCCGTTTTTCGTGGCACTGTTCGCGCTTAGTTTTGCAGTATTCCTTGGTGTTTTATGGGAATTCTATGAGTTCGGAGCCGATTCATTAGGCATGAACATGCAAAAAACAATGCTTGAAAATGGGACGCCGCTTGAAGGACATGCTGCAGTTGCGGATACAATGGGTGACCTATTTGTAGACTTCTTAGGTGCGCTCGTCATTTCGATAATTGGCTATATTTCGATACGCAAGAAAAAAGGCTGGATGTCGAAATTTGAATTTAAAAAAGTAGTCAAAAAATAACGGTTAGATGGCAAATGGTGAACTTCAAAATCTCTGAAGTTTACCATTTGCCTATTTTATAATGGGCACCTTTTTATCCGCTTTGCGAAGGATTTTGTTTAGAAATCTTGTTCACGTGGTAGTGATGCAAATAACGAGGGAAGGTGACCAAAATGAAACAAATCGTATTAAAAGCTAGACCTACAGGCAAACTGAGCGCAGATTTATTTGAGACAAAAGAAGTTCGTTTAAATGGCCTGCATGACGGGGAGTTACACTTGCAACTTGTTTACCTTTCTGTTGACCCCTATTTGCGCGGCAGAATGAATGCGGACTCGTCGAATATGCCACCATTTAAAATTGGGCAGCCTATGAAAAGCAGCGGCGTTTTGCGTGTGGTTCGCTCCGCTAGTCGCGATTTTGCGGAAGGCGATTTTGTGGTGGGGCAAGTTCCGTGGCAAGAGGAAGTCATTCTTTCTGAGGGGAAAGTGCGCAAAATTGATACGGGCGTTATTTCGGCGAAAGCGTATCTAGGCGTAATAGGAATGACTGGGCTAACGGCTTATTTTGGCTTACTCGATATTGGACAGCCAGAGAAAGATGAAACGGTTGTTGTGAGTGCGGCGGCGGGGGCAGTTGGGTCTACGGTCGGTCAAATTGCTCAAATTAAGGGCGCTCACGTAATTGGTATTACCGGTACGGACGATAAAGCGCGCTATTTAGTCAAAGAGATTGGGTTTAATGCGGCGGTGAATTATCGTGATCCGAATTTTGCCGAAAACTTGAAGCGGGCGTGTCCGAACGGAATTGATGTTTATTTTGAGAATGTTGGCGGCGAAATTAGTGACACTGTCTGGCCGCTCCTCAACAATTTTGCGCGTATTCCGGTGTGTGGTACGATTTCGAATTACAATTTGCCGGCAGAAGATGATGTGGGGCCTCGCATTCAGCGCTATTTGATTCAAGCGAATGCGCGTATGCAAGCTTTTTCCGTGACAAATTATCAGGCGGATTATAAAGAGGCGACGAAACAGCTTGTTAAGTGGCTTGAGGAAGGGAAACTCACGCATAAGGAAACGGTTTTAAAAGGCTTTGACCAAATTGTTCCGGCATTTCTTTCATTATTTGAAGGGAAAAATATCGGGAAAATCATTGTGGAAATGGCCTAGCGCTTGCTGGGCTTATTTTTAAGGAGGAAATTATGGCTTACGTTGATTTATCGCATACAATTGGGGGGCGCTCGCCTGTTTATCCGGGGGACAGTGCGACAAACATTGTGCAAACTCGTTTTTTTGAAAAAGATGGTTATGTGATTCATGAAGTGGAAACGAATTTGCATGTTGGAACGCATGTTGATATGCCGATGCACCTTGTGCCGGATGCTCGTTTTGCAGCGGCTTTTCCGGTCGAAGCATTTACTGGGAAGGCCGTCTTATTTGATGTGCGCGGGCTGTCAGAAATTGACTGGCAGACTCAATTTGAGTGCGTTAAACTGGGCGACATCGTTTTGTTTTACACGGGATTTGATGCTTATTACGGCGAAGAAAAATATTATACGCAGCATCCGATTTTAACGGAAAATTTGGCGAAGATGCTTGTGGAAAAGCAAATCAAGATGGTCGGAATCGACACCCCCTCGCCTGATTTCGCCCCGTTTATCGTGCATCAAACGCTACTTGCGGCAGGCATTTTTATTTTGGAGAACCTAACAAATTTACGCGCCTTACTTTCAGCTCCCGAAGTCGAATTGCATGCGGTCCCGCTCAAAATTGAGGCTGAGGCAAGCATCGTTCGCGCGTACGCAAAAATCTAGTTTTAATCCAAATATATGACAAACCTAAAAATTGATAGTATGCTTTTTAAGAAGGGGGGATGTCAACATGAAGAAATTCGCACAGGAATTTAAAGATTTTGCACTGAAAGGAAATGTGCTCGATTTGGCAGTCGGTGTTGTAATCGGGGCTGCATTCGGAAAAATTGTGGCTTCGCTTGTCGACAACATTATTATGCCACTTGTTGGGATGATTTTAGGCGGTGTCAGCTTTGAAGACTTGCACGTTGTTGTAGGCTCTGCGGACTTAAAATACGGGTTGTTCATTCAATCTGTTGTTGATTTTGTCATCATTGCGCTCTCACTATTTATTTTTATCAAAGTCCTGATTGGTCTCTCGAAGCGTCGCGGCGAAGAAGAGGCAGAAGCACCAGTAGAAATTACCAAATCGGAAGAATATTTAAAAGAAATTCGCGATTTGTTGCAAAATAAGAAAGAGGTTTAACTTACATAAACGAGGTCACTCCTTTAGGAGTGACCTCGTTTTTTAGATTGAATTACATGAATCACACGTTCAAAGTCTTTTTTCGCTACTGGCGTATTTTGGTTGCCGTAAAGCCAATTTTCATAGGTTGTTGTTAGTTCTTGGAAGCCGTCAAGTTTTGTGCGTGCTGCAAAGGCAGATAATGTTTCGCTCGGTTCGCGAATGTATCCGTAATTTTTAAGCAGGTGTAGCAGTTTGAGGTAGCTCGTTTCGAAAGTCCATTTTTCTTTTTGAATAGCACGCTTAAACCAGAAAAGCTGAATTTGTTTGCGGAAGATGAAAATCATCAAGGCGATCAAAACGGTTGTGCCAAAAATGCTCCAGAAAATCAGTCGCGGGTTGATGGCTGTTTTTTCAGTAGAAGTCGTATCTTTTTTTGTTTGAGTTTGTCCCGTATCCGTTCCTTGCTCGGCGTTTTTACGTTGTTCAGTGGTTTCTTCTTGAGCGCCTTTTTGCGTGTCCTCAGAACTACTTGGTGCGTCGCTTGTCACTTGACGCTCTTCAGTTGAATCAATGAATTCTTCTGGGTTTTGGAAAGTTGCTGTCGGTTCAAATGGTACCCAGCCTGTTCCCGGGAAATAGACTTCTGGCCAAGAATGGGCGTTATTATTTTTGACGGAATAGAGCGTTTTATTGTTTTCGCTACGAATTTCATCACCAGAAGTAAACCCTTTTGAAAAACGTGCTGGAATGCCGAGCGTACGTAGCATAACGACCATTGAGGTAGAAAAATTATCACAGTAACCGACTTTCGTTTCAAACAAAAACTGATCGACATAATCCGCATCTTGCGGTGTTGTTTTGGCATCTTCCGTACTGTATCTGAATCCACCTGTGAAACTTAAATAGTTTTCAATTGCTTTCACTTGGTCATACGTTGTGTCCGCATTTTTTGTTACTTTTTCCGCTAGATTGCCCACACGTTTTGGCAATTCAGTTGGAAGTTGCGTATAAGCCGCCAAAAATTGGTCGGAAAGCTCGTTGAATTTCGCCGCTTTCATCAATTTTAGATCGTAAACGGGCTCAGCCACGCTCATCGAATAGCTCCTGATTTTCGCCGCAGGAGTCACTTTTTCGGTACTATCGGAAAGGGCAAAAGTCACTTCTTTACTGTTAAAAAAGGAATGTGTTCCATATGTGTAGACGAGATAATCGTTCGCGTTATCAAATTGGACGTCGAGCGTACTTTCCTTTGATTGATACTTGTCCGCTAACGCTAACGGGAAAGCTTCGGCGTCTTTGAAATTTTCTACGTCAGTACGATTAGAAGTTGCCCAACCACGTCCAGTGTAGGCGCGTTTCGTCTCCACGCGGTAATAATGTTCTTTTTCAGCCCATACTTGGAAAACTTGCGAATGATCAGGCTTTAAAGCGCCGCCAAGTTCGGAGTCGTCCTCACTATAGCCGACCGTCCGTGTTGTATTCATACCAAGTGATTCGCGAATATAGGGAACCGGATCATTAAAAACTGGTTTTTGCTGTGGGAACAGCAAGGCGCTACCTAAAAATACCCCTAAAAGTGCAATAAGGGCCACGTGATAAAATATCGGACGCTTTTTGTCTGTCAATCCGCTTAATCGATTCGGCGTCTCCAGTCGTTTGGACAGCGCAAAATGAAGCAGCAAGAAGCCAATAATGACGGTTCGCACTAAAGCCATTTGACCGGCGTATTCAGTAAATGTGTTGACGACGGCGATGTAGGCCACGGTTAACGCAAGCACGCTCATAATCCGCTGTTTTTTCAAAAGTGTAAAGCTTGTAATGTAGTTAAGAAGCCAAATGGCGACAAAGAAAATGAGTGTGATGAACGCCATGCTAATATCGTAGGCGTTGAAAGCAAATAGGTCGCGGAAGCCAGACTGAATAATTTGCACGAACGTGCTTAAAAAGCCGAGTTCAAATGGATGTCCGTCATTGAAGTAAATCCCCATCAAGAAGTAAATGAGCAAAAGATGGAGCGGCAAGGTCGCATAAAAGCGCCAGCCGAGGAAAAACATGCCAAGTGAAAGCGCGACGTAAATAATCATGTAGAGCGGGTTGGTTAAATTTGTAAGGAAAATGAACGGATAAACCCATTCTGAAATGAGCAAGATGGACAAAATGTAGAGGATAATCGTTAGCAACTTTGCACGCATCACACGCCACCCCCCGACTCAAGCGAATCTTTCCGCAAGTAAATAGCGTTTTGGGAGAGCTCTTGTTTGTCTAAAATGGAGATTAGCGTCATTCGCCAATTGGACTTACTTGCCACCTGAAGTAGCGCATTTGAAATGACTGGCGCAAAAATAAACGCGTCCTTCTGCCATTTTAGTAGCGCCTGCAATTCTTGCATTAAAACCGCTTCATCAAGCGGCTCCAATTCAGCAAACACATGCGACATCTCAGCGATGCGATTTTTATCACGGCTAAAGTCAAACGAACGGCCATTTTCGCCTAAGATGGTGATGCGCACTTCAGCGCCGTCTTCGAGCATTTTACGCGAAAAAGAATAAGCCGCACGTAAGGCGTGTTCAAAATTTTCATGGACGCTACCGAAAAAAATAATTTGCATTTTATGCGCGCTACTATTTTCAAATTCACGTGTCATCATCGTGTTTGTTTTGGCCGTACTTTTCCAGTCAATCCATGTCATTCTGTCACCGGGAATGAATTCGCGCAAACTGTGAAGAGAGTCGTTCTTATGCAAAGTCCAGTACGGCGCGTTTGCATCTCGGTCAGGATTCGCCGCACCAAGTTTTTGCAAAATATTCGGAAAGTAAGTTGGATAAATCGTCACATGCTCTTCCTCACCAATTTGCGAGCTCCGTTCAATTAAACCAAATGCGTCACTTGTTTCAGCTGTGATGGTCGAAAAAGTGTGACGTCCTCGTGTTGCACGAAATGGTTTAATGGCGACTTCAACATTTTTTTTGAAAAAAGGATAGAGGGTTTGTTGGCGCGCATGATGGGCACCAAAAGAAGCTGGTATTTTCTGTTCAATAAGCAAATAGCCAACCGGAAATCGACTTTTACGACTAAAATGAAGCTTCATTTGCACAAAATCCCCGTCAAAATATTCCTTTTTTGGAAAAACACGATGAACGTGCCAATTTTTAAGACGATACACCGCCGAAAAAATTAAAAAGAGCATGACAATTGAAAAGAAATATGTTAAAAACCAGCTCGCTGTATCACCTTGAAATAAAGTGTATGTAATAAGCGTCGCATAGAGGAGGAGAAGCATCAACCACCTAGAAAAAAGCAGCAGCCTAGTTCTAAGCATGAGAAGACCTCTTTTCAACTGGAATTGGAACGGAATTTAGCACATCTTGAATGACATCAGCTTGCTTGACAGCTTGATAAGTCGCTTCAGGCGTGAGTAACAACCGATGTTCAAAAACAAATGGCGCCAAATATTTAATATCATCAGGCATGACAAATTCGCGTCCTTTAAGAAAGGCATAACTTTTAGCTGCCATCATCATCGCAATCGTTCCACGCGGACTAACGCCAAGCGAAACCGCAAAATGAGCACGAGTCGCATGGACCAAATCCACAATATATTGCTTCAATTCCGTACTAATTTGTGTCGCTTGACTTGCTTTTTTTAAACTTAAAAGATCGGTTAAATGAATCACTGCTTCCGCTTCCAGCAGAGTGTCCTCGCTTTGTTTCTCAGAAAGAAGCGCAAGTTCTTCCTCAGCGCTTGGGTAGCCCATTTCAATTTTCAAAAGAAAACGGTCGAGCTGTGCTTCAGGTAGCGTATACGTTCCTTCATATTCAATCGGATTTTGTGTGGCCATAACAAAAAACGGGTCAGCAAGTGGTCTTGTAACCCCATCAACCGTAACGCTTTTTTCAGCCATGCCTTCTAATAGGGCGGCTTGCGTTCTAGGCGCGGTGCGATTAATTTCATCAGCTAAAATGATGTTCCCCGTAATCGGTCCCGGACGAAATTCAAATTCGCGTGTTTCGGGATTAAATACGGAAATACCTGTCACGTCAGAAGGCAACAAATCAGGCGTAAACTGGATGCGCTTGAAATTCACATCTACTGATTTAGCAAGCGTGCGCACAAGCATTGTTTTTCCAACGCCTGGAACATCTTCAATTAAAACATGCCCGCCAGCAAAAAGTGCCGTTAAACTTAATTCAATAACGTGGCGTTTTCCCACGATAACTTTTTCAACTTCGGAAATAATTTGCTCAATTTGATTAAATGGTGAAGTCATTACAAAGGCCCCCATTTCATTTTTACTAATAAAATAAGTATATGCTACTATGATATTGATGTAAAAGAATTTTAATTTAATTTTTTCTAAAGATTTTTTTAAACAGAATAGGTGTTGCTTGTACGCTTAAAAACCTTTAAAATGGTATAGAAGAAAATGAATGAGAAGAGGCTGAATAATGACGAAGAAATCCATTTACGGATTAACGTTTGATGATTTAACGGAATGGTTTTTAGACAAAGGACAAAAGAAATTCAGAGCGACACAAGTGTGGGAATGGCTTTATCGTAAACGTGTAGGCTCATTTGATGAAATGACGAATGTCCCGAAAGAAAGCATTGAAATTTTGAAAGAAAACTTTGTCTTAAATAATCTAGAAGAACAAATTGTGCAAAAATCAAATGATGGCACAATCAAATATTTATTTAAATTAGAAGATGGCAACTTAATTGAAACGGTGCTTATGAGTCATGAATACGGCTTATCGGTCTGTGTTACGACACAAGTCGGCTGTAATATCGGCTGTACGTTTTGCGCAAGCGGACTTTTAAAGAAGCAACGCGACCTAGACGCAGGGGAAATCGTATCGCAAATTATGAATGTGCAGCGCTACTTAGACGAGCGTGATAATGACGCCCGCGTAAGTCATGTCGTCGTGATGGGAATCGGCGAACCGTTCGATAACTACGACAATGTCATGAGCTTTTTGCGCGTTGTGAATCACGACAAAGGGCTTGCAATTGGCGCGCGCCACATCACCGTTTCAACCAGTGGACTCGCACCGCGCATTAAAGATTTCGCAAACGAGGACTTCCAAGTCAACCTGGCCGTTTCCTTACATGCACCGAACAACGATATTCGGACGAAAATCATGCGAATTAATCGGACGTTCTCGATTGAAACGCTCATGGAAGCAATCGAATATTATATCGAGAAAACCAATCGCAGGGTAACCTACGAGTATATTATGTTGCGTGATGTCAATGACTCCAGACAAGAAGCGCAAGAACTCGCCAATTTACTCAAAAACCATAAAAAGCTCGCCTATGTCAATTTAATCCCGTACAACCCAGTCGATGAGCACAATCAATACGAACGAAGCAAAAAAGAAGACGTCCTCGCTTTCTATGACGTCCTGAAAAAGAACGGCATTAATTGCGTTATCCGCCGTGAACACGGCACCGATATTGATGCTGCATGCGGTCAACTTCGCAGCAAACAAATTAAACGCGTCGGCATTCGCGAACGTATGCGCGAGAAAAAGGCGCTTGAAAACCAATAATTAAGATTACCACCCTTTAAAAGTTGAATTTTGAAGGGTGGTTTTGTTTTGGAGCGGAAGTGACCAACAATTTAAAGTTCATTGTACACCATTTTTAAAAATTCACGAAAAAGACACATTTTAAGTGTTGAAGTATGGTACACTGAACAAGAAAAAAAGGTGGAAAAGTTGTCAAAGTACATTAAAATGAGTACCAATCCAATCAATTAAAGATAAAGTTGACGGATACTGAGAAGAATGCAAGTAACCGATTTCTTGGGGTTTTGTGTGCTTATATTGAAAAGAGTTGTATATAAATAAAAAGAGGAGAATCGATTGAAGATGAGTAAAATTGCTTCCAATACTAGTTCAGCGCAATCAGCAGTATCTGATGTTAAAAATGTTTCGATTGATAAAGGAGACCAAGTTTCTTTCGGGAAAAGTAACTTGGTCAGTATGAAAGCGGGTAAAAACGTTAGTAACCAATTGTTAACAGATTTAGTAGATTTAGTGGAGTGTGTCCAAGAACAAAGTGAAAAATTTCCTAAAATTGCCGAATTGATGGCCTTGCAGGACAGTCATATTAATTTTTAAAGGGTGGGGAAAGTTGAAGGAAACTAGCAATGCTTACGAACGAGTAACGTATAATCAATGCATTATGCAAAAAGAAAATCAGATTGACCTGCTAGGAGAGAACCAAAAAGAAGTAGAAGACTTACTTTATCGATTAGATGAAGATTTACAAACGGGTTTTCGCCGTTTGAGAGATTTAAATGATTCACAGTTGAAAGAGGTACAGAGCGTATTTTATCAGGTTCAACAAAGAAATGAAGACCTAGAGAGAAGATTTCGCCAACAAGTACGAGATACGCAGGAACAATTTACATACCTATTTATAAAAGAGATTCAAAAAATGAATGATGAACGAGAAGCACTATATAAAAAGAGGAGTGAAATCCCTTGGGACTGACTTATTCAAGCGATGATTCAGGGAAACTAATCCGAGCCTTGTCTAAAAATTTGGCAAGTGGGAAAGAAGCCATTACACAATTAAAAGCGGGTAGCCAAATAATTATTCAAGCTATAGATGGACATACATTATCAGGTGCAGCGTATACAGCTGGTAAAGGTTTGTTTACAGATTTAATCCTGCCTACGATTGAAAAAGTAACTGTTGCTTGTGATAGAATTGAAGAAGAGGCTCAAAAATATCAAGTAGCAGATCGGATTGTTGCAAGTGAAGGCTTCTTAGATGAAGACAACTTAACCCAACAATTAGAGATAAAGAAAGGTATGAAGGCATCAATAGATAACGCGGCAAATGTTATGAGTGTCCTGCCGAATACTTATTCGGTACAAGACTTGCTAGATACTGCACAAAGCCGAAAAAGAGAGTTAAATCAGATGTCTGAAACCCTTCAGCAAGATATTGAAGAGCTTCAGAAAAAAATTAAAAAGTTATATGAATTTGATGGTCAGACGAAAAATCTTTTTAGTAATAGCTTAGATGAGATGAAGTTAGCGATGCAAGGAGTTACGGTTTTAAATAGTACGAAGGTTAATAGTGATGGTACGTATACATTACCTGCTGGGGTGGATAAAAGCTGGTTTTCTGAACTGAAAAGTAAAGATAAACAAGAAGAAATGGCACGCAAGGCAAAAAATGCAGCAATTAAAGAATTAAATAATTTATTTGAGAAAAATCCAATGGCTGCGATAGAGAAAGTTAAAAACAATGATCGTTTATTTAATTATGTAATTGGAGCTTTAGATAAGTTTCCAGAAGGGATTCAAAATGCAGCTTTAGGAGTCTTTATTGCACAAGAAAGCTGGGATAAGTTGCCCAAAAATGTGGCGACAAAAGTATTAAACAGTCCTAAATTTGCAACCTATTTGAGTGAGTCTTCAGTCGCGACACAGGCTCTTGTTTATGGTGGGCTAATCAAACTTAGTGAAAAAGGGTGGAGTGTTTTAGCACCGGTCGGTTACACGACTAAAATTTTATCTCAAACCAGTGAAGGGGCTAAAATCATTGCTGAAACTAAAGTAGGGTTGGAAATGTTTAAGAAACTGAAGCCCGTTTCTGAATTTATTAAAACCCATAAAGTAACGGCTGAAGGTATTGGTTATGTGGGCGATACCTTAAGTGTGACAGCTTACGCATATGATGAATATATTAATCCGCAAAGTCCAGCATACGGAGATACGAGTAAAGCTGTGTATGGAGGAATCAATCTATTTGTATTAAATACTGGTCCAATCGAAGGTGTACAATATGGAGGACCTGTAGGTGCTGGAATAGGAGCAATTAATTATTTTCTACAAGGTGGAGGAGTATCGGATATTCCAATTCTAAATAAAATAAAAGTTATAAAAAACAGTGATAACTGGCATACAACTTTTACTGAAAAAGATAAGAGGAAATGGTTAAATAAACAATATAAAAATTACGGGAAGCATGAAGCGAGTACACCAGATAAAGATTATAGAATCGGCGTACAGCCTTCAAGCGGCAGTATAAATTTTAATCCTGAAACATATGGAAAATCAAAACAAAATATTAGTGGAGTTAATCCTAATAAAGCTCCAAATGAAAGTTGGAATTTGAAATGAGTAAGAAGGATATAGTTGTTACTGGTGTTTCTTTTGAGCAGGCAAGTCGTGTCATCAAAAAGAAAGATATTTATGAGTTAATCCATGGAACTTCTGAGGCGAAATTTTCGATGGGATTAAAGAAGTTTTTATTTCTTATCGTAGGGCTATTCATGCCGATTATGATGTTTGTGACATACTTGCAAGGGCGTGATAATATGCTGGTAACTACTTTTTCTCGTACTATAGCAATTATCGTGTCACTGCTATTTATGGCAGAGATAATCTATTTTTATTTTAAAAGAAATAGCATCTTTGAATATTTTCGATATAAATCGTTTATTTACACAAGTATTAAGACGCTTTTCTTGTCATATGCATGTGGTTCGATAGGACAGGTTGATGAAGGTTATCTTTCAACCTTACTTACCATTGGTATGTTTATACCTGTTTGCTTAGTGTTATATGCACTTGTTGAAAGGAATATGGTCAAAAAAGTCATGAATCAATTACTACAAACAAATTATAAAGTTTCAAAAATTTTATCGATTTTTCTGAAACTTTCAGGAGTAGTGCTTGTTGTTGGGCTTTTCGCTGTAGTATTATACCGATTAAATAAGTGGTGGCTTATGGGAATGAGTTTTAACGGAGATGCGCTAAATATAAATGCTGCAGTATTAGTCATCGCAGGTGTTTTAATAATGCTATTAATTGCCTTGATTCCAACTTACGGCTGTTTTCGTGCAGAATTGTATGTAAAAACCCAATTAATTGAGAAATATTCAGAAGAATTCCGTGGAAAATATGGGTTTAGTGAAGAAGAATGGTATGGAGAAAAATAGTTGAAGTTGTTTTGGAAATTTAAAGGCTATAAGGAATAAATCTATTTTATGGAATACCGATTCATTAGAAGGTTTAAAACATGGTGGACTTGTTGGGGTGTAAAATGAAACTAACACAAATTTTGTTTAATAAACAAATACAAGATATTATTCAAAAGATTGATTTTGATCAAGCAAGTCAAGGATTAAATAGTAAGTATATAAAAAGAATCCTGAAACAAAAGTTGTTATTTGCACGATACACAATTTTTGCTATCGTCATTATCATTGAAATCTTATTAGCAAGTACTTTATCAGGATGGATAGTTAGCAACCCTATATCTGCTCTAGTCGAATGGTTAGTAGTTATATTTACGATTATCTATTTTTTAAAAATTAATTTAAAAAGCTTTTCTGAGAACTACTTAACAAGATTTTATTCTTGCTGTTCAATTATATTTAGCATCATCTCATTGATTTTTTCAGTGGGATTATGGATTGTATTAACGGCTTTTTCCGGGGGATTAAAGGATATTTACATGAACCAAATTTTAATTCAAACAGGCAGTGCTATAGTTGGTGCTGTTCTGGTCTGCTATGCAATTTATAAGTATCTCCTTTATCTAGAAATGAAGGAGCTGGCCGTTTTTGATAAAGGAGTAAAGATTCCTTTAATGGGGAGGATTATCGATAAGTTCATCTTTTATGGAATTATTATTGTAATCCTCGGAATGCAACTTTATCGAATGAATAAATTTTGGTTGTTAAATGACTCATCTTGGGTTTCTACGCTCGTCATACCCATAGGTCAAGTCCTTTTATGGGTTATTATCGCAGTTTTATTGATTGCGCTTCCCCTTCGATTTTTTTATCCAGAATTTGTGAAAAGCTACTTACTTCAGAAGTATAGTGAAAAATTCCGTGTTAAAACTGAGATGACAGAAAAATATTGGTATAGTGAGTGAAAACTAGAAGGGCTACCCAAATTTAGGCATCAGAGAAATGAGCGTGTGAATGGAAATTTAATTCACTAGTTTGGAATTATAGGCAAATATCAAAAAAGAAGATTCATAAGAACGTAAAGGCATTTCCAACTAGTTGGAAATGCCTTTACACTCTATAAATTTTGCATATTAAGAAAGATGAAATTATTGAAGCCGTAAAAATAAATAATAAAATTGGAAATGTTGCTTCTGGATTTATGAAAGGATTAGGCAGTATTTTTTGAATAAGAAAGGATAAAATGATGAAATCACCATGGATACCAGTATTTTATTATGAGGAAGAAAATAAAAATTATTTCTATAATACTCAGCGCAGAGTAATTTTACAACAATTCTTTCTGGGACAGTAAGAGTTGTTTTGTATGCACTTTTCGGATTGTTCATTATAAAAATATCAACACAGTATTTAGTAATTTTAAGTACTGTGCTAGGCATAGCAATTAGTATATTGTTAGTTATCTTGATTGACTTTGCTAGTAAAAAAAGTTTCTTTGGAGAGATAGCTCCGATAGATAAAATAGCCTTCTATTTTAAAGAAGGGGAGAAGCAGTTTAAAAAAATTATGTGGCTTAGCTTTTGGACACTTATGCTGGCCATGGGAAGTACTATAGTTCTTTACGTTTCTAATGGTGAGACCATTATATTTTTTGCTACATCTCTTTTTTGGATGTTACCACTTCCGTTGTTTGTTTTACAAAGCCCTTTCAAACGTAGAAAAATATACGAACTTTATAAAAAAAATAAATTACCTATTATTGATTAAAGCAGGAGGACACAGTGCAGGCTTAACGGGAAGTGCGATAGAAACGGTAATAGCTGGACCAATTGGTACAGGGGTTAGATTTGTAATTGGAGTGATGGTTCAATGTTGTTTAATTTTGTGTATGACAACAAAGATGCAATAGTAGATACGGTAAAGATATTGGGAATTCAATATCAGAAACAGTTGGTGACAGGATAGAAGCTATAAAAAATGCGAGAGGCTCAATTACAGGCTTTTTTGGAAATTTGGGTTCTGCATTTAATTAAAGAGGAAGTGTACTATGAAACATTTTGTTTTTCTATATCGTGAGAAAGAACTTTATTCGATATTTTTTGATGAGGAAAAAAAACAGTTTGTCAAATTAATTCACAAGAAGCGCAACTACTGGGTTTATACGATTCTATTTCTTATAGTGCTTTATAGTAGTCAATATATTAGCTCCATTTATAATTATGAAGATAATCTAGTTATGAAATTACTACTACTCGTTTTAACTCTAGTACTCTCTTTTTTTGTTGCTCGAGTATACTATAAAAATTACTATGATATTACCAGTAAACGTGAAATGAGCTATTCTGATAATAGCATTAAAGACCTTATGAATGATGCCAAGAATCAAAGTGAGAAAGAATGGATAGTTTTAATTACGATAATAGTGATGTCTATCATAGTGAGCCTTTTATTCTTATATTTTGGATATATCATGGCATTAATATTTGACTTTTTATTGTTTTTTTTAGTTTGTACAGGTGTTTTTATGAAACCATTAAAGAAAAGAAAGATTGTATCGAATCATTTAAAGAAATGAGGCAAGAAGATGGAGATTTGGAAGCGTTGTGAGATTGCACAATGGATATATTAAATTGATGATCTTGAATCGAGCAAAATTAACTCTTGAAAGCTGCTGATAAAGTGTTATAATGGATATATTTCAAAAGCAAGTTAATAAGGGAGTGCCAAAAGTGGAAGTAACTTTTTTTGAAGCAGCGAGGAATTGTGCAAGTAAGGTTGCTGAGGTTATTAAATTTGATAAAAATGATGCGTTTGAAGCTAAAGTTGTGACATCTTATTTATTTGGGATGCTTACGATGCTTGGCTCTGAGATGGATGCCGATGGAAGTGAAATTCAGGCGAGCTTAGTCGCGGCGTTAGTTCATAATTTTCATTTTAGCGAGCAAGAAGCAGCTAAATTATCGAGTCACGCGATTCACTGTACAGAGAAAGCGAAACACCCAACGCAGTTTACGGTGATTGGACGCGGTTTAGAGGGTTACGTTGATTACTACAAAACGGGTGAATATAAAGAAATTCAAGAAGATGTTTCAAGCATCTTTGACATCGTGCGAGAGTGTCAACGAGAAAATATACAACAAGCTAGGTGAGGCAATCATCTAGCTTTTTTTGTTTAAAAGGAGCAGGTTTTATGCTGAAATTAAAACGGCTTTATGAACCAGCGGAAACAGAAGATGGTTACCGCATTTTAGTTGACCGACTATGGCCGAGAGGGGTTTCAAAGGAAAAGGCGAAACTAGATGAGTGGGCGAGAAATATGGCGCCGTCAAATGAAATCCGGACAGACTTTCATCATCAGAAGATGGATTTTCAAGCGTTTAAGGAAGGCTATTTGGCGGAGCTTTCAGGGAACCAATTCCGGATGGCTTTTTTAGACAAAGTGAGAAAAGAACTTGAAAAAGGAAATGTGACTTTTTTATTTGCGGCGAAAAGTGAAGAGGAGAACCATGCACGGGTGCTTTTAGAATGGGTTTTTGAAAATCTATAATTGACAATGAGAATCATTATCACTATAATCGAAGTAATGAATCGGCAAATTATAGGAGGAAAATGGATGATTATTGTTACTAACACAATTAAAGTGGAAAAAGGCTACGGGGATCAAGTGATTAAGCAATTTACTGGAGCTGATGGTTCTGGACACCCAACAAAAGATATTGCAGAAGTAGAAGGCTTTTTAGGTTTTGAATTGTGGAAGACGCATCTACCAGAGAGCGATTTTGAAGAGGTTGTGGTGACAAGTAAATGGGTGAGTGAAGCGGCGCAAAAAGCGTGGGTTAAAAGTGATGCATTCAAAAAAACGCATGGTCGAACAAAAGATTCGCGCGAACAAAAACGTGACCGTAAAGGCATTTTAGGTAATGAGGTTGTCCAATATGAAGTTGTCCACATTCAAGAACCAGCTGCTCAAGTAGAATAGGAGGGCTCGGTATGGGGAAAGTAGCGGAAACCATTCGTGCGCGCCGTTCCATTAAGCAAGCAATTGAGGAACCAATTTCAAAACAATTTGTGCACAGTCTGATTGAAACGGCTTCCTTTGCACCGTTCCACAGCAAGCTTGAACCGTGGGAAGTTTATGTGGTGGAAAGTCCAGCGCAGAAGGAAAAATATGTAGAGGCTGTCGTACGGGCGACTTGTGAAAAACCAGAAGAGGCCCATAAAATTCGCGAAAGTACGATTAAAAAGATTGGAAAAGCACCAATAACACTCATTATTACGTCAAAAATCACGAGTGATGCGAAGAAAGACTTTGAAGCCATTGCGGCGACAAGTGCATTTATTCAAAATCTACAACTACTCGGTTGGGAAGAAAATATTGGCATGATTTGGCGAACGAATAAGTACATTTTCAACCCAACGTTTCAAGAGGTGTTAGGGATAAAACCAGACGAAAAAATCATTGGAACGCTACATTTAACTAAATTTGTTGAGGTTCCAAAGGCGAAAGCAAGGCGAGAAATAGCGTCTTATGTGCATGAATTGTAATTTAGGAGGTGATGAATGTGGCTGTACCTGCTAGAAGAACGTCGAAAGCGAAGAAAAATAAACGACGGACGCATAAAGGTTTAAGCGTACCAGGTTTGACTAAGAATCCTACGACAGGTGAATATCAAATGTCCCACCGGATTGCGCCGGACGGTACGTATAAAAATAAGCAAGTCTTATAAGAGTTCCCATTTTTGCGAAAAAGACGTTTTTTTCTTCGCAAAGATGGGTATTTTTTTTGTGTACGGCATGCTAAAATGGATTTTATAGGAATAGGACAATTCATGTAGAAATGAGGCCAATTGGAATGACAGATAATTTTGTGAAGCAAGAAGAGGCGCTGGAATCCTATGATGCAAAAAAATTTCGGACGCCAGACGGCTATACGAGCGATATTTTACTTTTTACGGTACAGGAGAGCAAATTGCATGTGCTTTTAATTGAAAGAAGCCGTTTGAATGCGGAAGGAAAGCCTAATATTGAAGGCGGAAAATGGGCGTTCCCGGGTGGATTTGTTGATCCGAATGAAGATGCGCATCAAGCGGGCATTCGCGAATTGGAAGAAGAAACGGGTTTAACCGATATTCCACTTACGGCGTTCGGTGTTTATGATAAACCGGGACGCGACCCGCGCGGTTGGATTATTACGCGCGCACATTATGCTTTTGTTCCGAAAGAAGCCCTTTTAAAACGAACTGCTCTAGATGATGCGGCAAACGTGGCGCTCGTTTCGGTAGACGAAGCATTCAAATTACCGCTTGCGTTTGATCATTTGGATATTTTGCGTGATGCCACTCATAAAATTAATCAGGAAATGCTTCTTTCCACGAAGGTCAGCGATTTTTTACCTGAATTTTTTACATCAGAGGAGTTGTATGAAGCTCTTCAGGGGTGTACTTTGAAAGATGCGATGCCGTCTTTTGAGGAATTTAATCATTATATTGAGCTTTTGCCTTTTCTTGAGCAAAGCGAAGATGGAAAATACTTTTTTAGCTCGGAAGCGAATGCGCATAGTATTTTCTTTTAAGGGGGATGCACGATGAACCTTGTAACAATAAATGATGTTGTAATTGGCGAAGGGACGCCCAAAATTTGCGTTTCTCTAATGGGGAAGACGATTGCAGATTTAAAACGCGAAGTGGCGCTTATTAATGAGTTTGACGTGGATATCATTGAATGGCGCGCAGACTATTTTGGTAAGGTGCATGACCTTGAAACGGTCAAATGGGCTCTCCGCGAAATTCGACCTCTTATCAAAACAAAACCGCTTCTTTTTACTTTTAGAACAAAAGGAGAGGGCGGCGAACTGGAAATGAAAGACGATTTCTATTTCGAGTTAAACCGTGTGATGGTGCGTACCGGCGAAGTGGACTTGCTCGATGTGGAACTATTTCATGATGAAACCGCTGTGGCAGAATTAGTAAGTCATGCACATGCGTCAAATGTGAAAGTGCTAATGAGTAGCCATGACTTTGAAAAAACGCCCCCAAGATCAGAAATCCTAGCTCGTTTTGCGCGCATGGAAGCCTTACAAGCTGACATTACAAAAATTGCCGTCATGCCTGAAAACGGAGCCGATGCACTTGTTCTACTAGATGCGATGAATACGCTGAAAAATGAAGCCACAAAACCGTTTGTTGCTATTTCAATGGGAACGCTCGGCGTCATTTCGCGCCTATCTGGCGGCTTTTTCGGTTCAGCGATTACGTATGGAAGCATCGGAAAAGCTTCTGCGCCTGGACAAGTTCCTGTTCAAAATTTACGGCTAATTTTAGATGCTTTAGAAGCGAAATCAAGCGAGGCATTCACAGAATTGTAACAAACAAATTTAGCTACATCTATTGTACGGCGCGCCGTATTATGGTAAGATTATCTTTAGTCAAAATGGACGGTTTTTAGGAGGAAAAAGAATGAGTACATTTTTAACAGCTACGCTAGTTGTTGTGTCTATACTGCTCGTTATCGTAATTATTCTTCAACCAGGTAAAAGCAATGGCCTTTCAGGAGCCATTTCTGGTGGAGCAGAGCAATTATTCGGCAAACAAAAAGCACGTGGCCTTGAATTATATTTGCACCGCGCAACAATCGTATTATCCATCATTTTCTTTGCAATACTCATTGCATTAGGCTTTTTCATTAATTAAGCCCATGATGATAAACCACCTACAACCGTAGGTGGTTTCAGCTTGTAGAAAAACTCTAAACTTAAGCCAAACAAAACGTACCACGCACAATCAGACTGATGACAAATGGTGAGATTCTTACGCATTGCCGAGTACCGCACCGGAGCGTACTCGAGTACGTGATGACTGAAAACAGGAAGGGCGTAGTTTGCCCGACCATGTGAGAAGTTAGGCGAAGCGGAGTGGAACGGAGGCTTTAACGACGAAGATTGCCGTTTGTCATCAGTCTGAAACCACCTACAACCGTGGGTGGTTTTTGTTTGGGTTCATACAACATATCAGCAACTGTCTAATATAGCGCCTCCTTTTTTTAGCGACTTCCCCCTTCATATTGCGAATACATATCCCATACATTTCAAGTCTCCTCACAAAATTTTTTAATTGCTTGAAACCGTAATTTCACGTACACTAGAGTAGAATCAAAAGTTGCGTGAGGAGCGTTTTAAAATGAAATTTACACCACCAAAACCTTTTTTATTTGAAACAGGGAAAAGAGCGGTTTTGTTACTTCATGGGTTTACGGGAAGTTCGGCGGATGTGCGAATGTTGGGGCGGTTTTTGCAAGACCATCATTATACGTGTTATGCGCCGCAATATAAAGGGCATGGCGTGTCGCCGGATTTGTTGCTTCAGACGGAACCAAGTGATTGGTGGCAAGATGTATTAGATGCTTATGCGCATTTAGAGGAACTAGGCTACAAGGAAATTGCGGTTGCTGGGCTGTCACTAGGCGCATTATTTTCTTTAAAACTCGGATTTTCAAAACCTGTGAAAGGGATTGTTTCGATGAGTGCGCCGACGAAAATGGATAGTTCATCGCCGATTATTTCGGGGTATATGGATTATGTACGGAATTATAAGCGGCTTGAGGGCAAGACTCCAGAAGAAATTGATGCGGAAATGGTGCATTACGAAGGGGCATCGATGAGTCAAATTGCCAAATTGAAAGACGAAATTAATGCGGTGGCGAGTGAAATCGATATGATTTATGCACCGATTTTCGTTGTCCAAGGCAAACTTGATGATATGGTGGACGTGGACGGTGCCCAGTGGATTTATGATACAGTCGAATCTGCGGATAAATCGCTTAAGTGGTATGAAAATTCTGGTCACGTCATTACGATAGATAAGGAACGAAAAGAGTTACAAAACGATATTTTAAACTTTTTAGACCGTTTAGATTGGCAAGAATAAATAGTAAGGAGGGATGAATGATGGAAGAACATCAAATGGAGGCGCACATATTAGACGTTTTGCGCGCACAAAAGGATCAAACTTTTTCATTAGATGATTTAGAAGCGGCAACAGGCTTAGCTGATGCAGATGCGTTTAAAGAAATGGTGAAAGCGCTCGTTCGCTTGGAAGATAAAGGGGACATTATTCGGACGAAAAAAAATCGGTATGCGCTACCTGAAAAGATGGATTATATTAAGGGGACTTTCCGGGCGCACGAACGCGGATTTGGTTTCGTTTTACCAGAAGAGAAAGACTTGGACGATATTTTTATCCCCCCGACAGAAGTCAATGACGCAATGAATGGCGACTTAGTGCTCGCGAACATTACGAAACGAAAAGGCGACAACTTGGCCGAAGGTACCATCAGTAAAATTGTGGAGCGAAAAACAACGCAATTAGTTGGTACATACATGGAGGATTTAGTTGGCGACGGAATTGTTATTCCGGACGATAAACGTGTATTTGGTGAAGTGCATGTTGACTTGGCGGATGGCTTAAAACCGGTTGACGGACATAAAGTCATTGTCGAGCTCACGCAGTACGCACATTCGCATAACCGGGCGCGTGGTGTTGTGAAAATGATTATTGGGCATAAAAACGATCCAGGCGTTGATATTTTATCGATTATTCATAAACATGGAATTGAAATGACTTTTTCAGACGCGGTCATGAAAGAAGCGAATGCGGCAGACGATGTTGTGAATCCTGATGAAATTGGTTCGCGGCGTGACTTGCGCGATGAAGTCATCATCACAATTGATGGAGCCGATGCGAAGGATTTAGATGACGCGGTTACTGTTTCAAAACTTGAAAATGGGAACTTTAAACTTGGCGTGCATATTGCAGACGTCACACATTATGTGAAGGAAGGTTCTGAACTTGATAAGGAAGCGGCTCTTAGGGCCACGAGTGTTTACTTAGTAGACCGTGTGATTCCGATGTTGCCCCACCGCCTATCAAACGGGATTTGTTCTTTAAACCCGAAAGTGGACCGGTTTACGATGAGCTGTGAAATGGAAATCGATGAAACTGGGCACGTGGTCAGCCATGAGATTTTTGAAAGTATCATCAAAACGACGGAGCGGATGACGTACACGGACGTGAATGCGATTTTAGTGGATGAAGATGCCGAACTGCGCGAAAAATACGCGCATATTGTACCGATGCTAGAAGACATGTTTGCGCTCTCGAAACATCTCCACGAAAAGCGAGAAGCACGAGGAGCCATTGACTTTGATGCAAAAGAAGCGCGGGTTTTTGTGGACGAAAAGGGGCACCCAGAGAAGGTTGTCTTGCGAGAAAGGTCGGCAGGTGAACGCCTGATTGAGGAATTTATGTTGGCGGCAAACGAAACTGTTGCGGAACATTTCCACTGGATGGACGTGCCGTTCATTTATCGTATCCACGAAGATCCAAAAGAGGATAAGCTGGCGCGTTTCTTTGAGTTCATTACGAATTTCGGCTTGGTCGTGAAAGGCACCTCCAATCAAGTCCATCCAGCGGCATTGCAACAAGTTTTGGATGAGGTGAAAGGCAAACCAGAAGAAATGGTCATTTCAACGGTGATGCTACGCTCGATGCAGCAAGCGAAATACGATACGGTTTCAGCAGGCCACTTCGGTCTTGCTACCGATTTTTATACGCACTTCACATCGCCCATTCGCCGTTACCCGGATTTAATGGTCCACCGCCTAATTCGGCAGTACTTCATAAATGGTGACGTATCAGAAGAAACGCTCGCAAAACGTGCAGAAGAGCTACCTGAAATTGCGGATCATTCTTCTAAAATGGAGCGCCGCGCAATTGAAGCCGAACGTGAAACAGACGAGCTTAAGAAAACAGAATTTATGGTCGACAAAGTTGGCGAGAAATTTATCGGCATCATTAGTTCGGTTACGAATTTTGGCTTATTTGTTGAACTGGAAAACACGATTGAAGGCTTAGTCCATGTGAGCGCGATGAAAGGTGATTATTACCAGTTCCACCAAAACATTTTAGCCATGATTGGCGAGCGTACTGGGCTAGTTTACAGAATCGGGGACGAGGTCGAAGTAGAAGTAACAAAAGTCGACGTTGACGCACGCGAAATTGACTTCACATTAATTAGTGAGGGCAAAGAGGGTGGCAAAGCGAAATTCCAAAAACAAAAACCGGTAAATAAAACCCGCGCTTTTAAAGAAAAAGGAAATCGTAATCAGAAGCGGCGTAAGCCTCATTCGAATAAAGAGGAGAAGCAATCTGACGGCGATTGGTATACGAAACCGAAGAAGAAAAAGAAAAAAGCATTCTATGAGAGTGTGGCCAAAAAAGGCCAGCCTAAAAATAGTAAGAAGAAAAAACGCCGTTAAGGAAGGAGGATAAAGATGCCAAAAGGTGAAGGAAAGCTTATCGCGCAAAACAAAAAGGCGCGTCACGATTTTGCAATCGAAGAAACTTTTGAAGCGGGCATTGTCCTCCAAGGTACGGAAATCAAGTCTGTGCGAGGTGCTCGCGTGAATTTGAAGGACGCTTATGCGCGCGTGGATAAAGGTGAAGTTTTTTTACACAACATGCATATTAGTCCTTATGAACAAGGAAATCGTTATAACCACGACCCGCTTAGAACGCGAAAGCTTTTGCTGCATAAAAAGCAAATCAGTCGTCTAATTGGGGAAACGAAGGAAGCCGGATATTCGATAGTCCCGCTTAAAATGTACTTGAAAGATGGCTACGCGAAAGTTTTAATTGGCGTCGCTAAAGGGAAGAAAAAGTACGATAAGCGCGAAGATTTAAAACGAAAAGAGGCCAAACGAGATATTGAAAGGGCGTTTAAAGAGCGCCAAAAAATGTAATGAATGTGATGTATGAATTTTGTGAATAAAGAAGGACGTAGGCTTGGATTAGTTAATAATCCAAGCTTTTTTTTTGTGGGGAAAATGAAATAACACAATTTATCCAGCGCGAAGTTGTGTTATTTGAAAGGGATAAAGCATGTGGTAGAGCCGTTTGTGAGCTGTAACAATTGTTTGGCACGATTATTGCAACTGTAAAAAAAGAAGGGAGGTCAGTTATGAATAGAATTATTTTAGTCAGCCATGGCAAACTTGCGCTTGGAATGAAAGATACACTTGATATGATTATTGGCGAAAAGAATGAGGTTATTGCGTTTGCAGCTTACTCAGATGATGAACCGTTTGAAGAGAAAATCAGAGAAAAAGTTCATGCAGAATATCAGCAAAAAAGTATCATCATTGTTACCGACATTTTAGGTGGAAGCGTAAATAATGAAATGTTAAAACTTATGCAAACATTTCCGAATATTCACTTGCTTGCTGGGATGAATTTACCATTAATTATCGAACTCGCTACATATCCAAACGCTTTTTCTAAACTAGAAATGGCGGAAGTAGTCGCGGCAAGTAAAGCGGCCATTGTTGACTGTCAGGCATTATTAAAAGCTACTCGGAAAGGAGGCGAAGGATTTGATTAAGTTTTCAAGGATTGATCATCGTTTATTACATGGACAAGTGATCTTTTCATGGAGTAAAGCAATGAATATTACGCGAATTATTGTAATTGATAATGCGACAGCAAAAGACGATTTTAAAAAAATGTCTTTGAATCTTTCTAAACCGCCAGATATTACTTTAAATATTTTTTCAGTAGCAGAAGCACTTCAAAAAGTTGAGCAAATTGAGGCTCTAGAGGACCAGATTATGCTTATTTTCGGCGGGACAAAAGATGCGTTAGCGTTTTCTAAAGGGTATCCGAAAATACAAGAAATTAATTATGGTGGAATTGCGAATAAAGAGGGTTCGAAAGCATTTAGTAACGCAATTTATCTAACAGAAGAAGAGGTTACTGAGAGTAAAGAAATGGCGGATGCAGGGATACGACTTTATATGCAACAAGTACCGACTTCGAAATTGGAAGAATTAAACCCTAAATTATAACCGCAGAAGGGAGAGTTTGAGATGTTACTTAAATCCATTCTTTTAGGGCTTGTCGGCGTCATTGGGATTCTCGATTCAAGATTACTTGGGCGATTGAATTTAGAAAGGCCACTCGTGATGAGCACACTGACAAGCATTGTTTTGGGAGATATGACAAAAGGGCTTATGATTGGAGCGGCCTTAGAATTAATCTCGCTTGGATTAGTAAATGTAGGGGCAGCAGCTCCGCCAGATATGACGCTTGGTTCTGTCATTGCTACTGCGTTTGCCGTTCTATCAAATACAGACGCACAGACCGCATTAACAATTGCAATACCAATTGCTGTGCTTGGGCAAATGCTAGGTATCTTTTTACGAACGTTACTTTCACAATTCAGTCATACGGCAGATAAACATATTGAAGCAGGAGAATTTAATAAGGCGAAGCGAATCCATATTTTATGGGGGACCGTGCTTTATTCTCTGATGTATTTCGTGCCGATTTTTTTGGCCATTTATTTTGGAACCGATTTAGTGAAGATGATTGTAGATAGTATTCCAACTTGGTTAACAGATGGCTTAACACTAGCAAGTAAAATATTGCCTGCTTATGGTTTTGCATTACTTCTTACGACGATGCTCACGAAAAAGATGCTGCCATTTCTACTTGCGGGCTTTTTCATAACAGCGTATTCAGGTTTAAGTTTAACAGGTGTTGCCATTTTTGCTTGCTTAATTGCCTTTGTATTTGCCGATATCAAATTTAAAAAAGAGAAGAAAGTCGATACTTTATAAGCTAGGGAGGGAATTTTATGACTGCTACAAAAGAGGAACTTACGAACCAGAAAAAATATTGGCAATTTTTTTGGCGCTCCTGGATGATTCAAACTTCTTGGAATTATGAACGGCAGATGAATATGGGCTTCATGTTTGGTATGGCACCAATTTTGGATGCGATTTATGATAAACCAGAAGAAATAGATCTGAAAAAAGAAGCTTACAGACGCCATATGATTTTCTTTAATTGTACACCGCAAACCTCTTCTTTTGTGATGGGGCTTGCCTCTTCGATGGAAGAACAATATTACCAAGACCGTGATAGTTTTGATCCAGAAACCATTACTGCTGTGAAAACGAGTTTGATGGGTCCACTTTCAGGTATTGGAGATTCTTTCTTTCAGGGAACAATCCGCGTGCTTGCTTTCGGGATCGGAATTACATTGGCTCAGCAAGGAAATATTTTAGGTCCAATTTTAGCTATTTTAATTTCGTTTATACCTGCTTTTTTAGTGACATATTATGGTGGGAAAATCGGTTACACGGCAGGAAACAAATATTTATCCAAGCTGTACAACGAAGGCTTGATGGACAAGGTGATGTATATTTCAACAGTAGTAGGGCTGATGGTTATCGGTTCTATGGTTGCCAGTATGATTGGAATTACAACACCAATTACATTTGGAAAAGCGTTTAATTTACAAGAAGTTTTAGACAATATTGTGCCAGGAATTATTCCGCTCGGTTTAACCTTCTTTATGTACTGGTTACTACAAAAGAAGGTCAAAACAGGATGGATTCTCTTGATTTCTATTGCTGGGGGTATCATTCTCAGCGTGCTTGGAATATTTCAATAAAAATGGAGGAATGAATAATGAATAGTCAAACAATCATTAAAAATATTTTAAAAAAAGCAACAGAGGTTAAAAGTGTTATATTTGTAGGGTGTGGAGCGTCTAAAGCAGACCTTTACCCCGCTAAATATTTTTTGGAAGAAAATACTGAAAACCTGCGTGTAAGTTTGTATACTGCAAATGAATTTAACTTTGCGACACCAAAAGCTTGTAATGAAACAGCTATCGTAATCACTGCATCGCTTGGTGGAGCAACGCCAGAAACGGTGGAAGCTACAACAAGAGCGCGTAAGCAAGGGGCGCATGTTATTTCACTTACACATATAGAAAATTCAGCCATTACAAAAGATGCCGAATATGTTATTGTTCACGGATTTGAAGCAAACTATGCAGCCAAACAAGAGAAAATGACATATGCTCTAGAATTAGCTTTAGAAATTTTGCATCAAACGGAAGGATATGCACATTATGATGCCCTGACGGATAGCATAAGCCAATTACCAGCATTCACCGAAGAAGCTGTGAAAAGCTTAGAACCGCAAGCGAATATTTTTGCTGAGAATTACAAAGATGAAAAAGTCATTTATTTTATGTCTAGTGGGGCAACGCATGAAGTGGCTTATGCAACTTCTATTTGTTTAATGATGGAAATGCAATGGATTCATTCAGGCACTTTCCATGATGGTGAATTTTTCCATGGACCATTTGAAATCGTTGATAAAGATGTGCCATTCGTGCTCTTTATGAATGATGGGAAAACAAGGACAATGGATTCTAGGGCACTAACATTTTTAAATCGTTTTGATGCTAAAACAACTGTACTCGATTCACGCGATTTTGGTCTAGGAAACATTGCAGCTGGTGAAGTCATTGATTATGTAAATCCAATGCTATTAACAGCAGTCATGCGTGTCTATGCTGAAAAATTAGCTGAAAAGCGAAATCATCCGCTAACAAAAAGAAGATATATGTGGAAATTAGAATATTAATAAAATAGCCAAGTCCATGTCTCGAAAATATGGGCTTGGCTTCAATCAATGATGAGTAATGTTTTTGCGTGTTAGACTCATTTTGTGCAGGTTAATGGTTTTTTCTACACTTTCAAAATAATGAAAAACTGCTAAGCTAGAAGGAGAATAACGAGTGATTTTTAACGAGGTGGTTTGTGATGACAGCGAATTTATTAGAATACCTTGCTTCCTTAACAGCGAAGTTATCAAAAGAAAATAGCCATTTATTTACGGCGAGTGCTATTTCTGAAAGCACAGGATTTAGTCGTAGTACAGTAAGTCGCTATTTAAATGAGGGAGTGAAGGAAGGGGTAGTATTAAAAATTAGAGAACGTCCTGTTTTGTTTGTGGATAAGATGAGTTTCAGCAATCATTTTTTTACGCCTACCCAAATCATTTTTGATTCTGTAGAAGAACTACTCAATCCGGAGAAAAAAGATGCACTGGCCAAAATTATTGGGGCGAACGCCAGCTTAAAAGAACAAATTGAGCAAATTAAAACAGCTTCTCTTTATCCAAATAATGGGCTTCCAATTATGTTAGCAGGTCCTAGTGGTTCAGGGAAAACTTTTTTAGCTAGACAGATATACGAATATTGTCTAGAAGAAGGTTTACTTCCTAAGAAAGCACCGTTTGTTTCGCTTAATTGCGCGCAGTACTACCATAATCCTGAACTGCTGTCTAGTTTGTTATTTGGTCATGTAGAAGGGGCCTTTACAGGAGCAGATTATGATAAAGAAGGTCTGCTTGCACATGCAAATGAAGGAGTCTTATTTTTAGACGAAGTTCACCGGCTAACAGAAGAGGGACAGGAAAAATTATTTACATTTATGGACCAAGGCCTCTATTCACCAATCGGAAGTAGTAATGTTGAAAAAAAAGCGACTGTGCGCTTGATTTTCGCAACAACTGAAACTATTCACTCGACCTTCCTGCCTACATTTGTGCGGCGTTTACCTGTTATTGTGAATATTCCGGGTTTTGGCGAACGTACTTGGCAAGAGAAGTTACACTTGATTCATCATTTTTTTATGGAAGAAAGTAAGATTTTAAAACACACAATAGAAGTTTCGAGTCAAGTCATGGGTTATTTACTTTCCAGTCAGTTTGAGGGGAATGTGGGGCGTCTTCGGAATATCATTAAATATGCAGCGGGCAATGGTTATACAAAGCTTGAACGTTCGGAAGTCATACAAGTCAATATACAAGTCTTACCAGCAGATGCACAGACCAACTTCCAAACCACTTTTCCGCGTAAAAATATCGAAAAACAAATTTACGATTACACAAAACCATTTTCCTATCCTAAAGCTGATCGCCTTTTAAAAAGCATTCAGATGGTATATGAAGATTTCGTTCTACAATTTGATAAGGAAACTGATTTTTATATCGTGGAGATGACTAAAAATGTAAATTTGCTACTAGATAAACTCTATTTTGAAAGTAATCTCGACACGGATCAAGCTTCTTTTTCGAGCTTAACCTATCATTTGCGTTCTATTTTTAAATATATGGAAGAAAATTATCGTTTTGAACAAGATGGAAATAAAATATTATCTATGGCGTATTTACTTTATCACAAGGAATCTAGAGCTTTTCTAGCTAATCATCCACTTTGGAATAGTCAAAGGAACCGAATCTTACAGTTTTTGCAAGAAAACTTGAATGAGGCATTTTGGCTGGCAAAACAAGTACTAACCTTGCTTGGCGAGCGAATGGACCAAAAAATTTTAACCGAAGATATTGTTTTTATTTCGTTTTATTTTCACGGAACACATATTCAAAGTTTGTCTTCAAATATGAGGGCTGTCATCTTAGCACATGGATACTCAACAGCGAGTAGCATGGCGAATATTGTCAACCGTATTTTACAAAAAAATATCTTTCAAGCCATTGATATGCCAATTGATACAACGATTACAGATATCGAGACCAGACTTTTAGAATATCTGAATACTGAAATTTCAACAACAAATGGTTTAATTTTACTTGTTGATATGGGGTCGCTAAGTGAATTTGCTAAACGACTAGAAAACAAAAGCAGAGGACCTATTTTGTTAATGGATTATGTGTCGACACCTATTGCGCTTGAAGTAGGACAAGATTTAATTGCAGGTAAACCGATTGATAAAGTGGGAGAGTCGATTCATCAAAAAAAACTGAATCGCGAACTGCTTTTTCCAAGTGTGAAAAAGAAAAAAGCGATTCTTACATGCTGCTACACTGGAATGGGAAGCGCTATACAAATTCAGGAGATTTTGCAAAAGAGTTTACAGAATACACCTTCGAAGCTAGAAATTATCCCATATGATTATAAAAAATTGAGTCAAAATAAGAAAGAAGAGCTTCCGTTTCAGTTGTACGACGTTTTAGCTATTGTAGGCACTGAAAATCCTGGAATTTTGTCTGTTCCTTATATTGGCCTTAATAAATTAATTAGTGGTACGCATATTACGGAGTTTATCCGTCTACTAAAACAACATTTTGAGTTAGATGAAGAAGAACTTCGAAAAGATTTAATTTTTAATTTCTCACTTAAAAAAATCATTCAAAATATGACTGTTCTGGATGCCGAAAAGGTACTACAAAACGTTGAGCGGTCTGTTGAATTCATGGAAGCCAAACTCGACATAATACTTGATAATAACAAGAAATTTTTGCTGTATGTGCATATGTGCTGCATGATTGAACGGATTTTGCGAAAAGAAAAAGTAGATGAACAAACGGATATTGAGGCTTTTTTAGAAAAAAACGAAAAAATGATACAGGTGATTGGTCTGGCAATATCCAATTTAGAAAAAGAATATCATATTGAAATCCCGCTGTTAGAAATCCGTTTGATAGCTGATATTGTGAACACGATTTAAGAGAACAGCCCCTTAAAAAGCTTGTGTTTAGAAGGACATTTCTGTATACTAATGTTAGTGATTTTAAACTGGGGCTGTTACGGATTCGACAGGGATAGTTCGAGCTCGGATTGCGCGTCGAGGGGTCGTCCTCGTTAACAACGCAAAAGCCAATAATAACTGGCAAAGAAAAACAAAACCTAGCTTTCGCTGCGTAATAGTAGCTTAAGCTGATCCTCCGTGCATCGCCCATGTGCTACGGTCAGGGTCTTACTCTAAGTGGGATACGTTTAAAGGCTTCCGTTTGTAGTCTTTAAAAAGAGATTAATCAAGCTAGCTGAAAGGAAGCCGGTTTCGAGGCCGATATTCAAGCGAAATTCTAATATCGAGACTACACGCGTAGAAGTTCGAGTGCCGATATTTCTGGACGCGGGTTCGACTCCCGCCAGCTCCATTTTTAGTAAAAGAATGGAAAAGATAAAAAGTGTTATAAATGGCTTTGTGTAGCTATCTATAACACTTTTTTTGTTTAGGGGGAAATGGTTAAGAAAGGTATGTTTTTGAAAATGTTTGCCACGAATTTGCCACAAATTCAATTGATTTTATATAAAATATTCATAACCTCATCAACTTCACGGGAACTTTTTTGCTCCATTTCATCAATAATATGGCTATAAGTTTGTAGAGTTGTAATGATGTCTTTGTGTCCGAGTCGTCTAGAAATATATTTGATATTTACGCCGCGATAAAGCAGAATACTAGCATGTGTATGTCTTAAACCATGGCTAGTTATTATTTCTCTTGCGATAGGTTGTGAAAATCTTCTTAATACTTTATTTACTGCATTATTGCTTACAGGAAGTCCGTCTTCAAAAGAAGCAAAAACTAAATTTTTCTTTTTAGAAATAAAATTTTGTAATTTCTGTTTCTGTTGAGCTGTTTTTAATTGCTTTAAAAGATGCATCGTATTATTGTCCATGGTTATTGTTCTGTTTGAAGCATAATTTTTTGTGTTTGAAAAATCATTTGTATATTTATAATCCCAAGTTTTATTAATCGTTATGTTATTATTTGAAAAGTCGACACAATCCCAAGTTAAGCCTAAAGCTTCGGAAAAACGCGCGCCAGAACTTAATTGGAAGAGGATAATATAACGTGAAAGGTATTCTTCTTTTAAACCTTCTAATAAAGAAGAGATTAATAACTGTGATTCGGCTTCAGATAGAAATTTTTCGCTTTCTTTTTTTTGAGGGACTTTTCCTTTTACTATTATATTATAGGTGGGGTCTCGAAAAATAAGTTGTTCTTGAATTGCTTCTTTAATGCACATTCTCATATATGTGTGGTGTTTTTTAACTGTTGCTGTCGCATGATTGCTAGCAAATTCATTGAGCTTTTTTTGGTATGTTTTTCGGTCAAGCTCTTTTAGTTTGATGAAAGGAAAGGATTTTTTAGCAAAATTAATAGCTCGTAGTATATCTTTATCATTCTCGATACTATTCTTTCCTTTACGATAGATTTCGTACCATTCTTCAAAGTAATCGGTGAACAGTAGTTCCGAATTAGATACGTCAAATCCTCGGTGCATTTTTTGTTTTAGATCAAATTCCGCAAGCTCGGCTTCTTTTTTTGTTCTGTAATTTTCTTTGCTATTTATTCGGCTGTAAGTACCATCTGCTTTCTTATAACTGATTCTGAATCGCCAAGAGTTGTCCCTTTTGTAAACTGTCAAAGTAATGACTCCTTTCTTTTCTTGTATAATAATCTAATTTTTAAGCGGAGAAATAGTGGGCATCATAAAGCTGATTTGAAGTATCTTCTTTATATATCTCAATAACGCTTCCTAGAAAGATATAATAATCCTTATGTTTGTACATTGTGCCGTATTTGGATTTGTAAAATTCAATTGCTTCGATAATGAATTCTTCCGTTATATTTAAAAATTCCGCTACTTCATGATAATAGGTAAATCCCATGTTCCAACAATAAATAATGGTTTCCCAACCTAGAAAATGTTTGTAAGTAAGTTGTCGAGTGTAATTTTCTTGTTTTTTATTTTCAATTCTATTTTCATCTAATATTATTCCCGTTGTGGCTTCATGGTGCATAAATTCTTCATAAACAACAACCTTTTTTGAATTTGTTTGTTGGTGTTTATCAAGTAATACATGACCATTTCTATATGCACCAAGAAGACCAGTATTCTCGTATAATTCACATTCGACTACAGGAATATGTTTATACTGTCTAAGTAAGTTTTCGTATTCTCCCATGAGGTAACCCTTCCCTGTTACTTTTTATTTGTTGTGTTTGGATATAATAAAATCAATATAACTTTTTATGTCTTCGATTTCTTTATCTGTGAATTTATGATTTCTATCTATTGCATGTGCAGCTAAGGTATCTTCTGAATTCATATAAGGATTATCTGTTCTTAATAATAGATAATCTGTTGAAACATTAAAATAATCTGCTACTTTTTGTAATTTATCAGAGTTGGGAGCGGCTTTTTCCCATTTTCTGATGATGCCATTTCCGAAATTTAATTTCCGTTCAAGTTCCGAAATCGAAATTTTTTGTTGTTCACAAAGTTGCTTTATACGTTCGAAAGTGTTCATTTTTCTCCACCTTAAGCTACTTCAAAAATATTTAGATTTAAAACTAAAATAATTGTTGACATTTAGAATTAAATCTAATATACTTAAAGTAAGCTAATTATTTAGCTAATAAAAAGACTTTAAAGAAGTAAGAAAACCGTCGCCAAACGTTTTATTCTTAAAAGTTTATTTGCTATACACATATATTAGCAATAAATCTAATTAAAGTCAATGATATTAGATTAAATAATTAGCTTTAATTCTAAAAGGGTGATTGCAGTGAATTTTACGCAAAGTTTAGAAGTGAGCATTCAAATCCCAGAAACTTATGTCCTAATAAAAAAAGACGAGTATATCGAATTGAAAGAGTCTCTTTTATTTGGGAGTTGGTGGGATATGAAAGAATTGTCTAATAGAACTAAATTAAGCAAAGATTGGCTGATTGAAAATATCTTATATCAGCCACGCTTTAAAAAAGTTCTTGATGTTGAAGAAGGTGGATTTGTGAAGTATCCATGTGGTAAGGGAAGCAAATGGCTTTTTCAAGCCAGTAAAATGAGTGAGTTCTTAGAAGAATATTTTCCTGAAATCATGAAAAAAAAGTGAGGTGAAAACATTGAAAATACATACCTATGAAGTAGAAGTTTATGTTCGGTTTAATGCGATGGATTGTCAAATCTTTAATGTGACAGTGAAGTTGTTTGAAACAAATAAAGATAAAGCTATTAAGACGGCGAAAAGTAAAGTTATTACGCAACTTAAGAAGAAGCAGAAAGAATTTAAAATGATTCGCTTGGTCTGGATTGATTACAAAGGTTATGAAGAAAAGACGGTATACGATTGTTTTGCTGATTTGAAGCAAAAAGAAGTATCAAAGAATGTGATTATGAAAATGATGAAAATTACTTACCATGAATATTGTTACTTTAATAATTACTACGAAGGTAAAACTAGAAAATTGACTTACGAGAAATATAAGGAACTAAGTCGTTTAATGAATGATGAAAAAATTCGGCGAAAATTCCAGATTCCAAAAAGTGAGTTCTTGAAGTTTTTAGAAAGTCATAAATAAAAATTGAATAATTTGGAGGGTGCTACAGTAAAGCAGTTAATCCGTTAGGAAAGTTCACTTTATTGCTCCGTTATCAAGACACTGCGGCTAGACTGGTTAGGTGACACAAGACTATGTAATTTACATAGAAGCGACACATGCGGTTATGCGGTTCGGTTAAGCTATTTTTAGCTTATTACATAGATAAGGGGATGTTTTTATGTTATTTCCGTTATTTCTATTTTTAACATGTATTGTAATTTTGATTATTTTGTTTTGTGAATTTTTCGGAGGTGAAAAAGGTGCATAAATTAGTACAAGAATTTTTGCGCGATGAGTTCGATGTTAGTGATTTTGGTAACTGTGAAAAGTATGAACTGATTCCAAATGCTGTTATTTTTAAAGGAACCTACACCGCGAGCGATAAACTTATTTTTCCTCACCCTGACGGAAGCGAAAAGATTGTTTTTGTTATTCGTGACAGTGAAGAAATTTTTATCATGGTTAGAAAAGAGTTGTTGTGGTATCTGCAAGAAACAGATGAAGTTTTTTGTGAGCAATTATTGAGAAGGATTCAATTTTTTCGATTTATTTTTGTAGATACACACTCGAATGAGGAACCTTCATTTGTTGATGAAGTTGAAGGTGTTGTTGTAATCGAACCTTCATGCGGGTATTCAAGTGTTGCACTGTTATACAACTTAGAACGCGAAGTGATGTTAGAACAAGCTACTGATAATTAGTACCATATGACGTAAAAAAAATGTTACAATCAAATAAATAAACAAAAAAGGGTGAGCAGAATGAAAATGATGAAAAAAAAGAAGATTATTATTGTAGTTTTGGGCGTTTTAATTTTAAGCGTGGGTATTGGAATTTTTGTTTCGTATCAAGAGAAAGTGAAAGCAGAAGAAGCGAAACAAGAAGAATTGCAAAAACTTAATGCTGAAATGAATACTGTGCAAAAAGAATTAAATTCATTCTATACAGATGACAGTAAAGAATTCATTAAAGACAATATAACGCTCGATCAAATTGATAAATTAACTAAAAAGAAAAGTTTTGAAAATGCTGAAATAGATTCTGAAATTAAAACAGTAAAAAAAATGATAGTATTACGTGGTGAAGTAGCGACATTATTAGATGATAAACAAGCATTGTCTGGAACGGCTGATATTGAAAAAGCTGAACAACTAGCGAGAGGATTGAAAATAGATAAAGAAGCTTTTGTGAATGAGCAGTTTAAAGTGATAAATGAAGCGAAGGCGCAAGAAAAACAAATTCAAATAGCGACTGACAAAGTGAATCAACTTTTCACAACAGCCGATAAAAAAGAAGTTAAAAGTGAAGTGACATGGGATAATTATGTGGCTGTAAAAAATGAAGTGGATAAAATTAAGCAAAGTAAATCGAAAAGTGAGTTAATGAGTTATTTAGTAAAAGTATCTGACGAACTGAAAAAGCAAGATGAAGAAAAAGTTAAAAAAGAAGCGGAACAAAAACAGCAACAACAAAATAGTCAAGTGAAAAGTAATTCTTCTCAACCAAAGAATTCAGCATCTAGTGATTCAGGTGGGAAGGCGAGAAATTACCAGTCTAATAATTCGGCTTCTAGTTCTTCAAGTGGTAATTCAGGGAATACTTCTAGTAATCCGAGTTCTTCCGGCAACGCTAAGACACCTAAGAGTAGTGATGGAGGTTCTTCGAGTAATAGGAGTTCCTCAAGTGGAAATTCTAGTTCTTCTAGTAGTGGTTCTAAAAATTATGATACTAGCAAAGAAGGTATAAATGACACTACAAAAAATCAAAATGGTGGAACTGATATATCTTGGGGCTGGGATTAATTTACAAAAATACTTAAAGACACTTTCAACTTAAGGTGTCTTTTTTTGTGAGGTGAAAAAATGAGTATACGCTCTCCAACTATTATAATTTAATCATTTAAAAGGAATAAAAGAAAAGGAGAAAAAAATGAGAATTATAAAATTAAATTGGAAATTACTGCTATCACTAATTGCTGTGGTGGCTATTTTTATGCAATCAATTTTAACACCATTGACGACTGTTCGGGCTGATTCTATTGGTGAAACACCTTATATGATAGGAAGGACGGACACGGGTTTAACGATTAAGAGTTCATTGAATCCGCGTCCGCTCCTTAAATCAACTGGTAACAGTAGTGGGAAGATGTCTGCATGGTATGGTGGGTATGAAACTAGTACGGCATTCATTACAATTGATGGAGAACCAGCGTTTTGTATTGACCCCGACTTACCTTTCCCTGTGAATAAGCAATATGCAGAATCTGTTTATAAAGATGAAGGTGTTTATAACATTTTGTATTACGGATACCCTGCAAATGGTACGAGTGAAAAAAATTATGTGGACACTTACGTGGCGTTGAATGTTTATTTGGGTGCTTTTACAAGTCCAGCTATGAAAAATGATTCTGGTGTGAAATATTTACTGAATAAAGCTGAAAGTAAAACAGCTCCAATGGGTGAATTTGATATTAGCAACAAAACCCAAACAGCAACTTGGAATAATACAAGTAAATTGCAAGAAACTCTTATGTATCCAGTAAAATATGAAAGTGTAGGAGGCACAAATTATCAGCACTTCAATTTACCAGCGGGTGTTGCTGCTGTGGCTGATGATGGCACAAAACATACTGGGAATGTAACTCTAAATGCTAGTAAAAAATGGAAGCTAGTGGCTGATGCGAATTTTGATGGTACAGTTTCATTTGACGTTACTACAGATGTAAAGAAAAAAGCTTCCTTGAAATTCACTCCTGTTTCAGGAAACTCGCAACGAATTATGAAGGCGGGAGGATTTAGTGACCCGTTGCCAAGTATTAAAGTGAGTGCAACGTTTAAAGCTCAATTAGGAAATATTGAAATTACTAAAACCAGTGAAGATAATAAGGTGCTAGCTAATGCAGAGTACGATATAAAAGATTCATCGAATAAAGTAGTCGCACATGTTAAGACTGATGCGAATGGTAAAGCTACCGCAAAAGATTTACAAATGGGGACTTACTCAGTGGTCGAAACAAAAGCACCGAACGGATTTACAATTAACACAACACCGCAAAAAGCAACGGTTAAAGCTAAAGAGACAACTAAACTAACTTTCAAAAACAAAGAGGTTTTAGGACAGTTTAAAATTACAAAACAAGATAGTGAAACGGGTGCTAAAGCACAAGGCGATGCAACGTTGAAAGGAGCAGTTTATGGTATCTACTCGGATTCTAAAGCAACGCAAAAAGTATCTGAAATCACAACTGATGCAAGTGGTAAAGCAGTTTCTGAAAAACTCAAACTGGGCACGTACTACTTCAAAGAGTTAAAAGCACCGCAGGGCTATAATCTCGATAAAGTTATTTATGAAGGTAAATTAACTTATGAGAATCAGACAACGGAATTAGTGTTCACGCATACAACACTTAAAGACAACGTTATTAAAGGTAATGTAGAGTTTGTGAAGTTTGCGGATAAACCATTGTTCGGCACTTTATTGGACGGTCAAAAACAAGCGCTTGAAGGTGCAGAGTTTACCCTAACGTTAGACAGCGATGGGCAAGAGTTTGGTAAAACCATTAGCGATAAAGATGGTAAAGCTTCGTTTAAAAATGTGCCATATGGTACGTACACCGTTTCAGAAACGAAGGCACCACAAGGTTACAAAAAAGTAGCTGATTTTAAAGTCACTATTGATGAACAAGGACGCACGTATCACTATATCCTTGAAGATAAAGTATATAGCGCAGATATGAAATTTGTGAAAAAAGATGCTGAAACTGGAAAAATTATTCCACTTGCAAACACAGAAGTGAAGTTCCTTGATAGTAAGGGCGAAGTTGTAAAACAAACTATTAACTACCCAACAAAACAAACATTGGAAAGTTTTAAAACAAGCGAAGATGGTACTTTAATTACACCTCAACCATTTGTTTTTGGGAATTACACTGCTGTGGAAATCAAAGCACCTAACGGTTATTTAATCAACTCTAAACCTGTTCCATTTACAATTAATGAAAAGAATGCTGATGGTGTTGTTGTGGTTGAAATTTTTGACATGCCAGCGAAAGGGAAAATCCAAGGACACAAAGAATTTGAAGTGATTGACAATGGAAAAACAGAAGTTAATAAGTCTGTTTACAAATTCATAGATGCGAAAGCTGTTGAATTTGATGTTATCGCAAAAGAAGATATTATGACCCTTGATGGCACGGTTCGCGTGAAGAAAGGGGAGAAAGTAGACCATGTTGTGACTGATGAAAAAGGACAGTTTGAAACGTCCAAAGAGCTTTATCTAGGTAAGTATGAACTTGTCGAAACGAAAACAAATGATGATTATGTATTGGCGAAACCTGTTCAAGTTGAATTAACTTACAAAGACCAAAATACAGTGATTGTTTTCGAAAATGTAAATATTAAAAATTATCTCAAGAAAGGTACGATGGAATTTACTAAAAAAGACATTACGAACGGAAAAGAGCTTCCAGGTGCGAAAATTAAAATTTATAACCAAGATAAAAAAGTGGTTCGCGAAGGAACAACGGATAAAAATGGTAAAATCTACTTCAAGAAATTAAGCAAAGGTAAATACTTCTTCCAAGAATACGGCGCACCACAAGGTTACAAGTTAGATGATTCCCTTTACTCTTTTGAAGTGAAAAGTGATGGGGAAATCGTGAAATGTGAAATGACGAATAAGCCAATTGAAAAATTAGGAGTTATTCCGAAAACAGGGGATTCTTCCATGATTTGGCTAGTTGGTTTAGGTGCTGTTTTGGTTGGGTTAAGTGGTTTAGTCTTAGTAAAACGTGCACGAAAAGAAAAATAAAAAGCACGGAAACAGTGGAGTGTTCCCGTGCTCGATTGAAACGTTATTAATTCATCTGACTAGCGATTGCGAAAACTACTACGCAAATAACTAATGCAAAGAAAATGAAAGCAGAATACGCGATAAATGTAATCACGCCTGCAACTCCTAGGATAGCCCCTACACCTGAAAAGGCAATAGAAGCCCCATCATGGTAAGCTAATGCGCTTCCTAAGAAACGTTTCAACAATACAAACCCGATAATGATAAGTGCCACACAAATGGCAAAAGTCACAGCACCGGTTTGTATTCTTTCGGTAAAACTAGCAACATCAAAATTACTCATGTTATCACCTCGCTTTTGTTCTCATATTATTTAGGTTGAAAAGCGGGTGATAACTTTATTATAAAACAATTGACAGAAAAAAATAAGTATTACCCTATACAACTAAAGAATGATTTTTGATTCATGCTTTAGTTGTATAAAAAGGAGGCAAAAATGGTCAAAAAACCCTATTTGGTGGCAGTAGAAAAAGAGGGGGTACGTAATGCATACGTTGCGCTTAGTGTTTCTACAGTAGCTTGTTATAAAGAAATTGCTCAAACAGAAGAGGAATTAGGAGAAAAGCTCACGATTCTACCCATAAAGGATTGGACAATTCAAAAAGTCCTAGAAGAAATTGAATGTTTTCTTAATGAAAAACCCCTATTAAAAACAAATAATGAAACGAAAGAAGGAAATAAATAATGAGAATCAACTTATCGAATGACACAATTAAAGAAACTTTTGGAGAAATAAAATTTTTGGGTATGGTGATTAGACGTAAATATGACACAAGTTTACCAGAAGAACAAAGAGAAATCACAAGTGTAACTGTTAATTTAGGTGCTGAACATAAAAATGATACTATTTCAGTACTGCTCCAACAAGATGAAACAGGAAAGTTCAAATTACCAAACGTAAAAAAATGGGGAAATGTGACTTTTGATAAACTTGTCTATGACCCGAGAGCACAAGGGAATAGCTCGCGGAATCGTGATTCAGGCGAAAGCATGACGTGGGGAACATTAAATGATATTTTTTATACAAATCAAGTATTACCAGCTTCAAATGCTGATAGAATAGCAGATGAAAATGGCGAAAAAATAGTGAAAAAGTAAGTGAAAAAAAGTGCTGATAAGTAATCTAACATAGAGGTGAATTATGCAGTTTTTAGATTTAACTTATAAAGGCATGAAAATAAAACAGGGTCATCGGAATTTAGTTCATAAAATTTTGGTGACTCTTTTTTTAATGCCCTTTATTGTATGTACGTTAGTAAACATTGTGAAACAAATTCAACAATGGAATTTTATAGATGTTACCCAAATGGACTGGAAAAATTTTTTGATCCGTGAGATATATTTTTTTATTGGCTCTGCTATTTTTGTTCTGGCAGTATTTTTCTTATTCAAACCACTGTTTTTACGATTTTTAGGAATGCAACGCATATGTAAGTTGATTTATTCATCTAAGATGTATCAGGTCAATGATATTGAATCACCCAACATGATGCAATTGAAAACCAAGAATGTAGCGAAGAAAATTAGTTACTTCCCTTCTATTTACTTCCGCATGCACAAGGGCTTCTTAGATGTTACCACTCGGCTCGATGGAAGCCAGTTTCATGAATCGGGGAAATTTGAAAGCATGTCGGGTGTTCTGGAACAAATGTTGAGTATTGATTTGATTGACACAGAAGAACGAAATGGGTATTTCCGTTATCGTTTCTTGTTTAATTCGCAAGTTTGCAGAATAGGGATTCATGATGTCATTCCTGATAACTATACGATTCCGTTAATGAAACACTTAAGTTGGAATATGATTGACTCCCCCCATGCGCTTATTGTCGGTGGGACGGGTGGTGGTAAATCTTACTTTATTAATGTTCTAATTCGTGCTTTCGTTCTCATGAAAGCCGATTTACGTATCGCAGACCCGAAAAATTCAGATTTAGAAGATTATTCGAAGATTTTACCAAATGTGTATAAGGATACGGTAGATATTATTGCAATGGTTGAAAAAGCAACAAAAGAAATGAATCAACGTTATTCAGATGCTAAAAAGCACCCTGATTACCTTTCAGGGCAAAATTTTAGTGTTTATGGATATAAACCAATTATCATTGTGCTTGATGAGTATGTGGCGTTTATGGGGTCACTAAAAAAAGCAGAAAAAGATGCTTTTTTTATGAATGTCCAGCAAATTGTGCTAAAAGGACGGCAAGCACAAGTACACTTAATATTAGCGACACAAAGACCAGATGCTAAGTATATTGATGGGAATATTCGCGACCAGTTCGGCTTGAGGGTTGCGTTAGGTCAAATGTCTAAAGATGGTTATCGAATGATTTTTGATACAACTGAACAGAAATTAAGAAACAAGAGGATAAAAGGACGAGGCTATTCTTATATGCTTGGTGATACTTTGATTAAAGAGTTTTATTCACCGCTTGTACCATCACACTATAATTTTATTCAAGAAATAGCGGATATTTTGGACGTGGTGCCGTGCGCGTTTTCGGCGCAAGACGAAAAGGCAAGCGCGAGTGCCGAAGTCCAAAGCGAGCCGCTAGGTGAGCTAAATCAAAAATTAGAGGAGGTCGAACATGAGTAGTGGAACTATCCCCCCCTTACTAAAAGGGGGGTACCAAATACATGGGGAATATCTGTCCGCTTTGATTGACTGGTGTCAGTTGACTGTTCGAGATTTGTCGCCAGAAGCCATTTCTGAAGACCTTTTGAGGATTCCGTTTGAACTTATGCGTACCGATTTAAGTGACGAATCTGGGCTTAAGGGAGGCTATTCAGCGTATATGCGTTTTGATGATATACGTGTGTATGAACCTCACCCTAATAAACCCAATGATGGTTTTCAAATTGTAATGGCCGGGCAAGGTTGTCGTCATTTTGAGCGCGTGCTGAATGCAAACAATGAAACATGGTTTGATTTTTTTGAACGTGCGCTTGATTATAATTGTAATTTTCCGCGTATCGATGTAGCGATTGATGACCATAAAACTTATTTTAAAATGGCGACTTTGATACGCATGGCCAAAAATGGCTTGGTTCGTTCTAAGATGAGACTGGGAAATGTGAATGATTCGTTTGACCTTGGAAATGGTGAACGAGGTGGGCTGACTTTAAACATTGGTTCACGTGCTAGTGAATTTTTCATGACATGGTATGAAAAAGGTTTTGAAATGGCGAAAAAATTCAATTTGAGTAAAGATGAAATTGACACGCAATGGAATCGATATGAAATGAAGTTTCGACAGAAACGAGCGGTTTTATTAGCACAAACACTTGTGAAAAGACGTGAAATTTTTACGACTGCTTTAGAGATTTTGAATGATTCGGTCGCTTTTTTGAAAAAGCCTGATAACCCTAAAAAAAATAAAAGTCGTTATGAATTATGGGAGCCTTGGGCGTATTTTATGCGAGACATTAAAAAACTGAAATTAAAAGTTGCACCTGCGCCAAAAGATTATTTTTCTAGTGAACATTGGGTGAGAAAAGCAACTTCTCCCACTCTGCGAGAATTTCATGAATTGGACGTTCGTGGGGGCGGAAACCGTTTATTAGATATTATTGAAGAAGCAATGTTAACGAAGAAGCATTATAAACAAATTGATGATTATGAAAAACAACTGAAAACACTTGGGAAATACAATCAACAAGACTATGTAGAACCAAATGAAAGAGTATTTACATTAATAAAACAGAAAGAATCTTATTTCGTTTATCGGGATAAGGTTTTTTTTGTAGAAGTTTGTAGTCGTTTTAAAGCGGAAGTTTTATGTAACGTATTGAATGCGAGTGAAAAAGTCTTGAGAAGCAGGAAGAAGTTAGAATGTACGTGACAAATTTACTTAGGTTTGCGAATGCAAAACCGTGTAAATGTTGTTACGGGAACAACTGGAGCGAATGCGCAAGGCGTTAGAAAGGTTTTAGGTGGGGACATGCAATATATATCATTTTCTAAGCGAATGAAAGAATTAGGGTTCCATGTTGTGGCGGATAAAATTCCTTATCGCTTGTTTATGTGTGATATTACCCGAAATGTGTCGCTTGTTGTGGAAGGATTTCACGACAGGAAAAAATTGGAATATCGTTATACATTTTATCGAATGTATCATGGAAGAACTCGGTTTCGCGCATCGAGTTACCGAGTGTATGCGGACGATGTGACAGCTTTTCAATTAATTCAATGTGTGAAGCGTCACATGAAATATTATGAAAGGGGCGTTTGATTGACTTGAGAAAAATATTATTGATATTAAGATGGTTGTTGTCAATTGTCGGTTGGGTCTATATAGCGGTATTAAGTGGTTTGTTTTTTTATATTGGAGTAAGACTTCAAAGTCTGACAATTTCTATACTACCAGTTTGTCTAATTATCGTTGTTTATTATTCGTGCATTGGCATATTTGAAAAAACGGGAATTCTGCGGAAGGGGTGCGAGAATGAAAAAGAAGAAACAAGAAAAACAGATGCGAGAAATTAAATTTTCAACGAAAAGAATACGAAGCATTGTTTCTTTTTTGTTTTATCTCGTCATGATTAGTTCGTTATTTTTTAATGTTTTATTTTTCACGAAATACCAAACCATTCGTGACACTGTCAAAACCGAACAAGAGAATGTTCAAAATTACTTAGATGGTGAAAAGAAAAAAACAAATTTAGAAAGTGCCTCAGTTGAAGTTTTTGCAAAAGATTTTTTAGAAGCCTATTTAACGATTCCAGAAAAAGAACAATATCGTGAAACACACAAAAAGACTTTAGAAGCTTTCTTTGTTCGAAATTTTGCTTATTCTGATGAAAATGTTGGGCGTTGGAAAGGGTGGCGAAATGTAGAGTCGGTTGAAATGGTTAATATTGATAAGGAAAGTAAGGAATTGGCTTTTGTGACTTGTCGTGCGGTTGTCAAAACGAAAAACGCAACTAATCCAAAACATGTGAAAGAAAGTACGGAAAAAGTAGAGTACATGATTCCAATTACCAGTAATCAAAAGGGCTTTGCTGTAACAGATTACCCTTCCCTTATTTCTACTAATTTGAAAGCTGATATTGAGCGAGATTCTTATATTTTGAAAGGTGAAGATATTTCGGCAAACATTCAAGATGAGTTAACGGTGTTTGCTGAAAAATTCTTTGAGTCTTATGGTGTATCTGATGAAAAATTAGAGTTGATGACAACAGAAAAAGGATTGATTCATCAAAAGTTACAACAACTTGAAATTAAGCAAATGGTGATAACTGATGCGAAGGAACATTTGTATAAAATGCAAGTTTCTGTGGATTATGTAGACAGCGACACGAATCTTCCTATTCATTTGACTTATATATTAGAACTTCGCCGTGATTCAACAAATAATTATTATGTGCTGGATATTAAATAAAGGAGGTGAAAAAAATGGGATTCTCGCTAGAAAGTATCGCCACTAGCTTTGTATCGCAAATTTCATTTGTGATTATGATTGTCATGTGTATTCGTGCAATTCGCGCCTATCTTCGAGAAGATTGGGGTGCATTTTTCGGGCAACTAATCATGGGATTGTGTTGTTTAATGATTGTATTTTTTGGTCCACAGTTGCAAAATATTGCACGAAGTCTTGGCGGAATGTTGTTCAAGTGAAAGGAGGAGAAAAATGTTAGGAAGAAACTATACAGAAGAGTTTAAATATCCAATTAAGTTTTATAAAGTGGGTTCGGGAAAATGGCGTTTTGAATTTAAAGAAGGTTTAGAAATGCGAAAAGCCGTGATTATTGGTGTTGTTTTTACTTCTTTATCTGCGATTTTCCTATTTTCGATTGTTCGCGGTCATTGGGGGATTGTTCATTTCTTTATTTCAAATTGGTTGGTGATGCTGGTAGGCTTTCCAGCTATTTTTATTTGGTTGATTTTTGGAATGAAGTACGATAGGAAGCCAGTGATGGCTTTCTTTCGTGACCGTTTATGGTTTTATCGGTACAAAGGAAAGGAGTGGGAACATTTTCAATTGGTACCTATTCATCAGATGAATTGCCCACTTTACTTTGAACCTTTCTTAAGAAAAAAAGGGGTGAGAAGAGATGGCTGAAACAAAAAGCGCGAAAAAGACGAATATGCACCGCGTGCTAGAATTTCCTATTGATGACTACCAAAACAATTTAGTTTTTAATAAAAATAAGCAGGTCTGGGCAGTATACAAGTTGAAACCTAAGAGTTTACCACTTAATGAAGTTTCAAGTTATGAAGAATATTCAGAAGAAACGTTACGTTTCTTGTCCCTAGAGGGATTTCAATACCATCTTACAATTTTGCCACGTGCTTTTGATTTTGAAGAATTTAATCATGTTGTACAGGAACAAGTTTTAAAGGGGGATTTTGCAGACATTGGCAAAATTTACTTTGAAAGGGCACGGTTGAAGATGGAGAAAGAAAACTTTATTCATCAATACGACACTTTTTTAGCGATTAATTTGACAACGCAAGAAAAGGACATTCCAGTAGAACTTGGAGCGGTTGCGAAGCTATTTGCTTCAAGGATTAAAAATGATATTCATAAAATGATGACTTTAAATGTGAGGACGGAAGATGATACGGAGCTGTATGAGCGTGCGGAAAAGAAGCTATTTGAAGAGTTGATTTCCATGAAAGAAATCACGAGAGCATCGGAACAAGATATTGAATACATCTTGTACAAACAGTTTCATCGAACAAGTAGAAGTAAAACAATTCCAGATGACCTTTTTAATTTAACAGAAGGTACTTTTAGCTTTACTGAAAATTTGTTAAAAGTGGCTCACCGAGACTATGAAGAATTTTACCGATTTGTCGTGATGAGAAAGATTCCTTTTAACATCAAGAGTTACAATTTCATTCAAGATATTTTAGCGAAAATTCATTTCCCGATTGAACTGAATATCAAATTCCATTTTGATACGAAGGAAAATAATGTAAGTCGTACGCGTAAAATGAGAAAGAGGTTTAAAATATTTCATAAAGATTTACGACAAACAGAAGATGCAGATAATGACGAGGTCATTACAAATGCTTATCCTCGATTATCGAATTTGGTTGATGATTTGAAAGCGGAAAAAAGAAAGCTGTTATACATGACTATCACTTTTGCGCTTGCTTCTCGTTCGGAGGAACAGTTGAATTCTTTTGAAAATCAGTTGCATGGGATTTTTAAAACATCGAAGTTCAGACTATGGACGCCTCCCACTGACCAATTGGCGCTTTTTTCTCATTGCTTAGTAGCTAGTACGGTGAATTATACCTATTTCGAGCAAGTGACAGATGTTCATTATTTAGCGCAGTCTAGTTTCGATATTACCAATAATATCGGGAATAAATATGGCATGATACTCGGAAAGGTGGTTTCTGGGAAGAAATTAAACCGAGTAGAAGACGCAGATAAATTAAATACACCATTAGTTATCTTTAACCCCACGCTAACCAAAAAAGCCCTGAAAGGCGCTGTACACACGAATGGAAATATACTCATAACGGGACCGCCAGGTTCAGGAAAGTCTTATTTGTCTAAACTGTTCACAACTTGGAGTACATTTTTTGGGGCGAAGTTACTCGACATTGACCCCAAAAATGAATATAAACGCTTTTTAGAAAAAGCATTAGACGAATATGGAAATATTCCAGAATTTCGAGCCTTGTATGAGCGGATTAATTTTGTTCACCTTTCCGAAGAAGAAAAATTTCACGGTTCACTTGATCCGTTAATTTTTTTAAAAGGGGATTCTGCTATTCAGACGGCTGTCATGATTTTAAATAAATTAGCGAATTTAGATGATTCCAGAAATAAACGCGCGGAAAGTGTTGTGATTTATCAAAGTGTTTTAGAAGAAGTTGAAACGTCTGAGAAGCCTACTTTAACCAATGTCCTCTATCGGATTAAAGGGAAAAATAAGGAGCTTGGGGAGTATATTGAAAAATATAACTTGGGACTTGGGCGAGTGCTTTTTGGTACTCAAAAAAGTCACGGGTTAACATTTACGCATCAAGTTAACGTATTGGGAATCCAGGGCTTGAAATTACCACCCAAAGGAAAAGTAACAAACTTGAATGATGACGAAATTACAGCAGTAGCTATTTTGATGTCTATTTCCAAATATATTCATATTTTTTCAACCGACCCGAACGAAGAAGCCATAGTGAAGTTTGATGAAGTATGGGTTTTCGAGGGAACGGAAGAAGGTAGACAAATTGTTGAGTCAATGGCACGAACAGGACGTTCGTTAGGAACTGATAATATTCTTATTTCACAAGCTTTTGCAGATTATGATAATCCAGTCATGAAAGAAATGATTGGCTGTAAGTTCGCCTTTCGTCCAAAGTCTGATGATGCGATAGAAAAATTATTAGGTTTTTTTGATATGACGGTGAATAAAGAAAATAAAGGGCTTGTGAAAAGTATGAAGCCAGGTATGTGTCTATTTCAAGATGCTTATGGGCGTAACCATGTGATTGCAGTCAGGGCGTTGTTTAAAGAGTGGCATAAAGCTTTTTCAACGACAGAGCATACTGAAGCTTCCTTAGCGGAAGAAATGGTTTAGGGGTGATGTGATGAAGAAACTAGTAGTGTTCGCATGTCTTCTTTTTTTATGTTTGCATGTTTTTCCTGAATTAGCTTTTGCGAAAGAACGGTTATCTGAACAGTATGATATGAGTCATTTTAAATTGATGGTCGATGATTCAACGGCAGATGGTTGGCTGGACGAGGCTGTTTTTGGAATTGCGATTGGTTTGCGTGATTTTCTTTGGAATATGCTTCTTTTCTTTAATCAGATTATCTTTTATGCCGTATACAACTTGTTTAGCGTAGATTTTTTTAAAGGATTAACAAACACACTTTCTTCGATGGCTTCAAGTACCGCAGGACAGTTATTCAGTAAAATGGGGTCACTTGCGCTTGCCTGTTTTGCGGCTGGCTTAGTTATTCGTGCTTATCTTCGGCAAAATTGGGGCTTGTTTTTTAAAACAGTCCTTCACGCGGTATTTACAATGATGTTACTATTTTCACTCCAATCGAAACAGTTTAATTATGTCAGTTTTGCGGTTAATTTGTCGAATCAAATTGAGTCCAGTGTTTCGAGTATCAACCCTGCCCTTGTGAATCGAAAAGAGTTTGGAGATGTGGAAAAACTTCCTGTGAATGTGGAAAATGCGGTATTTGGTGCCTTGCAATATCGTCCATATCTGTTATTGCAGTATGGAACAGCAAATGAAGATGTCATTAACAAAGAGGATTCTAAACGTATTTCAAGTTATTTGAATTTGGATAAAACAGACGCTGATAACAAAGATGCAATTAAGAAAATCGTGGAAAATGAGCGAGAAACTTACAAAAATAAAAACATTTCGATTACAAACGCATGGCTTCAAGTCGTTTATGTGTTGATGATTTTTATCAGCAACATCATACAAGGTGCGCTGTATTTAGCGCTGGTGATTTTAAAATTAGTCATGCAGTTGTTGTTTATTCTTGTCCTTGCCTTATTTCCTTTTGTGTTGTTTATTTCATTATTTCCATCTATGGAAAACGTACAATATCGCTATTATAAATCATTGGGGATTGTGATTTTACTCAAGGCTTTAATGGTCTTTGTGACCATTTTAGTTACTAGCCTTATGCAGTTGTCTTATGTCGTCACTAATGGTGCGAGTATCATTGAAATTATCTTCAATCAGATTATTATTGGCTTGTGTATGTTTGCACTTTGGAAGTTTAGAATTCCGATGATGGGCGTGTTAATGGGTGGAGGATTTAACTACACATACATGCTTAATAACCCAATGCCATCAGGTGGGAGTATGTCATTTAGAGGACATAAAGAAACGACACGCTCAAAAGATAATGATAAGAAAGACGATGAAGAAACGGAAGATGATGATTCTGATAATGAAAAAGAAACAGTGAAGGAAACAAAAAGCTTTAATATGAATCATTCTAATCGTGCAAATGACGAGGAGAATGAAGAACTTCAAGATGGGCAAGATAATTCATTATCTGATGAAGAGCCCAATGAAATATCTAAACAGGATACAAGCTTAGTTAGTAAAATGAGGAATATCCTCGATACATCTAGTGAAAAGGCAGATGAAACAGAGGCTAATACAAAATCAGATATACAAGATACATCTGAATTGCCAAAAATGAATGAAGGTGATGTTTCTGAAAAAGAAGAGGTGCGAGAAACTTCCGAATCGCCAAGACGAAAAGACTTTGATAATTCAGAGCACCAAAAATCGTCACAAGGAAATCAAACAACTAATGATAGAGATTTAACGGCGATGATGGTTTCACAACAATCTTTAGAATCTAGTATAGAAGACCTTAGACAGGAGTTAAAGCGCAATGAAAACAGCAAAGAGTAAGTGGAAATGGCAAGTATTTTTGATTGTTGCGCCTTTTGTCTTTCTTCTATTGTTCATGTGCTTAAGTGTTTCGGGTGGGAAAGGTGATGATACGATAATATATGATAGTGAAGTGTTACCGCAGGAAGTAGAACGGTATCGGAGTATTGTGAAAACATTTTGTGAAAAGTATGAAATACCTGAATATGAAAACACCCTTTTAGCCATTATGGCAGTAGAGTCGGGCGGAAAAGGTGGCGATGTCATGCAAGCTTCTGAAAGTTTGGGACAACCCCTTAATTCTCTTGACGTGACTGCCAGCATTGAACAAGGGTGTAAATATTTTTCGGAGCTGGTGAAAGCTTCTAAAAAACTAGGGTGTGATGATGATACGGTGATTCAAAGTTATAATTTCGGTGGTGGGTTTACGAATTTTGTTGCCCAAAAAGGGAAAAAATATAAATTTGAATTGGCGCAAGAATTTGCGAAAGAAAAAAGTGGCAATGTGAAGGTGGACTATTCGAATCCTATTGCTTCTAGTAACGGAAATTGGCGATATCAATATGGTAACATGTATTATGTGAAGCTGGTGCATAAATTTATGTTATCGGGTACAGGTCAGTGGATTATGCCAATTCAAGGAGCTACGACTGTCACAAGTGAATGGGGAACAAGGAATGACCCGTTTACTGGAACTACTACCCATCATAATGGTATTGATTTTTCGGGAGTTGGAGGAGTGACACCTATTTTTGCGGTGGATTCTGGGACAGTTATTTATGCCAAGTTTAATCAAGGTGGTTTTGGAAATTGTGTTGTTATCGACCACGGTTATATTCAATCTCTTTACGGGCATATGTCGTCCATTAAGGTGAAGGAAGGACAACAAGTGACGCAAGGGCAACAAGTAGGTGTAATGGGTTCGACAGGACGCAGTACGGGCGTTCATTTGCATTTGCAAGCGGAAAAAGATTTATTTACGAATGATGTGAATCCGCGTGATTATTTAGGAAAGTGAGGGGAAGAAATGGAAAAATTAGTCAAATTTGGTTTGTTACTGCTTTTTTTAGCATTTTTAGAGGCAGGTTATTATTTGTTTACAGAGCTCAATGCGAAAGAAAGCGTGATTTCCCAGAAGGAAAAAGAAATTGATGCTTTGAAGAAACAGAAGAAGGAAACGACTGTGATTCAATCCCGAAGAACTCCAATGAAAGAGGTTGAGAAGTATAGAAATGAAGAGAATTCTGATGAAGTTATGCAAAGAAAAACAGTTTCTGCGAAGTTTGTGAAGGCTCTTTATTCGTATTCAGCGGATAGTGTGGACGAGCGAAAACAAATAATTCAAGAAACAACCACTAAACCCCTTCAAGATAGCATTTTAATGGATACAAAGGAAGTAGACCGTGAAACGGAAATGTCTGTGAAGGGAACCGAAGTCTATACGGCGGATAGTGAAATCTATACAATTGCGATTTTAGAACAAACGGTGAAAGATTTAAAACGCCAGAAAGAAAGTCATTCTGAAATTTGTGTGAAGTTAAGTTTGCAGAAAGAAAATGGTGGTTATAAAGTCAACTTTGTTGAGCAACTTTCTTCTGTGATAAAGTGAAAAAAATTGCCACGAATTTGCCACGAGCAATGAAAAAACGATTGAAACACATTGATATTAATAGCTTTTTGATTTTAGTCATACGGTCGCCAGCTCCATAAGAAGAAATTGATGAAAAGTGTTGTAAATGGATTTTTGAAGCCATTTACAACACTTTTTATTTTTGAACAAAAGGGTAAAGATCTGCTTTTTGAAAACTTCTGCCACTATTATCTCAAATGTTATTCAATCGCATAAAAAAACACCAATAAAAATTTATTGATGCGAAATTAGAGCTGAAATTGTTTATTGACTAGTCTTCCCAGCCACAAAGTGAGTAGCCACTCGCGATAGCTTCACTTTTACTCATTGAAACTACAGAGTTAGCACTATTTAGACCGCGGCATGATGAATCGTAATGAAACTTCTTTCCTGATTGTGGTGCGACAAAAACAGTTGCTACTGTTTCAGAGGCTTTAGGAGTTGGTGCCGCTTGCTTTGGTTGGGTATTCGGTGCTTGATTGTTATCATCGGTTTGATTTGTTTCTTTTTTTGGAACAGTTGGATTTTCCTCTGCTCGTTTTTTAGCTTCATCTGCTTTTTTCTTGGCAGCTTCCGCTTTTTGATCGATTTTTAGTTGAACAGCATCAATACGATCTGAAAAATTCGAGACAGTTAAAAATTCATTGTTATCAATAAATTTCTTTGCCTTATCTAAGTCTGCAGTATTTAGTGATTTTTCAGCAGAATCAAGCAATTTATTTGCCTCATTTTCTGCTTTTTCGATTTCCTCTTTTTCATATACACTAAGTTTCTCTTGAATTTCTTCTTTTTCGGACTCAACCGAACTTAATTGGTCTTCTGCAGCAGATAAGTCATCATTAAGAGCGTCAATCTTTTTATCTTGTGCTTTAATCTTCGCTTCGAGCTTTTGGTAATCTTCCTTCGCAACAGTGTCATCATTAGAGCAGCTCCCAATTAATCCCAGCCCTAAAACAATAATAAGTGCCCAAAACCACCATCTTTTATGTATCGGTTTTTTCAAAGTAGCTTTCTCCCCTTTTGTAATAAAATTTAAGTCTTCTTTATTTAAAAAGCAAAATGCTTCAGCTCTTTTTGAATGAAAATCGATAATTAATCGGAAAATATATATATACTTATATTATACAATATAAAATTATGTGTGCCAATTGATAATAAAAAGGACTATCGTTTGCCAAGAAGGCTAATTCCTATACTTCCTTTTCTTTGTTTTTCTGCGTTTCCGTTTCGAACTACGCTGGAAAAGCTCTTGAAAAAATTCTCCAATTATATCAACAATAAGCCAAATGAAGAATTCAATTATCCATTCAAAAATAATCATTTTATCCTCCCAGTTTTTAGTTGAATTATGGTGTAAAACATACTAATTTTTTAAAAATAGCGCATAATGGTGTATATTGAAAGAAAAAGATAAAAAATGAGTATCTGGTGCAGGTTCTCATTTTTTAAACAAAAAGCGATTGGGTAAAGGGGCCCAATCGCTTTTCCAGTGATAGCGTGATAATCCGTTATTTCTTCTTGCTTTTTCGTTCATCGAGTTCGGAAATGACTATAACGATAATGATGAGGGTGCTTAGGGCTGCCCAGACAATCGTAGACATTTTGTTCACTCCTCAAACTTAGTCTTCGGTCATGTGGCCTTTGCTCTTCTTATAAAAGTAAATGGGTAGGCCGATTGCTGTAAGAAGAAGCCCGATACCAGCATTTATTGGTTGCGTGAATAAAGTATTGAGCACGATAAACAGTCCGCCAACAATCGCGATAATTGGAATGATGGGGTAAAGCGGTACTTTATACGGGCGTGCCATATCTGGTTCTCGTTTCCGCAAAATGAAGACAGCGATAAATACGAGGGTGTAGAAAATCCAAATAACAAAAATTAACATATCTGTTAATTGATTGAACTGTCCAGAGAAAATCATGATGATGGAAATGATTAAAACAACAATTCCGCTGTTGTAAGGAACAGCCGTTTTACCTAGTTTTGCAAACCAACTGCTGAATGGAAGTTGATTGCGGATAGCCATCGCATAAGGGATACGAATGCCCGTCATTGTGTAGCCGTTAATCGTACCGAACACGGAAATTAAAATCCCAATCGTAATCAGTTTTCCGCCAATAGAGCCAAAGATGATATTGGCTACGTCAGCTGCCGGAGTTGCAGTCGCTGCTAGGGCTGTTGCAGGCATAACCATTAAGTAGGCAATATTAATTAGTAAGTACACGGCCATAACAACCGTTAAGCCTAAAACAATTGCTTTTGGCAAATCTTTTTTAGGGTTTTTCATTTCGCCGGCAATATTACCGACGTGAATCCATCCGTCATAAGCGAACATGGTAGCAACTAAACCAGAACCTAGACTTGTTAGGAAAGGGTGGTCTTCCACGCTCATTGGAAATAGTCTAAATGCGACATCTCCTTGATGAAATAAGCCGAAAATAATAATAAGTGCTAAAGGTAACAGCTTACATACAGTTGTAACAGCTTGAAGTGAACCAGCTACTTTGGCCCCTAAAAAGTTCATACACATGATAAATATAGCCGCCGCAATTGCAACAGGAATAATAATTGCGTCACTTGTACCAAAAAGGTTGGCTACTTGAGTTGCAAAAATAATAGAAAGCGCCGCAATGTTTGCCGGGAAATAAATGACAGTTTGCGCCCAGCCAAGCATGTAGGAAGCTAGTTTACCATAGGTCTTTCTTAAATAAACAATCATACCGCCTGTTTCAGGGATTGCAGCGGATAATTCAGCGGCTGTCAAGCCACCGCAGATCGTAATGACGCCACCAAGAATCCATGCAAGCAATCCTAAGCCGGCAGTTCCCGTAGCAGAAAACACGGCTTCAGGCTTAAAAAATACGCCAGAACCGATAACTGTACCGATAACGACAGTAAGTGCCGTGAAAAAGCCAATTTCTTTTTTTAATTTCTGATTTTCCATATTTTTCTCCCTACTGTTTGTGAATCTGAAAAAATAACCTCACAAACATTTTTAGTTATTCTAAAAAGTTGTTTAGAGCGGAATATCTCACTTTGTTACACTATCATTTTCTAATTTTTCTGCAAGCTTTTCAAGCATATCTTTCGTCATTCGGTCTAAATCGAACTTTGGATCAAAGTCCCATTCATTTTTTGCACAGCTAGCATCTAGCGAATCAGGCCAAGAGTCAGCAATACTTTGGCGGACTGGGTCAACGTCGTAGTTCATTTTAAATTCAGGAATCACCTTGCGAATCGAAGCGGCAATTTGTTCTGGATCAAAACTCATCGCGGTGATATTAAAGGCGTTACGGTGAACTAGGCGCGACGGATCAGCTTCAAGCAATTTCACAATCGCATCAATGGCATCTGGCATATACATCATGTCCATGTAAGTGCCTTTCCCAATGAACGACGTATAACTTTTTTTCTTGAGCGCTTCGTAATAAATATCGACCGCATAGTCCGTGGTTCCACCGCCAGGAAGTGTCGTGTAGGAAATTAATCCAGGGAAACGAACGCCACGAGTGTCGACACCGAACTTGGAGTAGTAGTAGTCGCACAATAATTCACCGGCCACTTTTGTTACGCCGTACATGGTCGTCGGACGTTGTAGAGTGTCTTGCGGTGTATTCACAGCAGGCGTACCGGGGCCAAATGAGCCGATGGAGCTAGGCGTGAAAAATTTTAAATTTAGTTCGCGTGCCACTTCAAGCGCGTTGACGAGGCCGCCCATGTTTAAATTCCAAGCAAGTTGCGGTTTCGCTTCCGCTACAGCAGATAAAAGTGCCGCTAAATGAATGAGTGTATCCACATCGTATTTTTTTGCAAGTTCGAGCATGCTTGCTTGGTTGGTGACGTCCAGAATTTCAAAGATACCTTCATTACAAACGGGGCTATCAATGCGGCGGATATCAGTTGCGATGACATTTTCTTCGCCGTAGTCATGACGTAAACGCATCGTAAGTTCAGAACCAATTTGACCTAAGCAACCAGTAATTAGAATTTTTTTCATTGTAAAAACCTCCGGACAAATTATTTTGAAAGATAAATCATTTTGATGATATAATGATAGTGTTAATAATTTTTTATAGGCGGGACTAAGCGCATTTTGGACGATGTAATGCTTAGCCTCGCTTTTTTATTGCAAGGAAATTGTAATTTATGAAATAACGTTTAGTTCTCTACCTACTTTTGCATAAACTTTAAGTACTTCATCTAGCATTTCTTTTGTATGTGCCGCAGTTGGCATGTTGCGAACACGACCAGTGCCTTTTGGAACGGTAGGGAAGACAATGGATTTTGCATAAACGCCTTCTTCAAGCAAGCGACGAGAGAACTTTTGCGTTAAGTTTTCGTCACCGATAATGCAAGGGGTAATAGGCGTTTCAGAATGCCCGATATCAAAGCCTAAATCTTTTAAGCCAGCTTTTAAATATTTGCCGTTATTCCAAAGCTTTTCAATGGTTTCAGGCTCATTTTCCATAATGTTGATGGCTTTGATACATGCAGCAGCCGATGATGGTGTGAGAGATGTCGAAAACAAGAATGGTCTTGCACGCACTTTTAGCCAGTCAATTAGTTGTTTTGAACCGGCAACGTATCCGCCCACCACACCAATCGCTTTGGACAGTGTCCCGATTTGAAAATCAATTTTATCCGAAAGACCGAAATGTTTCACTGTTCCTGCACCGTTTCCCATGACACCAGAACCATGAGCGTCATCCACGTAAGTAATTAAGCCAAATTCTTCGGCAATTTCAACGATTTCAGGGAGTTTGGCGACATCGCCGTCCATTGAGAATACGCCATCGCAAATGTACATTACTTTTTCATATTGACCGCTTTCCGTTGCTTCTTTGGCAAGCTCGCGCAAATGATCCATATCTTGATGGCGGGCACGAATGACTTTAGCTCCGGATAGGCGACAACCGTCGATAATGGATGCGTGATTCAGCTCATCTGAAATGATGGCATCTTTTTTGGTCATAACGGCGGAAATGGCACCCATGTTGCAGTTGAAACCAGATTGGAAAGCAATTGCTGCTTCGGTATGTTTGAACTCTGCGATGCGTTTTTCAAGTTCATCGTGAATGGTCATTGTGCCGTTAATTGTGCGGACAGCACCAGCGCCGACGCCGTATTCTTTTGTCGCTTCGATGGCTTTTTCTTTTAGGCGCGCATCATTTGAAAAACCAAGATAGTTGTTGGAAGATAAATTAATAAGTTCTTTATCATGGATTTTAACTTTTGCGCCATTCGGGCCTTGAATGGAATCAATTTCATTGTATAAACCTTGTTCACGTAATGCAGCAAGCTGTGGTGTTAGAAAATCATTTAAAACTTTGGACATTTTCATGATTCCTCCTCTTTTTTTTATATTAACATGCCTATTTGCCGAATAAGGTTGGCACGGATAAACATGATAATGACAATTTTAGAATGGAAAACCTAAATTTTCTGTACGATACGTATTTTTATGTTCTAAAAATTCTTCTAAATACGTTGAAAATAGTGATGCGATTTTTTCCTTGTCGCCCGATTCTGCAAGCAAAATCGCGGCATCATCTTCCGTCAAAACGGTCAACAAGTAAGTTGTAATTTCAAGCAGTTCGGCATTAAGTTCGTAAGGTAGCATAAAAATCATCACAGTAGATATGGCGGACTTTAAGCCGTCCTCAATCTGGAAATCGAGCGAATGCTTTAGTGTGAAAACGTGGGTTGAAGCTGTTTTCACGTTATCATTTACAAGAAAGTAGGCAGAATTTGCGCCGCCAGAAATGACTTTTTGCTTCGCCTCGAGCGAGCTCAATTTCTTAAAGATTTTTTCGGGTGAAAGGTCAGGTTCTTTGTTCGCGATGGACTGACTGAACGAACGCAAGTTATCCTCTTTGTTTCGCGTCATGTCACTGCCTTGTTCGATGTAAAGGGACTCCAAGAAGGAAATAATCAGCCCGTAAAATTGATGCATATTTTTTAAGCTAGCAAGCGTTTCAGGTAGCTTTTTTGAGTTGTCTTGAAGACTCGGAAAGTCGACATAATTGCCTTTTGCGCCCACGATTTTTTCAAGTTTATGTTTAAGTTCTTTAATTTCAGCATCAGAAATGAAGATGCTAATTCGTTCGTAGTCCATTTTGAAATCGGTTAAATCCGTTGTGGAAAGGACAATATCATATTTATGTAAATCGGTTTCTTTCACGAGTTCAAGTGGTGTCACAAACTTAATTTTTTGTAGTTTTGGCAGACGCTTGCGAAATCTGGCGCGGAGCCATGTGCTAACGCCATTACTTCTAGAGGTCACAATTAGTGCGCTGTAGGGTCTTAAATTCTCGGATTGGATGATCGCCGCTTCGAAATGGAGCACGATGAAACCTGTTTCTTCTTCAGGTAGCTTTTTAAACGGATAAAGCTCGGATGCGACGCGTTGTACAATGTTAAACAAGTCACCAAACTCACTTTTAATCAAAGGTAAAAGCGGGTTGCTTAGTGGCATTTTTTTCTTTAAGCGGATAAGTGAATATTGAATGTGTTCCGTTAAGCCTTTTAGCAGGGACATTTGGGACAGCGGTAGTTCGATTTCTCTTGCGACGCGGGAAATGAGTTTTTTTGCGATTCGAATGGCTTGTACTTTTTCGTTGCGATAAAAAACATCTTCGCCATGACGAATTTCTGCTTCGAGGACTTGCATGGTTAACTCGGTAATCTCTGCTTCTGGAATGGTTTGTTCAGGTAAGCAGTCTTTTAAAATGCGTTCAGCGATATCGTATTCGGGATAATCTTGTAGAAATATATGATTGTCGCTTTTTTTAGAAATGATTTTCCCTTTTGAAATTTGCTTCACTGTAATCAGAAGGTAGATGAGCAAATCAACAAGTGAATCATTGTCGACTTCATAAGAGAGTTTTTTCATCCAGCGTGTTAAGGTTCGGTCAGCTAATTCAAGCAATTGGAAGTCGATAAAATGGCTTAAAAATTCATCATTATTTTGAGTCGGAACGCCGTCTAACGTATCCACAAAATATTGATAAAGTTTCAGCTTCGGCATGGTCATTAGTAAGAGTTCGCGCAACAATTCGCGCTTTTCAATGACAGAAGCATCTAAATGGACACCGATGCCGCGCTTTCGCTCGATGCGAATTTTTCCGTCCCACTCTTCTTCAATTTTTGTGAGATCACTTCCGACAGTTGCAACGGTAACCGAAAGTTCACTAGCCAGCGCAATAAGTTTGACAGGCTCGTTCGTCGTTAAAAGCACACGCAAAATAAATTGCTGTCTTTCAAGCGGCGTAAATTCATTTCCGATTAAATCAAGCAAAGTAGAACGAACATGTTCCCGGTCATGAAGCGAGCCGCTAACGGATAATTTACTACCTTTCCGAATGAGCGAAAGCCCAAAGCTTTCAAGGGTTTGCTTGACTTCATCCAAATCACGGCGCACAGTTCGTTCGCTGACATCAAGGTCATTTGCAAGCTGCTGAATCGAAATGTCACCTTTTTCAGGAAGTATTTTTTCTAAAATAATGCGAGATCTAGCAGATAGGTACATATATTTTCTTCCTTTCGCAGAACTTCATTCGCAGTTTCTTTCAAAGGGTAAATAAATGTAACCCGATAAAACGCTTTTTGAATAAAACGGAAATTTTATTCGCGCTTCTGGAATAATTTACCTTACACCTTTATCCTATGACTCCGCTTACAGATAAGCAATATAAACAAATCTCTAATTTGTCCAGTTTTTTTTACCAAAGTTTGGACAAAGTTTTATCAAATGTTGAAAATGAAGCTCAAAAGGATTTAAAATTCATTCAAAGAGGAAGGATTTTCAATTTTGTGAATTTGTTATCAAATCCAAATTAGTTAATGAGCAAACTATTTTAGTATGCCTGTAAAATCTTTCTATCTAACTAGCATAACAGGTGCAGACGCATATTTAAAGCTTGAAAATATACATCAATTAAATTTTTCGGAGCATTCAGTAACCCTCCGGCTTTAGTTCAAGAGGACTGTAATCGCTTTCGTTACATGCGTTTAAAAGATTGAAATAAAAGTGTGAGAATAACGAGCTCATCTGTAAGGCTGCTATAAATTGAAAGCAAGGGGAAAAATGGTTTTCGTGATCCATTATGGAAAGTTATCCCTTAAAATGGCATGCAACAGAAATGATTAATAATAAAAAAAACGTCCGAGCATGGCTCGGACGTTTTTTTACTGTGGATTCATTTCCATATGGAAAAGTTCGAAAATGTGACCATTGATATCGTAAAAGCTTTTCGAATACATGCCTTGTTCGTCCATGAGATATCCCTTTTTAGCCCCAGCATTGACAGCTTTTTCGTAAAGTTCATCCACTTCAGCCCGTGTGTCAAATGTAAGTGCGTTGATGACAGCCGTTGTTTTTCTGTAATCAGGAAGTTCTGACGCAGGCAGGAACTGTTTGAAGAATGGTTCCACTAGTAACATAACGAAAGTCGTTTCGTTCAGAATCATGCAAGTCGCGTTTTCATCGGTAAAATCCGCATTAAATTTGAAACCTAGTTCCGTGTAAAAAGCAATGGATTCATTTAAATCCTTCACAGGTAAATTAATGAAAGTCATTTTTACATTTGGCATTCTCTTTTCCTCCTAAAAAAGCACCTAGCGTATTGCCGGGTGCTTTGATTTATTTTGCTCAATCTAAAATTCTCCGATGGAATTGTTGCTTTTGTTCCGTGGCTGGCTTATTGTTTACATGGTTTTTTTCAGCAAACTGATGGTGGGAATTTTCTTTTGGCAAGGCATCACTCATTTTGGGTGCTTTCTTCGCTGTCCGAACTGAATTCGTTTTAATATCTGCCATTCTGGAAATCCTCCTTTTCAAAGCGCTTTGATTACTCATTTTCCCGATTTCCCTGTTTCAAAACGTTACGTTTTAAAGTATAATGAGTTACAAATGCAACTAAAATTTAAAACACTCAATATAATGTAGACAAATTGCAAATAGGTATTGCAAACGTTTTCTTTATATACTATAATAAAACAAGAATTGTAGGATTGTTACTGTTCGGCAGGCAAAACCTGAATTAATTCGAAGACTATTGTTTTTTTGTAGTTTTGGAATTAGTTTGGGTTTTTTCTTTTGAAAGGATGGTTAAGACAAATGGAGATCATAAAAATCTTAAACAATAATGTTGTCGTTGCCGAAGACGGAGAGGCCAAGGAAATTGTTGTTATGGGGCGTGGATTAGCTTTTCAAAAGAAAGTCGGAGATGAAGTTGACGAGACGAAAATTGAAAAGACCTTTGTAATGGAGTCACATGAGCTTTCCGAAAAGCTTTCTGAATTACTAAGCGAAATATCCGCCAAACATTTGCGAGTCGCTGATGACATCGTACAGTATGCAAAGGAAAAACTAGGCGCCGAACTTAGCGCCAACATTTACTTGACACTTACCGATCACATTAATTTTGCGCTGTCCCGCTATAAACAAGGCATTAACCTGAAAAACGCATTACTTTGGGAAATCAAACGCTTTTATCAACCCGAATACCAAGTTGGTTTAAAAGCACTTGGCATTATCCAAGAAGAGTTCGGTTATTTGCTAGATGAAGATGAAGCCGGCTTCATCGCACTGCATATCGTGAACGCACGCCAAGACGGCCAACAAATGACCACCACAGTCACAATGACGCAAATTGTTCAAGATATTTTAAACATCGTAACGTATCATTACGGTATGGTCTTAGATGAAACCTCACTCAATTACACACGTTTTGTGACGCACCTTCAATATTTTGCTCAAAGAATGCTGCTGGACGAAGTCGTAGATTCTGGCGATGATTTTCTGTTTGAACAAGTCCAAATCAAATATCCAGAAGCATTTAAATGCACCCAAAAAATTGATGCCTATTTAAAAAATACCCATCATGCCTCCTTAACGCGTGATGAACAAGTTTATTTAACGATTCATATTTATCGCGTAACAGAACGCAACTCCCTTTAACTCATATGTAATGCATTACATAAAAAAAAGCAGCGATTAAACACCGCCGCCTGACGCAGAATGCTAGTCAAAAATAAGTGGACTCTTACTTTTGATAGGAATAACCTTACAATTGTTTGGTATATTTCGACTAGCGTTCTTTTTGATATGTAACATTAAGTTACGCCCTTTTGTAGTAATGTGATAGCTTGTATTTGTCTGTCCATATGCTCGAAGTACATACCCGTATTCTTCCAGTTTATACAATACTTCAAGAATATGATTTTTGTTTAAATCTGTTTCGCGCTCTATTTTTGGTAATTCTTGTTGCAAATAATCCATCTCCAGACAATGAGAATCTAGGAAATGTAAAATTTTAAAAATCTGCACGTAAACATAGCCGTTCATTTTGTCACCCCATTAAAGTCTATGACTACCTCAACTTCTCTATCCCGTACGTCTTTTAATCAACGAAAGTAAAATTACAATCCTTTCAATTGTAGTATACAACACTTGAGGATATAAAACTAATTATATAATTTGCAGATTTGTATAAGATGAAAGAAAACATTTTATGTAAAAAAAGACATCTTTTCGAAAAGAAAGTATAAAATGTTATATGGTTGTGAAATTTAGTATAAGAAAAAGGGATAATTACATTGACAAAAGACAAATGAATTGTTACGTTTGTGTTACGTGAACGAGTGGGAGGCGCTTGCGAAAAAGGGTTTTTAAAAATAGAAAAAAGGGGTTTGAACATGAAGAAAACATGGAAAAAGGGACTGCTCAGTTTAATGTCGGCAAGTCTTGTTTTGTCGCTTATTCCACCATACACAGGATTTGCTGAAGAGGATGTAGCGAGTAAGGATGACACAAATAAGACAGAACAAAAGCCAACAGAAGTAAAAGATGAAAGAACGGAAACAGAAATTGTATATGACAATCATGACGGAAGTTTTACAAAGCAAATTTTTTCAGAACCTGTTCATGTAGAAGTTGACGGAGAGATGGAACGTGTCGATCCAGATTTGGAAAAAGATACGGTAACGGAGAAGATTACTCCAAAGCAAACACAAATAAACATTGAATTTTTCGAAAACATGGAGAATGGAGTTTATCAAAAATTAACGCAAAGTGGTGCAGAAGTGACATTTGCGCTGAAATCCGCTAGACAAGGTGAGACAGAAATTTTAACCGAAAATCAAAAGGCAACTTTTGAAGACAATGAGGTTACATATAAAAAGGTGCTTCCGGATACTGATTTAAGACATTTTACATTTAATCAGTCAGTAAAGGAAGACCTCGTTTTACATGAAAAAAATGAGCTCGATACGTATGTATACCACATTGAAACAAAACTACATGTCAAGCAAGCGGAAAATGGCGATATCGTCTTTGAAAATAAAACAGGCGACACCATTTATACATTACCGAAACCAGTTATGGCAGATTCGAATATTGGCGAGGAATCGGGTGAAGCTGTTACATCAGAAGCGGCACATTTCGAATTAAAGCCACTTACGAAAACGGTTTATGAATTGCAATTGAAGGTAGATACAGAATGGCTTAATGATCCAGAGCGGGTATATCCTGTTTATATTGATCCTTCTGTTCGAATTGATGATATTTATAATGCGAATATTAATTCTGCAAGCACAACAGAAAATAACATTGGGAGTAAACTATGGGATTCTGGTCAGAATGCCTATACACTGAAACTCGGGAAGTGGGATAATTCAACAGGAAATAACGCTGCTTTCTTAAAAATGGATACTTCTACATTAAACAAAGCATCCATTTCAAAAGCCACTTTAAAGCTTTATAATATTTGGCACATGTCGCCGACTTTAAAAAATGATATTTGGTATTATGAAGCCAATGCTAACTGGTCTCCGTGGCAAGTTACATGGGCAAACCAACCAAGTGGAACACGCCTAGGGAGCGTAGATGTTGGTCGTGGACAATGGGCGAGCTTAGATGTGACGAGTACGGTTCAAGCATGGGCAAGTGGAGTACGACCAAATTACGGTTTTCGCCTAGGGACAAATATTGACCAAAATTACTGGAAGAAAATAGTTGCAAGTGAAAATAATACAAACTATCCTTACTTGGAAGTGACGTATACCTATGCCCAGCCCGAGAAACCAACTGTAAAGACATATTCGAACGGGGTTGGCACGGGTACAGGTTACATGGATTTATCTTGGAAGGCAGTTCCGGGTGCGACAAGTTACAATATTGTTATTTCTAATGGTTATAACTATGAATATTTTAACACTGGGAGTTCGGCAACAACTTGGAGCACAAAAGGTAAGAAAATTTTCCCGACCGCTGCCGAAATTGCAGACGGTGAATTTTATTTTCACCATGATGGGAAAGGAACCGAATTTGCTCTTGATCCGCGGGAATTATATGAGAACGGCTATTTAGCAGGAAGTGGCTTTGGACTACGCAATTTAACGCGCTATTTATTCCGTGTGCAGGCAGTTTATCCAGGCGGTGAAAGCCCAAACTCCGATTTGGTTTTTGCCTACATGCCGATTGAAAAGCCAAAAGCGCCTGTTGCGAAAGCTTATTCCAATTTGGCACATAAGGAAACGGGGTATGTCGAGTTAAATTGGGAGCCAAGCCCGATGGCGGATGGATATAAAGTCCTTGCCTACAACGGAAAAACGTACGAACAATATGATGTAGGCACGGCGACAAAATGGACAACGCAAAATAAAGGGATTTGGCCGACAAACGCAGAAATTGCAGATGGCAAGTTTGCACTTCATAAAGACGGAAGTGGTGCAGAACTTGCAAGAGACCCTTCGCCAGTCTACCGAAATACAGGCGGCATTTACGGGAAACGGAAAAATTATTGGTTCCGCGTAATTGCTTATCAAAAGGCGGGCAACAATGCGGAAAGTGCGCAATCTGATCCTGCTACGCCAGTCATTCCAGAGGCTGTGAATAAACAGCTTGGTATGGCGGATTACTGGACGAGCGTACCTGTACGCGGCGGGGAAGTTAATGCGACAAATGGGAATTTCTTGTTCCATGAAACGGATTTCGAACTCGCAGGACGCGGACCAAGCATTAATGTGGACCGAACGTTTAATAGTCAAGACGAGGCAATTGGGATTTTTGGGAAAGGCTGGACAAGTACGTTAGAGGAAAAACTTGTAGAAGAAGCGAATGGCGATATTATTTGGGTTGAATCGGACAAGAAAATCCATCGTTTTACTAAAAAAGGGGATTCTTATACGGCGCCATCTGGTATTTATTCGGAAGTTTCTAAAACGGCGGACGGCTTTTTGAAAGTGGAAGAAGATAAATCTGAAACACGTTTTCTTCCAGATGGTCGTTTAGTTTCTGAGAAAGATACGAAAGGGAATCAGCTGACATATGTGTATGCAGATGGCAAGCTTACGAGTTTACGTGATGCGTCTGGTCGGACGGTGACGCTCACTTATGACGGCGATTTAGTGACGAAACTTGTTGGTCCTTTGGGGCGGACGATTAGTTATACGTATAATGGGAATCAGGAGCTTGTAAGTTCCTCTACGGCGCGTGGTAAAGTCTACCGATACGGCTATAAAGATGGGTTGCTAACGGCGATTTATGATCCGAAACATACGGATGCTAAACCTTATGAAACGACATTTGTTTATGAGGATGAAAAGCTGACGGAGATTACGGATCCGGTCGGGAAAAAGACGACGCTTTCTTATGATAAGGAAAAACATCAAACGACTTTAACAAATGAGAAAAAGAAAAAAACGATTTATGAGTATAACGATGCAGGAAATCCGAAAAAGGAAATTGTGGATGCGGATGGATTGAAGCTGACAACAACCTACACGTATGAATCAAATAATTTAACAAAAGAAGTAAATCCAAAAGGGCAGGAAGAAACGTATACGTATGATGCAGATGGAAATGTGACGCAGATGACGGATGCTTATGGTACGGAATCTTATACGTATAATGATAACAATGATGTGACGAGTGCAACGGATACGGAAGGCCGTAAGACGACGGTGGCGTATGACGGAGCGGATGCGGTGTCGGAAACATTGGCGACGGAAGCACAAGTCTCTTCTGTTACTCAATACGATGCATATGGAAATCCGATTCGCGGTAGCGGAGAGCTCTCTTCTGGCGGAAATTTAGTTCAAAATAGTGGGTTTGAAAAAGGAACGAGTCTTTCGAACTGGACACTCATACAATCGAATGCAAAGGGTGGCATTACATTTGATAACACGCAAATGGCACCTGGTGCGCTTGGTGGCAGTGGTTCAGTGAAGGTGACTAGCGAGGCGCTTACAACGGATAAAGGCTATTCGGCGGCAACACAGCGCGTTGATGTGGATCCAGAAACAACGTATACATTTAGTGCATGGACTAAAACATCGGGAATGACAAACGCGGATGGTCTTTTGATTGCTAGATTACAAGATGCGAATGCGAAAGATGTAACGGATGGAAGTGTCTGGCAGTCGAATCGTCCAACTTCGATTAAAAATAATAGCGGCTGGGTAAAACGCCAACTGACATTTAAAACATCAAAAAATACGCGTCAAGTGTTGCTTTACCTAGACAACGAGCAAGCTGCACCAAATAAAGGAAAAGGCACGATTTGGTATGATAATGTTCAACTCGAAAAAGGTAGCGTAGCATCTAGCTACAATCCAGTCGTAAACAACAGTTTTGAAGACCATAATGGTACGCTTCCAGCAGGATGGGCTCGTACGGGAAATACAGCTTTATCCCAAGCTAAAGTGGTTGATAATGAAAGCTTTAGTGGCGACAGCGCGGTTTATTTTGAACGGAAGGCGACGAGCGAAGCGCATACACACATGCTTCAAGATGTCGCTATTAATCAAAAAGAAGCAAAGGCACTCACGTTAACCGCATTATCTAAGTCAGAAAATGCCAAAGTAAACGGCGCAACTACAGTGATGTCCAATGATTATTCCATTTGTGGGACGATTTATTATCAAGATGGAACGGCTTCCTATGTACAAGGGCAATTCCCGCTCGGTACAAACGACTGGAACCGAAGCGCTGTAGTTATAAAACCTGCAAAACCAATTCAATCCATTAAAATCTACACATTATTCCGTAATGGCTTAACCGGAAAAGCTTGGTTTGACGATGTTCGCGTCATAGAAGGCGAAGTGCTAACACGCGAAGAGTATGATGCATCAGGCAACTACGTGACGGCAAGTTACGACGAAGAAGGCCGTAAAATTAGCTGTACCTATGATGCATACGGCAACAAAACTTCAGAAACGGACGAAAAAGGCAACAAAAAAACGCTCACCTACGATGCCGACAACGCTCTAACGAACACAACACTCGCAAACGGCACATCAGTCGCGTACAAATATGACGACAACGGCAACACCACAGAGAAAAATGTTACCGCTTCTGGGAAAACGCAAAAGAATAGTTATGCCTACGACGTAGACAACAAGATTACAGCGTTCACCGATGCACTTGGGCGGACAATTCAGTACGAATATGATGCAAGCGGCAATGAGACAAAGGCTATCATGCCAAATGGGCGCGTAACCGAAAGTACGTACGATTCAGCGGACCGCACGAGCGGCATCAAGTGGAACAACGAACCAGCGTTTAAATTCCAGTACGATCCAAACGGCAACCAAACAAAAGTCACCGACGAAATTAATGGTATCGTGACGGACAAAACATACGACGACGCAGACCGTATCACAAAAGTGGCCGAACGCGGCGGTCAGATCAGCTATTCCTACAAAGACAAGCCAACACAAGACAACAAAGGCAAAACCGACAAAGTGGCCGACGTTTCCATTAGCCACGGCGACTATACCGCCAAAACAAGCTACACGTACAACGATTTAGACCAAAACACCCGCGTGAACGACGGCAGTAAAAACGCCTATTTTGAGTTCGATGAGTTCGGCAACATTGGCTTATACACAGCAGGTAACGGCACAGCCGCAAACTATGTGTATGATAGCACCCAAAAAGTAACGAATGTGGCAATTGGCGATGCAGAAGGCGACCTCATTTTAGACGAGAGCTATACGTACGATGCAGCAAGCAACCGTACAAGTATCGACAACAAAAAAAGTGGAAAAACTACCTATGAATACGATGCTGTTAATCAATTGACGAAAGAAAGCTTGCCAGACGGCACCGTCAAATCCTACACGTATGATGGTTTTGGAAACCGCACGCAAGTTCAAATAACTGGTTCAGAATCGAAGACCACTGCCGCCACGTTCAATGACGGCAACCAGCTTGTGCAATTTGGTGGCGATAGACTGACTTATGATACGAATGGCAACCGAACGAGTGACGGAAAATTCAATTATACGTGGGACACAGGCGACCGTTTAATCAGCATTACAAAAAAAGATGAAAATAGTCCATTTGTCCGTTATACTTATGATGATGACAACCGCCGTCTTTCCAAAACAGTGGACGGTGTGACAACCAATTATCATTATGATGGTGACAGCATCGATGTGCTGTATGAAACGGATAGCGCAGGAAAAGTGCTCCGCCAATATGTCTATTCCGACAGCAATATCCGCCTAGCCATGAAAATGAATGGCAAAACACTGTACTATCACTACAATGCACATGGTGACGTCATTGCCATGACCGATGAAAACGGCAAAGTGGTCGCGGAATACGCCTACGATGCATGGGGCGTTGTTCTTAAAAACACAACCACAACAACCGAGACAAAAGCCAATCCATATCTATATGCAGGTTATACGTATGACAAAGAAATCGAACAATATTATTTAATGGCACGCTACTATGAGCCAGAACAAGGTGTGTTCACCGCCTACGACCCAGACCCAGGCGACGAAGACGACCCACAGACGATGAATGGGTATAATTATGTGGGAAATAACCCAGTAAATAAAATCGATCCTGATGGACATTTCTGGCAGTATGTTGCAGCAGCAGGTATTGGGGCAGTATTTGGTGTTGCAAAATACTATATAGGGAATAAGATTAGGGGTAGAAAATCAACTTGGAAAGGAGCAGGATGGGCAGCGTTAAAAGGAGCCGGATCAGGATTAATGTGGACTGGTGTAGGACGAGTGTTTGGCGTGGGTTCAAAAATGCGAATAGGCAGCAAAATCTATAAAAATAAAGGGTTTGAAAAAATTGCAAGTACTGCAAAAAAGAACTGGTCAAGACTAAAAGGAAACCCTAGAAAGCATCTAAGTAAAACCCCTGGTAAGAGAGCTGTAAATATAAAAAAAGCTAGGAAAAATACTTTGAAAGCTAAATTATTCCGATCTTCAAATGCAATATCAAGACGCTAAAAAAATAAAGCAAGATAAAAGGGAGGTAGTTTTATTGACTTGGTTAAAGAAAAGAAGTGTTGTTTTGACAGTATCAGTTCTTATCTTTATTTGCATAGTAATAAATTTCTTTTTCTTAAATGTTATTACAGATACTATTATTACAGTATTTGTAGGGCTTGAGACACTATGGATAATTATTATTTTCAATGAGATTGCAAACAAAGATGCCGAGGAACCAAGAAAAAAGGCAGTGAATTTTATAAGTATATATAGCAGCCTTGCTTTTATTATTACATTGTTAGTATCATATTTATTATATTAGGAGGTTAAAATAATAGTGCTTATTTCTATAGTTGCAATTGCAAACCTGATAGTAATTTCATTACTGTACTCAATACAAAAAAATAAATTTATTAAGAATCAAAAAGTGGCTAAAATATTTGCTTTTCTACTATGTTTAGCTTCTTTTGGAGTTTATATATTTCTCTCGATATATGTAGGCCTCCTTGGAGAGAGGAATTGAAGCAGTGCTCCTTTAATAAAGTTGTATCAAACAATTTGTTTATAATTCCATTAGCAGAAGAGAGCGCACAAACAGGGGTATTAAGGCAGTTGAATAAATAATGCTTAGTTTAGAAGCTAATGAGGATGCTAGTATCCTAGATAAGGTATTTAGGTTTAGATAAGCACCTGTACGACATTGTATAGGTGCTTGTTTTTTGAAATAGCTATATTTTTGTAATGATAAGGAACGGAAAAACGTTGTAACATCACTACAATGCATGGGGCGTTGTTCTTAAAAACACAGCAGGAACAACTGAAGCCAATCCATAACTATATGCAGGTTACACGTATGACAAAGAAATCAAACAGTATTACTTGATGGCACGCTACTATGATCCAGACCAAGGCGACGAAGACGCCCCACAGAAGATGAATGGGTACGATTATGGTCAAAATAATCCCGTAATGCATGTTGACCCTGATGGACATTGGGTTTTGCCGCTTATGATGGCTATAAAGCTTATAAAAAAACGAAGAGTTGGAAAAAAGCATTAATTGCGGGTGGAAAAGGTGCGCTTGGTGGTGGTAAGTTTAAGCTAGCTAAGAAAGCTATTACAGCTACTAAATATGTTGGGAAAATAAATAAGCCGTTAACCAAACGAGTCACTGGATATACTAAACATGGGATAAACCAAGCTATTTCTAGAAACAATAGAGGGGTAAAACCCTCTGCTATTTTGCATACTATTAAATATCCTAAAAAAACTTCTGTAAGGCGAGGGGGGAAAGGGATGGCATATAAGTTAAGTGGCAAGAAAAGTACAGTAGTGGTTAGCAAACGAGGAAAGATAATAACAACATATGGAAAGGGAAAGGGAAATACAAGGTTAAGGAAGGCGAAAAAATAATATGAAAATAGAAGACCGAGAATTGTTAGATTTAATTCTATCTGAGTATCATGTGAGATTGAAGTGGGGAGAGATTGAGAGGTTAAATGAAAAGGAAAAAGAACAAATAAAAGAAATCCTTTTAGAGTATTTTATCAAGTATGGTTTAGACGAAAATGATGAGGCAACTAAGTATGGAAAGCAAATAGATAATTTGATTGATTATTTTTAAATTTGGACGAAATCATTCAGTAGGAACAGATTCTTAAAAATTATTTGAGTGTAAATAATAAATCCTAGTTTTTTTATTTATACAGTTTTTCTTTTTGGAATCATGAATAGAATATAAAAAAAGCCTATACTCAAGTTGATGGGGGACGCAAGCTGTGAAACTTGGTTTAGTAGTAATTGACAAAAAAGGAGATTTTCTATTAAAAGAAAGTATCCCAGTAAAGCAACCGGGAAGTATGGGGTTAGATATACTAGAAAATATTAACTATTATGTTGAGGACTATGAATCTCAATCCATTAGATTTTATTGCAGGGAAATTGAAGTTATGGGATCGGTTGGATAAATAATGCCCAGCTTAGAAGCTAATACGAGTAACTATATCTAATGAACGTAGCTATCTTTTTCAGACAAGAAAAAGTAGATTCTAATTTAAAAGTTGTAGTCCATTATGCGTACTTTTACTCAAAGTTTTAGATGCACTTGTTATCCCATGTATCTAAAACTTCAGATTAACAATTAAAAAGGAGAAGTTATGAAAAAATATCCGCACATTCATTTGTCATTTGCACATGTTTTTACAGCTGATGAGTATTACCGGGTTTATTTTTACGAAAATACACTTGTTTTTGTAAAACTAGGCGGGCAGTTTCATCATGAAAATTTGCTTGACCAGGCAGGGCTTTTTGGCGCCATTTTATTCTATATTCCGTACAAAATAGCTAGAAGGCGACAGGAAAAACGAGAGGCTCATGTGGATGCTGTTTTAGTAAAAAAAGGAATGAAAGCTTTACTTAGCGAACGGAAAAGTTTTCAGTTGAAGCAATCTGAAATCAACAAAATTATTTTCCGAACAAATTGGAAGACGCAAATTTTTTCAAACTACGACAAGCACTTACTACTTTTAAAAAATGATGGAACTTGCCTAAAGGCAGCCATTTCATTTGGGCAATCGAAGAATTATGTTATCGGAAAATTGATGAAAAACGGCTTTTTAGTGGAGGAAGAAGATGAATAAAGAGGAGTTTTTGGAATACCAACCAATTCAAAATCAAGGTTTCGTAGGAGATATTTCGTTTGAAGACTGGGAATATGGTCAGGACGTTTTTAGTGATATGCAAAAAATCGTTGCCAGTGACGCGGCAACCATAATTTTTCCAGAGAAAAGAAGTGTGAAACAATTTTTGCGAGAGGAAAATATTCCTTTTAAAGTGCATATGGCAGAAGTTTATTTACACTCGCCAAGCCCTTTTCATGTGGTTAAAATCCTTGAAGAGTATTGCGTTTACGGCTTTTGTAAATATATGACACTATTTTTAGGTAACCCATGTGAATTTCGTTTAGAGCAATTTGGGAAAAAAGGAGGATGGGACATTGGCCGATATTTAAACGGCCATTCAGTTGGGCTAACGTTACTTGAAAATGAGCCAACACTTTATGTGTCCGCCCAAAATGAACAGGACTGCGAAAACTTTATTCAGCTAATCGAACAACGTTTAGATGATAAAATCGTTCCGTTTATGGACTATAAGGAAACTAATTTAGGCGGCATTTTAGTCCCGCCGGCATTTTTAAAAGAGTTTAATTTGCCGGTTGAAAAATTTCGTATTTCTGCGCGGCTTTTAAATAGCCCCAATGCAGGAAATGATGATGCGCTTTCCCAATTGTTTGCAGGCGATAATCTTCAAATGATTGCGATTGCTAGTTCGTACGATGACACATTGGATGAGTTGGGAATTGATTATCATTTGGATAATAGAATGTTACTTTCGGAACCTATAGCGGCTGAAAGGCGTGAAGCAACAATTAATCAGCTGCATAAAGAAAGCTTTTTAGAGCGGGTTTATCTTTTTTATGGGAATAATCCGGATGTTAAAGTAAGGAAAAATCAAACGAATTCTTTTTTGAAAAAATTGTTTTCATATAAATCGTTTTTGGATTTTAATTTAGAAGAAGGCGGGAAAGCCGTTATTCTTTTGTTTGATGGTGAACTTGCGGTTATGTTTGAAAATGTATAAAAAGGAGTCTAACCTCACCTTGAAAGTGGGGTTTTTTTGTTTCTTTCGGGTTTTCGTAACAGAAAGTACACAAAAAAAGAATAAAAAGTTACAAAATTGACCACTTTTTCAGTCGCAACCTGATATGATATTAAGTGAAAATAGGCTTGTTTGCAGCATATATTGACTTTTTCTATATAAAAAAAGAAGATGGAAAGAAGGGAAAAAGTCAAAAAAATACACCAAAGGAAGGAACGGGGCATATGTCTTCAGAGATAAAGGAGTTTTATTCTAATGAAACTGTAGAGTTGGAGTTTAGTCATGAAAACTTGATTGAATTGCTTATTCATTCACCGCGAGTTAGTTGCGAGTATCGGAAGCTCAGAAAAAGAAATATAGTCAATCCGATTGCAAACAACGAAGTGTATTTTTTATCGTCAGGCATAATGGTTTTAACAAAAACAGATTTTCCCATTAATATTAGAAAAGCTAGTGAATTTGTTGGGTTAGAGAGAATCATTTTACAAGAGGACGGTATAAGTGAATACAGGGCAATTGTAGATTGTGAAGTTATCGTTTTTCAAGTTGGAGAAGTTTTGATGGAATTGTTTAGCCATCAGGAAGGTTGGTTATTTTTAGCAGTAGAAATGCAGAAACAAATTAAGTTTCTAACGAATCGGTATTTACTAATGCAGGAAGATAGTTTTTCAAGGTTAAAAGCAACCTTTTTTGATTTGGCTTCAAGATTTGGAACAAAGCAAGATGAAACCTACATACTACCAAAACAATTTAATAAAAAATTTATTGCAGAATATGCTGGCCTCAGCCCTAGTTCAGTCAAAAATGTAGAAGTTAGTTTGAAATCAGAGGGATTTATTGAAATTGCAGACAAATTTTATATTGTCAACTTAGAAAAATACTGCTCAAAAAATGTGTTTTCTTAGGGGGATATAAATGGCTGATGTAAGCAAATTGATTGATTCGAGTTGAGTCAATCAGAAATAAAAAATAGGGAGGAAAAATGTTAATGGTAGTAAAGGGATTTTTAAAAAGAAGTGGGAAAATTGTTTTAGCGACGGTGTTAATTGGGAGCTCGTTAATTGCTTTTTCGCCTGTTTCAGCGTTTGCTGATGAAGCAGTAGCGAATAGAGTGGCATTGACAGCAATACCGGCTGATGCAACTGAGGTAGCGACATTTGGGGAATTAAGAGCAGCGCTACTAGATGCAAATGTTACAAATATCAAGCTTACAGCAGATATTAAAGTAACTTCAAGCTTTAACTTTTCTTCACAAAAGAATTTGTATGGTGACGGGCATACGATCGACATGAACAACTACCGAATTGGAATTTCCAAAACTAAATTACTGAATCGTGTTGAAGGGATAACGATTACAAATCAAAACATCTATCCGCTATTTTGGTCCGAAAGTTCTGAAGTAACTGTGACGTATAAAGACGTCAACTCTTCAGGGGCGCAATTTATTTATAATGCGCATGGAACAACCATTTTGGAGGGGAAAATTACGGCAAATTCTACGAGGGAAGAAGTATATCAAGGGGATAAACTTCTTGTTAAATCAGGAGCGACTGTTAATTTCACTTCCCAAACGAGTTCTCCAGCATTACGAGTATACGATAGCGTAAATCAAGAGGCAAATTCTGATTTTAAAGTGACTTCAAAAGATATTTCGCTTTACGGACATGACAGCGATACAAAAATCATCGTTGCTGGAAACATGGTATTAAAATCCACAGATGAACAAGCGATTTATACAGCATGGTCAAATGCCGAAATGACGGTTGTAACAGGTGGTAAATTTCAGGCTACATCAGGGGAATTAACTGAAGAAGGAATTTCACTTACAAATGGAAACTTAACTGTACAGACAGGTGCAGACTTTGTTGTAACCTCTCCGGGTAGGCAAGGGACCGTACAAACAAGTGGTAAATTAGTATTTGAGAATGGTTCTAACTTTCTAATCACAAATACAAATGCTGTAGGGTCTGTTTTTGCCAACTATTCTAGAAGTTCGACAAATATCAACATTAATTCCGATAACGGATTATCAACTTGGGATGCGGGATTAATTAATAGTGCAAAACCGACTCATAATTACTATGATTTTAAAACAGCAACTTTTGATTTGTCTGGATGGGATCGAAGTAATCTTAACCAGAAGAATTTGACTTCGAACAGCTCGGACTTCAAGGCGCAATTTGTCAGTAAGACAACCGCTAAAATTAGTGGTGGTAGTTATGCTTTAACAAATATCGCAGCAACGACTATTGACAGACTGACAACGGATTCTACAAATATATCAGGCACAGCAGAGCCAAATGCAACTATTGAAATTAGAGTAAACGGTGAAGTAATTGGAACAGGAAACTCTGACTCAGAAGGAAAATATAATCTTGTAATTCCTAGACAAGTTATTGGAACTGAAGTTACAGTAGAGGCTGTGGCAAAAGGTAAAACATCTAGTGCTTCAACAAATGTTCAGCAAGGTAGAGTGTTAGCAGAAACAACCATTGATGATGTGACAAATAAATCTACAGTTGTTTCTGGAACAGCAGAACCAAATGCAACTATTGAAGCAAAAGTAGGCGCGGAAGTAATTGCTACAGGAACAGTTAATGCGGATGGACAATATAGTTTAACTATTCCAGCGCAAAAAGTAGGCGTTGTTGTTACGGTAACCGCTATGGTTGACTGGCTTACATCTTCTGCATCTACAACAGTAACGAAAGAAACAGAAGGGACGATAACCATTACAGATCCTTTCTATATTGGTTATGATGAGGCTATTAAATCCACAGTTAGTGGTGATGTAGCGAAAGTGTATCTTCAAGTTGATGGTACAGACTACAAAGCCATTTCAGCTGAAGGAAGTTTTGAATACTTGGTCGAACATGAAATTACAAGTTTGTCACAAGAAGTATACCTTGTGGCAGTAGATGAGTCAGGCAAAGAGTTATCTCGTGCAAAAGTAGAGCTTAAAGATGGCGATTTATTAAGGGGCTCTGTTTCAGCTGATGCATTTATTGTTGGAGTGAGCAATTATGTAGCGGGTACTTACGAAGGTTCAATCGCAAAAGTGGCGCTTGTTGTTAATGGAATGGTTTATCCAGCGGTAGGTGTAGTCGGAGAAGATACTTTCCAATATTATGCAAAAGACAAAATTACAAGTCTCACTGATAATGTGGAGGTACTCGGCTATAATCCAGAAGGGAAATTAATTTACAGGACAGCTGTTTTAATAAACGGTCCCGGTAGCATTCAAGGGACAATCACAGCAGATTCTAGTGATTACATTATGATAACAGATTCCTATATTAGGGGAACTTTCACAGGAGGAGTTAAATATATTTCGCTTGTTGTGAACAATATGGAATATGCAAAAGTGGGAGTAATTGATAGCATAAACTGGCAATACTATGCAAAAGACAAAATTACAAGCCCAAATGATACTGTTGTTATAAGAGCATATAATGCGGCGGGGGCGCTCGTTGATGAGGAAAGAATCAATGTTTTACAAGAACCAAGAAAAGAAACAACGATTACTCCAGATGCTTTTACACTAAAAATTGATAGCTATGTGAAGGGGAAATTTACTGGAGATGTAAAATATGTTGCACTCAAAGTTGGCGACAAAACATATAGTAAAATTGGTGTCATGGATGATTCTAACTGGAGATATTATGCGAAAGATAAGATTCTAAGTACAGATGACCAAGTTACTATTATAGGTTACGGTTTGATGGGGGAAATAATCGTACAAAATGATGTGGAAGTAGAATAAAAATTAGTAAGAGAAGCATAAATTGTACAGGATTTATGCTTCTTTTTATCTGTAATTTGCTTTATATACACATCCGATGTAATTATGGACATTTGTAACGAATTTGTGAACTCAAGAAATTTCGAATAATCAAAAACCGGATTATTCGTAGAGGATTTTACGAAAAAAATAAAAAGGCACAATTTTCCGTGCAAAGCAAGAAAATACGCCGAAAGATCAAGGTTGAAAAAACAATTAGAAGCGGTTTTTAGCAGATGATTTTCAATATAAATATTGCTTTTTAGTAATTAGTAGATAAGAAAACTTGTAACAGAAAATACACAAAAAACAAAGGTTAATCGATAAAAATAGCTTTTTTTCTGATTTTAAACTGATATGATAATTAGTGAATTAAGAATTGCTAAAAGAAGTACTCGATTTTAGGAAAAGTATTAGCTTAGTTTTGAGTATGTTAATTCAGAAAGGATTTGAGTTGTACGATTTTCATTTAGGTAGCTTTGTTAAAGTAAGAACATGTCGATTAAAGCACTTTCACTAATAGATGATAACGTTCAAGTTACTGAAAAAAACGAAAATTCTGAAAAGCGTTCTGGTTAGGAGGGTGAGAAAAATGCTTACTGAGATTAAAGAACTGTACTCCAATGATGCTGTAGAATCAAATTTTAATCAACAAAATTTGATGAAATTGCTCATTCAATCTCCACAAGTGAAACATGAATATCGGAAAATGAAGAAGAACCATGTGATTAATCCAATAAAGAGCAATGAAATTTATTTTTTAACATCAGGGATTATAGTTTCACAACATCAGGATTTCCCCATTAGTTTACAGCAGACAAATGAGTTTATTGGGTTGGATACTATTATTTTGCAAGGGGATTACGTCGATAATTATCGACCAATTATAGATTGTGAGGTAATTGTCTTTCAAAAGTCTGAAGTACTACTGGAATTGTTAAGTCATCAAGAAGGTTGGCTCTTCCTAGCATTAGAAATGCAAAAGCAGAATAATGTTTTAACGAATCGATATCTATTAATGAACGAAAATAGCTTTTCAAGACTTTCAGCTACTTTTTTTGAATTAGCTTCAAAATTTGGTGTTAAGCAAGATGATGCTTATATTCTTCCAAAGTATTTTAGCAAAAAATTCATTTCGGAATACGCAGGTCTAAGTCCCAGTTCTTTAAAGAAAATGGAAAGCCTTTTAAAAGAGGAAGGGATAGTAGACTTTGTAGACAAAATTTACATTGTTTATTTAGAGAGATATGCGAACTCCGAAAAAGCGATTTACAACCCAAAGGTTTTACAAAAGTGGTTGGAAAAAGAACAGTAGAATGCAGTTGCGTAAGCAGTTTTTTTATTTTAGTTATGAGTTTTAAATGTTTTGTGCAAGTGGGCTACTAATCAAATAGTTGCCGCTTGCAAACAATCTATCAAAATTTTTGATGGATTCTACAAGTCACTAGAGTATTTGGATGATGAAGTTTTCATCACTCGTTTTAGGAAATAATTTAGAATTGAAGGAGTTAATTTAAACTATGAAAAAAGTTTTACTAGCAGTTTTATCAGGCACATGTGCGTTATCTTTGGTAGCTTGTAGTGCACCTGCAAAAGATGAAGGTAAGGAAAATAACAAACAAGAGTCAGTGGAAAAGAAAGCTTCTGCAACTTATCCAGTGAAAACAGTAGATAATGTAGAAATGAAAATTGAAAGTATTGAAACAACAGAGAACGGTAAGGGCGATAAAAATATTGTTCAAATCAATATGAACTTTAAAAATGAAAATGCTACGCCGTGGGGTGTTGGTGGTAGCGAATTTATTATAAAAGACGGCGATAAAACTTACACAGTTATTCCTGATGCAAATAATATCGGAACAGATATCGAAGCGAATAAATCTGTTAGTGGTGCAATAAATTTTGAATTGCCAAAAAGTGTGAAATCAGGCGATTTATCCTATAAACCAGTTACTTTTGGCAAAGAAAAGCCTAAAGTACTTGCAACTTGGGAAATTTCCATTCCAGACAACAAATGAGATTAAATCTATGAGGAGATGATCGTTTGAAAATCGCAGTAATTGGTCTTGGCTATATTGGTTTGCCCACCGCGATAATGTTTGCTAATCACGGACAAGAAGTGGTTGGAGTAGATGTTAAAAAAGAAGCTGTAGATATGTTAAATGAAGGGCGTCTTCACCTTGAAGAACCAGGGCTTCAAGAAGAGCTAGATAAGGCATTATTATCCAAGCGTTTTAAGGCTAAGCTGGAACCAGAGGCAGCAGATGTTTTCATCATTTCAGTTCCAACACCGAATATTCCTGATGAATATCTTTCTTGTGATTTAACACATGTGAAAGACGCGGTAAATAATATTCTTCCTTTTCTTGAAAAAGGAAATGTGGTTATTTTAGAATCTACAATTGCCCCGCGTACGACAGAAGATGTAGTAAAGCCGATGCTAGAGGAGGCTGGATTCATTGTTGGTGCAGATGTGTTTTTAGTTCACTGCCCAGAACGCGTTTTACCAGGGAAAATTATTCATGAATTGGTATATAACAATCGTATTATTGGTGGGCTTACACCTGCTTGCATAGAAGCAGGAAAACACGTGTATGGTTTGTTTGTTCAAGGGGAACTTATCGAGGCTACAGCAGGTGCTGCGGAGCTCTCGAAACTCATGGAAAACACGTATCGTGATGTAAATATTGCTCTTGCTAATGAACTTGCAAAAATTGGTGATGCACTTCAAATAGATGCGCTTGAAGTTATTCAAATGGCGAATAAGCACCCGCGTGTTAATCTACATTCACCAGGTCCAGGCGTCGGAGGGCATTGCTTAGCGGTGGATCCATACTTTATTGTAGCGGCAACACCTGAAAACACACCACTTATTCAAAAGGCGCGCGAAATTAATAATCAGATGCCGCACTTTATTTTAGAAAAAGTGAAAGAGTTTATGAACTTAATTGACGGTCGAAAAATAGTCGTATGTGGAGTCACTTATAAAGGTGATGTGGACGATATTCGTGAAAGTCCAGCTATTGAAATTGTTCAATTATTAAAAGATGAAACCGATTTTGAAATGACTATTTTTGATCCACATGTGCATAAGCCGTGGATTGAACCAAACTTTGAGGAAGCTATTTCAGGAGCTGATTTAATGCTTGTTTTAGCCGATCATAGTGAGTTTAGAATGATAGTAGCTGAACAGCTTGACGGAATGAATCAGAAAAATATTTTTGATACGAAAAACATCATTTCAGAGATGGCTGATGCAAGGGTTTATAACATGGGAAGCTTATATAAGATGAAAAGGGATAATAAAAAGTTAGTTTCAATTGTTGAATAAAGACAGGAGGAAACAATGGAAGATACATTAAGCCTAAAGCAGCTATGGGACCTTTTGAAAAAAAATAAGTGGCAAATTTTTATTAGTACTTGCGTATGCACACTTTTGATGACAGGCTACCTTTACTTTTTAGCAATCCCAGTCTATAAGAGCGAAACAGAAATATTAATTAATCAATCAGTTCCGGAAAACTCACTTGTAGAGTCGAAAGACGTTCAGGCAAACTTGCAACTTGTAAATACGTATGCCTCGATTATAACGAGTCCACGTATTTTATCAGAGGTTTCTCAAAAAATGGACGGAAAATATTCGGAAAAAAAATTGGAACAAATGATTACAGTTAACAGCACGGCGGAGTCACAAGTTATTCAAATTAATGTCGAAGGAGAAAATGCAAAAGATAACGTCAAAATTGCAAATGCGACAGTTCAAATTGTCAATAAGGAAATCCCTGAAATAATGAATATTGACAATACTTATATTTTGTCACCTGCCGTTTACGATTCAGACGCTGCTCCTATAAAACCGCATAAGAGTTTATTAATTGCTATTTCAGCTGCTGTTGGAATGATTATTGGTGTCATTATTATGTTTGTCCGCAATCTCTTTGATCGTTCTATTAAAACAACTGAAGATGTAGAGCAAATTTTGGAGCTTTCAGTTTTAACTGTTATCACTGAAATGAAAGAAGAAGATTTACGAGAACGAAGCAATACTAGAAATAGACGCAAGAGGAAAGGATAATGTCTGATGCACAATAATCAAATGAACAGAAGAAAATTGATTGTTGAAACAAATCCTAATTCGCCGATTACGGAACAATTTAAAACTCTTCGTACGGGTATTCATTTTTCATCTGTAGATAAAGAATATAAGTCGATTTTAGTTACTTCTCCTGAGCCTGAAAGTGGAAAATCTACCATATCTGCTAACCTAGCTATTTGTTATGCGAAGCAAGGAAGTAAAACGCTTTTAATTGATGCAGATATGCGGAAACCAACGGGACATAAAACGTTTGGAATTAGATTTAATATTGGCTTATCGGACTTGTTAACGGATAACGAAATCCAGCCAGAGAATGTTTTTCATGAAACTGAAATTGAAAATTTAATGATTTTAACGAGCGGAACGATACCGCCGAACCCAAATGAATTACTAGCTTCTAAAAAAATGGGGCAATTATTAGCAAGTTTTGCTGAGGAATTCGATCAAATTATTATTGATACACCTCCAATTTTAGCTTCATCGGACGCGTTAGTTTTAACCCCTTATGTAGATGGCGCAATTCTTGTTCTTCGTAGTGACAAAACGCTTAAAGAACATGCGAAATTGGCGGTACAACAGCTTAAAAACACCCAAGTATCAATTATTGGATCGGTCTTAAATTATGTGAAAAGCAACAAGAATAATTATTACTATTATAGTTAATGAAAGGAATCGAGATGGAGTCAATTAAAACAGTGGCAAAGCCCACTACAAAAACAACTATGAGATTTTATCCAATTGCCAAGCGAGTTATAGATTTTCTTGGTGCAAGCTGCGGTCTGTTTCTGTTAACACCACTCTTTATTTTATTATTTATCCTCATTAAACTAAGCGATTTAAGAGCACCTGTTTTTTTTAAGCAAGAACGTATTGGTAAAGATGGTAATCGCTTCATGATGTATAAATTTCGTACGATGATTCCGAATGCCGAAGAAAAATTAGCCGAGTTACTTGAACATAACGAGGTTGAAGGCGCGATGTTTAAAATGAAACATGATCCGCGAATCACTAAATTAGGAAGATTTTTACGTAAAACAAGCATTGATGAATTACCACAATTAGTAAATGTTTTAAAAGGCGACATGTCTTTAGTTGGACCACGTCCGCCGCTTGAACGAGAGGTTGAGGAGTATTCAAAAAGGGATTTAGGACGTTTAGCGATCACGCCAGGTTGTACAGGATTATGGCAGGTCAGTGGACGTAATGATGTTAGCTTTTCTGAAATGGTGAATTTAGATTTGCACTACATTCAACATGTCAGTTTTTCACTAGATATGAAGATTTTGCTGAAAACGGTACGCGTGATTTTTGTGCCGAATAGTGCTTATTAATTCAAGAGGAGAAGCAGAAATTTATGACTCGTATGTTTTTATTAGGAAGCTACGTGGATGCTCTAACAATGCAAGAAACTTTGGATAAAATTGAAGAGATTGTCCACGAAAAAAGACCAGTGCAGCATGTTGTTATTAATGCCAGTAAAATTAATTTAATGGCGGAAAATAGCGAACTTGCAAAAATTATAAATGATTCGCCGCTTATCAATGCAGACGGACAGTCAATTGTCTGGGCGGCAAACTTTTTAGGAAAACATATACCTGAAAGAGTTACGGGTATCGATTTATTTGAAAAATTAGTTGAGAAAAGCGCAGAAAAGGGATACCGAGTTTTTTACTTTGGTGCAACCGAAGAAGTGGTGCAAAACGTTGTGCGGATTCATCAAGAGAAGTTTCCAGCACTACAAATTGCGGGGTGCCGAAATGGTTATTTTGATGATGCTGAGTCGGAACAAATTGCGCTTGATATTCAAAAATCACAAGCAGATATTGTATTTGTTGCTTTTTCAAGTCCAAAAAAAGAATTTTGGATTCGGGAGCATATTGATACGATGAAGGCTCCTTTTGTTATGGGCGTGGGAGGAAGTTTTGACGTTATTTCGGGTTTGACAAAGCGGGCACCGGAGTGGATGCAGAAAACTGGCTTGGAATGGTTTTACCGTTTTGCTCAGGAACCGCGTCGCATGTTTAAGCGTTATTTTGTGGGAAATTTAAGCTTCATGAAGAAAGTGCTGAAAGAAAGGCGGCATAAGTAATGCTTGCAATTGTATTTTCAATACTTAACTGCCTTCCGATGCCTAATCGACTTGCAGCTGGACGCTTATTGCGCAAGCTTAAGAACAAAGTTGCTAAATCGCTATTTGGAAGTTGTGCAGAAAATAGTAACTTACGACCAAATTTAAAATTAAGATATACGAAAAATATTCATATTGGAACGCGTTCATCAATTGGTGATAACTCGCGAATCATTGCTGCGGCACCAGTTTATATTGGTGATGATGTTTTAATGGCACCTGAAGTAGTCATTTTAACGGAAACGCATTGTATTGACGGGACGCAGAAAATTCTAGATAGTGGAACAGAAAAAAAATCTGTTTCTATCGGCAATGATGTTTGGATTGGGACTCGTGTCACGATTTTAGCGGGTGCAGAAATTCCGAATGGTTGTGTTGTAGCCGCTGGGGCAGTGGTTCCGGCGAAGAAATATCCACCATATAGTATTATTGGCGGAGTTCCGGCGAGAGTGATTCGTGAAGAGAGATAAAAAGGGAGTGAGGCACATTGAAAGTGATTCGAAAAATCGATGTGCCTTCTTGTTAGTGTGCAGTTTTCTAAAATTTAAAATAAAAAAGTTTACTAAGTTGTTGCAAAAATATTTTGAAAAGGAAATTAGACATGAAAATACTTGTTATCGCCAACATGTTTCCATCTAAAGAATACCCGTCATACGGCATTTTTGTGAAAAATCATGTGCATATACTTGAAAATGCATCAAGTGAAATTGATACGGTTACAATGAATAAAGAGTTAAACAAGTGGAAAAAGCTTTGGAATTATATTGTTTTTTACTTCCGTATTTTCTTTACTTTATTGTTTAAAAAATATGATGTAGTTTACTTGCATTACGCTTCTCATAGTGCGATTCCCATTTTATGTGCGAAAGCTTTAAACCGTAAAATTAATCTTACTGTGAATGTTCATGGTAGTGATGTGTTTCCGGAAACCCGGATTCAAGAACGGTTGCAATCATGGGTGGCAAGGTTATTAAAACAGGCGAATCATGTTGTTGTGCCGTCTGATTATTTCAAACAAGTGGTTATAAAACGATACAAAATTGTATCTAGTGATATTTTGATTTCGCCGTCTGGTGGAGTGAATCGCACGCTTTTTGCACCTCAAAAAATAGATAAGGACGCGGACGTTTGTTGTGTTGGCTACGTGGGACGTATTGATATTGATAAAGGATGGGACGATGCTCTTCGAGGTTTTGCGCAATTTAAGCGCGTATCGAATCGGCCTGTGCGGCTTATTATGGTGGGGAATGGTAAGGAAAACGAGCAAAAAGAAGCGCTTATTCAGGAGCTCGGGCTTCAAGATGATGTGCGTTGCTATACTTTACTGCCGCAAGAGGACTTGGCCGCACTTTATAACGAAATGGATGTTTTTGTATTTCCTAGTCGGAGAAAAGGGGAGAGCTTGGGACTTGTTGGCATCGAAGCGATGGCGTGTGGAGTTCCGGTGATTGGTAGTCGTATTGCGGGAATTCAAGGGTATTTGATTGAGGGAGAAAACGGTTATTTCACGGAGGTTGGTAGTGCTAGTTCGATTGCTGAAAAATTGGTGCAATTTAGTTCAATCAGTGAAGCAGAAAAACAGGTATTGAAGCGCAATGCCTTTCATTCTGCGACAGCATATGATCAACAACTGGTTCAAGAGGAAATGGTGAAATTGTTGCCAATCCTAGCGAATTAACGGTCAGGCGGATGACAAAGGTAATCTTTGCTATCCGCCTGATTTTTTATTTCGTGTAAGTTCATAATTTGCTACAGTTACCTGCTAAAGTGTTTCGTCGTCTTTTTGATACTCTAAAATGTCGCCGGGTTGGCAGTCGAGTGCTTTACATATAGCTTCTAAGGTTGAGAAGCGGACGGCTTTTGCTTTGCCGTTTTTTAGAATGGATAAATTTGCCATTGTAATGCCGACTTTTTCGGATAGTTCTGTAACGGACATTTTTCGTTTGGCGAGCATAACATCTACATTTATAATAATGGCCATAAAATCACCTCATATCGTTAAATCATTTTCAGATTTGATGGAAATCGCGTTTTGTAGTAGCTTCTCAAGAACAGCCGAAAAAATGGCGATAATAAATGCGGCGAAAATGACCACGATTCCGATGAAAATAATTCCGGGCGCATCTGTGATGTTGGCTGCCATGTAGAATAGTGGTAAGGTGAGTAAATATAGGCCACTAATTAGGAAAGCAGAAAACTTGATTTTAGTTAGATTTTTAACTGCAAGGGTTGAAAAAGCCTTGTTTTTATCAATTAAAAGTAGCAGTTTGAATGCTTGAACTACGGCAATGAAAAATGGAATGGCACTCAAATAAATGCTGATGAAAGCCATATAAACAAAAATTTGATTGTTTGGAAAGGTCTGAAGTGCCCCGATAATCAGGCGAGGCAGACCGACAAATGCAAGCGCCAATACTGGAATACAGAGAACAATAATGACGAGCTTTAAAAGTAAAGTTTCTCTTTTCATACTAAATACCTCACTACTTTTAGGATTAGTTTTAGTATAAAATAAAATTTGTTGTTTTTCAACAAAAAATTATTGTTTTATTTTACGTTCGGTTAATAAAATGGATAGGCATAATAAAATTAAAAGGATGACGAAAAACAAGCTACTGCGTATGAAAAATTGGATGGGGACAAAACTTAGTGCAACGTAAAGGAAAAATGTGGCGGTACCGAGTATTAGCCAAAGCTTGCCTAAGTAGCGATGCGCTCGTTTGAAGGCTTCTGGTGATTTTAAACTCGCTTTTGTCCGGTAGCTGAGGGCTTGGTTTTGATTGGTTGGGGTGAAAAAATAAAAATAGGCGCCTAAACCGATGAGTAGCAAGGGGACTACAAAGTCTAACATGTGATCGCTCCGTTCTTAATGAAAATGATTCTCAATTAACCTTTGAATTAAAAGGGATTTTCTAGTACAATAAATATACCAGAAAACACGGGGAGGAAACTATGAAAAAGGCATATTTTGGACTGGTTTTTATCGCGATTTTATTTCTTTCTGCTTGTTCGGGGGCTCCTGAGTCGGCGGAAAAAGAGACTCCTAGCGAGGCGAAAGCGGAAAAAGCAGTTTTAACGATACATGATATGGCGGGGCGGACTGTCACGTTTGATACATTACCGAAGCGAATTATTACGCTCACAAATTCAGATATGAACATTGTTTATGCGCTTGGCGGGAAAGTGGTTGGGCGGCAAACGCAAGATGCGAGTGGTGTGGAATCGGACGAAGCGAAAAGCGCTACGGAAGTTGGGAATACACATGATTTAAATTTGGAAAAAATTGCGGCGCTTGCGCCTGATGTGATTGTGGCGAGTTCGGAGCAAAATTTGAAGGATGTACCAGCGCTTGAGGCAATTGGGGCGAAGGTTATTTTGACGGGCGCGAATTCGGTTGATGAAATTAAAACGCAAACGGAAGTGCTGGGGAAATTGCTTTCTGCGGAGGCGAAAGCGAAGGAATTGAATCAGATGCTAACCGAGAAGGAAGAGGCAATTCAAACGGCGCAAGCGGGGAAGAGTGTCCGGGCGCTTATGATTTTAGGGGCACCGGGAAGCAATTATGCGGCTTTGCCGACATCGCTTAGCGGAGATACTTTGCGAATTGCTGGCGGAATTAATGTTGCGGAAAACTTAAAGGGCGTGGAGAATTTTCCACAGTACGCGGCACTTAATATTGAAAAAATTGTTGCGGAAGATCCGGAAGTGATTTTCTTAATGATTCACGGTGGGGATGAAAAAGAAACGGAAGCGGCTTTTCGAAAAGAAATGGAACAAAATGACGCTTGGAATTCGACTACGGCGGTAAAAAACGGCCACGTCATGGTGCTCCCGGCTGATTTGTTTGGAACGAATCCGGGTGTCCGAATTGACGAGGCGCTTGATTATATGACTCAGAAATTAAATCAGGTGGCGAAATGAGTGCGGCGCATGATCCTAGACGAAGACGCCGTTTGATTTCGCTTGCTGTTGTTCTAGTCCTTCTAATTGTGGTTTTCTTTTACGGTTTGACGACTGGTTCGGTGGGTCTTTCGTATTCGCAAGTTTGGCATGTTTTAACGGGTGACGGCGACACGCTTTCCAACCAGCTCGTATGGAATTTACGCTTGCCACGAATGCTAATTGCCTTTTTAGTTGGGGCGGCGCTTGCGATTTCAGGCTGCCTACTTCAAGGCGTTATGCGAAACCCGCTTGCTGATCCAGGCGTTATCGGTGTATCGGCGGGCGGAGGCCTTGTTGCCATCATCTTGACAATCGTTTTCCCTACCTTATCGGGTTTCGTCCCGCTTGGTGCATTTTTAGGCGCATTTGGAACAGCCCTTTTAATCTACATCGTGGCTTGGGATAAAGGGGTTTCACCGCTGCGCGTGATTCTATCTGGTGTGGCGATTAATGCGTTTATTACGGCGATGACCTCTGGCATTATGGTGCTTTACTCGAATCGTGTGCAGAGTGTGATTTCATGGATGACGGGCACACTTTCGGGGAAAAGTTGGTATCACTTGGAGATGATATTTCCCTACATGGTGGTCGGATTTATCCTTAGCATTTTTGCCATCCGCTCATCCAATGTGCTCATGCTCGGCGACGACGCGGCGAAATTGTTAGGCTATGCGGTTGAAAAGCATCGTTTCTTCATTATCATGTTGGCGGCATTTTTGAGCGGCGTGGCAGTCAGTGTGGCGGGCCTAATTGGCTTTGTCGGCCTAGTTGTCCCACACATTTTTAGATTGATTATTGGGAATGATTATAAATATTTACTGCCGATGTCGGCGCTAGGCGGTGCCGTTTTGGTGGGCTTTGCGGATACGGCGGCGCGAAGCTGGTTTGGCTCGATTGAGCTCCCAGTGGGGATTTTACTTGCGATGATTGGCGCGCCGTTCTTCCTCATTCTATTACAGAGAGGGCGTGTCACTTCATGAAAATAGACATTGAAAACCTTTCTTTTTCGAGAAAAAAGGATTTTGCGATTCGCGATTTGTCGCTGCAAATTGAAGAAGGAAAAATAACGACGCTTGTTGGACCGAATGGGTCGGGAAAATCGACTATCCTTCGACTAATGATGCGCCTTCTCGAACCTAAAAGCGGCTGTGTTATGCTTGATGGAACTGATTTGGCGTCGATTAGCGCGAAAAAATTGGCGAAGGAAATGACGATGCTTTCGCAGGCACCAGACGGCCTTTTAGATGTGGTGGTGCACGATTTAATTGCCTACGGGCGGATGCCGCATAAAGCGTGGCTGAGTACTGGGCTTACTACGGAAGATGAAACGGTAATTCGTTGGGCGCTTCAGGTATGCAATTTGGAACACCTCGCTTATCGGCCGCTTCACACATTGTCAGGCGGCGAGCGGCAGCGAGCGTGGCTTGGTATGGCTTTGGCGCAAAAGACGCCAATTTTATTGTTAGATGAGCCGACGACATATCTTGATATCGCGCATCAATTGGAACTTTTGGATTTGCTTACGAAATTAAATCGCGAGTACGGAATGACGATAGTGCTTGTTTTGCATGATTTGAATCAAGCCGCACTTTATAGTGATCAAATTTTTGCTTGTACAGATGGTGCGATTGCTAAAACTGGTACGCCTCATGAGGTGTTTACGACGGCACTTTTGGAAGAAATTTTTCACATAAAAGCAGATGTTTCAGAAGTTGGTGATAAACTATCGATTCGGCCGGTTTCGTCTACGCGTTTCTCATCATAATTTTAGATTAGAATTTCGTGAAAAAGCTTCCTATCTGTTAAAAACTTGATATAATGAAGAGAGAAATTTTATGTTATAATATATAAATTGGGTTTTACGGGAGTGTTTGGGGGCAAAGTAAGGGATTGTTTTGTTAACCAACCAGTTAGGAGCGTAAAGAATGAACCAGCAAAATAAAATGGCAGGGCGAATTGACTACGGTATTATTTTAACTTTAATGTTGCTCTGCTTAATTAGTTTAATATCGATTTATAGTGCGCAAATTACGAATGAGCAGTATGATACGAACTTTGTGATGAAGCAAATCGTTTGGTACGCGGTGACAACATTTGCGATTGTTGTGATGATGCAACTTGATTATGATAGGCTGACAAAATGGGCGTATTATTATTATGCGCTTGGTATTTTCCTGCTTGTGTTTGTGCTTGTTTTTGGTAAAGAAGTAAAAGGTGCGAAAAGTTGGATTATCATTCCGTTTTTGGGAAGCTTACAGCCGTCGGAAGTTGTTAAAGTTATTATTATTATCGTTTTAGCGAAGGTTATTATGGATCATAACAACAAGTTTAAGGTACATACGATTAAGTATGATTTTTGGTTGATTGTGAAGATAGGACTTTTTGCAGCGGTCCCGCTAGTGCTTATTATGATGCAACCGGATTTAGGGACGACACTTGTTTTTATTGCGATTATTGCAGGAATGATTCTCGTTTCGGGGATTAGTTGGAAGATTATCGTACCACTGTATGGTGGGATTATCGCGCTTGGAACAGCTGCGATTTGGATGGTTATTTATCATCAAAATTGGCTCGTTAAGATTGGCTTTAAGCCATACCAATTTGATCGTATTACAACATGGATTAATCCAGAAACTGATCCGCAAGGTGGCGGTTATCAAGTGCTGCGTGCGATGACGGCCATTGGTTCTGGGCAGATTACCGGGAACGGCGCGGGATATGATGCGATTGCGATTCCAGAAAACCATAATGATTTTATTTTTACGATTATCGGTGGTGACTATGGTTTTGTAGGCGCCAGCATTTTACTTGCGCTATATTTCCTGCTCATTTATCAAATTATTCGGGTGGCACTTGATATTAATGTTCCTTACTATTCTTATATTTGTACGGGTGTTGTCATGATGATTATGTTCCACGTTCTTGAAAATGTTGGAATGAATATCGGTTTACTGCCTATTACAGGGATTCCGTTACCATTTATAAGTTACGGAGGAAGTGCACTACTCGGAAATATGATGGCAATAGGTCTCATTTTATCCATTCGTTTTAACTATCAAAAATCGATGTTTGAAATCGAAAGTAAGATGGTAAATTAAGCTGAATCATTTAGATTCAGCTTTTTTCTTAAATATATATAGTAAAAAGGAGCGGTTTTGATGGGGGAATTAGATGGGAGATGTCTTTGTGGGGCTGTGAATGTGTCAGTGAATTCTAAGGATCATGACATTCATGCGTGTCATTGCGAAATGTGTCGGAAATGGACAGCTGGACCGTTTTTGAGCATTAGTGGTGGTTTGGACGTGATTTTTTCGGGGGAGGAAAATATGACGCGCTTTTCTTCGTCGAAACTTGGTGAACGTGGGTTTTGCAAGACGTGCGGTTCGACTTTGTTTTGGCATAATGTGAAATCAGGCGAGTATTTTATGAACTCGGAACTTTTTGTTTTGGAGGACTTTAGGCTTGTAAGTGAGATTTATATTGACTGTAAGCAGGATTATTATAGCTTTAGCGAGGACACGAAAAAGTGGACGGAAGAAGAGGTACTAAAAAGTTAAGGGGATTTCTCTGTATACGCTTTCTTTTTTTGCGCTGCTTTTAGCCAAAAGTTGTGTTGGACTTGCTTTTTTATTTGTGCTTTTGGGGAAAATGGACTATGATAGAAGTAGATTTAGGTGGGAAGGGAGTAGCGATTGTGATAGATTTTTATTGGTACCCGAAGTGTTCGACATGCAGAAAAGCAAAGGCTTGGATTGAGGAAAACAAGGTGGAGGTTAACCAAATTGATTTAATCGAAAATCCGCCGACAGCGAATGAATTAAAAGCGCTGTTTGAAAAAAGTGGTTTGCCGCTTCGCCGTTTCTTTAATACAAGTGGAATCAAATACCGTGAACTCGGTTTGAAAGATAAGTTAGATGAGATGTCTGAAGAGGAAGCGTTCAAATTGCTTGCTTCTGATGGAAAATTAATTAAGCGTCCGCTTACGACGGACGGGAATAAGGTAACACTCGGCTTTAAAGAAGAAGAATTTGAAGCTGCTTGGAAATAAAATTGCGCTGTTTTATTAAAAGGAGGAGTTTTTAAAATGAGTTTACCAAAAGATTTATTGTATACGGAAGAACATGAATGGGTGAAACAAGACGGTGATACGTATATCATTGGCATTACAGACTTTGCGCAAGACCAATTGGGCGATATTGTTTTTGTTGAATTGCCAGAAGTTGGCGATAAAATAGAGCAAGGTGACTCTATTGGAAGTATTGAGTCTGTTAAAACGGTTTCTGATTTTTATGCACCGGTAACGGGGGAAGTTGTAGAGGTTAACGAAGGCTTAGAAGATGAACCAGAACTTTTAAACAGTGATACATATGAAAAAGGTTGGATTTTGAAAGTGAAAAATGTATCTGCTGAACAAATTGATGCGCTATTATCAAGCGAAGATTATGAAAAAGTGATTGAGGATTAAATTTTCGAGCCAACCTTGTATGAGGTTGGCTTTTTAGGAGGTAAATATGATTCAGTTTGATAAGAACGACTTGGCGCGCTTTTTGGAGGAAAAGGAAAGTGGCTTTTTTTATTTTTATACGCCTTTATGTGGTTCTTGCGGGCTTGCTGGGCAGATGATTGAGCTTGCGGAAAAAAGTGCGGGTATCGAAACGTATGCGTTAGATTTAAATCTTTCGAAAGAATATGCGCCATGCTTTGAAATTGAAGCGGTACCGGTTTTAGTGCGGATTGAACGTGGTGAATTTGTGGATAAAACGTATACTTTGCATAGTGTTGTCCCAGTTTTTAACTTTTTAGAAAGTTTCCCAGAGTAAAAAAAGTTTCATCTCTGATATAGAACTGGTTAACACTAAAAAGGTTGCTGTAGACCCATTTAACTTCGATATGATACACTTATTCAGGTGTTTGATAAGTGAGTGTTTGGGGGCAGATAAGATGAGTCACAATAATTTAACAATTTTATCCGTTATAAGTAATTTTATTATTGTTGTTTTAAAATTAATCGTTGGTTTTTTGACGGGATCGGTGGCTGTTATTTCGGAGGCGGTCCATTCATCGATGGATCTTTTTGCTTCTGTCATTACATTTTTCTCAATTCGGATTGCGGGGAGACCTGCTGATGATGACCATCCGTATGGGCACGGCAAAGCGGAAAATATTGCGGGTACAATTGAAACGCTGCTAATTTTTGTTGCGGGGATTTGGATTATTATAGAATCGATTAATAAATTTACGAATCCGCATGAAATTCGTCTTCCTGCACTCGGAATTGCTGTAATGCTTTTCGGTGCAGCGATAAATATGATTATTTCTCGGGTGATTAAACGCGCGGCTGATAAGGCGAATTCTGTAGCAATGAAATCAAACGCGCTACATCTTTATACGGACGTTTTTACATCGCTTGGTATTGCAGGAAGTCTGCTACTCGTTTATTTGACTGGCTGGACTTGGCTCGATCCAACGATTGCGATTATAACCGCAATTTACATTATGTATGAGGCTTGGAAGTTGCTCAAAGAATCGTTTCCACCACTTATGGATCAACGTTTGAATAAAAAAGAGGAAGAAGAAATCAAACGTATTATTTTAGCTCACAAAGAGGATTTTATTGAGTTTCATGATTTTCGTTCACGAAGAGCGGGTGCGGAGGAGTACATTGATTTTCATCTTGTTGTGTCGAGTGAGATGACGGTGACGGAGGCTCATGCGCTTTGTGACACGATTGAACGGGAAATTGGTGAGTTTTATTCGAAGGCACAGGTGTTGATTCATTTGGAACCGGAGGAAGAGCGACAAATGTTTAATATTTATTAAAGAAATCTCAACTGATTTCTTTTTTTTTCGTTGTGATGGTACAATGAGGGTAATAAAAATGAGAAGAGGTAAGGGACGATGACATCTATTTTAATTGCAGATGATGATAAGGAAATTGTCGACTTGGTCAAGCTTTACCTGCAAAATGAAGGATATGATATCCATCAGGCTTATGACGGGGCTGAGGTTTGGAGTTTGGTGAATAAAATTGATTTTTCACTGATTATTTTAGATATTATGATGCCGGAAATGGACGGCTTAGAAGTTTGTCGCATGATGCGCAGTGAGGGGATTTTAACGCCAATTTTAATGTTGAGTGCGAAAGCGGAGGACAACGATAAAATTATGGGGCTTTTAACAGGTGCGGATGATTATATGATTAAACCGTTTAATCCGCTCGAACTTTCTGTGCGCGTGAAGGCGATTTTAAGGCGGATTCAAAATATGCAGTCGGTTGCAGCGGACGAAACGAATAATTTAGTCATTGGTCCAATTGAAATTAATCGGGATCAGCATATTGTGACGGTTAACCAAAAGGAACTTCATTTGACGACGTCGGAGTTTGATATTTTACATTTACTTGCGAGTGAACCAGGCCGGGTTTTTAGTTCAGAATATATCTTTGAAAAAATTTGGCAGGAGCAGGCATTTGGCGCGAGTAAAACGGTCATGGTGCATATTAGTAACTTACGCGATAAATTGCGGGAAGCGCTAGACGGGGAGAACGTGATTAAAACGATTTGGGGAGTAGGGTATAAAATTGAAATTTAAACAAATGATTGAGCGGCTCGCGCATGTAATGGGTCCTTGGCAAGTTGCTTTTTTTGCGATAATTTCATGGCTTCTAGCGGGCGTTGCGCTCCAGACGATTTTTTTGTGGGTGCAGTCGATTCGCGATGAGTCGGTGGTGCTTCGTGGTTTAAGCGATTCATTTATGGATTTATTTGGACGAGGAAAGTATAACAATGTGGTGGAGTCGCCGGTGGTGCTTTTGGCGAAATATATCATTACGCTCATCATGGCGTTACTTATTTTCTATATTTTTTACCGGTTAATGCGTCAACGGAAATTAAAGAAGCAACTGCGCACAATTAACTATGCGCTCGGGCTTGACCGTCCAGTTGATACGAAGAGTCTTGTTCCAGAAATTCGCGAGTTGGAAATGAACATTGAGAAAATGCGCTCACGTCAAGAAAATTTAATGAAACAGGAGCAAGAAGCGCAGCAAGCGAAAAACGATTTGATCACGAATGTATCACATGATTTGAGGACGCCACTCACTTCAATTTTAGGCTATTTAAGTTATATTCACGATGATCGTTACCGTGATGAAGTCGAACTCAAATACTATACCGAGCTCGTTTATGATAAAGCAAAGCACTTGCATAAGCTTATCGATGATTTATTTTCTTATACACGCTTAGAAAGTGCTGAATATACGCTGGAAAATGATCGGTTAGATATGGTCGAGCTGCTCCGTCAACTTGTCGCAGAATTTGATGGACTTGCACGTGATAAGGGCATGGAAATCATTGAAACTTATGAGGCGGACAATTTAGTTGTGAGCGGTGACGGCAATCAGATTATGCGCCTCTTTGAAAACTTGTTTTCAAATGCCCTTAGATACGGGGAAGGCAATCAACATATCGATTTAGTTGCCCGAAAAGAAGAAGACTTTGCGGTGATTGATGTCATTAATTACGGTGAGGAAATTCCCGCGCTTGATTTGCCACATTTGTTCGACCGCTTTTATAAAGTCGATAAAAATCGCACGACGACAGGCACGGGTCTTGGCCTTGCGATTGCAAAATCAATCGTGGAACGCCACGGCGGCCTTGTGATGGCGACAAGTAAACATCATAAGACAACATTTACCGTGAAATTACCATTAATTTAAACGAGCAATTTCAAGCTCATATTGATTCAATCTTTAGCTTTTCTTTCCCATTTCTTTCCCGCGTTTTTAGCTTAAGGAAGTAAAATTTAAGCTAGGAGGGGAAAAAATGACAAAGAAAAGCTTTTTTATTATGTCGATTGCTATTTTAACGGTCATTGCTGTCTTTTATTATACTTATCAAACGAGCCCCGGATTATCCGAAAGCATTTCCTCGATACATAAATCTGAAATTTACTGTTGACAAAACAGCGTTCTAAATGTAATATGAAAAAACAGGACGCGTTTCAAGCGCGCCAATTATAATTTAATTCTTATCCAGAGTGGTGGAGGGATATGCCCGACGAAGCCCAGCAACCTAAGTAAACACTTAAGGTGCTAATTCATACAGAACAGATTGGTTCTGAAAGATGAGAAGAAAGTCGTACAACGCTAAATTCGTGCCTTTCTGCTCATGCAGGAAGGCTTTTTACATTGAGAGAAAAAGGTGAAGCGAATGATAACACTCCAAAATGTGGTAAAAGATTATGCGACAAGAAAAAATAAAGTGCGGGCGGTCGATGACGTTAGCTTGGAAATTGCAGAAGGCGAGATTTTCGGTGTCATCGGTTACTCTGGCGCGGGGAAAAGTAGTCTGATTCGACTGTTCAATGGTTTGGAACTTCCAACAGCAGGACAAGTTGACGTAAACGGCAAGGTAGTAAGCCAAATCCGCGGGAGAGAACTTCGGAAGGCTCGGCAAAAAATTGGGATGATTTTTCAGCATTTCAATTTGCTATGGTCGCGAACCGTTTTTGACAACATTGCGTTCCCACTAGAAATTGCAGGCGTACGCGGACAAAAACGAAAAAATCGTGTGAACGAACTTATCCGTTTAGTCGGACTTGAGGGTAAAGAAGATGCTTACCCGTCGGAACTGAGCGGTGGACAAAAACAGCGCGTTGGAATTGCGAGGGCACTGGCTAACGACCCAACTGTACTACTTTGTGATGAAGCGACAAGCGCACTTGATCCGCAAACGACTGATGAAGTCTTAGAGCTCCTACTAGATATTAACAAGCGTTTAAATTTGACGATTATCGTTATTACACATGAAATGCACGTTATTCGTAAAATTTGTAACCGAGTTGCCGTTATGGAGGCTGGGAAAGTGGTTGAGTTAGGCGACGTTTTAGACGTTTTCAAACATCCGAAACAGCCTGTGACGAAGCGGTTCATTGAACAAGTCACAGAATCAGATGAAACGGAAGAATTAATTCACCTACTGCTTGAAAACTATTCAGAAGGCAAGCTCGTTAAACTGCTCTTCATGAGTGAAAATGCGACAAGGCCGGTCATTTCGGAAGTCGCAAAACAACATGATGTGTCGCTAAACGTGCTTCACGGAAGCTTAACGCAAACGCAAAACGGCGCTTACGGGACGCTTTACGTGCAAATTGAAGGTAGCGACGCGGAAATTGAAAATACGATTCAGCATTTACGCGACTTGAAGATTGAAACAGAGGTGATTGAAGGATGAAGGAACTCTTCCCAGACGTTGACTGGCAACTGATGTGGGGCTACACGCAAGAAACGCTCTACATGACACTTTATTCTTTAGTTGCTGTTTTCATACTTGGTATTTTACTCGGCTTATTGCTCTTTTTAACGAATCGAAATGAAGGAATGCCTGCCAAAATTTTATATTGGATTACAGCAATACTCGTAAACGTATTCCGATCGATTCCATTCATTATCCTAATCGTGCTACTTTTACCAATGACAAAAACGCTCGTTGGAACGATTATTGGACCAAAAGCCGCACTACCCGCTTTAATTATTTCTGCTGCACCATTCTATGCCCGCATGGTAGAAATTGCTTTTAGAGAAGTAGATAAAGGTGTAATTGAGGCAGCTAAAGCGATGGGCGCAAATCTTTTCACCATCATCGGTAAAGTTTTAATTCCGGAAGCTTTGCCAGCTATCGTTTCAGGTATTACCGTCACAGCGATTTCGCTTGTTGGTTTTACGGCGATGGCAGGTGTAATCGGAGCAGGCGGACTTGGAAACGCCGCATACTTAGAAGGTTTCCAGCGAAATCAACCTGATGTCACGATAGTTGCGACAATTATCATTTTAATCATCGTATTCATCTTCCAAATCATCGGCGATTTACTCACGAAGGCAGTCGATAAAAGATAAAAAAAGGAGAGTTTAACATGAAAAAAATCTTTGGTGCAATTTTTGTTTTTAGCTTAGTTTTAGTTTTAGCCGCTTGCGGCAGTGGTTCTTCTGATAAAAAGTCATCTAGTTCTGATGGTAAGGAGTTAATCGTTGGTGCTTCCAACACGCCTCATGCGCAAATTTTGGAGCAAGCGAAGCCAATTTTGAAGAAAGAAGGAATTGAGCTTAAAATCGTCAAGTATACCGACTACGTAATGCCAAATAAAGCACTCGATGAAGGTGAACTTGATGCCAATTATTTCCAACATAAACCTTATTTAGAACTTGAAGAAAAAGAAAAAGGTTATAAATTTGCTGATGTTGGTGCAATTCATATTGAGCCGATGGGCATTTATTCCAAAAAAGTAAAAGACTTAAAAGATTTAAAAGACGGCGCGCAAATTTTACTTTCTAACAGTCAATCTGACTGGCCACGTGTTATCGGCATTTTTGTTGATGAAGGCTTGTTGACGTTAAAAGATGGCGTAAAAGCGCAAGATGCAACATTTGATGATATTAAGGACAATCCGAAAAACTTGAAATTCAAATATGATTTAGATCCAGCTTACTTGATGACTGCGTATAACAATGAGGAAGGCGATGCGGTTGCAATCAACTCAAACTTTGTAGTTGACCAAGGCTTAAACCCTACAAAAGATGCGATTGCAATTGAAAGCAAAGATTCGCCTTATGCAAATATCGTGGTAACACAAGAAAAAAATAAAGACAACAAAAACGTGAAAAAACTTGTTGAAGTTCTCCACTCAAAAGAAATCCAAGATTGGATTACAAAAGAATGGGACGGCGCTGTAGTTCCTGTTGATAAATAAACGTTAAAAGGCATTGCCAATTTGGCAATGCCTTTTTTATAAAAAATTTAAAATTTTTTTAGCCCAACTAGGGCCATTCTTTTTAAAGTGAAATGAAAATTATTTTCGTTTTATGATATTGATAAAATTATTTTTCTATAGTATATTCTATTTGAAAGCGCATACTTTATATAAAAAGAAGCAGAAGACCGAGAAGGAGGAGAATACCATGATGAATGATTTTTTACAACAAGTTAAAGGAGGATTGATTGTTTCCTGTCAAGCTCTAAAAGGAGAGCCCCTTTATAGCTCATATATCATGTCAAAAATGGCACAAGCCGCGTTAGAAGGTGGAGCAGTAGGGATTCGAGCAAACACAGTATCAGACATTAAAGCGATTCAGAAAGAAGTAGACTTACCAATTATCGGTATTTTTAAACAAGATTATCCAAATTCTGAAGTTTTTATTACACCAACTTTAAAAGAAGCACGCGCGATTTGTGAACTCGGCGTAGCAGTTCTTGCCCTAGATGCAACCACGCGAAAACGCCCACAAAGCGAAACCCTTAAAGACATCATTCAGGTGGTTAAAAGGGAGTTTCCAGACGTACTTATTATGGGCGATACCGCAAGCTTGCAAGATGTTGCTTTTGCAGAACAAGCAGGTGTAGACATCATTGGGACTACGCTGCATGGCTATACGCAAGAAACAGCAGGCTGTAACATTAGCCACAATGAATTTGCCTATTTAAAAAGCGTCTTGTCGCATACCCAATTGCCTGTTATCGCAGAAGGGAAGATAGACACGCCAGAAAAAGCGGAAAAAGTGCTCGAACTTGGCGCAAGAGCAGTCGTTGTCGGCGGGGCCATCACGCGTCCAAAAGAAATTACAGAACGATTCATTGCATCCATTAAACAAGTAAAAGGAGAGGAAGTTTAAAATGGAACAAAAAGTAAAAGTTGCCGTAATCGGGATTGGTCAAATGGGAAGTTATCACGCGGAAATTTACCAGAAGTTACCACAAGTCGAATTGGTTGCCATCTGCGAGTATAACGATGAGAAACGCGCTGAAGCTGAAAAGAAATTCAACTGTAAAGGCTACAAAGAATACCGCGATTTATTAGAAAACCCGGAAATTGATGCAGTGAGTATCGTCCTACCAGATAACATGCACCGCGAATGTGTTGAATTAGCAGTTAAAAACAACAAACATATTTTGCTTGAGAAGCCAATTGCAAAAGAACTCGAAGACGGGGAAGCCATTTATGAAATTACGAAAGATTACGATAAAGTATTTACAGTTGGTTTCTTACTAAGATTTGATCCACGCTTCAATATGGTCAAGCAGCGCCTAGATAGCGGGGAACTAGGCGATATTATCCATCTTTATTGTCGCCGTAACAGTCCGATAACGGGACCTAAACGTTACATAGGTGCATCTGACCTTAGTATGCATGTTATGATTCATGACATTGACTATATTAACTGGTATATGAATGCTAATCCGGTCAAAGTTTTTGCCAAAAGTCGTAGTGTGCTTTTAAAAGAAAGTGGTATGAATGATGTTATTTATGCGATTGTCACGTATGAAAATGGCGCCATTGCGTGTCTAGAAGCCTGTTGGGTGTTGCCAGAAAACTCGCCAACGATTATTGATGATAAATTAGAGTTAGTTGGGACAAAAGGAGTTGCTTACATCGATTCTTGTGATCAAGGTGTGAAATTTGTAAGCGGTGAAGGTGTTTCCTATCCTGATTCAAGACATTGGTACTACACGAACGGAGAAGTTAGCGGCGATTTGGCAGAGGAAGTCATGGCTTTTGTAAACAATGTTGTTAGCGGTACAAAATCCATTATTACACCAAAAGAAGCGCTTGACTCACTGCGCGTAGTAGATGCAATCGAAAGGTCTATCAAAGAAGGAAAAGAAGTAGAACTTTAAGAAAGGTACGTTTGGAAAGGGGGATTTAAATGTCCATTCATATGAAAGTTCAAAAGTTTGGAAGTAAGCTGAGCGGCATGGTGATTCCGAATCTCGGGGCATTTATGGCTTGGGGGATTTTAACCGCTATCGGCGTTGCAACCGGAAGTGAAATGCTCAAAAGCTTTATCGCACCAATGCTTAATTTCTTGCTACCATTACTCATTGCTTTCGCAGGTGGTCGTGCTGTTCATGGCTACCGTGGTGGTGTTATCGCAACTGTAGCAACGATGGGAGCAATTATTAGTTCAGATATTACAATGTTCATTGGCGCAATGATTATGGGACCACTTTCAGCTTGGATTCTCAAAAAATTTGATGAAAAAATTGACGGAAAAATTCCAACCGGTTTTGAACTATTAATCAATAACTTTTCAATTGGAATTATCGGAGCCGCTCTTGCTTTATTTGCATACGTGGCGGTGGCGCCAGCCGTAGCAAGCGTGACAACAGTTTTAGCAGAAGGTGTGGATTACCTTATCAACTATCACCTCTTGCCACTAACCGCACTCATTATCGAGCCGGCCAAAATATTATTCTTAAACAACGCCATCGGTCAAGGTATATTAAGTCCACTCGCAACCTTACAATTAGCCGAAACAGGAAAATCAGTCTTATATCTACTGGAGTCTAATCCAGGACCAGGTTTAGGCATTTTACTAGGCTATATGTTTTTTGGAAAAGGGAGTTCGCGAGCATCGTCTTACGGGGCAAGTGTCATCCACTTCTTCGGCGGGATTCACGAAATTTATTTCCCGTTCGTCCTAATGAATCCCGTTCTTATCCTGCCGCTCATTTTAGGTGGCATGACGGGGACTTTCATTTTAACGATGACAAATGCTGGCCTTGTTGGTGTCGCTTCGCCTGGAAGTATCATCACCATCATGATGATGGCAGCGCCTGGTGACCATATTAAAATCATTATTGCGGTTCTAGCGGCGGCGCTTGTCACATTCTTAACTGCTATTCCGTTCATCAAACGCGCGAAAAACAGTGAAGAAGCCTTGCAAGAAGCAGCTGTACAAATGGAAAGCTTGAAAGGTAAAAAAAGCAGTATTTCATCCGTGTTTGCCGAAAAAGAACCAGCAAGTTTTGATTTTAGTAAGGTGAAAAGGATCGCTTATGCATGTGATGCCGGCTTGGGTTCTAGCGCAATGGGAGCCTCTGTTCTACAGAAAAAAGTGAAAAATGCAGGTTTAGATGACATCAAAGTATTCCATATTGCGGTAAATGAATTGCCGACAGAGTGTGATATCATCGTGACACATAAATCACTGATGGAACGAGTGCGCGAGAAACAGCCGGGCGTTTATTATGTGGAAATAGTGGACTACTTGAACGCGCCAGAATATGCGGAACTCATTCAAAACTTAGTAGATAGTCGCAAAGAAAAATAACTGATTTGGGAGGAAAATACGTTTTCCTTCCAAATTTTATCTGTTTCTAGGAGGGAAATTATGCTAAAAGCGGTCATTATGGATTTTGACGGGGTAATCGTTGATACAGAAGTAATCTGGTATGAGATTTTTCAAGAATGGTTCAAAAAAGAGCTCGATTATGATGTATCTGTTGAGGAATTTTTAATTTGTGTAGGCGCAAATGATCAAGCGTTCTTTCAAAAACTTGCACATGAAAAAAATATGACGGTAAATCAAGAGGTATTCGCCAAAGAAACAAGCGCGCTTTTTTTGGAAAGAAGTAAAGCATTGCCGCCTAAAGAAGGGGTGGGTGCTTTTATTGAAGCGGTGAAAGAGTACGGCTTGAAATTGGCTTTAGCTACATCATCTAAGCGGGCAAAGCCGACTTCGCATTTGACGCGTTTAGGCTTAATCGATTATTTTGATGTCATTGTTACGGCGGAGGATGTGGAGCGAATTAAGCCGGCGCCTGACTTGTTTTTAGAGGCGGCTAGGCAGCTCGCGGTTGAACCTGGCGAGGCGGTTATCATTGAGGATTCGAAAAATGGACTTATTGCGGGAAATCAGGCGGGTATGCCGGTCATTGTTGTGCCAAATGAGGTGACCAAATACAGTGATTTAACTCCCCATTATCAAATCATTGATTCTTTAGCACAATTACATGTAGGTCAGTTGAAAAAAGAGGTGGATAAAATTGTTAATGGATAATGTAAAGCTTGAGGATATTGAAATTGGTGTTTCGGCAGAAAACTTTGAAGAGGCAATCCGAAAATCTGCTGAAAAACTTTTAGCAAGAGGCGCCATTGAAGCTTCGTACGTCGAAGCAATGATTCGTTCAATGCACGAAAACGGACCTTATATTGTGATTGCCAAAAATGTCGCTCTCGCACATGCTAGGCCGGAATTTGGGGTGAATGAAGCAGGACTCACTTTTTCTACAATGAAAGAAGGGGTTGTGTTTGGCAGTGAAATGTTTGATCCGGTAAAACTTGTGATCACGCTTGCGGCAACGAGTGCGGACGATCATTTGGAGCTGCTCGGGGAACTTGCGGAGGTGCTTATGGAGGAAGAGCGTGTTTTGCGGTTAATTGATGCCAAAACGGAAGCGGCCTTTTATGAGGTGCTTACAGAGGGGTGACGATTGTGGCGGAATATTTGTGTATGGATATTGGTGGTACGGCTATTAAGTTTGCGAAGTTTAGTGAGTCGGGTGAGCGTCTTACGCCGGTTCAAATGGTGCAAACGAGACTGACGAAGACGGAAAATTTTATTATGGAAGCTGTGCTAGACATTGTGGCTAAAAATAAGGTCGGGATTTCGGGCGTTGCGGTTTCGTCTGCAGGCGTTGTGGATACGGAGCGCGGCGAAATTAGTTATGCGGGCTACACGATTCCGGGGTATACGGGGACGAAAATAAAAGAGCGAATTGAAGAGGCGTATCAATTGTCATGCCAAGTTGAAAATGATGTGAATTGTGCGGCGCTTGGTGAGTTTTATTTAGGGGGCGCTAAAAATTTCAAGTCCGTTTTATGTTTGACGATTGGCACGGGTATTGGCGGCGCCTTTTTAGCAGACGGCAAATTGCTTCGCGGCGCTTCAAACCGTGCTCTCGAAATTGGATATATGGGCGTTAATGGCAAGCATTTCCAAGAACTTGCGGCAACAAGCGAACTCATTCGGCAAGCGAGTTTGGTAACGGGTGAGGTTAATTTGACGGGGAAATCAATTATGAAACGCGCGCTAAACGGCGATAGTGAAATTCAAAAGATTGTCGATGTTTGGATTTGCAATCTGGCAGCGGGTCTTGTAAATTTAATTTATGTTTTAAATCCTGAAGTTATCATTTTAGGCGGTGGCATTATGGAACAAAAAACATATTTTAAACCTCGAATTGAAACGGCCGTTTTAGACCAGTTAGTGTCTGATTCATTTAACACGGCAAAAATCGAGTTTGCAACGCTTGGGAATGAAGCGGGCATGGTCGGGGCGCTTTACCATTTTTTAAGTAGAGAAGGTCGTGTGTGATGAATATTTTGCAGAAAATCCAGCAAATGTATAATGTTTTACCTTTAAAAGAGCGGAAAATTGCTAAATATATTTTGGAGGAAAGCAACTCGATTAAAAATATTACGATTACGAATTTGTCGAAGAAAACGGGGGCGTCAAGCGCGACAATTACACGCTTTTGTAAGCGGCTTGGCTGTGAAAGTTTTGTTGATTTGAAAATAAAAATCAACACGGCAACAACAGATTTGCCACCAGCGGGTTATGAAGATATTTTTGAAGATGTGTATTCGTTTTATCATAAAGTAATTGACAATACAGTGAAAATGATTGATAAAGCTGAAATTCGCAAAGTCGTTAATTTAATTCGTGAAGCTGGACGTGTCTATATTTGTGGCTTAGGCAGCTCCGGACTTACGGCCATCGAAATGTCGCAACGCTTCATTCGCATGGGATTAAACGCAACAGGTCTCAATGAGTCACACATGATGATTATTACGGGCGCGATTACGAAGCCTTCCGATATTGTAATCGGGATTTCAAATTCCGGCAACACGAGCGAACTCATTAGCACACTAAAAAAAGCAAAAGAAAACGGTAGCAAGATCATTACGTTCACGAGTTTTGAAAAAAATGAAATGGTCGAGCTTAGCGACATTAACATTCCAGTCTACAACAGCCTTTTTGTGAGCAACCAATATTTTGTCAATAGTCAGTTTTCGCTTATGTATGTGATGGACATTATTTCCCTTATGCTACTCGAAGACCATAAAATGCATGAAAATATGGAAAAAACAATCCATACCGTCAACAAAGAGTTCTATTAAAAAAAACGCGCTTTCGTAAAATCGAAAGCGCGTTTTTTAGTGCTATTTATTATTTTCAATTTGCAAATACGATTTTAATCCATCTGAGATGACTTTATCAAGCTCTTTCTTTGTGACGATTTCATCGCTTGACGGAATGGCAGGTACTTTTTCGTATGGTAACCAATTTAATTCAGTCGTTATATTAAAATGATCATTGTTCGCTTTGTTTTCATAATCCGTGTCGAGCGTTAGTTTGCTAATCCCATAGTCCGAGTCGGGTACAAGTTTCATACGAATGTCTAGTTTGCGATTTTTGTCAGCATTTAGCTTTTTAAAATAAGCGCGCACGCTATTTTGATAGTTTTGCCATTCTTTTTTTGCAGTGATTGTCGACTCATCGTTTTGTCCCGAGAGAAGGTTTACAATGGCGTTGTTTTTATCCCAAGCTGTAAGTAGCTTATCGGATAAGGTGACGAAATCTTCTTTATGGATAGAAATTTCAACCGTACCATCTTCATTTGTTTTAAAGCGATCATCATCCAGTTGGTTCATAAATTCATATAAAGCAATACCGGTTTCTTTTTCCAACTCATTGATTTGTTTCGCTTGTTTTTGAACCGTTTTTTTATCAATTGGTTGGTTGGAAATATTTTGTAGAGCAGAGTAAAAATCAAGATATTTTCCTTGCAAATCTTCATTTTTATCCAAAACAGTGTGATAGACTTGTTTAGACGTTTGGCCTAGCGCATCTTCAATATTTGGGTCGATTGTGTAGAAAATATCAACTGGAATATAAATGAGTCCGTTACGGTTATTTTGGAGCGACTGAACATGCAGTGAATAATTGCTCCAGTGCACATTGGCGTCCATTCCAGAAGTTTGAAGCATTGTATCAGCAGAAATTTTTAAGTCTACTTCTGTTGTATTTAAGTCGTTTATCCCAAGCTTCTCCGTGTAGTTGGAAGATACTTCATTAACTTTGACCTTGGTATCTATTGTAAATTGTTTATTTGCACTTAGTTTTTTCATGGCATTTGTAAAGTCTGACTTGGGAGAGCTGCACCCTTGTAACGAGAGAAATAGCAATAGTAGGCCGATACCTATTATTACTTTTTTCATAAAAAATCTCCTCCGATGAATAATATTACAGAATTAAAGTATTGTTTCAAAAATATTACGTTAGCTTAACGATAACATATCACACCCTATTAGACAACCTCTTTTTTCTGATGAAATTGAAATTTTGTGTAGGTAGAATGAATTTTCGACTAAAAGATAAGGAATAAATTCTCAAATAAGAAGTAAAAAATGATAATTTAAACCGAGGTGGAAAAATTGCCTTGTTCATAGTAAAATGAAGGATAGAAGATAAATTGTGCAGTTTTTTATAGTTGTAATCAAATTAGAATTATACTAAACTAGGACTATGCGAGATTGCATGTAAAACAAACTGGGGAGGGTATTTTGAATGTCAACACTTAAGATTGAAGATTTATACGTTGAAATAGAAGGAAAAGAAATTTTAAAAGGTGTTAACCTTGAAATTTCAACTGGAGAAATTCATGCCATAATGGGGCCAAACGGTACAGGGAAGTCGACACTTTCGGCTGCGATTATGGGGCATCCTAAATATGAAGTAACAAAAGGACGTATTACGCTAGACGGAGAAGATGTGCTCGAAATGGAAGTCGATGAGCGCGCACGTGCTGGTCTGTTTTTAGCGATGCAATACCCAAGTGAAATTAGCGGCGTTACAAATGCTGAATTTATTCGCGCAGCGATTAACAGCAGACGTGAAGAAGGAAAAGAAATTCCACTTATGCAGTTTATTCGTAAACTAGATGAGAAGATGGAACTTTTAGATATGGACGAAGAAATGGCTGAACGCTATTTAAATGAAGGATTTTCTGGCGGTGAAAAGAAACGCAATGAAATTCTCCAACTCCTTATGATTGAACCTGAAATTGCGATTTTAGATGAGATTGACTCGGGCCTTGATATTGATGCACTTAAAGTCGTTTCAAAAGGCGTCAATGCAATGCGCGGCGAAGGTTTTGGCTGCCTGATTATCACGCATTATCAGCGTTTACTAAACTATATCGAGCCTGATTTTGTGCATGTAATGATGCAAGGAAAAGTCGTGAAAGAAGGCGGCGCTGAACTTGCTAAACGTTTAGAAGCAGAGGGTTATGATTGGATTAAGCAAGAGCTTGGCATTGAATTCGAAGAGGAAGAAGACGTAGTCGAAAAATAAGGAAAGTGGGGTTAAAATCATGACAGAAAATGTAATTGTAAAGGATGATTTTATCCGCGCCTTTTCTGAACATGCTAGCGAACCAGCTTTTTTAACCGAAAGTCGCTTGGCAGCTTGGAAATTAGCAAGTGAACTTGACTTGCCATTTGTGGATAAAACGAAGATTGAACGCTGGAATTTTACGGAGTTTGATACGTTTGAAGGAGCTAGTACGGGGCTTTCAAACGAAGCTTTAGCTGAAAAGGTAACCAACTTGGTTGATTTAAATAAAGCGGATGCGAACTATTATGTGCAAGTGGATGCGCGTCCGGCAAGATTACAACTTAGCAAGGAGCTGCAAGAACAAGGCGTTATTTTAACGGACATTGTGACGGCAGCCAAAGAACACCCAGATCTTTTTAAACAATATTTTATGAACGAAGCGGTTCAAGTAGACGAACATAAGTTGACGGCGTTTCATGCGGCACTTGTGAATGGCGGTGTATTTTTATACGTGCCGAAGAACGTGGAAATCAGTGAGCCAATTCAAACGATTTTTGTGCAACAAGATGCGAAAAAACCGCTCGTTAATCACGTTTTAGTTGTGGCGGACGACAATAGTTCGGTGACTTACGTGGAAAACTATGTTTCGCTTGACGCGGAAGGCACTGGAATTGCAAATATTGTGGAGGAAGTCATCGCGAATCGCAATGCGCGAATTACATTTGGTGCGGTAGACAACCTTTCAAAAGGCGTTACGACGTATATGAATCGTCGCGGTCATATTGGTGCGGATTCAACCATTGAATGGGCACTTGGTCTAATGAATGACGGCGACACCATCAATGAAAATATCACGAATTTAATGGGTGATGGCTCAACTGGCGATGTGAAGACGGTGACGGTTGGTCGTTTCAAGCAGACCCAAAACGTGACGACAAGAGTGACTCATTACGGGAAAGCCTCCACTGGGACTATTTTATCCCACGGTGTCATGAAAGATAAGGCGACGACGATTTTTAACGGTATTGGACATATTAAGCACGGCGCTTCGAAGTCTGATGCGCAGCAAGAGTCGCGTGTTCTGATGCTGAGTAAAGGTGCGCGTGGTGACGCGAATCCGATTCTCCTAATTGATGAGAATGACGTTGTCGCGGGGCACGCTGCTTCGGTTGGTCGTGTTGACCCAGTTCAACTGTTCTATTTGATGAGCCGCGGCATTTCGAAGCAGGAAGCGGAGCGCCTTGTAATTCACGGGTTCCTTGATCCTGTTGTGAAACAATTGCCAATTGAAGGCGTGAAAGTGATGCTGAAGGAAGTTATCGAAGGGAAAGTGCGCTAAATGAAAGATTTCGCCAAAATTCGTTCTGACTTTAAAATTCTTGAGCAGGAAGTGAATGGGAAACCGCTTGTTTACTTTGATAATGCGGCGACTGCGCAAAAGCCGAAACAGGTTGTTGACGCGCTCACGCATTATTATGAAGCAGACAATGCGAACGTTCATCGCGGTGTGCATACGCTTGCTGGCCGGGCAACGGATGCTTACGAGGGTGCGCGTGAGAAAGTGCGGGCATTCATTGGGGCGAGCCATGTGCAGGAAATTATTTTTACGCGTGGTACGACGACGGCACTTAATTTGGTAGCGGATAGCTACGGGGCGGCGAATGTTTCTAGCGGGGACGAGATTGTTATTTCACATCTTGAACACCACAGCAACTTCATTCCGTGGCAGCAGCTTGCAAAGCGCACAGGTGCGACACTGAAATTTATCGAACTCGAACAAGATGGAACCATTTCTGTTGAAAAAGCGGCTTCCGTGATTGGCGCTAAAACGAAAATTGTCGCCTTGGCGCATGTTTCAAACGTGCTCGGTACGGTGACGCCGATTTCTGAAATCGCTCAAATCGCGCATCGCCACGGGGCAGTCATCGTGGTTGACGGGGCGCAAGCCGTTCCGCACATGGCCGTCGATGTAGGTGCGCTCGATGTGGATTTCTATGCGTTCTCAGGGCATAAAATGATGGCGCCAACTGGAACCGGCGTTTTATACGGGAAAAAAGCACTTTTAGAAAAAATGGCGCCGACTGAATTTGGTGGCGAAATGATTGATTTCGTTGAACTGTATGATTCGACGTGGAAAGAGTTGCCGTGGAAATTTGAAGCCGGCACACCAACGATTGGCGGACAAATTGCGCTTGGTGCGGCGGTGGATTATTTGACAGAAATCGGCATGGATGCGGTTCATGCATATGAGCAGGAGCTTGTCAGCTATGCGCTCGCCGAAATGCAAAAAATTTCTGGCATTACCATTTACGGCTCGCTAGATGCGCATAAGCGCGCAGGTCTTGTGACGTTCAATTTGGACGGCGTTCATCCACACGACCTTGCCACAGTCCTTGACGAAGAAGGTATCGCCGTTCGGGCCGGGCACCACTGTGCGCAACCACTCATGAAATGGCTTGGCGTGAACTCAACGGCTCGCGCAAGTTTCTATATTTATAACACAAAAGAAGAAATTGATCTTTTCATTCAAGGATTAAAGTTAACGAAGGAGTATTTTGGCTTATGAGCAGTCGCAAATTAGACGGTCTATACAGACAAGTGATTATGGATCACTACAAGAACCCTCGGAATAAAGGGGAGTTAGCCGGGTCAAACGTCACAATAGACTTAAACAACCCGACATGTGGTGATGAAATTCATTTGCACTTGAAAATAGATGACAATAAAATTACAGCTGCCAGCTTTACGGGAAGTGGATGTTCCATTTCGATGGCAAGTGCTTCCATGATGACAGAAAGTGTCATTGGGCATACGGAAGACGAAGCGCTTGAAATGTCTCACCAGTTTTCCGAAATGGTCCAAGGACACGAACATGAAGCGATAGATGAATTTGGTGACGTGGAAGCCCTAGCAGGCGTCGCAAAATTTCCAGCGCGAATTAAATGTGCAACCCTAGCATGGAAAGCCATGGAGCGGGCCATTCACGAAAGCGAAAATCGTTAAAGGAGGAACTTAATATGACTGAAATTCCAGATATTGGCGAATACCAATACGGATTCCATGATAAAGATACGTCCGTTTTCCGTACAGAACGCGGTTTAACGGAAGATGTTGTACGTGAAATTTCCAAAATTAAAGAAGAGCCCGAATGGATGCTCGACTTCCGTTTGAAATCGCTCGAACAGTTTTACAAAATGCCGATGCCAACTTGGGGCGGAGACCTTTCAGAACTAGACTTCGAGGACATCACGTATTACGTGAAACCTTCTGAACAAACCGTTCAATCTTGGGACGAGGTTCCAGAAGAAATTAAACGTACATTCGACAAACTTGGCATTCCAGAAGCCGAACAGAAATATTTGGCAGGTGCATCCGCACAGTATGAATCCGAAGTTGTTTACCACAATATGAAAAAAGATTTGGAAGAACTCGGCATCGTCTTTAAAGATACTGATACCGCGCTAAAAGAAAACGAAGACATCTTCAAGGAATACTTCGCGAAAGTCATTCCACCATCTGACAATAAATTTGCTGCATTAAACTCCGCCGTTTGGTCGGGAGGTTCGTTCATCTATGTACCACCTGGCGTTAAAATCGACACGCCACTACAAGCCTACTTCCGAATTAATTCCCCGAACATGGGACAATTCGAGCGGACGCTTATAATCGTCGACGAAAACGCAAGCGTCAACTACGTGGAAGGCTGTACAGCCCCCGTTTATACGACCAACTCGCTTCACTCGGCCGTTGTTGAAATCGTCGTAAAACCAGGTGCTTATTGCCGTTACACTACCATTCAAAACTGGGCAAATAACGTCTACAACCTCGTAACGAAACGGACGTTTGTTGAAGAAAATGGCACGATGGAATGGATTGATGGCAACATCGGTTCCAAGCTGACAATGAAATACCCGTCTTGTTACCTTAGAGGAGAAGGCGCACGTGGTATGACACTTTCCATCGCCATCGCCGGTCGTGGCCAACGCCAAGATGCCGGTGCAAAAATGATGCACATGGCACCAAACACATCGAGCACAATCGTTTCAAAATCCATCTCGAAACACGGTGGTAATGTAACGTATCGCGGCATCGTCCATTTTGGCCGTAACGCGGACGGCGCTCGTTCAAACATCGAATGTGACACGCTCATCATGGACAACGCATCGACATCCGATACGATTCCATACAACGAAATTTTAAACAATAATATTTCCCTTGAGCACGAAGCAAAAGTATCCAAAGTATCCGAAGAACAACTTTTCTATCTCATGAGCCGCGGCGTTTCAGAAGTCGAAGCAACCGAAATGATCGTCATGGGCTTCATCGAACCATTCACAAAAGAACTGCCAATGGAATACGCAGTTGAAATGAACCGTTTGATTAAGTTTGAGATGGAAGGATCGATTGGTTAAGGTAATATTGAAACGGAAATGAAGCGACTTTCGCTTTATTTCCGTTTTTTTTCATAGATAGAATTCTTATTTCACTTGAAATATACTTCATGCTATACTTTTATCATATAGACAATTAAACAACAGCTTCGCGAAACCTAGCGAAAGCGGAGGAGGACATGAAAATATGGAAGGTAATGTAAGGCATCTGACAGAATATTTGCGCGGTGCCTCAAAACTGATAATTCCAGTATATCAGCGGAATTATGATTGGAAGATAGAAAACTGCAAACGGCTCATGGAAGATTTAATGATGTTAGAGAAAGAACATAGACAGACGCATTTTTTTGGAAGTATGGTCGTAAAACCGGGAAATTTATCACAGGAAATTATTGTTATCGACGGGCAACAGCGACTTACAACCATATCACTGCTTCTTTTGGCGTTGAAAAACTGGATGGAAGCACACCAATTGACAGGGGAACGGGTGAACCCGGCCAATATTGAAAATGCATTTTTGATGGACGCGTTCAGTCGCGATGTAGATAAATATAAATTGATACCGAATTCTAGAGATTTTCATACATATAAAAAGTTATTTGGTGACGAAAAATTCTTTGTGAAGCATTCAAATTTAACGATAAACTATGAATATTTTTATCATGAGCTGGAAAAGGAAAGCATTTCTCTCGACGAACTTATGAATGCGATAGAAAAATTACAAGTGATGATTGTCAATTTGAATTCACCAGATGATGACCCGCAACTCATTTTTGAAAGTTTAAATTCGACAGGTGTGGATTTGACCGATGCCGATAAAATTCGGAATTTTCTTTTGATGAATGAAAAGCAAGAACTGCAATTGGCGCATTTCCAAAATTACTGGGAACCAATTGAAGAGCGGACACAATTTCAGCTAAGCTCGTTTTTTCGAGACTACTTAACCGTTAAGAATAGCAAATATCCGAATATCTCGAAGGTATATGAAACGTTTACGGAATTTTATAGTAGCAAATTTAATAATAAGGCGGTCTTTTTCGATGAGCTTTCAGAATATTCGCTAGCCTATCAGCAAATTTTGGAAGGCAACACGGAAAACAAAGAAATCAATGCCATTTTGAGACGCTTCAATGAATTGCAATCAACCGTTGTACGCCCGTTCCTAATGGCGGTTCTTTACGATTACAACCAAAATGACTTGCAAGATTTTGAAGTTGTCGATGTTTTCACCATTTTAGAAAACTACATCGCAAGAAGAATGATTGCTAAAATACCGTCTAATTCTCTTAACAAAGTTATTGAAACTTTGTACCGCGACTTAAAACGGTTGAGAGCAGAGTCAAATGACACGCCCACGCTAAAAGATTTATTTAGTTACCTAATTTTAACCAAAACGAGTACTGCAAAAATTCCGGACGATTTCGTTATCAACGACCATTTACGCGCAAATGATTTTTACAATATGAACGCTGCTTTTAGAACTTATTTTTTTGAGCGGTTGGAAAATTTTGGGCATGCCGAAGAACTGCAGATTTATGAAGGCGTTAGCGCGCGAAAATATTCGATTGAGCACATTATGCCGCGGCGGCTGACGCTCGCATGGCAACAAGAGTTAGGGCAAGATTACAAGCAAATCCACGAAATGTACTTAAACAGGCTCGGAAATTTAACACTGACGGGCTATAACTCAAAATACAGCAACAAATCTTTTTTAGAAAAACAAAATATGGAAAAAGGATTTAAAGAGAGCCATTTCGTCAATCTAAATAAACTTCCCGCTCACGCTGAAAATTGGGGCGAGGAAGAAATCAATCAACGAACAGAAGAACTAATTGAAATCGCGCTTAAAATTTGGACGTACCCGCAAACAGAATTTTTGCCAACCATTCCAGAAAATGAAATGATCGTTTATAACGGCGAACAAACTTTCACTGGTTATAAAATAAAAGGCTATCGTTTCAAGGATGAAGACTATCAATTTGTGACAACATGGAAAGAGTTCTATGTCCATTTCGTAAAAGAGTTAACGGAAATATCCAGCATGCCCATTATCGAGCTAATGAAAGCAGAAGGCCAAACTGGCTTAGAGTCAATGTTTTCAGGCGAAGCAACGGTAACAAATAGCGAGGTAATGTCTGGCGTATATGTGTATATTCATCTTTCGAACTCAAGAAAGATGAACTATATTAAGGAACTGATGGATTTATATAATTTGGATTATGATACTCTGCTAGTAGATGTGGTTAAGTACGAAGGCAAAAATGTTGAGGATAGAAAGTTAAGTAATGTAAGTTATTAAATTGAAAATCCCCGCTGCGGAATGTGGCGGGGATTTTCATTTTTAGATGAGTGTATACCTTTCTTGAGAGAATGTTGAACATGTGCTAAATTTTAGGTGCTAATAGAAATATTAGCAAATTTGAATAAAGGAGAGGATTAAAATGACTTATGCAACTATTGTCGATGACATTATTGATATCCGTGATTATAATGTTGCGCTAGATGGTGTGACGGATGACTCAGCAGGAATTAATAGAGCTTTTGAAGAAGCTGCGAGACGTGGTGGGGCGAGTGTTTATTTTCCAAAAGCAAAAGGAATTGCTATTAAATCTCCAATTATTGTTCAAACAACAGCGATTAAAATTTTAACAGAAACATCATATAAAACAAGAATTACAGCATTAACGGGATTTGAAGGAGCGGCGTTACTTTATTTTAAGCAATCTACCGCAGATCCGAATACAATATTTAATACAGGGATAAATATTGATGGAGGGATTGATATTAATTGTAATAACGCGAATGCTGACGGTATTTTAGTGGAAAACGGATATGACAAAGTTTCGTTTCGCAATGTCAGCATTATGAACCTTCATTACAATCATAGTGGATTTAATTTTGTAACAGAGCCTAATAAATTAGGGCAAACTATTTTGCTAGAAAATAGTACCGTTACCCGTGTGAAAAAAGAAACGGCACTAAAGGAAAGCCATGTAAGCGAGAATGACTTGCTTGGAAAAGCTTGTTACTACTTTAAGAAGTATCAGGAAATTAATTTAATTGGCTGCAAGGGGTTTGCTAATCATCCAAATGATACGATTGAACCTAACATACCTCGAATTGGAACTGCATTTGAATATGAAGATTGCCGAGGTGTGAATATGGCAGGCTGTTCGGCTGCATTTGCTAATACGGCAATTTCATTTAAAGCGGTTACTAGAGAGGCAATCGGATTAACTGTTTCCGCTCAAACGAATGAACGGATTACAGGGAATGCACTTATCACAGAAGGAAGCGGTAACCTTAAATGTAAAGAAATTATGGTGTTGCCGATTCGCGGGGAAGCTGCTATGAATGACGGAGGTTCAGGAGAGTTCCATTTGAAAAATACGATAATGTCAACCATTTATAGCTTAACTCAAAAAGTAGCTTTGGAAGAAATGGCTATACAAAATTTAGTTATTTCTGATGATATGACAAAAGTATCGATGGTAGAGAACAATAATAGTGTTCTTGGCGTTTCAAGTTATCCAGATTATATTTTTAAAATCCGTGATGCGGCTCAAATTGAGGGGAATTTAAATCCAAAACTAGCTTTAAAAAGTGATAAACAAAAGTATCGGATGGCTTTGGAGGATTCTACCAACGCACTGAATTTGGATAGACATACGGAAGGTACGGCTTGGAAAACACACTTGTCAATCAATTCAGTAGAAACAAAGCTTAATAATGAGAATATTACTTTGACAGCGGACGGCATTATGCGAATTAAACGTGCAACTAATCCCGATTTAACTTTAGAAAGCAATAGGCAGCAGTATCGCATGATGCTAATGGATGATGCTGAGAAGTTTAAATTGGAAAAATTAAACGAGGAGAGCGGAGGGCGATGGGACGAGTATTTGTCTGTTGCGCCAAATGACACAACGCTTACTAATGCCGAACTTGTTTTAAATGGACATGTTCAAGCGAAGGAAGGTATCGCTATAAATGCCGACCAAGCGAAGGGAAAAGGGGTAGTCTTAGAAGGTGAGGATCATAAATATCGCTTATCTGTCTCAAAAGATGGCTTAAATGTTGAACAGCAAGTCCCAATAGGTGACCAATTATTTAGCTGGAAACCAATTTTTGAGCTCAATGATAAAAATATAAAAATTATTAATCAGACTGTTAAAACAACTGATTTTAATTTACAAAGTGTTGATGGCGAGTATTTAGCACGTCTACTTTCAAATCCAGCGAACAGCTATACGGGACTAGCAATTCGTTACCGCGCAGATGGACAATCGGGATTTGCTCAAGTGCAGGTTGGGCAGAGAGATTCAGCAGGGCTCGGGAAACGTGCTTTGTATATTCCAAACTAAACGCTCCTATAAAATATAAGCGTTAAAATTCACATCACGCATTTACAAACCCCTTTCATTCCGCTAAAATGAAAGGGGTTCTTGTGAGTGTTTTCACGAAAGGGAGAGGGGAAAATGAGTTTTCATGTTTTAATGTATCACGAACTGCGCGAGCGGGGAGCAATTGGGGAGAGCGCGCCTTCGGTGGTTGAAGTGGCGACAAATTGTGATGCCGCACTTCCAAAAATGCTTTTTGCTTATGTGGATGACTTCGAAAAGCAAATGGATATGTTGCAAAGCGGGGGATTTAATGTAATTTCGATGCAGGATGTTCGGGATTTTTATGAAAAAGGTAAAACTTTGCCTGAAAATGCCGTACTAATTACATTTGATGATGCATTCCAATCCGTTTTACGGTACGCTTACCCGGTGTTAAAAAAACGTGGTTTACACGCGACTTTATTTGTTGTGCGTGGCTGGCTAGCTAAAACCGCCAAGCGCTTTAATCCAGAAAAATCAGTGGTTATGAGTGTGAGCGAGGTGAACGAAATGCGTGACGTGTTCACGTTTGCCAACCATACGACCGATTTGCATGATCAAGATGGTGCGAAAAGCACATTTCAAACGGCGACGACAGCCGAACTTTTGGCGGATTTAAAAACGTGTGCGGAATTTGTCGATGAGCCGGATATTTTCGCGTACCCATTTGGGGCTTACGGCGAGGCTGATTTGGAACGCCTGCAACAAGCAGGAATTAAACTAGCTTTTACGACAAAACCAGGGCGAAATGAGCGCGAAACGCCTCCACTCGAACTTCACCGCCAAGTTGTTGCACTCGGCATGACAGCGGAAGAATTGAAACAAATTTTACATAAGGATGGTAAGGAAAATTGAAAAAATGGCTTGGAATTTTAATGTTGCTTTTAGTTGGTGTAGTGGTTGTAGGGTGTTCAAATTCGGAACCAGAAAAGGCTGCGGAGACAAAAACGGAAACGACGAACAAACCGTTGCGTTTTGGGACGCTGCCAGCAGAATCTGCTATTCCGATTATTTTAGCCAAAGAAAAAGGCTTTTTTGAGGAAGAAAAAGTGAATGTGGAGATTACCCCGTTTAATGCGCCGAACGACCGCAATGTCGCGGCTCAAGCTGGGAAAATCGACGGTATGATTGGCGATGTGATGACGGCACTTTCGATGCGTGACGGTGGTATGGATTTCACGATTACGTCCGATATTAATGAAGATTTCAAATTGCTCTCCTCGCCTGATTCAGGGATTACGGATATCAAACAGCTTGATGGCAAGGAATTTTCGCTCGTGCCGAAGTTTTTACTAGAATACATCATGGACGAAATGGCCGCGGAAAATGATATTAGCTACAAAATCGTACAAATTCCGTCGATTTCTGCGCGATATGAAGCGCTTTTGAATAATCAAGTGGATTCTGTGATTTTTACAGAACCTCAAGCCACTCTTCTTGAAAAAAATGGCGCCCATGTTCTCGGAAGCTCCGCAGAATACGGGATTAAAGGTGGCACAATTAGTTTTGCAAGCGATGTTGTGAAATCCCGCGAAGCGGATATTTCTGCGTTTTACCGGGCGTATAACAAAGGTGTTGCGTATATGAATGAGCATGATGCGGCTGATTACGCGGATATTTTAAAGACGTATAAATTCCCAGATGCGATGACAAGTTACTTAGAAAATAAAGAAGAAGACTATACAAAAGCTCAAAAAGTCAGCAAAAAACAATTTGATAGCATTGAAAAATGGACGAAAGAAAAAGAAATGATTCAAAAGGATTATTCTTATGACGAAATGACCGATTTTTCGATGTTGGATTGACTTAAAACCGCAAGTTCATCTTGCGGTTTTTATGGACTTCGCTATAATTAAAGGTAAAGGTTTGGAAAGGGAGAAAGTTGTGGAGAAATACTTGATTTGTACCGATTTAGATGGTACGTTGCTTGGGAAAAATCATAAGGTGCCGAGAAAAACACGGCGACTTTTGAGGAAATTAATAAAAGAAGGCCATTATTTTTCGGTGGCAACTGGGCGGATGTTTCATGCGGCGAATGAATTTGCGAAAAATATTCATGAAGAAGCATTTGTAATCGCTTCAAATGGCTCAATTGCGGCGAACAAAGAGGGGATTTTCCACCACGTGAAAACGGATAATGATGCGCTTACAAAAATTTACGAGATTTGCCAGGCTGAAAAGGTAAGGGCGTTCTTTTTTTCGACGGATACGGTGTTCTATATTGGTGAAGTCCCGTCCCATTTTAAACAAGAAGATGATAAAGAGCGCGTTCAGGCGGTGAAACATGTTTCGGTGAATGAGCGAGATGTATTCGAGCGGTTTGTCGATGAGATGGTGAACGGTTTAATTGTAGAGGAGCAAGATTTTTCGCGGATTCAGGAGTTGCGTACGGAGCTTGAAGTGCTCCCAAATGTGCACTTTTTGTCCTCTCATATGAACAATATTGAGATTTTGCCGGAGCAAATTGATAAGGCGGTGGCCGTGCGGAATTTGGCTGAGCGCCTTTCTGTGAAGCAAGAAAATGTGATTGCTTTTGGTGATGGTGAAAATGATTTAGGGATGATTGAATTTGCTGGAATCGGTGTCGCGATGGGGAATGCGAACAATGAATTGAAAGAAAAAGCTGATTTTGTGACGGAAACGAATGAAAGAGAAGGCATTTATAAGTTTTTAAAGCAGAGAAAATTACGATAAGGGGTTATTTTTATGAGTATTGACGCAAAAATGAATATTGCTATCCTGCTTACCATTTTTTCTTTTATAGGTGGTATACTGTCACTAAATATACAAACTGAGCCTTACTGGAAGGTATTATTAGCAATAAGTGCCATTATTTTTGTCAGTATGATTATTGTGATTATCATTTTAAATAAGCAAGCAAATAAATCAATTGAAGCTTGTACAATTCCGATAGAAGCCACATTGAAATGGTTTGAAACAGGAAGTGGTAAATCTATCATGCTGTTTTTAGTGTTAGAAATGGAACATAAAGGGCGAGTTATCCGAAAAGGTTACTCCCAAAGAGGTGGAGTGGGCGTTGTCGAGTTAACGCAGTTCTTTATTCAACATCCAGTTGGCTCCAAAATAAAGATTTTAACAAACGGTAAGAATTTTTCAGCCGTTAAAATTGCTGAGATTAATCTTTTTGTGACAGATACAGGGGAAAAACTAATTTTAAAAAGAGCTGCAAATAAAAAAACGTTCATTTGAACGTTTTTTATTTGATTAGCCTTTTTCCTAATAAATCGGTCAATTTAAATAAGAAAAAACCGAGAAATGCAAGTGCTAAAATACCGCAAAACATGTCAGGATAGTCAATTACTGACCACGCATTCATAATGTAGTAACCAAGTCCATATGTAGTTGCATAATTTTCCGCAAAAAAGAGTGAGGCGAGCGAAATGCCGATAGCGATGCGAAGCCCGCTAATGATGTGCGGTGAAATGGCTGGTAAAAGTAGGTGCTTAAACCTCATAAAAGGCGTAGCTTGGAAGGAAAACATGATTTTCTCCCAGTTTGGGTCCATTTGTTTCACACCATCACGCGCGGATAAAATAATTTGAAAAATGATAATCCAGATGACGAGCATGATTTTTGATAAATCGCCAAGCCCATATAAAATCATGAATACGGGTAAAAAGGCAACCTTTGGGATCGGATAGATGTAATAAAGTATCGGCGAGAGCCATTTGTCGGCCAGCTGGTTCGCGCCAATGAAAATGCCGAGTGGAATTCCGATGAGAAGCGAAACAAGAATGGCGACGACAATTCTGTACAGGCTCATTAGCGTATGCGGAATCAGTTCGGGGATTTTTTCGAAAAATAAGACGCACGTTGCAAGCGGTGCTGGTATGACGGGGCTACTAATAAAAAGGTAAAGCAACTCCCAAATGAGTAGCAAGCCTAAAATGCCGATGAGGCTGTTTGCGATTTTGATTTTCATTTCGCTACCTCATTTCCGAGCGCGGAACGAATTGTTCGGCACATGTCATAGAATTCTTTTCGCATACGGAGCTCGCTTTGTCCAAAAAAAGGGTTGGCGATTTCTTGTTTAATGTTGCCTGTGCCCATGACGATGATTTTCTGGCCGAGAAAAACGGCCTCTTCAATGGAGTGGGTGACCTGAACCATTGTGGTGGCGCGTTTTTGCTGGATTTCTAGCAGCCTATTTTGCAAACTTTCCTTCGTCATCGCGTCAAGCGCGCTCGTGGCCTCATCGAGCAATAAAATTTTCGGATTAAGCGCGAGGCTTCTCCCAATTGCGGTGCGCTGTTTTTGCCCACCACTAAGTTCTGGCGGATATTTATTTTGGCACGCCTCAAGGCCAAGTTCCGCTAAAAGTGTTTGCGTGCGGTCATTTATTTCGGCCTTAGATTGTTTTTTGATTTTTAAACCTAAAGCGATGTTTTCAAAAACAGTTTTCCAAGGAAATAACGCGTAATCTTGTAGGATTATCCCAGTTTCATCAGGAAAACCGATTTTTTGTTCCCCGAAAAAGCGAATTTCGCCTTCTGTTGGTGCGACAAAACCCGCCATTGCGTGGAGAAGTGTTGTTTTCCCGCAGCCAGATGGTCCAATAATGGCGCAAGTTGATTTTTCAGGCACTTCAAGCGAAATCTTATTTAAGGCGATAGTTTCTTGATATTTACATGTTACGTTTTTCACTTGTATGGCGTTCATTCGTTTACTCCTCTCCTAAAATCATTATAAACGAAGCCGTAACACAAGAAAAGAGCAGGAAATTTTTCCGCTCTCATTTTTTGTTTAAAACTGGATAGAAGTCGGTACAAATTGTAACGGGGAACTGCCCGATGTCCCGTTGTTCGATAAATTCACGTCAACCACTTGATAAAAGGCATTCCCAGTGTCTGCAATTTCCCACACGCCAAGAAGGACGTAATAGCCTGAACGATCAGTTGGGAGATTTACCGTTTGAGTGACTTTTGTCGTTGGAATCGTATTGCCGGCATCAATTGTTTGCAGATGCTCAAGCGATGCCCGTGTAATCGGCTCATTTGGATTCCAATCTTTTTTCGTCATATAATATTTCCATTCAGAAGTACGGTGCAGCGCCGTTAGCGTCCATTCAATTGTATTTGCGCCACCGGTTAAGTTTACTTTACTCCATCTCGAATCGGTTTGCACATCCATGTCACTAAATTTCCCCCCGCCAGCAATTTGGCCATCGGCTGGTCCGCCAGTTGGGAAGTTTCCCGTTGCTTCCACACTTTGCGGCTCATATTGAATTGGCCCCGCATTTTGATTTACGCCAAGTTTCGCTAAATAAGCGCGACTCTCAGGCTTTGAAATGTACCCGTGTGCGGATACGCCAACCGTTGCCCCCGAAACAGTTAGCGCAATAGCCCCTAAAAATACAGCCGACTTTCCAAAAAAATTCTTCATCTCTATTCCTCCTTTTTGGTACACATAAATAACATGCGCCCGCTTTTCTTTTCCCTAGCCCATCAAAGATAATCACGAAAATCAAAAAATGAGAGCTTCCTCCTGTAAACTAGACCATTCAAACGAGGAGTTTTCTGAAAAACCTCATGAAAAGAACTTTTTGGGAAGAAAATAGCTAGTCAAATTTTCATAGAAAGGGGAAAACCATACAATGACGAACGTTTAGCAAGCAATGTTTCAATTCTTGCTTTTTCATTCCTGAAACCGTTATTTTATGCCCGATTGCGTTATAATAAAAGTGGAGGTGGGCACGATGCAAAAACCAACGAAAAAAGAATGGACGGCTATTACCACTTGCGATGCTAATTTTGATGGCGTATTCTATTATGCTGTTCAAACGACAGGCATTTTTTGTCGGCCGTCTTGCAAATCAAAAGCGCCAAATTATGAGAATGTGGTCATTTTCAAATCAAGTGGTGCCGCGATAAAAGCGGGTTTTAGGCCATGCAAAAGATGTAAATCAGGCGGCGAGCGCGTGCCAGATGCCGAATGGGTGATGGACATTAAACGCTTTGTGGCGAGTAATTTAGCGGAATCGCTTTCGCTCGAACAAATTGCTGCTGCTTGCCACGGTAGTGAAAGTCATTTGCATCGCACGTTTAAAAAGGTGACGGGCGAAACGATTCATCATTATGTTATCCGCAAAAAGCTAATTTTAGCGCAGGAAATGCTGCGAAAGGAAAACTTGGAAATCAAACAAATTGCGCGCGCTGTCGGTTTTAATAACGCCGCACAATTTGCCACTCTTTTTAAGAAACAAATGGGCATGACGCCATCCAAATACCGAAATGAGGTGCTGAAATGATTTATGATTTTATTGACGATGTAGGTTTATATGTTGCGAAAACGAAACGCGGTGTTTGCTTTATTGGCGCCGACTACGACGAATTGATCGCGTTTTATGAAAAGAAGTACAAAAATGAGGAATTTAGGCGTTCTGCAGAATTTTCAAGGGAAGCGGAGGACTTAAAAGCCTATTTTAACGGCGAAAAAATATCTTTTGACTGGCCTTTAGATTTTTCTGTTGGCGATTTTACAGAAAGCGTGTTTAAAGCTTTGCGCGAAATCCCGTACGGTGTGACTTCTTCCTACTCAGAAATTGCCACACAAATTGGCAACCCAAAAGCAGTTAGAGCAGTAGGGCGAGCAATCGGATCCAACCCGATTTTAATCGCCATCCCGTGTCACCGAGTCATCGGTAAGTCCGGTAAACTAACGGGTTACCGAGGCGGATTACCATTAAAAGAACAGCTACTAAAACTAGAAAATCGCCAAAGAAGTTAGTTTCTTTGGCGATTTTTAGGAGTTAATGGTTTATAAATTTTTCGTATAAACATTGGTATAAAACTTATAAGCTACATTACTTGACCAGTTACTCGGTGTGGAAGCCTCCCGCCAAGACATGCTTGCTTGATTTGTGGAGGTGGAATAAAAACTTGTTCCAGATTTCACAGAATCACGCGGATAATTTACTTCTTCGTGTTTAAACATTGGGATTGGCATTTTTGAAACGCCGTTTGGTAACGAGAATTTAATTACAATCGCATACTTATCTGTACTTGTGATAGGGATAGATTCATTTAATTTAATCGTTTCATAACCAGCGTCCGTTTTTACCCCTCTTGCAACTAGTTTTAGGTTGGAAAAGGATTTATCAGAGCTGTTTGGATTAATATAAATTTCGTAAGGTGTGTCGTATTGTGTGGTATTAATTGCAATTGCTTCAATGCTTTCTTTTGAATCTTTTGGAGCATCAAAGATATTAGCAATATACGTATTCGCTGTTGCAGGATATGTGGATAAAGAAGCAAATGGTGCCATGGCATACATATTATCGTAGTTTTGGACGGTTTCCATTTGTTTCGCACCGTACATAGCAGAAGTTAGTATATATGCATCTTCATAAGACACATAGTAGTAGCCTTTATCACCCCAAGTTGATCCCCAACTATTTTTCACGATGAAAGCGCCGTCATTTTGGGGCTGGTACGCCAATCGGAAATTTTCTTTGCTGTATGTGTCATCATACCCAACAATGAGAGAAGAATGTGAAATGGTTGTATAGTTATCTTTCGGTACATACATCGCATTTGTTGTTGGATTCATATATGTGTTTCTGTAAGCAGAGCTTGCAGTCCATTGATATGTAAGACCACCATTTTTCACAAGATGCTCCTTTATTTTTTTCACTTTTTGTGCTTGCTCAGTCTCGCTTGCTGTTATTGGGAGCTTCACAATATTATTCATTCCTTGCTGATGAGCAACTGGTTTTTTAGATAAAACGTTTAAAGAAGGTAGATAGGTAGCATATTGATCAAATGGCATTTCACTTTCAAGGACAGGTAATTCCCAATTCATGCCTTCATAAAATACATTGTATTCTTGGGCACCAGTATTTAAAAATCGATTATATGCTTTAGGATTATTTCCATCTACGCCATCTGCATCTCTTGCCGAGTAGTAATCAGCATAGAGCTCGGAAAAATCATACGTCGTTCCAGTCTGCTTTAACAAAGCTGTTTCAATAGATGCATTTGAAGAGAATGACCAACAAATATTTCTAGATTGTTGATTTTTAACTGGTGTATCTAACCCGTTTATACGCGGGTCATACTTAGTCGGCAAAGGGGTTGTACGAAGCAATTGCTTTGGTTTAGGCTGCTCATAAATTGGTGTTGGGTCTGGTGTTGCCCCCGCCGGATACTCCTTTGCATCAACTTGATTTCCAGGTAAGAATAAGAAGAAACTTGCTAAAATAAAACTGATTCCCGCTAACAAACATAACAATTTTTTCATTTTAAATCCTCCTTTTTTAGTTGAAAATATAAGCTGTTTTTTTATCCTTTCTTTTTATTCTATTTAAAAGATAAAAATCATCTAAATAGTCTCCCGCTTCATTATACTATATAGAGTAAAATTCTGAAAGTTGTTATCGAGGTGATAAGTATACAAAAGTATATTCTTGGAAAAAGATATGAAATTTGCCGCTTGCTACTCTATCATGTAAAATAAAATCAAAACCTGAAAGGGGCAAAAGGATGATAAAAAAACTAGGTCAAGTCATGGTATATATTGAAAATCAAGAAGAGGTTGCACGCTTTTGGACGGAGCAAGTAGGTTTTATTATTCGCGCACGTAACAAGGAAACGGATGCGGAGAAATGGATTGAAATTGCGCCAGATGAAGAAACAGCCACAACCATTGTATTGCAAGATAAAATTGCTGTCGCGAAAATGAGCCCCGATATGAATTTAGGTACACCTTCTTTACTTTTTTATACGGATGAACTAGATGCGACTTACGCTACATTCAAAGAAAACGGCGTTCCCGTCGGAGAATTAGTAGATACGCCACTCGGACGCGTTTTTAATTTCCATGACCCAGAACAAAATTATTTCGCTATTTTAGAAGATAAATAGCAAAAAGCCAGCGATTTTACCCGCTGGCTTTTATTTTTCAATATCCAGTTTCAACAGAAGCATTCACAATATACATGAAATCATTTTTATCTGCTTTATCTTCTAAAAAAATGCCGCTAGTCGTTATCATGCCGCCGTCCATCACTGACACATGAACCGTGCCGTAAGGAATCAGAGCCTTAATTGCGGCGAAATCGACGCTTTCTTTATCAATCGGCACAGCGAGCTTCACGTGCACGACCATATTGTTCAAATCCGCATCAGGCAGGAGCGCTTGAATACCCGGCATCGAATTATGGTAAATCGCATGCCGCACAGCTCTCACAGCCGCTTTTGTCACATCTTGACCGTGTACATCAACCCCAAAACCTGTTTGGATAAAAAGTAGTTTTTCCATATTCTCACTCCTAAAAATGTTGAATAAAATCGGCACCAGCGCGGTGTTTGGCGAACTCTTTTAAGACGGCCGTAAAAACCTTCCCCTCAGGATCACCAGCTGCTTTAAAAGCTTCCGCTAATTGCTTCCGCTGTATTTTATCCAGTTCGTGTGTCAATCTAATGCCATTTGACGTTAAAAATAGTGCCCGTTTGCGCTTGTCGTGCTCCCCGATGCCAACATGAATCAAGCCCTTTTCGCGCAGCTCAGCAATTGGTTTTTGCAAAGCTTGTTTGGAAATTTCTAAAATTGTAATCATTTCACCAGTCGTAATACCAGGCATACGAGCAATGAAAAACAAAATTCGGTGGTGTAAACGCGTTAAATCATGCTTATTGATAAGATCATCAGCAGAATTTGTAAACGATTTATACCCAAAATAAAATAATGCAATTTGTTGGTTCAATCTTGTTTCAATATCCATATTTTGACCCCTTTTTTCAATTTCCCTTACATCATTATACCCTTTTTTAGAAAAACAAGAAATTTATTTTTTATCAAAAGAGTGTTTAGTTTTTCGGTTACGGGTAAAGTGAAGTAGATAATGCTTCTTAAAGAAGGAGAGGAAAACAATGGAAAATTATAAACGAATATTAGTCGGAGTTGACGGTTCTGACCAAGCTGACCATGCTTTTAAAAAAGCGCTTGAACTTGCTGGGAAATACGATGCCACACTTGGAATTGCGAGCGTAGTAGACTTACGATCATTTTCTCCTAATATTTCTTATGACGGCTCACTCGAAGAAAGAGCGATGCAAGCAGCGAAAGCTCGAATTGCTGGTTACCGCGAAGAAGCCGAAAAAGCAGGTTTGCAGGAAATCGCGACCTACGTGGAGAGCGGCAATCCGAAAACTATTCTCGCCAAAGAATTGCCAGAAGAATTTGAAGCCGATCTTATTGTCGTTGGCGCAACCGGACTAAATCGCGTTGAAAAAATTGTGCTAGGCAGCATCTCCAGCTACATTTTAGGTCATGCATCAGTTGACACATTAATTGCTCGCTAATGAGCTAAACTGATGACAAACGACAATCTTCGGAGTTCTTGCCGGCGTTCCGCTCCGTTTGCCATCAGTCTGATTGTGCGCGCTACATTTTATTTGGCTTATTTCTACAGGTTGGAAGGATAACTACAATGTTATCCTTCTTTTGTTAGCGATAACAAAAAGTAATGCTTGAAATGAAAGCGTTTCACAGTTATTATCATAATGAGGCCATAAATACTGAGAGGAGTTTTTTCATGATAAAAGGCGTTATTTTTGATTTAGATGGTGTCATCACCGACACAGCCGAGTATCATTACCAAGCATGGAAAGCACTTGGCGACAAAATCGGCATCGAAATCAATCGCACGTTTAATGAACAACTAAAAGGTGTAAGCAGACAAGATTCACTCGAAAGAATTTTAACATTTGGAGGAAAAGAAGCGGCGTTTAGTGTAGCCGAAAAAGAAGATTTAATGGCATGGAAAAATGATTTTTATGTCAGCTTAATTCAAAACATTACGCCCGATGACGTTTTGCCTGGCGTCCTTCCATTTTTGGAAAGATTAAATGAAAACGGCATCAAAAAAGCGATAGCTTCCGCATCAAAAAATGCGACAGCCATTTTAACTTCCTTACATATTTTAGAAGAATTTGACTATGTAGTTGACGCCAGCCTAATTGCGCGCTCGAAACCAGATCCAGAAGTTTTCCTCGAGGCAATAAAAGGATTAAATCTGACAGCAACAGAATGCATTGGCATTGAAGACGCAGAAGCAGGTGTTGCAGCGATTCAAAATGCTGGCATGACAGCCGTTTCGATTGGAACAGACAAAAGCCTTCAAAAAGCAGAAATCAATTTACAATCGACAGAAGAATTAAGTCAATTAGCACTATAAGCAAAAAACAGAATGAGCGAGTCATTCTGTTTTTTCATGTTTATTTATTAAAGTTTGGCAAATACTCTTTATGCGCTTCTAAAAGTTCGTCAAGTAAAACGCGTGCTTCGCTATCACTTGGAGTAAGTGGATTGATGGTCATCGCAAGAAGTGCTTTGTCATAATCTCCAGTTACTGCCGCTTCAGCTGTTAAGCGTTCAAACGTTTTAATTTCTTGAATGATTCCATTGATAGCGATTGGTAAATGGCCGCTTGCTAGAGGAATCGGACCTTGACGAGTGATTACGCAATTTGTTTCCACCGCAGAATCAGGGTCAATATCTAAAATCGCACCATTGTTGCGTGTATTGACAATTTGAATATCGCGTTTATCATTGTAAATTGAGTTGATTAAATTACATGCTGCTTCACTGTAATAAGCGCCGCCGCGTTGTTCAAGTTGTTTTGGCTTTTCAGCGAGCTCTTCTTGTTTATAAAGCTCAAATAATTCGGATTCTACTTTTTTCACGACTTCTGCACGTGTACCGTGTTCGGCATAAGCTTTTGCTTGATCTTCTAATTGTTGTTTTGTTTGCCAGTAGTAGCGCAAGTAATCAATTGGAATCATATTTAACGTACGAAGGAAAGTTTTATCCCAACCTGTCGCATTAATATTTTTAAGCTTAGAACCTTGCTCTTCTTCTGTCATTTTGAAAACAACATCACGTGTAACGTCTTTTCCGTTATGATAAACAGTTTTCGCAAAGACCATGTGATTTAATCCAACGAATTCTACGTAGATTTCAGAAGGATCCACACCAAGAGTTTCTGCGATATTTCGTTCAATCCCAATTGGTCCGTTACACAGCCCCACCACTTTTTTCTGGTTGCTGTAGCGAAGAACAGCTTCTGTAACCATTCCAGCAGGGTTGGCAAAATTAATCAACCAAGCGTCAGGACATAAACGTTCCATGTCGCGACAAATATCTAAAATAACAGGAATGGTACGAAGTCCTTTAAACATTCCACCAGGACCATTTGTTTCTTGACCAACTACGCCGTGCGAGTTTGGAATACGCTCATCTTTAACACGCGCATCAAGCAAGCCGACACGTAATTGCGTTGTAACGAAATCAGCGTCTTTTAATGCTTCCTCACGGTCAAGTGTTAAATGTATGTCAATGTTAGCGCCAGCTTTTTTTACCATACGTTTCGCAAGATTTCCAACGATTTCCAGTTTTTCGCGACCAGCTTCCACATCGACTAGCCAAATTTCACGTACAGGAAGTTCATCTTGACGTTTAATGAAACCCTCAATTAGTTCAGGCGTATAGCTTGAGCCGCCACCAATAGTTGCAATTTTAATACCATTTGCCATTTTTAATTCCTCCAATATTATAAGAATCTGTGAACGCTTTCTTATTTCCACTTACAGTATAGAAAGATTAACGGTAAATTACCAGCTTTTTGCAACAATTGGGTAGCCATTTCCCAAAAAGGAATTTGTCACATTTGAGTAACGAGGTGTTACATGATAAAATGAAGAAAAATCATGTTGGAGGCTTAAAATGCTTTTTTTAGACCAATCTATCGAACTAAATGATACAGAACTCGATATTTATAACTATATAACGTCACATCTCGACACAGTCGTTTACATGCGCATTCGCGACTTGGCAGATGCGACACATGTCAGCACAACGACCATTTTGCGCTTTTGCCGCCGTTTCAAATGCAACGGCTTTTCCGAATTCCGCGTCAAACTGCAGCTTTACGCCGAGGAACAAAAACGCACACGCATCGACATGTCAGATGAAACGACCTACATTGACTTTTTACAACGAACCGCTTCCCCTGAGTTTAAAGGTCAAGTTGCGCGTGCGGCGTCGGTCCTGCGCGATTCGGAGCTAGTCCTTTTTGCTGGCATCGGTTCATCTGGTATTATCGCCGAATACGGCGCACTTTATTTCTCGTCACTGTTCACACTCGCCTTGCACATCGAAGACCCACTCAATCACCCTTTCTACCACCTTTCCAGCAAACTTTCCGATAAGATTTGTCTTGTTGCCATTTCGGTAGAAGGAGAAAACGAAGACATCATTCGCTATATTCATGAATTAAAGTCGCAAAAATGCAAAATTGTTTCCATCACAAACAGCGCCAAATCAACCATCGCCAGACTATCCGACGCAAACATCTCCTATTACATCAACAAAGAAATGTACCAAGATGCAAACATCACATCCCAACTCCCAGCACTCTACACAATCGAATGCGTTGCCCGTGAAATTAGAACACAATTGGATAAGGAAGATAAACCAAGCTGAGGTGAAGTCACCTCAGCTTGGTTTGTGTGCGAAAAGTACATAAAGTCGTCACAATTTCATTTCGAAACCATGGTATACTAAAAAGAGTAATAAACATATATAGCTGCGGTTACGTTGGCGGCTATTCAAACATTTTTCTTTTAAACTGAGGTGAAGTAAATGGGACTATTTGGTATGGGGAAAACTGAAACCGAGAAAAAACGGGATGACTACGATAAATTACATGATCTGTTAAAAGATGCGATTAAAGAACATGATCAACAGATGGACGAAGCGGAAAGCATTTTCCGGAGTTATAAAAGTAGCGTGCCGAATTTATCTAACAGTAAAATTCCGTCGAATGAGTTTGATACCAAGCGGGAGAAGCTGACGGCAAAACTAGTCAATTTCATGGACAAGGAACAAGAGAAGCGTGCGAGTTTAGTTCGGGCGAAAGAGCGCGCGTATGATCAATATGTGCATTATAAGGCACAGGCTATTCGCGAGGACGCTGCGGAAAAAGAGAAAAAGGAAAAAGAACGAAAAGAACGGGAGGCGCGACTAGAAAATGGCTAATGTGAAAATCAACGCAGACAAAGTAGCGGAAGCGAAAGCGCAGGCTAAAATCGTGGAAACGTCTCTGAGCGCCACACACAAGCAGTGTCAATCACTCATCTCGTATGTGAACGGCGCGAAATGGGACGGCAAGACACGCGATGCATTTTTGACCTATTTGGAATTAATTGAAAAGTACCATGCGGAAGTGAAGACGCAGTATAAAAAGCAGCGCAAAGCGCTCAACAAGTTACAAGACTATGTGGCAGATTATGAGGAACAAGCCATCGTGCGCGAGGTGAAACGCTTATGAGCACAGATACGTTTCAAACCGAAGAATTATTTTTACTGATTTCAGCTTTTGGCGGCGACACCCTTTTTGGTTTGCCAGACCGGCAGGTGTTTCAACTTCGCGGCGAAGAAGGATTTCAGCGCGCGTATGAACGCTTACTCGATAAACAAATTCTGGATGAAACGGGCGCCATGACCGATGGCGGGGCTATTGTGGTGGACGCGCTTTCGCGTTACCAGGCGTGCCCGTCATTTGTTCGTCTGAATCAGTTTATGTTCGGCTTTTCAGCAGAGGATACGGAGAATGCCTATCTGTTAGTCGAAGTAGAGGCGGGGAAAAGCTATCGTTTTGAGGTGCTTGATAAAGTTCTGATACTTCAACTTTTAACGAATCATTTCCCGCTCTTACAACGTGACACGCCGAATGTGGAGCAGACATTCCTCACACGGCCTCTTACTTTAGACGAAAGAAAAAGGGTGTCAGCCTGTGAACCGGACGAGCGTTTTATCAGTATGGAATATTTCCATGTGGAAGAGACGCCGATGGAAGAAGAAAATCCCGCGTTTTACCAGCAATATTTTGTGGTGGCGTGGCAAGACAAACTGGTCGCTATTGATGTTGTGCGCGACGACTACAAGCAAGTGAGCGGTTACTGGCTTTGGAATGAGCTCTACCGTGAGCTGCAATTCCCTGTAAAGGAGGCGTTATAGATGGCCCAACTAACAATGGGTGGAGCGGGTGCGTCAAGTACGATTGAAATCAATCCTGATGAGATGACGCATATCGCCAAAGAACTGCTCGCGATGGCCAATGAATTTGAGTCGGTCATCCAACCCGCGGTGACGAAGTTAAAGAGTACGAAATATGTCACAGCGGGCGAAGCAAAGAAAGCGATGGCTAAAGTCGATGAAGCAAACGAACGAGTGATGGAATTAAAAGACCACTACGAGCGGTCCTCTTCGCTAGTGTTTGATATCTTAAACACGATGGTACAAGCGGATCAAGAGGTGGCAGAGAAAGTCATTGCGGCGCTTCAAATAGGAGGACCCGACGCATGAAAGACATCCAGTACATAGAAGCCGATTTCGAACGCGCCCACACAAGTATCGGCGGCCTTATCGGGAAAGGCGCATGGGGCAAAGGCACCATCGACCAACTAAAAAAAGTATCCAAAAATCTGGAAGAAGCCGAAGACGACATTGCCCGCTACGACACAGACGGCGTGATTTCCTTTCACCATACAAGCCGAACATCCAAGTATCAGGAGATTTTCGAGGATTTTGACGTCCTTTATCGTTTTTCCGACCAAATCGGGGACATAGTAAACAACACGATCGACCACCCGTTTTATGAAAAGCTAGATGACTTTGTGGCAGGCATGCGCGACTTAGATGCGACCACGTTCACAACAGAAAACCGAATTGGAGCCACCACGACAACCACACAATTTGAAAACAGCTATACGCAAAAACAAGTAGAGGTCCCAAAAAGTAAAGTGAGCCTCGAGGATTTATTCAGCGGGGACACCTTTTATGCCGACCAAATGAAGCTGCAGTATGATGCATGGAAACAGACGAACAAAGGAGAAGACGTCAGCCATCAAGATTTTCAAGCCGCGATGTTAAATTCCCGTGCTTTCGCCTACACGTCCATTAAAGATGAACAACAGAAGACAGAATTTTGGACACTCGTGGTCGCCACTATCGTCATCGTGGGTGTTTCCGCATTTTGCCCGCTCGCAGGTGTAGCTTTAAGTGCCGCTTACGGTACGCTTGAAATAAGCGCGGCGAAGACAGGCAAAGACTGGATGACTGGCCGCGAACTGGATGCCACCGAACGCGCCCAGCGCGGCGCTTTTGCGGTTTTGGATGTCATTCCAGGCGTCAAAGCACTAACCGGCGGTGTACAAATGATGCGCTCAGGAAGTCGTTTAGCAAACGTGAGTGATGCCCTCTTACAAGGCGTGAAAAATGTCCCCACACAAGTGGGGGATATTGCCAAACTTGGTCAAACACAAATGAGAACGCGGATGGTCAGCCTAAAAACCGCCACTCAAGACGCATTACAGGTCGCCACACAAAAAGGCATCAAAGGATTGGACAAGGTCGGACAAACGGCAACCGCCATGAAAGGCTCTTTAAACTTGCCACCACGAAAAAATCTAGCCTTAGCTGGCATGGGAGGCATCCCGAACCAAGCGCCTTCCAAAATCGCTCAAGGGACAGAGAATCTGAAAGATGTGCTGCAGAAGTTTGATGTAAATTTGGGTGGCGGAGGCAAACGGGCTGATGGTATAATAGAGAAAGCCAGTGGGGTTAATGTCAATAAACCACCTAGAAACTTAATTGATAATATGGATGAAATTGCTGATGATATTAGGAATATAAACAAAAAATATTCTAGTGGACTTGAACAGAATAATTCAATAGAGAGTATCATCAATTCTGCTTCATATTATGAAGATGTGTGGGCACAAACTTCTGCAGTAACAAGAAGTATTGCAGAACATGCATTTGTAGATGGAAATAAGCGGACAGCATTTGACACTTTAAATATGTTATTAGATGATTTAAGGTTAAAATCGCCTTTAAATGATACTCAAAAATGGGATTTAATAAATAGAATAGGAACAGGAGACTTAAAAGATGTGTCAGAAATTGCAAATATTCTTAAAGGAAAATAAAGCGAATTTTCTAATTAAGTATGATTCCGTTAGAGATGATAATAAGTATACAGTTATGTTATTTGATACTGTAAAAAAAGAAAGAATTTCTGGTGGAGATACCAATTCCATAGTTGAAACGGAACAAAAGATAATAAAAGATACACATAGTAATGTGGATTTTAACGAAATTAATGAATTGTTTTCTAAAATAAAAAATTCAGTGGAAGTAAACACTGATTTTGTAGCAATGATATCAATTAATTATTCTGATGACTATTTAGATTACACTATATATCTAGATAAATCGGAGCAAATTAGTCATAATAAGTTTCATTCTTATAAAGAAATAAAAGATTTTGTGAGGAAAAATTATGAATGAGCAGTTAATAATTGATATTAATAACTTTCTGCAGAAATTAACCGAAAATGTTGTCAAACCTATGTATGGTGTCAGAGATAAGAATTCTATTCAACTAATCTCGCAATCATTGAATCAAGAAGTTTTTGGTGTGGAATTGTATCCAACGATTTTTGATAAAGCAGCTTACCTCTGGTATTCACTTTCCAATTATCATTGCTTTTATAATGGAAATAAGCGTACTGCCTTAGTGACAACGTATGTTTATTTAAGAATAAATGGATATTGTTTAAAGATAGATGCTAGCTTTTATGATATTTCTTTAAATATTGTGGAATCGCATATAGAAAAGGAAACAATCAAAGAAATTTTACAAGCGAATGCTGTTAAAAGCCACCAAATTTCATCCGAAAAAATTTTAAGGCAATTAGAAATAGAAATGAGTAAAAATATTTTTTTTCAAGATGTGATTGTTAAGTTATCACAAACTTAATGAGGAGACATAGATAAAAAACTAAATAAAAAAAGGCGCTCTATAACTTGATTACCAGTCAAATGATAGAGCCTTGATTAAAGAGTATATGTTTGCTAATTAAGTTGCCAATAGCTAACAACAGCAAGCTGTATTTATTGTACAAAAATTCAAAGGACTTTACTAGTCTTTTTGGGAGTTTATTAAGTGTATAATCATTCTAGTTAGAAAATGTATACGATGACCTTTTACCATCAGATATGGTTGGAAGGTTTACAACACCTAAAGGAATCCCTAAGACATGGGGAGAAGCTACTGATTTGAGAATTGGGAAACAAAAAGCTAGTTTCAGAAATAATAATCCAATGGGGTCATTTGATTTAGAAAAAATGAAATAGAAAGTTTAGGTGGTTAATTTGGGCAATTTTTATATGGATGAAATTAATTTTGAATATCCCGAATCATATGAAAAACTTATAGATTTAGGATTAGTAAATTTTGACATTTGGTTTTTGATGGAAAAAGAACAAGCTTCAAGTATTTATAATGGCATGCGAGAGAGGTATCCAAATCGAAAGTTGATTCCATTTGCTAAGAGGGCTGACAATGATGATACTGCTTGTTTTGAAATTGGTAAAGGAAGTAAAATTCAATTAATTCATGATTTCACTACGGAAGGTTTTGAACAAAGAGGCGAATTTGAGGATTTATGGGAGTGGATAGAATCTGCTGTTAAAACAATGATTGAATATAATCGGGAGGAAGAAATTGTCTAATGAAATAAATTATACAAAATTGAGTAAAGAAATTTCTTATGCATTACGCCATGCTTCATGGGAATATGAGTTAGAACTGGATAGAAATGGTTGGGTGCCAATTGACCAATTATTACAAGCATTACGTCAGTCAACCGAATGGCAAAATGTAGAATTTGATGATTTAAAAGTAATGATTGAAAAATCAGAAAAAAAGAGGCATGAAATCAAAGAAGATAGTATTCGAGCATTGTATGGACACTCTGTTCCAATGAAAATAGTAAAAGAAGAAGCTATTCCTCCTAAAGTTCTGTATCATGGAACTGCACATAATTTTTCATCTAAAATTGAAAAAAACGGTTTATCTCCAATGTCTCGACAATATGTTCATCTATCCGAGGATATAGAGACAGCTAATTTAGTAGGAAAAAGAAAAGATAAAAACCCGATTATTTTAGTGATTAATACAGAAAATGCTAGAGCAAAAGGAATAAGATTTTATTTGGGAAATGAAAAGGTTTGGCTGGCAGACAGCATTCCATCAGAATTCATAGAGGTATATAACACAAAATAAAAAGGCACTTTACTATCTGATTGGCGTCGGATAGTAAAGCCTTGATAGTAAGGTATACACTCACTAATCAAGTTGCCAATAGCTAACAAAAGCAAACTGTATGTATTGTACAAAAATTCAAAGGACATGGGTGTACAATGATTTTAGTTAGAAAATAGGAAAGTTATTGAAACGGTATTAGTGAGGAACAAATCACTGATACCGTTTTTTTGTGTATTAAAAAATTGAAGGAGTGAAACAAATGATCCAAACAGAAAACAAGCAGCCAATCAAAGAAATTACTCACCAAAATATCTAGATAATTAATATCTGAATTACCCAGAAGATAATCAACAGTGGAATTTAGTTCTGTTGCAAGGCTCTACCACTTTATCAAGTTCAGGCTCTCTCTTGCCATTTTCCCAGTTTTTATAAGTTACACGATTTACACTAACTAAGTCAGCTAGTGCTTGTTGTGTCATTTTATCTATTAGAAAAGCAAGAAGTTTTAAAAGAAGTTGATGGTTTAAATGAAGAATAACAGTCTGTTTATGCTTCAGATATAAGTGCTTTGAAGCAATTGTTGAAAAATCGAAATATTTAGACATACAAAGATGAAGAATATAAACTAAGGGTGGAAATGTTATTAGAATAATAAAAAGGCACTTTACTAGTAAGTTATCGCTTTTTCGTATACCTAAAGATTAAAGTTATCTAGTAAACAAGATCGCTCTTCTTTTACATCTAGAAACGCAAAAAAAGGATTCTAGCTAGTAATTTTCTTTATTTTTGGTATAATTGTGTTGTAAATGTGTCTAAAATATGTCTGAAAGTACTAGGTATATAGTAGTTAGAAAAAAATCCAATTCATATAAAAAGGAGGGGACTGCATGGATACGGGGCGCATAAAACGGGTTATCTATTTGAAATGGATAGCTTTTATTCATTGGGGTAAGCAGTCTATCAGTCCGGCTCTTTTGGCTGCAATTGGTGTTTTTATAATTGGCATTGTAGTTCTTTTTGTGCCGCCTTATATCGGTCTAGCCGACAATGGGGACTTTTTTCGGGTGTTTTCCAGTAATAATATGTACGTTGATTCGGTTCAGCATTCGGCGACACAATTTGGGTATTTCGTAAAAGACTATCCGATTTATGAGTACTTTAACGAACAAAACACCGCCTTTTTTTCCTCCCAAAGTGTATTTATTCAAGCGGCTTTGTTTGTTAATAATTTCTTTTTAGATGGCGTTTTTGATATTCGCTTTTTGGCGGTCATTTATTTGCTCTTCTTAGTTGTGGCGATTTATTTGCTCGTGGAAGGAATTACGGTGAAAATGCAGGACTGGCGTGGCTATATGGTGGCGATTTTTGCGGTTCTGATTTTCGGGGATACAGCTTATTTGGCGTATTTTAATTCGTTTTTTGGTGAAGGTTTGATGATGATTGCGATGCTTTATATCGCGGCAAGCCTGCTACTTATGTATCAAAATCGCTACAATGATTACTGGATGCTCGGGCTCTTTTTTGTTTCGAGCATTGTTCTTATCACCACGAAACAGCAAAACGCGCCGGTCGCTATCGTCATCGGTGTACTCGGACTTTTACTTCTCTTTATTAAAAAAAATAAAGCTTTTAAGGTTTGGGTGGCTTCCGCACTGGGGGTTATCGTGCTAACTGGTGTGCTGATGTATGCCTTTATTCCTGAAACGTTTGTGACGATTAACAAGTACCAAACGATGACGCGCGGAGTCATTTTGGATTCCGAAAACCCAGAAAAAGATTTAAGAGAAATGGGGATAAATGAGCAGTTTGCGCTTTTAAAAGGCACAACTTATTTCCAAAAATATAAGATGGTGGAAACGGATAGTGCCTTTATGGAAGATCATTTTTATAGCCATTTTGGATTTGTGCCAGTGTTGAAATTTTATGTGGGGCACCCTGATGCGTTGCTTAAAATGCTGAATTTGTCAGCGGAACATGCCTTTACGATTCGTCCGCTAGAAATGGGTAATTATGAAGAGAGTGCGGGCAAGCCATTTGGGGCTAAAACAGGCTTTTTTACGCTTTATAGTACGGTGAAACATAATGCTTCGCCGTCTGCATTTGGGATGATTGTTTTATGGGCTGTGGCTGTCACTTCGGGTTACAGCCGGGGAATCATTCAAAAGTGGCATTTAGGCGATTTTCGGGGAATGCTTAGGCTCGATTTAGTTTTAATTTTAGTTGGAACGAGCTTTTCGGTGTTACTTACGACGATTGTTGGTGACGGGGAAGCTGATTTAGCGAAACATGAATTTTTGTTCAATGTTTGTTTCGATATTGTGTTGTTAATGGTATTAGCTTCATTAACGGAATTGGTCGGCAAACAAATTGCGAAAAGGAGGGCGGGCAAACATGTTTAAAAAATGTTTTTTAGTGCTTCTTTTCGTTAGTAGTATTTGTTTATGGCCCGCACCAGGCGAGGCTGCTAAGGCTGGAACGACGCTTGTTTTATACGATAGTTTGGCGAAACAAGATGTGACGAATGGAAATGTTGATTTGCTTTTAAGGATGCTTGCATCTTACGGACAAACTGTGCGGCTACAAGACGTGCATGAAAAATTGGAGGCAGACGCGGACTTTATAATTGTTGTGCAAAATAAAACGAAGCATTTAGACAGCAAAATTAGTGAGAAGTTGCAGCAGTCGGGCAAGAAAATCTTATTTGTTGGGCAAACGCCACCTGATTGGGCGCGGGAGAAATTAGGAAACCTTGCAGTGCAAGCGAATGATACGGCTGTTTCGGTGAAAGTGCATGAGGCGTTGCAATCTGAACCACTTCTTTTAGGGAAACTGAACCTTATTCAAGCGGCTGAAGGGCACAAAATGGGCGAAGTGACGACGGATACCGGAACTAAATTCCCTTACGCGGTTCGAAATGGCGATGTGTCTTACGCGAGCTTTTTAGTGGATACGCCGGTTAGTGGATTGGCCTTGTTTGAGGTGCTGAACGATTTTTACGGGGCGAAACAGACTGGGAAGCCATATGTTGTCATTCGCGATGTGAATCCATTTGTGAATTTTGAGATGGTACAACAAACAGCTGACGCCTTTTACGAAGCGGGCATTCCGTTCATCGTGAGTGCTGGACCCGTGTTTGAAAACATGAAATTAAATGCCGCTAAAAAATATGTGCAACTCTTGCAGTACGTTGAAACGCGAGGTGGGAGCATCATTTTAAATGCGCCAGTCGTTACTTTTGGGGAAAGCAAGAAGGGCGAATTAACCGATGTGATGGCGACTTCCATCCACTTCTTTGCGGAAAACGAAATTGCACCGCTTGGGATAAGTTCAGAAGCGTACTGGCAAAGGGATAAAATTTATCGTGACGAAGGATTAGCCCCGTTTTCCTCCGCCATTTTATTCCCAAACAAGAATATCGTTTACACCGCTGAAACGAACCAAACGAATGCGTTTCAAAATGCCTTGTTTTATTTAGACGGCAAGCATTACGCGAAATGGGCTAAAAATGCGGAACAGACGCGGTTTGTGGTGGACACTGCACTTGGTTTTTCCTTGTTTAGTGATGAAGCTGAGTTAAAGAAAACGGTTGAGTGGCTTCAAAAATTACCGATTCAGGATTATGCGGATTTACCGCATGCCGTTCAGACGGAAAAGGATAAGATTACGGCTCAAAATGGCTTTTTATACGTGAACGGGCAGGAAATCAGTCCGCAAGATAAGTCTGATACGATGAAGCAGACGGAGGCTACGAAGCAAGAAGCCTCGCTAAACGAATTCTTTTCTACCCAATCAAAGGTTTTAACGGTTATTATTTTGGCGACTTTGCTCGTGTTTGTGATTTTGTTTTTGATTGGGTACCGAGTTTACCGGAAAAAATATGTGAAATGAGGTGAGCGATTTGACGGTTGCAGATTATTTATCGCTGTTTGCAGTCATTTGTATTTGGGGGCTTTTACTTGTGAATATCGTGCTTATCATTGCGGGATACATTTACTATTTGCGCAATGAGCGGCGTGCAGTGCCAGAAATTGCAGGCGAGGAACCTTTCGTTTCGGTCATGGTTCCAGCGCACAATGAAGGGAAAGTAATTGTGAAAACGGTGGAATCCTTGCTTGCATTTAACTACCCAAACGATCGCTTCGAAGTGATTGTCATCAACGATAATTCTTCCGACAACAGTGCGGAACTTTTGCGGAATATCCAGCTGAAATACCCAAACCGCGCGCTTACTGTGATTAATACGGATAGCGAAACGGGCGGGAAGGGCAAATCAAATGCGTTAAACATTGGTTTTGAAAAAAGCAAGGGGGACTACATCGCGATTTATGATGCGGACAATACACCTGAAAAAAATGCACTGCGCTACCTAATTGGGGAAATCACAAACGATAAAAGCTTAGGGGCGGTCATTGGGAAGTTTCGAACGCGGAACCGGAATGCAAGCTTTCTGACCCGTTTTATTAATATTGAGACGCTTAGCTTCCAGTGGATGGCGCAAGCTGGGCGGTGGTCACTATTTAAACTGTGCACGATTCCAGGAACAAATTTTGTCGTCAGACGGTCGATTTTAACGGAAATTGGCGGCTGGGACGAGAAGGCGGTAGCCGAAGACACGGAAATTAGTTTTCGCATATACATGATGGGCTACCGAATTAAGTTCCAATCGAAAGCTGTTACGTGGGAACAGGAACCGCAGACGCTTCCTGTATGGTTTAAGCAACGTTCAAGGTGGGCGAAGGGAAACATTTACGTCATTCTAAAAAATGTGCCGCTTTTATTCCAAAAAAAAGGTCGTCCTGTGCGGTTTGATATTTTGTACTTTTTATCGATTTATTTCTTACTTTTGAGCTCGCTGCTTCTTAGTGATGCGCTCCTTATTTTTAACTTTTTAGGTTATGTGCATACGACGCTTGCGAGCTTTAGTACGACGCTTTGGTTGCTTGCAATTATTCTTTTTATTACGGGGACTTTCATTACGCTTTCAACGGAAAAAGACGAGATTTCGCTTTCGAATTTCTTGTTTATTATGTTGATGTATGTGACGTATTGTCAGCTATGGATGATTGTTGCTGCTTATGGATTCTATATTTTCTTAAAGGATACGATTTTAAAACGGGAAACGAAATGGTACAAGACGGAGCGATTTTAGGAGGGGCATTATGAAAAAATTAGGTGTACTGGCTGTTTTGCTCGGGATTTTCTTTTTTGCTGGCATGCAGCTTCATGCGGAAGCGGCGACTTATCAGACGGTGCTTGGCGTTGACAAGGAAGCGCGCGGAAAATATACGACAACAAAACAAAATTTTACGATTGAAAATTATTGGAATACAAAGACGGTGAAGGTGAAGCTTGTTTACCGTGTGACGCAGCTTTCGGAACAAGAGGTTTCAACCATAACCTTCTCGGTGAATGATGTGCCGTTCTATTCGTTCCGTCCGGCTAAAGGGGAGACGGGCGTGCAGGAGGTTACGGTTGATGTGCCGGTCGATAAGTTGAAAAAGGGGAGCAATGTGCTAAGTATAGAAGGCTTTATTTATACGACGCTGCCAGATAATCAATGTACGATTGACGACACGCCAGCGAATTGGTTGCACATTGACAAAGCGAGCAGCATTTTGGTGGATTACGACGCTGCGGCGTTTAAAAATACGATTGCGGATTTTAATGAGCGTTTTACGGGCATCGATACGGTGAAAAATGAACAAAGCGGCGTTTTTGTTTCAAATCAGGCGGCGAATGCGGAAATGACGGCCGGGCTTCAAGCGGTGACGGCGTTTGCGCATGAAAATCAATTGGACGATAAGCAAATTGCATTCGGGAAGTATACTGAAAGGGCGGATAAGGCGTATCAACTTGTTATCGCGAATTTCAAGGATTTGCCGGCCGGACTTCAAGCGGGGATTGATAAAGCGAAATTGGATGACCAAGCCGTCATGAAACTCACGCGCGTATCTGGCAAAGAAGTTTTGGTAGTCACCTCAAATAGCGATGCAGCGCTAAAAACGGCAGCGAAGCTTATTAGCAACCAGGCGCTCATGTCCCAACTTGCTTTAAACGAAAAGTGGGTGAAAAAGGACGAAAAAGTAGAGACGCCGAAGTCGAAAGTCGACAAAGAAATTAAGCTGACCGAAGAAGGCGACAAAGTGAAGGGCATCGGCCACGTGGAGCAGGATTATTTTATTAAAGTGCCTTCAAACCGAAGCATTTCGGACGGGACTAAAGTGAACTTAAAGTATCGCTACTCAAGTAACCTTGATTTCGAGCATTCCCTTGTCACCGTTTTAATTAACGGCAAACCAATTGGAAGCCAAAAGCTAACGGCGAAAAAAGCAAATGATGATTCGTTCACGATTAATGTGCCAAAAGATATGAATATTGTGGGCAATTTTAACGTCACAGTCGCATTTGATCTAGTGTTAACCGATAATTATTGCGGCTTCATTAACGATTCTGAAATTCCATGGGGCTTTGTCACAAATGAGTCGACGTTCAATTTGCAAACCGAGGAACAGCAAGACTTTCTATTCAACAATTATCCGTACCCGATGATTGAAGATGGGCAGTTTAATAAAGCGGTTGTGGTGTTACCCGACAACCCAGACGCAAATACGATGAACGCCTTGCAAAATGTATTTAACTTGTTCGGTCAATTCGTTGATGGCAACAATGGCAGCCTAGAAGCCGTCAAAAGCGCTGATTTTAAATCGGCCAATGAAGCGAGCAACATCATTGCGGTCGGCGGTTTAAACGACAACACGGTCATCAAGCAGGCGAACGACCAATTGTATTTCAAATACAACAAAGCGGGTACTTATTTCCTCTCAAACGAGAAACTGAAAATTGACCCGTCCTACGGGAAGCGAATCGGAAGCGTCCAACTCATCCCCTCCATTTTTAACAAAGAAAATGCGATTTTAGCGATTACGGGGCCGACAAGCAGCACAACCGAGCTTGGCGCCACGCTACTAGGTTCCGCTGAAATGTTAAGTAAAACCTACGGCGACGGTGCGATTATGGATACCGACGACACCATTCATGCGTATCGCTTCAAAAAAGTTGCAGATGCCGGAGAAAAAACATCTTTTGCATCAAAACTGACGGATAATCAGGCGACACTAGCTTTTGTCGGCGTAGCCATTATGACGCTAATTATTCTTATTGTCGCAACGGTCTTATTACTGCGCAAATATCGGAAGAAATGAGGGAGGATAAATGAAACGAAATCGTAGTGATTTTATAACGGATATTGGGTTTTTGCTGTTCATCCTTCTTTGTTTTATTAGTGTAGCTTTTATTGCGGATGACCCAACCAATTATTTAACCAATATCATCTTTTTTAACATCGCTTTTTTACTTGTGATTATTACGTACTTTACGAATTTGACCTTAGGTTTGATTTTAAATATTGTGTTTATTTTCAGCTACGCGACATATATTTTGTATGAAACAGTTACAAAAGGGACAGAGTATACACTTGGTTCATATTTTTGGCTGATTATGACACCACTTTTCACGGTTGCGGCATTTTTATTCACACGAAATACGACGAAATTACAGCTGGAAAATGCAGTCATTAAGTCACAAAATGAATATTTAGGTACGATTGATCAAGATACGCTACTAAAAAACATTGTTTCTTTCCAAAATGATGAAGCGATTTTTGCGAGCATTTCTAAGCGTTATGATATGCCGCTTGCGTTACTTGTTGTCAAAGTTCGCCACTGGAAAGAGCTAAAAAGATTCCAAAGTAGCGAGGAAATGCGCGTTGCCTTGCAAGATATTTCAGCACTGCTGGAGTCTTGTATTCGAACGAGTGACGTGCTTTATTTACTGGATAAAGAAGAGGCCACATGGGGACTTCTTCTCATAACCGATGATCCGGGGGCGAAACTTGTGTCCGACCGCATCAAAAAACGGATTAGTGAAGCCAATAACACCGAATTTGCTACAAAATACCGCGTGCGCATTGAGCTCCGAGTAGGCGCAAAACTCTTCGATCCAGATACGATTAAAACACCGCTTGATTTTATCGAAGCGGCTGAAAAAGAATTAGAATATGATGTTTAAAAAGAGATAGTTGAACTAGAAAAATCTTAAGGAAGATTAATTCCTTAAGATTTTTTGTTTTTTGTCCGAGAGCGCTTGGAAAATAAGGAATACGGGCCTAAAAATTGTATAGAAAAAGGTCGATTATTATGCTAGACTGAACAGACAGAGAAGTGAAGATGGAGGCGTTTTGGAGGTGGTGCTTATGCGAAGAATACGTATAAAATCTACGAAAGGAATGCAACATGTCTGTTTATGAAACAATGGCTCTAATGCTAGGTTTTGGCACATTTATTATTGCCTTGCTTGGCTTTATGGTCGTGTTAATTAGACTTAGAAAAGACAAATAATCATCTTTTCACTTTGACGAGGGAAAGATGATTATTTCATTTTTATAGCTTTGTCACCGTCTTTACGGCTCTTTTGGGATATGACACAACATATCCCTTTTCTTATTTCAAAGTATAACATAATGGATCAAATTTTCCCATCTTTATTTTGCTTGTTATATGCTTCAAGTCGTGTTCCTAAAGTTCCTGTGTGAAGTTCAAATAGATGTTGGTCAAAATCATAAAAATAAATGGATTCACCTTCACCAGATATGCGTGCCCGTGTTTCTTTAATTTCAAGGCCGAGTGCTTGAATACGCGCATAATAATGCTCAAAATCATCTGTCTCAATTTTGAAAGCAATGTGATTATACGTTTTCTGAAGCGGTGTTTCGCCTTTCATAATGGCAATCCAAATGTCATCAATTAAAAAGAATTTTTCTTCCGCAAGTGAAAATGTTTGGTCGCCGCTAGCGTAAACTTCTTTCGCATCGAAAATTTTTTCGAAAAATAGTGTTGCTTTGTCTAAATCGGCGACTATAAAGGTCATATGACTAAGTCCTCTAATCAAATTCTTCACCTCACGTCGTTTTTCGGGTTACTAGACGGAACTCGAGTTCTTGAAGAGGGGCACTAGCGCCGGCTAATTCATTGTGAATAATCGTAAAAGCATTTTCCGCTTGCTTATCAATCGGATAGTGGATAGTCGTGATATCGAGCAAGTGCGAAATCTCCAAATCATCAAAACCGCAAACCGCGAAGTCACCGGGAACGCTGAGGTTTTGCCTGCGAGCTTCAGAAACAATTCCGGCAGCAAGATAGTCATTTGGAGTAAAGAAAGCATCGGGCTTATTTTTCGTTTCTTTAAACCAATGGACGATTTCTTCACCTTGTTTGCGTGTTCCCATCCCATAAAAATGCCGTACAATGTGAGGATCGATTTCGTGTGCGTTACAAAAATCGAGGTAGGCTTGCATGCGACTTTGCGTATTTAGTCCCGAAGTAACGCCGTAAATGTTTGTGATGCGGCGGTAGCCTTTTTCGTAGAGATGCGTAAGACCGAGCATGTATCCGTCGTATTGGTTCATAAAAACAGAAGGGATTTTTTTGTTTTCAACGCGCTGCCAAGTAATGATGGGGCCGTATTTTGTGTATTGTTCGATGGTTTCCCAGTCGTTTAAACGGATGACGAGAACGAGCGCATCAATTTGTTTGCGCCGAAGCATTTCAAGTGCCTCAAGTTCCTTGTCGCGATTGATTTTTGTCATGAAAAGGGTCACGTTATAGCCATGTTCCTGCGCAGCAATTGTAAAGCTACGAATAAACACATTTAAAGAATCTGAAAATGTTGGTGCCACAATGCCAATTAGTTTCGTTGCCCCTTTCTTTAATGAAACGGCATTTAAGTTTGGCACATAGTCCAGTTCATCGATGACCGCCTGAACACGAGCGCGCGTTTTTTCACTTACGTAACTTTGTTTATTGATGACTCTTGAAACCGTCGCATTTGAAACGCCTGCGCGTTTTGCAATTTCATTTATATTCGCCAAAACAAGCACCTCACTTTGTTCTCTCAATTAAAGTATAGCACAAATAAAAAAAGTTTTGGAAAAAGCTTGACCTGTAATGCATTACATAATTTATGATGAAAATGTAAAAAAGAAAACGCTTTAAATTCACTTAGGAGGTTTATTTGATGAAAAACGGAGTAAAAATTGTCACAATTGGTGGCGGCTCAAGCTATACACCTGAACTCGTGGAAGGATTTATCAAACGTTATCATGAACTACCAATTAAGGAATTATGGTTAGTTGATATTGAAGCAGGTAAGGAAAAGCTGGAAATTGTCGGCAATATGGCGAAAAGAATGGTGAAAGCTGCTGGCGTTGATTGCGAAGTACATTTAACTTTAGACAGAAGAGAAGCACTTAAAGATGCGGATTTTGTTACAACCCAATTTCGTGTCGGCTTACTTGATGCACGTATTAAAGATGAGAGAATTCCGCTTAGCCATGGCATTATTGGACAAGAAACAAACGGAGCGGGCGGTATGTTTAAGGCATTCCGTACAATTCCAGTCATTTTAAGCATTGTAGAAGATATGCGTGAACTTTGTCCGGACGCTTGGTTGATTAACTTTACGAACCCGGCTGGTATGGTAACGGAAGCTGTTCTTCGTTACGGAAAATGGGATAAAGTGATTGGCTTATGTAATGTCCCAATTGGCGCAGTGAAAAGCGCAAGTGATGTACTCAAAAAGCCAGAAGAAGATTTATTTTTCAAGTTTGCTGGTATTAATCATCTTCACTGGCACCGCGTGTTTGACAAAGATGGCACTGAGCTGACTGAACAGGTGATTGACGGCTTGTATGCGCCTGATGCCAATCCTGAAAAAGTGGTCGAAAACATTAAAAACATGCGTTTCTTATATGAGCAAGTGAAGCATTTGAAGATGCTTCCGTGTCCGTACCACCGTTATTACTACATGACGGACGATATGTTAAAAGAGGAGCTTGAGTCATTTAAGAATGAAGGGACTCGTGGCGAGGTTGTGAAACGTTTAGAGGAGAGCTTGTTTGAACTTTACAAAGATCCGAATTTGGATTACAAACCAGAGGAGCTTTCTAAACGCGGCGGAGCGCATTATAGTGATGCGGCCTGCGAAATCATTAACTCGATTTACAACAACAAAGGAACAACGATGGTCGTTTCTACGCGAAATAATGGTGCGATTGATGATGTGCCTTACGATAGCGCAATTGAAATCACAAGTGTGATTAAGGCGCACGGAGCGGAGCCGATTAATTTTGGGAAGTTCCCGTCCGCACAACGTGGCCTTCTGCAAGTGATGAAAGCGATGGAGGAGCTCACAATTGAGGCGGCAGTAACAGGTGATTACGCGACGGCACTTCAGGCGTTTACGTTAAATCCGCTCGTTCCAAGTGGCGACATTGCCCAAGAATTACTGGATGAGATGCTAGAAGCGCATAAGGAACATTTACCACAATTTACTACAAAACAGCTCGTTAAATAAATTTTTGCGGCCCGCCTTGTTGCGGGTCGTTTACTTTTTTTGGCTTTCATGCTAGGCTAAAAGGGAGAAAGGTGTGATCGGTTTAATGCCAATTGAAAACGATGAGAAGCAACCAAAAGCTTGGCTTGGGATTATTTGGGTTGTGCTCTATTTTATTTTAGATTCGATTGGGCAATTCATTGCGATTTTGCTACAATTTTATGCGGGCACGATGGATACAGCGCTAAATCATTTCCAGATGACATGGTATATGAACTTGACGCAAGCGTTTGCGTTAGGCGTCATCATTCTTTTAGCCTATTCGACCAATATGCGTTTATTTAGCTTTAAACCCTTTTCGAAAAAAGCTACAATTCAAGCGCTCATCATTGGTGCTGCAACACTTCTTGTGTCAAATGTACTTGAATTCACCATCAGTTTATTAAATCCCAACTTTAACACAGCGAATCAAACAGGATTAGAAGGCTTCTTGACGAATTCTTCTGTTCTAACGATGTTTACCGCCATTGTTATTTTGGCACCAATTGCGGAAGAAACCATTTTTCGTGGCCTCATTATGGGCGTCATTCTGCGTAAATATCCGAAAATTGCGGTCATTGTAAGTTCGCTACTGTTTACATTTTTGCATATACCAACAGATATTTTGAGCTTCCTTATCTACTTTGTAATGGCATTTGGGCTTGCTTTTATGTATTATAAAACAAGACGGTTAGAGGCTTGTATTTTGCTTCATTTTATTAATAATCTTGTGGCTTTTTTCTTCATGATTTAAAAGCTGTTCTTTTAGGAAAGGAAGTAGTCCGTGAAAAAGTTATCCTTCATTTATATTTGTTATACATTGCTTATAGGAGCATTTGTCGGCTTAGTTGGCGCCCTTTTTATTGCCCTTATTGAATTTTCCATACATATTGTTTGGCAAGAAATCCCGTCACTTATGCCGAATCTTAGTTTTTATCCAGTGTTAGTAGGCCTAGTTGGTGGTTTATTAGTCGGACTTATTCAAACGAAAGTCGGCCCGTTTCCTTATACGCTACATGAAAACATGGCCGAAGTAAAAAAAACGGGGCGAGTGGAATATAAAAATCGTTTGTTGTACACGATTTTGGCCGCCTGGGTCGTGCTCTCATTTGGCGCAAGTTTAGGTCCAGAAGCAGCTCTTGTAGGTATCATCGGAGGGCTTGTGACATGGCTTGTTGACCATATTAAAATGGATATGCAGCGGAAAGAGAGTCTCATCAATCTCGGGATTCTCGGCATGCTTTCGGTCGTGTTTCTCGCGCCGCTTAACGGTATCGCTGAAGATTTGGATCAAGACTATCAAGAGCAAAAACTACCGCGCTGGTCGAAGCTCTGCCTATCTCTGCTCGTGTCAGTCAGCGGACTTGTGACGTATATTTTTGTGAAAGGTCTTTTACCGTTAGAAAAAAGTGTTTTTGCTATCCGGCTACCGGAAATTTCATGGTCTTGGCTGAACCTCGTTTATTTCATCCCAATTATTATCCTTGGCAGCCTTTTTGGCATTTACTTTTTATTTCTACAAAATGTGGTACAAAAAGTTCTTAAATTGATTAAAAATAAAATTTTGCTAGCCTTAATTGGTGGTGTGAGCATCGGTCTGTTCGGCATGATTTCGCATTATTTTCTATTTTCAGGTGAGCATCAATTAGTTGAAATTACAGCCGAAATCGCTCAATATCCCTTCTGGTTACTCCTTGCAATTGGTTTGTTTAAGCCTTTATTAACGGCGATTTGTTTAGGAGCAGGTTGGAAAGGCGGAATGATTTTCCCCGCCATTTTTGCAAGCGGCGTAATGGGTTACGTGGCTACTTGGGCGCTTGATATCCATGTAAGCTTCCTTGTAACTGTTTTTGTTGCCGCAAGTTGTACAAAAGTAGTCGGACGCCCATTTTTGACAAGCTCGATTCTATTATTCGTCTTTCCGCTCCAATTTTTCCCATTCATTCTTATTACCGCTTTCTTGGTGAGTTTGGACTGGAAGAAAATGGTGTTAAGACAAGCATAAAATAGTAACTAGCGTTATCAATCAAAAACCCAGCTGAGATTATCAGCTGGGTTTTGATTTTCTTATTTTTCAACCACTTTCACATCATCAAGTGATCCGTATTTTGTCCACCAAGGAACAGCGCCTTCGTCTAACAATTTGTTCAAGGAAGTAATGTTTTCCTTACCTTGCGTACGAAGCCAATCGCGAAGCGCATCATCACCTTGTTTACCGTAAACTTCAATACCATCTTTCCAAGTCGCACGGCCACATAAAACGCCACTATATTGAACGTTATGTTTGTTCGCAAATTCAATCGTTTTATGGAACATTTCCGCAGTAACACCAGCACTTAAATAAATAAATGGCAGCGGAGAAAGGTCGGAACATTCCTCGAAATGGCGAGCAGCAACCTCTTGCGAATAAGCAGTTTCACCGTCCGTAAAGCCTTCAACATAGTTGAAGTTAACTGGAACTTCAAGTTTTAAAACATCTACACCATAACGTGGTTTAGAAAATTCTTTTATAGATGCCTTTACCTTAGCCGGTTTCAATTTCGCGTATTCAAGGGAACTAGAGTCCGTCACTTTGGAATCATACGTAATCGGTTCAAGGAAGAACGGGATGTCAACCGCACGGCATTCAGCACCGATTCTTTCTAAAAAGGCGAATTTGATTTCATTAATTTCAGCAGGTTCATCTGGATCATAATAAACTAAAATTTTGACAGCATCGCCGCCGTTTTCCTTAATCTGTAATGCTGATAAATCTTCAATTAAGTCAGGTAATTTACCTGGAATTGTCGTATCATAACCTGTTTTTTCATATGAAGTAAGTAAGCCACAACCTTCGTGGCGCGCTTTAATCGCAGGTTTACCGAATTCATCATCTAATAAAATCGCAGAAGCATAAGGCGTTAATTCTTCCGATACAAGACGCTTGAAATCTTCCACATCTTTTTTATCTTCCGTTCCCTTGGCCGCTTGAATCATCTTTTTAAGTGAGCCGCGTTGGTCAATGGCAAGTGCAGCGATAACGCCTTTTTCATTTGAAAGTCTTTGCAATCCATCAAACTTACCTTTTGTTATTGTTACCATAGTTTATCTATCTCCTTTTCAAACGATTTCTGACCCTTCTATTTTACCCCTTACAGACTGCTTTAAACAAATGATTGCATTTTTTACGTGTTTGCTCTACTATTCATGTATGGAGTTGTGAAAACTGTTTTTTCTGAGGCAGCAAAAGGCTGTAGGAGTGAAGAAATAGTGGAAAAAACACGGAAAAGTAAATATGAATTAAGGAAGAAATATCGCAGAAGGCGAATTATAGCCTTTTTTAGCGTCCTTGTCCTTTTTTTGTTAGCCCTATTTGTGGGGATTAGTTGGCTAACACCGAAAAAAACAAGTGAAGATGTACCAAAAGCAAAAGTCAGCCAGCAAAAGGAAACCAAAAAGCCAAAACAAGAAACGAAAACAGCAGAAGTGGTCGAAAACACAGAAATTGATAGCTATTTAAAACAAATCGGCTTTAGCGGCACAGCCGTTGTTGTTCGCGAAGGACATACCGTTTTAAATAAAGGCTATTTGTATGCGAATCGGGAAACCAAAACGGCGAACACGCCTGACACAGTCTACTACATTGGTTCAGCGCAGAAGGCATTCATTGCTACGGCAATTTTGCAACTGGAAGAGAAAGGCCGTTTAAATACCGAGGACGCGGTAGGGAAGTATTTACCGGGCTTTCCAAACGGCGGTCAAATTAAACTATCTGATTTGCTCCATCATACGAGCGGTTTGAACGGCCACAAGGAATCGAATGCGGCAATAACGCCTGAAGCGCTTGTGAAAGATATTGAGGCAGAGGGGATTAAGCGCGGCCCAGGGAAATGGGATTACCTTGACTCGAATTACACGGTGCTCGCCTACCTCGTCCAAAAACTAAGCGGTCAAAGCCTATCAGATTACCTCACGGAAAATATTTTTCAGAAAGCGGGCATGAAAAAGGCTGGCTTTTACCAAACCTTCAAAAAAGAAAAAAATGCTTCGGTCGGCTACTACATCAAAAAAGACGGCAGTTACACGGAGCCGTCGCTTCCGGATTTATCGCAACTTTTCGGCGTGGGAAACATGTATATGTCCGCGTTTGATATGTATTTATTCGACCATGCACTTAGCACGCGGCAACTTTTATTCGAAAAAAGCTTCCAAAAAATGTTCACAAAAGGAAGTCCGTCCTTTTACGGCATGGGCTTTTACGTCGACCCAGGCAGCTACAATAGCCACGGTGTATTAAACGGCTGGAACGTATCAAACAGCATGAGCCACAGCGGAAAAACCTATGTTGTGCTATTTTCAAACATTCAAAACAACATTCGCTCTTTTGGAAAAGTAAACAACCACATTTACGAAATTTTAAACAAGTAGGAGAAGTCGCATGAATTCTAACCAAGCAAATGAAGCCGACTACAAAACCTTGCTGGCTATTTGGCGGGAATCTGTAGCGGCAACGCACGATTTCGTGCGAAAAGAAGATTTGGCGGCACTGGAACAAGAAATCCCGTCTTATTTTCCCCATTTAAACATTTTAATTTGGGAAGACGCGGACGAGGTTATTGGGTTTTCTGCCACACAAGACGCCCATCTGGAAATGCTCTTCTTACGTCCGTCCAAGCGCGGCAAAGGCTATGGCAGTCAAATTTTAAAAAGCCTATTAGACTCAGGCTTAAAAAGTCTCGATGTTAACACGCAAAATAAAGCAGCCCTTTCTTTTTACAAAAAAAATGGCTTCCGTGTCGTTTTTGAAAGCGAAACAGACGGCCAAGGTCGCCCGTATCCGATTAGTCACCTAAAAAAAGAACCTCCTTCAATTTGAAGGGGGTTCCAGACTGATGACAAACAGCAATCTTCGGAGTTTTTGCCTCCGTTCCGCTCCGCTTCGCCTAACTTCTCACATGGTCGGGCAAACTACGCCCTTCCTGTTTTCAGTCATCACGTACTCAAGTACGCTCCGGTGCGGTACTCGGCAATGCGTAAGAATCTCACTATTTGTCATCAGTCTGATTGTGCGTGGTACGTTTTGTTTGGCTTAAGTTTAGAGTTTGATGTGTTAACGCTCAACTTTTTCGATTTCCACAACGCGGAAGCCTTTGCGGTCTAAGTGAGCGATGATATCGTCTTTCATTTTTTCGTCTACGCTGTTTGGTAATGAAACGAGGACGCGGCGAATTAAATCTTCAGATTGATTATCAAGCGTGATGACGTTCGAGATATTCGTATATTTATCCACAATCTTCGTGATTTTTGTTAAAGAGCCAGGTACTTCGCCTGTTGCTATGGTCAGGACATAACCAGTCGTGTCAACGTTCCAAGCGTCTTGAAGGAGACCGAGCATTTTTCCATGTGTTAAAATACCATAGAAATCACCATTTGTATTTAAAACAGCAATATAAGGCAGTTCCTTGATGGTAAAGAACACTTGGAAGAACGAAGAGTTTACACTAATATGTTTCGTTGCATTTTTTAATAGCGACGTTACAGGATCTGTTAAACTCCCGCCATTTGCGGCATGGCGATAAATATGCATTTTATAAATATTTCCTAGAAACTTTTCGCCTGTTGTATCAAGAACAGGAACACAACGATAGCCAGATTCTTCAAGCAAATGGATGGCTTCTTGTAAAGTTGCGGTTTCAGGAACAGTCGTTAATTTTGCTTTTGGGATGCAAAGATTTTTGATTAACATGTCGGTCACTCCATTCTATTTTCTCACTATTTCTATTTTAGCTTAAAGCGCGTGGTTAGTACAGTATAAACAGTAATGGACAATAAAATAAAGGAATACGTAAAGACGCATTCCTTGTTTGAGCAAAATAAAAAACCTTCGTAAGGTTAGTTGTTGTTTCTATGAAATTGTGTTATACTGAAAAACGCTATTACAAATAGTGTTAAAAGTAAGCACAATTAGTCTACTATAATAATATACACTTTATTTTTGATTTTGTCAACGAATTTGGGAGGCTTTTTTTATGAATAAAGAAGAACAAAATGAGCAAAGCCGCATTGATTATACGATTCAAGAGATCGAAAAGGAACAAAAAAGAATTCAAGAATCATTAAAATCGGTGAAGCAGGAGGCTCGCGACATTCGGTCCAATTTTTGGGAAGATGTGCGTGTGAACTTAGCAGAGCCAGACGATGTTTCTGAAACAAACATCAGTATTCGCCAGCAAGAACATTTTTTAAGAGAGCGCGAGCGAAATTATGAACACGGAGAAAAGCAACTTACGGTTTTTGATAAAATGAAAAGTTCGCCTTATTTTGCCCGAATTGATATTTGTGACGAGGAAACACCACGTGAAAAAATTTATATCGGGATTGGCTCCGCGCTTGATGAATCCGATCAGTTTTTAGTGTATGACTGGCGCGCACCGATTTCAAGTGTCTACTATGATGGCCAAATTGGCAAATCCACATATGAAACGCCAGAAGGAAAATTAACCGTTGATGTGTTATTAAAACGTCAATTTAAAATAAAAAATGGGCGCCTTGAGTCCATGTTCGATACAAATGACGCGATTGGCGACGAGATGCTACAAGATGTGCTCGGCAGCGAATCTAGTTTGCAAATGAAAAATATCGTAGCGACCATTCAGCAGGAACAAAATCGCATTATTCGGGACACAAAAAGCGATTTATTGTTCGTCCAAGGGGCAGCAGGAAGTGGCAAAACATCAGCGGTTTTACAGCGCATTGCCTACCTACTTTACCGTTTCCGAAACGGCCTCGATGAAAAGCAAATGATGATTTTTTCGCCGAACCGCTTATTTAACCATTATATCGCGAATGTTTTGCCGGAACTTGGCGAGAAAAACATGATTCAAACGACATTTCAAGATTTCACTGCGAAACGGTTGGGAAAACTAGACGTCGAAAGCCTTTTTGAACAGTTTGAAAATGAAACAAACGATGCGCGCAAGGAAATGATGCTTTTAAAAGAATCGACGTTTCTGATGACGCTAATTGGAAAATACGTGTCGCTCCTGCAAAATGGCGGTTTGCGGTTTAAAGATATTAAATTTCGCGGGGAAACGGTACTTTCTAAGGAAGATATCAAAGCGATTTTTTATGCAACACCACGGTATAAAATGCCCGCAAGGCTTTTAGAAACGAAAAAAATTCTTCGAGAAAAGTTATACACGATTGCGAATGAGGAAGCCAAGAAGGCGTGGGTGAAAGACGAGATGGAGCTTCTTAGTGAGGAGCAGTATCGTGCGCTTGTACCAACGAAGCTCGAGTTCCAAAGTTTTGATGACGAACAGGACTATTTGGCGAAAAAAATTGTCCGTTTGAAGTTCAAAAAATTGCATCAGGCTGTCGAGAAAAACCAGTTTCTGCATGTGAAACAACAATTTGGTCACTTTATGCAATACGCGCCGCGGCTGTTTGATTTACAGGAGTTTAGACTTTCAGAAGCCGATTGGAATGCGGAGATTCATCGTGTTGTGGCAAGCTTAAATGAAAATAAACTGGCGCTTGAAGACGCTGTTTTGTTCCTCGAATTAAACGACGCAATTGTGGGCAAAAAAATTAATCGCATCATGCGTTTTGTCTTTATTGACGAAATTCAAGATTATTCAAAAGCTCAAATTGCTTATTTAAAATCAATTTTTCCAAGTAGCCAGTTTACGCTTTTAGGCGATTTAAACCAAGCCATTTTTAAGAAAGATGAGCAGTCGCTGTTAAAAGAAATTGCACCGCTTTTTGATGCCGAGCGAACTTCGGTTGTCGAGCTTACGAAAAGCTACCGCTCTACGGAACAAATTACGAATTTTACGAAGGAAATTATGGCGGAATCGGACCGAATTATTCCGTTTTCAAGACAAGGTAACGTGCCAAAAGTGATTCAAACGGAAAGTTTTGTGGCAATGATGGAAGTTTTGCAAGAACAAGCTTTAAAATTGAATGAAACGTCTAATATGGTAGCAATTATCGGACGGAATCAGGAAATTTGCGAACAAGCTTATTTGTCGCTGTATAAAAAAATGGACGTTAAACTTGTGCATCTAGGCAACCAAAAACTGTCTGAAGGCATTATGATTATCCCGTCTTATTTAGCGAAAGGGCTAGAATTTGATAGCGTGATTGTTCTTGATGCTTCGGAAAAATCCTATCCAACTAGCGCAGACAAAACATTGCTTTATACGATTTGTTCGCGCGCGATGCACGACTTAGTTGCGGTTTCAGATGGTGAAATGACACCACTTTTTAAGGTGATTCCGAGTGGGTTGTATGAATTTGAAAAACGACTTTCGAAGTCGCAAATGCCGAGTGATTCGTGAATGTAAAACGTCCCAGAAAATGGAGAGGGGCATTAATTATTGGTTGATAACGGTGCCTTGGTACTTTGTTTTATGAGAAATTTAAAGATCGGCTACTTGATTTTATGTAAAACGCTAGCTTTATGGCTGGCGTTTTTTTCGTAAAATGAGTTACGGCGCGTTATAATGTTTAAAGAGAATTGAAAAGGTGTATTAATACTTAAGATAGGAAAGTGAGGAGCAGGATGATGAATAAACAGATTGGGAATTTTGATTATTATAATCCAACGCATATTGTTTTTGGGAAAAACCGGTTTTCTGAACTGGCGGGTTTAATTGCGGAGGATAAGAAGGTTTTGATTTTGTACGGTGGCGGGAGCGTTGAAAAATTTGGCACGCTTTTGAAGGTTCGTGAGGCTCTTCACGGGCATACGACAGGTGAATTTGGTGGTATCGAGGCGAATCCGACGTTCGAAACGCTTATTCAAGCGGTTGATTTAGTCAAAAAAGAAGGGTATGATTTCTTGCTCGCGGTTGGCGGCGGTTCTGTCATTGATGGGACGAAATTTGTTGCGGCTGCGGCGCGTTTTGACGGCGACCCGATTGATATTTTTGGGAACGGCGTTGGTGCTGCTAAACCGGTAAAAGAGGCGCTTCCGTTTGGGACGGTTTTGACGCTTCCTGCGACGGGTTCTGAGATGAATAGTGGGGCGGTTGTAACGATTAAAGCGAAAAAGGCAAAGGTGAGTTTTGGGAGTCCGGTAACATTTCCGAAATTTTCGCTACTTGATCCGGAGCTTACATATACGCTTCCAGAGCGGCAGCTTGCCAATGGCGTGATTGACTCATTTGTGCATGTTATGGAGCAATATTTGACGTATCCGGTTGGGGCGATGGTGCAGGATCGTTATGCGGAGGGTTTGCTACAAACGTTGATTGAGATTGGGCCGAGTGTGATTGATGAAAAAAATCATGATTACAATTTGCGAGCGAATTTCATGTGGACGGCGACGAATGCGCTGAACGGGACGCTTAATAAGGGGGTTCCAGGCGACTGGGCGAGTCATTCGCTTGGGCACGAGATTACGGCGCTTTACGGGATTGATCATGCGCGTACACTTGCGATTGTTTTGCCGGCACTCTTAACGATTCGGAAAAAGGAAAAATTTGATAAACTTGTGCAATATGCGGAACGCGTGTGGCATATTACGGAAGGTAGTAATGAAGCCAAAGTCAAACAGGCTATTTCGAACACTGGGCGATTTTTCGAATCACTTGGTGCCCCGATTTATTTCAGCGAGTATGGTTTAGGGGAAGAAGTTGTAGAGGCGCTTGTCAGTCAACTTGAAAGTCATGAGCTAACAGCGATTTCAGAGCGCGGCGATCAAACGCTTGAAGTGAGTCGAGCGATTTATGAGAAAGCATTAAAAGCAGAATAATCCTCGCAGACAGAAGGTCATAATTATAAAATTATGGCCTTTTTTTATCAAAATAAAGGGGTGAAGTAGGGTGGAAACTGAACAGAGGGAAAAAACTTTTTTTGGGCATCCTAGAGGCTTAGCGACATTATTTTTCACCGAATTTTGGGAGCGCTTTTCGTACTACGGAATGCGTGCGTTGTTGCTTTACTATATGTACACACAAGTGTCAGATGGGGGACTTGGCTTTAGTCAAGGGACGTCGACAGCAATTATGTCGATTTATGGTTCATTAGTTTATATGTCTGGGGTAATCGGCGGCTGGGCGGCTGATCGCTTGTTCGGTTCAAGGCGCACGATTTTTTGGGGCGGCGTTTTGATTATGGCCGGGCATATTGTTCTTGCGCTTCCTATGGGGGCGACGGCACTGTTCTTTTCGATGGTGCTCATCATTTTAGGGACAGGATTTTTAAAACCGAATGTGTCGAATGTTGTGGGGGACTTATACGCAAAAGGCGATAATCGACGCGATGCAGGTTTTAGTCTTTTTTATATGGGAATAAATTTAGGCGCGTTTATTGCTCCGTTCATCGTTTCAGGTATTTGGGGCGCCACAGATAGCTTCCACGCTGGCTTTAGTGTAGCTGCTGTTGGGATGGCAATTGGGCTAGTCGTATACGTCATCACAGGAAAACTTTATTTAAAAGAAGCCGGCAAACAAGTGCCAAATCCCATGTCAAACTCTGAAAAAGGGAAATTCATTTGGTTTGCGCTCGCTTTAGTGGCTGCAATCGGCGCTTTAATTGCGGCCATTGCATTCGTTACGGGCAGCTTCACGATTAATACTATTATCCTTGCCGTGACCATTCTAGGTGTGGGCATTCCAGTCGCCTATTTCGTCGTGATGATTCGCAGTAAAAAAACGACAAAAGAAGAGCGCTCACGGCTGTACGCCTATATTCCGCTATTCCTAATCGCCGTTTTGTTTTGGATGATAGAAGAACAAGGCTCGACGACGCTCGCGATTTTTGCGGCTGAACGAACGCAACTAGACATCTTTGGTTTTACTTTAAATCCCGCCAATTTTCAGTCATTAAATCCAGTTTTCATCATCATCTTATCACCTGTGTTCGCGTGGCTCTGGATGAAATTAGGGGACAGACAGCCATCAACGCCGAAGAAATTCGCAATTGGTTTATTTTTCGCCGGGTTATCTTTCGTGATTATGATGTTCCCAGGCCTAATAAACGGTAACACGACAACGCTTGTTAGTCCACTGTGGCTTGTTGCGAGCTTCTTTATATGTATTGTCGGCGAGATGTTCATTTCGCCAGTCGGACTTTCCGTTACGACTAAGCTTGCCCCAGCGGCGTTCGCTTCACAAACGATGAGTTTATGGCTTTTAGCGGACAGCATGGGACAAGCATTTAACGCACAAGCAACACAATTTTTCAGCGCAGACACGGAAGTAGCTTATTTCGGAATCACTGGTTTTATTGCCATTGGATTCGCCGTACTACTCTTCTTAATGTCACCAATGCTGAAAAAATACATGCGCGGTATTGATTAACAAATTTAGGAGCCTGAAAAAGGTTCCTTTTTTGTGGCCATTTTTATAGCAGAAAACTATCTGTGTACAATTTATTATCATATCTTTTTATGCTATACTAAAGGATGTATTTATAAGACAATCAAGAGGTGATGAACATGATTAAAATTCAAATTAGCGAAAGCGAATTGCGGACCCATGCCAGCGACCTACGGGAGGCAAGCGGCGGGGATCCTTATCATCCGTGGGGTTCTGGGAATATGCGCGATTCCTATGCGAACTCCATCAATGATTTCCGAACCGCGATTATGGAATCGATTGAGATGATGCATCAGTTTTCAGAGCTTGCGGACAAAGATGCGGCACGTTTAGAGAAAATGGGCGAAGCGTTTTCGAAACAAGATCAAGCGGCAGGACAAGCCATCGAAGGGATGGGGCTGCGCTAATGGATGCGAAAAGTGAGCGAAACACACAAGCGCTACAGGCGTTACGAAAGCAAGAAAGCGACATGGAAGACGGGTTACATATGCTTCAAAATCAACAGAACCAATTGGAATGGCTGGAAGAAGACCATATGCGTATTCAGCGGGAACAAGAGGAACTGCGTGAACTTCTGCGGGAGGGTTGGCAAGGGGAGCGTGCCACGGGCTTTCATATGTATACCGAAGAGGTCCAGTACAGGGAACAACGCGACTGGCGACAAGGCATGGAGGAACAAAGGAGCGATGTCACGAATCAAATGACGGCTGCTAAACAGACCTTACGAGAGCTAGAGGCGAAACAAGCCGAGCTTCGAAAGGCGTTGTCCTCATGAGCCGGATTAGTATTGCCGAAGTACGTGCCTTTCAAGAAGCTTTACAAAAGGCCAATGCCACCATGCGTGCTCGTATTCAAGCCGTACAAGCAAGCGCCTTTCGTTATTCGGCGGATTATTTCTTAGACGGGCAAGCGATTCAAGCTTCCCAGTATTATTTTCGCGAAACCTATCAGACGGTAGGCGGGAGTTTGCTTGAAATTTTAGATACGAGTGAAGCACTTCTGGAACGCTATTTGAATGATTTTAGTGCTCAAGTGGATGACTCGAAGACGGCCAAAGTCAATGCGGAGTTGTTAGGTGTAGCTGTAGAGAAAGCTCAACGTATTCGCCAAAAACAAGAAAAGTTACAAGCTTCCCTTTCCTCACAGACGGGTCCTTCCCAAGAAGGACGCGTCCAACAATTACGGCTAGACCTTGTTGAAGCGGTGGAAGAAGAAAAAATTCTGGAAAACTATTTACAATTTGAGCAAAGTCATACCCACTTTTTCCAAGAACTTTTAGCACTTGTGATGACGGCGCAAAGAACGATGCGACAACTCTTGCAGGAAGTCGAATTTAACGCCCAAACCGGCACCTATACATATCCAAAAGGCTATATCCAGTCGATGGATGCCTTGAAACAGCGGCTTAATACCGTTCGCGGCGTAGACCCAAAACTGGTCGAAGCGCTGAAAGCCTATCAAGTTTTGGCAGTGGTGTACTACGATGCGGAGGGAAAGCCGCAAGTGATGTGGCTGCTTGAACAAAACGGAGTGGGTGTGCATGACCCGAAACTGAAGAAATACTTAGACAAGGCAGGAAAGTACTTAGACCCAAGTGACTACCAAATTATCACGAATGAGGAGCTAAACAAAAAAATCACCGAGTCGTGGAAAACTGGCACCTATTATATGGACGGCACGAAATACAAAGGTATGACTGGTGGCACGCTTCGGGCATCCGCGTATGTGGAATCGGTGAAAGGCACGCTGGATGAAAGTGGCCTGATGGATGTGGTGATGGGGTTGGGCTTGAGCACGGCAGCCATTCGGGGGAGTATGACGTATGGGAAGACTGGTGGAGCTGACCCAATTCTAACAATATCAAATAGATATCCGAATGAAGCACAGTTAGGAAAATCTTATAATTTCACCATAAAAAACGGGAATATTAAGGGTTTAAATGGTATTGAAACAGTAGACTTTATTATTGATATAAATGGGAATCTAAAATTAGGAAGCGGCCATTCATTTTTAGCTAATGGCGAATCTGTTCAGGCTGCTGGAAAACTAAAAATAAATGGAACAACTGGTCAAATTAGAAGGATTACGAATTGGTCAGGACACTATACCCCAAGTCCCGACCAAGCAATATTATCTCCAAATGCCCTTAGAGGTGTTGGGCTAAATGTAAATAATAGTTGGTTAGAAATATATGATATTAATTTGACGAGTTCTGGTTATGTTAATTTGGCAGAAGTTAATTTAGTGTCAAGTATTAAATTGAAAATTAAATAATTAAGGGGAGATTAATGTGGAGAAAGTTACTCAGATGAATAAGGAAATTTTTAAAAATAACTTAATTGCTACGGTAGCGGAAATTAGAGAAAAAAAGAATGTATCTTTTAATGATTGTAAGTTTATTATTGTTCCAGTACAAGAAAAAAATAAACCACTAAGTACCGAAGATGATTATATGAGATTGAATATTTTAAGTAAAGAAAATATTGGTGGAAAAAAAATCCCAGTAAAACAAACGGTAGGAATTTTAGCTGGCTTGCAACCACTTGTGCCAATTTGGATAAATGTATCTTTTTATGAAATGGAAGAAGATACTGCTATATTTAAATTAGAGACGAGTTTACGTTTCAGAAAACCAACCTTATTGAGAAATGCAGAAACAGGACATGCTCCTTTTAAGGCAATTTTTTAATGTTATTTTGCTAGATTCTAAGGATGAAGTAGAAAAGGTTTGAAAGAATAAATTTAAATATTTAGTGTAAACTGTGGACATGTTATGCTTAAGAGGCTCAAGGGACAAGTCAAGGTACTAGCTATTTCGTGAGTGCCTCGGGTACTAACAAACTGACATGTCCGCTAAAGAAAGTCAATAGTGATGTTAGGAGAGCCTAGCGGTCTATTGACTTTCTTTATAATGTTTTACGGATTAGAAGAGACATTATTCTCTTTTTTCCACTTCTTTATCATGGACGGCACGAAATACACCGGTATGGCTGGCGGCACGCTTCGGGCATCAGCATATGTGGAATCGGTGAAAGGCACGCTGAATGAAAGTGGCCTGATGGATGTGGTGATGGGGTTGGGCTTGAGTACTGCGGCGATTCGGGGGAGTATGACGTATGAGGGAGCTAGTGGACTTGGAAAGAATATTGAAAATGCTAACCCTTCGGAAATTAGGTTCAGTCAAACTTCTGTAAATGGTTCAGATGAAATTATTGCTAGCATGAAAGCGAATGGTTGGAAAGGTGACCCAATTGATGTTGTGAGAATGCCTGATGGTAGTTTGACAACTCTTGATAACACAAGAGTTGCAGCAGCTAGAGAGGTTGGAATAGACGTTCAAGCCAATGTTAGAAGCTATGATACACCTTTACCTGATCAAGCCACAATCGATAGATTTACGACAAAAAAAGGCGTTCCAAAAACATGGGGAGAAGCTATAGAGTTACGAGTTGGAAAACAGAAAGCTGATTTTAGAAATAACAATCCAATGGGGTCGTTTGATTTAGAAAAAATGAAATAGAAAGAATGTGCTTATAGTCATGAAAAAATTTTATATTGAAGAAGACGTATTTATATACCCTGAAGCCTATAACAAATTAATTGAATTAAACTTGGTAGATTTTGATGTGTGGTATTTAATTGAGTCAGGTCAAGCAACTAGAAGGTACTATGATTTGAAAGAAAGGTATCCTAATAGAAAGTTAATACCCTTTGCAAGAAGAGATGATAATGATGATATAGCTTGTTTTGAGATTGGAAAAGAAAATAAAGTTCAATTAATTCATGATTTCACTACGGAAGGTTTTGAACAAAGAGGCGAATTTGAGGATTTATGGGAGTGGGTAGAATTTGCTGTTAAAACAATGACTGAATATAATCGGGAGGAAGAAATTGTCTAATAAAATAAACTATACAAAATTGAGTAAAGAAGTTTCTTATGCATTACGTCATGCTCCATGGGAATATGAGTTAGAACTGGATAAAAATGGTTGGGTACCAATTGACCAATTATTACAAGCATTACATCAGTCTACCGAATGGCAAAATGTAGAATTTGATGATTTAAAAGTAATGATTGAAAAATCAGAAAAAAAGAGGCATGAAATCAAAGAGGATAGTATTCGAGCATTATATGGACACTCTGTTCCAATGAAAATAGTAAAAGAAGAAGCTATTCCTCCTAAATTTCTGTATCATGGAACTGCACATAATCTTTTATCTGAAATTGAAAAGAGTGGTTTATCTCCCATGTCTCGACAATATGTTCATTTATCCGAAGATATAGAGACAGCTAGTTTAGTAGGGAAAAGAGAAAAATCCGATTATTTTAGTGATTAATACAGAAAATGCTAGAGCGAAAGGAACAAAGTTTTATTTGGGAAATGAAAAAGTTTGGTTAGCAGATACTATTCCATCAGAATTTATAGAAGTATTTACACAAAAATAAAAAGGTACTCTACTATCTGATTGGAGTCGAATAGTAAAGCCCTGATTAGTAAGCGTGAACTCACTAATCAAGTTGTCAATAGTTAAAAAAACTAACTGTATTTTTAGAAAATACTTTTCTAGTATTAATAAGTATTGCCAGAAAATATAAGTGAATAATGATAGGTTTTAATGAATCCTTAAAAGCCATATACTATGTTGTAAAATGATACAGAGATTCAACAAATAAACTCCAACTTGCAATACTCAAGGAACAATTTGTGGAACTGGATAAAGATGATTAGGATGTCAAGTTACTTGAAGATTTAAATCTTTCTCTGTATGCTGGACTAAGAACATATTTATTTTTTAATAAAAATACATATGCCGTATTGATTAACAAATTTGGGAGCCTGAAAACGGTTCCTTTTTTGGTGTCAGTTTGCTAAGATAAAAGGGAGGGGGCGACAGAAAATTGGATTCGAAAATAACTTTTTATATGACAAGGCACGGTAAGACGTTGCTTAATACACTTGAAAAAGTGCAAGGGTGGTCAGATTCGCCGCTGACGAATGAAGGCCGGGAAGTGGCAGAATACTTAGGTCGCGGTTTAGATATTTCGTTTGATGCGGTTTATACGAGCGACCGTGGACGGACAATTGAAACGGCGGATATTATTTTAGTGGAAAGTGGACAGACCCATCTGGAGAAAAATATTCTAAAAGATTTGCGCGAATTTTGCTTTGGGAAATTTGAAGGTTCGCCGAATGAGGAAATGTTTAGCACCGTGATGGCACATCTTGGTTATGCTTCGCCAGAGGAAGGCATGCGAAATTTAGGTTTAAAAGGGGTCCAATTGGTGCTTGAGGCTGTGAGTGAGCTTGACGAAACCGGTCTTTCAGAAAGCTGGGCAGATATGGAGGCGCGCCTCATGCGCGCTTTAGACAAAATGATCGAGCAGGAACAAGGCGAAAGCGAAAAGCACGTCTTGGTGGTGGCGCACGGAATGACGATTAACGCCTATTTGACGATTTTGGCGCCGGAATTTGTAAACCCGATGCTTGAAAACGCGAGCATTACGAAAATGGTGTATGAAAACGGAGAAATACGCGTGGAGTCGGTGAATGACACTAGTTATATTTTAGCAGGACAAAAATAAATTGAAAAAAGCATAAACCCAGTAAAACCCATCTCTAGAAATGGCGTTATTGCTGGATTTATGCTTTTTATTATATTTCTTATTTCATGAATTTGACGCAAACTGGTTCTGGAACTTTGATATCTTTTTGGAGTAAAGTCAGTTTGCCGGTTTCTTTGTTGACGCTGAAAATAGTAACGTTGTTGGAGTTTTCGTTTGTTGCAACGAGGATTTCGCCAGTTTTATCTAAGTCAAAATCGCGCGGTCCGACACCTAAAACGGGTACCGTTTCCAGCAAACTCAATTGTCCGGTTTTATCAATCGCAAAAGAAACAATCGCATCTTGACCGCGGTTGGAAACATAGAGGAAGCGTCCGTCGTTTGAAATGTGAATGGCACTCCCTTTGTTTTCAGCTGTAAAATCAGCCGGAAGCGATGGAATCGTTTGAACGACCGTCAACTCGCCGCTCGTGCTGTTATACTCTGCTACAACAACTTCTGATGTGAGCTCGGTCATGATATACACGTACTTCGCATTTGGGTGGAAAACTAAGTTTCGTGGTCCGCTTCCAGGTGTGAGAAGCAAATCAGCCACCTTTTCAAGTTTGCCAGACGTCGCGCTATACGTCGTCACGTAGTCCGTTCCAAGGTCACATGTCACGACAAATTTTTGATCGGGCGTAAAGCCAGCAAAGTGTGCATGTGGTTTTTCTTGGCGTTCGTGTACGCTTTTTCCGGTATGCTCGATTTCAGAAATCGGTGCGCCTAGTGCGCCGTTTTCAGTTGGATAACTTAAAATGGTTCCTAAGTGATAGTTCGCTGAAACAACAATTGAATTGTCAGCCGATGCATCAACATAACAAGGAGGATTGCCAGTTTTTACTTGTTCATTTAAAAGAGCAAGTGAGCCGTCCTCATTAATTTTGAATGCAGCAAGGCCACCTTTATCGCCGTCTTTCGCTACAGAATACAAATATTTTTCATCATCTGAAATTTTTAAATAAGTTGGGTTATCCATTGTGCCCGCGTGCTTATTTTCTAAAACTTCGCCCGTTTCGCGGTCCATTACAAGGCGATAAATTCCTTTACTTTCCACTTTCGTATATGTACCAATGTATGCGGTTGCGGTTTTATTTGACATAAATTCGATTCCTCCTGTTAAAAAGTCATTTCACGCTTTATTATAGCACAGACTTAAGCTCCTATGCTGACTGAAAGCATAGGAGCTTAAGTGATTCTTTCTTATACAACGCCTTGTGCAAGCATTGTATCGGCAACTTTTAGGAAGCCGGCGATGTTTGCTCCGACGACGAGGTCACCCTCGTAACCATATTCTTTTGCAACGAAGCTAGCGTTTTTATAAATGTTTTTCATAATATTTTTTAGGTGGTCATCGACTTCAGCAAAACTCCAACTCATTCGACTGCTGTTTTGCGCCATTTCAAGAGCAGAAACACCAACTCCTCCAGCATTTGCTGCTTTTGCAGGACCAAATAAGATTTTATTCTCATGGAAAACCGAAACAGCTTCTAGTGTGGACGGCATGTTTGCCCCTTCTGCAACAGCGATGACACCGTTTTGAACGAGCGTTTTCGCTTGTTGTTCGCTAATTTCATTTTGCGTCGCACATGGCAAGGCAATGTCACATGGCACTGACCAAATATCGCCATTTTCATAAAATTCGGCAGTGGGGTGTTTTTCAAGATAGGTGTGAAGGCGCCGACGCTCTACTTCTTTTATTTGTTTTAATGTTTTAAGATTAATACCTTCTGGGTCAAAAATATAGCCGTCAGAATCGCTACAAGCTACTACTTTTGCGCCTAGTTCTTCGGCTTTTTCAATCGCATAGATGGCCACATTACCAGAGCCAGAAACGACAACCGTTTTATTTTTAAAAGACTGATTTGTTGCGGCGAGCATTTCTTTTGTGAAATAAACAAGACCGTAACCTGTTGCTTCTGTTCGCGTCAAGCTCCCACCATATGTGAGGCCTTTACCAGTGATGGTGCCAGCGTCAAAACGGCTCGTCATTTTTTTATACTGCCCGAATAAATAGCCGATTTCGCGACCGGATACGCCGATATCACCAGCAGGGACATCTGTATCTGGGCCGATGTGCACCGCGAGTTCAGACATGAAACTTTGACAGAAGCGCATAATTTCTGCATCGGATTTTTCTTTTGGATCAAAATCGGAACCGCCTTTACCACCGCCGATTGGCAAACCAGTTAGGGCGTTCTTGAAAATTTGTTCAAAGCCTAGAAATTTTACTATACTCCCATTTACCGAAGGGTGGAAGCGAAGTCCGCCTTTGTAAGGGCCGATAGCGCTATTAAATTGTACGCGGAATCCGCGGTTTACTCGTACCTTTCCGGCATCATCTACCCAGGGAACACGGAATGTAATAAGGCGTTCAGGTTCAGTTAGACGCTCTAAAATGCCGTTTTCTTGGTACTTAGGGTCTTTTTCCAGCGCAGGAATAATCGCATTTAAAAATTCCTTTACTGCTTGATGAAATTCAGTTTCTTCTGGATTACGTCTTTTGATTGTTTCAAAAATCTCCGCCGTATATTGCTCAGCAGCTTGACGATTTTCTGAAACCATTGTTGTTTGCCCCATATTAACACTCCTTTGAAAATGATTAACTTGCACGGAATGTTAATTATTCCGCATATGTTTGGTGGGATGTGAAATTATATTACTCTTGTTGTTAAGTTTACCATGTTAAAAATATATCTGGCAAGTAAAAAAACAAATTTTCTGAAAAAAATAAATATATAGGCATAACAAAGAAAATATTGTATGATTGGGCGCACAAAAAAATTCCCATGCGGGGGGACGCATGGGAAAACAGGGAGTTAATTGGAGTTGTGATTTCTGAGACAAAATCAAGGGATAATTGGGAAACTTAATGAATAGACATAAAGTCGTTTGTCTCAGGAAAGTCACAAGTTATTCTTTGGGTAAAGTAACTTTCTCCGATAAAATAAGTATAGAAGAATAGTGGCAATTAATCCTGCTCATTGGCTTACAATTTGCGGGTGCAACATTACAATTTTGTCACAAATCTTGGATTTCCTTACGGTCGCTCGTTTTACTGAGGCGACCTTCGCGTTCAAGGAGTTTTTGTTCGATTTCAGAAAGGGTGACGCCAGATTCCACGAGCAAAACGAGTAGGTGGTACGTCAAATCGGCGGTTTCGCTAATCAATTCGGCTTTTTCATTTTTGGCGGCAATAATGACTTCGGTTGCTTCTTCGCCAACTTTTTTTAAAATCTTGTCTAAACCGCGGTCGAACAAATAGGTTGTGTAGGAGCCTTCTTTTGGCGCGGTTTTTCGGCTCGCAATTTCAGCGTATAGCTTTTCTAACATGACGACACATCCTTTATTTCATTTGTGAAACAAGAGCGCGAACCTAAGTGGCAGGCGGGCCCGGTTTGGTGGACGCGAATAAGCAAGGTGTCTAAATCGCAGTCGGCCGTTATTTGTGCGACTCGTTGCACATGCCCGCTTGTCGCTCCTTTATTCCAAAGTGCTTGTTTTTTTCTCGAAAAGAACCAGGTGTAGCCGGTTTCGAGCGTTTTTTGGTAGCTTTCTTCGTTCATGTAGGCGAGCATGAGAACTTCGCCGTCTGAGGCGTCCACGATAATGGCTGGAACGAGTCCTTTTGAAAAATCGATTGTCATAAGCGCACCTCCACTGCGTTTTTTTTGAGTGTTTGTTTCACGTCCTGAATATCAAGCTCGCCGTAGTGGAAAATGCTCGCGGCAAGTGCGGCGCTTGCTTCTGTTTGGGTGAAAATATCGACCATGTGCGCGGTGCTTCCGCAACCACCAGAGGCGATGACAGGAATTTTGACGGCCTGCGCAATCGTTTTCGTGAGGGCGATGTCATAGCCGTTTTTTGTCCCGTCGCCGTCCATGCTTGTGAGTAAAATTTCGCCAGCCCCGAGTGCTTCCGCTTTTTTTGCCCATAAAACGGCATCGAGGCCTGTATCATGTCTGCCGCCGTGTGTGAAAACGTGCCACGAATCCTCTACGCGCTTGGCATCGATTGCGACGACGATGCACTGGGTGCCGAATTTATTCGCTCCTTCTGAAATGAGCTCTTTGCGTTTGATGGCCGCTGAATTTAATGAAATTTTATCTGCGCCAGCTTTTAGAAGCGCCTGCATTTCTGCGGTCGTTTGAATGCCGCCGCCAACTGTTAATGGAATGAAAACTTGTTCGGCTGTTTTTTCGACGACATCGATCATCGTTTTGCGCCCTTCATTTGTGGCTGTTATATCGAGGAACACAATTTCGTCGGCACCGGCTTTGTTGTATGCTTTCGCGATTTCAACGGGGTCGCCAACGTCTTGTAGGGCAACAAAATTGATGCCTTTGACGACACGGCCATTTGTTACGTCGAGACAAGGAATGATGCGTTTTGTGAGCATTAGTTTTCCACCTCCAAAATTTCTTTCATCGTGAGGCTTTCGCTATATAGCGCTTTTCCAGCGATGGCGCCCGCTAGTTTTTGCTTTTTAAGCGCGATTAAATCCGCTTGATTTTTCACGCCACCAGAAGCAATAATTGCGCAGGAAACTGCGTTTTGTAGCGCCGCAAGCTGTTCAAAATTCGGACCAGCGAGCGTTCCGTCGCGCCCAATATCCGTAAAAATCAGCGTCGCAACACCAAGTTTTTCCATTTGAACCGCAAAGTCAGTGAAGCGAATATCACTCGTGTTCAGCCAACCATCAGTTGCAACAAAGCCGTTTTTAGCATCAATTCCAACCGCGATTCGCTCGCCGTACTTAGTCACCGCCTCGCGCACAAATTCAGGCGAGGAGACGGCACTTGAGCCAATAATCACCCGTGCAATCCCACTTTCGAGATACGCCGCCACTTGCTGCATCGAACGAATCCCGCCACCAACTTGTACCGGTAAACCCGTTTGTTCACTCATTTCTTGGATTAAAGCGAGGTTCGCGGGCTCGCCGTTTAATGCGCCGTCCAAATCCACAATATGCAAATACGAAGCGCCTGATTTTTGAAATGCCAGAGCTTGCGCCACCGGATTTGGATTCACAATCGTTTCCTTGTCGAAATTGCCTTGATACAGCCGCACACATTTGCCGTTTTTTATGTCAATTGCTGGGTAGACACGCATCGCACAACCTCCTTAAAGCCACGTAAAATTTCCAAACCAACCGTATCACTTTTTTCAGGGTGAAACTGCGCCCCGTATACATTTTCACGTTGAATGAGCGCCGGCACAGCTAGACTATGTTTTGCTACAGCAGAAATATAAGCCGAATCCGTTTCTGCAAAATAAGAATGCACAAAGTAGACATAACGTTCGTTTAAATTTTCCGTAAGAAGATTTTCTTGCTGCACGTCAATTTGATTCCAGCCCATATGTGGCACTTTGAAGCCAGCCTCTTCGGGGATTTTTTTGACTGTTCCGGGAATCAGGCCGAGCCCTTTCGTCAGCGTGTGTTCCTCGCTTGAATCAAGCAACAGCTGCATGCCAAGACAAATTCCGAGTAGGGGAGTACCTTTTTTTGCGGCCGTTAAAATGGGTGTCACAAGTTTTCGTTCTTCGAGTTTGGCCATCGCATCGGGGAAGGCGCCCACGCCGGGAAGGATAATGCCATCTGCCGTCTGTATTTCTGCCGGGTCCGCCGTAAGTTGGCTAGAAAGTCCCACAAAATCGAGTGCTTTTTTCAAACTGCGTGTATTTCCAGTATCGTAGTCAATAATGGCAATCATTTACAGGACTCCTTTCGTGGAGTTCACGCCTTCGATTTCAGGGTTTATCGTGACTGCTTCAGAAAGGGCGCGCCCGAAAGCTTTAAATAGCGATTCGATTTTATGGTGCGTATTTTGCCCGTAAAGTACGCGCAAGTGCAGGGTCAACTTAGCGTTTGATGCGACCGCTTGGAAAAATTCTTGTACGAGTTCCGTGTCGAAATCGCCAACTTTATCGCGTTCAAATGGGGCGTCAAAAACGAGAAAACTCCGACCTGAGAAATCGAGCGAACAATGGCCGAGACTTTCATCCATCGGGACAAAAGCGTTGCCGTAACGATTAATTTGCGCCTTATCGCCGAGCGCTTCCGCAAGGCATTTCCCGAGCACAATCCCAATATCTTCTGTTGTATGGTGAAAATCGACTTCCGTATCTCCCTTTGCGAGACAGACAAGACTGAGGCGCGCGTGTTTAGCGAACAGTGTCAACATGTGATCTAAAAAACCAACCCCGGTTTGAATCTCAGAAGCATTTTGTTTATCAAGCTGAAGTACTAGTGTGATTTTTGTTTCGCCAGTTTCCCGGCTTATTTTAGAAGTTCTCATCTTGCCTTTCCTCCAATCGAATTTGAATGGCGCGTGCATGTGCGGTTAAGCCTTCTGATTCAGCGAGCTCTATTACATCTCTGGCCGCATCTTTAAGCGCATTTTCTGAATATAAAATAAAACTTGAGCGTTTTGTAAAATCGTCCACGCCAAGCGGAGAGGAAAACTTCGCTGTGCCTGCCGTTGGAATGACGTGGTTTGGTCCCGCGATATAATCGCCAAGCGGTTCAGTCGCATGTGCACCGAGGAAAATCGAACCTGCATTTTTAATTTGCGGTAAATAAAGCAGAGGGTTTTCCATTTGGATTTCAAGATGTTCGGGTGCAATTTCATTCGCGATTGCGAACATATCCGCCGTGCTCTCCGCCAAAATGAAATGCCCGTTCTGAAGCGCCACCTCACAAATTGTTTTCCGTGAAAGTGACTGAACTTGCCGCAACAATTCGTCTTCTGTCGCTTGAATAAGCGCGTTTGATGTCGTCACCAAAGTGACGCGCGCAAGTTCATCATGTTCAGCCTGTGACAACAAATCCGCCGCAATAAAGGCTGGATTCGCCGTTTCGTCTGCTAAAATAAGAATCTCAGAAGGTCCCGCAATCATATCGATGCCGACTTGACCGAACACTTCGCGCTTGGCTGTTGCCACAAAAATATTTCCCGGCCCAACAATTTTGGCAACGCGGGGAATGGAGTCTGTCCCGTACGCTAACGCCGCAATAGCTTGGGCCCCGCCAATTGTGAACACTTCGTCAACGCCCGCAATTTTCGCAGCGGCAAGTACGGCAGGATTTAAGTCCACATCAGGCGGGGTCACCATCACAATTTTTTCAACGCCAGCGACTTTTGCCGGAATCGCGTTCATCAAAACCGATGAAGGATAGCTCGCCGTCCCACCAGGCACATAAATGCCGACTGAATCAATTGGCGTCACACGCATGCCGCGAACAACCCCGTCTTTTTCGCTGTCTAAAAAACCACTGCGTTTTTGTTTTTCATGGTAGTCCGAAATGTTCTTACGTGCAGTTTCAAGCGCCCGAATAAGCGAGGCGGGCACGGATTCATATGCCGCATCAATTTCAGCTTGGCTCACCCGAAATGCCGTCAAATCCACGTCATCAAATTCCTTTGTCAGGCGAACTAAAGCCGCGTCACCGTCTTCCTCCACAGCAGAAATAATTTTGCGCACAGCATCGCCTACGTCCACATGCGTCTGTTCGCGCACTTCCAATTGTTTTAAAATAGTTGCCACATTACCCGTGAGTCGTTTCATTCGCCGTCCGCTCCTTTAAAACAAGTTGTAACTTGTCAATTAATGAAAAAATTCGCGTTTTATTTTGCTTAAGAGAAGCCTTATTCACAATCAGTCGTGCCGAAATCGGATAAAGTTTCTCTACAACCACAAGGCCATTGTCACGCAGTGTCGCGCCGGTTTCCACAATGTCGACGATAGCGTCCGCCAAACCAAGTAGCGGCGCAATTTCAACCGAACCTTCGATTTTAATAATTTCAACATCCTCGCCGCGCGCCCGGAAAAATTCTTCCGTTACGTTCGGATATTTCGTCGCAATCACTTTTCGCTTGTAGTCAGTCGGATCAAACGTAGGCGGAGCCGCCAAACAAAACTGGCATTTGCCAATGTTCAAATCGAGCACTTCATAATAACTACTCGCCGCCTCAAGCAAAATATCGCGCCCGACAATCCCAATATCCGCCGCCCCGTGTTTCACATACGTCAGCACATCGACCGCTTTTACGAGGAAAAAATCAATTTCATCCGTGTCACTTTGAAAAATCAATTTTCGCTTCTTATCCGCTAAAACCGTACAATTAACGCCCGCCAAAGTAAGTAAGCGCACAGCCTCGTCCTCAAGCCGACCTTTCGTTAGCGCAATCTTCAACCTCAAACCCGCTCACCCCTCTCAAAAATCACCTTCATACCTTCTTTTTGGAAAGAAACGACAGTCTCGATTTTCCATTTTCTCGCGAAAGCAATCGATTCGTTTTCCGAGTCTAACAGGCTAAGTGTACTATCTGGATTTTCCTGATAATAGCGCTCCGCCGCGCCTAGTTCAGCTAAATCATAATGAATGAGCACTCGTTTTGTAGCCAGCTTTTCAGTTAAGCCGTGTCGCTCTTTGAGAGCTAAAATGGCATCTAAATGGAGGGCAAGCCCAACCGCAGGTACCTTTTCCATTCCAAAATGTTCCGACAGCCGGTCGTATCTGCCGCCGCTTAAAAAATAATCCGCTGCAAAATTCGCAAAGCCGCGAAAAATGAGCCCCGTATAATAGCGCAATTCCTGAACTAAACCAATATCGACAGTGAGTAACGCATCTGGTTCAGCCTGTTTAATCGTTGCTGCAATCTCTAAAATTTCATCAAGTGGTGCATAGAGTTCAGCGTCAGGTAACAATTCCTTCGCCTCTGAAATCGTCGTTTCAACTTGCCCGAATAGTCTTGGCAGGGCGCATAAAAAGCGAGTCCACTGTGGCTCAAATTGTTTTGCGAAGACCTCCATGTCAGACAGGCTTTTATTTTGTAACAGCTTACGAAATTCAACTTCCTCCGTCGCACTTAAACTTAATTTTTGAAGGAGTAGCTCATAAAAACCAGCATGTCCGAGCTCCATCTGAAAATCCGGAATTTGCAGTTCCCGCATAAGCCGAATCCCAGATAACAAACATTCCACTTCCGCTTTTCTTGAGCCGTAACCAATTAGTTCAATCCCAGCTTGCATTTCTTCATTTCGGTCGCCGCCGTGACTGGCATTCGCGCGAAAAATTTTCCCACTATAGGCAAGCTTTACCGGCAACAAAACGCCTGTTGTATGTACCACACGGCCTATCGGTAAAGTCATATCCGGGCGCAGGGCTAACATTCTCCCTTTTTCATCAAAAAAACGATAGTGGGTTTCCTTTGTTTCTAACGAAAAAACATCTTCAAATTCGATAATTGGCGTTTCAATGCGCATAAAACCCCGCTTTTTGAAAAAATCTTGGACGGTGTGCTCCAATTTGTAGGCCGCTTCGGCTTCCCGAAAAAGCTTATCGCGTGTCCCAGTTGGCAAATTTAAATTCCAGTTCATCTGCAAACTCCTTTCTGATATTTTAACTTATTAGCATATTAGCATGTTAAAGCGTTTTTGTAAATGGTTTTATGTTATAATGATGGAAAATAAGGAGGGGACGCGCATGAAATGGGATGGGCACACGCATACGGAGTTTTGTCCGCACGGTTCAAGGGAGGAAGTGGAGCGTTTCATTATTCGAGCTATCGAATTAGGGTTTGATACATATTCTGTCACCGAACATATGCCACTTCCGGCTCATTTTAGTCAGCAGGCAGCAGGGGAGCGGGAGGCATACGAAACGGCGAGCATGGCGATGAGCGATTTGCCGTATTATTTGAAGGAGATGGCGCGGCTTAGGGCGAAATATCGGAGCGATCTCAAAATTAAAATTGGTTTTGAGGTGGATTATTTGGCGCAGTTTGAAGCATTTACGCGCGACTTTTTGAATGAATATGGGCCAGAATTAGATGATGGTATTTTGAGCGTGCATTTTTTGGAAGGGCAGGACGGCATTCGTTCGATCGATTTTAGCGCGGCAGATTACAAAACGGGTATTGTCGATTTTTATGGTGGTTTTCGGGAGGCTCAAATCGCGTATTTGGAACAAATAAAAGCCTCGATTTTGGCGGATTTGGGGGCGTTCAAGCCGAAGCGGTTGGGGCATATTTCGCTTTGTCAGAAATTTAGGCACGCGTTTAATACAGAAACAGCTCTTCCAGACGACGTGATGACGGACGTGCTGGAACTTGTGCAGCGTAGCGGCTATGCGCTTGATTACAATACGGCGGGGCTTTTTAAAGTGGACTGCCGTGCGACATATCCGCCTGAGATGTACGTCAAACAAGCGAAACACCTAGGCATTCCGCTTGTTTATGGGTCTGATTCACATGCCGTCCGTGATGTTGGACGAGCTTACTCGGTTTTTTCTGAAAACTTGTCATAGTTCGTCGCCGGAATTTTTAAGCCCGAGGTATGCACGATGCTGTTTTTCTCTACTTTCCAAGTGCCTTTCACAACACCGTTTTGGACGACAATCGGCCGAAAGAGGCCGTTTTTTGTAATGACTTCGCGTTGCAATTCTTCTGGCAAATGCACGGAGCGGTCGCGGTAGCTGATGAGCCATTCGTCAAAGCCGGCGAGCAAAACGGTGTGATTAGTCGCCGTTTTTTTCGTTTCCGGGTAAAAATAAAAGTCGCCATCTTGTACGAGTTCGCCGCTTAAACTCGCAAGCATTTTTTTGATGGTCGTCTGCGGAAGTCCGCTCCACCAATTGAAATCTTGAATGGTCGCCGGGCCGCGGCTTTTAAAATAAATCCGTCCGAGTTCTTGGAGTGCCTCATCAAATGTGGCATCTGTTTTATGCTGCTCCAAAAATTCCGTATTTTGAAACGTATTCGCATCCGCATGGAAAACTAAAATGTCATCTAGATTGGCCCTCGCAATGAGCTGCGTAAATGGAATGCCCGAACATGGCAATTCAAGCTGTTCGATGCTCGCTGAAAGCTCCGCGCGCGTTTTAGGCCCATCGCTAAGCTGCTTTTTAAGTTCAGCGTTACTTCGCTCAAAATCGCTTTCTGAAATCCCTAATTTTTTCCAATAACCGCGAAAGATTTGAAGAGTTCGCGCGCCGTAAACCTCTTTCAGCAAAAAATAATCTTCCGGGCGCATCGCATGAATCGTCCCGCGAAATGCCCATCCGCGAATGATTTGATTCTCCGCGAGCGTCCGCTCAATTTCAGCGCGACTCGAATTTTTTGTCCGACTTGCAATCGCATAAAGCATTTGCGCCCGGTTCTGCGCCTGCATCGCTCCAAAATAAGCGACCACTTCATCTGGCGTTTCAAAAGGCGCTAAAATACGCTGTGCGCCTGTTCGTAAGTGGATTAAATCTGATTTTTTCATTTGCAGCACTCCTTTTTTTTAGAATAGAGAAAGCAGCGTGAAAAAGCAACTAAAAAAAGGTCACGAAGTAAGATTATTCATTAAAAAACTAAAAAATAGCTGAAAAAAACATATTTCAGATTATTTGTTTACAAGTGATACAAATCTATGCTAAGGTAGGATCATTACACGAAAGGAGATGAAGCATTATGACAGAAAAAAAGAAAAATAAAGGTTTGAAGGTACTTCTAAGTTTGATGTTAGGATTTAGCTTTGTGTTTATGTTTCAAGGGCAAAAAGCAGAGGCTCTGCAAGTATCAAGCGTCTTGTACTACTATGAAAAGGGGTTTTATCGGACACTTTTTGGGGTGGAAAATTTCACGAGAAATAAAAATTATCGAACAATCTCTTACCAAAATGGTGCAAGCTACACAACAAAAACAAAACGGCTTTATGCGTACCAATCAGGAAGTTGCACAGCTTACACGAGAACTTGGAAAACATATTAATAAATCGCTTGGAATCTGGTAACTTCACTAGATTCCTGCTTTATAGTAGAAGGAGTAAGTGAACATGCAGATGAACCATATAGCGAAAAGTATTAGGCAGGTCAATATACTAAACGATATCACTTTTTCTTTAGGACGAGGAAAAGTGGTTGCTTTAGTCGGGCCTAATGGAAGCGGGAAAACAACGTTAATGCGGATTATGAGCGGTGTCCTTTGCGCGAGTAGCGGCGAAATCCTAGTTACGGAGGATAATAAAACGCTTTATTTTATGCAAGATAACAGCATTTTATATTCGTATTTAACAGGGATGAATCATCTTCTATTCATTGGACGGATGTATGGGAATGTGAAAAAGATAACAGAGATTGTTGAGAAATTACATATAATGCCTTTTATAAATAAAAAAGTTGGCACGTATTCTTTAGGAATGAAACAACAATTGCTATTTGCGATGGCGCTTGTTGCAGATGGGGATATTTTAATTTTAGACGAACCATTTAATGGACTGGACCCATCTGTAAGCACTGAATTTAAATTTTGTATCCAAGAGTTGAAGCACAGCGGGAAGCAAATTTTTATTTCCTCCCATATTTTGTCAGATATAGATGAAATTGCGGACACCGTTTTATTTTTAAAACAAGGAATGATTGTTCAAGCAGAAGAAGTGGGTGAACAGCATCTGGAGGAATATCAAATCACGCTGAAAACGGGACTAACAGCGCAGGCGATTCAAACGTTAGAAAGCCACAACTCGATTTACTCGCTTAATAGGAAAGATGAAAATTTACTTATAGTTAAAATTTCGGCGGGAAAATTAATAGATTTGACACGGCTTTTAAATGATTTACAGGTGGATGTTGCAAATATTTTGTTGCAAAATGAAAAAACGAAACACTTATATCATGAAATTTATGAACAGAAGGAGGATGGCGGCGAATGAGGAATATGTACCGCTTTGAATGGCAAAAATTAATGAAACGAAAATTATTTCTCATTTTGCTTATTTTAATCGTCAGTTTAATTGCGATACTTTTTGTTTTTTATCAGTCACAATTTAATTTTGAAAAAGAGAACGAGATAAATAGTGAACAAGAGGAGATTCAAAGTATTGAGATGGCGATTCAAGGTGTGAAGGCGGATCCGGCCAAGTCAATTGCAAAAAATCAAGTTCTCAGTGAATATGAGCGAGACTTAAAAGTGGCAAAAGCGAAGTTAGAAGCAATGAAACAAGGGAAATCAAAAGAAAGACTGAAACTGCAAATTACAGAAGACAAAAATTTGTTGCAAGATGTTAGAAGTGGCAATACGTATACGGAAATGACCGAAAAACAACTCGAAATGCAAATTGCTTTAAAAGAAAAATATGACCAAGGAAATTTTGAATACAGCGGAACAGAATTTCATTTAAACGGTTCGGGCTTTACATTGGGTGCGCTTCAATTCCTCTTTCCGTATATTTTTCCGCTGCTCTTTTTACTGGCGTCACTGACCGTCATAGGCTCTGATATTGATTCTGGGAAATTACGCTTTTTCTGGAGTTTGCCAATCAAAAAAAGACATGTTTTGCTTACGAAAGAACTTGTAGCCTTGACTTCTGGCGGTATTTTTCTACTTGTAACACTTTCCGCCGCTTACTTGATTCCAAGTTTGAAAAATGGTTTTAAAACCTTCCAAATGCCAGCTATTATTCAAAAAGGTGCTGATTTTTATATTGGCACAGAAGGTGAAGTTTTAGCTGCTGCCGTCATAATAGCCGTATTTATCGTGCTATTTCTAGTTTCTTTACTGACTGTGCTCAATTTAGTTTGCAGAAATAATATTTTGAGCGTCATTATTATATTCTTGCTTATTTTCAGTTCGGGATTTTTACTAGGCAAAATGGAATCAGATGCAGGCATTTTACTAATGTTTAATCCGTTTGTGTATGTCGATGTTGTCAATTTGGCAAATGGAAATATTGGTGCAAAACTGGGAAGTAGTTTCATAAATGTCATTACGGGTGTAGGCGTTTTACTTTCGTACATTGTAATATGTCAGCTCCTTATTTTTAAACTGTCGACAAATGAAAAGCTAATTTTAAACAAATAAATAGACTTTGAAAAAAATCTCAAAGTCTATTCGCGTTATTTTTAAACAACAAATATAAAATAAAGAATAAACAGCGCCATCATCACATACATGATGGGGTGGACCTCTTTATAGCGCCCTTTTAACACCATCGTAATTGGGTAGAAGATAAAGCCAATCGCAATCCCTGTCGCAATTGAGAAAGTTAAAATCATCATCAAGATGACGAAGAATGCGGGAACCGCGACCTCAAATTTCGACCAATCGATATGCGCCACGTTACCAATCATTAAAATACCAACAATAACGAGTGCAGGTGTCGTGACGGCGCTTGTAATTACGCCAAGCAGCGGCGAGAAGAAAAGCGATAAGGAGAAACAAATTGCGACGACAATCGCCGTAAGCCCTGTTCTACCACCGACCGCAACCCCAGCCGTTGATTCCACGTAACTGGTCGTTGTTGAAGTCCCGAAAATCGCACCAACAACCGTCGCAACAGAATCAGAAAAAAGCGAGCGTCCTGCACGAGGCACTTTATTATCTTTCACAAAGCCAGCCTGGTTCGCCACCGCAACGAGCGTTCCCGCTGTATCAAAGAAATCAATGAAGAAGAACGTTAAAATCACAATTAACATTTGGGGAGTAAAAATATCACCAAGATGGATGATAGCCTGCCCGAATGTTGGTGCCACGCTTGGTACGGCGGAGACAATTTGGTGCGGCACTTCGATTTGACCGACTAGCATGCCGACAATGGCGGTAGTCGCCATCCCAAAGAAAATCGCGCCCTTCAAATTGAGTGTCATGTAAATGACCGTAATAATGATGCCGAAAACGGCCAGTAAAACGGGGCCAGAATGAAGATTTCCAAGTGCGACAATGGTCGATTCATTCGCCACAATTATACCTGCATTTTTTAATCCTAGAAAAGCAATGAAAAAGCCAATACCGGCGCCAACTGCGTATTTTAGTTCAGCGGGAATTGCGTTGATGACTTTTTCGCGAATTCCAGAAACAGTTAGGCAAATAAAAACGAGTCCTGAGACGAGCACGCCTGAAAGCGCCGTCTGCCAAGGAATTCCCCACTGTGCGCATACCGTGAAGGCGAAAAAGGCGTTTAAGCCCATTCCGGGTGCCAAACCAATTGGGTAGTTGGCAATCAGACCCATGAGAAGTGAGCCTACAACAGAAGCGAGCACCGTCGCTACGAAAACCGACTTTAAATCCATACCCGTAGTGTGAAGCATTGTCGGATTCACAAACAAGACATACGCCATGGAAAGGAACGTCGTGAGCCCCGCCAAAATTTCAGTTCTTACATTCGTTTTGTTCTCGCGAAGTTTAAAAAATTTGTCCATTAAAAAAAGCCTCCCTGTTTTTATCACATTCGAAAAAGGGCGAGCTAAAAAAATACGGGAAGATCCCTATGTATTCATTCTGCTCGTAGTCGGGTCATTTACGGTAACCCGGTAGAAACATCCGAACCCTATTTTCGGACATATACGATATCTTTTTATTTTAGAGGAAAAAAGAGGGTTTGTAAATGTAAATTTTGAAAAAGTACCTCCCTCATGAATTTTCTTGGTATATATAGAAAAAATAACATCAAAAAGAGGTGACCATATGGGAGGATTTAGTATCGTCGGATTCGTTCTAATGCTCGCAATAATCGCAATTCTTGTTTACATCATTGTAAGGATTTTAAAAAAATAGCAATGAAAATGTGCAAGTAAGATACATAAAATTAACGTCTTTTTATCCTCATCTAAACAGGTGAGGTTTTTTTATATAAACTTTTAAATAAATTAGTTTATACTTTTAGAATAATCATGTATAATAAAAGAAAAAAATGAACTGGAGGATTTCAAATGAAGTATACATTTCCTGAAAATTTTTGGTGGGGTAGTGCAGCATCAGGCCCGCAAACAGAAGGTGCGGCAGATGTTGATGGACGCAAACCGAGTATTTGGGATTACTGGTATAGTAAAGAACCAGGACGCTTTTTTAACGGCGTAGGCCCAGCTAACACTTCTAACTTTTATTACCAATATAAAGAAGATATTGCGCTCATGAAAGAAACGGGGCATAATTCATTCCGTACATCGATTCAGTGGTCTAGACTCATTCCAGACGGTATCGGTGAAGTAAATCCGAAAGCCGTTGATTTTTATAATCGCGTAATTGACGAAATGATTGCACAAGGCGTCACACCATTTATGAACCTCTATCACTTTGATATGCCAATGTCGATGCAAGAAAAAGGTGGGTTCGAGTCGCGCGAAGTCATTGACGCGTATGCAACCTTTGCCGAAACTTGCTTTAAACTTTTTGGTGACCGTGTCAAACATTGGTTCACATTTAACGAGCCGATTGTACCCGTTGAAGCAGGTTACTTATATGATATGCATTATCCAAACGTTGTGGACTTCAAACGTGCGGTGCAAGTCGGATTCGGTACAACGCTCGCGCACGCAAAAGCTGTCAAAGCGTATCACGGATTAAAGCAAGACGGAAAAATCGGCATTATTTTAAACTTGACGCCGTCCTATCCGCGCAGTCAAAATGAAGCGGACTTGCGTGCAGCCCACTTGGCAGATTTGATTTTCAATCGCAGCTTCTTAGACCCAGTCACACTTGGCGAATTCCCAAGAGACCTCGTCGAATTGTTACGTGAGAAGAATTTCTTACCGGATTACACAGAGGAAGACCTAGCCATCATTAAAGAAAATATTATCGATATTTTAGGGGTCAATTATTACCAACCGCGCAGAGTTAAAGCAAAAGAATATATGCCACATAAAGACGCACCTTTTGTTCCAGAGCATCTTTTTGATAACTACGAAATGCCTTACCGCAAAATGAATCCGTACCGTGGCTGGGAAATTTACGAGCAAGCGATTTATGATATTGCGATTAACATTCGCGATAACTACAACAATATTCCTTTCTTTATTTCGGAAAATGGGATGGGTGTTGAAGGCGAAGACCGGTATCGAAACGCTGAAGGATTTATCGAGGATACGTACCGAATTGAGTTCATTCAGTCGCATTTGAAATGGCTTCATAAAGCAATTTCCGAAGGTTCCAATTGTCTCGGCTACCATCTATGGACGTTCATGGATTGCTGGAGCTGGGCAAATGCCTATAAAAATCGCTACGGCCTAGTCGAAGTGAACTTAGATGAGAACTATAAACGGACAATCAAAGCATCAGGCAAATGGTATAAAACACTCGCTTCCGAAAACGGATTTGAAGCCTAATTTCATTTTATGGTAAAATTATGAAAAAAGACTCAAGATGAGGTGTCTGAAATGGCAGGAAACCAAACAAAATATAGCTTTATCGCCGAAGAAATAAGAACGCGCATTAAAAATCAAGAATACCCACTAGATAAGCCAATTCCAGATGAGATGACGCTCGCAAAGGAATTTGACTGCAGCCGAATGACAATGAAAAAAGCACTGGAAGTTTTAGTGTTAGAAGGCTTATTATACAGAAAGCGCGGACACGGCACGTTTATTATTAAGTCCGCACTTGATGCCGAACGGCTGCACATTCAAAGTCAAGAAGTGAACGGCTTTACAAAACTCGTGAACGGTGAAAAAGTCGACACCATCATTCTCCGCTTTGAAGTAGTTTTTCCAGATGAAAAAATCGCTGAAAAACTTCACGTGGAAAAAGAAACGCCGGTCTATGAAATCTTGCGGGTCAGAAGTGTTGCGTCCGAACCATATGTCATTGAACACACATTCATGCCCGTACAAATTGTACCCGGACTCACAAAAGAAGTTTTAGAAGGTTCAATTTACAGCTATATCCAAGATAAACTAAACCATAAAATCGCGAGTTCCTACAAGCAAATTCGTGCGGATAAATCTAATGAACTGGACCATAAATATTTAAAATGTCAACAAGACGATCCCGTCATGGACGTCGAGCAAACCGTGTATTTAAACAACGGCGTCGCATTTGAATATTCCATTTCAAGACATCGCTATGACAAATTTGTATTCACGACGGTAAATATTTCGCGGAGATAACAAACTAAAACCACCCCCAAAATCTAATTTTGGGGGTGGTTCATTTGCCAAGCAATTCGTTAGGAAATGCTGAACTGCGGCTGATAGGAACAAAAAGAAATCAAGACTCGCCCTTTTTAGTCCCAGAAGAAGTACCTGAAGTAAACCAGTAGACGATCCCTAAAACAAGGAGGGCGACGATTGAAGACAGGTACATGATGGAGTAATTGCTAAAGGTTGCAACGATACTTAAGCCGAAGCTCCCGATGGCCATGCCTAAATCCATACCGGAAAGAAAAGTGCCGTTTGCTGCACCAATCTTGTCTGGCGCGGCACGTTCGACTGCAAGCGCCTGTAGAGCTGGCTGAGTCATGCCATAACCAAGTCCGAAAATTAATGCGGCTACAAAAAGTGTAAAAGCATTCCATGCCATAGAAAGAACGATTAATCCTGCTATCATGGCTAAAACGCCAGGTATAATAACAAAGCGGTGCCCCTTTACATCATAAAGCCGTCCAGCGAAAAAGCGACTGATGAGAATCGTAATCGCTTGACCTAAAAAATAAATCCAAGTATTGGATACATGAATTTCATTCCCGTATACCATCATAAAAGTTTGAATGCCACCAAGAGGGATAGCTAAAAGTAGACATAAAAAAGCTGGGAGTAAAGCGGATTTTTCAATGAGTGAAGATTTTGTTTTAGTAACAGAGCTGTTCTTTTTCAAATGAATTTGTGAAAGTAATATCAAATTTGCGCATAAAAATAGTAAAGCAAAGGTAATTAAAAAATTAAAATCAAACTGATTAATAATGATAATGGCTAGAATAGGGGCAATAGACATGCCTAAGGCCGTCGTTAAGCCGTAAAAACCAATCCCTTCGCCGATTCTGTTTGGCGGAACTAAAGAAGAAACGCCAGTCGCGATAGAGGTCGTACTAATGCCCCAGCCGGCGCCTTGTAAAAGCCGAATCATCAAAATTAGAATGACCACAGATGAAAAATAAAAACTAAAAGTCGATACAATTAAAATAACTATGCCAATCAAAATTAAAATTTTTGAGCCTACACGGTCGTTCCAACTTCCTGAAACAGCGCGTGTGAAGAGTGCGACAACTGAAAAAAGTCCTACAGAAAGGCTCGCGGAAACTTGCGAGCCGCCAAGTTCAATAATCCGAGCTGGTAAGGTTGGCATAAAAACCATAAATCCGATATAGAGAAATAGGCTTCCTATTAGTAGAAAAATATAATCTTTCGTCCATAATTTGCTGCTTTTATTCAAAATAATCCCTTCTTACTTTATGTTTTGGTCGATTTGGAGCATAATTTGTTGCCACAGCTTCAAATCGTCTGAGCTGATATGACGAAATATAGTTTTACAAGTATCTTCTACAACATATCTTAATTGATTTGTTTCGTTCTCTCCTTTTTTTGTTAAACTAATATGTGTTTTCCGACGATCCTCAGAATTAGTTTGGCTTGTCACAAGCTCTTTTCTTATTAATACATCAATAATGCGATTAACAGTAGGTGTATCCTTATGAACAAACTGAGCTAATTCTTTTTGTGATAGTGGCTGTTTCTGTTGAATCACATTTAAAACAGACCATTGTTCAGGTGTAACATTAAATTCCGATAAGTTCCTTGTTAAGTATAAATGCATGTTTTTAGCCATTACCGTTGTATTGAAAGTAAGGTTGTCAAACTCCTGACGCAAAGTAAACACTCCTATCCCTATGTAATTGCCATAACAATAATTGTCATGACAATTATATAGGAAATGATACTAAAATGTCAACTTGTTTATGCGTACAATTGGTTCTGATGCCTTTTATGCTATACTACACGATGTATTTAAATGCAAGCGAATGGCGGAGCACTGTATGATTCGTGCGGACGGCGATTATAGGTTGGAGCTTTAAAAATAGACTAAGATACAGAAGTAAAAGAAGATATCCAAGTTAAAAAACATTTTAGAAATCCGAACATTTATATTTTGTAAGCTCTTGTGAAAAAAGGAAGATAGAAGCTTCATTCTGTCTTCCTTTTTATTTTTATGCTAGTCTAAAGGCAGAAGAACAATTAGGGGGAATAGATATGATAAAAGTTGTCTTTACTTACCGGACAAAAGAAAAGGATTTGCCGGAACTGATGGCGAAATTTGCTGAATCTGGAAGTAATCCGGAATTTCATTCGGAGGTTTCGAATCAAAAAATTGAGATGTTTAAACGCACGGACGGCGATGATGTTTTTGTTGTTTTGGATATTTATTATGCGTCAAAAGAGGACTATGAGGTGCGTACGGCATTTGAACGTAGTCAGCCAAAATGGAATGCGATTTGGTTTTCGGATAACTTGAAACATGAGGAAGTATCGGTGGAGGTTTTTGACGTTATTTAATTTATTTTTTATTCAGCACCAGTTTATAAAAAGTTCATTTTTGACATGTAAAATGAAAGCAGAAAATCATTCGGAGCCCGTAAAATACGGTTCTTTTTTGAAAAGTAGGGAGAAAAATGCGGATACGTTCACGATTTTTAATTTCCTTTTTAGGAAGCCTGTTTGTTATTATCCTCGCGCTGATGGCGATTTTTGCAGTGGTTTTTTATGCAATAACGGGCGAGGCGCCTGTGCCGACAACGCTTTATAAAACTGCAACAGAGCAAAAAGCCATCACATTTGCGGAGCAGGAAGCGCTCATCACTTTGCGAAATACGGCGAAAGATGACCCGGCGAAATTACTCACGACAAATACAAAAAAGCAAATTACGGATTATGAAAAAAAAGGGGTAAAAATCGTGATCAGACGAGGAAACTCAATTTTGTATCACTCGGATGGACTAGTTGTCAAGTCGCTTCTTGTTCACGCCCCTAAGTTCGACACGGATAATATTTATACCCAAGGGACGATTGATAATAAGGGCAATTTATTTCGCTATTTAAAATTTGATTTCTATTTTCCAGACCAAGAAAAGGGTAGTGTGATGATTTTAAATCAGGAAAACAGTTTTTCCGAGTTTATGCAGAAATGGGGCATTATTTTAATTAGCGCAATTCTTCTCCTTGCGATTTTGCTTCTTGTGCTGTTTAATCGGTCGCTCAATCGGTCGGTGATTCGGCCGCTTAGGGAATTAAATGCGAAAGTTAGTGCTATGCGGGGCGGGGACTTGAATGAGCCGCTCATCATTTCGAGCCATGCGAAAGGGGAAGTGGACGACTTAGCGAATGAATTTGAGTCGCTGCGGTCAGCTTTACATGAGGCGAACAAGGAAAAAGAAAAGTACGAGGAGAACCGAAAAGAGCTGATCACGAGTATTTCGCATGACTTGAAGACGCCGATTACATCGATTATTGGATATGTAGAGGGGCTAAAGGACGGGGTCGCGAAGACGGCAGAACGGCAAAACCAATATCTCGGTATCATTCATAGTCAAGCGAAACATGTGGACCACCTAATTGATGAGCTATTTATTTTTTCTAAGCTCGATATGCATAAATTACCGTTTCAGTTCGAATCGATTCCGATTTATGATTTTTTGACGCATTTTGTTGACGAATACACGATTGAACTGGCGCAAAAAAACATCAAACTCGTAAGTGATTTTAAAGATGAACACATTTTTGTGCGTGCGGACCGGATGCAGCTTCGCCGTGTGCTCGACAATCTCGTTCAGAACAGCACGCGCTACATGGACAAAACGAACAAGGAAATCCGCTTGAGCTTGCGTAGCGGGGACTCGGAGGTCATCATTTCCGTCCAAGACAATGGGGTTGGTATGTCTAAAGCGGAAGTGGCGAAGATTTTTGATCGTTTTTACCGCGTGGAGAAATCCCGTAACCAAATGACCGGCGGCAGCGGTTTGGGGCTTGCGATTACGAAGGAAATTATTGCGGAACATGGCGGCGAAATTTGGGCGGAAAGCGCTGTGGGCGCTGGGACGACAATGTTCTTTACGCTAAAAAAGGGGGAGCGAAACCAATGAAACGCGTATTATTAGTGGAAGACGACCAAAATATTGCGGACTTGGAGCGCGATTATTTGGAAATCAATCAGTTTGCGGTGACGACGCGTTATGACGGCGAATCTGGTCTCACAGAAGGTTTAGAGGGCGATTATGATCTCATTATTTTAGATGTCATGCTGCCCAAATTGTCGGGCTTCGACGTATGCAAGTTGCTCCGTGAAAAAATTGAAACGCCGATTTTAATGGTGTCCGCGAAAAAAGAAGACATCGATAAAATTAGGGCGCTCGGATTAGGCGCAGATGATTACATCACCAAACCATTCAGCCCTAGCGAACTTGTCGCCCGTGTGAAAGCCCACCTTGCCCGTTTTGACCGGCTAACAAGTCGGAAGGAGAGCGCCGACCAAATTGTGATCCGCGACATTGAACTAGATGGCCGTTCACATAAAGTTTACGTTTCTGGCGAGGAAGTCACCTTTACAACGAAGGAATTCGAACTGTTGAAATTTTTGATGCAAAATGTAAACCAAGTTTTTAACAAAGAAGCGCTTTTTGAAAAAATCTGGGGTTTTGACGCCTTTGGTGATACTTCAACGGTTGTCGTGCATATTAAGCGCATTCGTGAAAAAATTGAGCTTGATTCTAAAAATCCGACCTATTTGGAGACTATTTGGGGTTCGGGTTACCGATTTAATGCCTAGAAAGTAGTGATAACCATGAAAAAAGTATTTTTTAGTCTTTTTAGCATCATGATTCTCGCTGCCTGTCAAAATGAGGCGAATTTAAAACCGGAAAAGACGAAAACGGAGGTTAAAACGATGGAAAAAGCTGAATTTGTGGACGGAACACTGCTTAAAGCCACAAGTGCCAATGATTTAGCGGCAGTGAAACACATTGTCGAAAATCAAGAGAATGTGGTCATTGATGAACAAAACGCGCAAGGGGAAACCCCACTTTTAATCGCAACGCATAAAAATTATCCAGAAATGGCCATCTATTTAATGGAAAACGGAGCCGACATAAACGTGCAAGACAGCATTCAAGACAGTCCGTTTTTATATGCCGGAGCACAGGGGCGAACTGAAATTTTAACTTTTATGCTAGAAAATAAAACGCCAGATGTGAAAAAAGTGAACCGATACGGCGGCAACGCATTGATTCCCGCCGCTGAAAAAGGTCATTTAGACAATGTGAAACTCCTTTTAGCTCACCCGTCAACTGATATTGACCATCAAAACAATTTTGGTTACACCGCGCTAATTGAAGCCGTCGCACTAACAGATGGCTCCAAACTGTATCAACAAATTGTCGCGGAACTTCTAGAAGGTGGCGCAAATAAAGAATTGCGTGACAATAACGGCATGACCGCACTTGATTACGCGAAACAGCAGCAAAATCAGGCGATGATGGGTTTGTTGCAAGAATAAAAGAGCAGAAACGAATGTTTCTGCTCTTTTAAAACTTCTCCTTATGCTCCCTAAACCGCCGAATACTATGATTAAATACCTCAGATAGCATCAGCCCAGCCGCAATGGCACCAGCTACCATTGCCACTTGTACAGAAAAGCCAATTGCCACCGTATACTCGCCCAAAACAAAGTTTCTTACAGCTTGAAAAGCCAAACTTCCGGGAACAAGCGGCACAATACCGGGAACGTTGAAAATCGTAATCGGCATATGCTTATATTTTGCGAAAAAGTGACTCGCCACCGCGACGACGAAAGCGCCCGCAATTGTGGCCATCACCGTTCCGCTACCAAATTTATTTAAAGCATAAAAAAGCATCCAACCAAAAGCGCCCGTAAGCCCGCACGCATTCAGTGCCTTTTTAGGGACATTCGTAATAATCGCGAACGTGACCGTTGCTAAATAACTAAAAATAAATTGAACAAGAATCGTTAAAATCATGAAAGCCCCTCCTCACGTGAAAAAGCGGAAAACAACCGCAATCCCAATTCCAATCGCACCAGAAGTTAAAAGCGCTTCCGTCCCGCGCGCCATTCCACTAAGCAAGTGCCCCGCCAGCAAATCCCGCACCGCATTCGTAATCGGGACACCCGGAACAAGCGGCATAACACCACCAATAATAATTTTGTCTAAATTAACGCCAAGATGAACGTGTACAACAAAAACAGCGAGAATACCGACAATAAACGAGGCGAAAAATTCAGCTAAAAACTTCACTTTCAACCATTCGGCCGTGTAGTAAAAAATAATGAAGCCAGTCGCGCCAATTAAACACGTACTAATGAAATCCACTAATGAACCACCAAAAATAATCATCAGCGCGCCGCTCACAAGACCCGCCGATAAAATTTGCAGCCAAAGCGGGAAGAAGCGTGTATCGTATTCTAATTTTTTTAAACTGGTATTTAGTTCTTCTAATGAAATATGGTTAGCCGCGAATTCGCGGGAAAGATCATTGACTAGGGAAACTTTTTCCAAATTGATAGTTCTTGTTGGAATCGGTTGTAATTGGAGGTTGTGTTCGCCTTCAACTGACATGAAAATCCCAGTTGGCGTCGCAAAACTAACGCCTTTTTTTTGAGTTGCAGCATCGGCAATTCGGTTCATCGTATCTTCCACACGATAAATTTCCGCGCCACTCTCCATCATGATTTTACCGGCCATTAGGCAAGTTTCGAGCATAAAATCGCGATTTTTCTCCAAAAAAATTCCCTCCTTTTTTAAAAAAATAAGCACTGTACTTTATCCTAACCTAGATTACTAAGAAATTCTAGTCTTTTTATGTATAAATTGTGGAGTTTGGGGGTAAAGAATAACTATATTTAGCTGATTATAGGGGGATATTTATGTTTACGTATGATATTTATGAGCCAATCGGAAGGAAAGATGGTGAAACTTTTCCTGTCATTTTTGCTCTCCATGGGTTTGGCGGAGACGAATTAGATGTACCAGGCGTTTTAGAAATTATGATGGATCGTTACGTTGTTGTTGCACTTCGTGGTAAGGTGGAATATGGCCCAAGTTATGGTTTTTACCACATGGCGACAGAAGGTGAACCAAGCGCGAATGAAATTCATGAAGTTTCAAAAGAAGTCCTGCAATTTATGCACGATATTATAACAAAATACGATACCATTAATGAAAAAGATACTTTTCTGGTCGGCTTTGACCAAGGGGCAATGGTTACACTCGATTTAATGTTACGTTACGGTGGCAAAATAAGCGGTGCAGCACTTCTTAGTTCGCGCTTTTTAGCCTATACAAAAGATTTACCCCAAAATTTACTTTTGAAAAACACACCGTTTTTTGTGGCACACGGAACGCAAGATATCGCAGTACCAATTGAAGAAGCAGAAAACTTAACACGCTTTCTAAAAACCATCTCGAATAAAGTCGAGTTTCATAGCTTTTTTACAGGCCATCATTTAAAAGAAGCCGAAGAAGACGAGCTCGAAATTTGGCTGGATAAACTCGTTCAACCGAAAACGCAAAAAAAATAAGAATAGGGGAATTTTTCCCTACTCTTATTTTTTTGTTTAGATATCAAGTTCCAAAATGAGCACTTTTAAGTAGTTGCCTTCTGGAAATTCAGGGTGGACTTTAAAATCACTTGGAAGCGTGTGCGTTTCACGGATTTTGAAAGTACGCTTGCTTTCTTTAAAGGCAGCCGAAATGATTTCTTTAAACTTTTTGAGTGAAAAATTCGCATAGTTTGTCGAGGCAATGATGGTGCCATTTGGTGCTGTAATGCTAATTAATTCTTCCATCAGCGTTCCGTAATCTTTTGCGACACTAAACGTGATTTTCTTTGTACGCGCAAAGCTTGGTGGGTCGGCGATGACTAAATCGAACAGCATATTTTTTCGTTTGGCGAACTTCATGTATTCGAATACGTCCCACACTAAAATCGATTGTTCTTCGGGATTAAAACCGTTCACAACAAATTGTTCGCTCGTTTTGGCCACGCTTCGTTTTGCAACATCCACGCTTGTCGTATTTAATGCGCCGCCGTACAAAGCCGCAACGGAAAATGCGCCCGTGTAGGAAAATGTATTCAGCACGTTTTTTTGACTAGCAAATTCTTCCATGATTCGCCGTCTGACATTGCGCTGATCAAGGAAAATCCCCGTCATCCACCCATCATTTAAATAGGTCGCGTACGTCATGCCGTTTTCTTTCACAAGTAACGGAAATTCTGGCACGTCACCGCCAACAAAATCGTGTGTGTTTTCCTCCCGGAGAAATCTCTTTTTCTCGTAAATGCCTTTCACAAAAGGTTGGTCAAACATGGCGCGCAAAAGCGCTTTTTGGTAGCTGTAAATCCCCGCGCTGTACCACTGCAGAAGCAGAAAGCCATCATAATAATCAATCGTTAGACCACCAAGTCCGTCACCTTCTCCGTTAAAAAGGCGAAAAGCCGTTGTGGTGTCATCGTGAAAAAGTTCCTGCCGATTTTGTACCGCTTCCTGTAAAAGTGCGCGAAAAAACTCGGTAGACAGCGTTTCGTCTTCCTTGCGGGAGAAAACCCAGCCATCCCCCTTATTTTGTTTCCCGTAATACGCTTTCCCAAGAAACGCTTTATTCGGCGACACAAGACGCAAAATTTGTCCTTCCGCAATTTGCTTTGGCCAATTCACAATCATTTCGCGCTGCACGAGTGGGAACCCGCTCTGATATCGCTTCACATATTTAGGTGCCACTTGCAAAGTTAGTTCTTCCATCTAATCACTCCATAAAAAAGCTTCCTACACATTGTAGGAAGCTTTAGACTGTGTTCCAATTAGAAATTAGCTACGCGACCAAAACCTACAAGGTATTTGCCCCAGCCAGTTCCATAAATATTGTCATATTTCACGCCAGCGTTTTGTGCGTTGATCATTTGACCGCCGCCAACATAAATCCCAACGTGTGAAATACCACTACCATAATCGAAGAATACTAAATCGCCTGGTTTCGCTTGAGCAGCAGAAACTTTCGTTGCTTGAGCGTACTGGGAACCAGATGTGCGAGATAAATTCACGCCGATTTTAGAAAATACGTATTTAGTATAACCAGAGCAATCGAATGTAGTAGGGCCATTTCCACCCCAGCTATAACTTTTACCCAAGTGCTTTTGCGCTTCAGCAATTAAAGCGCTGTAGCTCGAACTTGAGCTTGCTTGGCTAGAACCAGTATTTGTGTTTTGACTTGGTTTGCTTGTATTTGAAGTCGTATTTGTTGGTGTCGATACGTTAGTAGCAGGAACAGTGCCTTTTACTTTAAGTACTTGCCCAACTTGTAAATTATCACTTGTTAGCCCATTTAAAGCTTTTAATTTCGAAACGCTAGTACCAAAAATGCTAGCAATTTTACTTAAAGAATCACCGCTACGAACCGTATAGCTCGATGCATTTGTATTGATAGAAGGTGCTTGTGGCGTTTCTACTTTAGCAGGCGCTTGTGTTGTCGTCTCTTGTTTAGGCGCTTCTGCTTTTTCAGTTTGAGCAGGTGCAGCAGCTTTCACTTCACCTTTAACTTTTAAAACGTCCCCAACAACGATAGCATCGCTAGAAAGGTTGTTTAAAGCTTTCAAATTAGCAACAGAAGTACCGAAAAGACCCGCAATTTTGCTTAAAGAATCGCCACTTTTAACCGTGTAGCTAGACGCATTCACATCAACAGACGGTACCGCTACTTGTTCAGCAGCAGGCGCTTTAGTTGTTTCTTTTTCAGCCACTTGGCTTGTTTCAGCCGGAGCAGTTGTTGCTTGTTTCGGTGCAACCGTTTTGGCAGCACTTTCTTTTACAGCTAAGTTTTGTCCAACGTAAATAGAAGAAGAGGATAAATTATTCCAAGACATAATATTTTGGACAGAAGTACCAAATTTAACTGACAGCGCCCAAAGCGTGTCACCACTTTTAACCGTGTAAGTAGAAAGATTAGCTTCTTCGACTACAGGAGCAGCTTTTTGTTCACTAGCTGGTTGAGTAGTTTCCTTTTCCACTTTTGGAGCAGGAGCAGCCACTTTTGCTTCACCTAAGAATTTTCCATTTACATAACCTGTTTTTCCGTCAGCAAATGTAATTTTATTCCAGCCGTTTGCTTCAGTAGATTCAACAGTTACTTTTGTACCACCTTTAAGCGATGTTACAATTTGATTGTCTACGCTAGGCCCTTTACGGACGTTCAACCAAGTTGCAGAAACAGATTTCTCAGATTTTTCTTCTTTTACTTCACTCACGACAAGTTTTTGACCCGGAAAAATCTTATCTGAATCCAAATTGTTTAATTGTTTTAAAGAATCAACAGTCGTATCATTGGCTTCCGCAATTCCCCATAATGTATCACCAGACTCCACAACAACACTGCTAGCAGAGGCAATTGTTGGAGCCGCAAAAGCTGTTACGGCAATCCCCGCAGTAGCAGTAGCGATAGTCGCTTTTTTCATATTTGTATAACCCCTCTCTTTTCAAAAAACTCAGTTAAAACTTGTATGTATACCGATTAATACCCATTTTACCCAGTTTAAAGCTAAAAAACAAACAAGCGAATGATTTCAAAACGAGGAATATCGGACTATACCAGCTTGTTGTAATAAAGCTGTAATGAAAGAAGGACACGAACGTATATTCCTCGGTCTTCTGACGTATTGCCATGGAACTTTTGGTTGAGAAACAAAAGTTGCTAAAGGTTGAACAAAGTTTCGTAAAAGGAAACCTATTTTAAAAAGACAATAGAAAAATTTAATCAAATTGTAATATTCATTTTTATGAATGATTTATAAAAAAAGAATGTCCATTTTGCAGGGCGTAAAATGAAGACGTAGTGAGACTTTCCGTTTCATGTAACATAAACAAACATTAAATACTCTAAAATAATTCATGAATGATGTATAATAACTTTACGGAGGGGAAAAAATGAAACAGAATTTTGATGATCGCAAAATCGTTCGCGAATATCGCGAAATCGCGCGACAAATTGTTCGCAAAGAAGGTTTATACATCAACATGGAACAAGCCGAATTGCAGGAGCAGACGCGAATTTGGCGCGAAAAATTTGAAACGCAAGAAATGACTTTACGAGATAAAATTAATATTTTTGCCCTTGTCAGAGAAGCAGCAAAACGAATTGTGGGCTTAGAAGCTGTTATTGTCCAACTCATTGGAGCCCTCGTTTTAGGTGACGGTAAAATCGCCGAAATGAAAACTGGGGAAGGAAAAACCCTCGTTTCACTTTTCGTCATGTACATAGAAGTTTTGCGTTCAGGGCGGGTGCATTTAATTACAGCCAATGAATATTTGGCACGACGCGACCGCGAAGAAATTGGACAGGTACTGGAATATTTAGGGATTTCAGTTGCGCTTAATGTAGCTGGATTAGAGAAGGACCAAAAAAAAGCAATTTATACTGCGGATGTTATTTACGGCACCGCTTCTGAATTTGGCTTTGACTACTTGCGCGACAACATGGTGCGGCAGCTAGACGATAAAGTTCAGACAGGCCTAGATTTCGTTTTAATCGATGAAGCGGATTCGATTTTAATTGATGAGGCGCGCACACCGCTTCTTATTTCGGATCATAAAGAAGAAGACTTGACAATGTATGAAAAAGCCAATAAGTTGATGGCGAAAATGTTAAAAGATGATTATGAAATTGATGAACATAAAAGGCTCGTCTGGCTAAACGATGCAGGAATTGAAAAGGCTGAAATGTTTTGGCAAGTAGATTCGCTCTATGCGGCGGAAAATCAGCCGTTATTGCGCATTACGATGCTGCTTCTTCGTGCACATCATTTGATGCATAAAGATAAAGATTATGTCGTACTTAATGACGAAGTGCTCATTGTTGATCCGCACACTGGGCGGGCGCTTCCGGGACGCCGTTTTAATGACGGGCTCCATCAGGCCATTGAGGCTAAAGAAGGCGTAACAGTCAACGAAGAATCGCGCACACTTGCGACTATTACAATACAAAACTACTTTAGGATGTATAAAAAAATCGCTGGAATGACCGGCACAGCCAAAACGGAAGAAGAGGAATTTAGGCAGATTTACGGCCTCGATGTGGTAGTCATCCCAACCAATTTGCGAGTGAACCGAGAAGACATGCCAGACGATGTATTTTATTCCAAAAAAGAAAAAGGGCGTGCGATTGTTTACGAAGTGTCGTGGCGCTATGAGAAGGGCCAGCCAACCCTAATTGGGACCTCATCAATCAAAAGCAATGAGTGGATTAGCGAATTGTTAACAAACGCGGGTATCCCGCATCAAGTGTTAAATGCGAAAAACCATGCGCAAGAGGCCGAAATTATTGCGCGTGCAGGTGAACCTGGTATGGTGACACTTGCGACGAACATGGCGGGACGTGGAACCGATATTAAGCTTAGTCCAAGCGTTCATAAGCTTGGCGGTCTTGCTGTCATCGGCACGGAGCGACATGAGAGCCGCCGAATTGATTTGCAGCTAATGGGGCGCTCAGGTAGACGTGGGGACCCGGGTTTCAGCAAATTCATGGTGTCTATCGAAGACGACTTGTTAGAGCAATTTGATAGTAAGAAATGGGAAAAATATCGTTTCAAATTGAAGCGTCGCCACCCAAAAGACGGCAAGCCCGTTAACTCATCAAGAATTAATGGCTTTATTTTAGATGCACAAAAACGGATTGAAGGCGCCAATTATGACCTTCGAAAAGATCTTTTATCGTATGATGAAGTGATTGATTTGCAGCGCAAGATGGTTTACAAAGAACGCGACCGTCTGCTAGAGCAACACCGGTTAGAAATTTCTTCTGAAAAAATCTTGTTAGAAGTTGCTGAACGAACGTTTCGTGAGGCCAAGGACGAATTTGAACAAGAAGAACTTTATGAGCGGCAAAAAGAGCTGCTTGGTGGAACGAAATTTCCGTATACTTTTGATGAAGTGACATTGATGGAACCGGAAGAAGTAGGCAAGAAAATTCTGGAATGGCATCAAAAACAGCGCCGGAAATTTCCTGTGAATACGATTAGCATGATTGAAAAAGAGGTATATTTAAATTTGATGGATCAAATGTGGGTTATCCATTTAGATGAAATGGTGCAACAACGCGAAGGGATTCATTTGCGTGCATACGGGCAGCTTGATCCGCTCGTGATGTATCAAAAAGAAGGCGCCCATTTATTCGAGAAATTTCAAGCGGACTATCATTTCTTTTTCGCGCATGCGCTTTTAGAACTCGACCCAGATGGACTTATTATGGGCTAAATTTTCCTTCTTAAGACTGATTTTTGGCTGAAAAGGGGATTTTAACGAGAATTTTTAGCAAAAGGTCAGTATAATGGATAAAAAAAAGTAGGTGAAAAGATGAAAGGAACATTTTCCAAGTTTAAACAATTTTTTATTGAAAATAAATTTGTATTAGGGCTACTCATTTTTTTACTAGTAGCGCTCGATATTTATGTGCTCACGAAAATATCGTTTATTTTTCACCCGCTGATGGTTGTGCTCGAAACAATTGCGGCGCCCATCATTTTAGCAGGTATTTCGTATTATCTTTTCAACCCGATAATTGATTTTTTAGAGCGGAAAGGTTGGCATCGTGGCTGGGCAATTGGGCTTCTGTACATTGTTATCATCGGCATTATCGTGATTGTTTTCAGTTTTGTCATTCCAGCTGTTCGGGATCAAATCGTGAGTTTGGTCAAAACATTTCCTACATATTGGAACCAAATTACGGACAGATTTAACGAGTTTACCCAGTCCCCACTTTTTGATCAAATAAAAGAACGAATTTCGAACAATATGAGCGACATCATGAAAACATTTTCTGAAAAGGGAACGAGCTTTGTAAATAGCGCGATTGACAGCATCGGGAATATTGTTGGAACAGTAACGGAAGTTGTCCTTGCGATTGTCACTACGCCACTTGTGCTTTTCTATTTGTTGAAAGATGGGAAAAAGCTGCCGGATTTCATTTTAAAAATGCTTCCAGTGAATGGACGCGCACATACGCGACAAGTGTTCTCTGAAGCAAACCACCAAATCAGTTCCTACATTCGCGGTCAGATTATCGTAAGTTTCTGCATTGGGATTCTGCTTTTCATCGGCTATCTCATCATCGGACTTCCTTACGCTCTCACGCTAGCGATTATTGCGGCCTTTACAAGTATTGTGCCGTATTTAGGACCAGCAATTGCGATTACGCCGGCGCTTATTATCGCTACCGTCACTTCTCCGTGGTTGTTACTTAAACTGATTGTTGTCTGGGTTGTCGTACAACTTCTCGAAGGGAAATTTATTTCGCCACAAGTGATGGGCAAATCGCTCAAAGTGCATCCGATTACGATTTTATTCGTCATCCTCGTTTCGGGAAAACTATTTGGCGTTTTAGGCGTTATCTTCGCAGTACCAGGCTATGCCGTACTAAAAGTTATCGTAACTCACATTTTCATCTGGTTTAAACGAGTTTCCGGGCTATACGGCGAACAACCAGAAAGCGAATACGAGCAAATTGAATCGAAAAAGGATTAAATAAAAATAAGGTAGACAAAAAAGTCTACCTCAGTTTGTAGAAAAACTCTAAACTTAAGCCAAACAAAACGTACCACGCACAATTAGACTGTTGACAAATGGTGAGATTCTTACGCATTGCCGAGTACCGCACCGGAGCGTACTGGAGTACGTGAGGAGCGGAACGGAGGCAAAAACTCCGAAGATTGCTGTTTGTCATCAGTCTGAGGTAGACAAAAACGTCTACCTTATTTTACTTAGAAAAGAGATATTTAGTTTAGGCGGGTGATAATATGCGTGTATTTGCAGGAGTTCTTTCAATTCAAGGCTCGATTTTAGGGCTTTTATCTTGGTTTGCCAAATCTGATGTCCCACCAGAGAGTCTTTTTGGAATGCCGGAAAATCTTGCTAAAGTAGCGGGGTTCATTTTATCAGTTGCCATGTTTATCGCTGGCATTTTAATTATTTTAGCTAAAGAAAATGACTTTTTTCTATTTGTCGCTTTAATTTTATGGGTGTTCGGCATTATTATAGGATTGCTCTTTTCACCAAGCTTTTCAGGCGTTTACTTTCGCCCGATTTGCTGCTTCATCTGCCTGTTAATTGGCGCCTATATTTTCACCGACTACACCCGTAAAAAACATTAAACAATTTTGTTTAAAAAACGAATTGCGGCTTCATACGCAAGGCGCCCGTCTGTTTCAGGCGTGTTCGTATCAAAATCATGCGGCAAATTGTGTACGGTGTAAAGTTCACTTTCTAGCGTGCCATTTTTAAGCGTCTCCGACTCAGAAATTGGTACATCTTGGTCAGCAAAACTATGGGCCAAAAAAAGTGGCGGCAGAAAATGAAAATCGCGCTCGGGAACTAAATCGAATGTGTCAATAGTTTGTATTTCAGCGTTTTCCCCAAAAACAAGCTCTTGCCATACCCCGTTTTGTCTCGCGTAAATATAAAGCGGGTAGCGGCTATCAACGGAACCTGTGACAATTGGTTCGGGGTGAATCATCGTGTCTTTTAGCGAGTCGCTAATTTTCGGGAAGGATTGAAAGTAAGCAGTTTCTTCGTGCAAGAAAGCGGCATTTGCTGTAAAATAGCCGTAGAAAGACAAAACCGCAAATGGATGTGGCAAAGTTGGATCGGTTGCCGCGAGCAGTGCAAGAAAAGCACCGGCTGAACGACCGAACAATGCAAAATCATTTTGTGGAAGTGACAGCGTTTCCGTTGCTTCTTTTTCAAACCATAAAATGGCATCCTGGATATCTTCGTAAATTTCTGGCAGTTTCGTTTCAGGCGCGAGCCGGTAGTCGACCAGTAAAAGGTTGTATCCGCCGTCCAAAAATTGCTGGATGTAGGCCTTGTCTAGGTCGCTCCTAGTGCCGTATAGTAGGCCGCCACCGTGAAAATAAATGACCGTTTTAGCACTTGGCGTATCTCGCGTTATGAGGTCTGCGGCTAATTTTAGGCCATTTTTTTCAGAAAAAATAAAGGTTTTTTGATTCACTGTAACAACTCCCTTCCCTTTTAGTGTATGACGTGTTTGTTTAAAATGCTAGTGTTTTCATTTCGGCATTTTGGGGGATAAGGAGAGAGTATAAAACTTGAAGGAGGAAATTGGCATGAAAAAAGAAAAATCTGTCATCATTATGAATTTCTCAGAGGAAAGTGTTGCTTATCAAGGCTTTTCGGAGATGAAACGTCTACATACGGAAGGGAAAATTCGCGGCTATCAAATGGCTGTTTTAAAGCATGATAAAGGTGCTAAACTAAATGCAAAAGATTTTATCGATTTTACTGGGGCGGATAAAAATATAAAAGATAGCCTGATTGGTATGCTTATCGGCATTCTAGGCGGTCCTTTAGGCGTTTTACTCGGCTGGGTAGTAGGTAGCGTTGTTGGCTCCATGCAAGATGCCGGGGAAGTAAAAAGTGCGATGACTGTTTTTGAAAAAACGCTTGAAACAATTCCAGAAGGCGCAACCGGCATCATTTTAATTGCAACAGAAACAGATCGCGAAATCGTCAATGATGTTGTTTACGGCGACCTAAAAGGAAATATTGCGCGCATGGACGAAGAACTTGTTCAAAACGAAATTCGTGAAGCGCAAGCAGCTGAACAAGCAGCAGGCGACACGGCGAAGAAAAAATGGTTTAAGAAATAAGAATTTAGCTTGCGGGCACAACAAAACGTAATACGCAAAATTAGACAGGCACTAGAGAAACTAAAATTTCTAGTGCTTTTTTATTAAAATGAAAATGATAACGCTTTACTCAAAATTCGCTATTTTCAATGCAAATGAAACGTGATACAATGAACAAGTTATTGCACTTTTAAATCGTGAATATTAAATTTATTTGAGTTGGAGATGAAAGATTTGGATATCGAAAGTAGTCCATTAATGCAGAAGATTGATTACAGCACGAAGAAGAAAATTGATTTAGTAAATAATAGTGTTATTCGCTATATCGTTCGTGCCATGCTGGCTTGTTTATTCCTCACACTAGGTACAGCAGTCGCCGTTATGATTGGTGATAAAGTGGACCATTACGCACTTGGGCTTGGCAAAATTGTGTATGCCTTTATGTTTAGCTGGTCGCTCGTGATGATTATTTACATGAACGCTGAACTGGGGACATCAAATATGATGTATATGACAACAGGCGTTTACCAAAAAATTGTACGTCCAGGAAAAGCGCTACAAATTTTATTCCTTTGCGTTATTTTCAACTTAATTGGTGGTATTTGTGCGGGATATCTTGTTTCCTTAACATCGACATTCCATAATTTACCTGCTGATCACTTTTTATTCACAGCAGTAAGTGGAAAGCTTGAAAAGGCACCTATGCAAATTTTTGTAGAAGGAATTTTTGCTAATATCGTTGTAAATACAGCGGTGTTATGTACGCTTCGTATGAAAGACGATGCTGGAAAAGTCATCGCCATGATTTTCATCATTTTCATTTTCGCTTTCTTAGGATTTGAGCACGTTATCGCAAACTTTTCTTCGTTCTCGCTTGCGTTCTTTGCCTCAGGTGGCCATTTAGCAGCGATGACAGCTGGAAGTGTTGCGACAAACTTATCACTCGCTTTCTTAGGAAACTTTGTAGGTGGAGGCCTTGTGATTGGTTTAGGCTATGCTTGGCTAAACCGTACAAAATCAATTTATAAAGACTAAAAACATCCTTTTGGGTGTTTTTTAGTCTTTAGAAAAGAGGGGAAAAAATGAAATATGCTTTTAAACTGGCAATAAATGCTGATTTAAGTTTGGTAAGTCCAAGCATTTATACGGCAGAAGCTATCTATCAGGCACTAGATAATGACCGCGAACATTTACGAACTTATTTGGACTTTGTTGATAAAACAACGAGCATAGAGGACGAGGAAGCCTATATAAAAATGAAGCTCAGCGGCGAGATAAATGGCACAGATCGACTGTTTTTCATCGCTTATCAAGAAAAAATAGTTGGTTCTATCGACTTTCATTTTATGGATTTGAATAACCAGACTGCAGAAATCGGCTATTGGGTCGCTTCCCAGTACTGCGGCAAAAATATCGCAACAGATACCGTCCAAACCCTTTGCAAAATCGCTTTTGATGAAATGGGATTAAACAGACTTACAATTGTAGCCGATGTAGAAAATAAACCGAGCAACCGTGTAGCCGTTAAATGTGGCTTTAAAAAAGAAGGAACTTTCAGACAGAGTAAAAAAGTTTATAATGAATTAAGAGATTTTAATATGTATGCTTTACTTAAGGAAGAATTTTAAGACTTAACTCCCGTTTTGATTAAATTGAAGCGGGAGTTTTGATGTATAATAAAAAGTTAATTTATTCGCATTCTTCATACTCGCTTTTTAATTTAGATTATGGTATATTTTGGTTGTATTTTTCAGATTATTGTACGGGAGAAGTGTGTAGAAATGGAGAAATATGTGAGTTTTGCGCGCGTTATTGTCTTTATCTGTATCGTTTTACCAGCTTGTATCCCGCTCTTTTTCAGACGGCATAAAGAGGAAGAAATACTCGAAGAAGATGACTTGAAAAATTTTGAAAAAGATGAAAACGGGGAATACCCATGGGAGAAGCAACATAATAATAAAAATATATAATCAGGCTGATGATAAGCGGCGTTCTTTGGCGTTCTTGCCTGCTAATTTCATCATTTGTTGTCTGTCTGATTAAGGTGGGGTAGCAGTTTTCTACAATCTAGCCTTTTTAGGGAAAAGGAGACTATTATGGAAAAAACATTGCAAATTCAAGAAATCGTAAAGCACTTGGACGATTATCTCCCCGGACAGTTTTTAAATGACGAATTGCGTCCAAACCATCTGACACAAGTTGAATATCAAAACGTTAAATTAAGTACGGATCCTAATTTGTTAGCGGAAACTATGTTTATTGCTATCTCGAATGAGCGCAGAGACTATGTGAATCGAAAACCCGTTAATTGGACCGATGGTAACGCGCAAATTCAAGGAATGGAACAATCATTAGGTTTAATCGTAACCGAAACGCCAATCGAAAGTGCGCGCCACACCACACCACAGTTTATCGTTGAAAATAGTTGGACGTTTATGCTTGAATTCGCCAAGCTGCTGCGCGCTGACTTCCAAAAACCCGTCATCGCCATTACCGGTTCCGTCGGGAAAACCACTACTAGAATGCTCCTCACACATGTATTTAGCGACCAAAACGTGCTCGAAAACCGCGGCAATCACAATACCCGCTTCGCAATACCGCTTTACATGGCACAACTCATTCAAAACCCAGATATTCTAAATCTCGAAGTTTCATTAAACGCGCTAAACGGCTTTGACACGGGCTCCATGTCGAAACTCATCAAGCCGAACATCGTCATCATCACGTCAATTGGCGAGGCGCACCTAAGTTCGATGAAAGACACGAAAACCATCGCACTGTATAAAGCTAAAGTGTTGGAAGGGGCTAATGAAGATACGGTCGTCATTTTGAACGCAGATATTGGCAAAGAAGAACGCGAAATTCTATTAAACAAAGCGAAAAAATATACGAATCGTGTATTGACATACTCGGCGAGGAACAATGCGGCGGACGTTAGATTGATAAGCGTAAAACATGAAAAGTTTTATGATGAACTGGAAATTGCGTTTTTTGAGGAGAAACTTACATATTGTTTGCCGACTGGTTCGACGGGCCTCATTGAAAACAGTTTGGCGGCGCTACTTGCGTACTGGCAAATTGCTGGCGAAACAAACGGGGCGATTGCTAAAATGGAAACGTTCAAGCCGCTACCAAAAACGATGGAAATGATTCCACTCGCTTTACCAAATGGCGGATTTGCCTATATGGTGGATGATTCGCATAATGCGGCGGTGCCTTCGATGCTGAATGCGATTGACTATTTTAAGTCGCACAAGCAATTTTATCGCGGGAAATCGGTTTTAATCGTTGGGCAAATTGCGGATTTAGGGGAGAAAGGTCCTGAAGTGCACGTTAAAATTATGAAGGACGTGCTAGGCAGTGACGCCGATTATATTTTTGGTTATGGCAGCTTGTTTGAAGGTTTGTTTAAACAAAACCAAAATGAGCGAATTCGGTGGTTCAGCAATTTAGTGGACTTGCGAAGCCTCTTGCGCGACATTTTGACGGAAGATAGTTTGCTCGTGTTGAAGGGTTCTGTGACGGGTAGCGATTTCCATAAATTGGGTGGCTTGCTGAAAAGGGAATACCAAAAAAGAGAAGGCTAAAATGCCTTCTCTTCTGTTTTTTGAAGCAAAAACTCGGATAGGATTGGGGCGAATTTTGGGACTTCGGATTGGACTAAAAAGGCGTCGTGTCCGTAGTCGGAATCAATTTCGTGGTAGGAAACTGGGACGCCAGCTGTTTTTAAGAGTTCGAAATCGCGTCTTAGGTCGCGAATGCGGAAAAGCTGGTCGGACGTAATGCCAATTAAAAGGTAAGGCACTTGAATGTGCGTATAAGATGGCGCTGCCCCGTCTTGACTGCGGATGACATCGAACAGGTCAATCGCCTTTGTCAAATAAAGGTAGCTGTTAGCGTCAAAGCGTTCGACAAAGCTGTCACCTTGATATTGTAAATAGGATTCGATTTGGAAATGTTCTTTGGAGAAGGTGTCTTTTGAGCTTTCGTCCACTGTGAAGCGTTCAAAGCGCTGGGAGAAAAGTTCGCTTGTGCGATACGTCATCATGCCAACCATGCGAGCGGTTGCGAGGCCGCCTTCTGGTTGTGTGAGATAGTTGCCATCGTTGAATTCAGGGTCGTTTAAAATCGCCATTCGCTGGATAAGATTAAATCCGATGGCATCAGGGCTTGCCGCAAGTGGTGAGGCGATATTGATGACGGAACTGACGGCGTCCGAGTAGCTCACAGCCCATTCCGTTGCCTGCATGCCGCCCATTGATCCACCAATGACGGCTTTTAATTTTGTGATGCCAAGCGTTTTGATGAGTTCATATTGAACGCGAACGATATCTTTTACACTAAAACGTGGGAATGATAGGCGATACTGTGCGCCTGTGTCTGGATTGACGGACGAAGGGCCTGTCGAGCCGCTACAGCCGCCAAATACGTTCGTGCAAATAATAAAATAGCGCTTTGTGTCGAGTGCTTTTCCTGGGCCAATGTAATCGTCCCACCAGCCTGGTGCGTCAGTTTCGTGATGCTTTGCCGCATGGGCGGTTCCGGTAAGTGCATGTTCAAGCAAAATCACATTCGTTTTATCATCATTTAGTGTTCCGTAGGTTTCATAACCGATTTCAATCGGCTGAAGTCTTGCTCCGTTTTCCAAAATAAAAGCTTCTTTTTGAAATAATAATTGTTGTTTTAATCCCATTTTTAGACACCCTTTCATGAAGTTGATACGTGCGGAGCGTGCAAAAAACCCCTCCTAGCAAAAAATAAGCCAGAAGGGGTAGATATGTAAGAACGACTACCGACTTATCTTTCAGAATTAACTGCTGGAATTAGCACCGTGATCATTTGTCCGGTTGCTAAGGCTTCATCGGGCCAGTCCCTCCGCCTTTCTTGATAAGAAAACATATGAAATTAAGTTTAATCATAAGCGTGTTCAGACAATTTGTCAAGCAGGCGGAAAAGTTGTTTTTCTGTTTTTTAGGCTGATAAAATGGAGTAGGGGTGCTGGAAATGAAATTTAAGATTGTTAAACGAAAAATTCACGATATTCCAGTTTTGGAAATTACGAGTAAGACGAGCGTAGACAAGCCGCTACCTTTAGCGATTTATTATCATGGCTGGCAGACAAGCAAAGAACTCGTTTTAACACAGGGGAGAAAGCTAGCGAGTCGAGGGTTCAGGGTGTGCCTTCCGGACGCGCCAAACCACGGTGAGCGCCACCAAACTGTGTCCTCGGTCATTTCCTTAACATTTTGGAACAGCATTCAAGGAAATTTAGCAGAATACGAATTTATTCGCGACCATTATTTGGCGCAAAGTCTCACGACAGAAATTTTTGTCGGCGGCGTTTCGATGGGCGGCATTACCACGTGCGCGCTCCTAACGCATCACCCTGAAATCAAGGCAGCAGCTTGCATCATGGGCGAACCAAGCCCACTCAGTTTTCGCGCCCGCACCATTAGCCGGGCTAGTGAACGCCAAATTAAACTCCCGAGTGATTATGCGGATTTACTCGCTTGGCAAGAAAACTACGATTTGGATGGAAAGCCAGAAACCTTAGCGGGACGCCCGCTTTATATTTGGCATGGCACAGAAGACTGGAAAATCCCAATTGAAACCGTAAAAAACTTCGTCAAAAAAAATGCACCTAAGTCATACGGCGCAAATATTAAATTTGAAATTGGAGAAGGCGAAGGACATCTCGTTCAAATTGCCATTATGGATAAAGTGGCTGATTTTTTAGGTGGGGTCATAAAAGTTCAAAATGAAAAGAAATCATGGAAATCGTGAATTAAATTACACATAAAAAGTATAATTTTATATCTCTTTGTGACAAATATGTAAATTAAACTTAAATAGGTTTACACTTACGTAAAACGTGGTAAACTTATCTAGTGTTTACATAAATCATTAGGGAGGCAAAAAATGAAAACTTTTACTCGAATTTTATTACTAATTGCAGGAATTGCTATGATTGGCTTGGGAGTTTGGTTAATGTTCCACCCGCTTGTATCGCTATTAACATTTAGTTTTACAATTGCGTTTGTACTTCTAGTTTCAGGTATTTTTCATATTATTTCCTACTTTTCAAATCGCAAAGCGCAACATGTTTCTGGCTGGGTGCTAGCAGAAGGGATTTTATCTACTTTACTAGGTATCTTCCTACTATTTGACCAAATCGAAGGTGCTGCAACACTTGTACTTGTTTTTGCAATGTGGGTACTTTTTGCAGGTATTATGCGTACAATTGGCGCATTTGCTGCGAAACAAAACAACGTTCAAGGTTGGGGCTGGATTTTAACAATGGGTATTATCGGTATTCTTGTCGGTTTTATCGCGTTGTTCAACCCAGTAGTAAGCCTAGTTGGGATTGTATTTATTACAGGTACATTCTTTATTGTTGAAGGAATTGGCGCAATTTCTACTTTCTTCATCATGGGTAAAATGGATAAATAATTTCGAATACAAGGCGGTTGAGTATAGCTCAATCGCTTTTTTTGTGCACTCAAATGAAATGTTTTGAAAGAAAGTGATTGATTTTGACGGGAATAGATGTTATGATAACGGTGAACGGAGGGAATGAAATGTTAAATGCTGAGCGGAAAGAGAAAATTTTAGACATGCTGGAAAGCCTTGGTGTTGTAAAACTTTCAGAACTTGTAGCTAGTTTGAATTCATCTGAATCAACTATTAGGCGCGATTTGATTGAAATGGAAGAAGATGGATTACTAGAACGCGTACACGGCGGGGCGAAACTTTTGAAGCAACACAATTTGGAGCCAAGTATGGATGAGAAAACATTCAAACACGTTCATAGTAAGCAACAGATTGCAAAACGGGCAGCGGAGCTTGTTGCAGAAAATGATTGTATTTATTTAGACGCAGGTTCTACAACTATCGAAATGATTCCCTTTTTAGCAGATAAAAAAATTACGGTTGTGACGAATGGTTTAGGTCATGTTGAGCGGCTCGTCAATTTGCAGGTGGATGCTTATTTACTCGGTGGCAAAATGAAAGTGCATACAAAAGCCGTTGTTGGTGCGGTGGCGCTTGATAACATTGGAAACTATCATTTCGATAAGGTGTTCATTGGAGCGAATGCGATTCATCATGAATTTGGTTTTATGACGCCGGATACAGAAGAGGCGTTTTTAAAGCGCAAGGCGAGTCAGCTCGCAGACGAAGTTTTCGTCGTAGCGGATCACTCAAAATTTGCGCAAGCAAACTTCGCGAAAATGTTCGAATTAAACGGTGCGACGCTCATAACGGATTACGTGCCGGTCAATAAAGCGGAGAGTTTTAGTCAAAAATTAAAAGTAATTGAGGTGGGGAAATGATTTATACGATTACGTTAAATCCGTCGATTGATTATATTGTGGAAGTGGCTGACTTGAAAATTGGCGATTTAAACCGAATGAAACGCGATTATAAGCTGCCTGGCGGGAAAGGGATTAATGTTTCTCGGGTTTTAAATCAACTCGGTGTGAAAACGATTGCAAGTGGATTTTTAGGCGGTTTCACGGGTCGCTTCATCGCAGAATGGCTGACAAAAGAAGGCATTGCAACTGATTTTGCGGATATTGCCGATGATACGCGAATTAATATTAAATTGAAGGCTGGGGACGAAACGGAAATTAACGGCCTTGGTCCTGACATTACAGAGGCGGAAGTGGCAGCGTTTTTTGCGCAACTTGAAAAGGTGCAAGCAAATGATGTGGTTATTTTATCGGGCAGTGTACCGCCGTCGCTTGGCGCGAATTTTTATGACCGCATCATTCAGTTGTGCCTAAAAAAAGGCGCCGAGTTTATGATTGATACGACAGGCGCCGAACTGCTTCGAGCACTTTCAAAAAAACCAATTTTAATTAAGCCAAATCATCACGAGTTGGCAGAATTATTCGGCGTACATTTCGAATCAAAAGAAGATTTAATCCCGTATGGTAAAAAGTGTCTTGAACTTGGTGCAAAACATGTTATCGTATCGATGGCAGGCGACGGGGCGCTACTTTTCACGGGCGATGATGTGTATTTTGCCGAACCGATTAAAGGGCAAGTGAAAAATTCTGTAGGTGCCGGGGATTCCATGATTGCGGGGTTTGTTGGAACTTTTGCAGAAACAGGGGATCCAGTACGCGCGTTTCAATTTGGCGTAGCAACAGGAACAGCGACAGCCTTTTCAACGGATTTGGCGACAGCAGACTTCATTCAAGAAATTTTGCCACAAGTTAATTTAGATAAAATGGAGGGGACGAAATGAAAATAACAGATTTGCTCAGTAAAGATGTCATGATTATGTCGCTTAAGGCGACGACGAAAGAAGCGGCCATTGATGAGATGATTGATTCTCTAAAGCGTAACGGCAAAATAAACGATGCTGCTTTATTCAAAAAAGAAATTATGAAGCGGGAAGCTGAGAGCTCAACGGGAATTGGCGAAGGCATTGCGATGCCGCATGCGAAAACGAAAGCCGTTAATACACCCACTGTTGTTTTTGCTAAAAGTGAGGCTGGACTTGATTACGAGTCATTAGACGGTGCGCCAGCTCATTTATTTTTCATGATTGCAGCGCCTGATGGGGCGAATGAAACCCACCTTGAAACGTTAGCAGCACTTTCTCGCTTGCTCGTACATCCTGATTTTGTGGCGCATTTGAAGCAAGCGAAAACACCAGATGAAGTTACCGAATTGTTTGACGCGAAGCAAAATGAATCAGAAGCTGCGCCTGTCGAAACGGCTTCCGGCGACCAATTTGTCGTGGCAGTGACGGCTTGCCCAACTGGAATTGCGCATACGTATATGGCGGAAGATGCGTTGAAAAATAAAGCGCAAGAAATGGGCATTTCGATTCGCGTAGAAACAAATGGCTCTGAAGGCGTGAAACACCGTCTAACGGCCGACGAAATCAAACGTGCAGCGGGCGTAATTGTGGCCGCCGATAAAAATGTTGAAATGGCACGCTTTGACGGCAAACACGTTCTTGAAACACCAGTGAGCGACGGGATTCGTAAGCCAGAAGAATTAATTAATCGGGCTTTAAAACAAGATGCGCCAGTGTTTCATGCCGATCATGTGAAAAATGAAGAGGAGTCTTCGGAAAAAGTTTCCATCGGCAGTAAAATTTATAAAGATTTAATGAACGGAATTTCGCATATGCTACCATTTGTAGTCGGTGGCGGGATTTTAATGGCGATTTCCTTCCTAATCGAACAATTATATCCAGATAGCGCAGTTTACCAAATGCTAACTGCTATTTCAGATGGTAAAACAGGTGCCTTCGTATTCTTAATTCCAATTTTGGCAGGTTTTATCGCAAGCAGTATCGCTGATCGCCCCGGCTTAATGCCCGGTATGGTCGGTGGTTTGCTAGCCGCAACATCAGGCGCTGGTTTCCTTGGCGGCTTAGCGGCAGGTTTTCTTGCAGGGTACATCGTTCTTGGACTGAAAAAAGTGTTCGCGGGCATGCCTCGTTCGCTTGACGGCTTAAAACCCATCTTGCTTTATCCGGTATTCGGATTGCTCATTACAGGCGGCTTAATGTACTTCATTATCGATCCAATTTTCAAAGTCATCAACGATTTCCTGACAACGCAACTTAACGGCCTAGGCACAGCCAATGCGGCTGTCCTCGGACTTGTTCTCGGCGGTATGATGGCCATTGATATGGGTGGCCCGTTCAACAAAGCTGCATATACATTTGCAATTGGCGTATTCACTTCAACGGGTGACGGCGCATTTATGGCAGCCGTTATGGCGGGCGGTATGGTGCCACCTTTAGCCATTGCTTTAGCTACAACGCTATTTAGAAATAAATTTACCGAACAAGAAAAACAAGCCGGTCTTACAAACTACATTTTAGGACTTTCCTTTATTACAGAAGGGGCGATTCCATTTGCTGCGGCCGATCCACTTCGAGTCATTACATCTTCCGTCATAGGTTCAGCTATTGCTGGGGCGCTCACGCAAATTTGGGCAGTCGACGTTCCAGCCCCACACGGCGGTATTTTCGTAGCACCACTGGCGAACAAACCGATTCTCTTTATCATCGCCATTTTAATTGGTATGGTCATCTCTGGACTCATTTACGGATTTTGGAAGAAGCCGAAGCAAAACTAAAATTGAAAATGGTTAAGCTGACACACACGTGTGTCAGCTTTTTTGTGTTCAATACAATTTTTCATCACAAGGAAAGAAAGCGCTTTATTTAAAATTGGGATAGAATTACAATTTTATGTAAGGGTTATCATTTACTATTAAAGTATGAGGAGGGGAGTAGATGGAACAAGGAAGTAAGGATTTAATCATCTATCTTTTAACACATGAAAATACGGAGCTATTAGCGGTTGCTAGGCGTTTTCGAATTTCAGAAGATGAACTTTTAGATTGGATTTCAAAAATCAACCATCTACTAAAACAAGAAAAAATTTTTATTCATGAAAGCACGATTCGCTTGACGGAAAAAGGTCGCGAAGAATGCTATCGCCTTTTAACTGCCGAGGAGGAAATGTTGTTCACGTATTATGAAGTAAAACTAAGACGGCAACTTATTTTAATTCAACTTCTGATGGAACCGCGTTTTTTGTCCCTTAAAGCGCTGGCAGATTATGTGTATGTTAGCAAAAATACCGTTTTAAATGACGTCAAATGGATTCGCAACCATTTAAATGAAAGGCGGATTCATTTGGAATATTCTCGCAAGGAAGGCTATGCGGTAAATGGGGCGGAGTTTTTGATTCGAAGCAAGCTTGCTGAACTTTTGCGGGAGGTCATTAAAATACCATACGGGAAATTTGTGCTTGACGAAAAAAATTTAATTACTGTCAGTGAAACTTTTCTTTTGAAAAAAAGGCTTGAAAGTGTGGAGAAAAGACTGCAAGTGACATTTACAGACGAGCAAATGGAGGAGCTACCGTATATTTTAGTTGGCACCATTAAGCGTGCGGAAGTTTTACGTGCGGATTGGTCTTTTCAACTTAAGAAATATGATCTTAAAAATACCAAGGAATACCCGGTTATTAAAGAAATGTTTTGGGGGTATGATTTTTTATCCGAGGCGGATTATTTATACCTTGCTCTGCAAGTTTTGGCGTCTAGTTTGCTCGAATCCGTCCTTTATTTTTCAGAGAGCGATGAAATTGCCGACGCGACAACGGAATTTATTCAGCAATTAGAAATTTATTTTGCGACTGAGTTTGCGCATAAAGCGGAGTTTAAGGAAAAGGTGATGCTGCATGTTCGCCCGGCGGTGTACCGCAATTTGCTTGGCTTTCAAATTGTGAATCCACTGGCTGAGCAATTTAAGACGGAATATTTGCCGACTTTTCAAATTGTGAAAAAAGCGGCTGCACCGTTTGAACGCCTAGTAGGGCACGCCTGGTCGGAGGAAGAAATTGTGTTTTTATCGATGATTGTGCTCGCTTGGATGTATCAAGAAGAGGAGTCTGCCGAACCTGTTTTTTCAGCCGCTGTTTTATGCCAAAGCGGGACATCGATTTCAAAACTATTGATTGAAAATTTAAAAATGATGTTTCCGACCATTGATTTTAAAGGGGCCTATGCCGTTAGACAACTTCCGGAAGTGGAAGGAGATCTTGATTTTATTTTTACGACGGTTCCCGTGCAAAGTCAGGCGACGGTTTTTGTTGTGCCGCCCATTTTAGGGAAGCTGGAACGAAAAAAACTGCGCAGGCAATTGGAACAGGCAATTTTGCTTGATGAGGGTATGCGAACGAAAGAACTTATGGCGATGCTAAAAGAAGCCATTCCATCTGAAAAACGCCCGTTTGTCGAGCAGCAATTGAATCAGTTCTTTATGAAAAAGCCGCAAATTGAAAAGGCGCCGAAAGAAATGGTCATTTTTGAGGAACAAATTAGCTTTTTAGAGGATGCAACGTGGGAATCGATTGTGGAGGAAGCTTTTGAGCCGCTGTTAAAACGGGGGTCTGTGACTTGGCAGTACGTTGAAAAATGCCGCGCCCATTTTTATGACCACTATGAAACGATGATGATTGGGCCGAATATTTATTTGCCACATGCATCACCAGGCGACGGTGTTTTAAATGCGGATATCCAAATTGTTCGTCTGAAAACACCTGTTGAAACGCCGTGTGGAAGCGAAGTGGATATTGTGGTTGCTCTTGCGCCGTCTGAAAAAAATCGCCATATTTCACTTCTCTTAAAACTAAACGAACTCTTTTTAGACGAAAAAAAACGGCGGCTAGTACTCTCGGCAGAAAACCAAAATGAATTATACGAAATGATTGATAGGGGGTGAAGTGTTGGAGTATGCCAGTTTATTTCAAGAAAAAAACACCCTGATGGGGCAAATTGCGACAGATCAGCAAAACTTTTTTAGTCTTGCCGCAACGATTTTGGAAGACGGAGATTTTGTGGAGCGCTCTTTTTTTCGAGCGATTGTCGAACGGGAAAAGGTTTTTCCGACTGGCCTTGAGATGAATGACATTCGAATTGCCATTCCGCATACAGATGTTTGTCACGTCAAGAAGCCATTTGTTTTTGTGAGCAAATTGGAACATGCCATTCCATTTGTACAGATGGGAACAACGGATAAAGTGATTGATGTTCAGATGATTTTTATTTTAGGGATTCGAGAGCCACAAAATCAAGTGCCTCTTTTGGCTAAAATTATGGAAAAGTTTGGCGAGGAAAATTTTTCTAAGAGGTTACAAAATCTGCACGATAAGCAAGACATGGTGGCCTTTTTAAAAAAACAATTTGGAGGTTTTGAACAATGAAAAAAGTGATTGTAGCATGCGGTTCTGGTGTAGCGACGAGTCAAACGGTAGCGTCGAAAGTGGACCGAATTTTAAAAGAAAAGGGTGTATCTGCAGTTGTGGAAGCGGTGGATATTAAGTCGCTCGAACAGCACATTAGAACGAGCGATGTGTATATCGCGATTACAAAAGCAAATAAATCGTTTGATATTCCAACTTTAAATGGCATTGCCTTTTTAACAGGAATGGGCATGGAAGAAGAAACAACGAAACTGCTAGCCGCCTTAAAATAAAAAAATCAATAGGGAGCGTGAGGTAATGGAATCCTTACAAAGTGTTGTACAGTTTGTTTTAAATTTAGGAGCCGCTGTTTTTGTTCCAGCTTTAATGATCATTATTGGTCTAATTGTCCGCATGAAAGTGCGCGATGCTTTTAGCGCCGGTATTATTTTAGGTGTAGCTTTCCTTGGTATGAACATTGTGATTGGCTTTATGATTGAAGCGCTAACGCCTGCCGCACAGGCGCTTGCTGAGCGAACGGGTATTGGGCTGACAATTTTAGATGGCGGTTGGACTTCAATGGCTACCCTTGCGTGGGCATGGCCGCTTGCTTTTCTCATGTTTCCGGTTCAGCTCGGAATCAATGCGCTGATGCTCGTTTTCAATCGAACTAAAACGTTAAACGTCGATTTATGGAACGTATGGGGCAAAATTTTAACGGCCGTTCTAGTTTACGGCGTAACGCAAAATTATTATCTGGCCTTTTTAGTTGCTGGTATTCAAATTGTCGTTGAGCTTCTACTTAGCGACGCGAACCAACGACAAATTCAAGAATTAAACGGGATCCCGGGCGTTACAGTATCGCACGGAATGATGATTTTCTGCGTATTCTTGATGCCGTTTAATTGGCTACTAAAGAAAATTCCTTTTTTACGAAAAGATATGGACGCAAATGCGTTAAAAGAAAAAATTGGGATTTTTGCAGAAAATCATGTGATGGGTTTTATTATCGGTGGTTTGCTCGGTCTTGCTGCTGGCTATGATATTCCGAAAATTTTAATGCTCGCGATGCAAGCCGCGGCGGCATTAACGTTATTCCCAATGGTGGCTAAGCTCTTTATGCAAGCTTTATCACCGCTTTCAGATGGCATTTCTGAGTTTATGAAAAGGAAGTTTAAAAACCGCGAATTGTTTATCGGGCTGGACTGGCCCATTCTAGCTGGTTGTAGTGAAGTTTGGGTGGCCGTTGTCATCATGGTTCCTGTGACGCTACTCTTTTCGTTCATCTTACCTGGAAACGGCGTGCTACCATTTGCTGGCATCTTAAACATTTCCTTATGCGCCCCGGCGCTTGTTGTGACAGGCGGCAATTTGCTCCGCATGACCATTTTAGGGGTTATTACAACGCCAGTATTTTTATACGTTGCGACGTTTTTCGCAGACACCATTACGAAGCTGGCCAATTCAACGGGCGCGATTTCTTTAAAGGCAGGACAGGAAATTACGTGGAGCACACTTGAGTATCCTGTATTTCGATTTATTGCGGCGGAGGCGACAAAACCGAGTGTGATAGGCCTAGTTTTACTTGTAGGTTGGCTCGTTCTGCTAGTTTTCTACTTGAAAGTCATGAAAAAACGTACACAAAAGTTTGAAGAGGCGGACGCGCAATGATTTATACGATTACGCTAAACCCCGCAATTGATCGGCTCCTTTTTATTCGCGAGGAGCTAGAAAAACGCAAAACGAACCGAGTCGTTCACACGGAATTTGATTGCGGCGGAAAAGGGCTTCACGTTTCACATGTGCTAAGCCAATATGAAATTCCAAACGTAGCGCTCGGCTTTATCGGCGAACAAAATCAAGCACAGCTTTTTGATATTTTAAAGAAACGCGCGATTTCGCATCACTTTTTTGTCGAGCCTGATGTGGCTACACGTGAATGCTTTGTCGTGATTAGCGAAACAACGAGCGGAAGCACGATGATGCCGGAAGCGGGTTTTACTGTCAGCGAGAAAAACAAGGAAAATCTGCTTCATTTCATCAAAGAAAACGTCAAAAAAAGCGACTATGTCGTGATTGCAGGCTCACCGCCGCCAGGTTATGCGCTAGCCGATTTTAAAACTTTATTTTCTACGGTGAAAAAAACAGGCGCTTTCCTCGCGTGCGATTTATCTGGTGAATTTTTGCTCTATGCCGCTAAAAATGGCGTGGATTTCTTAAAACCGAATGAAGAAGAAGTGAAAATCTTAGTACATCAGTCAAATGATGATTTGCTTCAAAATATTCGCGTATTGATGGGGAAAATTCGCTATTTCGTCGTTTCGCTTGGGAAAAAAGGATCATATGTGGCTTATAACGGTAAGGTTTATCGCGTTTTGGCACCGCAAGTTAGTGAAAAAAGTGATACAGGAGCAGGCGATGCTTTCGTCGGTGGCTTTATTGCTGGGTTGTCAGCTAACTTGACGATTGAAAATGTGATTCGTCGCGCTTCAAGTGTCGCCGCTAGCAAAGTGCAGTATATGGATAGCGCCACTTTTAGTGTGGAAGAAGCCGCTCATTTAAGTAAAAAAATTTCAATTATCGAAGTGGAGGAAATGTAATGTTATATGAAAAAGAGCGTAAAGATTTAGCGAAAATTGTGAAAACCATGTTTGATCGCTTTGAAACGAACGCAGCTGGAGGAAATGTTTCGGTTAAAATGAATGATGAGCATATTATTATGACGCCCACTTTGATGAGCCAAGCCAGATTATGCCAATTATCACCATATGAAATTTTAGTTGTTGATCAAAATAACGAGGTGGTAGAAGGCGACGGCCGAGTCACACGCGAAATTAATCTACATCGTGCTTGTTACAACGAAAATCCAGCAATTGGGTGTGTATTACATGCTCACCCAAAAGAATCCATGCTGTTTGCAACGCTCGGAGTAGATTTACCAAATTTAACAGAAGCGACGCAAAAAATCGGCCGGATTCCAACACTCGAATTTGCCCCCGCGACAAGTAAGGAACTGGCAGAAATCGTAAGGCGGCATGTTGCTGATTTAGGCGAAAAGGCGGTTCCTAGCGCAAGTTTACTGAACAAACATGGCATCGTCGTACTTGAAAGCTCTTTGCATAAAGCATACGATTTATTGGAGCGTATTGAATATAATGCATACGTCGCGCAAAAAGCTATGGTGTTTGATGCGCTGAATATCCACAGCCTAACAGAAGAAAAAGAACTCAATTACAATTTGGAGGAATAAATATGGCAATCAATTTTGGTGTTTTTATTAGCGCGCTCCTCTTTTTAGTGGCCACAATTTTTCAATCGATGCTACTCATGTTTCTCGCGCTTATTTCAGCTATTGTCACGCAAAGAATTTACCGAAAAAAATATCCAAAGACAAACAAAAGTTGGCGAGAATTAATCGCTGAAAAACATCAAAAGGATTAAGTAGAAAAGGCAAAATGGGCGAATCCTATTTTGCTTTTTTTACCCGTATTTGTTAAAATAAAATAAATTTGATGGAAATGGAGGGATAAAGATGCGAAAATTAAAAATGAATCAGCAAATAAGAATTGAAGTAGCAAAATGTACCTTTAGCCCGCTGCATTTCCATTGTGTCCGGTAATAAAGGTTGACTTCAGTTCGCTTATGAACTGGAGTTTTTTATTTTGAAAGGGTGATTAAAATGACAAAGAGAATTAGAAAAAACAACTAACACCCAAGAGAAACACGTTTCTCTTGGCGAAATTTTAAGAGAAAACGAGGAAAAGAAATGTTAACAATTAAAGGAAAATATAACGAAGCCATTTGTTATACAGAACAAGTGGACGATGCAACAATCGGTCAAATTATGACCCTTTGCAATTTAGAGTTTTTAAAGAAAAGTAAAATCCGCATTATGCCAGATACGCATGCTGGAACGGGGTGCGTCATTGGGACAACGATGACCCTTCAAGATAAAGTCGTGCCTAATTTGGTTGGCGTGGACATTGGCTGCGGCTTGCATGTTGTCAAACTGAAACAAAATGTTAAATTGGATTTTGATAAGCTTGATAAAACCATTCGGAATCGCATTCCAAATGGGAGTGGGACGCATGATTTACCAGTAGCGGCCTTCAATTTGGACGAAGTTTCGGCGCCCATTCGCCGTGGTTATGCGGCGAGAAGTCTCGGCACACTAGGCGGAGGAAATCATTTCATTGAAGTGAACAAAGGAAAAGATGGCATTTATCTCGTGATTCATAGTGGGAGTCGTGTTTTAGGAAAAGATATCGCGGAGTATCATCAGGAAGTCGCCTATGAGAGCTTGAGCCTTGTGCGCAAACAATTAAAGATTGCCGCAAAAAAACAGCCAGAGCTTATGGCTGAACGAGAAAAACTAAAATTACCGTACGAACTCTCTTTTTTAGAAAAAGAAAAATTAGCGGCTTATTTGGCGGATATGCACATTGCACAACAATTTGCCGCACGCAACCGCTTTTTGATGGCCGAGGTGATCCTAAAAGCAATGAAGTGGAGCAAACATGTCGTCTCCCGCTTTGACTGCCCGCACAATTACATCGATTTAGAACAAAATATGTTGCGCAAAGGCGCAACTTCCGCACAGGCGGGTGAACAAATTATCGTTCCGCTCAACATGCGCGATGGGAGCATTCTTGCTGTCGGAAAAGGCAACCCCAATTGGAATTCATCAGCGCCCCACGGAGCAGGTCGCCTTTTAAGCCGAACGAAAGCAAAAGAAAGCATCACGCTGGAAAGCTACCAACGCGCAATGAAAGGCATCTTCACAACTTCCGTTTCTAAAAAAACATTAGATGAAGCCCCAAAAGCCTACAAATCTGCCAAACAACTCGAAAAAGACGTTGTGGACACGATGGATATTCAAGAAATCATTCGCCCGCTGTATAATTTCAAAGCATAAAAAAGCAAGGCTGTTTTCAGCCTTGCTTTTTTGCGTAACCTGAAAAATAAAAGTCATTTTCATAGGTTTTTTTTCTCACAGCGGAAATGGTTTTCGTTATCTTGAAAAAGTATTGTGAAATAAATGGTAAATTCATATACTTGAGGCAGGAATGGAAGGAGGAGTCGTAAATTGAATAAGAAAAAAACGACCTACAATCAACACCCTACTTTTAAGGTAAAAGGGGATTTCATAACTTGGACGGGATTTGTTGCCATTTTTAACGAGCTTTCGAGTGCTGTGAAGCAGTGTGCCAAACAGAAAACCGTACTCGTTATTGAAGCATATCCAGGTGTGCGCATTGAAAATTTGAAGCTAGCTTTAGAGCACCATTTTAAAGATGCGACCCTTTTCTTTGCGGATGAGTTTGCTCTAAGTGGTGCTGAAATTCGCGAAAAATTCGCGATGCTAATTACAGACGACCGCGTATTCGGCCGAATGTCCACGCTCAAATTGGACGACTACTTTAAACAAGAACGGCTGACAGAACTAAAGCATAAAGTTGCCGCATCAACCGGTTTAACCATTGTTTTTGGAACGGGCGCTAGTTTAGCCGCTCAAGCGGACATTACCGTTTATATGGACGTCGCCCGCTTTGAAATCCAGCAAAGAATGCGCGCAAATGAAATCGGCAATTGGAACGATACGCTTGTAGACGAAGACATTTTACGGAAGTATAAGCGAGGTTTTTTCTTAGACTGGCGTGCAGCAGACCGTCAAAAGGTAGCGCTATTTAATCGAATCGACTACTATTTAGACGATAATATTTTAGACCAACCGAAAATGTTGAAATGGTCTGATTACTGTCTTGGTCTTGAGCAGATGCTCCGTGGTCCTTTTCGTTTCGTCCCGTATTTCGACCCGGGCGTTTGGGGTGGTTACTGGATGAAAGATAAACTCGGCATTCAACATGAAAGCGAAAAACTGGCATGGGCGTTTGACGGCGTTGCGGAGGAGAACAGCTTGTATTTGCAATTTGGCGACATGCGCTTAGAAACGCCAGCGCTAAATGCGGTGCTGAAATACCCGCTACCGCTCCTTGGCGAGCTCGTTTTTAATCGTTTTGGTGCGGAACTGCCAATTCGCTTCGATTTTCTAGACACGATGGGCGGCGGGAACCTGAGCTTGCAAGTTCACCCAGATAAAGAGTATATAAAAAAACAATTTGGCATGGACTACACCCAAGAAGAAAGCTACTATTTGCTAGACGCAGAAGAAGATGCCGTTGTTTATTTAGGTTTAAAGGAAGGTGTGGAAAAAGACGAATTGCTAGCATCGCTCCGCAAAGCCCAAGACGGCGAAACCGAATTCGATGCCACGAAATACGTGAATACTTTCCCTGCTAAAAAGCATGACCATTTCCTAATCCCCTCCGGCACCATTCACTGTTCAGGAGCCGGCTCAATGGTCCTTGAGGTCAGTTTGTCCGCCTATATTTTCACGTTCAAACTTTGGGACTGGGGACGACTCGGCCTAGACGGCAAACCGCGCCCAGTGCACATTGAACACGGAGAAAAAGTAATAAATGAGGAACGTTCTGGAGAGTGGGTGAGCGACCATTTAGTGAACCACTTTGAGCTCATTCAAGAAAAACCTAAAAAAGAGCGGACTGGTTTATATAAAACGCAACAAATTGTGACAGAGCGAGATTGGTTTACGGATTTTGTTGACTACGACAACGCTGAAAAAACAGTAAACATGTTGAACTTAGTGGAAGGGGATAAAGTGGTGATTGAAAGCGTCGAACAAGCTTTTGAACCGTTTGAAGTCAATTATGTCGAAACCTTTGTTATTCCAGCGCAAGTTGAAAAATTTAGAATTAGAAATATTGGTGAGAGCGAAAAAGTCGCTATTTTGCGGGCGCGAATCCAGTAGTGATAAACCAGACTGATAGAGCTTGTATCGGTCTGGTATTTTTTTCTGGTATAGTCCGTTTTTTTCGTCAATCGAAAACCATTTTCGGAATTCCTGTAACCGCTTGCACGCTTATGTGCCTATACTTATAATGAAATAGTAAAATGTAAGGCGGTAAACAATTCGAAAAATTGCTTATCTAGTAAGAACGAAATCGGAAAACTAATAATATTTTCAATTTAACAAAAAGGAGGGTTTAGGATGAAAAAATTTATATCAATTAGTTGTATAGTTGCAGTCCTAATGCTTTTAGCAAGTTGTGGGGAAGGAAGTTCTGCTAGTTCAAAAGTTGAATTTTATACGGATAAAGGCGGCGAAAATGTTGGAATTCTAAATTCAATGTCAGATAAAATTGAGGATGATGGGGGCGTCGGCTATAAAACAGTCGGTTACACCGAAGTAACGGCTTATGAAACAGCCGTCCAACAATCGCTTGATAGCGATAAAGCTCCGGGTTTGTTCACTTGGTGGAGTGGAGATAAACTGAAAAAATTAGTGGATAACGATTTAGTTGTGGATTTATCGAAAGAATGGAAAGATTACTATGAAAAAGAAGGTGTCAATCCGGGCTTGGCGGATGCGTTCACAATCGATGGAAAAGTTTATGCGGCACCATTTAGTGTCTTGTATAACGGAATTCTGTATAACAAAGCGGTTTTTGATAAATATGATTTAAAAGAGCCAGAAACGTGGGAAGAATTTATCCAAGTTTGTGATACGTTAAAAGAGAACAATGTGGACCCAATCGGTTTGAAAAATGACCCGTGGGCAAGCTTCTTATGGTTCCAAACCTTAATTGCGAGCTATAACCCAGACTTATATGTCGGCTTAACAAACGGGGAAATCAAATATACAGACCCTGAAATGAAAAAAGTAATGAAAATCTGGCAAAGTATGATTAAAAAAGGGTATTTCGGTGAACCAGTTGATCCACCTTCACAAGCGAAAATGTTTTCGACTGGCGAGAGCGCAATGATGTACGAGCCAACCGTCACATCTACAACGCTTAAAAAAGAATACCAAATGGAACCAGGAAAAGACTTTGATGTGTTTGTTGCACCTTCCATGAAAGCTGATCAGAAAAAAGTAATATTCTTTGAAGCGTCCCCAATTGTCGTTTCAAAAAATAGTAAACAAAGTGCAGATGCTAAAAAAGTATTGCAAAGTTTTTATAAGAAAGATGTTCAGCAAATTTTCGTTGACGAAGCAGGAATCATTAATACGAGCAATACAAAATCAGATGACCCAGTAAACGGCGATTTTGTTAAAGAAGCAGCGGATACGGAGAAATATTCTGTCATGGTACGTTACTATGAAGCGACCCCAATTGAAATCGTGAATGTAGCGACAGATGAATTATGGAAGTTCTTCTATAATCCGACTGATAAAATGATAGACGAGACGCTAAACACCATTCAACAAACAGCAGACAGCGTATTTAAATAAAAGAGTAGCGCAAAAGGTGAGCAGACTGATGACAAATCGTAAAGAAGTTCGTCATTTGTCATCAGTCTGATTGTGATGATGTATCGCTTTTTGCAAATGATTTTACTAGAAGGGTGTGGTTTCTTATGAGTCTAGAAGCAAGGCCAAAACGCCGAGAGCTGAAGACATATTTATACATTGCGCCGGCAGTCATTTTCGTATTTTGCTTTTGTATTTTATCAATTATTTTTACGTTGTTTATTAGTTTCACAAATTGGAGCGGCTTAGGCAGTTTCGAATTTGTAGGCTTTAGCAATTATATTGCCGTTTTTCAAGATAAAAATTTCCTATTATCTTGTATTAATACCTTAGTTTGGGTTGCTGCAGGGCTCATCATTCCTGTAGTATTACCACTTCTTTTTGCCATTGCAATCACGAAAAGTTCGTTTTCGACGATATTTAAAAACTTGTTTTATTTTCCGAATGCCGTTTCAGGCGTTATCGTTGGCCTCATCATGACGAGTTTATTGTCGATGTACGGCCTGCCGCAATTACTTGGGATGCTGGGATTCGAAAATTTGGATAAAAACTGGTTGAATATTCCTTATGTGAATACGGGCGTGATGATAGTAGCTGGAATTTGGCAAGGAATTGGTATGAACATGCTGCTTTTTATTATTGGCTTAGTTAACATGCCAACGGAACCAATTGAGGCGGCCAAAATCGAAGGCGCTTCGGGACTTGGCTTATACACGAAAATAATTTTGCCTTTATTAAAACCAACGATTGTGGTTGTTGTGTTGATGTCGCTTGTGAATAGTTTTAAAACGTTTGATAGTATTTGGATTATGACTGGTGGTGGGCCGTACCGGACTTCGGAAACGTTAGCGGTAACTATGTATAAAGAATCGTTCTCAAATAATCATTTGGGCATGGGTTCGGCTATCGCCATTATGTTATCAGTGATTATTCTAATCATTTCCATTTTCTACTTAAGAAAAACATTCACGAAAGAAGGAGGGAATTAAGAATGGTAAATGCAAAAGGTTCAGGAGTCGGGCGATGGGTCATTAATATCATTCTTATTTTACTGGCGATCATTTGGATTTTTCCATTTCTTTATGTGATTGTGAATGCGGTAAAAAGTTCGACTGAGTATAGTGTGGGGAATTTTTGGGACTTGCCGCAGTCATTTTCTGTGGCTGAAAACTGGGAATATTTAACGCAACAAATTCAGCTTGGATCTGGCTTTATCAATAGTATGATTTACGGTATGCTTGGTGGGGGACTTGGGATTTTGATGGCGGCTCTAGCTGCTTACGCGATTGAAACGCTGAAAATTAAGCACGGTTTGCTGTGGTTTTTTGTCATTTACAGCGGAACAATTTTTCCATTCCAAGTTTATTTAATTCCGATTTTTAAAGCCTATAATAAAGTAGGTTTATATGATACGCGGACGGGCATGATTTTAATTTATGCTGCGCTCATTATTCCGTTTAGCGTGTTTGTTTTGCGGAACTTCTTGATGGGTGTGTCTAAAGAAATGCTTGAGAGCGCTCGAATTGACGGTTCATCTGATTTTTACATTTTTAGAAAAATTTATATGCCAATGGCTCGTGCACCGCTTGCGGCTGTATTTTTATTCCAATTCACATGGATTTGGAGCGACTTGCTATTTGGGATGACCTTGACGAAATCAGAAACGGCGCGACCTGTTATGGCGGCAGTATCGCTGCTTGGCGGTTCGACCATACAAAAGGTGCCACCAATTTTACTCGCAGCCATTATCGTTTCGATTCCAACCATCATTTTATTTGTTTTATCACATCGAAATTTAGAAAAAGGTTTTATTGTGACTACAAAATAAGGAGTGTTAAGGAAAATGACGTTATCAAAAAAATGGAAGTTGTATTTGTTGCACCATTCGCACACGGATATTGGCTACACAGAGCGGCAGGAGAAGCTAAAACGATATCATGTTGATTTTATCCAACAAGCAATTGATATTTTAAAAGAGATTGAAGACGGCAAACGCCCCGAGTGGGAGGGATTCCGTTGGGTATGTGAAAACTACTGGCAAGTGGAAAATTTCCTAGCGAATAGCAGTCCGGAAAATATTGCGAGTTTCGAGCGTTACGTTCAAGCTGGGCTGATTGACATTTCGCTAAACTATTTAAACATGACAGAATTAGTAGATAATGATGTCTTAAATCATACGCTCGCAAAGGGACGAAGCTATGCAGATCGTTTAGCCGTACCGCTAGACTCTGCGATGACGGCCGACATTAATGGCTACGCATGGGGCTATGCGGACGCCTTAGCACATAACGGGATTGAAAATTTATTCGCCTGCATTCACACGCACCACGGCATGTTCCCGCTTGGCAGAAAGCATAACGGTTTTTGGTGGGAAGGCCCGAGCGGCGAACGGGTTCTCGCATGGGTATCCGACCATTACCATATGGGAAATGAACTTTGCCTCGTGCCGAATCACGGCATCACTTACTTACTAGAAGACCGCTTTAATGAAAAAGCAGCAGTAGCTGACTTCAAAATTGCCGAAGAACGCATTTTTAATTACATTGCGAACTTGGATAGCGATGCTGAATATGAATACGATTTCGTTCCTATTATGATTTCTGGTATGAGTACCGATAACGGAGCGCCAAACGGTCAGATTTTAGAGCGAGTAAAAGCTTGGAACGATTTGCACGGCGATGAAATTCAAATTGAAATGATTACGCTCAATCACTTTTTTGAAATTCTGCGTGAACAAATAAATGAACTGCCTGTTTACCGCGGTGACTGGAACGACTGGTGGGCGGACGGCATAGGTTCAACCCCTGCGGTTGTCAAACATTATAAAGATGCGCAGCGTAAATATCATATTGGGAAACAGTTATCGCCTGAATTGACAATCGAAAATAAAGCATACATGGACGAAGTCGAATATGAACTCGCTTTATACGCGGAACACACATGGGGGTATTCTTCTTCTGTGACCGAGCCGTGGGAAACATTAGTAAACGATTTAGATTTCAGAAAATCAGCTTATGCAATTCGCGCCAACCAATTAGCGTCGCTCAAATTAGATGAAATTTTAGCCGAAAAAGGAGAAGTGACAATTCGTCCAGACCGCGAGAAGCTATTTAAAGTCATTAATCCACTTGGTATCGCGCGGACAGATAGCGTATGTTTGTATATTGAGCACTGGGAAGATGTCGAAGGAGTCGGAGTCGACCTGTTACTCCAAAATATGGAAGTTGTCGATGAAAAAACGGGGCAAGTGTTACCTACGCAGATTCGAGAAATTGCGCGCGCAAAAGAAATAGAAGTAGTCCTTGCGTTAGAAGCCTTTGAAGAACGCATTCTACGCATTCGCCCTAAAAAAGAATTGCAAAAAGAAAATTATCGCTATTTAGCTGTCGATAAAATTAAAGATGTGGTCTATGATGGCTTTCAATCGGGCCTAAGAGTAAATGAGCATCAGCTTGAAACAAATTATTATGTCATGACTTTTGATGAAACAAAAGGAATTGTTTCGCTAGTAGACAAGCGCGACGGAAGTTCTTTACTCAGAGAGAATTTAGTTCATGCGCCGTTTGTTGGGATATACGAGCGTACAGAAACAAAACCAGATGCTTGGGAAGTTCGCCATACAATGGGACGGAACCGAAAAAAAGTGGGAACAAAGCGTTACGTGTCAGAGTTAAGCAACATTCAAATTATTGAAGCCGGCGATGTGAGTGCGACAGTCGTATTCACATACAATTTGGTCGGCACGCAAATGTATGAAATTCATCTAAAAGTGTACCGCGATTCACCAAAAATTGATGTTACGCTACGCTTGCACAAAGACAGTGTTTGGGACCCAGAAAACTTATACATCTCGTTCCCTTTTACAACAGGTGAGAGCGAAGAGCTTTATTTGGATAAAACGGGTTGCTTGATGCGGCCTGGTATTGATCAGCTACCGCAAACGAATCAAGAGTTTTATTTAGTGCAAGAAGGAGCGGCATACGTGGGGGAAAGTAAATCGCTTGTTTTGGCGGTCAAAGATACACCACTTCTTGTGCTCGGCAATCTGGAACATCACTTGATTGAATTGTCTGGCCAAAGTGAAACAACAAATAATGGTGAGCCACTTTACGTTTGGGCAATGAACAACTTTTGGGAAACCAATTTTAAAGTAGATTTAGCTGGCTTTTACGAATTCCGCTACACAATTGCTACGCTGGAAACGAATGAGGCAGTGCCTGCAATTGAAACGTGCAAAGCTTACAATCAAGGATTTTTATCGATGTACATTTAGAATAGGAGTGCGAGCGTAATGTATCGAATTGGTATCGACATTGGGGCGACAAATATGCGTGCGGGATTATTTGATGCTAACGTGCTAGTTGCGCGCTTGGAAATGAAAACAGAAGCGGAACTTGGTGCCAAGCAAGCGCTTATAAAATTAGTGGAGCTGGTTCGGCTTGTTGATCCGAAACAATTGGCTGTTGGGATTGGCATTGGTGCGCCGGGGCCGTTAGATGCGCAAGCGGGAATTATTCTTGATGCACCAAATTTACCGGGTTGGAACGGTTTCCATCTTAAAGATGAACTTTCGGACCATGTGGGAAAACCCGTTTTTCTCATGAATGATGCAAAAGTGGCAGCACTTGCGGAAGCGAAAGTGGGCGCAGGTCTTGGGTACGGGAGCGTGCAATTTATAACGGTGAGCACGGGTGTTGGCGGGGGCTTCGTTTATCAGGGCGAAGTCTTTGCTGGCGGGCACGAGCACGCATCGGAAGTTGGCAATATGATTGTGAATGTGAGTGATGAGCAAGCGACATTGGAGTCGGTTTGTAGCGGCACGGCATTACTACGAGAAAGTAAACAGTTATTTGGGACTAGTAAAACGGCGGCAGATTTGTTGCGCTTTTCCGAGAACAATAATCCAGAGGCGAATCAAGTGGTGGATAGGTGGGTGCATCATTTCGCGGCGGCGATTACATCGATTATTCAAGTGATTGATCCTGAAGTTTTTGTTCTTGGCGGGGCAGTTATTCTTCATAACCCGTGGCTAGTTGAACGAGTGACGGAGGCTGTTAGGGTGCAAGTTTACCAATCGATGCAAGACAAAATAAATATAAAGGTCGCTTCTTTGGGGGAAGATGCGGGACTTTACGGGGCGGCAATGCTTGTTACATGAAGGGAATGAGAAAATGAAAAATGAAGATGTGTTAAATGAAACGAGTCAAGATATTGAATTTATGGGCGATGAAACGTATTTTCGATTACGGAAAATTACAGATGATATTGTCAAACAAGCGGCTAGAGATAATTCGGAGCTCGCGAAAATTATTGATAACATGGTGACACAAGTTCTTGAAAACAATCCGTTATCCGAGAAGTTGCAGCGCATGTTTCGGAAGTGTATGTTAAATACGATTACAACGACGTTAGTGCAAAAACAAGATGACTCTGCGTTCTTGTTTACGGGCGACATTCCGGCGATGTGGTTGCGGGATTCGGGCGGCCAATTGCGTGTTTTCTTGAATTTAGATGACCCAAGTGGAAAATTGTATGACGTGATTGGAGCAGTTATTCGCCAGCAATTTCGTTATATCTTGATTGACCCATACACGAATGCTTTCAATTTTTCTGCGGACGGGAATTGTTGGAGTGCGATTGATAAAAGCGAAAGGAAAAATCCGTGGAGCTGGGAGCGAAAGTATGAATTAGATTCCCTTTGTTTCCCGGTTGAACTGGCGTACTTTTACTGGAAAAAGACGAAACGAAATGATATCTTTGATAATGATTTTTTACAGGCGGTTAAACAGTTAGTTCAAGTGTTTCGTACAGAACAGCACCACGCGGAAAAATCGGAATACTTTTTTGTGCGTGATAACGGCATTGAACAAGATAGCTTGCCAAATGAAGGGCGCGGCAGGGAAACTTGCTATACAGGCATGATTTGGTCCGCTTTTCGTCCGAGTGATGATGCTTGTGAGTACGGCTATTTAATTCCAGCAAACATGTTTGCGGTCGTGATTCTTGGCTATTTACAGGAAATCTTGAGTGCTTTATACGCAAATGAGGAGGCGCTCCTTGCGGAAATTGCGGCGTTACGCGAGGAAGTTCAGGCGGGGATTTTGAAATACGGAATTGTGAATCATCCGAAGTACGGGGACATATATGCGTATGAGGTGGACGGATTAGGCAATTACAATTGTATGGACGATACGGGCGTGCCAAGTTTGCTATCGCTACCTTATATTAAATATTGCGGGACACATGATACGGTTTATCAAAATACACGTCGTTTTAGTTTATCGACGGATAATCGTTATTATTTTGAAGGAACTGCCGCAAAAGGCTTAGGAAGTCCGCATACGCCTGCTGGTTATGTTTGGCACATGGGTCTTGCGATTCAAGGCTTAACATCAACGGATAAAGAAGAATGTAAGGAACTACTTCGCTTATTTGAAACGACAGATGCGGGTACTGACTTAACGCATGAAGGCTTCCTCGCAAATAATCCAAACGTTTACACGCGAGAATGGTTTTCCTGGTCAAATTCCATTTTTTGTGAGTTTATTTTAAAAGAAAGTGGGAAGTTAAGTATATAGAGGTTTATATATCTCCGTGATTATTTTGAAATAGTCGCGGAGATATTGTTGTATAATGGAGTATATCGAGGAAAAGAGGTTTTTATTGTGAAATCAGGTATCGTACAATTACAAGCGTTAGCGAAGCAATCGATGAGTTCTTATCAAGACATTGCCAAATATATTGTGACAAATGCAGAAGCTGTTAAAACGATGCATATTACACAATTAGCGAATGAATGTTATACGAGTCCGGCTACAATTGTACGTATGTGTAAGAAACTGGGCTACAAAGGGTACACAGATTTCAAGCAGGATCTCGTTTTAAACTTACATAAATGGTTTTTTGAAAAGCAAGAAGTATACAACCGCGGTTATATTTATCCAAATAAAGCGGCGATTGAAATTGGGGAAGTTATTACAAACCTAACCATTAATGGGATGATTAAAAGTGTCCAATTTTTAGACTCGGAACTTGTGATGGACCTTTCGAAAATTTTATTTGAGGCCGAACGCATTGATTTTTATGGTTGTGGGGTTTCCAATTTAGTGGCGCAAGATTTCTCTTACCGATTTTTGCGTTCGGGAAAAAATACGAGTGCTTTTGCGGATTCACATTTGCAAATTTCGCAAGCTCAACAATCGGATATTGGATGTGTGGCGGTGGGCGTTTCTTATAGCGGCGAAACGAAAGAAGTTATCACAGCACTTGAAATTGCCAAGCAGCTTGGGGCACGGACGATTTCTTTTACAGCAGAAGGTGACAACCGTTTGACGCAAGTCGCGGATTGCAACATTTCCGTGGCGCAAATTGAACATCCAGAAGGTTACGTGGCAGCGGCTTCACGCATTGAAATGCTACACGTCATGGATATTATTTATTCGGTATACGCGAGTACCTATGATGAAACAATTGCGCCTAAAATATCGAAAACAAGACCCTATTTTAAAAAAAGAAATGGCAACCTATGATACAATGAAAAAGTAAAAAAATATGCGTTTTTAAGACGAGTGAAAGGTTGTGAAATTTTGGTAAAAGTTATTTTGGATGCTGACGATTTTGGCATGTCAGAAGCAATTAATCATGGCATTATTAAAAGTTTTACTGACGGAATTACGACGTCGACTTTGCTTATGCCAAACCTAGAAGCAGCTCCGCATGCAATTGCTTTAGCAAAAAAGCATCCCGATTTATTTGTTGGGCAGCATACCAATTTTTTGCTTGGGAAGCCATGTTCAAATCCTGAAAAAATTCCTTCGCTCGTGGACGGTAATGGGGAATTTCATCGTTCGGCGTATTACCGGGCGAAGGCGGACTTTTCGTTTTGCTATGATGATGTAAGAACGGAAACGCTTGCGCAAATGGAGCGTTTTAAAGAACTTACGGGCGACTATCCGAAACATATGGATTGCCACTCTATTGGCGATGAAGTGGTCGATCAAGTATTCTATGATTTAAGCTTAGAGTATGATGTGCACGTTACTTTGAAATATAGCGGGGACAAGAAGTGGCCAAAACATCCGAGCTATGCTGAAATTACGAAGCTTTTGGAATCAGGCGCTTTGTCATACATTCAAGAGGGCGTTTCGGTTGAAAATTTTTTAAACGATGATTTTAATTTGCTGGAGCTAGGTCAGGACGACATTGCTGAAATGCATTTTGATGTTGGGTATTTGGATCAATTTGTGATTGAGAATTCATCTTATACGCTACTTCGGTGTAAGGAGCTGGCCACAATTTGCGACCCGCGAGTTAAGGCATGGTTCACGGCTAACAAAATCGAGTTGATTTCCTTTTTAGACTTAAAAAATAGTTTTTAAAAAAGGATTTATGCACGCATAAAAAGGGCATAGAGTGTATACTAATAACATTAAGCTGAAAAAGGGGCAAACAGATGAAAAAAAGAGTTCAATTACTTATTCTTATTGCGTTAGTACTATTTGTTGGTATTGTTTTAAAACAATGGTCGGAAGTGATTTTATACACGGCAGGATTCATCGTTGAACTTGGTGGTGTGGTCATTGTTATTCGACTTTTGTTTTGGGATAAACGAAACACGACATCAAAAGTGGCTTGGATGGCGGCTGTTTTTGTCTTGCCAGTTTTTGGTGTATTCTTGTATTTATTTTTTGGAAGAAATCCGCAAAACCGCATTTTTCACCATAATCAAACGAATGAAATGCATAAAATTGCGGATACAATTCATCAGTTGCCGCCACATGAAGATGGGAAAAAACCACCGCGATTGTCTAAGCGAATTCAACATTTGACGGAAATTAATCCTGTGAATGGGAATAAATTGACACTTTTAACCAATGGTGAAGAAACGTTTCCGGCAATTATTCAGGCGCTTAAGCAAGCGGAAAATCATATTCATATTCAATATTATATTTACAAGTCGGACGAGATTGGCACGGAAATTCGTGACATTTTAATCGAACGAGCGAAAGCGGGCGTTGAAGTGCGCTTTATGTATGATGCTTGGGGGACTGCAAAACTAAGCGAGCAATTTTTAGAACCGATGCGGGAAGTCGGCATTCATATTCATGCCTTTGATCCGATTCGTTCGATTTGGATAGCGAGAACAGCCAATTTAAGAAATCACCGGAAAATCATTGTGATTGATGGTCAAATCGGCTTTACGGGAGGCTTGAATATCGGTGAAGAATATCGCAGCAATACGCCTGATTTTGCCGTTTGGCGCGACACACATATTCAAATTGAAGGCATGGCCGTTATTGAGCTTCAGGAGTCGTTTCTTGTGGACTGGGTATATATGGAAAATAAAGCGGGTTCGGCAGATTTATTTATTAGTGAAGCCGGAATCGACCAATATTTTTCACCCAAACCTGTTGGGAATGAGTGGGCGCAAGTCGTCTACGGAGGTCCGTATGATAAGGAGAAATACGTGCGTGATGCTATGCTTGACCTAATTGATTCCGCGCAAGAATCAGTGTGGATTACTTCACCGTATTTTGTGCCAGATGAGGAGTCACTTGCTGTTATTCGCCGCGTCGCGCTTAGCGGAATTGATGTGCGCATCATTTTACCGGGGAAAGGCGACAGGGGGATTTCGTTCCACGGTAGTAACTCCAACATTGAAACGATGCTTGAGGCGGGTGCGAAAGTGTATGCGTACCGCGATGATTCTTTCGTACACGCGAAGCTACTTTTAATTGACGGTGAGCGTGCTGCTGTTGGTACGGCGAACTTTGATATTCGTAGTTTCCGTCTGAATCATGAATTGATGGTATTCCTCTATGAAAGAGACCAAGCAATTGTGAAAATGGAGCGCGATTTTGAAGCGGATTTTGAAGTGAGCAAGCTTTACACAATGGAAGATATTAGGAAGAAATCTTGGTATGTGAAAATGAAGGAAAACCTTTCTAGTCTACTTTCACCTATTTTATAAGCAGGAAACTCGGCGAAATTTAATTTTGCCGAGTTATTTTTATGGCGATTGCAACATAATTATGTTATTATTGACCTAACGGTAATTAGTTTTGGAGGTTATGATATTTATGATACGCAATGCAAAACCGGGGGACGCTAAGAAGGTGGCGCCGCTTTTATTTACGATATGGCAAGACATGGAACTTCCCCTTTTACAAAAAGAAAAAGAGGCGAAAATCATCGAAACACTGGAAGAAGCGATTTGTGTGCCTGACTATCGCTACGGTTTCAATCATCTGCACGTTTATGACGATAATGGCGTTATTGCAGGTGTTGTGGCGGGTTATCCAAGCGAAAAGGAGCCTTTTATTGATCATGTGTGGTCGGAACTTGCGAAGAAACACGGTTTAATGGATCAGTCGGCTGTTTTTAAGGAAAAGGAAACGTTTAGCGGGGAGTGGTATTTAGACTCCATCGTTACTAGAGAAGACTACCGTGGTAAAGGGATTGGCACCGCGCTTTTAAATGAACTTCCTCATTTTGCTAAGGCGGACGGTGAGCGAAAAGTCGGCTTAAACTGCGATAAAGCAAACCCTGCGGCGAAACGGCTTTATGAGCGGCTTGGCTTTCATACAACAGGTGAAATCATGTTGAGTGGGCATGAGTATGAGCATATGCAAAAAGAGCTTTGATTTGAAAGGCGGCCTATCCTAATATAGAATTTTGCGCAAGTATCTGGTGAACTTGTGGCAAAACAGAAAAGCTAATTTAAGCAAAAACGAATGAAAAATTTGTTTTTGCTTTTTTTCTATAATTTAGCGAGTGCATCACGATTTATAATTTTATAGCGGCGTCCTACTTTTTCTAAAATTCCTTTTTGAGTCAAATCGTGTAACACATAAAGTAAATGGCGATAGCTGACATGCAAATACTCGGCAACTTCTGTATGTTTTTCATAATATACGCCGTTTTCTTCGGTGAGTAAAATAAAACGTGCTAAACGTGTTGGAAATGGGAGATTTAAGCTTTCGGTCAATGTTTCTGTGCGATGCAAAGCTTTTTTGCCTAAAAAAATCGCCAAGTTTTTCATGAAGGTGGGATTTTCGAGTAGTGGCGCTTGATTTTCCTTCAGAGGAAGTGCGAGCAGGGCGCAATTTGTGTGGGCGATGACGTCTTTTGGAGTTTCTTCGACGCCTAAAAGCGTGAGTTCGCCAATATAGGACGGGGCGGAAATAAAATCAACAAGGGAGACTTTGCCGTTTTCTAGAGTCATTTTAATTTTTGCTTTGCCTGAAACAAGGAGAAAAAGTTTTTCTGGGGGATTCGATTGATTCACGATAAACTCGTTTTTTTTCACAGTGTAAAGTTCCAATTTGCCAAACATTTCGTCTGGGAAGCTGGCCTCTAGCTCGCTTTTTTTAATAGCTTCTGAAATTTGGTGGGGCTTTGTTATTTTTTTCATGGTCAATTCCTCGTTTTTAATGTGAGATTTCTCCTATTATTATACTGAAAACTATGATAAGATGCTAAAAAAAGAGATGGGGGAGTAAAATGCGTTATGATACGTTGCTTTTTGATGTAGATGATACATTATTAGATTTTAAAAAGGCGGAAGATGATGCGCTTGTGAAACTGTTTGAAAGTGAAGGCGTTTCAGACGCGAAGGAGCTAACTTTGGTCTACAAGGAAATAAACGAGGCGCTTTGGAAGGCTTTTGAACGCGGGGAGATTTCACGCGATGAGGTGATTCAGACGCGTTTTGCTAAACTTTTCGCGACACAAAATAAGTCGGTTGACGGGATTCTGCTTGAGGCAAAATATCGCGGTTTTTTAGAGGAAGGGCACGAACAAATTGCGGGCGCCGCTGAATTAATTGCCCAGTTAGCGCCCGATTACGCGCTTTATGTCGTGACAAACGGTGTATCGAAAACGCAGTACCGAAGGTTGCGCGATTCTGGCCTAGATATTTTCTTCCAAAAAATCTTTGTCTCCGAGGACACGGGCTATCAGAAGCCAATGCTTGAGTTTTTTGACTACTGTTTTGCGCGCATTCCTGCTTTTGATAAAAAGAAAACGCTCCTAATTGGCGATTCGCTAAGCTCTGACATTCGCGGTGCACGTGTTTCGGGCATTGATAGTTGTTGGTTTAACCCGCACCGCGCGGTGTTTGACACGGAAACTACGCCAACTTACGAAATTCATTCACTTCCTGAGTTGCTAAATGTTTTAAGTTAGCTGGAAACCGTGGTAAGCTAGAGGCGGAGGTTAGACATGTTACGATTGCTAATAATACTTATGAGCACGGCGCTCCTTCTTACGGGCTGTGCCGATGTTGTGAATACAGTGAAAGTGAATAAGGACGGAACGGCTGATTTGAATTTTGATGTAACGCTTGGTACAACAGCGGGGCTTCTTGCGGGGCCGGCAATTAAGGAGCTGACACCGAAGCTTGAAGATGCGGGATTTACCATTAAAAAGCCGTCGCAAAATCAGTTTTCTATCCATAAAAAAATTGAAAAATCGGCTAAAAAAGTAGATTTTAAAGCGGAAGCCAAAAAATACGGTGTGAAATTTCAGGAAACAGATGGCTTTTTCATGAAAAAAATTCGTTTAGATGCCACACTGGATATCCCTAAAATTTTGCAGGAGCAACAATTAGGTGAGAAGGTGCCAACAGCGCTTTTATCGCAAGTTGACTACACGCTTGTTTTGGATTTCCCAATTGATACGATTGGCGCAAACAATGCGGACGAGAAAGACGGCGGGAAGCTCACGTGGCACATTCCATTAGAACAAAAGAATCAGCTTTATTTTGAAATTGAGATTCCAAATGTAAAAAACATTGCGATTACGGCGGGAATTGTTTTTATCCTGCTAATTGTTGGGATTGTACTACTTATTAAAAGACGTAAAAAACGGAAAATCAACTGATTTTCCGTTTTTATTGTTGCATATCCTCATAGCACGCGAGTTTGGCTTCGATTTTTTGAAAGGCGAGATCGAGTTCTTGTTGTTTCTTTTCAAGTTCTTTGCGGTGTTCTTTTAAAACGTTGATGCGGTCTTGGACGGTGTAGTTGCCTTTTTTTGTGAGTTCTACGATTTCTTTTTGTTTAGCAAGCGGCATGCCAGTTCGGCGTAAGCAAACAAGCAGGTCTAGCCAGTGCAAGGCTTCCTCATCGAAGACGCGATTATTGTTTTCATCGCGAAGTAAAAACGGGATTAGCCCGACACTCTCGTAGTAGCGAATGGTATGAGCGGATAGTCCGACTTGCTCGGACGCTTCTTTTATGGAAAGGGACATGGGAGGACTCCTTTTTTTACTAAAAGAATAGCACGTGAAAAATTTTTTTGCTAAATATTTGCCTTAAAGTATACTCGAAGGTGTAAGATGAAGTTGAATTTGATTTTAGGAGGCTAAATTTATGAGCTTAAAAGATACTGTAAAACTAGCGAACGGTGTGGAAATGCCGCGTCTTGGCTTTGGCGTTTGGCAAGTAAAAGACGGGGCGGAAGCTATGAATTCTGTGAAGTGGGCGATTGAAGCTGGCTGCATGAGTATTGATACGGCAGCGGCATACCGAAATGAGGAAGGCGTTGGTCAAGCAATTCGTGAGTCTGGCGTGCGGCGTGAGGATTTATTTGTGACGACGAAACTTTGGAATGCGGATCAAGGTTACGAAACGACACTTGCTGCGTTTGAAACGAGCCTTCAAAAACTGGGTCTTGATTATGTGGATTTATATTTGATTCACTGGCCGGTAGAAGGCAAGTTTAATGACACTTGGCGCGCGTTTGAAAAGCTCTATAAAGACGGAAAAGTCCGCGCAATTGGGGTGTGCAATTTCCATGAACATCATTTAGAAACGCTTCTTGAAACGGCCGAAGTTGTGCCAATGGTTAACCAAATTGAACTCCACCCGATTCTTTCTCAAAAACCACTTCGCGACTTCTGTGCCGAAAAGAATATCGTAGTAGAAGCTTGGTCCCCACTTGGCAGCGGAAAAATCTTAAGCAACCCAGAAATCAAAAAAATCGCTGAAAAATACGGCAAATCCGTGGCACAAGTCATCATTCGCTGGGATTTACAGCACGGCATCGTAACCATTCCAAAATCGGTGCACAAAGAACGTATTGTAGAAAACGCAGATGTGTTTGATTTCGAGTTGACAAAAGAAGACATGCAAGCAGTAGATGCGTTAAACCAAGATGAACGTACGGGTCCAGATCCAGATAATTTTAATTTTTAAATCGTTTTTTATGACACGCCACATTTGGCGTGTTTTTTTCTTGTCAATCCCCAAAATTGCTTTTGTAATTGGGAATGATTATCATAGAATAGAACCTTATTTCAAGTTTACAAGGAGGTAAAACCAATGGACTTCAAACTTTCTACTGAACTTACACAATTAAAAGAAGATGCGCGTCAATTTGCGGATACATATATACGACCGTTTGCTTCTGAATGGGACGAGGGAGCCTATTTCAGTCGCGAACTTTTTCAAAAAATGGGCGAGAAAGGCTATCTTGGCTTGCCATTTGCAAAAGAATACGGCGGGCGGGAGCTAGGGACGCTTGCTTATATGACGGTGGCAGAAGAGATTGCTAGAGCAAGCCTCGGGGTTGCGCTTAGTTATGTGGCGACGGTTTCAATTGGGACGGCGCCGATTGCGATGTACGGCACGGCCGAACAAAAAACAAAATTTTTGCGCCCACTTGCAGAAGGACGCGAGCTTGCGGCCTTCGGTTTAACCGAAAAAAATGCGGGATCTGATGCGGCAGGAGTGGAAACAACGGCGGAGCTCTCGGGCGACTATTTTGTCGTGAATGGTACGAAGCAGTGGATTACGAATGCGAGCTACGCGGCGGTTGTGACGATTGCGGCGATTACGGGGTATAAAGAAGATGGTGGGAAAATTATTTCTTCACTCATTGTACCGATGGATTTGCCGGGGATTACGGTGAGGCGGCCGTATGACAAGATGGGCGTGCGCGCTTCCGATACGGGCGAAATTCGCTTTGAAAACGTGAAAGTGCCTAAAGAAAACCTTTTGGGGGATAAAAACGCTGGAATGAAACAACTTTTAAACGTTTTAAATGGCGGGCGAATTTCAATTGCGGCGATTTCCGTTGGGCTGGCACAAGAAGCTTATGACAAAGCGATTCATCATGCGCAGGTGCGCGAACAATTTGGTGGACCGATTTCGCAGTTTGAGTCCGTCCAATTTAAACTTGCAGACATGGCGGTTGAGACAGAAGCGGCGCGGCTGCTCGTTCAAAAAGCGAGTTTCCTAAAAGATTCTGGTGCAGTTTTTATTAAAGAAGCGGCCTACGCGAAAGTATTTGCTTCGGAAACGGCGACAAGAAATGCAAACCGGGCGCTGCAAATTTTAGGCGGCACAGGTTATATGCGCGATGCTGGCGTCGAACGGCTGTTGCGTGATGCAAAAATTTTAGAAATTGGCGAGGGCACGTCTGAAATTCAGCGCCTCGTCATTGCACGACAACTTTTAAAAGAAGGAGCGAAATAAAATGGAAGAAATTAAAGCAACGATTACAGGCACACTTCATAGTTTTGAAAAACACGCGGGAGACGATGTGACAAAAGGCGAAACAATTGCTCAAATCGAGTCGATGAAAATGCTTATTCCAGTTGAGGCACCGAACACAGGAAAGCTGATTGAATGGTCCGTTACGGCGGGGGATTTTGTAAACGAAAACGACGATATCGGAATGCTTGATTAAGATGGCGCTCATTCAAATCGAACGCCCGTCAAAACATATTTTATTGTTTAAAATCAACCGGCCTGAAGCGGCGAACGCATTTTCAAACGAGCTACTCGAAACGTTTGAAGCGGCATTAAATGATTTAGGTGAGGCACGCGTGTTAATCATAACGGGTTCAGGTGCGAAGGCTTTTTCAGCGGGCGCCGATTTAAAAGAGCGAAAGAAGCTCACAGAAGACGAAGTGTGGCCGGCTGTTGCGCGTATCCGTTCCCTCGTCCAGCGTGTATCCGAACTTGAAATTCCCACAATTGCAGCGATTAACGGCGTGGCATTTGGCGGCGGACTCGAACTCGCACTTGCTTGTGATATTCGGGTGGCGCATGTTTCGGCCCAATTAGGCTTAACTGAAACGAGTTTAGGCGTCATTCCAGGCGCATTTGGCACCGTCCATTTAACGCGCATTGTTGGCGAAGCCGCTGCACTCGAAATGATTTTAAGTGCGAAGCGGATTACGGCAGAAGAAGCAAAACAAATTGGGCTTGTGACAGGCGTCTCGGATGATGCGCTGCGTGAGGCCACGCAAATTGCGGAAGCTATCTCAAACAATGCGCCACTTGCGGTCAAACGGGCTAAGGAAGTTGTGAATGCTGTGTCTGGGAACTTGACAGAGGCCTTTTTAGCAGAAGAAAAAGCGTACAAATCGCTCATTGCCACGGAGGACCGATTAGAGGGGCTTCGGGCGTTTAGTGAGAAGCGGGTGGCGCGATTTTTAGGGAGGTAGACAGGTGAATTTAGATGATAAAATCCGCTCTGGCGGTGCAGAAAAATACCATGCGGCGGCGAAAGCGAAAGGAAAATTGTTTGTCCGCGAACGCATTGCGCTTTTATTAGATGCGGATAGTGAATTTGTCGAGGACGCTTTATTTGCGAATTCCGAGGCGGACAATTTGCCAGCAGATGGTGTAGTCACAGGACTCGGTCAAGTTGATGGCAGGAAAGTAGCGATTATCGCGAATGATTCTACCGTGAAAGCTGGTTCTTGGGGGACAAAAACGGTTGAAAAAATAATTCGAATGCAAGAAACTGCCGAAAAACTTAGCATACCGCTATTTTACTTAATTGATTCAGCAGGCGCGCGAATTACTGACCAAGTCGAAATGTTCCCGGGAAGACGCGGAGCTGGGCGGATTTTTTATAACCAAGTGCAGTTGGCTGGAAAAATTCCGCAAATTTGTTTGCTGTTCGGACCTTCAGCAGCAGGCGGCGCCTATATTCCGGCGTTTTGCGATGTCGTCGTCATGGTCGAAGAAAACGCCTCAATGTACCTAGGCTCGCCGCGCATGGCCGAAAAAGTCATCGGCGAAAAAGTCACGCTCGAAGAAATGGGCGGCGCACGCATGCACTGCACCGTATCTGGTTGCGGGGACGTACTCGTTTCTTCTGAAAAAGAAGCGCTTTTCTTTGGACGCGACTACCTATCGTATTTAACATACGAAAAAGAAGGCCGCGAAAGCGCGAAAGACCTAACGGGCGTCATTCCCGAAAATGAAAACGCGCCGCTTAATATGTACCGAGTCATTGATGGTTTAATTGATGCGGAATCATTTTGTGAAATTAAAGCGCTGTTTGCCAAGGAAATCATTACGGGCTTCGCGCGCCTGGACGGGAAAACAATTGGGGTGGTGGCGAATCAGTCGCTCGTGAAAGGCGGCGTTTTGTTCCCAGATTCAGCCGACAAGGCGACCAAGTTCATTCAAATTTGTAACGCGTATCGCATTCCACTGCTCTTTTTAGCCGACGTACCCGGTTTTATGATTGGCTCACAAGTTGAAAAGGCAGGCATTATTCGAAACGGCGCCAAAATGATCGCCGCGGTAAGCGAAATCACCGTGCCGCTCATTTCAGTCATCGTCAGAAAAGCTTACGGGGCGGGACTTTACGCGATGGCAGGCCCTGGTTTTAACCCGGATGCGACATTGGCACTTCCGACAGCGCAAATTGCCGTGATGGGCCCAGATGCTGCCGTCAATGCGGTATACGCGGGCAAAATAGCGGAGCTTCCGGATGCTGAAAAGGCTCCTTTTATTCAGGAAAAAATAAAGGAATATGAGGCTGATGTTGATGTGTATAAGCTTTCGTCCGAGATGGTCGTGGACGATATTGTGACACCAGAAAGCTTGCGACAAGCGCTTATTTCAAGGTTTGCATTTTACGAATCGAAGCGCGAGACGAGCGCACATTTTAAAATTTATCCGATGTAGAGGTGGCGCAAAATGTTTGCAGGATACTATAAAAAAACGCGGGAGGAACGGCTCGCCATTCTTCGCGAATACGCTGGTTTGACGGACGAAGAACTCGCCGCTTTACAGGCAGAAGGCGCGCTCCCGTTCGAAACGGCGAATCACATGATTGAAAATATGATTGGCACCTTTCAAGTTCCACTCGGTCTTGGTTTAAACATGGTGATGAACGGCAAAGAATACGCCGTCCCAATGGCAACCGAAGAACCTTCGGTCATCGCCGCCATGAGTTCCGCTTCCAAATTGATAGCCCGCTCCGGTGGCATGGTCGCCACAAGTTCCGGCCGTCTGATGACAGGACAAATTGCCGTGTACGGTGTGCCCAATTTTGAGCGCGCGAAAATGGCTATCGCAGAACAGCAGGCGACGCTAATTGATGCGGCGAATGCGGCGTATCCTTCGCTTATAAAACGCGGCGGTGGCGCACGGGAAATTGTTGTCCGCGAGATTGAAACGGCGCAGGAAAAACTGCTCGTCGTCCATCTCTATGTGGAAACACGGGAAGCGATGGGGGCGAACATGATTAACACGATGGTCGAGGCGCTTGCACCGGAAATCGAACGCCTAACAAGCGGAACTGCCGAAATGAAAATATTATCGAACTTAACAGACATGGCGACGGCAACCGCCACTTGCACGATTCCCGCAAACCTCCTTTTAAGCAAAAATATGGGTGGTGAAGAGGTGCGTGACCGTATTGTGCGGGCTTTTGCGTTTAGTGATGCGGATATTTACAGGGCGGCGACCCACAACAAAGGCATTATGAACGGCGTAGACGCGATTTTGCTGGCGTTCGGCAATGACGTCCGCAGTATTTCCGCCGCCGCACACGCTTACGCTGCAAAAGACGGGCGCTACAGGCCGATGAGTAGCTGGGCTGTGAACGGAGCGGGCGACTTAGTCGGCGAACTGACACTCCCGATGCCGGTCGCAACGGTTGGCGGCTCCATCGCGATTTCGCCACTTGCTACTTTGGCACAAAAAATCGCCAAGGTGGAAAATGCCGAAGAGCTCGCGATGTTAGCTGTTTCTGTTGGGCTTGCTCAAAATTTAGCCGCCTTAAAAGCCTTAGTGACAGAAGGAATTCAGCGCGGCCACATGTCACTTCAAGCGAAATCAACGGCCATTTCTGCTGGCGCAACTGGCGCCGAAATTGACATGGTGGCTGAAAAAATGCTTGCGGCGGGGCAAATTAATTTAAGTTACGCGAAAAAAATAATCGAACAAAATGGTGGGACATAAATCTTAGCTGAATATGAAAACCAGGTAGAGAATCGAAAAAATGATTTTCTACCCGGTGGCGCCGATAGGGTATACTTTTTTTGCACTAAATATAGAAAAAACTACCTATCTGTAGAATTTATACAAGTAATGATGATACTATCAGCATTATAAAAATCATTTGACAGAAAAATATTATTTTAGTACGCTTAAAAAGCGTGTGGCTAGATTTTGTACTTGCGCTTCGCAAGTGTTGATTAAAAGGGTGGCAGTATTTGCAGCTTCTGCATCCCCTTCTCAAAATGATGTGCGGCCGTTGCATATGATTGTTCATTGCGTAATGAGTAGCCACACGCGATTAAATGACAGGAGATACATAGTGATATGAGCTTAGGAAAGATTAAAAATCGTAATGAATTAGCTAGATTACTAGAGGTACCTACAAAATTTTTAACTTATATTTTATATATAAAAAAAACAGATAATTTATACTCCAGAATTAATATATTAAAGAAAAATGGAGATGAGAGAATAATATATGCCCCCGAAAAGGAGCTTAAGAGTATTCAGAAAAAACTAGCTAGTATCTTATATCAGGAGCGCAAAGCCTATTTTGAAGGTAGAGGAATAACGCCGAATATTTCACATGGATTTGAACAAAAGAAAAGTATAATATCAAATGCACGTATACATTGTAATAAGCATGTTATTTTTAATCTGGATTTGGAAGATTTTTTTGGAAGCTTTCACTTTGGCAGGGTGAAAGGTTATTTTGAAAAAAATAACCAGTTTAAATTAGATAGTCAAATTGCTATTTTAATCGCTCAAATCGCTTGTTATAAAGGCTTCTTGCCCCAAGGTGCACCAACGTCTCCAATTATTACTAATATGATTTGTAGTATACTAGATTATCGATTGCTTAAGTTAGCCAAGCAGTTTAAGTTAGATTATACACGGTATGCGGATGATTTGACATTTTCAACCAATGATAAAAAATTTTTAGATAACAAAGATGTCTTCTATAAGAAAATAAATAGAGAAATTGAAAAAGCAGGATTTAAAATTAATTGTAAAAAGACAAGATTACAGTTTAAAGATTCTCATCAAGAGGTAACAGGGCTTACTGTGAACAAAAAAGTAAATGTGAAGAGGTTTTATTACAGACAAACTAGAGCGATGGCTCATCGCTTATATAAAACTGGAGAATTTGAAATTGATGGGAAAAGAGGGACTGTAGATCAATTAGAGGGACGTTTTTCATTTATGTATGAAGTTGCTTCTTATGGTTCTACTAAAAAGAACTATTGTTATAAAGAGTATAAGAAATTTATTTTCTATAAATATCTTTATATGAATGATAAGCCAGTAGTTATTACGGAAGGGAAGACAGATATCATATATTTAAAGGCAGCATTAAAGAACCTATATGAAGATTATCCAAGCCTAATTTCAAAACAAACAGATGGTACTTTTAAATTTAAAATAACATTTTTGAATCGAAAATCTGAACGACTCAAAAAATTACTAAACTTACAAAAAGATGGGGCAGATGGCATAAGGACGTTTATAAATGAACACTTTTTGTGCAAAAATCCTACAGCTAAATATTTTAAAAATATAGATGGTCCTTTATCCAAAAATGCTGTAATATGTATTTTCGATAATGAGATTGAAGATCAAGACAAACCGTTAAGGCACGTTTGGAATGGTTTTAAGAAGGATAGTAAAAGAAAGGAAGCATTAAAGAATAATCAAAATACTCATTGGGTGGATAATGTATATATTCTTACTAATCCATTAGTATCTGGGAAAAAGATATGTGAGATTGAAGATTTATTTGATGAGCAAACATTAAATCAACAAATAATGGGTAAGAAATTCGACAGAAGTGAAGAAAATCATAAGCATTTTTTTTCTATGTTTATTAACAAAAATTATAATGATATAGACTTCACCCAGTTTAAACCTATGTTAGATAATTTGGATAAAATAATTTATGATTACGGTAATTCAATGGATAAATGCCAATAAATTAGACACCCAAAGAAGAATTGTATAAAAAGCTTTTTTTCATCAAGTTAAGCAACAATTTATTTTATATTTTTCTATATTTAAGTTAATTTAAACTAACGGATTATGAAGATGGGAGCGGTTTGAATGGAGGAATGGTGGGAAAATTTAGAGTTGAGAGAGATGCAACAAAAATGTGACAATGCATTTGATAGTCAAGATGTTGAGCTATTAAGAAAAATGAGTAATAATTGTGTTGAAAAAGGACAAAATGATAAATTACATTCGTCAATAAGAGCAAGTTATTTATACTCTGGCGCAACAAGCCTATTGGGTATTTCTATTGAAGAATTACGAAAAGAAGATGAATTAGAAGAGATATATGAGCGATGTCTTTATTTAATGAGGACGGCCATAGATTTATGCAAAAAATCTTATAAAGACTTATTGGATAAAGATGAGGACGATCTTCAAAAAGCTTATTTAGATGGTTTGTTTTATCCTCTACATGTAAATTATGCTAATCTATTATCTCAAACAGGTAGATATGTTAAATCAATAAATACCCTTCAAAGTATTTCAAACGCTAAATTTCCCATGGCTGTTGGGAATTTAGCGCTAAAGATAGTTGATTATTCATATTTTGATAAGAGCCATCAAAAAATTATGTTATACGAAGCCTATCATTCTTTAAGTTTCGTTATCAAAAAAGATGTTAGTTTCCCTGAAAAAGAGTATGCTGGAAAAAATTTTGAGTTACTACACCAACGTATAGAGAATGATTTAGGATTAGACTATTTAAATAATAATTATGATTTAGATTCCTTTCTTGCTGTCGAAGAAGATACTTCGATAGACGAAACTAATTATAGAAAGTGGTTTAGTGACAATTGCTTAAGTTTAAATCAATTAAATGATATATACATGGAAAAAGAAGTGGCTTATGATCCCTTGCATTTACCATCTATGGTCACTAGTATTGAATTAGGATACATGCCTAAATATCATGGTATATTTAATCAAATTAAGCAAGAGTATGTTTCTGCACGTTTTTGGATTTATGAAGGATTAAATGAGAGTGAGACACATTATTCTGATAGACAAGTATATTTGATTAATACATTCGACTACCCGGTTTATGGAATCGGTATTGAAAAGATGAAAGCAGCGTATAGAGGAATTTACTCTATATTTGATAAAATAGCCTTTTTTCTAAATAAGTATCTTAATTTAGGAATCCCAGAACGCCAAATAAGTTTTCATACTCTTTGGTACCGAAAAGAAGGAAGAAAAGAGGTCAGAAGAGAGAATGTTGTTAAATTTATTGAAAAGAATTGGGGTTTAAATGGCCTATGGTGGATATATAAAGATTTAAAAAACAAAGTTGTGTATAAAGATAAGCATATTGATCCTGTTTTAAGAAAAATATCTAAGGTTAGAAATGCTATGGAACACAAATATCTTAAGATTTCTAATGATTTTTTTGACGTGCGTGAGTCAGATAGAGTCGATGATTTTGCTTATAATATAAGCTTTGATGATTTTGAAGATTTAACAATCGCTTTATTACAACTTACCAGAGAAGCAATCATCCAATTAACTATAATTGTACAACAAGAGGAAGATAATAAATATAATAATCGAGATCCTGATAAAACAATTGGGGAATTGTATTTATATTCATATGAAGATGAATGGAAACAAATTTGATAGTAAAGAACAAATTTCAAATTGGATTAATATCGAAAAGTAGGTACAAAAGAAGAATGGTTGTGCCATTCTTCTTTATCAAATTATAATTGCTAGCGGGCCATTAATAGAAAACCAGGACTCCAAAGAAAGTGCTAGTTGAGAATGCACAACTAAGGCTTGAAATTTCAGATGTTTTCAAATGGACATAAAAAACACCAATATGGGAAAGGGAGGAAACCATACTGGTGAAAAAGGGGGATAGAAAAACATCTATAAAAAGGGAGTGAAAATAGATATCTTTCATTTCATAAACTTAGTATATCGGCTGAACTTTAAAATAATCTAGGAATCCCATGAAAATAAAATAAGAGTATGAGATATCGTTTTAATTAGAAACTGTCAATTTAAGGTATACTCAAAATTTACATATGAAAGTGATGGCTTTTTGCCGTTTGTTTGTGTCAAATAAATGGTTTGGAAATTTGGAGGAAAAAGATATGATTATCGCCTATGTACGGGTAAGTTCATATGATCAAAATTTAGATCGGCAAATTGCTGAATTTAAAAAATTAGGTGCAGAGAAAATTTTCATTGAAAAGAAATCCGGCGCAGATTTCGTGAATCGGGTGGAATTTTAGAAAGCCCTGGATTTTGTCCGTGAAGGAGATCATTTTATGGTCGAAGATATTGATCGCCTTGGTAGGGATTACGACGAAATCTTAAAAACGGTTTCTCAATTGAAAGAAAAGTGGGATTACTTGTCACAAGTGTTCCTTTGCTAAGTGGACCACTCGGAGACCCCTTACTCGATCGTTTTGTCAAGGATTTAATTTTACAGCTCTTGGCCATGATAGCGGAAAGGGAACGTTTAGAAAGTAAACGACGCCAGGTGCAAGGCATTGCGATTGCGAAGGAAAAGGGAGTTTATAAAGGTCGGCCCGTTTTATATGCTGCCGATGCGAAGAATCCACAAAAACAGGCCGTGTATCATCAGATTGTACACATGTTAGAAGAAGGCTTGCCCATCCAACACATTGCGGAGAAAAATCGGGTCACAAGACCGACCATCTATCGAATTAAAGAAGACTTGGTCATGCTGCTTAGGGATGACCAGTCGAAATAACTTGCTTCAGAATAAAAGTAAGGCCACCATCCTTTAGATGGTGGCTATTAATTTGGTAATTGCATACCTTGTGCGAATCATTGTATACGTGTTCGAAAAACAGAAAATACTTTCTTTTGAACAGATATTCGTGTTATACTGAAGAAAAATGAGGAGATGAGAAAATGTCTGGACAAATTAGAATGAGCCCTACAGAATTACGGGATCGTGCAAAAACATATGGAACAAGCGCACGCGATATTGAACAGTTACTTCAACGTTTATCCCAAACGCAAGAACGGCTACGGAGTGAGTGGGAAGGACAAGCCTTTCAACGCTTTGACGATCAATTTAATCAGCTGAAACCAAAAGTGACGGAATTTGCGAACTTAATGGATCAAATTGAGCAACAATTATCACAAACTGCTAATGCTGTAGAAGAGAATGACGCAAATTTGTCACGTAATTTTGGTTTGAATTAAAAGCAAGGCTGTACAAGTTTTTCTCTTGCACAGCCTTTTTATCTAACTACTTCTTGATAGAAAGGAGAACTTCATGGAAAAAACAGATGAAATTTCATATAAAATACGTCAAAAGGAAGAACAAGTGGATATATACCAATCACAGATACAGCAATTAGAAGTAAAGTTAGAGAAATTATTTTATGCTAAAGATAAACAATTTAAAGTTTTAGATCGATTTTTAGAGTCTCAATATAAAAGAAAACGAAAATACCAAGAAGTATTGGAAATATCTAAGAATATACGATTTATGAGAAAACACTCCATGCGTGTATTAGATATAGTGCATGGTAATAGCGCACAACAAACAGAATGGAAGTTAGAGCAGTCTAAAAGGGAGATAGATGCTGAGATAAATCAAACACAGATAGAAATTGAACAAGCTCAATCAATGGTGGGACAACTCGAAGTTAACATTAATCAGCTGTATTATGAGCGTAGAAAATTGTCTATTTAGAAAGGTATGTGCCAATTATGACGTATAAGATAGGCTATGATATTGTTGTGAACGATGATAATTGTAGTGATGTTGGAAATGAATTCACAAAAATCGCTACAAGTTTTGAAGAAAAGTTGAAGAATTATTTAGATTCTTTAACTCGAGTTTTAGAGGGAGCTGTAAAATCCGGGGAGGTTGCTTCTAATTTGGAAGCGTTTCAATTGGAAGCTAAAACACTGGAAAATATTTTGGAAGGTATACATCAAGAAATAACAGAGACTTTAAAAACTTTTGTATCAGATATTGACACGGTGGATAATGACTTATATTAGAGGAGGGATAGGGATGGGTAATGCGATTGAAATAAATCCAACTGTACTTGAGGCTGAAATTACATATTTAAATTCTTTATTGACATCTAAGATTAAAATAACCCAAGAAGTATCTAGTAGTGGGCAAGCAGCTGACGGTGTCAAGTTATTACTAGACTACATAGCAACCTTAGAAAGTAGTTTAGATCATCTAATTAAAAATACAGCAGATTTTTTAGATAATGCGAAGGATTCATATATTGATGTAGATGAGGAAAGTGGTGCAATATTGAGCAAATTATTAGAAGGGACTAGCTAACCATGACAGGTATAATAAGAGATTTTTCTCAAACTTCTATTGATAAGATTGCTTCACTTGTCCAAAAAGAAGAGGATGATGGCCAATGGGGAATATGCGATTGGTTTGATGATACTTTCACTTCAGCGGGGGACATAAGAGATAGTTTAGATAATTTGGATAAATACCATCAAGAAGTAATTGATGATCAAAATATTGGGGTAGAAAAATTTGATGGTATACTTCAAGAGGTAGAGTCAGTAGATCAGAATTATGCAAGTAGATTTTATAATCTGCAAGATAAATTAGAAGGGTTTAATGATAAGCTAACGACTATTGCTAATATGATTACACCAGCTGTTATGACTACATCAGTACGAAACTTCACTCAAATTACAAATAGTGCAAATAAAGCATTTGATAGTATTTTAAAAGCTACAGATACTAATATTACTAATTTAGAGTCTTCTATAGAGGAAGTATTAGAGGAAGAGGCTGGTTTTTGGCAGAAACTCGGAAGCGGTGCTTTGGGAATAGGGGTATCGGTAGTACAAGATGTAGTTGGACCAGTATTAACAGTAGGAGAAGATGTGCTCCATGAATACGGCATTGGAGATGGACATTTTTGGGAAGATAACTTAGAATACTTGGATGAAGCGATATTAGAAAACTGGGGTTGGGTAGATGACAAATGGTACTATGGAGGGCGAGCGATAGGTGATGCGGTTTGCTTTGTAGCTGGAGCAATAGCTATTGTTGGTGGAGTCGTTACAATAATAGGAGGTTTCACAGTAACAGTTGCTGGTGTAGGGGTCTCTGCAACAGGTGTAGGGGCACTTGTAGGCGTACCAGCTATTGCAGTATCTTGGGCAGCGGTTGTAGAAGGAGCAGTGCTGGTAACAGCTGGTGCTGCAATGATGGGTTCTGCAAGCGGGAACATAGGTGATAATTGGAGTAAAATGCAGTCCTCAGAAGGGAATGGTTCCACAAGCCAGTCTGCTGGTCATGATGCAGCTAATAAAAGAGAATCCTTGCTTGATAGCGCTTCTAATGAAAAATTAAAAAATACAATAGATCAAATGTACCGACCAGGAGCTTCAACTGGGGACGGTGGTTTAGCTGATGCTGTCAGGCATGAACTATCTACAGGAGAGCTTGTCGGTGGGAAATCACATTTAACAAAAGCGACGGAGCGTATTAGGAATTTAGAGAACATCATAGCTAAACAGGATTTAGATGCTGATGACTTGAAATTAGCAACTGACTTATTGAATGACTTAAAGAATGCAGTGGGAGGAAATTAATTATGACAAGTGAAGAATTAAATAAACGTTTAATTGAGCAATTTCCAAAATTAGAAGGCGCTTATACGGAAGAAGTGAGCTGGCAGGAGGGAGATCATACAGGTTCTCATACTGTGTATGGGGATGTGTTTACTCCATATATTAGAAATAGTATTGAAAATAAAGAGTCTGGGGAAATTGCTACTGTTTTTTCTTATATAGAAGATACTTTAAATTTGGAAGACGACTATGCTGACGAAGTAATTTCATTTAGTGTTTTGGAAAGTATTGCAGAGTTGTTAAAAGATGAGCAATGGGTTGGAGAATTTGTCAAAGATAGAACAAAGAAAGTCTTAATTGAAATAGGATAAAATTTGAAGGAGATGAAAAAATGACTTTTATTAAAGGAATGGATGAGCAACTTAATAGTACCCCAGACATTAGTAAGACCTATCTACCACTAGGATCAGTAGTTTTGTTAAAGAATGGGCAGAAAGAATTGATGATTTATGGTAGGAAACAACGTGATACAAAAACAAATGAAATATATGATTACTCTGGCTGCTTACATCCAGAGGGTTATATTGGTAAAGAGTATACTATTGTTTTCAACCATAAAAGTATTGAGAAGGTTATTTTTGAAGGCTATAAAAATGATAATGATAAAAAATGGATAGAAATTATGAATAAGGACACTAATAATAGCTAGTTAGAAAATGTGATTCGATAACTGGAACGTATCATTCAAGCAATCCCAGAAGAATCCCAATTCATTGCACGAAAGGCAAACTATGCAAAAAAAAACGGATTTAACGCGATTATCGCCTTTTCAAGCTAGTCAAACGGCACGAGCCAATAACTTGCCCTGCCAGCAGCGTTTAAACGACAATACTAAGAATCCAGGGCAGATACATCCGTTATTGCCTTTGATATAGGTAAACTAAAGATAGAATAGCAAAGAGCCCTAGAAATGAATTCAAGGCTCTTTGTTAGATAAACGTCAATAAAGTAGACAGTAAAATAGCTAATATCATGAGGATGCATGGGAAAAATAGTGTTCCTTTTCGTCCGGTGTAAGCATGTCATTAAAACCTGTGGTCGTTTCGAATTATAAAATCCCTCAATATATTCAAAACAAGCTAACTGTACCTCCTCAAGTGTTTGAAAAATCCGTCGATTTAGCTCTTCAGTTCGAGAATGGTTTTCGAAGATATTAAGTACCAGTTAAGTGATAACAAAGCGGTGGCGGTTGAGGCACTGGACAAACAGGCGGATAAAGTTGTGGCCAATTTAGGTATTCTTATTGGCCAACTAAAACGAGGCAGCATCGAAGTATAGAAAGTACAAGCAAGGAGATTAAGTCTTCTCGGCTCCTATGTTAAGAATATGGAGGAAACATTGTAATTTTCCAATTAATTCTTTTAGGACTAGGTAGATATCCAAATATCTAATTTTCCAACTTGAGCGGCACGAGCTTGTCTTAGTGAACTATCTTCAGTCAGTGATATGCTCTCTGAAACGCTATGTACTTCTGTTACATTTAACTGTTCTTGATTGTTTGTTTCAGCATTGGCAAGAGGAAGAGCTAGAGTAAAGGTTAGTGTGCTTGCTAAAATCATTGTAAGTATTTTTCCCATACTATTGCATAATATTTAAAAGGATTATGTCAAATGTTGCATAAAAAATTTGAAAAATGGAGTATTTATATGATAGAAGTCAACTTTAAGAAAAATATTGAAGCGTTAAAAATGGACTACCACTTTACAGATAAAGACTTCTTAGAACATTTTGGATTAAGAGAGGATCAGTTACTACAAACAGATACTCAGGGAGCAAGTCCTGTTTTAGTAGATAAAAGTATCGATTTAACATACGCTTATAAACATATATTAGCTGATGAACGTTTGACTCACTTAATCGATATTTTAATTCAAGTGGCTCATTTCTCTACTAAAACTATTGCAGCATATGGTCACATTTCAGAAGATGAATTAAAAGCATACATAGAAGAACCTTCATCTTTAGATTCAGAAAAAAAATTTGTATGTTGTGCTTATTTATCATTGTTAGAGCGGACTATTTCTGAAAACTACCCTATTATTTAAAAAACTTAAATATCTGGTTCATCATGAAAAGAGTGGAGCAGAGGCGGCAAGAAAAGTAGAGAAAAATACTTATAAAAATGTAATTGCATAACCTATCTTAACGGAAGTAGCAAAAATAAAAAGCGGTCTTACTATACGGTAAGGCCGTTTTTTATACACTGGCTGAAAATGGACTTTTTTATTTTGACAAAAGTGCCTTTTTTGGCCGTCAAAGGTAGCTATTCTTCAACAAAAACCGGGCAGAAAATCATTTTTTCGATTGTCTGCCTGGCTTTCATGTTCAGTTAAGATTTGTCCTAGCGCTCTTGTAAAATTTCCGCAACGACGGGGTAGTGGTCGGACGCAAAAAGCCCGTCAAATGTTTTCGTCACAACATAAAATTGCCTAATACGAAATTGCTTTGTGAAAATAAAATCGATTTCTTCGTGAACTTTTTCATCGGTAGAAAAGCCATTAAATGTGGCCTGCGTATTATTTTCACCAGCATTTTGGAAGGATGCATTCAAAATTTGAAAGGCTTCAGATTCGCGGGTGGAGTTAAAATCGCCAAGCAAAACAAGTTGGGCATCTTGCGGTAACCGCTCTTGAAGCAGTTTGGCGGAATATGTACGCGCTTCTGCGGATATGTGATCAAAATGTGTGTTAAAAATATAAAAGCTGTCGCCTGTTTGTGTATCTAGTAATTTCACCCAAATGCAAGTGCGTTTAAAAGCGGCATCTTTATAAGCGGACGGAATTTGTTCGGTTTCAGATAGCCAAAAATGGCCCGTATCAAGCAAATCAAACCGCGCTTTCAAGTAGAAAATACTAATGGCCTCGCCCGTCTGCCCGCCGTCACGAAACAGGCTATAATGCGCATACGGCGACTCCACATTTAAATCCCGCAACTGATGCGGCACAAGTTCTTGCGCGCCAAAAACATCAAACGCTTCTTCGCGAATAATCTGCCGAATCAGTGGCAATCTAACGGACCAAGCAATATCCCCCGTTTTTTCAACATCACAACAAAGATTAAAACTGGCTACCTTCATACAACTCGCCTCCATAAATTGGTTTCGCTTTCATTGTATCGTTTTTTTTGAAAATAAAAAGTGTTTTGCTTAGCAAGAGGAAGAATATGTAAAAACGATCTATTTTCAATATCTTGTCACACCTAACCAGTTATAAACACATTATGATTATAAGAGCACTGCAAACTTTGCTCATTAGACCTCTTGCTTTGGAATACTCATAAATTCATTCTAATTATCATTTTTTTATAAAAATTCGGATGAAAAATTGTCATTCAATGATATGCTCAGAAAGCAATTTAACTTACATAATGGGGGACCGAGAAATGAAAAAATTTTTATTTATTTTACTTTTACTGCCTGTCTTATTAGTCAGTATAGTAAAAGTGAATGTAGTTGAAGCAGCGGATTGGACAAACATAATAAAAAATAGGAATTATATCTATGTATGCTGTTACACAGTACCCCGATAATAATAAACTTGGAATTCCCAATTATGCTTATGTTAATGCTGCTATAATATTAAGCATTTAAATCTTTATGAAATGGATTCAATGAATTTAGCTACAGGTGACTTTATGTATAAAGCACCTCAAAACCATCTAAATAACCAAGGCTATGAACATCTTGCAAAGATATGGCTTAAAAAGTGCGTAGTATCTATCAAGAGATAATACATTTTACACGACAACATATTTTGGGAAGTGATATTGTAGATAGAAATAAAAAAATATGGATAAAATGTTACAGTTTTAGTAAATAACTTTTCAAAAATAATAAAGTAGGGTATAGTAAAGTCAACGATAATAATTATATTAGTAATAATATATAGGAGTGTTGACGTATGGCTACAAAAAGTTTTTATACTGAATTTAAGTTAAATACGAAGGCCGGTAATAAACTTGCTAATGCTGTTGACCATTCTCGGAGAGTTAATGTTGACGTAAAGCAACCTGTGAAAATCGTTAAGGATAAGAGTGAATTAAATAATATAATGGACGAGTTTTTTTTTAAAACTAAGGGACAATAAAATATGGGGCTGAATTTAATCAATTTGTATGATTTATTAAGTACGCAAGAAGAAGAGAAAGTAAAAGAGTTACTTTCTTCTTTTTCTTGTAATAATCAATCAAAAGGTGCTAATGATGTTGAATATTTCCTACATAACAAAGCAATTGAATTCGAAAAGGTAGGTTTGTCAAAAACATACTTAGTAATGTCAACTTATAGGCAGGTTCCATTTATTGCAGGCTATTTTTCACTATCCTCAAAATCTTTGGTTATTCCGAAAAAGCATTATCAGAAGTTAAATATCTCTATGAAAAAAAGGTTGATGAGTTTTGGGGCTAAATCTGATTTAGAAAACTATCAGACTACAGGTTTTTTACTAGGGCAATTAGGTAAGAATTGCTCTACGATAGCTCAGAAGGCAGAATCGGTTACTGGAGAAGAATTATTAGCTTTAGTGTATAAGACTGTAAAGCAAATACATATGCTTGTTGGGGGCAGAATTTTGTACCTAGAATGTGAAAACAATCCGAAAATAATTCAATTTTATATCAAGAATGGTTTTGCATTACTAAATGAATATGAAACACCAAATGGATTATCTGTTTTTGTGAAAAAAATTGAACACATATTTTAAGCTAATGATTTAATCAATGGAAAACAATGCTCCGAAAAACTTATTATGAATAAATTTGGTTGACCTCTCATTTTATGAGTGGTCTTTATTTATTCGGGAAATAGACACATCTATACATATTTCTGAATAGTACATTAAGCGCAGAGGGGAGTTAAAATGAATCGAATTGATATGGGCGAGGTGTGTTATTTTCTCAAAATATTAAAACAAACGAACGCTAATGCACGAGCGATGAAATGTTTGAAAAATTTAATATACCAACATTGGATAAAGCGGTACTGGAAGAGTGAAAATATTTGAAGGGAAAACATGACTATGATGAATTAACAACAGAAGGAGATGTTTGAATTGCCAAAAAGTGAAGGATATGAAAATATTAAGAATGAGTTAAAGTTTAAGCTAAAGAATTACTTTGGAATAAAATAGAGGATTTTGTGATTTCGGGACAAACAGACATTCCGTACACTATGTTTCATATGGAATTTGAAATGTATAATTATTTTTATAGTGCCTTAAACTTTGACTGTGGGAGTTTTGGATGTCCATTGCTAATGGAGAGCTAGCCATAGGACTTGAGAATAGCCGGAAATGGTATGATAGAGCCGATTTAGATGTTTTGTGTCAAGAGCTTTAAGAAGATTTAGAGTCCCGAATACAAGATGAATTCTTGCGAAGAAAAGGCTGGCTATAATAATATGTCAGTATTCGTTGAATCATGTAATAAGGCATAAATTTGGAAGCTCCTGCTCTTTTTTGAGTGGGGGCTTCTTGTATAACACTGTATGATGTTTCAGACCTGAATCCAAATTTTCTACTCAAACAACAAAAAACGGGTTTCAGAAAAATTCTTCTAATCCTGAAACCCGTTCTAGTTTTATGATGCGGCCGAGAGGACTTGAACCTCCACGAGCTAATGCCCACTAGGCCCTCAACCTAGCGCGTCTGCCGATTCCGCCACGACCGCGTAATTTGTACCAACAAAAAGTATTATAGTATTCTTTTAGCGGTTTTGTCAACGATTATAAGTGATTTTGTATAAATATTTTTCTTGCAAAAAAAACGTTAAAAGCATATAGTAAAAGAGGCGATGGAGTTCGCTATTATTGCGTTTTGCGCTGATGACTCCTGTTGAAAGAAACATAGTTGGCTATGTTTTTTTCAACAGGAGTTTTTGATTGGAGGAATGAATATGTATTTTTTATATGTTGGCATCTTTAGCGCGCTAGGCGGCATGACGCGTTATGGGATTAGTTTACTTATAGGTGGAAATGCGTTTCCCGCCGCGACACTCACGGTGAATTTGGTGGGGTGTTTTCTGCTTGCGGTTGTGACGCAGGCGGTTGCGACGAATCCGAAAGTGCGGCCGGAGCTAGTAGCGGGGCTCGGAACTGGGTTTATCGGGGCGTTCACCACATTTTCAAGCTTTAGCGTGGAAAATATCCAGCTACTCCAGTCAGGGCACATAAGTATCGCTGCTCTCTACATCGGAATCAGCTTGCTCGGTGGCCTTGCCTTCGCGAAACTCGGTTACTTCTTTTCTGCAAAGTGGGTGGGACGACATGCTTAACTTTTTGCTTGTGGGCATTGGCGCGGCTTTTGGCGGGATGACACGTTACGGGATCTCGGTTTGGATGAAAAATAAGTGGAAAACCGATTTTCCGTGGGCAACCTTCCTCATCAATCTTTCAGGTTCTTTTCTGCTAGGCCTACTCATCTCGAGCCAGCTTTCTGATATGTGGCAGCTCCTTATCGGAACTGGATTTATGGGTGGCTATACAACATTTTCGACTTTTAAAGTGGAATGCACGGAGCTTCTCTTGCAAAAAAGAACGGGAATTTTATCGGCCTATATGATTTTATCGTACGCGTTAGGAATTTCATGTGCTGGATTAGGCTTTTTTGTAGGCAGTCTATAAGAATTGTTTAAGAAATCCGCTTGGACTTGTTAAAAAGGCTGTAGCCATGCTATGCTAAGGACAACAAGTAAGTGAAAGGATAGACAATGAAAAAATTTATTTCAATTTTGATGATGAGTCTTTTTCTTCTTACAGCATGTTCGAACAATGATGCTGTCAATTATTTAGTCCTAGATGGAAGTATAACAGATGCGAGTGAAATAACGAGTAGGAACCAAATTACGGCTTCGGGAATACTAACTTGGCAAGGTGCAGCGGAAAATGATTCGTCTAATGTTGTCTTTACTTTTAATAGTTCAACTTCTATTGTGAATGAGTCAGGCAAGACAATGGAATCTACTGACCTCCAAAAGGGCACTAAATTTCAAGCTGTCTTTCCAGAAGACGTTAAGTTAGTTGCTCCGTCTCCGGGAACAATATCTGCTCCAGCAACAAAAATAATCGTAAAAGACTAAACGGATTACGCAAAATCTAGTTATTAACAAATGATGAAAATTTTATTTGTTATTGACTAGATTTTTTTGTATTCGATTGTGTTAGTTATAAAATTGTGGTAGATTAAAATAGTACATAGTATACATACAGGAGGATTTTTTTTATGAAAAAAGGGTTAGTTTTATCAATTATGTTAGTTTTAATGTTAGTACTTACAGCTTGTGGGCAAACGCCGCAAGAGAAATTTGCTGACACGTATTCAAAAGCGCTTGACGTTCCAGATCAATATACTCAAAAAATGTCATTTAAAATTGATAATTTAGAGTCAGATGATATTTATGGTAGTGAAGCATCCACAATTGAAATGCTTAAGAAAATGCAGCTCGATGCAACAACATCTATCGATAAAAAAGCAGAAAAATCTTATGTGGCATTCAATCTTAGCTCAGATGGTGCGCTTAATTTTGACCTTGAAGTGGACGTTTTGATGAACGACAAAACAGGGGAAGCTTATATTCCATTAGATACAATCGTTAATCCAGACGATAATTTAAAGACGTTGCTTGATCAACAAACTGGCGGGGTTTTTTCTAAAATTAATCAAACTTATCCAGATTTGAAAAACAAATACATTAGTACATCTGAACTTTCTGAAACATTAGGGGAGACAGGTGACAAAACGACTAAATCGTCTGAATCAGTTACAAAAGCGATGGAAGATTTACAAAAGAAATTGAATAAAATTATCACAGACTACTTAAACGGTATGGACGAAAATCGTTTTACAGAAGATGATAATGGTAATATCACAACGACTTTAACTAAAAAAGATTTCGTTAACTTAATGAAGGACTTTGAAAAAGCACTTGGCGAAGATAGCGTGAAAAAAGATGTTAAAGCGATTGCTGAATCGCAAGGAAGTGTAACGGATTTTGACGAAGAATATGAAGATTTTCGTTTAGATTTAGCAGATACAATCAAAGATATGCAAAAAGAAAAAAATATTAAAGTTAGCCTGAAAATGTCGATGAAACCAGGTAAAGATGATAAATTTGAATCGATGACAATGAAAATTAATGCAGAAGATACAGAAAGCAACACGAAACTAGGCGGCACATTTAAAATCGAAAATGTTGCTTTCAAAAAGATTCCTGCATTCCCGAAAGATGATGAAATTGTAAGCACAGATGAGCTTCAAAAAATCATTCAAACCGTGATGATCCAAAGCATGTACGGCGACAAAGATTTATCAGATTCTAATTTTTAAAAGCGATAAAGAACAGCTGGGAAGCTGTTCTTTTTTGCGTTCTATGGTATGATAGGAACAGAAAACGATGGACAGGTGAAAAAAATGAAAGTCAAAAAGCACACGAAAAATGCCGAAGAGACAATCGCTCTGGCAAAAAAAATCGGTCAAAATGTAGATACTTCGTTCGTTATTTTGCTTGAAGGCGATTTAGGCGCTGGAAAGACTACCTTTACAAAAGGACTTGCTGAAGGGCTAGGTATTACACAGCTCGTGAAAAGTCCAACCTTTACTATAATTCGTGAATATACGAGCGGGCGCTTACCGCTTTATCATATGGATGTTTACCGTTTAGAAGAAGCATCGCCTGATGAACTTGGTTTTGACGAATATTTTTTAGGCGATGGTGTAAGCGTCGTTGAATGGGCGCACTATATCGCAGAAACCTTACCTAGCGAGTATTTGAAAATTACGATTTCACGGGTTTCAGATGATGAGCGAAACTTGGAATTTGAGGCAGTTGGTACACGTTACAAGACTTTCTTGACGGAGGTTTTAGAATGATATTAGGGATTGATACAGCGACAGATACGATGAGTATTGCACTTTTAGCAGAAGGGCAAATCATTGGGGAAATGACGACAAATTTGAAAAAGAATCATAGCGTAAGACTTCTTCCGGCCATTCAGGAGCTAATGCAAGAATGTGGCGTGGCGGTAAGCGATGTAACAAAAATTGCTGTTTCTAAAGGCCCGGGGTCTTATACAGGGCTTCGAATTGGGGTCACGGTAGCCAAGACGCTGGCATGGGATTTGAATATTCCTATCGTAGGCATTTCGTCTCTTCAAATTTTAGCCAAAAGTGGGATGTACTTCCCGGGGAAAATTGTGGCGCTGATGGATGCGCGGCGCGAGAACGTTTATGCGGGCGTCTACCGTCAAAGTGATGCGCTCGAAAATTTGCTCCCCGACCAGCATATTGCGCTAACCGAATTGCTCGCAAACTTTAGCGGGACGACTGAAAAAATTCTATTTATCGGTGCAATCCCGCCGAATTTGCAAGACCGAATTGCGGGCGAACTCGGGCAACATGCAGTGTTTGCTAGCGCCGACACAAATTTTGCGCGGGCAGCTAGTCTTGTCGCGCTCGCTCAACACGAAAGCGGCACGGAGGCAACGAATTTCACGCCTGACTATTTGAAACTTGCCGAAGCCGAAAGCAAGTGGCTCGAAGCGAGGAAGAAAGCATGATTTCTTTTGAAAAAGCAACGCAAGAAGATATCGAAGCGCTGCTCCAAATTGAGCATGCTGTATTCAGTTCCCCGTGGTCGCGTGAAGCCTTTTTAAATGAATTCACAATCAACCAATTTGCCCATTATTTACTAGCCGTTTTAGACGGGCGAATCATTGGCTACGGTGGCGTTTGGCTCGTACTTGACGAGGGGCATATTACGAATGTCGCTATTCATCCCGACTTCCAAGGGCAAAAATACGGCGAGGCGCTACTAAAAGCGCTGTTAGATTTAGCAAAGCAGAACGGTGTCATAAACATGACGCTTGAAGTGCGCGTATCCAATACGCGGGCGCAAAATTTATATCGGAAATTTAATTTTCAAAACGGCGCAATTCGCAAACGTTACTATCCAGATAACGACGAAGATGCGCTTGTAATGTGGGTGAATTTATCATGACGAAAAATGAAACGATTATTTTAGGCATTGAATCAAGCTGCGATGAAACGGCTGCTGCCATCGTAAAAGGCGGCACGGAAATTTTATCGAACGTCGTTGCCTCCCAAATTGAGAGCCATAAACGCTTTGGCGGCGTCGTACCTGAAATTGCCTCGAGGCACCACGTCGAACAAATTACCATTGTAATCGAAGAGGCGTTAAATCAGGCGAATGTCACGTTAGATGACGTAGACGGGATTGCCGTAACAGAAGGACCTGGTCTTGTGGGAGCGCTACTCATTGGGGTGAACGCCGCTAAAACGCTAGCTTTTTCGCACCAAAAACCGCTCATTCCCGTGCATCACATCGCCGGCCATATTTACGCGAACCGCTTTGAAACCGAGATGCAGTTTCCGCTGCTTGCGCTTGTCGTAAGCGGAGGACACACAGAGCTTGTTTTGATGAAAGAACATAATGATTTTGAGATTATCGGAGAAACGCGCGATGACGCAGCTGGTGAGGCATACGATAAAGTGGCGAGAACGCTTGGTTTGCCTTATCCTGGCGGAGTCCAGATCGACCATCTAGCGAGAGAAGGGGAAGACACATTCCACTTTCCACGTGCGATGATGGACGATGGCAGCTACGATTTTAGTTTCAGTGGCTTAAAATCTGCGTTTATTAATTTGCTCCATAATATGCGCCAAAAAAACTTAGAACCAAGTCCTGCTGATCTAGCAGCTAGCTTCCAGGCGAGCGTTGTCGACGTCTTAGTCACCAAAACAATTGCTGCTGCAAAAGAATACGGCGTTAAACAATTGCTTCTTGCAGGCGGTGTTGCGGCAAACCAAGGCTTACGCGAACGAATGATTCAAGAAGCAGAACTTGAAATTCCAGCCGTCCAATTGGTCATCCCGCCGCTTTCACTTTGCGGAGACAATGCCGCCATGATTGCAGCAGCAGGAACGGTAGCCTACGAAGAAGGCAAATTCGGCAACTTAGCCTTAAATGCCAAACCCGGTTTGTTATTTGAAGAAGTTTAAAAAAGCTAGGACGAATTTTCGTCCTAGCTTTTTTCTATGCATTCAATTCTTCAATTTCCTCACTCACGATTTCCCAGTCGGCCATTAAGGCTTCGGCAACTTGTTTAATGGCATCCAATTCTTCGGTAATCGCGTAACTTTTTTCGTGGTCGTTAAAAACCGTTGGAAGTGTCAACTCATGTTCGAGCGAAGCGATTTTCGCATCGCATTCTTCCATTTTTTCCTCAATCTCAGCAAGCTTTCGTGTTTTTTGCCGTAATAATTTTTGCGCTTCCTTGCTTTGCTGGTACGCCGCCTTGTTAGAAGGATTTTCCGCTTGTGCTGGCATTTCGCCTTTCCGAAGTTTCTCTTCCATTTCAAGACGCGCAATTTCTCTGTTTTCCGCAATTTTCTCCTGATAGTAGTCATAGTCGCCTAAATAGCGCGTCGCCCCAGTCGGACTAAGCTCAATAATATCTTGTGCGATGCGGTTAATGAAGTAGCGGTCATGCGAAACGAACAAAATCGTGCCTTCAAAATCAATGAGCGCCGCCTCCAAAACTTCCTTACTTTCAATATCCAAATGGTTGGTCGGCTCATCGAGAATAAGCACATTTGCCCCGAGTAGCGTCAGCTTTGAAAGCGCCAAGCGGGCCTTTTCGCCGCCACTAAGCGTATCCACAATTTTTAAAACATCATCTTCTGAAAAAAGGAAATTTCCAAGTGTGGTGCGGACCGCTTTCTCGTCTAGTTCAGGATATTCATCCCAAAGTTCTTGTAAAATCGTCTTTTTGGAAGAAAGCTTAGCTTGTTCTTGGTCGTAATACCCGATTTTAACGCCAGCGCCAAAACGAAAATCGCCCTTTAAAACAGGGATTTCACGAATGAGTGACTTTAAAAGGGTAGACTTGCCAATTCCGTTTGGCCCAACAAGTGCAATACTATCACCGCGCTTCATTTCAAACCGAACATTTTGCGCCACCAATTTGTCTTTCGAATAGCCAATTGCAACATCTTCGACAAATAAAATGTCATTTCCGGGCGTGCGGTCAAATTGAAAACCAAAATGGGCCGCTTTTTCATTTCCCGCCGGCCGATCTAATCGGTCCATTTTTTCCAGTTTCTTCCGCCGGCTTTGCGCCCGTTTCGTTGTCGATGCACGAACAATATTCCGAGCAACAAAGTCTTCCAATTTGGCAATTTCCGTCTGTTGTTTCTCGAATTCCTTCCAGTCTTTTTCAAGCTGCTCCTGTTTTAAAACAAGAAAACGACTGTAATTTCCAACATAGTGAGTGATTTTTGTCCGGGAAATCTCATAAACTTGGTTCACCACGCGGTCCAAAAAATAGCGGTCGTGCGAAACGATGAGCAGCGCGCCCGCATAATTTTGCAAATACCCCTCAAGCCACGAAAGCGTCGCAATATCCAAATGGTTGGTCGGCTCATCTAAAATCAAAAGATCTTGTTTGGATAAAAGTAGTTTCGCAAGTGCAAGCCTAGTTTTCTGCCCACCACTTAAAGCCGCGACTAATTTTTCATAATCCTCTTCAAAAAAATGGAGACCATGCAGCACCGAACGAATTTCCGCTTCATACGTATAGCCGCCGCGTTCCTTGAAAAGGTGTTGCAGTTCATCGTAACTATCCAAAGCCTGCCTTGCCGTCTCAGCATCCGCGTATATACCGCTGTCCGCCATTTTAAGCTCCATCTCGCGCAGCTCGCGTTCCATGTTACGCAAGTCTTCAAAAACAGTCAGCATTTCATTCCAAATCGTCTTGCTCGACTCAAGCCCCGTATTTTGCGCCAAGTAGCCAATCCGCACATTTTTCGGCTTCGAAATTTGCCCCGCATCATATGAAGTCTGCCCCGCAATGATTTTCAGAAGCGTTGATTTTCCCGCCCCGTTTCTGCCAACTAGCGCAATCCGGTCATTTGTTTTAATTTCTAATTTTATATTTTCTAAAATCGTTTCCGCACCAAAGTACTTCGCAATTTGTTGTACTTGCAAAAGAATCATATTTTTCTCCCCTATCTCTTTCTAGTTTAGCGTAAAGGTGAGCCCGTTGCAATCACACATTTGATTTTGTGAAATCATTAGCATTAATTGTGATTTTACGATACAATGAGAGCAGGTAAACAAAATAAATACTGATAAAATAAAGGTTTTCTAAATGTGTGAGCAAAAAGTTTGTGCATTTTATGTGAAATGTTTATAGTATATAAGCAAGCATGTGAAGGAAAGAGCAGTCATTTTGCTTGAAAACGAACCATATTTTATCAGGAAGAAGGGACTAATTGGCATGATGGATGAAACGACAAAAATTCCACAGGCGACAGCAAAACGCTTACCGTTATATCATCGCTATTTGAAATATCTACATGAATCAGGAAAAGAACGTGTATCTTCGGCAGAGTTAAGTGAAGCTGTAAAAGTGGATTCCGCAACAATTCGCCGCGATTTCTCATATTTCGGCGCACTCGGCAAGAAAGGATATGGTTATAATGTTTCTTATATTCTTGACTTTTTTGGAAAAACGCTCAGCCAAGATAAAGAAACGAACGTTGCCATTATCGGTGTAGGGAATCTTGGAACCGCACTACTTCATTATAACTTCATGAAAAACAATAATATTCGCGTTTGTGCTGCATTTGATGTAGATCCTGCAAAAGTAGGTACCGTCCAACAAGATATTCCAATTTATCATTTAAATGATATGGAAGAAATTTTAAAAGAAAATAATGTTGAAGTGGTCATTTTAACTGTACCATCTGATGAAGCTCAAACAACGGTGGATAAATTGATCGAAGCAGACGTGAAGGGGATTCTAAACTTTACGCCAGCACGTATTAGCGTGCCAAAACAAGTACGCGTCCATCATATTGATTTGACAACTGAATTACAAACATTAATTTACTTCCTAGAAAACTATCCATCTAAAAATTAAAACGCAGCTTAAGAAGCTCAAAAATAAAAGAACTTTGATGTAACTATCTGAACCAGCGCTTAAGAGTGCTGGTTTCTTATAAGAGGTGAAATGAATGAAACGACTGAAAAAATTAAATTGGACGCAGTGGGTTGCCCTTTTTATTTTTGTATCCATGGGGATTTCGATGATTGTGACCATCTTTGAAATTTTTACTGCCCCCGCGTCACAACCAGCAACAGGACCAAAAGTAACGCTCCGAAGTGATTATATTTTCTTACTGGTAGAAATCATTTTAGGGATTATTATTTTAGCTTTACCGTCCATTGTTTCTAGACGATTTAAATTTGAAATTCCGGGGCTTGTGTACCTCATGTTTATCGTTTTTCTATACGCCTCAATTTATCTTGGAACCATTCAACAATTTTATGCGAATGTACCTCACTGGGATAAAATATTGCATACGTTTAGTGGTGCGATGCTAGGCGCAATAGGCTTTTCTTTTGTGAGTTTACTCAATGCTAACGATAAAGTCGTCATGAACATGAAGCCTGGCTTTGTCGCGATATTTTCTTTCTGTTTCGCGGTAACGCTCGGCGCTTTCTGGGAAGTGTATGAGTATACATTCGATGCTCTTTTAGGTTTAAATATGCAGCGCTTCGAACTCTCTAACGGAACGCCACTCGTTGGGCGGGCTGCTCTCACGGATACCATGACAGACGTTATTGTCGACATCATTGGCGCATTAGTTATGGCCATTATCGGATACTGGGCGCTAAAAAAAGGTCGCCCGTGGATGAAACAATTTGAATTTAAACGGACAAATAAAAAAGATGAGCTCGGAAGATAATCCGAGCTCATCTTTTTTTATAGAAACTATTTTTCAACATCTTTTTGTTTCGGCAAATTGTCTACATAACTATCAGAATACTGGAGTAGTTTTCGACTTGCTTCAAAACGTTTTTTGATATCAGCAGAGAGTTCTTTATTTCCGCCATTATAATAAGTGGCTTTGCCCGTTTCAAAACTTTCGTCTGGTTCATACATATAATCATTTGCCATGTAGCTACCTTCTGGCATTGTGTAGCGTTCTGGCACAAAATTCGTTTGCGTATTTAAGATGTCCTCCCCAAACATAATCTGGTCAGTTGCTTTAATCCCAAGAAGATTGAGAACGGTTGGCATTACGTCAATTTCGCCGCCGATATTATCAATCTTGCCCGTCTTTTCAACGCCCGGAATATGGAGGTAGAACGGAATCCGGTAGTCGTCAGCAGGCTGCGCTTTTAGCTCACTAGAACGATTGACGTAACTTTTTTGGTCATCTGTAAGCTTTGTCGTATCAATGATATGGTGGTCACCGTACATCACAACGACAGAATCATCCCAAATACCATTTTTCTTCAATTTATTAATAAATGCACCAAGCTGTTTGTCCGCATAGTGCACTGCTTGGAAATAGTTCCCAAGCTCTGTGCCTTCCAAGTTTTTCGGAAGGTTAAGCGATTGCTTGCTCTCTGGAATATTAAATGGCATATGACTGCTAACCGAAATAAGTTGCGCATAGAAGTTTTCATCGTTTTGATAATGTTCTTCTAAAATTGGCATCGCCTTATTGTATAAAACCTCATCACTCGGCGAAAAGCCAATAACATCATCATCGCCAAAGAACGAGCGATCATAAAACTTATCAAACCCTACTGCAGGATAAAAATTGTCCCGATTATAGAAACTCGCGTCGTTCGTGTGGAAGGTTGCCGTCTGATAACCTTTCTTAGAAAGCGTCCGCGGTAATGATGGAATAACGCGGTCACCGTAAGTTTGCGTATTCGTATAGTAGCCGCTAGGGAAGGTGGAGGTATACACAGACCATTCCGCATCAGCCGTATTAGATTTTGAAACCGTTTGGAAAAACGAATCCGAGTAGAGCGTTTCGCCTTCCAATTTGTCGAGTGTTGGCGTGACGGATTGCCCGTTTAGTTTTACACCCGTCAAGTTGCGCTGGAAGGATTCTAACTGGATAATAATTAAGTTTTTCCCTTTTGCAATGCCGTAGTAGTCCGGATTCTTTTTAACTTCAACGCCTTTTATCGTACGGATATTATCTGCTGTAATATCAGCCGCCCGAACATCGGTCGTTCCAGTAAAAGCCGTAGCTACATTAAAGGTAAACACACCCATCTTTTCAGCGCGTTTCGTATCACTAATAATATTTTTATTCATCATATCATAAGTGAAAAATCCAATTAGAAGCAGAAGAACAGCAAGCGAGATGCCAAAAGTTCGTCTTTTTATTTGGAAAGTTTTAAAACGCACACCTTTTTTTAAGTCCAAATAAAGAACAACTGGTAACAAGAGAAGATTCGCAAAAAATAGCCAATCGTACCATTTCAATAAGCTAGTTGCGCTATCTTTGACAACGCCTACTTCACCAATTAAAGAAAGGCTGTGATAAGTTGGAATTTCATTGTAAAACCGTCCATAAAGAACGAAAACAAGCATCAATATTCCAAGAAAACATGTTAGACCCGCATAAACATAAACTTGCGCACGAGGACGTACAAAAGCATGTATGAGAAGCAGTAAAATAAGGACAAACGATAAATCGGCCATAAAGCTAAGCCAACTTGGATCTTGAAAAACTTGGAAATAGGCTAAGGCAAATTGACCAACAATTAAAATCAAATAAATAATTAACAAGATAAAAGCCTCTTTCTTTTAAAAAATAGGTTAAGTTTCCCCAATTATATCTATTTTAACGCACCCGATTTTGAAGTGCAAATATTGCGGAGAATTTTACAAGTTGGCACTTTAACACTATTGACCTTTAAAGTGCGAAAGGATATGATGAGAAAAAATAATTTTTTACATTAAGGGGATTTCAGATGTCTATTTTTAGAAAAAAATCAATTGAGGAATTATTACCAAATAAAGGAGGACATATTCGACTAAAACAAACGCTTGGCGCATTTGATTTAATGCTCCTTGGTGTCGGTGCCATCGTCGGGACTGGGATATTCATTTTACCAGGTACTGTTGCTGCAATGCATTCAGGACCTGCTATTGTCTTTTCATTTGTGATTGCCGCCGTTGTTTGCGCACTTGCTGCGCTTTGTTATTCAGAATTCGCATCCTCTGTGCCAGTTGCAGGCAGTGCCTACACATATGGCTACGTAATCTTCGGTGAATTTATCGCATGGGTACTCGGTTGGGCGCTCCTTCTTGAATATGGCCTAGCCGTCGCGTCTGTCGCAAGCGGTTGGTCCTCTTACTTAAATGCCTTTTTGAAAGGCTTTCATCTCGAAATTCCAACCGCCATTTCGGGACCATTTAATCCGGCCGAAGGGACATATGTCAACATTCCTGCAATTCTAATCATCTTCATCGTTGCTTTTCTGCTCACTAAAGGTATTCGCGAATCTACTCGTGTGAATACCGTCATGGTTATTTTAAAAGTGAGCGTCATTCTGCTTTTCATTATCGTCGGGGCATTTTATGTGAAACCAGCCAATTGGCAACCGTTCATGCCATTCGGTTTCAGTGGCGTCCTAAACGGAGCCGCGCTTGTTTTCTTTGCATATTTAGGATTTGATGCGGTTTCAAGTGCCGCAGAAGAAGTGAAAAATCCAAAACGCAATATGCCAATTGGAATTATAGGTTCACTTTTAATTTGCACAATTCTTTATATGCTTGTATCTGTTGTTTTAACGGGTATTGTACCTTATACAGAATTAAATGTAACAGACCCAGTTGCTTTTGCACTGCAAGTCATCAATCAAGACTGGATAGCAGGAATTATTTCTTTAGGGGCAGTTGTTGGAATGCTTACGGTCATTCTTGTTATGACATACGGCGGCACGCGTTTAGTCTATGCGCTAGGTCGAGATGGCCTACTGCCGAAGATGCTAGCTGAAATTAATCCAAAACATAGCACACCTGTTAAAAATACATGGATTTATGCATCAGTTGTCGCTATTTTGGCCGGACTTGTTCCGCTTGGGAAATTAGCAGAGCTTGTGAATATGGGGACTTTAATTGCGTTTATGATGGTTTCTCTCGGCATTTTATTTTTACGAAAAAATAAAGAAATTGCGCCTGGAAGCTTTAAAACGCCGTTCTATCCCGTGTTACCAATTGTGTCCTTCTTACTTTGTGGTTTCCTTATTACACGCCTAGCGACGCTTACTTGGATTGTATGTGGCATTTGGTTTGTTATTGGGGTTATTATTTATTTTGGATATGGGAAGAAACACAGCACACTAGAAAAACAAGGGGCTTACAAAAAGTAAGTTGAATCATTCGCATTTTTTCCTCCCATATGATGTAATAGAAGGAACTAATATTAAAGGAGAAATGTAGAATGAGCGACGAGTTTAAGTTAGGGGCAGTGGTTTTAAAGGTGGCAGATTTAGCCAAAATGGCGGCTTTTTATGCAGAGGTTATCGGTCTTGTTAAACAAGCGGAGTCAGAGGAAAAGGTGCTGTTTGGCGCGAAAAACGATGGCGACACACTTCTTGTTCTAGAAAAACTAACAAATGGAGTGCGCCCCAACATGCCGCGAACAGGTTTATTTCATACGGCTTTTTTAGTGCCCAATCGTGCGGCGCTTGGCGATATGCTGATTCATTTGATCAAATCGAAGTATCCGCTTAGTGGAGCGGGCGACCATGCATACAGTGAGGCCATTTATTTAGCTGATCCAGAAGGGAATGGCATCGAGATTTACCGCGATCGCCCCTTTGCCAAATGGCGCATTAACGAAGACGGCACGTATCCCGCAGTAACTGAAGAAGTCGATGCGGACGCAATTATTGATGCAGCTACGCGAGAAGAGTTCCACCAGATTCACCCAGAAACGAAAATCGGACACGTTCATTTGCAAGTGAGCGATATCGAAGCAACAGAAGAATTTTACGGAAATATTCTCGGTTTAAACATTCAAACCAAAATCCCGTCTGCCCGCTTTTTTGCAGAAGGTCGTTATCATCACCATATTGGCAGTAATATTTGGGCAGGAACAAACTTGCTGCCGCGCGCGGAAAATGAAACGGGCTTGGCCTATTTTACAATTGTAACGTCTAAATTCAAAGAATGGGAAACGCGTCTTGCGAAAGCCGGATTTAAAATGGAAAAACGTCATTTTGGTGTGCAAGTAAGCGATCCAAACGGAATTTTAATTATGTTGCAAGAACCCCAAATTTAGGAAAAGACAAATTGTCAAAAAGTTGATAGAATAAAGTTATCTTTTTGGATAAACGGGGGAAGCCAAATGATAGAATTCTATACAGCACACGACAAGCAAGAAATGAAAAAATTGGAAGCCGCTAAAAAGGGAAGTTGGATTAAAGTCGTTTCACCGTCCGCATCTGAGATTGAAGAACTGAGCGCTATGTATCACATACCTAAACATTATTTTCATGATGCGCTTGATGAGGAGGAACGGTCACGAATTGAATTGAAGCGTACGGAGGAAGAAAAACGCCATTCGCTTGTCATTGTTGACTGTCCTTACGCGACAAAAGATGAAATGGGCTACACCACATACGAAACGATGCCAATCGGAATTGTTTTAGCAGATGATATTTTTATGACGATTTCGATACGCGAAGTTCCTGTTTTAACATCGATTATTGAAACGCCAATCGATTATTATGATACGGCTAATCATACGCGGTTTTTACTACAAATTCTTTATGCGGTTTCTTATTTTTATTTAAAATATTTAGATAAACTGATTCATTTAATGAATGAACTTGAAGGGAAAATTAAGCAATCTATGAAAAATGAACAGCTGTACGCGTTTATGGCTGTTCAAAAGAGTCTGGTGTTTTTTGCTACAGCATTACAATCGAATAAAGCGATTTTAGATAAGATGCAAGATGTGGAGCATTTTATGCAAAATCAAGGCAACCATGATTTACTTCGCGATGTTGTGATTGAAAATAAACAAGCAATTGCGATGACGGATACATACACACAAATTATAAGCGGCATGTCAGATATTTTTTCATCCGTTATTTCAAATAATTTAAACATGGTGATGAAGTTTTTAACGTCTTTTACGATTATTTTATCTCTCCCAACGATTGTCGGAAGCATTTACGGGATGAATGTGAAGCTACCTTTCGCTCATGAGGCAAATGCTTTCTCAGGTATTATGCTATTTACAATTATTCTGACACTACTTGTAACAGTTATTTTTTGGCGGAAAAAATATTTCTAGTTTGACATAGGAGGAAACATAATGGAAAAACAAACATACGAAAAACTAGCTTATTACACGATAAAAGAGAAAATTTTGAGCGGAAATTTGCGAGTAGGAGACCGAGTTACCGAAACGGTTATTGCAGACGAACTGAAAATTAGCCGTACGCCCGTCCGAAAGGCCTTAGCAAGCTTGGAGAAGGAAGGATTAATCGAAGTTCGTACAAATCGCGGAGCTATTGTCATAGAAAGCAGCATGTCCGTTAATCGTTTTGTCGAGTTGTTAGAGATAACTGAAATCATGATAAATCAAACGTTGACTAAAGTAGAAAACAAACGAATTCAAATCGACATGGGATACTTCCAGAAAAAAGTTGAGCAATTGAAGATGCTTCATCAAAAAGGCGAGGAAGATCAGTTTATTGCGGAACTCTTCAATTGCTTTTTTGCATTCATTCGCTTGATGCAAAACACGTATGCGAATCGTTTCGTACAAATGATTGAAAGCGACTTTGACTCAAAAGCACAAAAAGAGATTAAAATTATTCCTTTTATTTTAGCCGAAAAAACGATTCGCTGTTTAGAGGTGACAATTCAAAATGTACAGGACAACGATTTTGTTGCTGCGCGAAAAGAAGTACAAACAATTATGAATCAATATATTGTGCAAACATTCCGTTAGTATTTAGTGAGGAGCATCTTATGCGCCTCACTTTTTTTGTACAAAAGGAGATAACTGGTTGAAATGCATAATTTTATTTTCATGTATAAATAGCAAGGAAAAGTAAAATAATCTGATATAGTTAAAAAGACCCATTTTTTAGTACACAAAAACACGTTTTAGCGAGAACAAAATTATTTACTGAAAAATCTTATATTGAAAAATTTAAAGAAATGGCTTTATATAGCAGTTTCACAAAGTGATTTCATAAAATAATCCACATTTCGAGTTTTTTTGTTTACTATTTATTTAGACAGATTCAAATAGGGAAGATGATGCATTCAAAAAAACTAGCTTTGTTTCGTGAGAGGCATATGATATAATATGAGAAAGTTCATCGGTTGAAGGAGCGTTAGAATTTTGAAAAGTAAACGAGAATACAAAACCCTTGATAAGGTTGTTTATTACAGTGTCATTGAAAAGATTAAAAATGGTGAATTGAAGCCTGACGAGCATCTTACAGAAGAACGATTATCAAAAGAATTAGGCGTCAGCCGGTCACCAATTCGTAAAGCGATTACTGCTTTAGTAGCAGAAGGTGTTTTAGATTACCGGACTTACAGTGGTGTTGTAGTCAAAGATTCAATTGTTGATTCCACACGTTATGTGCAACTTCTTGAAGTTATTGAATTGTTTGTGAAAGCAACATTCGATAGAATTGAACAATCAGAGGAAGAAATGGATATCGAAGAGCTAGAAAAGTGTGTACAATCAATGGACAGAGCATCATATTTGCGCGATTTAGATGAATACATTTTTAATGAACATCAATTTTTCTTACGATTAATCAATTATTCCGGAAACCCTTACTTTAAAGACATGGCTAAGAAAGTATTTTTCAATATCAAATACTTTTCTGCAGATGCAATTACGAATCACAACGAAGAAATGCGTGAACGCAACATCAAACAATTTGGTGTGATTATTTCATTTTTGAATAAGAAAGATTATGAAAATGCCTTTTTAGAAATTAAAAAATTATTTTTAAACTACGGCACATATGCGTTTCGTTAATACTAAAACTAAAAAAGTGTAACCCAGTTAACTGGGTTGCACTTTTTTTTGATACAAACTATAACCATCTTTACTATTTAAAAACGTAAATGTTTCGGCGTACAATTGGTTGAGAGCATTATTTGAGGCGAGGGTGTCTAGACGAATGAAAGGGATACGTGCTGATGCAGCTAGTTCTTCGGCGAATTGCAGCATTCGGGCTGAAAGTTGCAGACCTTTGTAAGGGCGAGCAATCATCAGGCGGTGGATGTAAAATGCTGGTTCTGTTGCCTGTTCTTCCCATAAATTTTCGTCCCAAGCACTCGGCGTTTTTCGCACAATCATTGTTCCAGCCGTTTGCTCTTTTTGGGTTAAAAGGAAAACTTCATTTTGATGGATGCGCTCACGGATTTGATGGACGTCTGTCCCATCTAAAATGTCATTCCACTGCGTAGAACCTGATTTTTTTAACCAAGTAGCGGTGTCGATCATTAATTTTTCAACTGCTTGGTAATCTTTTGAAGTAGCTTGGCGGATTTCAAAGTTCACGCCGTTTACTGCGAATTTACTTTGGTTCATCAGGTTTGTTTTCCTCCGTCTGTTCAAAGCTTGATTCGTTTTCTTTAGAAGAGAACGTTTCATTGAAGTATGGCGTTTCTTCTTCGAGTGGTGGTGCGATTGTGCCGAATAATTCATCGTGGAAAACAGCGAAAGTGGTCGTCATGTAAGGGAACAAATAGATGGAAATGGCTACGACTACGAGATACCCGAGCAGGAATAATCGCGCCTATTGAAATACCAAAGCCCATGGCGTCAATGACTGAGCCGTCACCGTTCATATCGTTATAATTGCCAGTGGCAGCACCAATGCCAAAGATAATCGCGGATGTAATAAAGATGGCGACAGGAATTAAATACCAAAGTAAGAAAGTTAGTGAAAGGCCAAATAATTTTCCTTTGTAGCCGTTCATCATATGACGACTTTGAGTAATCGCATCAAGTGCTGAAATTTGTGGATTATCTCTTAAAATAAAGAAAGTTTGTGAGTAAGAATAGCCTTTAATAATGCCTGGAATAATGAATAAGAGCGACCATAAAAATGTGAAAATAGAAACAAGTAGAAAAGCTAAGAAAGTTCGACCAAAATCTTTAAAAGCGCTAAACATATAGGCTACATCGGGCTCATCTTGTCGGCTAATCGCTAAGAAGAACCAAGTTACACCTATCGTAATTGGTCCGGTAATAAGCATGCCAGCTACCCAACCAATAACTGGAATCCAGCCTATCGCGGCTGATACTGCTGCAGTAATAATCATGCTAAGCAAATAAACACCAATTGATATTCCCCAATGTCCCTGTAATGCACTTTTTGCAGCACGCCGCATTTCTGCATTTGTTAACATAAAAAATCTCTCCTTTTTCTATTATTTATGTATTAAAAATAGCATATTCTACTAAGGAGTTACAGCAAAAGGCTAGCAAATTGAAATTTCTTCTAAATTATCGGAAAAATAGGATTGTTTTTCTTTTTTTAGGGAAAAGGAGAGTTAGTCTTTGATTTTTTGATGGAGGTGTCGTTTGTGAAAGAAGATGAACGTAAAGAATTAGAGGACCGCTTAATAGACCTTAGACATGAATATCAGAATCTAGTTGCAGATTCGCGTGATTTTGAAGATCCGCAGTTGCAAAACGGTCCAATGAATGCTGCAGAAGTAAGGCTTAGCAGCATCAGGCATGAAATTAAAAAAATTGAAAAACACTTAAAAAAAGATCCGATTGAATAAATAGGCAAAAAACGTCCTTTTTCTTTCTAATCGGACGTTTTTGTTTGAAACAGAGGTGAACATGAATGAAACCGATTTTTGTTGTTGGCGATGTGCATGGTGAAATAGGCTTGCTTGAGAAAATCCTTGAAAACTGGAATCGTGAAGAGGAACGCCTTTTATTTGTAGGGGATTTAATCGATCGCGGTGAAAACCCAGGTGCAGTCCTTAGGCTCGTTAAGCAATTATCAGAAGAACATGATGTTATCGTTTTAACTGGCAATCATGAAAAAATGCTACTTGATTGGTTGAAAGAACCAGCTGAAAAAATGGCGTATTACATTAGCCAAGGTGGTATGGAGACGATTCAATCACTGCTACGGGAAAATATCGAGGAAAAAATCACACCTGATGAGCTTAGCAAACGCGTCATGGAGGAGTCAGGCGAGCTAATCGCGTTTATTCAAGATCTCCCTTTATACCATGAGGAAAAGCAGTACGTTTTTGTTCATGCGGGGGTAGATTTAACGATTCCCGACTGGCATAAGACGGCAGAAAAACAGTTCTACTGGATTCGTGAACCGTTTTTATTTGGCGAGAACCGAACAGGAAAAGTATTTATTTTCGGACATACACCCGTTCAAAATTTACATAGTGATGGCTCGAGTAATATTTGGATTTCAAAAGATCAAACGCGCTTAGGAATTGATGGCGGAGCTGTGTTTGGCGGCAGTTTGAATGCTATCGTCGTGGAAGAACACGCCGTAACGAAATTATATCGAGTTGGAAAAAATGAGCCTTTTGAAACAAAATAAAGTGAATCGTTTGATGGATAGCGGTTTTCTATATATTTTGCTACAATAGGCTCATTCTAGTTAAAAGGAAGTGTCTTTATGCGGAAAGCAACCGTGATAAGTTTGCTGGCCGTGTTTTTTGTTTCTATAGTCGCCATTTTCGGCGTTATATATGTAAAAACACAACAAGAAGAAGCAAAAGTGAAGGAAACGATTATTCCAACAGTTTTTGTGCATGGCTATAAAGGAACGGCGAACTCATTTGGTCATTTATTAAATCGAATAGGAAGCGACTCTCGGACTAAACAAATCGCCATGCAAATCATGATTAAGCCAAACGGTCAATTAAAGGTAAGAGGTCATCTGGATAGCCAATATAAAAACGGCGATTCAGCGGTACAAATTTTATTTGAAGATAACCGGGCGAGCCTTTCCAAGCAAACGTTATGGCTCCAAAATGCGATGAAATACATTCGGGAAAAAGAGCATATTAAAACAGTCAATTTAGTCGGCCATTCCATGGGAGGGCTTGCCATTTTAAGCTATCTTGAAAATACGCCAGTAGATGCCGCGTACCCCGTGCCACAAAAGTTTATTGCGATTGCGACGCCTTTTAATGGCATAGATAGGGCGGACTACTTTAAGTTGCAAAAAGATCCAGCCGCCCATGATTTGAAAGCTGGATCAGATGCACTTAAAAACCTCGCAAAAAATAAAACGAGGATTCCTAAAACTATTCAAATGCTCGCCATTGCTGGAGATCAAAATCATACAGGAACAGACGGACTTGTACAAGTGGATAGTGTGTTTTATGCAAGAAACTTTTTTCCAAAAGCGAATTACCAAGAACGCCTAATTTCTGGAACAAATGTGACGCATAGCGGCTTACATGAAAGCTTTGAAGTAGACGCGTTGCTAAGTCAATTTTTATGGGATTTACCAGACGGAATGGAAAAAGATAACGGTTCAAACTTAGATACCGTTCCAAATGTTGAAAAATAAAAGGACGTAGCCAAGTGGCTACGTCCTTTATTTTAATAATAAGGCGCCATAAATAAGTACACTAAAACACCAGTTAAACTAACATACAACCAAATTGGCATCGTCCAACGAACAATTTTCTTATGCTTGTCAACTTGCATCGTCCAGCCCCAAACAAGCGCGAACAGCGCAAGTGGCACAACAACCGCAGCAAGAAAACTATGCGTAATAAGAATGAAGAAATAAATCGGGCGAACAAAGCCAGTCCCACCAAATGTACTCGTTTCAGCCGAAAGAAAATGGAATGTTAAATAGGAAACGAGGAAAAATAGCGTTGAAGTAAAAGCAGCTAAAATGAAGCCACGATGCAATTTAATATTTTTCTTCACAATGATTGCCCAAAGTGCAATAACTAAGAAGACAAAAGTGAAGCTATTAAAAATCGCATTCATTCTTGGGAAAATTGTTAAGTCAAAATGAACGGCACCTTGATAACCAATTGGTGAAAAGAAAAGTAATAAAATAATAATGACAGCCACAGCAGAAAAAATCATAATTGGCCAAAAATAATTTTTATCCGTTGCAGCAGGCGTTAATTTCTCTTTATTTTGCTCCATGTAAAATAAATCCCCCTTAAAATAAGTTCAAATTCATTATACATGATTACGTCAAATAAAAAAACAATAGACTGTTGATAAACGGCAATCTTCACCATTTGTCATCAGTCTATTTTGCTTGTTACGTTTCGTTTAGCTATAGAAATTAAGCCTTACAATTTAACGATTTTCCGCTTTATTATAAGCCCCATGCCAAACCGGGCCAATAAATTGGTTCAAAGCAAATCCGCCTTGAATAGCAGCAGTGACAAAATCTTTTGCCTTAGCAACCGCATCAGGAACAGACAAACCTTTCGCAAGACCAGCAGTAATCGCCGCCGCAAACGTACAACCAGCACCGTGGTTATAGTTTGTGTTAACTTTTTCCACTTCATAAATCGTAAAATCATTGCCGTCGTACATTAAATCAATCGCTTTATCGCTCTCAAGCGCTTTGCCACCTTTAATGACCACATATTTTACACCAAGTTCATGAATTTTTTTAGCCGCCGCCTTCATATCCTCAACCGTTTTCAGTTTTCCAAGACCAGAAAGCTGCCCCGCTTCAAATAAGTTTGGCGTTGTCACTGTCGCAACCGGCAGCAATAAATCACGAATCGCCGCCGCATTTTCCGGCTGAATAAGCTCGTCCTCGCCCTTACAAACCATCACCGGATCAATGACAATATTGGTTAAATCGTGTGCAAGAATGGCTTCGCGAGTCGCTTTAATAATGTCCACCGAGCCTAGCATCCCCGTTTTCATTGCATCAACAGGACCACCCGATAAAATCGTTTTGAGCTGCTCCCGCACAAGCTTAGCATCAATAGGTGTCACACCGTGTGACCAGTTGTTATCTGGATCCATCGTCACAATCGTTGTGAGTGCAGAAAATCCAAAAGTTCCATATTCTTCAAATGTCTTTAAATCAGCTTGGATACCAGCGCCGCCGCTAGAATCAGAACCAGCAATAGTTAAAGTTTTTTTAATCGTCATTTTAAATTCCTCCAAAATTAATCATTTGCTTCGAGCATTTTATAAATGGCTTCCGCAACCCCGTGCTCATCATTGGTGGTGGTTTCATATTTGGCGCGTTTCTTGACTTCCGGCTCTGCGTTGCCCATCGCCACACTGTAACCTGCCATTTTAATCATCGAAAGGTCGTTCATATTGTCGCCAATCGCAAATGTTTCTTCAAGCGAAACGCCGAGGCGCTCCACATAATATTGTAACGAAATGCCTTTTTGGGCCGCGCGATTCGTGATTTCAATGTTGTCAGAAAAAGAAGAAGTAATCGCAAGTTCATTCGACACACTTAGTTCTTTTTTTGCTCGAGTTAAAATATCAGGGTTTGGCGAGAACGAAATGAATTTCAAGATGTTCATCTCCTCGTTTTCAAAAACCCGATTGACATCCGTAATTTCATGAACGTCTTTCGCTTGAAAGCGCTCCTCAATTTGCTCGCTAATCGATTGAACGGGCTTGTCAGGATGCATTTTGCGATACATTTCAATCAAAAATTCTTTACCTTGCTCTTTGTTTGTCGAAATCGGCCCGATATCAGTAAACAATTCCGTGTACATTCCTAAATCAGAAAGAATTTGAAATGTTTTTCTCGAAATATCTTTGTCGAGCGTATGTTGCAACAAAATTTTACCGTGTTCATCGCGCACTTCTGCGCCGTTCATACAAATGGCCGGCGCGTACAAATTCGCTTTGTGAATAAGCGACATCGCATCATCGTACATCCGCCCCGTACATAAAACAAAGTGGATGCCTTTAGATCTTGCAAATTCAATCGCTTTTACGTTTTCCTCAGTAACACGTATGTCGGAATTTAGTAGCGTACCGTCCATATCAGAAGCAATAACTTTAATCATAAATAAGAATCCTCCTAGTGTTTTCACTTCCTCTAGCATAGCACTTTTTAAAGAAAAATGCAGTTGTCTTGTTTAAAAAGCGCCACATTTTGCGTCCCCCGTGAAAGTTAGCTATAATAAAGCGTGAAGTATAGTGGAAAGAGGTGCTAGAATTTGAAAAAAGAAGTTGAAAAAATGCTTGCGGGCGAATTGTATGATCCGTCCAACTATGAACTCGCGCATGGTCGCGCACGCGCACGCAAACTCATTCGCGAAATCAATGATACAATAGACGCAGCAGCGCGAACTGAACTTTTAAAACGCCTATTCGGCGGAACGGGTGAAAAAGTATTTTTAGAACCGACACTCCGCGTTGATTACGGCTCAAATATTTATCTTGGCGAAAATTTCTTCGCGAATTTTGATTGCGTCATGCTTGATGTGTGCGAAATACATATTGGTGATAATTGCATGCTCGCGCCTGGCGTGCACATTTATACCGCGACGCATCCTCTTGAACCGACCGAACGAAATAGTGGGCTCGAACTAGGTAAGCCCGTTAAAATCGGCAATAACGCCTGGATTGGCGGACGCGCGGTTATTAATCCCGGCGTGACACTTGGCAATAACGTCGTTGTCGCATCAGGCACCGTTGTCACAAAAAGTTTCGGCGACAATGTTGTCATCGGCGGCAACCCAGCGCGCATTATTAAAGAAGTCAAAGGAGTTTAAATGGTGAACGTTTCAGATCAGGCGTTATTTCAAAAAATGGAGGAAGAGCTACGTCAGGCGAAGGAGCTAAGCGGCGCTGAACAAAACGCGCATCTGCACACATTGAAAATTCTCACAGAACTGGCTCTTTCTGAAACTAAAACGGATGTCGCGCCCCAAAATGATGCGGCGCACATTCCGCACGAGAGTACACCAGCTGTCCCTCCGGCTTTAAACCAAGGAAAAAAACTCGATATGTCAGACGGTGCGAATGGTGATTCGCTGTTTGATTTTTAAAGGGGGAGAACGATGAAAAAAGGTCTTATAACGGGCGGCATTTTTGCGATGCTTGCCGTCATGATTGGCGCTTTCGGTGCGCACGCGCTAAAGGATATTTTAGGCAGCCACGTGGCCACGTATGAAACGGGCGTTCAATATCAAATGTTTCACGCTGTAGCGATTTTAATTTGCGGCGTCGTCCAAGAAAAACTAAACAGCCGTCTTATTAGCGCCGCGATAATACTATTTTCTGCAGGCATCATTTTATTTTCAGGTAGCCTTTACGTTTTGAGCATCACTAAAATCACGTTTTTAGGAGCCATCACACCAATTGGCGGCGTTTGTTTTATTTCCGGCTGGCTTTGTTTTATCATCGCAGCTGCAAAATCGCGTCCCGGTTACCATTCATTTTAAAAAGGAAACCAACATTTTATTTCAAAAAAAAGTCTTTCGTCATAAAATTTTAATATAAACATTTGGAAAAAGAGGATTATTTCTATTTTTGCGGGGTATTTAATTAGCATAAGCAACGATAACTTATTTACTTTTTCTCCCTTTTTAGTGATAAGTTATCCTTTCTTACCTTAAACTCCCTTTTTGTGGCGCTATGCGGCTTGTCTAAGCCTATGGCGTCTTTTTTTGCTGATTTTTTGAGGATGGAGTGGTTGTCCTAGAGTTGGTAGAAAAATAAGTGAGTACAATGAGCTATCAATAGCTTCTAAAAATAGTGTATGGTATATTGAAATAGTAAGAAAAATACATAATATTGGAGAGGGTTTTATTTTAGAAAAATCAGGATGACTCTTCGTAGAGCCCGAGATTCCGTGAAAACTTATGATACAAGTATGCAATACATTAACCAACAGAACTTTGGTTTTCAACTTTTATGCTGATTGTTTGAATTCGAAAAACGTCTCTTGTGGTTTAACAAGAGACGTTTTTATGAATGGAATCTAACTAAAGCGCTGTAGTTTCATTAAAATCATGTTCAATGCAAGTATTTATAATCGTTCACATGGTAGAATGAATAGGCTGTGGATTGTCCTTAGAGACTTTCTAGTCGAGTAAAAGGAGGGGTAGAATGAAAAAAACGTCAATAATTATTATAAGTATAGTACTATTAATCGCTATCGTAATCGGTATAAAAATGGGAGTTGATAAACATATGAATAACAACGAAGAAGTGGAAATGATGGAAATTGTACATAGTAAAGAAGCGGAAAAAGTTTATAAAAAAACAATAATGTATAATGATCCTAAAGCTTTTACAAGTGAAGGAGTTATATACACATACAAAATTGATGATAGTAGTATAGAAGAAAATCCTATGGGGGGGATAATGGTTAACTTAATCATTAACAACGACAGCGACTTAGTAATCGATATTATATTAAGCAAAGATAGTGATAGAGGTGAATTAAGCGATGATGCGGGTGGAACCTCTGAAAAACTAGAAAGGCTTTTAGAGAAAGAAGGGAATTGAAATGGCAACTATGCTCACAGAAAAGAACCGAGTTCAGATTGCAAAACAGCAGTATAATAAAAATATGGACGTTGGAAAGCCTATAAAAATCGACGGGGGAAGAAAAATAGGTACACTTTCAGAAAAAGTGAACAACAAAGCAACAGGCGAACAAACATACATAGTTACTAATGGGAAAAATAAAGTAACAGCCAATTCCTCGCTCTCAGAACGTGAGAAAGTTAAAGAAGTAACTGTTTTATACCGCGGCTCCACTGCCCCTAATGAACTATCGTGGGGCGCACCTGAAGTGAATAACGACTTTGCAGCGGATTGGTTGCAGAATGATGTTCCTGCAGCAGCAATGGTTTTAGTGGGAAAAGGGGGAGGTACCCCACAGTTAAAAAGTTCAGCGAATACTTTGAAAAAAACGCTTGAAACTTATCCGAATGCAAAAATTAATATATATGGACATTCACTTGGTGGAATGAACGGACAATACGCAGTCGCAAACCTAAGCAAGAAGCAACTTAAAAGAATAACAGGTGCATACCTTTATCAATGTCCTAATGTTTATAATCTTCTAAATGCCGACCAAAAGAAAATAGCAGACGCTTTCACAGCTTCTAACAAAGGATTCATCTATACCGATCAACTTGACTTGATTGCGCTAGGTTACGGGGAGAATAAACCTACAATAGGAAATGTGTTATTTGTAGATGGAAAAGATGTAGGGGATATGGGCAAGCAACATATGTGGGGTGGTTATCAATTTGACAAAAATGGAAATTTAAAACTAACCAAAGCAGGGAACAGAAAAAAAGCCGCAATACTTCAAGCGGAAGGTCTGAAAAATCTTGCAAAACTAAAGAAAAAATTAGGAGCTGGTGGCGACTTGTCATCATCAGAAGAAAAGTACCTTGAAGCATCAGAAGCGTTTATTCGTGTTGGAACAATGCAAATGGAAGCAAAGCAAATGTGTGAGGAACTGGAAAAACTATACAAAAAAGATATGGAAAACGCAAGTGAACTTTGGCAGAAAACGCACTCGGATGCCAGAAGCTTAGGGGACTCACTATCAGAAACTGAAATTATCGGCGCGCTTTCGGACGGTGGGGCAACAGAGGCAAAAATAAAGCTTAAGCCAATCGCAAAACGTACTAAAAAGCTAGGGAAACTCAAAGAAATCGAACAGGATTATAATGATATAATTAATCAAATTCAACAGGCAATTAATGAAGTGCTAGAAAAAGATCGAGAATTAGCGCGGAAAATCGCGGAGGGATGAGACTTTGGAATTATCAAAAAGGACAATCATGCAACGTATAGACGATATAGAAGACGATTACAAGCGACAAATGAGGCGATTAGAAGCAGTAGAAGAAGACCTGCGGCATGCTGGCAATCAATTTTTAAAAACGCTAGATGTAAAAGCCGAACGTTTACGTTTTATGATTTCAAACTATGCCCCCGAAACGATTCCCCCGCTTTCACACGGATACAATATGATAACCCGTACACATGATGAAGCTACTCATATGATGCGTGAGGAATTAGAGAAGATTGAGGCACAACGGGAAGATATAGAAGCACAGTATAGAAAAGATATAGGATGCTTTAAAGATAATTTAATGAAGATAGACAGAGAAAGCGAGGAATGACAACATGAGCAACTCAATCGGGGACATGTTAGGCGATGCGAGAAAGAAACGGAAAAAGAAAAGACGGAAACCTTTAAAAATAATGACAAGAAACATATAGAGAAACTTAAAAGTGCTATTAAAGGTAATTGGTTCAAAGCAGCACAAAAAGCACTAGAAAACACTAGAAATAAATGTAACGATATTTGAAGCGTTGGCGGGGAGCGACCGCTTTTTTTGTGTTAAAAATAACTTTTATAGGTATAATTGCTATCAGTTGACGAAACTGGTAGCAAATGCGATAAACTAAATGGGAGAAGGAGATGAGCCGATGAATATTAAGAAAGTAAGTGAAGTGACAGGTGTTTCAGCGGACACAATTCGGTACTACGAAAAAATTGGTTTGATTGCGCCGGTGAAGCGGAATGGGAATGGAATACGAGAATTTGACGAGGACGACATTCGTTGGATTGTCTTTAGTCGGCAGATGCGGAGAGCTGGTTTGTCGATTGAGTCATTGGTAGAGTATTTATTGTTATTCCGGCAAGGTGATTCGACGGTTGACGCGAGAATAGCTTTAATCCAAGAGCAAAAAGAAAAACTAGAAGCGAAAGCAGCGGAGCTTCAAGAGGCGATAAGCCGTTTGCAGTTTAAATTAGAAAATTATGGACATGTGCGAGCTGCGGAAAACAAATTGCGGAGCTTTGAAGTAAATAGGGTTTGAAATTTTGTTTATTTTTTTTACAAAAACGCTTGACTTAGAGTTCACTTCAAGCTTTATGATAGGGGAGTAAAGGAGGAGTCGAAATGGAGTATGTGAAATTTGGTAATACTGGTATGGACGTATCAAAAATTTGTCTAGGTACAATGGGCTTTGGTGATGCAGAGAAGTGGATTCACAAATGGGTGCTTGGTGAGACGGATAGCCGCCAAATCATCAAAAAAGCGCTCGACCTCGGCATCAACTTTTTTGATACGGCAAACATTTACTCTTTTGGGGAAAGCGAAAAAATTGTTGGGCGTGCACTGAAAGATTTTGCAAATCGCGACGATGTTGTTCTCGCGACAAAAGTGCATCAAACCATGCGCCCGGGGCAACCAAATAGTGGTGGACTTTCTCGCAAAGAAATCCTAACTGAAATCGACCATAGCCTAAAACGGCTAGAAACCGATTATGTCGATCTTTATATTATTCATCGTTTCGACCAATTTACGCCTGTCGAAGAAACGATGGAAGCTTTGCATGATGTCGTGAAGGCTGGAAAGGCCCGCTATATTGGCGCCAGTGCCATGTACGCATGGCAATTCCAAAAAGCACAACGCATCGCAGAAAGAAACGGCTGGACTAAATTTGTATCCATGCAAAATCATTACAATTTAATTTATCGTGAGGAAGAGCGGGAAATGATTCCATTTTGTGAAGATGAAAACATAGCGCTAACGCCGTATAGTCCGCTAGCATCTGGTCGCCTTACGCGTGATGTTTCCGAAAAAACGGAGCGTTCAGCGACTGATACGATTCAAAGTTCTAAATATGATGGCATGATGGAAGCGGACATCGGAATTATTGAGCGCGTCGCCGAACTGGCGAATAAATACGCGGTTTCGCGCGACCAAATTGCGTTAGCATGGTTGCTGAATAAACCAGAAATCACCGCACCAATTGTGGGCGCACAAAAAGAACGGCATTTAGAAAGTGCTGTTTTAGCGCTAGATTTAAAACTAACATCAGAAGATATGGCATTTTTAGAGGAACATTATATACCTCATCCAGTTGTTGGGGCGCTTCCAAATCAAAAATAGACAAATAATTTTATAAATAGTAATGATGCGAGGTTCAGTGTTTAGAATCTCGCATTTTTGCATAAAAATCAGACTTGTTTATAAAATAACTTTCAGAATTTTATTTTTTATATTATAATGTAAATTGACTGCTTGAAGTATTCTTTTGGCAGAATAATATGGAAAGGGAGAAAAAGAGACAGAAACAACATGGAAAATACAATTAAGGAGGAGACTATGAAAAAGTTTTTACGTTTGTTAGCGGGAATTAGTTTTATTTTTGCAAGTTTATTTTTGTTATTGCCAGGAAACCAAGTTGATGCGAGGGAATATCCAACAGGATCATTAAAAGATCCAATAGGGGTTTATGAGCAACCTAAACCAAAACAACTACTTAGGTCAACGCCTTTACCGACTAAGTATGATCCTCGTTTAACTGGAGGAGACACATCAGTTAAAGATCAGCAAACAAGAAACATTTGTTGGTCGTTCTCTTCAAATGCTTCTATTGAAACGGCTGCTTTAAAACAGTTTGGCGTACCCTATGACCTTTCTGAACTTTATACGGACTACTATTCGGCAAAAGATGCAGACGGAATAATTGGAAATAACCCAAAAGCATATAATCGTACTTTAGGCGGTGGAGGACTTGAGACTATGGCTCTCTACGAAGCGATGAATTGGGAGCTACCAGTTTCTGAAAATAAAATGCCATATAATACGAATGCATCGTATTTACCTTCTTTAAATGTTTTATCTGAAAAGCCACTTATTCATCAACAAGGAATAAATCTGATTGGAGGACTTTATGTAACAGCAAGTGTTGAAGAGCAAAATCAAAAGGTGAAAAGAATTAAAGAACATCTTGTGAAAAATGGTGGACTCACATACCAGTGGAAGGCAGATGGGCAATATCTTCAAGAGTATATAAATAGTACAACAAGCGCAGTATATGTACCTAAAAGTGACTATACTACCATTGATCATTCTACTTTAATTGTTGGATATGATGATAATTATAGTAAAGAAAATTTCAAGTCAAATGTTAGACCTCAAAATAATGGGGCCTTTATTGTTAGAAATAGCTGGGGAACCAATTGGGGGGATAAAGGTTACTACTATGTGTCTTATGAAGATGCTTATATCTTAACTTCTGTTATGTACGGTGCAAAACAAATGGAAACGAGCCAGAACTACGATAATATGGTTGCTATGGCAGAATTTGCACTGACCGGTTGGTATCCTTCAACAACGGATACGTACATTGCCAATGTTTTTGATGCACCTAATGATTCAAAAGAATCCATTGAAGCGATTGCGATTAATACACTTCAATATGATACACCGTACGAAATTTATATTAATCCAAACAGTTCGGATAAATCATTCACTAACTTAAAGCTTGTTGCAAGAGGAGTAAAGGCAGACGCTGGTTTTGAAACAATTAAATTAAGTGAACCTGTACCAATCACAAGTAATGATAAGTATGCGGTTGTGATTAAGTTTTCGCTACCAAGTGGAGTTTCAACATTGCCAATCCCGATGTCCAATCACGAAGAAGTAAGTTATCCGCGTAATTCTGTGAAATCTGGAACAAGTTTCTTCTCAATCTCCACTAATCAAGCGAGTATGCGCTGGTATGAAGCTTCTTCACCGATTATTTGGGATGACAAAATAGCTCGTAATTTTTACACAAACGTCTACACAACTACAAACAATACCCAAGAAAAAATTAAAGATGTCTTTTTAGATGCGGATTTAGCAAATGAAATTGCTCGGCAGTTGAATAAATCTGTAGAAGATAATTTTACTACGGAGGATGCTGGTAAAATTACGCAACTACGTGTAGATGGTAAAGTTTCCAATGCGACAGGGATTGAAAGATTAAATAATCTAACTCACTTAATCTTTTATGGGGGAACTGAAAAACTTGAAAAAATAGATCTCAGTAAGAATCTAAATTTAATCTATTTAGATTTGGGAAATAATAATTTTTCTACACTTGATTTAAGGCAGAATAAAAAATTAGTTCGAATTAATATGTATAAGAATCAATTGACAAACCTTGATTTAAGTCAGAACACAGCGCTTGATTATCTTGAATTAAGTTATAATAAGCTCCAACAGTTAGATGTTAGTAAGAATACGAACTTAACATATATTGTTGCTGGCGGAAATCAGTTAAGCAATCTAGACGTTAGTAAAAATACTAAATTGAGTAATCTTTGGATTCATAATAACAAGTTGACGACTATTAATGTGAGCAATAATACCGAATTAAGAGGGATTAGTATGGGAGGGAACCCAGTTTATTCACTGACGTTACCATACCTGCCTAAACTGGACTTCTTAGATGTGCAACGTACCCCTTCACTCAGCTCACTTGATTTATCAAGATTGCCTAATCTTAGGACGCTACATTTAAACAATGCCAATCTTTCTTCGATAAATCTTAGTCAAAATCTTAAATTGAAATTCCTATATCTAGAGTACAATAAGCTAACTAAAATTGATTTGCGGAATAATGTTGAACTCTATGAACTTTATTTGCATCGGAATCTTTTAACGGAACTAGATTTAAGCAAAAATGTAAAATTAAATCGTTATTTTTATGATTCTGATACAGTCACAAATTTTATCGCACCACAAAAATAAATAAATTATAATGAACAAAAAAAGAAGCAAAATCAGGTGATAACCATGGAAAATGGCTTGTTCACCTGATTTTTGCTTCTTTTATTAAATCATAAAAAATCTTTCAATCTCTTCATGTGGCAATAAATTCCCAATGAAGAATGCGCCAAACTCGCCGTAACGTGCACTTGTTTCGTCAAAACGCATTTCCGTGACAATTCGCTTAAAGTCAAGTGCATCGTCCGCAAACAAAGTGACGCCCCATTCGTAATCGTCAAGGCCGATGGATCCGCCAATAATTTGGCTCACTTTTCCAGCGTAACTGCGGCCAATCTGACCGTGATCGCGAATAAGTTGTTGGCGCTCGCTCATCGGGAGCATGTACCAATTATCCGCACCATCGCGTTTTTTATTCATCGGATAAAAGCAAATATGTTTTTTGTTCGGTAATTTTGGATAAAGCCGGGCGCGGACATGTTTGTTTTGATACGGATCCTCGTCACCCGCCATATGTGAGGCTAAATAATTGCTTAACTCCACAACTGAAATATAGGAATATGTAGGGACTAAATAATCCGCAATCGCGAGCTTATTGAATTCGTTTTCCACCGCATTTAATTCTTCTAAAGTTTCCCGAAGAACAAAAAATACAAAATCAGCTTTTTGCCCTAAAATCGTATACAGCGTTTGTTCGCCAGATCCAATGTTTTTTGTCACTTCTAAATTCGCTAAAAATGTGCTAAATTCCGTTAAAATCCGTTCGCGGTCAGCCGTAGAAGTTTCTCGCCAAGACGTCCAATCTACCGCCCTGAAATCATGTAAAGAGTACCAACCATCTAATGTTTTTACTGCTTCATTCATTAGGTTTCACACCTTTCTTATGTCACTAAAATAAGTGTATCATAGCCAAATTCGAAAGTCTTTTTTTCTGTTTTAGAAAAAAGCGGCTGGAATAAATTCCAGCCGCTTGAAGTGTTAAGGTGTCGATACAATTGCTGTGGCTGACCCAGTTAGCGCCCACGAATTGATTGCATTTGGCAAAATAAAGTGGTCGCCTTTTTTAACAGGCGTTTCAGCCCTGTCAATGGTAAGCGCAGCAGCGCCGTCTAAAATGCTTACAAGCGTATATGGCGCCGTCGCATCAAATCTCGCAGTGCCGTCAATTTCCCATTTGTAAACGCTGAAAAAGTCGTTTGACACAAAAGTCGTAACGGTTACTCCGTCTCGTTTTTCAACCTGAATATCAAGTAATGCATCGTGATGCGGAATTTTTGTGACGTCGATGGCTTTTTCTAGATGAAGCTCGCGCGTGTTGCCGTCCGCATCTTTACGATCATAATCGTACACACGGTAAGTTGTATCCGAACTTTGTTGCGTTTCAAGAACTAGCGTGCCAGTGCCAAGCGCGTGAATCGTCCCACTTGGAACATAGTAAAACTCGCCCGGCGCGATTTTCACCTTGCGTAGCAACTTGTCCCACTCGCCGTCCGCAACCAATTTCACAAATTCATCTTTAGACTTCGCATGGTGCCCGTAAATCAGCTCCGCGCCTTCCGCGCAATCAATAATATACCAACATTCCGTCTTTCCAAGCTCGCCGTTTTCATGCACTTTCGCATACGCGTCGTCCGGGTGAACTTGCACGGATAAATCCGAATTTGCATCCAAAATCTTTGTTAGTAGGGGGAAAACTGGGTCTTTCGGATTTCCAAAAAGTTCCGGATGTTCTGTCCATAGTTGGATGAGTGTTTTCCCAGCAAACTCGCCATTTTTGACAGTGGATGGACCATTCGGGTGCGCAGAAATAGCCCAGTCCTCGCCAGTCTTGTCAGACGGAATATCATATCCGAAGTAATCGTGCAGTTTTGTGCCGCCCCAAATGCGGTCTTGAAAAACAGGGTTTAAAAATAAAGCCTCTTTCATCGTGAACCTCCTCGGTTAAATATGTAATCTCTACAAAAGTATATACCAATTAAAAGTTAAATGCTACTTATTTCCGCCTAAAAATCCTTGTTTTTTCAACCCTTCTGGAATGCCGGTAAAATAAGGTTGCGCATAAAATTTAGCAATGCGTTCCGTATAGCCAATAGAACCTTCACGTTCGGAATAAGGAATAATCGTTACATCATATTTTTCAAGCAGCGGTAAAGTGTCTGTTTGGTAGGTTTCTTCAAAATAAACAGCTTCTTTAGGTAAACGAGGTCGGATTACGGATTCGGTATCCGGATAGCCCACACAAAGCCCAACAATTGGAATCACCATTTCAGGTAGCCCAAGAAATTCGGAGACCTCCGTAAACTCACGTCTAATTCCACCAATACAAACCGTCCCGTAGCCAAGACTTTCAGCCGCCGTTAGCGCGTTTTGACAAGCTAAACCAACGTCAGTTGCGGCAACAAGCAGTAAGTCTTCGTCGCTTTTCGCATTAAATGCCGTCTGATATTTCGCGCTCGCCAAATTGGCACGATGAAAATCCCCAACAAATACAAGAAAAATGGAGCATTCCGCCACATATGGATTTTTCGTCAGCTCCGCTAACTTTTGTTTACGTGCAGCGTCTTTTACCCCGACAATGGAATATTGTTGCCCATTAATCCAAGATGGTGCACTTTGAGCCGCGCGGATAATTAAATCTAAATCGGTCTCAGGAATACTTTTTCCAGGTATGTACTTGCGAATCGAACGGTGGCTTAACATTTGCTCAATGACTTTATTCAAATTAAATCCTCCTCCAAAATCAATTTCTTCTTCAAGTATAGCTTTCTTCAAGCGAAATGTTAACGCTATACTTGAAAAAAATGCCAATTTTTTCTACACTAGAAGAGAGAAAGGGTGTGAACGTCTTGGAAATAAGCAAACAAGAACAAGATCGGCTGTTTTTAGAAGAAACATTTTTAACTTCAGAAGAATCCGCTAAATTTTTAGGCGTAACGAAGCAAGCCATACAGTCTCTTGCGAAACGCAACATTATTCCGCACATTCGCAAAGGAAATGTCCTACTGTTCCACCGAATAGATATCGAAACTCGCTTGGCAAACCAGACCGAATTACGCAAAAAATATCGCCCGTATGAACATTAAAAAAGGGGATGAAACCATGGAAGATTGGAATAAATTTAAAGAAAGAGGGTTTGTAGTAAAGGAAACCGGTCCTGTTTACTACACCGCCAACATGGATGAAACCATCGCTTGGTTCACCAAAACACTCGGTTGGTACTGCGAAATTGATGAGCGCGACGAAAATGGAAGCGGCACATATGGCTGTGCGTTTGACCTCCCGCGTGAATTTGAAAGCCTACATATCGCACCATTTACTGGCTTCCATCTTTTATACGGCGAACCAAAAGGCGGTACCGTCGCTTTCATGAAAGTGCAAGGTATCGAAAAACTGCACGCTCACGTCATAAACAGTGGCTGGGAGAAAGTCACCTTACACGCTGCCGCCGATTTTGAAACAAAGCTCTGCCAAGTAGAAACAATTGATGGCTACACTTTGCAGTTTTTTGAATAAAATTGAATTTTAAAAGGAGGGCTGGAAGTGGAAAAACCAGATTATTTAAAAGAAACTTATCAGGAAACAACTTTTAAATTAGCGAATAATGGGCCACGCGACATCTCCGTTTTAAAAGAAGTCATCGCAAATGTGGACGGGGAAACTGCGAGCGATATTTACGGTACAGGTTCGTTGATTTCAAATTTTGAAGAAAAAATGGCAGGGGTTTTAGGTCTGGAACAAGCAGTTTTCTTCCCAAGCGGTACGATGGCACAGCAAATTGCGCTTAGAATTTGGGCGGATGAAAAAAACATACCGCGCGTTGCCTATCACCCGCTCGCTCATCTGGAAATCCATGAGGCAGACGGCTTGAAAAAGCTTCACAATATTGAAACCGCGCTACTTTGCGAACAAGACCGCGTACCAACACTTGAAGACATTCAAACTTTGGGTGAAAAAGTAGCCTGCGTTTTACTCGAGCTTCCTCAAAGGGAAATTGGCGGGCAACTACCAAGTTTTGAAGAACTCGTTCAAATTTCCGAATACTGCAAACAAAACGGCATTGCGTTACATTTAGATGGTGCACGCCTTTTTGAAGTATTGCCTTTTTACCAAAAAGAAGCGAGCGAAATTTGTGCGCTGTTTGATACCGTGTACATTTCCTTTTATAAGGGCATAGGCGGCATTGCCGGCGCAATTTTAGCTGGCCCAACTGATTTTCTCAAGCAAGCTAAAGCATGGAAACGGCGTTACGGTGGGGATTTAATCAGTTTGTACCCGTACATTTTATCGGCCGATTACTATTTTGAAAAACGCAAAACTAAAATGGCGCTGTATTTTGAAAAAGCGAAGGAGCTTGCCGCTCGTTTCAATGCGCTTACAGATGTGAAAACCATTCCAGAAATCCCTGTTTCAAACATGTTCCACGTGCAATTTGATGCGCCGCTAGCAGATGTGGCGAAGCGAATTGCGATTGCCCAGTCCAAAACCGATATTGGTGTGACCGGCTATTTGATTGAAAAAGGAAGTCACACATGCACGTTTGAAATCCCGATAGGTGACGCCTATTTGGAAATCCCAAATGACCAGCTGGACGAATTGTTTTCCGAACTTCGCTAATCATATTTTAAATTTTACAAAAAAAAGCAACCTTTCTCTCCAAGTTCAAAGGGGAAAAAGTGTTGCTTTTTAGCATTTTCTCATAGAAAAAATTATTTTAGATGTGTGGGTAGCTCATTTTCAGACTCGCATGTTTTCTCAAGCTCACAAGCTGCACATTTTCCTTGTCTGCTCTTTTTTGTGAAGCGAACAAGGGCAAAAATCGTATAACCGAATATAAGTCCACCAAGCAAAAGATTAACAAAAATAGCCATAGCACATTCAAGCCCTTTCTTAAATAAATAGATTTCCAATTTGATACACAAGAAGAACAATTACGTAGGCAGTTAATAGCGGATAGAGCGTTGCGAATGCAGTCCATTTCCATGACGCCGTTTCCTTCCGAATGGCCGCAACAGTCGCAAGGCAGGGGACATAAAGCAAGATGAACAACATGAAACAGTAGGCAGAAAGCGGAGTGTAAAATGCGCTAACAACGCTCCCAAGGCTGTCTTCTCCAACTGAATAAATAATCGCCATCGTTGAAACCACTACTTCTTTAGCTAAAAACCCCGGAATTAAAGTTGCGCCGGCTTGCCAAGTGCCAAAACCGAGGGGAACCAAAAGAGGCGCTAAAAAGCCGCCAATCATAGCGAGAAAGCTTTCGCCCATCGGAACATCAAACCCGCCTGGGCCAGCGTAATTGAGCAACCAAATGATGACCGAACCAGCAAAAATAAACGTGCCTGCTTTTTTCAAAAAACCTTTGCCTTTTTCCCATGTGCTGCGCCATAGCGTTTTGAATGAAGGGAAACGATACGGTGGCAGTTCAACGACAAAAACCGAATTATCGTTTTTAAGTAGCGTTTTGGATAAAATTTTAGTCATGAGAAGCGCCATCACAATGCCAATGACGTAAAGCGAGAGCACAACGAGCGCTTGATACTGCGCAAAGAAAACACCGACAAATAGCGCATAGACGGGAAGCCTCGCAGAGCACGACATAAATGGCGTAATCAAAATCGTCAATGTACGTTCTTTGGATTCTTCGATGGAGCGAGCCGCCATGATGCCTGGAACGTTGCAGCCAAAGCCAATGATCATCGGAATGAAGGCTTTGCCGTTTAGCCCAAACATTTCCATAATCCGGTCCATCACAACCGCAATCCGCGCCATATAGCCAGAATCTTCAAGCAGCGAAATAAAGAAGAAAATCACCAAAATTTGCGGAACGAACACGAGCACACCGCCAACACCCGCAATAATACCGTTTGTGATTAAATCAATTAAAAAATGACTTGTACCCAAGGACGCCAAAAATTGCGTGGTGAAATCTGTTAGTGGCCCGCTGAAAAACCCGTCAAGCAAATCAGAGAGCGGCACGCCAACCCATGTAAATGTAATTTGAAAAATCAGCCACATGATACCAAGGAAAATGGGAATGCCGAAAAAACGATGGGTCACAATTTGGTCAAGCTTATCTGAAAGTGGCACGTTAGTTCCCGTGTAGGTGACCGCTTCCACACAAATATCTTGGATAAAAGCACGTCTGGTTTCGAGTATCTCACTTTCAATGCTGCGTGTAAGTTTCATCGCCGTTTCCTCACGAATCTGTACGGCCGCCGAATAAAAAGGCTCATCTTGAATATGCTTTTCGGTCACAGGATTGGCAGTGAGAAATTGGAGCGCGAAAAAGCGCAAATGCTTACGCGGAGCCGTGTTTTCCAAAAGAGCAGAAAGGTCTTGAATGGCCCGTTCGATTGGTTTTGCGTAAGGTAGCTTTAGCGAATGATTTCGCGTGGCTTTTTCGTCGGTCAGTGTGGCAAGAATTTCTTCTGTCCCTTTGCCGGAGCGTGCGATGACGGGCAAAACCGGTATTTTGAGCGCCCTCGCCAGTTTCGGAATGTCAATTTTGATCCCACGGCCTAGCGCCACATCGACCATATTGAGTCCCATTACGACAGGCGCCCCAAATTCGAGCAATTCAATCGTTAAATTTAAATTCCGCTCAATTTGCGCTGCATCAACAATATTTAACATCGAATCAAATTTTTCTTCTATTAAAAAACGCGTTACAACAGTTTCGTCACGCGAGATAGGATGAATATCGTATATGCCCGGTAAATCAATGAGCTTACCTTTTTCCGCTTTTAATGTGCCGACTTTCTTTTCAACAGTCACGCCACTCCAATTGCCGACGTATTCGTATGAACCAGTCAGCGCATTAAAAAGCGATGTTTTACCAGTATTAGGGTTTCCGAGTAAACAATATGTATTAGCCATTTCGTTCCACCACGATTTCGCAAGCATCACAACTTCGAATACTAATGTACTGTCCTTTTGTTTCAATTGTGCAAGGACCGCCTAAAAAGCCTTTTTGTTTCATACATAGTTCGCAGCCTTCCATGCAACCAAGCGCCAGCAGACGTCTTTTGAGCATAGAGCTGGAAACATTTAAAGCAGAAATTTTACCGCGTTCGCCGGTTGAAAGTTCATTGAGTCGCATGCATCGTTCCTCCCATCGTTCAAAATGAGTTTGAGAATCATTATCAATTAAGTTCATTTTATCACAATATCTCAAAAAGTAAATGGTTGTTTAAAAAAAATATAAAGAAAGCGATATTTAGTGTAAAAATAACTCTCTAGAATTCATACAGTTTAGAAAAAATTGTAGTACAGATAAATGACGCAAAAATCCGTTTTTTTATGGCTTTTCCTGTTAACTTCATACATTTTATAGTATGATAAGAAAAGAAAATGAATTTGTGTGAAATTGGAGGAATAAAAGGAAATGAGCGATTTATTGAGAAGTATTAAAGAACAAGTTGCTGGAAAAGGAGTTCGTATTGTCCTTCCAGAAGGAAAAGATGAGCGAATTGTTGGAGCAGCAGCACGCCTTGCCGAAGAAGGTGCGATTACTCCTATTTTATTAGGCCAAAAAGCAGAAATTGAAAAAGCTGCAAAAAATGCTGGTGTTTCAGTCGACGGAATCGAAGTGAAAACACCAGAAACGGATCCATTATTTGATGAACTCGTGGCAGCCTTTGTCGAACGTCGTAAAGGAAAAGCAACAGAAGAAGACGCGCGTAAGTTGCTACAAGATCCAAACTATTTTGGAACGATGCTTGTATACACTGGAAATGCAGATGGTTTAGTAAGTGGTGCCATTCATTCAACAGGGGATACAGTTCGCCCGGCACTTCAAATTATTAAAACAAAACCTGGTATTTCGAAAGTAGCTGGTGCGATGATTATGGTGCGTGATGCGGAACGTTACCTATTTAGCGATGTCGCCATTAATATCGCACCAACAGCTGCTGACTTAGCAGAAAATGCCATTGTAAGTGCAGAAACTGCACAAATTTTTGGTATCAAGCCGCGCATTGCCATGCTCAGCTTTTCGACAAAAGGATCGGCAAAGTCTGAGGAAACTGAAAAAGTTGCAGAAGCAACTAAACTAGCGAAGGAAAATGCGCCAGAATTGACACTTGATGGTGAATTCCAATTTGATGCAGCGTTCGTACCATCGGTTGCTGCGCAAAAGGCTCCTGAATCCGTTATTAAAGGCGATGCCAATGTATTCATCTTTCCAAGTTTAGAAGCGGGAAATATTGGATATAAAATTGCGCAACGCTTAGGAAAATTTGAGGCAGTAGGTCCCGTTCTACAAGGACTAAATGCACCGGTGAACGACCTATCTCGTGGTTGTAACACACAAGATGTTTACAATCTTGCACTTATTACGGCAGCTCAAGCAGTTAGTAAATAAACATTAAGTCAAAATGAAAAAAAGAGAAGTAAAATTAATTAAAAGGTTCTATGCTTTGAAAATCAAGCATAGAACCTTTTTTTTGCAATCGTTTATTTTGTGGATTTGATACTAAACTTGCTCGTTTTTTGTAAATTGTCACAAAAATTACAAAAAACATAGAAAAAAAACAGTTTTTATATCCAACTTAACTATTTTTTAGGTGCTAATATGAATGAGTGCGAAACTGGAAGGAGGAAAACGAAATTTAAATTATGAATTTTGCAGAAAGACATATCGAGCATAGTGAAGTGTGCCTTTCTAGCTTTTGCATCAATAAAATATCATGAAAAAGGAGAATAAACAACGTGAACATGAAGAAATCTAAATTAAAAAAGATGACTATCAGCGCGATTACAGCAACTATGGTAGCTTCTACACTTGTAACAGCACTTCCGTTCAATGTAGTTGCTAGTGGCACTAGCACTGGATCAGAAGGAACAAAATTAACCAACCTAAAGTCAACATCTACAAACTTGTTGGGGGCTGCTGCTAACTTCGATAATAAAAACTACTGGACGCCAATTTATTGGACAGCGGCTAATACTATTAATGACACAAAATATGCTAGCTGGGATAGTTATCCTGGGGATAGCTGGGATTATTTTGGCGTGTATAGTATGAGTACTAAATTCGAAGGAAATGGTTCAGTACAACTTAGCTCACCACAAATGTTGAAATCTATGGGGATTGGACGTGCGTTTACCACAGTTCCAGGACATCGCTATAAAATCTCATATACTGCAACTAATGTAGATGGGAACAATAATGTTGCGGTAGTTGTCAATGATGGTTCTGCTGTACACCAAGCTTTATACAATCCATTACCTCTTTGGATGAATATACCGAACCCAGGTACTTGGGTTGGCGCATCTGGATCACAGCAAACAGGTGAATTTGTAGCAACATCTAATTCAACATCCGTTTCTTTGGAAACAACAACTGGTACAGTTCGAATTAGTAACCTTAGTATAGTTGACTTAAGTGACATAGAAAGAACAACTATTAATAGTTTAACTACAGACTCAACAAGTGTGAATGGAACCGCAGAACCGAATGCAGACATTGTTATTAAAGATCAAAATAACAATCAACTTGCTACAGGGAAAGTATCAGGGGATGGCACATATCAATTTGGCATTCCAAAACAAGCAGCTGGAACAGTTGTGACGGCATATGTAACAGCAAATGGTGTAAACGCAGATCCGGCATCAACAACGGTAACGCAAGGAAACCTAGCACCAACAACGATTGATAATCTAACAACAGATTCCGTGAAAGCCGAAGGAACAGCCGAGCCAAACGCGGATATGACGATTAAAGTTGGTCAAACAACGATTGCAACAGGAAAAGCAGATGCTAGCGGTCATTACAGCATTACGATTCCAAAACAAACAGTTGGAACAGTTGTCGAATCAACGGCAACAAAAAATGGCAAAACATCAAATACGGCAACCACAACAGTTACTCAAGGAGCGATTGCCGCAACGACAATTAACAGTCTAACAACCGATTCCGTGAAAGCAGAAGGAACGGCTGAACCAAACGCGGATATGACAATTAAAGTCGGTCAAACAACAATTGCAACAGGAAAAGCAGATGCTAGTGGTCATTACAGCATTACGATTCCAAAACAAGCAGTTGGAACAGTTGTGGAAGCAACGGCAACAAAAAATGGTACAACATCAAATACGGCATCAACAACGGTAACGCAAGGAAACCTTGCTCCAACAACAATTGGTGATTTAACAACCGATTCCGTGAAAGCCGAAGGAACAGCCGAGCCAAATGCGGACATGACGATTAAAGTCGGCCAAACAACGATTGCGACAGGGAGAACAGATGCTAGCGGTCACTACAGCATTACGATTCCAAAACAAGCCGTTGGAACAGTTGTCGAAGCAACGGCAACAAAAAATGGTGTAACATCAAATACGGCTACCACAACGGTGACTCAAGGAGAATTAGCACCGACAACGATTGGTGCTTTGACAACGGATTCTACGGTAGCTCAAGGGAATGCAGAACCAAATGCAACAATTGTGATTAAAGATCAAAATAATAATCAATTAGCAAGCGGTCGCGTAGGCTCAGATGGTACGTACCTGCTTTTAATTCCAAAACAAGAAGTTGGAACAGTTGTTACAGCTACGGCAACGAAAAATGGTAAATCATCCAGTGCGAGCACAACGGTGACTCAAGGAGAGCTAGCACCGACAACGATTGGTGATTTAACAACGGATTCCACAACGGCACGAGGAACAGCTGAACCGAATGCTAACATTGCGATTAAAGTCGGTCAAACGACAATTGCAACCGGACAAGTAGGTCCAGACGGAAATTACAGCTTAACGATTCCAAAACAAGCTGTCGGAACTATTGTGACTGCAACAGCAACGAAAGCAGATAAATCGGCTAGTGCGGACACAACGGTCACTCAAGGAGAAATTGAGCAAACAACGATTCAAGCGTTGACAACGGATTCCACAACGGCACAAGGAACGGCTGAACCGAATGCCGACATTGCAATTACAGTTGGTCAAACCACGATTGCGACAGGAAAAGTGGGCTCTGATGGAATTTATAGTTTAACAATTCCAAAACAACCAGCAAATGCTGTTGTAAGCGCGACTGCAACAGTTGGAACAAAAACATCGAGTGCAATGACCATTGTTAGTGATATGAATATTGCACAAACAACTATTGACGGACTGACAACAGATTCAACAAGTGTAACAGGTCATGCAGAACCCAATGCGATAATTGTCATTAAAGATCAAAATAATAATCAAATTGCCAGCGGCCTAGTAGGTTCTGATGGTATTTACAGCATGACAATTGCAAAACAAGCAGCTGGAACAGTTGTGACAGCAACTGCAAGTGCAAAAGGGAAAACATCGAGTGCATCTACACCTGTTATTGACATGAGTATTGCACAAACTACGATTAATTCATTGACAGCTGACTCCACAACGGCACAAGGAACAGCTGAGCCAAATGCGAGTCTTGTCATTAAAAATCAAGCAGGTGCAACAATTGGAACTGGTACAGTAGGTTCTGATGGTCGCTACACGATTACGATTCCAAAACAAGCAGAAGGCGAACGTGTGACAGCAACAGCGTCAGCAAAAGGGAAAACCTCAAGTGCTACAACTGTAGTAACAGCAGGGACACCTATTGCAGCAACGACCATTAATAATTTAACAACGGACTCTGTAAAGGCAGAAGGAACCGCAGAACCAAATTCTGATATTGTGATTAAAGTCGGTCAAACGACGATTGCAACAGGAAAAGTAGGATCAGACGGAAATTATAGCCTGACCATTCCAAAACAAGCAGTCGGAACCATTGTAACGGCAACGGCAACAGCAGATGGAAAAACTTCAAGTGCGAGTACAACGGTTACTCAAGGTAATATTGCACCAACAACAATTGGTAACTTAACAACGGATTCTGTGAAAGCAGAAGGAACCGCAGAACCAAATGCAAGTCTTGTGATTAAAGTCGGTCAAACGACGATTGCAACAGGGCAAGTAGGTCCAGACGGAAATTACAGCATTACGATTCCAAAACAAGCAGTCGGAACCATTGTGACAGCAACCGCAACGAAGAATGGTAAATCTTCAAGTGCGAATACAACCGTCACACAAGGTAATATTGCACCAACGACGATTAACTCACTTACAACGGATTCTGTGAAAGCAGAAGGAACCGCAGAACCAAATGCAAGTCTTGTCATTAAAGTAGGACAAAACACAATTGCAACAGGAACAGTAGCTTCTGATGGCACATACAGTGTGACTATTCCGAAACAAGCGGTTGGAACGGTCGTAACGGCAAGTGCAACAGCGAAAGGCAAAACAGAAAGTGCGAATACTACGGTTACACAAGGTAATATTGCGCCAACGACAATTAATGCCTTAGATTCTGATTCTACAAAAGCAGAAGGAACGGCAGAACCGAATGCAGATATGGTTATTAAAGTAGGTAATACTACGATTGCAACAGGAAAAGCAGATGCTAGTGGGCATTACAGCATTACCATTCCAAAACAAGCGGCAGGTACTGTTGTCATTGCAACCGCAACGAAAAATGGGAAATCAGCAAGTGCGAACACAACCGTTACACGAGCTTCAAATGGAACGGTGACGGTGA
>NZ_FYBQ01000016.1 GCF_900186125.1 Listeria goaensis | reverse complement strand
TGTCACGCAGGAGATCGCGGGTTCAAATCCCGTCGGGACCGCCATTTGGCTTGGTAGCTCAGTTGGTAGAGCACTTGATTGAAGCTCAAGGTGTCGGCAGTTCGATTCTGTCCCAAGCCACTTTTATTTTAATACGGAGGGGTAGCGAAGTGGCTAAACGCGGCGGACTGTAAATCCGCTCCTTCGGGTTCGGTGGTTCGAATCCACTCCCCTCCACCATTATTTTTTTGATAGGGGCATAGTTTAACGGTAGAACAGAGGTCTCCAAAACCTCCAGTGTGGGTTCGATTCCTACTGCCCCTGCCATAACATAAAACTTTATAATTGAATTATGGCGGGTGTGGCGAAGTGGTTAACGCATCGGATTGTGGTTCCGACATTCGTGGGTTCGATTCCCATCATCCGCCCTTTAATTTTATTGATGGGCTATAGCCAAGCGGTAAGGCAACGGATTTTGATTCCGTCATGCGCTGGTTCGAATCCAGCTAGCCCAGTTTTTGCGGAAGTAGTTCAGTGGTAGAACATCACCTTGCCAAGGTGGGGGTCGCGGGTTCGAACCCCGTCTTCCGCTTTTTTCTTTTTTAAGGCGCCATAGCCAAGTGGTAAGGCAGAGGTCTGCAAAACCTTTATCACCGGTTCAAATCCGGTTGGCGCCTCCATTGCTTTTTTCTTTCAAAAATTTTATAATAAGTTTATTCAAACATTATGCCGGCGTGGCGGAATTGGCAGACGCGCTGGACTCAAAATCCAGTGACCGCAAGGTCGTGCCGGTTCGACCCCGGCCGCCGGTATCCAAGCACTCCCAAACCTGTATAGGTTTTGGGGGTTTTCTTTTTTAGATATGCGTTAAAATTAACGTTTAATTACGTTGTTTTCGTTGCAGTTTTTATTATAACATTGCTAAATAAATTAATTGAATTTTCTAGAATGGAAAATTGTAGAAAAATGGTCACAATTTAAGGCTAAAAATGTACAAATAGACAAATTTAACACAAGAAAAGTGTGTTATTATAGAGTTATCACATTGTGACTTCTAAAAAGATTGTATTTGCTCACCAGGCACCTATACGAATCTGATTGCTTTTAGTTGCCGCAATCCCATTGGAAGTTAGCTGTCAGCCAAACAGCTAACTTTTTTCCTTATTAGGAATAGAGTGATAGAATCTGGAGGAGATTAAATGTACATACCAAAAAAAGAGGTTATAGCTTTTACTGGAAACCAGCAGATTCAGGGTGAAGGTGTTTTTTTAGTTGTAGAAGGATACCTTGTGCAGGAATCCAATGGGACTTTAATAAAAGTTTTAAAGCAAGGGAGTATTTTTCGTCTTGATTCTCAGCATGAATGGTTTCAATTTTTTTCAAGGGGAAAAAGTTTTCTAATGGAGATTGAGCGTGAGAAGTATACGGATGAAATTGTTTGCGATACGATGAAGCGGATGACTGAATCGCTTGAGAGATATCGGTTGCCAGGCAGAGAACGAATTGAGGCAGTTTTATATCAAATTGCTTTGGATGTTGGGGTTGAAAATGATCAGGAAATTTATATTCCGATAGCTTGTAATCAGTCAAAGCTCGCAAAATATAGCAATGTAAGTCGGGAATATTTTATCAAAATTAAAAATGATTTAGTTAAAGAAAAGCGCATTGAAATTCGAAATCGTAGTTGGATTTTGCTTGAAAAGGAAGAATGGGAAACAGTTTGTATGACAGAGGAATAGATAGGAGCATTCAGTTTGAATGCTTTTTTTAAAACATATAGTTGATTTTGTCAACTATATGTTTTATACTAATAAAAATGAAAGAAGGGGAATTGGATGGATCAAATTAGTGAGATTCGGCGATTTAATCGCTTTTATGCTAGCATATTAGGAAAACTTGACCAGAAAATCTATCATAATCCTTATCCGCTGACTGAAGTGAGGGTTTTGCAACAAATTGATTTTGAGAATGGGAAGACGGCTTCTGAGATTGGCGATGCGATTGGGGTTGACCGAGGGTACATGAGTCGCATTGTGAAGAGATTTGAACTTTCGGGGCTGATTCAAAAACAGCAGCTTGCTGGTGATAAACGACACTTTGCACTTTTTATTACGGAAAAGGGGCAGGCGGAGATTGAGAAATTTGTGGCGCTTGCGAACTTGGCGCTTAGCGAAATGACGCAGAAATTGACGGATCAGGAGATGCGGGATTTGGTTGAAGCGATGAGCGTGATTGAAAAATTGCTTTCAAAGGAGGAATTGATATGAAGATTGAAAAATATACGGAACGTTACCATGAAGAGGTTGTCGCATTGATTTTGCGCATTCAGCAGAAAGAGTTTAATGTGCCGATTTCGCTTTCGGATCAGCCAGATTTGATGGATATTGGGAACTTCTACGCTGACGGGGGATTTTGGATTGCGCGTGATGGAGACACTGTTGTAGGCACGATTGCTACATGGTTTATCGACGGGCCAAACGCAACCATTCGCAAGCTTTTTACGGATGAAAATTATCGAGGAAAAGAATATCAAACGGGGCAGCGCCTTTTAGAAACGCTTGAAGAATTTTGTGCGCAAAACGGCAAGTCACATATTTTTTTAGGAACGACGGATAAATTTAAGGCCGCACACCGGTTTTACGAAAAGAATGACTATATCGAGATTTCAAAAGCGGATTTACCAGCTGATTTTGATATTTTGGATGTGGATTCGAAGTTTTATCATAAAGCGCTATAGGAAAAATGCAGTTTGGGTACGCCCGGCTGTTTTTTTCTTTTTTACAAAAGATAAGTTGTGAGCTATACTAATGTTTGTGATTTGTTTTTAGAAAGGGAGCGAGTTTTTTGAGCAGATGGTTACCTCGTGATTTATGGATTGTAATAGTTGGGATGGTTCTTTTGTATACAGGACTATCCTTTATTTGGCCATTTAATATGGTGTATATGACGACAGAACTTGGCATGTCGGACATGGATGCATCGCTTGTGTTGCTTGTGAATTCTTTTGTGGGAATGGTGGCGAGTGTTGTTGGCGGAATTATTTTTGACCGGTTAACGGGGTATATTTCGCTTATGATTGGAACTTGTATTTTAGTTGTGGGGACGTTTCTTTTGATGACATTTCATAGCTATCCTTATTTTGTTTGGAATCTTTGGCTTGTGGGTGTTGCCATGGGAATGGTGTTTGCAGGGCTATACGCGGCGGCGGGTTTGACACATCCGAGCGGCGGGCGCACTGGATTTAATGCCATTTATGTAGCTCAAAATATTGGTGTTGCGGTTGGACCGTTTCTAGCCGGATTCTTGGCGGAGCGCGGTATGGGACAAGTTTATTTAGGTGCATTTCTTTTCGCGATTTTTTATGCACTTTTCTTCTTTATCTTTTTTAGAAAAATAGATTGGAAGTCCGAAAAATTGGGTGCGGAAACAAAGCACCGAAAACGTGGTGGAACGCGTGAGAAAGCGACAAAATGGGGTCTCATTTCAATGGGTTTGCTACTTTTGACGTATCTGTTTTGCCAGTTGCCACATGTACAGTGGCAGTCTAATTTATCTACCTATATGACAGCAGATGTTGGTGTGTCGGCATCCGAGTACGGGAAACTTTGGAGTTTAAACGGGGCATTAATCGTTCTCGGTCAGTTGATTTTAATTCCGCTTATTCATCGTTTCAAAAAGCATTTATTGCTTCAAGTTTATATCGGTATTTTGCTATTTGCGCTATCGTTTGTATTTGCAATGCAAGCAACTGTATACAGCGGATTTGTACTAGGAATGATTTTCCTGACGCTTGGTGAAATGTTCGCATGGCCAGCAATTCCGACGATTGCCTATCAACTAGCACCAAAAGGGAGCGCGGGGTTATATCAAGGATTAGTGAACGGAATGGCAACAGCCGCACGAATGCTAGCGCCGTTTTTGGGAGCTGTTGTAGTCACGAAATTTGGCGGCATAACAGCCTTGTTTATAGGGATTTTCAGTTTGCTACTCCTTGCGTTTGTCACGATAACACTACAAGCACTTACTCAGAAAAAGGCGAATTTAAATGATGTGGAAACCGAGGTGGAAATGCATGAAATTGCTTGAGAATGCTCGCTTTTATACGATGGGAAAAGAAGGCGAATTTGTGCGGAATGTTTTAATTGATGGGGCTACAATTCGGGCGATTGATGTCGACCCCGCGGCGCATTTAGAGGCAGAGCGCATCAATTTGAACGGGGCAACTGTTTTTCCAGGCTTTGTCGACTCACATATTCATCTGCTTTGGTACGGACAAGCTCTAGCGCGGTTGAACTTAAACGAAACAACAACGAAGAAGCAAGCTTTGGAAAAGATTAAGCAGCGTCTGGCCGAGCTTTCGGAAACCGAATGGCTTTTTGTAGAGGGATATGATGAAAATAAATGGACGGACGACAAAACGCTACTCACAGCCGCTGATTTGGATTCTATCAGCGAGACACCACTACTCGTAAGACGCATCGATTACCATAGCGTGACGGTTAATCACGCATTAATGGAAGCTATTTCTTTGTCTAAAGACGCAAAGTTTGAAGGTGGCGGTGAAATTGACACAGATGAAAATGGCGAATTGACGGGCATTCTAAAAGATAACGCAACGAATTTGGCGATTCAGGCGTTTCCAATTCCAACTACCGCTGAAATGAAAATGTGGCTTGAACTGGCGATTTGTGATTTGTGGAAAAAAGGAATTACAGGGGCCCATTCAGAGGATTTGCACTATTTTGATGGCTTTAAGGGAACGCTCGGCGCTTTTCGCGATACAATTAATGCAGAATTTCCATTTCGCGCGCAACTTTTAATTCATCACGCGGAACTAGCTGCGTTTAAGCAGGAAAAAGAGCTTTTCATGGACGGAAATCCTTTTGTGGAGCTGGACGCTGTGAAAATCTTTTTTGACGGCACTGTGGGGTCGAGAACGGCATATATGGCGAATGGCTATGCGGACGACGCAAGCAATCACGGGTTGAAGATTCATTCGGACGAGGAGTTTGTGGCAATCGTCAAGAAAGCGCGCGAACTGGGGCTTCCGGTGGCGATTCATATTCTAGGTGATGCGGCATTTCAAGAGGTGGTTCGTGTGCTGAAAAAATATCCGCCGAAAAGTGGCTTGCACGACCGAATGATTCACACGCCGTGGTTAACAGATGAGCTCATTGCAGAAGCAGAAGGAATGCCACTTTTGTTTGATGTTCAGCCGCAGTTTATGGCGAGCGACTTGCCGTGGGCGCTTGACGTTTTAGGCGAGAATTATCCCAAACGAGCATTTGCTTGGAAGACACTTCTAGAAAACGGCTTTGCACTAGCGGGAGGAAGCGATGCGCCAATTGAAGTTCCCAATCCTTTTTACGGAATTCATGCCGCAGTTACACGCACTGCGACAAGCGACTTAAACGGTAAACGCTACTTTCCAGATGAGGCGCTGACTGTGTACGAAGCGATTTCACTCTACACAACCGGCAGTGCAAAAGCTAGCTATAAACCTTTTTCTCGGGGAAAAATTGCGCCAGGATTTGCCGCAGATTTCACAGTTCTAGCAACCAACCCGTTTGAAGTGGCGACGAACGATTTGCGCGACATTCAAGTAATTCAAACATTTGTAAGTGGGCTGAAAGTGTATTAAAATGTACGAAAACGGAAAGGTTGATGAGAATGCTAGACAAAACGCAAATTAGTATGTTCTTGACGTTTAGTGGGCAAGCGGAAGAAGCGGTTCAATTTTATGTGGACTTGTTTGATGAAGCAAAAATCGTATCAACTCGTTATTTTGAAGAAGGTGAGCCGGGAGAGCTGGGCAAGGTTTATACGATAGTATTCGAGATTGGCGATCAAAAATTCATGGCGATGGACATGGAAAAGAAATACGCCGTTGACTTTTCATGGGCAACTTCGATTTTCATTGAAACGCGAAATGAAGAAGAGTTCAATCGCTTATTCGAGGGACTAAAAGCCGGTGGAACAGTTATGATGGGCCCAGAAGAGATGGGAATTTACAGCAAAGTGGCATGGGTGACAGACCGCTTCGGTCCAACGTGGCAACTTGTTTGCGAGAAATAAAAATAAGCTTCCTGAGCACTTTTGGTGTGAGGAAGCTTGTTTTTTTGTTGGGATGATGCAAGGATATTTAATTAATAAAAGAAGGGGAATGCTTTTATTCATCTAGTCCAAAAAGAGATGGGTAAATTAATGAGGTTTAAACAAAAATTCAGTAGTGTTCAAGTGGCTACTGGATTACATAATAATATCGTCTGTTCATTAGCAAAACCAGGGTAGAGAATCGGAAAAGATTTTCTACCCTGGTTTTATGTTCAGCTAACAATTATACCTCAGTCGCTTATTTTCAATCCAAACTAGCTTTTTTCAAAACGATTCCTTTATAAAGTGTCACGGTAATGAAATAATAAATACAGTAAATCGCTAGGAAAAGTAACACGGGAACATAAAAATGATAATACGGGTTGATGAGAAGGAAAGAGAACATTTCCATGCCTAGCGCAACATGAATAAAGCCGATGATGCCTGGGAATAAGAAGATAAGAAACATTTCCTTGTAAATGGACTGTTTTAAGAGGCGCCGACGCACACCGATTTTTTCAAGCATTTCATAGCGGCGAATATCTTGAGTAGCGCCAGTCAAAATTTTAAACATTAGACAGCTCGCCATCATTGTAAGGAAAGCAAAACCGAGGAAGAAGCCCATAAACACTGTTCCACTCGCAAACGAGTTGTACATTTTATAAGAGCTATATTTGCTGCTTGTAATCTCTTTTCCGTAGCGAGCACTCTCCAATTCGTCCATTTTCTTTAATTCATCGAGATGCGAAACAAAGTTCGTTGTTTTTCCAAAATAAACTGTGCCAAGGTCGCCGTCCACATTAGAAAAATCAGCGGCAGACACGATTTTGAAAGTTTGATTCTGCGTTTCAGTTTGCGGGAAAGCTAAAGATAAGGCAGTGTCCCAAGCGTTTTGATTCGCGTCCGAGTATTCTTTTAAACGCTTCGTTTCACTTTCACCATCTAGCGAATAGTTTTGTGCTAAAATTGGTTTTTTATTAAGTTCGCTGACATTGAAATAGACAGTATCGTTTTTTTGTTTATAAGCATATGTGGTTTTTTCTTTGAAATCGATTTCTTTCATGACAGCTTTCTCTGCCGGAGTTGGATTGACGATTTTTAAATCATACGCATCCATTCGGTCAGCGAGTAGCGGCCCATTATTTTGAAAGGCGAATCCAACTGAGATGGCGCCCACGCCAAGCGCGATAAGCATTGCTACGGTTGCTAAAACGCGTGTTAGTTGACTTACACGGAAATTTAACTGCGCATACGTAAATGAGTTCAGTCGTTTGCTTTTTAAAATTTGTTTTTCGCGGCGTTTTTGAATGATTAATGGCAGGAAGGTTGCGAAAAACAAATAAGTGCCTAATGTAATGGTAAATAGTGCCACTATAATTCCGATATATTGCGTTTGCTTAATATCTATCATGCAGTAGTAACCAATTGCGAGTAGGATAATCGAAATGATAGCTTTTAAAACGATGGCTTTTTTACGGATAATAATTTTTTCTGATTTGGCATCGCCGTGGACTAAATCTAAAACGGTCACTTTTGAAATTTGAATCAAATTTGCAAATGCCGACAAAATAAAGAGGGCAGCAAAAAAGATACAAGTGACAATGAGCGACGGGAGATAAAATGGTGCATACGTGCTCGAATGAAATTCTAGTTGTTTCATCAAAGCTTGACCAATTAGGGCGGCAAGGCCTGTACCTAGCGCCGTTCCAATCAGTAAGGAAATGATGCCGATGAACATCGTTTCAATGAACATAATCAGTGAAATTTTGCGTTTTTTAGCGCCAAGTGTCATGTACATGCCGAATTCTTTTTGGCGTAAGGAAAACAAAAATGAGTTTGCGTAAAGCACGTAGGCAATTGTGATGATGGCGAGCAAAACGGATCCCGCCTGGAAAACAAAACTGACGGCATTAATCATCGCGTTTTCTTGAATAAAGGCTTTATTTAAGGCAAGTGTTTCAAACATGTAAAAAATGGAAATGGACATAATTAAACCGAGTAAAAGTACAGCATAGTCTTTCGCTCGACTACGCATGCTCGATAAGGCGAGCTTAAATATCATCGCTGTCACCCCGATTTTGTCCGAAAGTTGCGAGCACGTCTAGTATTTCTTTATAGAAGTCACTTCGGCTACCTGCGCGATTTAACTCTTTGTAAAGCACGCCATCTTGAATGAACAAGATGCGTTCGCAAAAACTAGCGCTTTGTGGGTCATGGGTGACCATTAAAATGGAAACATCTTGTTCCTCATTTAATTCCGTCATTGTTTCGAGTAAGCTTAAAGCATTTTTAGAATCTAGCGCACCTGTTGGCTCATCGCCTAACAAAATCGCTGGTTCATGCACAAGAGCGCGAGCGGCTGCGGTACGTTGTTTTTGACCACCGGATACTTCAGCAGGATATTTGTGTAAAATATCAGAGATGCCAAGCTGGCGGGCAACAATTTGTACGCGCTCACGGATTTTTTTCGGTTTTACGTCTTGCAAAGAGAGGGGAAGTGCAATGTTTTCATAGAGCGTTAAATTTTCAAGTAAGTTGAAATCCTGAAAAATAAATCCGAGTGATTGAGCACGAAAATCGGATAATTGGTCGTTTTTCATTTGGGTAATATCGACTCCAGCAATTTCGACTTTCCCATTTGTTGGGCGGTCTAGTGTGGAGAGGACGTTCAGAAGGGTTGTTTTGCCTGAACCAGATGGCCCCATGATACCTATAAACTCCCCTTTTCTCATCGAAAAAGAAATATCTTTTAATGCGATGGATTGATTTTGATTTTTTTTACCGTAGATTTTTTCAATATGTTCTACATGTACGACATTGTTTGTCATGAAAAATTCCTCCTAATAGCTTGTCTATATTAGTATCATAAGGCAATTGTGCGATTGGAACATTCGAACGAGGTGACAAAAGTAGATTATTTTACTTACATTTTTGTCATTTTCGGCAGCAAGTTTGTGAACGTGTCAGAAAACTGCGCTAAATTAGAGATTTTAAAATGTTAAAAGCTGTTTTTCTCATTCTACAGACTGATTTTTCACAAATAAATCAAATGAGGGTTGAAAAAGATTTTATTATCGAGTAGAATAAGTGTTCGTCTTATTCTTTTTCAGGGAGGTTTACAATGAAGATTTTATTTCAACATTTGAAGAAATATCGAATGCAGACGATTTTATCCACGCTGTTTGTGGCCATTATGGTAGCGTCACAACTCTGGCAGCCTAAATTATTGCAACAAGTGCTCGATGCAATTATGGAAGACAAAATGGATGAAATAACGTCAATCGGTATTGTTCTTGTGGTAGTTGCTATCGTTGGTTTAATCGCAGGTATTTTAAACACGGTTTTATCAGCAAAAATTGCCCAAGGCGTGGGGGCTGACATCCGAGAGAGTAGCTTTCGAAAAGTTCAAACATTTTCATTTAGCAATATCGAACGTTTTTCGACTGGTAATTTAGTTGTCAGACAAACCAATGATATTACACAAGTTCAAAATTTAGTGATGATGTCACTTCAATCTTTAACGCGTATTCCGATCATGTTTATCGGAAGTTTTATTTTGGCGTTAGTGACATTACCTGCACTTTGGTGGGTTATTATTTTACTTGTTGTGCTCGTAGTATTAATCGTTATGATTACATTCGGGGCAATGGGGAAACATTTTGCAAAAATCCAAGCTTTCCTAGATAAGGTGAACGCAATTGCTAAGGAAAACTTAGCGGGGATGCGTGTGGTCAAAAGTTTTGTCCAAGAAGATAACGAACTTAAAAGATTTTCAGATACGAGTGATAAGCTAACAAGGCATACAATTATTGTAGGAACACTGTTTTCTGTTATGATTCCAGCGTTTATGCTCGTTTCGAACTTGGCAGTCGTTGTTTCGATTTATTTTGTTGGGGATATGGTAAAAGACGACCCAACTGTAATCGGGGCAATTGCTTCATTTATGAACTACTTAATGCAAATTATGATGGCAATCATTATCGGAGGTATGCTTACGATGATGGCTTCTCGTGCGTTCATTTCGCTTGGACGTATTAGTGAAGTTTTAAATACAGATGCAGATATTAAATATGATGAAGATGCGTCAGATGAAGACTTATCTGGTAGTGTCGAATTTAAAAATGTAAGTTTCCGTTACGAAGGAGATGACCAAAACGCGTTAAGCGATATTTCCTTTAAGGCGGCTCCTGGCGAGATGGTCGGGATTGTTGGGGCTACTGGTGCTGGTAAATCGACGCTTGCGCAGCTAATTCCACGACTTTATGACCCATCTGAAGGAGAGATTTTAATCGGTGGAAAGAACTTAGTACATGTGAATAAAAATACGCTACGCAAAACGGTTTCGTTAGTGTTGCAACGTGCGATTTTATTCTCAGGTACGATTTCTGACAACCTGCGCCATGGTAAAAAAGATGCGAATGACAATGATATGGAAAAAGCGACATCAATTGCACAGGCGAAAGAGTTCATTGAACGTCAAGATAAAATTTATGAAGCGATTGTGGAAGAACGCGGGAATAACTTTTCTGGCGGACAAAAACAACGCTTATCGATTTCACGCGGTGTTATCGGGGATCCGAAAATCTTGATTTTAGATGACAGTACGAGTGCGCTCGATGCTCGCTCTGAAAAACTCGTGAAAGAGGCGCTTAACAAAGAGCTTGATGATACAACGACATTTATTATTGCACAAAAGATTTCTTCTGTTATTCATGCGGATAAAATCTTAGTTTTAGATGGGGGTAAACTTGTTTCGGTTGGTTCGCACAAAGAATTGCTTGAGATAAGCCCGATTTATCAAGAAATCTATGAAACTCAAAAAGGAAAGGATGCGTGGGGAAATGAGTGAGTTTAAACAAATTACAAAATTCTTCTGGCACTATCTTCGCGCGTATAAATTACAACTTTCTGTTATCATCCTAGCGGTTATTGGTGCAACTTATTTGCAAGTTAAGGCGCCGCAATTTATTGGTGATGCGATTCAAGAGCTTGCCAATTATGCTGTAAAACTATTTACTACGGGTGTTGATGATAAATCAGAGTTCCATCATATTTTATGGATGCTACTTCTGTTTTATGTGTTAACTTCTGTAGCGACATTTATTCAAAGCATTATTATGACTGGTGTTTCTGGTAAGGCAACGAACCGGATGCGTATTGGTTTGTTCCGCAAAATGGAAAAACTTTCGATTCGCTTTTTCGACCGTCATAATGATGGGGAGATGCTAAGCCGTTTTACAAGTGATATGGATAACATCTCAAATACGCTTAATCAGGCGATCGTTCAAGTTTTATCTAACCTGGCCTTAATGATCGGCGTTATCATTATGATGTTCAATCAAAACGTTGAGTTGGCGCTTGTGACGCTAATTGCTTCACCGTTTGCGATTATCATTGCGGCGATTATTATTCGCAAGGCGCGTAGATATGTGGACTTACAACAAGATAGTTTGGGGCATCTAAACGCCTATATCGATGAAAAAATTTCTGGTCAAAAAGTGATTATCACAAATGGCCTCGAAGAAGAAACGATTGAAGGTTTTGTGAAGCACAACAATACGGTTAAAAATGCAACATATAAAGGACAAGTCTATTCAGGCTTACTTTTCCCCGTGATGCAAGGTATTTCGCTTTTAAATACGGCGATTGTCATCTTCTTCGGTGGATATTTAGCTTTAAACGGTAGCCTTGAACGTTCTGTTGCACTTGGTTTAATCGTAATGTTCGTGCAGTATTCGCAACAGTTTTATATGCCACTTACGCAGATTTCCTCGCAGTATAGCATGTTACAACTTGCAATTACTGGGGCGCGTCGTGTGAGTGAAGTATTCAATGAAAAAGATGAGTTTGAGCGTCCAAATGTGAGCAAAATTGATGGTATCAATACACAAGTTGCGCTTAAAAACGTGAACTTTGGTTATGATCCAGAAAAACCGGTTCTAAAAAATGTCAACATTACGCTTGATAAAGGCAAAATGGTGGCAGTTGTTGGGCCAACTGGTTCGGGTAAAACAACTATCATGAACTTGCTAAATCGCTTTTATAATGTGGATAGCGGCGAGATTGAATTTGATGGTAAAGATATTCGCGACATTGAGCTGAAATCACTCAGAAAACAAGTCGGAATCGTCTTGCAAGACTCTGTTCTGTTTAGCGGTACGATTCACGAAAACATTTCTTTTGGGAAACCGGAAGCACACCGCGATGATGTGGTATCGGCTGCGAAACAAGCCAATATTCACGATTTTATTATGACACTTGAAAAAGGTTATGATACGGAAATTAGTGATGAAAACAACATCTTTAGTGTTGGTCAGAAACAATTAATCAGCATTGCCCGAACGATTTTAACAAACCCAAGCTTGCTTATTTTGGATGAGGCGACAAGTAACGTTGATACGGTTACGGAGAGCAAAATTCAAAAGGCGATGGATAATGTTATTTCCGGTCGGACGAGTTTTGTTATCGCACACAGGCTGAAAACCATTTTAGACGCCGATCATATTGTTGTCTTGCACCAAGGTGAAGTCATTGAGGAAGGTACGCATGAAGGTTTACTGCAACAAAAAGGCTTCTACGCGGAACTTTATCATAATCAATTTGTATTGGAATAAAATGTTAGAGAGAGGCTGGGATTATGTCCTGGCCTCTTTTCATGTATAATGGAACAAAATAATGGGTGAAGGAGCTTGCAATGAAAAAATTTGGTTGGCTAGTTATACTGCTTTTTTTAGCGGGCTGCGGAAATGCGGAACCTGCGGATACATATGTGATGCTTGACGGGGTGATTAGTCGGGCTCATACGGGGGAAAATACGAGTGTTTTTGTGCGCGACTTATCTTCTCTTGATACCGATTTGCAAGGTGAAACGGAGCTTCATGCGATTAGTAAAATTGAAAATGAGAAGGATGGACGGGCGCTGAACGTGGCGTCGCTTGATGTGGAGGACCGTGTCCAAGTCTATTTGAAGGCGGATTTTAAAACGAAAGAAAAAGCAGTTCGGGAAATTGCTTATAAAGATATTATTAAAATTGTGAAGGAATAGTGGCATTAAATGATGTGTGCTTCAGTTGTGGAAACTACACTTTTAGAAACACTTGTTTTTGGAATTGCGGGAACAGCAAGGGGTGCGGTTCATGTAGTTACAGAAGCTGAGGCATATAGCTAATCTGTAAATATAATAAGAAACTGGTTTAAATGTGGCTAAAATGTGAAACTTTCCGAAAATAGGTTTCAATCCCTCCTTTTTCGAGTAAAATAAAAGTGATAGAGGCAGCGATTGGAGGAAGGACATATGGAAAAGCTAAATATTGAGCCAGCTTCTGTAGATGATATTAAACAAGTTGAAGAGCTTTTTATGGAACTAGAGGATTTAATTAAAGATTGCAACAATCTCGATGCGTTTGAAAAATTGGTCCGAATAGAATTGAAATTAGAAGAGTATCGGCTTAAACAAACACTGGCTGGTCAAGCAATCGAATCTGCGTATGCGGTAAAGCTAGAAAGTTTATTACGAAATGCTTAGGTTGTGCCAGTAACTGGCATTTTTCAAAGTCCTTGCTCGCTTCCCCGCACGGTCTGGCAAATAATGCCTTTCCTGTTTTCAATGCTGTTCTTGACCATGTGTGCGATGATACGTTTGTAGTGTGTAAGATTAGAAACAGACTTCCTACTGGGGGTCTGTTTTTTTATGGCGTTAGCGATGTTAAATTGATAGAATGAAAGAAAGATTAAAGTTCGTGATGGAGGAAAAAAGATGCGTCTAGATAAATTGCTTGCACATGCTGGTTTTGGGACAAGGAAAATTGTGAAAAATGTTTTAAAAAAAGAGGAAGTACTTGTGGACGGAAAACGGGTACGTGATGGGGCTTTTCAAGTTGTGTCAGCGAAAAATATTGTGACGGTCAATGGAGAGGCTGTTATGTATGCGGAACAGCTTTATTATATGTTGAATAAACCGCAGGGCGTTTTAAGTGCAACGGAAGACAAGGCGAGTAAGACGGTTATTGATTTGCTGGCAGAAAACGATAAGCGGCAAGGATTGTTCCCGGTTGGACGGCTAGATAAAGATACGGAAGGCTTGCTGATTTTAACGACAGATGGGCAGATGGCGCATGAGCTTCTTTCGCCCAAAAAACATGTTGCTAAGGTTTATTTTGCGCGCACAGAAGGTGTTGTAACGGCAGAAGATGCGGCAGTATTTAAAACGGGCGTCACTTTCTTGGATGGCTATCAAGCGATGCCTGCAAGTCTTGAAATTATCCGCGTACACGGTGGTCAGTCAGACGTTCGGGTGACCATTTATGAAGGGAAATTTCATCAAGTGAAAAAAATGTTTGAAGCAGTTGGGAAAAAAGTGGTGTATTTAAAGCGAGAAAAAATGGGCGATTTAACGCTTGATGAGCAGCTTGCGCTTGGTGCCTATCGCCCTCTTTCAGATGCTGAACTGGCGTTACTTCGCGGTATCTAGTTGGTGCTGTGCTTTTAAAATGAGGAAGAGCTGTTGGGCCATATAGTCCGCGCTTTCTTGAAAATGATTTTCTGTCCAATAAACGATGATGCCAAAAATGGCGTGCGCCTGATAACTTGTGAGGACTTGCGGATTGATGTTGGCTAAGTTGGATTTAGTGGCATCGCGCAAAACTAAGTCTTGAATAACATGACAGACACGATTTTGAAAGCCGGGACCTATTTTTGATGAGATGACATGGCTATAAAATAATTGATTTCTATATACGTGATCAAAAATTTTAATCATGTGCGGCTGTAAATTTCTAGTGGAAAAAGCTTTATTTTGTTTATAAGGGTCGTCATAAGCGGTGCGCAAATCGTTTAAAACAGACTCTGTTAATTCGTGTAGCAAATCCTCCTTTTCACCATAGTGCTTGTAAAAGGTAGAGCGATTGACATCGGCTTCTTGGACGAGCTCGGTGATGGTAATTTGCTGAACATTTTTTGTTTTTAGTAATTCTAAGAAGGCACGATAAAAGGCATTTTTCGTTTTTTGGATACGTCTATCCATTTTTATCCCTCCAATGTTTACTTATTCAACATATATCAGAAAAATGGTGCTTAAGCAACGATAATGACTCTCGTTACTGATTGAATCCGCTTTCAATGAGTTGTATACTTGAGTGGAGAGCTAGAAACTTTAGCTGGAAAGCAATCAAGGAGGTAATAGTAATGGGGAAATTAAAAGGAAAAGTTGCTGTCATCACTGGGGCTGCGTCAGGCATGGGGAAACAAATTGCGCTGCTTTATGCAAAAGAAGGGGCGAAAATCGTTGTGGCAGATTTGAATTTGGAGAATGCGCAAGCGACGGTTGACGAAATTGTGGCGAGTGGTGGTGAAGGGCTAGCGGTTGTGGCAAATGTCATGAAACAAGCAGATGTTGATGGCATGATTGATGCAGCAGTTGATAAATACGGCAAGCTTGATATTTTGGTAAATAATGCGGGAATCATGGATAATTTTGTGCCCGTTTCTGAAGTGACGGATGACCTCTGGGAGCGTGTTTTATCTATTAATACGACGGGTGTAATGCGGGCGGCTCGAAAGGCTATTCCGTTATTTGAAGAAAATGGTGGCGGTGTTATTGTGAATATTGCATCAGCAGGCGGATTGTTCGGTTCAAGGGCAGGAGCGGCCTATACGGCGTCTAAACATGCTGTTGTTGGTTTAACTAAAAATATTGGTTTCCAATATGCAAATAAAAATATTCGCTGTAATGCTATCGCACCTGGAGCGGTGAATACAAATATTGGGACTTCCATTTATGACCCGAGTGCTTTTGGTCAAGAACGAGCAATGGCGGGAATGAACATTAACCCTCGTGTAGGTGAGGCCTCTGAAATTGCGAAGGTCGCTTTATTCCTTGGGTCAGATGATTCAAGTTTTGTAAATGGTACAATTATAACGGCGGATGCTGGGTGGACGGCTTACTAGAATGGTTTAAAAAGAGAAGAATTTTTCTTCTCTTTTTTTTTATGTGAACAAATTGTGATAGTTTGTTTAAATAGGTTCTCCATTACGGAAAATTGTAAAGGTTATTGGTTTTGTAAGGGGGACATTGATAATTTGGCGATACTGAGAAAATGTGACAAAAATGAGAACGTTTTCTTTAGAAAAAGATAGAAAAATCCGTCATAGAATATCTACAGACAATCTGGTTTGGCCTCGGTATGCTAGAGAATGAACCTAGTGTCAGGTTCAAACTTAATTTAAAGGAGGAGAATTATGAAGAATAAATTGAAGTTAGGTGTGTTTTTGGGTGTAGTTAGTGTGTGTTTAACAGCAGGATTTACATTAAATGCAGATGCTCATGGGTATATTTCAAAACCTGAAAGTAGAGCATATTTAGCTAATAAAGGGCTAAATGTCAACGTTGGAGCTGTTCAATATGAACCGCAAAGCGTTGAAGGTCCGAAAGGTTTTCCAAGTAGAGGACCTGTAGATGGTACTATTGCTGGGGCAGGGAAATATGCACCTTTAGATGAGCAAACTGCATCACGATGGCATAAAGTAAATCTTAATCCTGGACCAACTGTGGTGGAGTGGACACTAACTGCGCCGCATCCAACATCTAGCTGGGATTATTATATTACGAAAAAGGGCTGGAATCCGAATATGCCTTTAGTTCGAAGTGAACTGGAATTAATTAAACATATTGATGGCGGGAATTTGAAGCCTGAAAAAGTAGTTCGTCAACAGATTGATATTCCATCAGATCGTTCTGGTTACTATGTCATTTTAGGTGTCTGGAGTATTGCAGATACTGGCAATGCGTTTTATCAAGTGATTGATGCGAATATTAGTGGCGATGCTAAACCAAGCAGCGATTCAGAAGCGCCAACTCAACCAACTCAGTTGAAACGAACCATGGCAACAGCAAATAGTATTGCTTTTAGTTGGAAAGCGTCAACGGATAATGTTGGTGTGGCGAAATATACGGTTTATCGCAATGGCGTAAAAGTTGGTGAAACGGCTGGAACTTCTTATACAGATAAAAATTTACAAAGTGAAAAAGCTTACACCTATACGGTTGTTGCAGAAGATTTTTCTGGTAATAAATCAACGGTCAGCCAACCATTAACGCTAAGTACTACTCAAGTACCAGCAGTAGATACTGTCGCGCCAACTGCACCAGCTAATCTTCATGTCATGGGACAAAAAGAATCGAGTGTTTCACTCATGTGGAATGCGGCATCAGATAATGTAAGAGTCTCACAATATGAAGTTTACCGAAATGGGAAAAAAGTCAAAACAACAGCTTCAACGATGTTTGAGGATGTTAACTTAGTAAAAGGAACTTACGATTATACCGTTTATGCGGTTGATGCAGCAGGGAATCGTTCGAAAGCAAGCAATGGGATTTCAGTAAATGTGATTGGTGGAGGAGAAATAATTCCGCCCGTGCCAGTAGTTGGAGATGACGTGTGGCAAGCGAACAAGATTTATTTTGAAAATGATGTCGTCAACTATAATGGCAAAACATATCGCGCAAAATGGTGGACGAGAGCGAACAATCCAGAGTATAACAGCGTTTGGCAATTAGTTAGCGATCATGTTCAAGTGTGGAATGCACAAAAAGCTTATACAGCTGGAGAAAGAGTTAGCTACAACGGGAAGATTTATCAAGCCAAGTGGTGGGTAAGAGGTCAGAGCCCAGATCTTGGTGGTGCCTGGGAATAATCAACAAGAATGCCCTGAGCATATCCTCAGCCCCCCGAGGAATGCTCAGGCTTTTTTACGAAAAAGTTGAAAGTTTTTTTAAGCGTTCGCAGTCCAACACAATGCCAGTTTCATCACTTTTCAGTATAAGCTTTTGCTTACTTAAACGCTTAAAAATATTTTCAATATGGTGCGTAGAACATTTTAAAGGATTCGCCACCATGTTTTCGTCAAAAAGAGGAAGTGTGACGTACTGCTGTTTAAGATCTTGCCTTGTTAAAATAATAAATTCCATAAGTAAATCAATCACTCTTTGTTTTAAAGGGGATTTTTTCTCTTGATAATTGAAAGTGAGAAACTTATAGCGTACAATCAGTTCCTCAATGATGAAATGAAAGAGTGCCGGGTGTGTGTACATATATTGCAAAAAGAAATATTTTTGAATTTCAAATGCCTGACCGTCTGTTAAAGCGATGGCCCGGTAATTGGCAGTATCCTCATATTTCCTGTTTGAAAAACAATGTTCGATGCCGAAAACAGCACCTACGGCTATTAAAGTTTCAAATTCCCAACTGTTTTTTCGACTTACTTCGACTTTAGCAATTCCTTCTGTTAAAACTAAAAGTGTGTCAGGACGATTAAGGTTTTGGCTGATATCCAAGTTTGGTGAAAAAGAAACTTCTTCCAATTTATTCCCGTGATTTTCATTCAGCAGTGAAGCAATTAAATCTAAAGGAGGCATTGGATTTACACCTCTTTTGAGAGGCAAGTTATTTTTGATAATTGTTGCAATTTTTGATAGTTTGTAATGTGGAAAGCTTCTTCCGTCTCAAGCAAAATCTGTTTTTCAGTGAGTTCATGAAGCACCTCTTGTATCGTTATTAAAGAGGCTTTTAAATAGGTGCTAAGCATTTCAGCACTAATAGGGTAGGGGAAAAGCACCGCGTTTTGTTCAACGGTTGCTTCAGATAAGATAATAAACTCGAGAAGTAAATCGGCCATTCGCTGGCGTAGCATGGCTTTTTTTTCGCGACAGTTAAAAGAAGTGTAGATATATCGCAACGAAAGCTTTTCATATAAGGCGGAAAAAATTTGTGGATTTGCATAAAAATGATTGATGAAGTATTCCTTTTCGATGACAAGGAATTCACCGTCTGTGGCACCAATTAATTTGAATTTCGAGGGTAAGAGGTTGGCTGTCTGGGGGGTTAAGAGGTTATCTATACCGGCGCAATCATTTGGAACTAGAAAAGTATTAAATTTCCATTTTCCTTTATGATGAATCTCTAAAATGGCCATTCCTTTTGTTATAAAAATAATATAGTCTCGCATGCAGGATTTTTCGTTACAGTAGGCAACTTCTTCGGGGACAAATACAACTTTTTTTGTATATTCTTTGGCTAGCTGGACGTCAGTTGTAAGGAATTGGTAGATGGTTTTCATAAGAAATGACTCCTCACTATAAATTGTACATTGGATACAAAATGGCTCTGTTACAGCATTTGTTGTCTATTTGCGGTGATTATAGCATACTTTTTTAGATGAGAAAAGTTCATTTTGATGTTGAATTGTGTCAAGAATTTGTCGTTTTAGTGAAAAAAGGCATTTTCCATAAACCGGAAAATACCTCAGACTGATTTTATGCGGTGAATTTTGTTTAGCATAAAGTTACAATCTGAGGTTTCCGCTTTAACAGTCGTTATTTTTTTAAATCTTCAATAGAGTTAATGTCTTTCATATACGTTGGGACAGCCAGACCAACTTTGGCGCCCTTCAAATTGACACCTAAATCTTCAATGTCTGATTTGTAGTCTTTATAGTAAATGCCAGCTGTGTTTGGTAACCAGGCGGCGACCATGCCATCAGCGGCGCCAGTTGCAACAGATGCCCACATAGGTTGGATTTCCATAGCTTGAATAGTTGGCTTATAGCCGATGCTACGTAAAACCTCGGCGACGACATTGGTGGAGGCAATTTCGGAATCCCAAGCGACATACGTTAGCTTGATGTCATCACCGCTTACTTTTGGAACGCCGTCTGTCCATTCGGCCACTTTATCGGGATTGTTTTTCACCCATTTTTTAGCAGCCTTTTCGGGATCAGCGCCATCATTCACTTCAAGCATGACGTCGGACATTTCCTCAGGCGTCCAATTAAACTTATCTAAAACCGCGTAGGCAGAAGGTTTTTCCTTCTTCAAACCTTTACGGACAATTGTATGAATATCTTCCGCATCACCAAAAACATTTTTTGGATCTTCTAAAAATTTAAGGTCAAATTTTGTGAACATCCAGTGTGGCGTCCAGCCGGTCACAACGATTGGCCGTTTATCTTTAATGGCTTTTTCGAGTGTGGATGTCATGGCAGCGGTGGAGCTCGTTTGCAGTTGCCAGTTATAATCGTCTAGGTTGTACGCTTTAATTGCGTTTTGCGTGGAAAGCATAATTCCTGCGCCGGCATCAATTCCCGTAATCGTATAGTTAATTTGCTCGCCGAGGGGTTTTGAAGCATCATAAGGCGCAAGTTCTGTCCCACAAGAAGCTAAAAGGAGCGAAAGGATACTAAGCAATGTCACGAGTCTTAATTTTTTCCACATAGTAGCCCTCCTTAGTTTTCAATTTTTGATTTTTTATTAAAGCTTTGCGTCAGACGGTCGAGAATGATGGCTACGATGACGATTGCGATTCCGGCAACGAAACCACCTCCAGCGTCATTACGTCCAACAGCGAAGTAGACACGCGTTCCTAGCCCCATTGCGCCAATCATGGAGGCGATGACGACCATTGATAATGCGAGCATGATACTTTGGTTGATGCCTGCCATCATGGTTGATTTGGCCATCGGTAGCTCTACTTTAAATAGTTTTTGGAAACCAGTTGAGCCGAACGAATCGGCAGCTTCTACGAGTTCAGTCGACACTTGGCGAATCCCAAGGTTTGTCATGCGCACAGTAGGAGGCATGGCGAAAATAACGGATGCGACGACGCCAGGCACCATACCGATGCCGAAAAAGGCAACAGCTGGAATTAAGTAAACGAATGCCGGCATCGTTTGCATGAAGTCGAGCACTGGCTTGAAAAATGCTTCAGCAACGTTGCTTTTAGACATCCAAATCCCTAGTGGAACCCCAATAACAAGAGCGATTAAGCTACTGGTTAAAACGAGGGTTAGCGTCTGTGTCATGTCTCGCCAAAAATCAAGGTTCCAAATGAGCAGCAATCCGACTAATTCGAAAGTCATAAGCCCCCATTTCTTACCTTTTCGGTTTAGCCAATAGGTTAAAGCGAGAACTAAAATAATAAAAATGTATGGTGGCAGCAAGTCGAAAACCCACTGAAAAGCGTCAACAATTCCGCCGATAATATTTGTGATAACGTTAAAAAATCCTTCAAATTGCGTTAAGCTATCAACAAGACTGTCAATCCAGCTTGCGAGTGGAATTGTAGGAATGTTAGGCATTAGCGTTCACCTCATTTCCAGAAAGTGCGGCTAGAACGGAGCCGCGAATAATAATGCCTTTGAGTCGCCCATTTTCAGTTACAGCGACTGGAATCGATGTCGTGGAAATTAAATCCATTAAATCGTTTAATGGTGTGTCTGGATCGGTGGTTGGCACGTCAGTTTGAATAACGGATTCAAGCGAAGAGATGTTTTCCTTCACAAGTTTTGAAACGTCCGTTGCATGGGCAATGCCGACTAGTTCCCGTCCTTTTTTCACGACAAAAATACTTGAAGTGCCAGTTTCACGCATTCTTTGCAGCGCAACACGTGGCCCGTCTTTTTCAACGTGAACGATTTCAGGACGTATCATGACGTGGCTTGCGGTATAAACTTTCGAACGGTCAACGTCTTCGATGAATTTCTCAACATATGTATTTGCAGGATGTGCGAGAATTTCTTCAGGAGTACCCGTTTGAACGACCGAGCCGTCGCGCATAATCATAATATGATCGCCGATTCGCAAAGCTTCATCTAAATCATGCGTAATAAAAATAATCGTTTTTTGCATCGTGTCTTGTAAATCTAGTAATTGGTCTTGCATATCTTTTCGGTTAAGTGGATCGAGTGCGGAAAAAGCTTCGTCCATCAAAAGAATGTCAGGGTTGTTGGCAAGCGCTCTGGCTAACCCAACGCGTTGTTGCATTCCGCCAGAAAGTTGGGAAGGATACTGCGCGCCATAACCGGCTAAGCCAACTAATTCAAGTGCTTCTTGCGCTTGTTTAGCCCTATCATTTTTCGGAATTTTCTGTACTTCTAGGCCATACTCTACATTACTTTGAATGGTACGATTCGGAAATAGTCCGAAATTTTGAAAGACCATGCTCATACTTTTTCTACGAACTTTGCGCAGCTCTTTTTTATCAAGCTTGGATAAATCCTTTCCGTCCAACCAAATTTCACCACTGGTAGGTTCGATTAACCGGTTTAAAAGACGAACGAGTGTAGACTTGCCACTTCCGGAAAGTCCCATGATAACAAAGATTTCGCCTTCTTCGACTTGAAAAGATGCTTGATTAACACCGATCGTCGAACCAGTTTCTTTTAATATCTCTGTTTTTGATTTGCCTTCTGTAAGCAGTGTGGAAGCTTTCGAAGTTTTTTTACCAAAAATCTTCGTCAGATTCTTAACTTCAATTTTACTCAAAACTTAATTCTCCTCTCGTAGTTGATTGGTTTTATTTCACATAACAAAATAAAACTAACGTTTACCATTGTAACGAAGATTCGGGATAAAATCATCCTTTCGACTTGGGATAGGGAAAATATTGGTGTTTCACTAGTGTATTCAATCCCATCATAGCAGGGGTTTTCAGAAAATGAAAAAAATCCGAAAAAAATTTCTTTCTCTTGAAATAAAGCGCTTTTATTGTTATTATAAACATGTGTTTAAAAAATAAACAAAAGTTTAGAAATGGAGGTGTTCTCCGTGGAAAACGAAAATCAAAAAATGAACGAAAAGGAAGAAATTATTTTTAATTCTATCCGCAAAAACCCATACATTTCACAACAAGAACTTGCGGACATTTTGGACCTTTCAAGACCGACTGTCGCTAACTTAATTTCTGGTCTGATTCGAAAAGGGCGCATTCTAGGCAAAGCATACATTTTAAACGAATCGAAGCAAATCATTTGTGTGGGCGGCGCGAACGTGGACCGTAAATTTTATATGAAAGAAAAGTCGCAGCTTGGGACGTCGAATCCAGTTCGGTCTTCGCAGAGCGCAGGCGGTGTCGCACGGAACATTGCTGAAAACCTAGGACGTCTCGGCAAAGAAGTGATATTACTTACGGCATGCGGCGCTGATGCTGACTGGGAAGCGATTGTTCGGGCGAGCGATACGTATATGAATTTAGATTACGTCACCGCCTTTCCAAGTATTTCAACGGGTTCTTATACGGCTGTTTTGGAAGGAAATGGGGATTTGCTTGTGGCGCTTGCTGACATGGAAGCGTACGAACATCTGACGCCAGATGCACTGCGCAAAAATGAAGCCCTGCTCGCGCGTTCCAGTGCGATTGTCGCCGATTTGAATTGCCCGAAAGAGTCGCTTGCCTATTTAGGTAACTTTGCGGAAACAAGTCAAGTGCCACTCGTCTTAGTTCCCGTATCCTCACCTAAAATGGCGCGTCTTCCAGAAGATTTGCATCAAGTTACTTGGTTAATCGCGAACCGTGATGAAACCGAAACGCATTTTGGAATGAAAATTGAAAACGATGAAGATTGGCGTTTAGCTGTTCAGAAATGGCTAGATACAGGGATTCAAAACGTCGTTATCACAAATGGGAAACACGGTGCAATGGCAGGAAATCAAGCTGAAGGGATTATTCATGAACCAGCAATTGTGGCGCCTGTGATTCGCGATGTGACAGGCGCTGGGGACGCTTTTTGTTCCGCTGTCATTTACGCTTGGCTTGAAGGGAAGACGCTTCGTGAAACGGTTCTTGCCGGGAGTGTCAATGCGTATAAAACATTGCTATCGGAATTTACAGTACGGCAAAATTTGTCGACATCTGAACTACAAAAAGATTTGGAGGAAATCAAATGAAAAACTATTTATCATTTTCAGAAGAAGTGAAGGCAGCAAAATTAGCAGGAAAACCTATTGTGGCATTAGAATCGACCATTATTTCACACGGTATGCCATATCCACAAAATGTTGAAATGGCGCGCGAAGTGGAAGAAATCATTCGTGAAAACGGTGCTGTACCTGCCACAATTGCAATTATGGATGGGCAAATTAAAATTGGGCTTTCAGATGCGGAGCTAGAACTTTTTGCAAAAAGTGATAATGTGGCAAAAGTTTCCCGTCGAGACATCGGCTATCTTGTTGCCACTAAACAATTGGGGGCGACAACTGTTGCAGCGACTATGATTTGTGCAGAACTTGCTGAAATCGCGATTTTTGTAACCGGCGGAATTGGCGGCGTTCACCGCGGTGCTGAAACAACGATGGATGTATCGGCTGATCTTGAAGAGTTAGCAAAAACGAATGTGGCAGTCATTTGTGCTGGCGCGAAATCGATTCTTGATCTAGGCTTAACAATGGAATATTTAGAAACAAAAGGGGTTCCAGTAATTGGATACGCAACGGACGTGCTACCAGCGTTCTATACGCGCACGAGCGAAATTGAACTAACTATCCGTGCCGATGAACCAAAAGTTATCGCAGAAAGCTTGAAAGCGAAGTGGGATTTGAAAATTGACGGCGGCGCAGTCATCGCTAATCCAATCCCGGAAGCGCACGCAATGCCTGCTGACGAAATTAACGCAGTCATTCAAACGGCCTTGAAAGAGGCTCGGGAAAATGGCATTCACGGTAAGGACGTCACGCCATTCTTGCTCGCTAAAGTGAAAGAACTGACGGCTGGCAAAAGCCTCGAAGCCAACATCGAACTGGTGAAGCACAACGCTTTAATTGGTTCTCAAATTGCTGTCGCATATCAAAATCTGTAAAACTAAACGCTGTGGTTTCTTTAACTGAAATCATGGCGTTTTTTTGTTAAAATAAAAGTAGTGAAAAAAGGGGTGAAAAGCTTTGAAGATGGTGAGTGCATGTCTTGCGGGCATTCCTTGTCGTTACGACGGGGCGCATAAGGAAAATGAAACATTGAAAAAATTGGTGGAGAGTGGCGCTGCGATTTCGCTTTGTCCAGAAATGCTTGGTGGACTTCCCACGCCTAGAAATCCGGCTGAAATTGTGGGCGGAGACGGTAAAGACGTCTGGTCTGGTACGGCAAAAGTAGTGGATAATTTAGGTGCAGATGTGACGGAAATTTACAAAGAAGGTGCACGCAAAACGTTAGAGCAACTCCGCGAGCTTGGAATCGAGCAAGTTATTTTGAAGGAAAAAAGTCCGTCTTGCGGTGCGTGTCAAATTTATGATGGCACATTTTCAGGGGGATTAAAAAAAGGTGTTGGTGTGACGGCGGCTTATTTGCAGCTCCACGGTTTGAGCGTCGTTTCTGATGAGCAATTTAGTAGTGAAAAGTGACGAAAGTTTTGATTTAAATTCTACAGATTGATATACTGATAGTGTTGGAAAAGAATACAATTTTGGAGTGAGGGTTTTAATTTTCACTACGAAAATTTGGGCTAAAGGGAGAGCGTTAATGATCAAGGGAAATGTAGAAGAACAGAGTAATAATGTGTTTTTAAATCAAGAAAAAGTCCAGTTTCAAAATTCAGAAGTGGTGTTTAATGGGAAGGACAACTTGCTGATTTTAGATGAGAATGTAACTTTGAGAAATTCGAAAATTATTTTTCATGGAGATCATTCGGTCGTATATATTAAAAAAACGCTTCAAAATCAAATTATGATAAATCTTAATATTCATGCAGGTTCTACAGTGTTTATCGACGAAGGAGCTTCTTTTAATGGCGTTTTAAATGCGATTATATCGGAACATCAAAATCTTATCGTTGGAAAAGATGCGATGTTTTCTTTTGGAAGTTGGATACGTACGTCTGATGTACACCCCATCTATCAAATTGAAAGCGGGGAGCGGTTAAACAGACCGGCATCGGTTTTAATAGGGGACCATGTATGGATTGGACAAGATGTTAAGTTGTTAAAAGGAGCTACAATTGGTTCTGGCAGCATTGTTGGTGCTAATGCAATTGTCACGTCTGTTGTGCCGAATAACGCTGTAGTAGCAGGAAATCCAGCTAGAGTCGTGAAAGAAAGTGTTTTTTGGGAAAGGCCTTCGATGCATCTCGTACATCCTAGCGAAAATGTCACGAAAGAAGTAGAAACGAATAAATTTATTTTTAGTGGACCTTCAACGCAAAGTGTATGGAAAGATTTAAGTCAGGCGCTGTCTAATAAGCGTAATTCTTTTGAAAAGAAAACGTTGATTGACAGCATAGATTCAAATTCCAAGCTTTGCTGTTACGTTGAAAAGAAAAATAAAGGCGTTTTCGGGAAATTTAAAAAATAAGAAAATCTGATCTAAGACATAATAAAAAACCACGAAGCTAAAAGGTTTCGTGGTTAAATTTTTGCATTAAGCGCGCTTTTCGAGCGGCGAACTCATTAATTCGCCACGGTTTAGGTGAGAGCGTAAGGATGCCTTCTTCTTCGAGTCTCCGCAAGTTAGTCGCCACATAGGCGCGCGCTAAATTGGCGTAGTTTCCTAAAATCTTTTGGGTGAAAAAATAGGGAATGAGGCACGCGCCGTCATCCTCCATTCGACCAAATTGAGCGCCAATGCGAATTAAAGCGGCTAGGATTTTTTGGTCGGAAGGTAGTTGCGCCTCGGCTTCCCGCAGCAAGATTGGCTGAACGATGCGATTCAATTGTGCAAAAGCAGAAAACTCTGAGTGGCGTTTAAAGCGGCTATGCGCGTAATCGCGCGGAAAACGGTGCACAGTCATTTCGCTAATGGCCGTATACGTAACGGGTGAAACCGCATCTGGTTCGATGTGGAGAAATCCGATGCCTTCCCCTTTCCCGCAAAAAGATAAAATGCTATCTTCTTTACATGTATTTTTGCTCATTGCGGCTACGCCTTCTGTCACTATGTAAAAATATGGGTGATTTTCGCCTTCAAGGAGGATATTCTCCCCGCGCTTGATGCTTAAGCGCAAATACGGAAGTTGTGCTGCATCCGCTTCATATAAAACCTCTGCAAGACTGGGCTTTTGCGCCTCTCTTGTCCCTTTTTCTAAAACCATAACCGAGTCCCCTTTTCTCAGTATTTGATTTTTATTATACGGGAGAAAAAGGGGATTTTGAATTATTTAGACTGTGTAGTGTTGAGCGTTTCCTTCGTGTTCGGCGTGTTGTCAGGAAGGAGTTTGCTTTTGATGAGCTGACGGCGAATTTTAAGTCCGATGTAGCCGGCCAAAACGGCTTTGATGATGCCTGGAATGATAAACGGGAATACGCCCGTGAAAAAAGCGGCGCCAAGCGTCATGCCTGCGCTAATTTGCAACCAAAACATGCCGAACAGGAGCGTCACAAAAGCTCCGAGAATATTGGCGATGGCGGCATTCAAATTTGTGTAGCCAAACTTGTCGAGCAGAAAGCCGGTCAAAAAGGCATTGCCGATGAAGCCAATAATAAATCCGCCGGTGACGCCTAGAATGATGCCAAGTCCGGCTGTCATTCCTTGGAAAACCGGGATGCCAAACGCGCCAAGTAGTATGTAGACGGTGACGGAAATTGTGGCATGGCGGGCACCTAGAATGGTGGCGGCAAGCCCAACTGCGAATGTTTGGCCGGTAAATGGAATGGGGCCAAGCGGAATAGCTATTTGAGCTAAAATCGCGATAATGACGGCAAAAAGCGCGTCTACGATTAGAAATTTTAATTTTGTATTAGGCAAATTGTTCACTCCTTAATGTTAACTTTTGTTTTTAAAGGTTAACATTAAATGCGTTTTTTTTCAAGAAAAAAAGGGTATGGAAAGAGAAGCGAAATCTTAAAGGGGTGTTCAAAATGACTGTAAACGTTAGAAAGGCAAGGCTTGAAGATGCGGCAGCAATTCAGCAAATTGCAGAAAAATCTTGGCACGACACGTATGAAAATATTATTCCAGTTGATGTGCAAGATCATTTTTTAAATAAATTTTATAATTTGGAAACGCTTAAAAATCGAATTGGCGCTACGGCTTTTGCGGTCATTGAAAAAGAAGGGGATGTCATTGGCTTTGCGAATTTCGTGGAACTTGCCAAAGGCAAAAGCGAGCTTTCGGCGTTTTATTTGGATCCAGCTTTAAAACAAAAAGGCTTTGGTACGAGGCTCCTAGATGAGGGTATGAGCCTGTTTCATTTGCCACTTCCGATGTATGTGAATGTGGAGCGGGGAAACGACGCGGCGTACCATTTTTATTTGCGTAAAGGTTTCGTCGTGGAAGAAGAGTTTGACGATGATTTTTACGGCTATACGCTTGCGACGATTCGGCTTCATTTGACGCATCATGTGGAAGAGGACGAGTAATTTGTAAAATAAACAAGCATACATCTAGTAATCAGGCCATTTCTAAAAATGGATTTTACTGGATATATGCTTGTTTTTTATTTTCGGGCGATTTTCTTTTTAGTATACATCTGCACGGAATCGCGTTCGATTAACTCGGTTGCAATGGAGAGTTGGACGAATTCGCTTTCTGAATGACGAATACGCCAGTTCATGAGGTCGACGGCTTTTTCGCCCATTGCACTTAGATTGGTACACATCGTTGTCAGTTTTGGATTGCTCAAAACCGTGAATTCGGTGTTATCAAAGCAAATAATAGAGAAGTCTTGTGGAATTGTATACCCTTTCGACTGCAAGTATGTATTTAAAATAAAGCCGAGACCTGAGTTAACGCAAAACCAGGCGGTTGGAAACTCATCCAGCTGGTCTAACGTTTTATAGAGTGCAGTTTGTTCCTCTTTAATCCGCGTGATTGTAAAAGCAGGGTTAAGGGGGATTTCTGCGGTTTTGAGTGCCATTTTATAACCTTCGAAGCGCTCCGCATAGCTTGGAGAAAACTGGATATCTCCTAGAAAACCGATTTTTTCATGTTGTTTTTGGATAAGGTGTTCGACGGCGAGAAACGCGCCGTCTTTATTTTGCGTTAAAATTGCATCCGCTTTTAAGTGCGGGTGGTGATGGTCAATTAAGATGGTGGGATGTTTCAATTCTATGACTTTCAAACTATAGGCTGTATTGATGTGCGAAAGTAGAAAAACGCCCGACCACTCTTCGGTTTCAAGCTCAATTGGCAAGATGCCTTTTTCAGCTTCGATTTCTCCAATTGGGAAAATAAAAAGTTCAGCTTGTTCAATTAAAAGTTGATTTTTTATGCTCGCAATGATTTCCCCAAAAAAACTCTTTTGCGCCAACGCGAATGAACTTGCAAGCAAAGCATATCTCTTTTTAACGACCTCGCGCGCAATTTCTTTCTTATATTGGTAACCTAGTTCATCTGCCATTTTAAAAACAGCTAGTTTCGTTTTTTCACTTACCCCGTTTTTATTGCCGAGAGCCTGAGATACAGAATTTTTCGTAATGTTAAGACGATCAGCAATATCTTGCATCGTAATTTTTTTCATAAAAGCTCCTTCTTTTACGACATAATAATTCTATTATAGCCAGAAAATAGTTTTTTTGCAAAGGAGAATGTAATTTTGTAAGTATTTTTATGAATGATTTTGATATGTGTTGAAATTTTATCGTTTTTATGCACTTTTATTAAGTTTTATTAGAAAAGTAATTGTTGACATTACAAAATTGTAATGCAATAATGTAATTGTTTATAAAACGCTTACAATTATTGAAGTAGGAGGAGTTAGTAATGAAATTCAAAAAGTTAGTTTATGCAGCACTTAGTGTCGTGGCAGCGGGCTCGATTTTAGCCGCTTGTGGATCAGGTGGAAGCGAAGCCAATGATGATGGAAAAACGAAAGTAACTTTTTGGGCAGCACCAAACCCTACCCAAGTGAAATTTTGGAAGGAAATGGCGACAGCTTATGAAAAAGAAAATCCTGATGTAAAAGTAGAAGTGACTCAAATGAAAGAAAGTCCGTCTTCTGAAGCGACTATCCAATCGGCTATCGCATCAAAAACGGCTCCAACCATTTCAGAAAACATCAACCGTAGTTTTGCGGCTCAATTAGCTGACAGTAAAGCGATTTTACCTGTTAACAAAGTGGCTGGCTATGACGATGTTGTGAAAGAAAGAAATATGACGGAAAGCATGAAAGCTTGGACATTCTCGGATAAAAATCAATACGTCTTACCTGTATACTCGAACCCAATTTTATTCGGTTGGCGTTTAGATACATTGAAAGAACTTGGCTATTCAGAGCCGCCAAAAACATATAGCGAAGCACTTGAAGTGGGGAAAAAACTAAAAGCAAAATATCCTGACCAAGTTTTATGGGCAAAAGGTGATTTGTCCGATCCGACTGCATGGATGCGTTGGTTCGACTTCTTCCCGCTTTATAACGCGGCATCGAACGGTAATGCTTTTGTAGAAAATAACAAACTTGTAGCCGATAAAACAGCAGGCGTAGGATTACTTGACTTCATGGGTACGCTAGCAAACGAAAAACTACTGTTGACTGGTGAAGTAACAGATCCTTTTGAAACTGGAACAAGTATTATGACGGATCTTGGACCTTGGACATTCCCAAACTGGGAGGAAAAATATCCTGACTTGAAATATGGTGAAAACTATACAGTTACAACACCTCTTGTGCCAGATAATATGAAAGATTCAACAGATGTTTCCACTTATTCAGATGCAAAAGGTATTGTGTTTTATGCAAGTGCAACAAAAGAAGAGCAAAAAGCAGCGATGGATTTCTTGAAATTCGTTTATAGTGACGACAAAAATGATTTGAAATTCCTTGAAACAACAAACCTAATTCCAGCACGTGACGATGCAACGGAAAACGAAACATTCCAAGCGTTCTTTAAAGAAAATCCGCAATTAGAAGTATATGCAGCGAATGTTAAAAATGCGATTCCAGCGATAGATAACGCGGATTACAACGATATTCAACAAGTTATTGGAGAAGAAGCGTGGAATCCAGTTGTAAAAGGTGAGAAAAAAGGCGCGAAAGCTTGGAGCGATATGAGTAAGCAAATTAATAAGGTGCTTGAAGATGAAAAATAAAAATAATAAATTGGGCTGGTTTTTTACTAGCCCATACCTCATCTTTACCGCAATATTCTTTCTAATTCCGTTAGTGTGGGCCATCTGGCTCTCGCTAACGGATTGGAATATGATGAGCCCGGACATAAACTTTGTTGGGCTTGATAATTTTAAAAAGGCGCTTACGAGTTCATCTGTTCATGCAGCGTTTTTCGTCACATATAAATTCTTGATTGTGTTTGTTCCAATGGCGCTAATCTTATCAATGCTAGTTGCCGTCTTAGTGAATGGATTACCTCGGTTTAAAGGCCTCTATTTAGTTGCTTTTTTCCTGCCATATTTATCTTCTGGCGTTGTAACATCCCTAATTGTAAAAGGTTTGTTGTCTTATAACAGCCCGTTAAATGTCTTTTTAAGAAATAATCTTGGCTGGGATATTGACTGGCTAGGAACGCCGATGTCAGCGTTATTTATTATTTCATTAATGATTGCTTGGAAGATGTCGGGGTACTACGCGCTGATTTTAATTTCAGGGCTTGCGAGTATTAACGATGAAATTTATGAAGCAGCGGCAATGGACGGTTCCGGTCGGTTCCGCACGTTTTGGAAAGTCACCATACCGATGCTCTATCCAGCACTCTTTACAGTGCTTGTCCTAGCTGTTGGTGTGAGCTTTGGTATTTTTACAGAAGTTTACCAGTTAACAGGCGGTGGACCGAATTTTGCTACCAATACGTGGCAGATGGAAATTTACAACCAAGCGTTTATTAACTTGAAATCTGGCTATGCGTCAGCGATTTCGCTTATTGCGGCAGTTGTGACGTTTGCATCAATCGGCGTTATTAAAAAACTTTTAGAAAAATGGGGTGAACGAAATGGTTGGACGTAATAGAAAAAGCGGGAAGATTATTCGTTATATTTTAACGACGCTTCTTATGCTCATCATGGTATATCCATTCATTTACCTTGTGCTTAACTCGTTTGCCGCATGGGATCAAGTCGATAAAAAACTCATTCCGACAGAATTTTCCTTGCGTTCGTGGCAGTGGTTGTTTGGTGATGCAGTAACAGCGGCGCCAGCACCGTGGATTCATTCGTTCATTAACACCGTCATCGTATCTACTATCGCAACAGGACTCATGCTACTCTTCGGTTTGACGGTTGGCTATGCACTTGCAAAAGTCAATTTTCGGGGAAAAAACTTTGTTAATAATGCGATTCTCTTCCAAATGTTCTTTCCAGCGATTATTTTACTTATTCCACAGTTCTTAATGATTACAAATGTCGGTTTGCTCGATAGTTACGCTGGAATGATTATTCCGACTGCGCTTAGTTTGTGGGCCGTTTTCATGTACACAAACTTCTTTAAAGCTATTCCAGATGCGCTCATTGAGGCGGCGCGTTTAGACGGAGCAAGTGACTTGAAAATTCTCTTTAGAATTGTACTGCCAATGTCAAAATCTATCACAACCGTTATTTTCCTATTTTTATTCACGGATAGATGGACGAATTTACTTTGGGATTTGCTAGTTTCAAAAAGCGACTCAACCGTTACATTAAACGTGTTGATTTCCCAAATGTTTGGACCTTACGGGACGTATCCAGGACCAATGTATGCGGCTTCTGTTTTATTAACTGTTCCGCTTATTATTTTGTTCCTCTGCTTCTCGAAAAAGTTCCAAGAAGGCATGCAATTTACATTGAAATAAAGTGAGGAAGACAATGCGTTGGTTTGAAAAAAGTGTGTTTTATGAAGTTTATATGAAGTCATTTTGTGACGGGAATGCGGACGGATTTGGTGATTTTATTGGTTTAAAAGAGCGACTTCCTTATTTGCGGGAGCTCGGTGTGACAGGACTTTGGCTCACGCCATTTTATCCTTCCATGCAAGTTGATAATGGCTATGATGTGTCCGATTATATGAATGTCGACCCGATTTACGGGACAATGGCGGACTTTCGCGATTTTATGACGGCGGCCAAACAAAATGGTATGGCGGTCATCATTGATATTGTTTTGAATCATACGGCGATTAATCATAGCTGGTTTAAAGCGCATCCGGAATACTATGTTTGGAAGGAGGCGCCAAACAATTGGGAGTCCTTCTTTGGTGGTTCTGCTTTTACGTATAGTGCCGAACAAAATGCGTATTATTATCATAGTTTTGCGAAAGAGCAGGTGGATTTAAATTGGACGAAGCCGGCTGTAATGCAAGAAGCGAAACAAATTTTGCAGTTTTGGTTAGAGGAAGGTGTAGCTGGGTTTAGGTTTGATGTGATTAACAATTTAACGGTAGACACAACGTTTCCAGATAACCCGTTTGACGAGTTAGGCGAAATGATTCATAAGTTTGACCGTAATCAGCCGGGTGTTCAGGCGGTTATAGCAGAACTAGCGAGCTTTTGTCGTGCTTGCAAGCCAGATGTGTTTTTGGTTGGTGAAATTAGTTCGGACGACTTGAACGAAATTGCGTCCTACAGTCGAAACGATTTGCTGGACGTTACATTTAATTTTAACTTCGGAAGCATTGAAAAATTGGCTGTAACGAAAATCTTTGATGAATTAGTGCGTATGGAAGAAGTGCTTCCTGAGCGGTTGCCAACGTTGTTTTTTGGGAGTCACGATATGGGGCGCTTGATGTCGCGCTTAGCGAATGAAAATAGAAGTGTGGCGAAGCTTTTGGCGTTCCTCATGCTGACGGCGCGGGGAATTCCGTTTATTTATAATGGCGAGGAAGTGGGCATGCGAAACCAAGTTTTTGGAGCCATTCACGAATTGCGAGATATTCAAGGGATGCAAGCTTATCATTTGGCGCTTCAAGACGGGGCGAGCGAGCAGTCTGCGCTAGAGGTGGCAAATCAAAAAACGCGCGATGTAGGGCGTGGTCCGATGCTGTTTGCAGACGGGAAGTCATTTTCGGAAGGGAAACCTTGGATTTTAGGAAGAAATGAAACCGATTTGGATAAATTGGAGATGTTCCGCTATTATAAACGTCTGCTGGAATTCCGAGGACAAGCGGGTTTTCAAACGGAAGCGTATAAAAAGCTTGTTTTGGAGGAAGACGCGATTCAATATGTGCGTGGGCGCTATTTATTTGTGGCAAACTTTGGCGAAACGGATTTTTCTATTAAAAAGAGTGGGAAATTGGCGTTCGGCGAAGCGATGCAAAGTGAAAATTATTTTATTGTAAGTCCGTTTAGCGGCGTAGTGATAGAGTTGGAGGCGTAAAATGCAAAGTGCACGTGAATTATTAGAAGTATCCAGAAAAACAAAAAAAGTTGGCGATAGCAAAAAAATCACATTTTTGGGTGTTGATGGATTTGATGTTTACAATATTACCGCGCCGTTTCAACTCGAAGGGCGCAAAATGATTGCTGGGAGGGTTGAAAAACGCGATAGTGAGGCGTCGTTCATTGCCTTTTTTGAAGAAATCGATTTGACGACGTACAAGCGGATTCAAGGCGCGACGGAGCTTGAACTTCAAGATCCATTTATGACATTTATTGATGGGGAACTCATTTTAGGCGGCGTTGAAACATTTCCAAGTCCTGAAGATGCCACAAAACTGAGCTGGCGCACGAATTTTTATAGCGTAAAGGCTTTAAATGAAATGACTTTGTTTTTCTCAGGACCAAATGGCATGAAAGACTTGCGCTTGAAACAGCTTCATAATGGTGAAATTATGGTTTTGACACGGCCGCAAGGTGAAAAAGGCGGTCGTGGGAAAATTGGACAGTTGCGAATTCGTTCGTTAGATGAATTGACGATAGCGCGTATCGAAGCGGCGCCGCTTTTAAATGGCAATTTCAGCAACGAGGACTGGGGCGGCGCGAACGAAATTTACGAACTTGAAACGGGTGAAATTGCCGTTTTAGGTCATATTGCTTTTTTTGATGAAGAAAATAATCGCCATTATTATCCGCTTGTTTTTTGGCTGGAGGACGATACGATTTGCAGGCCGAAAATCATTGCGGAGCGGTCAGATTTTATAGAAAGTCCTGCTAAACGCGCTGATTTAGTCGACGTTGTTTTTAGTGGTGGTCTTGTGTTTCAAAATGAGAACGCGATTTTATATGCTGGCATAAGTGATGCTAGTGCGCAGTATTTAGAACTTGATAACCCTTTTAAGAAAGTAGGAATATAAAACATGAATATTTATCGTTATGAAGAGAATCCTTTGATTACACCACTTGATGTTGTACCGTATCATGATGGCTATGAAGTTATCGGTGCATTTAATGGTGGTGTAGCGAAATACGGAGATGAAACACTCCTTCTCCTTCGCGTAGCTGAAAAACCAATTGCGACGCATGAAAATGAAGTCGTTGCGCCTTATTTTAACGTTCAGGAGCAAAAATTGGAGCGCGTTTCTTTTGATAAAAATGACCCAACCTATAATTTTGATGACCCACGTATGATTCGCCATAAAGATCATTTAGGCGGTTTCATTTATTTAACATCGATTTCCTACATTCGAATTGCTCGCAGTAAAGATGGGCATCATTTCACGCTCGACAAAGAGCCGTTTTTATATCCGTTTAATGAATATCAAACGTTTGGCATTGAAGATGCACGTGTGATGCAGATGGAAGATACTTACTACATCACCTTTAGCGCGGTTTCAGAATGCGGCGTGGCCGATGCGCTAGTCACAACAAAAGATTTCAAAACGTATGACTACAAAGGCAATATTTTTGCGCCTGAAAATAAAGACGTTCTTCTTTTTCCTGAGAAAATTAACGGCAGTTATTATGCGTTGCACCGTCCCAGTGCAAAAAATATCGGCGAGCTTGATATTTGGTTAGCTTCTTCGCCAGATTTAGTCAACTGGGGGAACCATAAACGCCTGATTGGTGTTCGCCAAAATAGTTACGATGATGGTCGTGTTGGAGGCGGTTGTACGCCGATTAAAACGGAGGCCGGCTGGCTTGTTTTATACCACGGGGCAACTAAAGGGCACCGTTATGTTATGGGCGCGGCGCTACTCGATTTAAACGACCCGTCTATTGTTTTAAAACGAACAACAGAACCATTCTTAGAACCTGTTGCGGAATATGAAAAGAACGGCTTTTTCGGCGATGTAGTTTTTGCATGCGGCACGATTCAGGAGGGCGACCTGCTTAAAATGTATTACGGCGTAGCAGATACTTCGATGGCTGGCTGTGAAATGAAAATTAGCGATTTGTTAGAACATCTGGAGCGGACGTCATGTTTAGCGAAGTAGAGCTTTCGAGATGGCAGAACGCAAAACTGCCAGCGGAACTTGAAAACGATTTGAAAACAAGTCGCGACTTGCACGACCAGTTTTATCGGAATCTAGAATTTGGTACGGGTGGAATGCGCGGTAAAATGGGGGCTGGGCCCAATCGGATTAATATTTATACCATTCGTCGCGCGGCAAGCGGACTGGCAGAATATTTGCGTGAAACGGGCGGGCGGCAAAAAGGCGTTGCGATTTCGTTCGATTCGCGAATTCATTCGCGTGATTTCGCTCTTGAAACCGCCCGCGTCTTAGCGGCATCAGATATCCCCGTTTTTTTATCCGAAGAATTGCGACCGACGCCAGAACTTTCCTTCATGGTGCGCGAATTTCAAGCGGCAGCGGGCGTTATGATAACGGCAAGTCACAACCCGGCAGCTTACAACGGCTTTAAGGTGTACGACGAAACGGGTTGCCAAATTACGCTAGAAGCCGCGAATCGCATTATGCAGTTTATGGAAGAAAAGGCAGATTTATTTGCGATACCGGTCGAAGCGGCCGATTGCCCACTGATTTCATGTGTAGGGGATTCGATTGACGAGGCGTATTTAAAAAACGTTCAGGTGGTGACGCACCGTCCAAATCTCATTACGGATTTTGGAAGCCACTTGAAAATCGTTTATACCCCGCTGCACGGAAGCGGCCTAAAGCTCGTTACAGAAGGACTTAAAAATGCCGGATTCAAAAACCTCACGCTAGTCCCCGAACAAGCCAAGCCAGACGGCCGTTTTCCGACAGTTGTCTCGCCGAATCCAGAAGAATTAGCCAGTTTTGAATTAGCTTTCAAACAAGCGAAGGAACAAAATGCTGATATTGTTTTGGCGACTGATCCTGATGCAGACCGACTTGGTGTAGCTGTTTTGGACGATGGCGAATACAAAATTTTGACGGGGAACCAATTAGGGGCGCTCATGCTGCACTATCTTCTTGCCGCAAAAGGCGAAGTAAGCGAAAATGATGTCCTGGTGACTACCGTTGTGACGAACGATTTAGGACGGAAAATGGCTGACCATTACGGCGCACGGCACGTTGAAACGCTAACTGGCTTTAAATTTATCGGCGAACAAATTGCTGGCTTTGAAAAAACAGGTGAACACTTTTTATTCGGTTATGAAGAAAGCTACGGCTATTTAGTTGCGCCATTTGTACGCGATAAAGATGCGATTCAGGCGGCGCTTTTAACAGCAGAAATGGCGCTTTATTTCAAAGAAAAAGACATGTCGCTCTTAACCGTTTTGGATAGGCTCTATGATGAATTTGGTTATCATAAAGAAGCGCTAACGAATTTGGCCTTTGAAGGTGAAGATGGCACAAACAAAATGAATGAATTATTGACAAGATTGCGTAAAGAAACCGTTTTTCCAAATGTCGTACAAAAAATTGATTTTGCAAGCGGCAATTTAGGGCTGCCAAAAACGAATATGTTGCAATTTGATTTTGTAAACGGTGAACGCGCATTTATTCGCCCTTCGGGAACAGAACCAAAATGTAAAATTTATTTTCAAGTGGTTGAAGATTCTGCTGAAAAGGCTGAATTAGCACTTCAAAAGCTGACCGAAAATATACTTACACATATATAAAAGGAAGCCAAGATAATCAAAAGTCTTGGCTTCCTTTTTTTATTGCCGTATACTGAAAATGGGAATTGGTATAGTTTGTGGAGAAAATGTGGAGAAACGATGTATAAGATTATACGTATATTGGTCTAGTGTGCTACAATGAGATTTTTTCGCCGCCTAAATCCGCGGAAGCTTGTTCATGTTCTGCGATGCTAATCGTTTCTTTTGCGCTTTCAAGTGGGACTGCTAGGCTAGGGTCGCGACCATTTAAAAGTGCGTCGGCGAAATGTTTAATCTCTAAATAATAGCCGTCTTCTTTATTAATGGCTGGCTGAAACTTTTCCCCTTCTTCTGGGTAGTCTGTTAAAATGCCGTTTTCTAAAATAATTGTTCCTGTGTCAAAGTTAATGCGGTAGCGCATTTCAAAGCCGAACTCGCCGTTTATTGTCCAGTCATCTTGTGCGTTTACGACTTTTCCGTCGGCATAGTGGTAGTTCGAGGAAACGATATCGTAGCCACTCCCTTTGAAAATCACTTTGCCAGTTGTGGAAACAGCTTCGGGCTTGCCAAATAGCCAATTGATGGTGTCAACATCATGGATATGCTGATCGAGTAAGCAGCCACCTGATTTATCTTTTTGCAGCAACCAATTTTCAAACGACCATTTTGGTGTTCCGCCACCCCTGAAGAATGAAGCGCTTACAACTTTGCCGTAGCGACCGCTCTCGATAGTTTCTTTCACATATTGATAGCTAGGGAAGAAACGAAGCGTTTGGCCAATCATTAGTTTGCGGTCATATTTTTTCGCAGCTTGAATCATTTCTTCGCAGGCAGCTTTTGAGATGGCCATTGGTTTTTCGCAAAAAACATGCAAGCCGAGCGACATCGCAAGAACTGATTCTCTCGCATGAAGATAGGTAGGTAAACATAAATCTACATAGTCCAAGTCTTCTTTTTCGGCCATTTCTTTTAAGCTGGAATAAAAACGGAATTTTGAGAAGTCAATTTGTTTGCCGTGAACTTCCAGATTTCCTTCTACTTGTGCACCGCTATGTTTGGTTTTATCAACATCACAAATTGCGACAAGTTCAACTGGGAACCCTTCATCCATTAGACGTATGTAATTTTGCAAATGAGCGTGCCCCATAAAACCGAGCCCAACAAGACCAACTTTTAGCATGATAAAGCCTCCGTTTTGATTTGTATTTCACAAACTTGCTTTTTTAAAACAAGAAAGTGATTGTACTAATACCTTACACAGGAAGTGATATTGTGATATTTAGAATCAAAGACACAAATTTTATAAAAAAAGACTAAATGTTAAAAAGAGGCTTTTCAGATTGCTTTTTGCCTGTAATAATCAAATTAAGCCAAGGGAGGCTTCTGGAAATGATAAACAGTGATTTCTTAATGACACTTGAGCCGATGAAGCGATTGCTTAATGTGGAGAGTATTGTAACCGTTTACTATTTCGAGTTTTCTAAGAACTATTTGTATGCTGGGGAGAAACATGATTTTTGGGAAATGGTCTATGTCGATAAAGGCGAGCTAGAAGTTTCAGCAGATAAGGAAGGTTATGAATTAAAAGAAGGCGACATTATTTTCCATAAGCCAAATGAATTTCATAATTTATGGGCAAACGGGATTACTGCACCGAATGTTCTTGTTGTAAGCTTCGTCTGCAGCTCAGAAGGAATGCATTTTTTTGAAAATAAAATCATGCGTCTTGCAACTGGTGAGCGAGAACTGCTTGCGAAAATGTTACAAGAAGCGAAAGGTGTATTTAAACCCGAACTAGGTCGACTTTATTTAAAAGAAACGCGGCTGGATCACCCGCGAATTGGCGCCGAGCAAATGCTGTACATTTATTTAGAGCAGTTTTTAATCCGCTTGATTCGCGATGAAACGACCAATGTTAATCAAAAAAGAATTAGTATAGCAACCAAAAAAAAGTTTGAGAAATCAATTGTAAACGACATTATTCAATTTATGAATGACAATTTATACGGGCATCTTTGTTTAGACGACATTTGCCAAGCGTTCTTTTTCAGCAAGACGTACTTAAAAACGATTTTTAAAAAAGAAACAGGCTACACAGTAATGAATTTTTTTAAAATGTTAAAAATGGAAGAAGCGAAAAAATGTATTCGAGAAAACAATCATACCTTTACGCAAATTGCACAAAAACTAGGCTTCGATTCGGTGCATTATTTTTCGAACAGCTTCAAAAAACAGACTGGGCTTAGCCCGAGCGAATATGCCAGATCCATTCAGGCGCTCGAAACAAAATTGCGTGAAGACGGGGAAGGAAGATAAATGTGGGAGTGAAATTTGGAGTTGTTGGTCTCGGGAATCGCGGAAGCAAGTTTGTCTTGCATTCCATCATACCACATCCTGATTTTGAACTTGTGGCCATTTCAGATGCGGACGAAAGAAAGTTTGTGCTATTTGAAGATTTCGATGTGGAAGCCTACACAAATTACGAAGATTTACTCCAAAATAAAGAGGTTGAGGCGGTTTTTATCGCGACGCCTGATGACACACATGCAGAATTGGTAATAAAAGCGGCGCAGGCTGGGAAGCACATTTTATGTGAAAAGCCACTTGAAGTGTCCCTTGAAAAAGTAAAAGAAATCGAAGCTGCACTTGCGCGTTTTCAAGGGGTTTTTCTTGTAGGTTACGTCCTCAGATATGCGCCGCTTTATTATAAAGTGAAGCAAATCCTTGCCGCGGGAACGATTGGCCGCATTTGGCTCGTGAACGGCACGGATCATATTCATTACGGCGGCTATGCTTTTTTTCACGACTGGCACCGCGATAAAGCGCGTTCTGGTAGCTTGCTTTTGCAAAAAGCAACGCACAGCTTAGATATTTTGAACTGGTTGATAAACTCTGAACCCGTGCAAGTTTCAGGGCTCGGTGGATTAGAAGTTTTTGGAGAAAGGGGAGCGAAGGAAAAATTTGGCGCGCCCTTACAAAAAAAATTGCATTGCCAAACTTGTCAAATCAAATGGAGCTGCGAGGAAAGCCTCTTAAACATAAAAAAATATAAAAATATCGAGTGGCAAAAAGATTGGCCAGATGATTGCGTATTTGATTCTAGTGTAAATGTAGATGACCATCAAGCGCTTTTAATTCTTTATCAGAATAATACGAAATTGACCTATTCATTATGCCAATTTTCGGCGTTCTACAGACGCGAGTTTCAGTTTTTCGGTACAAAAGGAGAGCTATATTTCGATGATGAGCGAAATGAAATTGTGATAAACGACCGCTTGAATTCGGAGCAAACCATGATTCATGTACCAGAACTGGCTGGCCACGGCGGTGGTGACGATGAAATGTTGCTAGATTTCTTAAAGTGTATTGAAAGTGGGGCAAAACCGCGTTCCAATTTGGGAAGCAGTGCATCTGTATCGAGGCTTGTCATTGCAGCGGAAGAGGCCATTAAAGAAAATAAAATTATACGTGTGGAGGGATGATGTTGGAAAACGAAGAGCGTTTAGCAGTGAAACTTGCGAGGGCAAAGAAGTTGGGGCAACTTACGTTTTTTCGGTATTTTCTAGTGGAACCAATTGCGGAAGAGACGGCGCGGATAGTACGGATTGAAGAAGTCTATGCTTTTATGAAGGGGATTCAAGAAGGCGAGGCTGAAATTATGTTTTCGAGTATCGGTAAAGATAAAACGGTCTTTCTCGTAACGGGAAAGTGGGGAAATCGGGCGCATTTTAATGTCATGCTGGATTTTAGTGGCCATAATTCATCGAAAATCAAGAAATTTGAAATTGCCGGCCTAGAGGGACTGTTCCAATTTGACACGACTACGGAAAATGCTTTTTATTCGAACTTTTTAAATACTGAATCCGTCAAGGATCATAGGGTGCCTAGTGCGCAAGGAAGACAGTTGTTTGAACTGATTTTATCTGAAAAAGTAATAGATTTAAGGAGGTTGTCGTTTTGAAAATAGGCATTATTGGGACGGCACACATGCATGCCGAGAGCTACGTGAAACATTTGCGAACGCTTGATGTTGAAATTGTTGGCGCGTTTGATAGGAATAACAGCCGGCTTGCGGAGTTCTGCAAGCGCCACAAATTGCCGGCATTTAAAGAGTTAAATCGTTTGCTAAAAAGCGACATTGATACAGTTTTAATTTGTTCGGAAAATGCGTTTCACGCTGATTATGCGGTGGCATCAGCCATGTACGGGAAACATGTCATCGTGGAAAAACCGATGGCGCTATCCGTTTCGGAAGCTGACAAGATGATTCTTGCGTGCGAAAGTTCCAAAGTCAAATTGATGGTGGCACACCCCGTTCGCTTCTCCAAGGTAATGCAGGAGCTTAAAGCAAATGTTGATGCCGGAAACATCGGACGCGTGCTCGCAATTGATGCGACGAATCATGGGAAAAATCCGGGCGGCTGGTTTACTGAACCCGAATTGTCAGGCGGCGGTGCCATTATCGACCACACCATTCATATGGCAGATATGGTTTATGCGCTGTTTCAACCTAAAATTGAAAGTGTTTTTGCGACAAGTGAGAATTGGACGGAAGGGGCTGCCGTGGAAGATACGGGGCTACTTCATATCCGCTTTCAAGACGGCGTTTTCATGAGCTTAGACACATCTTGGAACCGTCCAGAAGCCTATCCCGTTTGGGGCGATGCATCGCTTGCGCTAGTCACGGAAAATGGTTACGTCCATGTTGATGGCTTTGGCCGCAAGGGCCTTCGCTATACGGAAGAAAAGCCAATTCATTTTGACTATTATGAAACAGATATGGATTTTCTCATGCTAGAAGCGTTTAAAAAAGCGGTTGATGAAGATTTACCGTCGCCAGTACCAGGCGCTGCAGGGAGATTCACGGTGCTGCTCACAAAAATGGCTTACGCTTCCATTGAACAGGAGAAACTGATTTACTGGGAGGATATAAGATGAGGAAGGGAATCAATAGTTGGTGTTTACCAACAACGCTCACGAGGAATGAAATTTTCCAAGAAGCAAAGGCAGCAGGTTTTGAAACAATCGAGCTAAACATGGCGGATGCGCATGCCGACGCGAACTTCGCGGATGAACTGGGCCTTGTAGATACAGAAATTTTAACGACTGAAACGACAGAACAAGAACTTTTGGGGTTAAAAAATCTGTCAGAGAAATTTGCGCTACCGATTTCAAGCGTGGCTACAGCGCTTCATTGGTCGTATCCTTTAAATGCTAATGATGAGAAAGTGCGGGAAAAAGGCAAAATGATTGCTAGAAAAATGATTGATGCATGCCACATTCTAGGTGGCGATACGGTTTTAATTGTTCCCGGCGTTGTGACAGAGGACGCTGATTATGCGACTTGCTACGAGAGAGCAAAAGAAGCGCTCCTTGAACTGGCCCCGTATGCGAAGGAAAAAGGCGTTGTCATTGGCGTGGAAAATGTGTGGAATAAATTTCTGCTTAGTCCGCTGGAAATGAAGCGGTTTATTGATGAAATTGGCGATCCGAATGTAAAAGTATATTTTGATGCTGGAAATGTGTTGCAATTTGCTTATCCAGAGCAGTGGGTTGCTATTTTAGGGAGCCGCATTCAAAAAGTGCATATTAAAGATTTCTCAAAAGTTATTGGCAATATTCATGGTTTCACAGGCTTACTCGCAGGCGACATGAACTGGCCGAAACTTATGGAGTCCCTTCAAACAATTGGTTATGACGGCCCTCTTACGTGTGAATTAACCCCGTATAGGGAGAACCCATTGCAACTTTCAAGAGATGCGAGCCAGGCAATGGATTATATATTAGCTTGTTATAAAAAATGAGAGGAGCGATTTTGAGATGAAAAGAAAAGGATGGACAATTGTGTTAGTGATGTTGCTTCTAAGTTCAACACTCGCAGCATGTGGGGGCAGCGGCGGAGGTGGCGGCAAAAATTATGGCAGTGGAAATGTGGACATCGAGCAAGTAAATTAACGCCCTAGAAGGAGAAGTTATCCGCCGCATCTTTCGCAAGGTGAAGCGGATTACATATTAACCAACCATAACAAAAAGGAAAGGGGTTATTTTAACATGAAAAGAAAAAGTTGGGCAGTTGCTTTAGCTGTATTACTTTTAAGCCTAGTACTTGTGGCGTGTGGAGGAGGAAGCAGTAGTGACGACGGCAGCGGAAGTGATCAGAAAGTCATCACGTATGCACTTTGGGATAAAGAACAAGCACCCGTTTATCAAGAAATTGCAAAAGATTTTGAAAAAGAAAATCCAGATGTAAAGGTGAAATTTGAAATTACACCCTTTGCACAATATTTTACTAAACTGGAAACGGCCATCACGGGAAAAAATGCGCCAGATGTATTTTGGGTCAATATCCCACGAGCGCCAGATTACATTAACAACGGCGTTTTAATGCCAGTTGACGATGTGAAATTTGATAAAGATAAAATTCCTGAACAATACTTAAAAGCTTATTCAAAAGACGGAAAATTATACGGCGTACCAAAAGATTTTGATACAAATGCTCTCTTTTACAATAAAAAAATGTTTGATGATGCAGGAATAAGCTATCCCGACGACACTTGGACATGGGCAACGTGGCAAGATGCAGCGAAAAAGCTTACAAAAGCAGATGAGAATATTTATGGCTTAGCAGCGCCACTCACTTGGCAAGGCGGCTATTATGACACCATTTATCAAAATGAAGGAAGCCCATTTGTGGATAAAGGAAAGAAATCAGGCTTTTCAGATCAAGCGACCATTGATGGCGTTGATTTTTGGTACAGTTTTACAAAAAATGGCTCAGCAACCCCACTAAAAGATATGGCAGGGACAACAGGGTCCGAGTTGCTCCTTAATGGCCGAGTTGCAATGTCGGTCGAAGGTTCTTACATGGTACCCGTTATTTTTAAGGAAAAATATGGAAAAGATAACATTGACGTAGCTCCGCTTCCAAAAGGGAAGACGCGCGCGACAACTTCCAACTCACTCGCGAATGTCATTTCAGCAGGGACAAAAAATGAAGATGCCGCCAAGCGCTGGGTCGCATTTTTATCCACAAAAGAAGCAAGTGAAAAAGTAGCCGAATCAGGCGTTGTTATTCCAGCGTACCAAGGTGCAGCTGATGCATGGATTAATGCCTATCCGGATAAGAATTTAAAAGTTTTCACAGAAGCGGTTGATTATGCGGTGCCACTACCAAATACAAAAAACAGCTCCGCGGCCATCGCAATTGAAAGTGACGTTCTCTCGAAAGCATGGACAGGTGAGGAGAGCATTGAAGCCGCCTGCAAAGAACTCGCAGATAAAGCGAACGCGCTATTAAACAAATAATGAATAAGGACTGATAAGCATGGCAAAACAAACACTTTCTGTGAAAAAATATAAGAAAAGAGATATGCTATCTGCCTTATTTTTTGTTGGTCCGCTTTTTTTGGGGCTACTCATTTTTTACTTGATACCAATGGTTCAAAGCGTATTTTATTCCTTTACGGAGTGGGGCATGTTTGGCGGCTACAATTTTACTGGCCTTGCTAATTATAAAAAAATGATTGCCGATCCAGAAGTGTTGAAAGCGCTAAAGAATACGCTAACGTATGCTATTTTCACAGTACCAATTGCAATGGCGATTTCCATTTTCATTGCGACGCTACTCAACAATAAAATTAAAGGCGTCACGGCCTACCGGATGATCTATTTCTTACCCGCCGTGACCATGACGTCCGCCGTCGCGATGATATGGAAGTGGATGTTCAATTCACAATACGGGATTATCAACCAATTCCTAGGCCTATTTGGCATAGATGGCCCAGCTTGGCTAACGGATTCGAATACCGCGATGATAGCGCTCATCATTGTTGGCGTTTGGAGTTCGCTCGGCACATCCATCGTGATTTACTTAGCAGGCTTACAAGGCGTGCCAACAACATTTTATGAAGCCGCTGAAATGGACGGGGCAGGACCAATACGCAAATTTTTCAAAATTACACTGCCGCTTTTAACACCAACGATGTTTTTCAATTTAATTACATCTCTCATTTCAGCCCTTCAGGTGTATGATTTAATTTTCCTAATGTACAGCCAAACAAATCCAGCACTTCAAGACGTGCAATCACTCGCCTACCTTTTCTACAAAAATGCCTTTATTTTGAATGACAAAGGTTATGGTGCCGCAATTACAGTCGTGCTACTCATGTTAACGCTAGTGATTACCGTAGTTAACTTTGGCCTACAAAAAAAATGGGTTCATTACCAGTAAAGGAGTGGAAAACGTGCTTAAAAATCGCTATTCCAAAAAATGGCTTGTCCATCTATTGTTGATTCTCGGGGCCTTTATGATGGTTTTCCCCTTTTTCTGGATGATTATGACATCACTAAAGACGACGGCAGAATCCATTGCCATTCCGCCGACCATTTTCCCAAGTGAATGGCAATGGCACAATTATAAAGACATCTTTGTCATTTTTCCGTTCGGGAAGTTCTATTTAAATACATTCGTTTCGACCGCAGTCATTACAATCGGCCAAGTTTTCCTTTGTGCCATGGCCGCCTACGCCTTCGCGCGAATTAATTTCCCGTTTAAAAATGCGCTATTTATTTTAATCTTGTCGGTTTTAATGGTACCTGCTCAAATTTTCCTTATTCCACAATATTTGATTATCCAAAACATGAACTTACTCAACACCATTCCGGCGCTATTTATTCCCGGATTGTTTTCAGCCTTTGGAACGTTTTTACTCCGGCAGTTCTTCATGACGATTCCAAAAGAAATTGAGGAGGCGGCCATTATTGATGGCTGCTCGCGCATCAGGGTTTTCTTTAGCATTATTTTGCCGCTTTCGCGCTCTGCCTTAGTGTCCTTGGCAATTTTCGCACTATTATATGGCTGGAATTCGCTACTTTGGCCATTAATTGTCAACACATCTACCGATAAAATGACGCTTTCCGCCGGACTTGCTTCATTAAGTGGGCAGTATGCAACGAATTATCCACTCATTATGGCGGGTTCATTCCTAGCGATTATTCCACTCATCATTGCATTCTTAATATTCCAGAAACAATTTAGTGAAGGAATTGCGCTGAGCGGCTCGAAGAATTAAAAGAAGCGAGAAAACGAGTTTGGGGCATAGTTAGACTTTGTTCCATAAAAAAGGAAAATAGACAAGCAAAAAATCCAGTAATTATGCCATTTTTGAAAATGGATTTTACTGGATTTTTTCTTATTTTTCATTTATGTCCCAGTCTCGTTTCTTTGAGTTTGAATGCAATTTGCTAAATTATAACTTCCACGTGTTATAATGAAAATGGATGCATTTATAAAACAACCAAGAGGTGATGAACATGATTAAAATTCGAATTAGCGAAAGCGAACTGCGGACCCATGCCAGCGACTTACGGGAGGCAAGCGGCGGGGAACCTTATCAGACCTTACGAGAGCTAGAGGCGCAACAAGCCGAGCTTCGAAAGGCGTTGTCCTCATGAGCCGGATTAGTATTGCCGAAGTACGTGCCTTTCAAGAAGCCTTACAAAAGGCCAATGCCACCATGCGTGCTCGTATTCAAGCCGTACAAGCAAGCGCCTTTCGTTATTCGGCGGATTATTTCTTAGACGGGCAAGCGATTCAAGCTTCCCAGTATTATTTTCGCGAAA
>NZ_FYBQ01000013.1 GCF_900186125.1 Listeria goaensis | reverse complement strand
ATACCATTCAAACAGGAGGTGAGTTGTGACTACTTTGTGAAATTTTCCGGCATTTATACACCCAAAAAACAGCTTTATGGACCTTCAATAAAAAACGAGGTGGGAAAATGTTTTCCCACCTCGTTTTGTATTCGTTTATTTATTTTCTTTCAAAAAAGCATCGTATTGTTTTTGTAGTTCTTTTCTAACCTTTTCGTAGCCAGCTTTTTCGAGTTTTTTGTTCATTTCTGGGATTGCTTTATCTGGATCAAGAGTTCCTGTGTTTAAACCATCGATGTATTGATTCATTACGTTAGCAATGTTTGAAAGCTCGGTTTTAATGGAATCCGTTTTGACGTTAAAACCGAGAAGTGGTGACTGTGTTGCGTTTGCAATAGAATCATCGCGTGTTTTAATCATGTCATCCGTAATGTTTGCAGTTGGGTAAAGAATTTTGTTATTTCCTGTGTTCCAAGCAGATAAATGGTTGTTCGCTTTGTAGCCATCTAATATTTTTGCGTGACCATTATCTGTTTTTTCCCAACTTTTACCTTCTTCACCGTAAACAAGTGTGTTTAGCACGTCTGGATTAGAATTTAAAACGCCGAGAACCTCAACTGCTTTTTCTTTGTTTTTTGAGTTACTTGAAACGACAAAGTTTGCCATTTGAGATTGCGCATTTGTTTTAGATGGGTTTGTAATTGGACGGGATACAAGTTCCTGACCAGCAACTTGCGTAAGTAACATATCACCGTAATCATATGGACCTTGTGTTTCTTGACGAGCAAACCAAGTTGCCCCGTCTAATGGGTATTCCGTTGTATTCGTTGCAGCATCTTGTGCGATATAGCCTTTTTTGTAGAAACCATGCATTGCGCGTAAATTGTCACGTAGTTCTGTTGTATCAAACTGGTTCACAATTTTCGTTGTATCACCTTTTAGGTCTACGGCAAATGGCATGCCATTTTCAATTGGATATTCTAATTCTGCCTCTACTTTAAAGCCTTGTCCAGCGGCTAGCGGCATAACACTTTTTTCGTTTTTCTTAATTGTCGCTAGAAGTGGTTCTAAATCCGCATACGTATTTACATTTGATACATCTAAATTATATTTATCCAAGTATTGCTTGTTGAATGTTAGAACTTGTTGCGCGAACACATTGCCGTTTACAGGCATCGCGTACAATTTCCCATTAATCGAATTCCCTTTTATATAAGCAGGGTCTAGTTGATCGTAAGCTTCTTTAGCATATTTCGGTAAAAGTTCCGTTAAATCAGCGTATGCGCCTTTTTGTGCGTTGATGACATAGTTATTTGCGAAGGCGATATCGTAGTTTTCACCTGAGGATACCATAACGGACATTTTCTTGTCGTAGTCACCCCAAGAAATGAAACGCATATCAAGCTTAGCGCCCGTTTCTTTTTCAATTGTTTCGTTTGCTTTTGCTAACAACTTATCGAAGCCTTCTGGTTTATCTCCGATTTGATACATGACAATTGTATCTTTATCGCTGCCTTTTGCAGAATCAGATGAACCACACGCCGATAGTGAAACAAGAAGGACTGTTGCGAGAATTCCTGTTGTTAATACCTTTATCCACTTTTTCATTTTTCCTTCCACTCCTCTTTAAAATATATAGTTTAATCCAAATAAAGAAAACGCTTTCTAGAAAAAATTATACTATTTGTCCATACTTCCAAAAAGGTATAAATCATATTAAAAAAGCTATAAACTATAGTTTTTGTATAATCGATACGGTAAATTTGAACTCGTCTGGTAGTCCATTTCGGCGAGCTCCTCCGCAGTTTTAGTTGCTTTTGGTAGATCGTTTTCGACAAGCGCTTGGGCTAAAACGAGTTCGCATTCCGCACGCATTAGGCACGGTGCGATTTCAGTTTGAAAGCGCGAATTGGGTAGCTTTCCTAGCTCACGCAGCGCCAAAACGAGTTTTTCTACTTCGTCATAAATTCCTTCTGCATCTTTTTCGCGGAGCAACGTTTGATGGTGCAACGACAAGCCAAAATGAACGCGGGTATTTTGATTGTGCGCTATGAAAATCCGAAAACTTGGCAGGAAGTCGCCTGCAAATTCGGTGAGGACCGCGTCAAAATCCTCGCTGCCACTGTACCAGGCGAACTGGCTCATATGATGAAGCGTGATTTTGGAGAGTTCCAGTGCGGGCATCGGATTTGCGACAAGCCCAATTGCACCGTTTTCCGCCAAATACGGCGTCCGATTTTCATAAGGAGAAAGAAAAAATTGCTTCTTATCGTCCTCAAAGTCGTTGACCGGCGTGTTATCCCAAACAATAATGGGATGCCCGTACACGTCCCGCATGCGCTGCATATCAGCCGTTGTAATCGCATGCGCGAGCGTCTCGGGGCCCGTCCAAAAGAACGGAATTTCAGGCGGCGTATGTTTTTCGAGCTCTTCCAAATACGGCGAATCAAAGCCATTGTCATATTCGGTCGGACAGACGACAAGCTCGTAATGAACAAGCGTCTCGCGCAAAAACGCATCAACCGCGCGAACTAAATAGGCATGCGCCACGCCCGGCGTCGCAAAGCGCTTTTTTGTTTCGCCTTTCAAAATATAGTCAATATCATCGAGCAACAAACCAAAACGCGTCACACCAACATCAATTAGCTGCTTTAATTTCGCAAAAAGGGCCTTTAAATCAGCCTCTGACGTATAATCAATATCATTTCCCGGGCTAATCATATAGTAAAAATCAATGTCCCAGTCGGCCGAAAAATGCACATATTCTTCAAAAAGAGCAAGTTCCTTTTCGGGATAAAACTCACGCCAATTCATGCGAGAAAGCGTATCATGTTTTGGCGCGTACATATATGTGTTCAGCTTATGGTCACGAATGAACCGGAGAGCTTCTAGCCTGTCCTCGTGCTGCCATGGTCTGCCATAAAAACCTTCAACAATGCCGCGCATCGGCAAGGACGCCGCGTGACTAATTGCCCCAAGTGGCACAAAAATCGTATCCGCACGCATCACAATGTGCTCCATAAACGCTTCCATTCCATATCTCAGGCCGCGCCGACAAGACGCGTGAATGGTCACTAGCTCCCGGTCAACCTCAAGTCTAAAGCCATCGCCTAGAATCCCACGGTCAAAAACGTGACGCAGTCTTAAATCGCACATTTCTTCCGTGTCACCCGGCAAAATGTCAAATAAGTGTCTCGGGTTCTTCATTCCGTACGGCACATCTACTGGCTTGCCGAAGCGAATGAAGCGGCTTTCCAAGCGCAATTTAAACGCGCCCTTTTTAAACGAAAGATATTCGCCTGTTAAATATTTTTCTTTGTATTTCACGCTTTTTCCTCCTATTCGATAGGGTCGAAATTCGCTTGATATTCCTCACGAAACTCCTTTGGCGAGATGCCGCAAATCTTCTTAAAACTTTTATAGAAGTAGCCCGCGCTCGTATAACCCGTTTTTTCCGCGATTTCGCTAATCGTCATGCCCGTATCCACCAAGAAACTTTGCGCCTGCTTAATGCGATATTGATGCAAACACTGGGAAAAACTTTTGTTCGTTTCTTTTTTGAAAAGCTGACCGAGGTACATCGTGTTCATGTGAATCCTGCCAGCGATTTCCTTCAGCGACAGTGCAAGATGATATTCCTCTTGGACGATTTCGATAACGTCTTGCACGTGCTGCGAATACATTCTCCGACCTTTACTACTTCTAATTTCTTCTATCGTGTCCCAAATGACCGGTTCAAGTTCTTCAAAATTAAGGCCCGATGTAATCTTTTCCGCCTGATTTTGGTAAAATGTTTCACTTAAACCTTCGAATTGGCGATATAGGTCAATGAAAATCAGGAAAATGATATGCCGGGTGTAATCTGGTTTTGCGGCTGCTGCACGTAATTTTGCAAAGATAATTTCAATTTCACCTTGAATCGTTTCAAAATCCCGCAGCGATAAAGCTTTATTAAATTCAACAAAAGAAATACTCGGTAGCGCCCCGCGCGCATCCACATCGCCCACATCGCTATTTTTCAGACCGTTAAAATCGTAGAATTCATGTAGCCTACTGGAACTAAGTGCGCTGTCGTAACTTGACGGCACATCTTTCATATCGACAACCGTTTCCCCGACAACTAAATCCGCATCACTTAAACCAAGCGCCGATTTCATCTTCCCAGTAAAAATTTTAAGCGGCATTTTATCCCCCAGATAAATAAGCAACCACATATCAATTTCTAGCGCATAATGAACGAGCGGCTGATTTTCTAGAATTAAATACTCTTGAATCCGCGTCTCATTTGGCCCGCGTTTTATAAAAATAACCGTGTAGTTTTCCGTTAAAACGTCAATCTTATTTTCTAGTAAATACGTGCTTAAATCACTATAAATGATATCGCCATGAATCCAACTGAGAATGAAATATTCCGCCAGATACCCTTGATCGCGTTCGTCTTGTTCATCTTGTTTTAGCGCTTTCGTTACGGCATGTAGCGTTTCAATCATCTCCGCTTTATTCACCGGTTTCAGCAAATAATTTTCCGTGCCAAGTTTCAGCGTATCTTTCACATATTGAAATTCCTGATAACCAGAAAGCATGATGAAGCGAAATGGAATCCCTTCCTCTCTCGCTTTCGCAACAAATTCAATTCCCGAAAGAACTGGCATGTTGACATCAACAACGACTAAATCAATTGGGTTTTTGCGAACGTAGTTGAGCGCTTCTTCTCCATTGGCAGCAGTTCCCACAACTTCATAGCCATACTCCTGCCAAGAAATTAGCTTTTTCAGTCCATTTACAATCATATATTCATCGTCTACTAAAAGAACTCGGTACACTAGGATTCACTCCTCTCTTTTTTTAAAGGAAAACGAATTTCAATCGTTACGCCACCCGTTTCGTTTTGCATAATTCGCATACGATACAAACTTCCAAAAAAACCGCGCATTCTTTCATTTACGTTTTTAATGCCAATTGATTTTCCTTCTTCAAGAGAATTATCTTTAAGTAAATCTTCCTCCAATTCGACTAGCTTCTCAGGCGACATGCCCATGCCATTATCCTTCACAATAATGACGACCATTTCCTCTTCCAAAAAGGCTTTTATGCTACCGGCATTATCAATTCGCGTGTAGTCGACGCCGTGAACAAAATAATTCTCAAGTAACGGCTGAATAATAAATTTCGGAATTCGCACATCTCGCACTTCTTGCGCGACCGAAAAAGAATACGCCAGACGATCGGGATAACGCATCTGATACAAGTAAAAATATTTTTCACAAAAATCGAGTTCAGCGGCGACCGTCGTTGTTTTCTCTTGTGAAATATTATTTCTAAGTAGCGCAGCAAACGCGTATACGACTTCTGCAAGTTCATCTGCTTCAAGGCTTACCGCATACATACGAATATACTCGAGCGTGTTGTACAAGAAATGCGGATTAATTTGCGACTGGAGCGCCCGCATATTGGCATCTTTTTGCGCAATTTCTAGTTCATAAATATCGGTAATGTATTGATTAATACTGTAGAGCATTGCGTTTATCCCGTGTGAAATCGCGTATAGTTCCCCTTCTTTACTGCCCTCATCAATTCGTGCTGCGAGCTCCCCATTTGAAACATCTTGAATGGAATAAAGAATGCCTTTTACTTGCCTATTATATTTTGAAAAAATTTTATAGAGTGCTGAAATAAGTAATAAATTAAGTAAAAATACGCCTACCCATAAAAAGATAAGTGAACTTTGCATGGAGTACCATACATTTTGATTGGAAATCAGCGTGATGACTTGATAGCCGTTTGCTAATGTCACGTGCTTGACGATATATTTTTTGTTTAGTTCGCTTAAAGTTTTATCGATGCCATTTGGTAGTTGGGCATCTAAAGTTTCCTTACTTTGATCGTTTTTATCCATTTGATAATTAAATACAAGGTTTCCTTGTTCGGTTAAAATATAGAGCGAAACTGGCAAGTCCTCTCCATATGTCGAGAGCGTTTCCTTAAACTCGTCTGGGCGGAGCGTTAAATAGAAGTCGCCCATTTTTTCAAGTGTCGCCGGATTTAACAAATTTTTCTGCAAACGAATACCGTTTTCTTCTTTTGGGACAGCATCGACTAAGTAGCCGTTTTTATTCGTTAAATCGGAGTAGAGCACTTGCTTTTCGTCTTCGAGCGAAATGGCAATGGACTGAACGCTTTCATCATCATAATAAATTTCGCGCAGTCGCAGTGGTAAATAATTATATTCTGTACTCGTTTCGGCATGCAGGCTGTAATTCAAATAATCTTCGCTATTCATATCAAAAAAATGATGCATGCTATCTACTTTTGCTTGATTGCTGAGTAAATCACGTGTAATCAACTCTAATTTAGAATTTTTCCCCGAGATAATGTCTGCTACATGTCCGGCGGATTGATTCGTTGCAGTTTGCGCAATCTTTTCGTCGCGCTCAAAAATAAAGTAACTTACAAACGCTGAAAAAATAGTGATGCCAACAATTAAGATGACGGCATACCACTTTAACAAATACATGAAAACATTTTTCTTTTTCACAAAACTCCCACATCCTCTTATTCCAGTTCAAACTTCTTGTTTATCATCTCATAAACTCCACGGGTAATAAATAGGGCAAAAAAGATTGCGATTGCTTCCACACCGAATAATAGTAGTGCAGGATATTTAAAGGTCAAAAAACCGACAACGAAAAAGCCTAAGGCCATTTTAATGAGCGTGAAAAAATTGCTGAAAAACGCCATGACAGATAGATTTAAAATATTTCTCACAGTTGTTTCGTAGCGCGCATCGGTTATGAGTACGAAGAAGTAGCCTAAAAAAAGCACGCATAGGCAAAACGCGAGTACGAAAGTAATGATAAAGAAAACGAGGCCCTTCATTTGGACGACTAGAAATAAATTGTAGGCAAGGAGTGCAAATGCGCCTGCAAACAAGTAAAACAATGCATTCCCACGTTTAAAACTTGCTTTAAACTGTGCAAAAGCTCTTTTCCAAGTTATTTCTTTGTAGGAAAATCCTTGCTCAAAAGCGAGTTGTGTGATGGCCGACCACGCTGGGCCGACTCCTAAAATAATGCCGCCGCAAAACATTAGGCCGACAAAAATGAGGTTTAATTTAATGACGGTGTAGCACCGTATAAAGATTTGTTCTATCGCGCGTCCAATCATGCTTCTCTCTCCTTTTAAAAACGCCAGAAAGGAAGCAGAATAAACTGCTCCCTGAAAGGCCTTATTCTTTTACGCCACCGATTGTCATTCCTCTGACGAAATATTTTTGGAAGAATGGATAGCTTAGGGCAATTGGTAGTGTGGAAATAACGACCATCGCCATTCGAGTTGCTTCACGTGGAATTGTCGCAAGGCCACCTGCCATGTTGCCGCTCATTCCGGCATTTTGAGCCATATAATCGATATTTGATTGAATCTTCATAAGTAGATATTGTAATGGGACTAGATTGTCGCTTTGAATATAAAGCAAGGCGTTAAACCAGTCATTCCAATAACCTAATGCGGCAAATAAACTAATTGTCGCAATTCCGGGAACGGCAAGTGGTAATACGATTTTAACGAAGATACGAATTTCACTTGCCCCGTCAATTCGTGCGGATTCAATAATTGAATTTGATACAGAACGATTAAAGAACGTTCGCATGACAATAATATTAAATGGACTTAATGCCATTGGTAAAATTAGTGCCCAAACTGTGTCTTTAAGTTGGAGTAAGTTTGTCATGATGATATAGTTTGGTACCATTCCTGGGCTAAATAACATCGTAATTAGCGCAAAAATGGTTAAGAAACGGCGCCATTTAAAATTCGGTCTTGAAATCGCGTACGCATATGTAGATGTGAAACTTACATTGATGATTGTTCCGAAAACCGTTACAAAGACGGTTACGAATAGCGATTGCAAAATTTGGTCTTTCATTTCATAGAGATAGCGATAACCATCGAAACTCCACTCAGAAGGAATAAGTTGATACCCTTCTGTTACAAGGGCATTCTCGCCCGTCAAAGAAATAATGATAACAAAAACGAGCGGAAACACACACGTAAAGGCGAATAAACCTATTAAAATGGAGAAGAGTAAATTCGTTTTTTTCCCAAAAGTGCGGTGCCTTACTTCTGTAATTTTGATTTTTTTCTCTGCCATTGTTTACTCCCTCCTAGAAAAGTGCGGATTCCGGATCATATTTGCGGACAATCAGATTTGTTCCAACTACGAGAATAAATCCAACTAATGATTGGTAAAGCCCTGCCGCGGCGGCCATTCCAATATCTCCGGTACTTGTTAAACCGTTATAAATATATGTATCAAGTACGGAAGTTACTTCATAAAGTGCGCCTGAATTTCGCGGAACTTGGTAGAATAAACCGAAGTCTGCTCGGAAGATATTCCCGACTGCTAAAATGGATAAGATGGTAATGAGTGGGACAAGCTGTGGTAACGTAACGTTTTTTACTTGCTGCCACTTGCTTGCACCGTCCATTTGTGCTGCTTCATAATAAGTCGGGTCGATTCCCATAATCGTTGCAAAATAAATAATACTGTTGTAACCGACGCCTTTCCATATTCCCATGAACACCAAAATGTACGGCCAGTATTTTGGTTCTGTATACCAGCTAATCGCTTCGCCGCCGTTTGCAACGATGATGCTGTTTAAAAGCCCTTTGTCTGGGCTCAAGAAAGCGTAAACAAAATAGCTAATAACAACCCATGATAAAAAGTAAGGCAATAGCATCGACGTTTGATAGACTTTAACAAGTTTTTTCGAACGCAATTCGCTCATTATAATCGCAATCATTACTGCCACAATAAGTCCTAGCACAATAAACGCTAAATTGTATAGCACGGTATTTCGTGTAATCAAATAAGCATTGTCCGAACTAAATAGAAATTTAAAGTTATCAAAGCCGACCCAAGGGCTTGCTTTCAAGCTGTCAATAAAGCCGCCAGCTGCATACTGGAAGTCTTTAAACGCGACAACGTTTCCGAAAACTGGAATATAAAAGAACACAATTAGCCAAGCAAATCCCGGCAAGCACATTGCCAGAAAAGCTTTATTTTTCATAAATTCGCGTCCCAATTTCTTCATGACTCTCTCCCTTTCTTCTGAAAAACAGTTTCTCGTGTACTTTTATTTTAGCGAAAGAAAAAATTTCTCAAAAGATACAAAACATAGATAAAAAAGGACGAAATATATAATTTAGCTACTCAAGTCTACACGGATAAAAAAGGATTCTCGCCATCATACAGACAAGAATCCTTCACCAAGAAACGCTATAAACAGGCACTACGCTTTATTTTGTGCTTTTAAAAATGAAATAACCTTTCTCTTTCACAACCGTTTCGACGTTTCCGAAAACTTCTTCCATTTTCTTTGCCGCCGAAGGGCCGCCTTGTTTTTTCTGAATTACAATCCATAGCTCCCCGAAGTCCGCTAAATAGCCATGAGCTTCTTCCAAAATCGCATGGACCACTTTTTTTCCGGCACGAATCGGCGGGTTGCTTAAAATCGCCTGATAGTCTGTTTTAGAAACATTTTCATACACGGAGCTTTCAAAAATTTGCACATTTTGAATGTGGTTTAAAGCCGCGTTTTCCTTCGCAAGTTCTAGCGCGCGTAAATTGACATCCACCATATCAATCGTAGCTTCTGGAAAGCTTTTCGCGATAGCGAGGCCAATTGGCCCGTAACCGCAACCGACATCTAAAATGCGTCCTGTTGTCTTGTTTAACTGGAACGCCTCTATTAAAACACGCGAACCAAAGTCTACCGCATTTTTTGAAAAAACACCTGCATCACTTATAAATTTAAATTCATTTCCCCGAAGAACAAAATTCAAATATTTCCGCGCATGTTTTAAATCATCGTTATTAGAAAAATAATGCTTTGTCAAATTTCTTCCCCCATTTCTCTCACCATTAAATATAACATAGGGGAAGAAATTCTGGAAAGGTCAGTCTTGGAAAACTTCTTGCATCATTTTTATGACTTCTTCTGCACAATCTTCTGCTTGCGGGAAAATACCATACTTATCAATAAAGGCGTGCATCATTCCCACGTAGCAAATTGATTTCGTCTTCACGCCGGCTTCTTCTAGTTCTTTGGCAAACACATTTGCAAATGGTCTTAAATAGTCAAATTCGGCGCTTACAAGGAGTGTTGGCGGATAGACTGATTTGTCTTTTGCCGAGAGCGGCGAATAAATTGGGCTCGCTGGATCTTGGTCTCTCACGTAAGCCGTCCGCAAAATAACATTGGCGCCTCCCATTGAATTAAACGCGTCGCCCATTTGTTTTTCTAAATTTTTTTCAAAGTGAAAGCGTTCGATTGGCCATGCATATTTTTGATTTTCCTCATCTAAAAGTGTGAGCGATGGGTAGAGTAGCGCCTGCATGCCGATGTAGTTAGTGCCCTTTTCACGGTCGATGAAGGAGGCGGCTGCGGCAAGTGTGCCACCTGCACTATCTCCTGAAACGACAATTTTCGAAGCATCTGCGTGTAACATGTCGGCATTTTGTACGACCCAAAGCACCGCCTGATACGCATCATTTGTCGCGGCAGGGGCGGGATGTTCCGGTGCCAAATGATAGCCCACGTTAATGACGACGGCTGGAAGCTTTTCCGATAGCCCTTTGCAGAAGTTTTCTACAACGTCCATTTTTCCACCAATAAAGCCGCCGCCGTGATAGAAAATAATTGCGGGCGCTTTGTCTTTCTGATTCATGTGACGGTATACACGGACAGGGAAACTTCCTTCTGCAGTTTTAATCGTATGCTCAGCGACCTCGATATTGTTTGACAAGTCCACATTGGCGCTCCCCATCATTTGGCGCATCGCAAGCGCCGCCATCGATGCTGCCTCAACGTTTGACAAGTCCACATCTTGCGGCATTTCGCCCACCGCCTGATTCGTCCCGCCTTCTTGTGCCTTACGCATATCCGCTGCAAGATACGGATTTAGTTCTCCGGGATTTTGATTTCTTGTTTTCTTAAAATAAACTTCAATTCCATCTTCTTTTTCCAAATCTGTATATTTACCTAGAAACTGTAAATCTTTTCTGTAGTCTGACATCACTTTCTCACCTCTTATAGTTTTAAATCCCAACGGTCACCGCAAAACGGATCTACAGGGTTAATGCCAACAAATTCGCTTTCGCCAATGAGCTTCTGAATAATTGCATCAATAACATATTTACTGTCTGAGTAGCCGTTAATCAGCGTTTTCACTTGCGGGACATCAATTAGGTGGTACGGATTCGACGTTGAAATAACAATCGTTGGCAGCTCCTTCAAGAACCACGGAATATTAAATCCAAGCATGCCCCAGTTCAACCTAACTTGCGTGCGATTACTCATCGTCGCCTCGTTCGCATAAAAAATCGCTAAATCGTAGTCCGCCTTCACCTGTTCAACCGAAATGCTCATATCTTTAAAGCCCCAGCCCTCAATTGGCTTCACATCAACAATAAAACCAACTTCTTCTAACTTTTGGATAAAATATCGGTAAATTTCAGTTTCCTCTGTTACGCCAAGCGCCTGCAAGTAAACTCGTTTTCGCTTCTGCGGATTAATCGGCAAAATGGCTTCCTTATTTTTCACGAGTGTGATAGCTTGGTCAGCTATTTCGCGCGCTATTTCCTCGTGTTCTGCCGTACCAATTGTGGCTAGTGCCGCAGCGCTCGGAACTAAACGACCTTCAGCTTTTTGTTTGTGCAACCCAATTGACGCCTTTACACCTAGCGTGCGTTTTACGGCATCATGGACGCGTTCCATCGTCAGAATACCCGCTTTAATCCCAGCCTTCATGTAAGCAATATCCTCGGCGTAATCGCGATTGAACAGGAACAAATCCGCACCGCAGGCAATCGAGTAAGGCACCGAGAAAGCGCGCTCGTGCATCATCGTAAACCCGCCCATAACGCTTGCGTCCGTAACAATCATGCCGTTAAAACCAAGTTCATCTCGCAGCAGGTCCGAAAGCAACTCTTTTGACAGCGTAGCCGGCATGATTTCTTCGTCCGCGAGCCCTTTCGAGCGGCTGTATTCCGGGAATGAAATATGCCCCGCCATCACCGTGTGCGCGCCCGACTCAATAAGCGTGCGATAAATTTTGCCGTAGCTCTTCCACCATTCTTCGATAGAAAGCGAGTTGTGCGTTAAGTGCAAGTGCTGGTCGCGCTCGTCCACGCCATCACCTGGGAAATGTTTAATTGAAACCGCACCACCCTCCGACTCAAATCCTGCTTGGTAGGCTTTCGCCATTTTTGCGACGCGCTCCGGGTCAGAACCAAACGTCCGTACATTTGTAATTGGATTTCTAAAATTATAGTCAACATCTAATATTGGCGCAAACGCCCAATTGCATCCAAGCGCTCGAGCTTCCACGCCTGATATTTTCCCAAGCTGATAAGCATAATCCACATTATCTGTAGCCGCAATTTGGAGCTGTTTTCCAACATATGTACCTTCAAACGCCAAGCCATTTCCACCTGCTTCCACGTTGGCACCTATTAAAAGTGGAATGTCGCTATTCTCTTGCAAAATGCGATGCGCCGCCTGAATATCTGCCGCAGCCGAAGGGCGATACATAATTCCAGCCGGTTTAAATTCCTGCACCCACGCCGTAAGTTCCGCCTGATCCGTACTCATCGCAATGGGCGCAAATAAATGCTTAATTTTCGTATCCTCGTCCATATTCGCGAGCGTTTCCTCCACCCAATTGATGGCCTCCTCTGTTAACGAATACGGTGCCTTCCTTAAATCCACTTCTCTATTCAATATCCTTCAATCCTTCCTGTTGTCGATTTTCCTCAATTTGCATTCGAATCGCATCTCGTTCATCATCCAATTTATAGAAGAATACGATTAAAATGATGAGAATGAACCCAATTGCCGGCAGCCAAACGAAATTCATTTCAATCGCCCGGAGTGCCCCACCTGCCTGCGCCTGATTGGCCGTATAGCCCGCCATACCAAGTATCAAACTACTAATTGCTGCCCCGATACCCATTCCAAATTTCACGCCAAAAGCAACCGCGCTTGAAAGGAGTCCTTGGGCCCGAACGCCAAACTTCACTTCCCCGTAATCAATTGTGTCAGACAACATAACGCCCATAATTCCCGCCGGCAAACCGCTCCCAATGGAACCGATAATCGTCCCAATTATTACAATTGGAATAGAACTATATAGCGACGAAATGTATAGAATGAGCTGTCCGAAAATGGCAATGCCACTTCCTAAAATCACAATATCACGCGTTTTCATTTTCTGAGAAATCATCGGCACCATGAAAAGGCCAGCTAAAATCCCAATTGTACCTAAACCATTCACAATCCCCGCAATTTGTTCATTTCCTAGATTATATTTTAAGAAATAAACCGTATTCGCCATTTTCGCCGATGTACAAGTCCATGTAATAAACATAAGCGCCGTAATAATCCACCACGGCTTATTCGGAACGAGTGCTTTAATACTTTGCTTAAACGGCACCGCTGCACCATTGTTTATGTTGACACGTTCTCTAGTATTCGCGAATGTAGTGAGGAACATCAAAATGGCAGCGCTTGCAAACAGAACCATCGTTAAGGTAAATCCTCGTTGCGCATTTCCCCCGCCCAAAAGTTGCACTAAAAATAAGCCACCAAAAGCGACGATGAGGGCACCGAACTGTCCACCCATCATGCGGCATGTATTGGCAACGGTTCGCTCTTGCGGATCCGTCGTTAAACTCGGCAAAAGCGAGCCGAGCGGAAGGTTAATTCCCGCGTATAAAATTCCAAGAACGATGTACGTCACATAGGCGTATATCAGCTTGCTAGAGTCCCCCATGTCGGGTACAGAAAACGCCAAGACGGCAAAAATCCCAAATGGCACACAAAGCCATAAAAACCACGGCCTAGATTTCCCCCATTTCGTATTCGTCTTATCAATTAGTATACCAAAAATTGGGCTGTCAAAAGCATCAATAACTCTTGCGACAAGCATTAATGTTCCAACAGCGGCGATATTAATTCCCGCCACATCTGTATAATAGAACATTAAGTACATCGTAATCATGCTAAAAACTAAATTACTCGCCGTGTCGCCCAAGCCATAACTTACTTTTTCCCGAACAGAGAGCTTCACACTCGTCGTACTTTGCGGCAATTTCTCTTCAGTTAATTCCATTGTCTTCCCTCCTCACTTGGTTACGCTTTCATTATAGAGAACGCCAATCAGAACGAACAGTCATATTGAAGTCGAAAGTGACCATAATCCAGTTTTAAATCAAAGTAGTCAGAATTTTCTTTTTCATAGAAAGATAACGCTTTCTCAAAAAAAGAAATATGCTATAATAATTAAGAAATTAACTAAATTTATTGAGGTGAGCCGCTTGATACAAGCATATGAGATGATTCAAACCGAGGACAAACTTCCTTTTCGACTCCTAATTCACCGTCTAACTGCTACTTCAAGCCACTGGCACGACAGCATCGAGATTATTTTTGTTTTAAAGGGGAGCATTTCGCTTTATACCAATTTGAAATCGCACCAGCTATCTGAAAACGACATTTTCCTCGTTAATGCTAACCAAATTCATGCACTGCATGGTCATGAATCCAACACGTTGCTCGTCCTACAAATCCCTCTCGCCGAAGCAAAAAAAAGCATACCAAATATCGACCACCTTACATTTCACTGCCAATCTTCCCAATTTTCAAGTGAAGAACAAGCTTCATTTGACCAGATTCGGCAAATTTTTGCCGAAATGATTCAAGAAGTGTGCAAAGAAGGCAGTGACAGCTATTTAAATTTGACAAGCTTATACTATAAACTCCTTTTCACACTTGTCCATCAATTTTCTGCACCAATTGAGAATCTTTCCAACCAGCCAAAAGAAAAACATATCGCTAGGCTAACCGACGTTTTAAATTATATGAACACAAATTTCCAAACGAACCTAACACTCGAAGAACTCGCGCGCCATGTGTTTCTGTCCAAAGACCATCTCTCCAAGTTTATTCGCCAGCAAACCGGACAATCCTTCAAACAGCTCCTAACTTCAATTCGGTTAAACGCCGCAACAAAAGAACTCATGACAACCAATCACTCTGTTAAAAATATTGCAATTGATACGGGCTTCCCAAGCGAAACCGCCTTTGTAAAAGCCTTCAAAGAAATTTATTCTGCTTCACCAACTGAACACCGGAAAAACGACACAAGCACACCCGCATTTTCCTTTACTAACAACAGCATCGAAAAGCAGTACATTGAAATTGATATGAACGAGATTTATCAGCATTTAGCACCCTTTTTAAATCAGACCATCAACCCACAAGATTCCATTATCCACACAACCCTTCCCGCTACGCAAATTGCCATGAACAAACCCGGCCGAACCGCCAATTGGTGTTTTCAAAAACTCATTACCGTGAGCAAAGCAAAAGAACTTTTTTTAGCCCCCGTTCAAGAGCAGTTGAAAGAAACGCAGCAGGAAATTGGTTTTGAGTACATCCGTTTTCACGGGATTTTCGATGACGCGATGCACGTTTATGATGAAAATTCGGCAGGCGAGCCCCTACTAAATTTTGCGTATGTCGACATGCTCATTGATTTCCTGCTGAAGAATCAGTTAAAACCTTTTATCGAAATTGGTTTCATGCCGGAAAAGCTACGTTCTAGTGAGCATCATCATTTTCACAAGAAAAGCTATCTTTCCTACCCAAATGACATGCAAAAATGGCTTTTTCTCGTCAAAAATTTTTTCCTACATATCGAAAAACGCTACGGCAAAAAAGAAGTCGCTAGCTGGTATTTTGAAATTTGGAATGAGCCTGATATTGCGATTTTCTGGCAGGATTCCATAGAGGCATTCAATTGCTTTTACGCCGAAACTTATCAAACCATTCGCGAAATCAATCCGCACTACAAAATTGGGACGCCGGGCATCTTTCCTTTCCCAAGCCAACCTGAAAATCCCACGGTGAAAAAATTCGCCGATTTTCTAAAAAACAAAAAAATAACGCCTGATTTCGTTTCCTTTCACTGCTATTACACAGATAATCTGCCAACTAATCATGCTCAGTCCGCCCAGCTTCCTGCCTATTCGAGCGGCAATTTGCATTATTTAAGCGCTATGATTCAAATGGTTAAAACGCTTTTTTCTGACCTCTCTATAAAAGAATGGCATCTAACCGAGTGGAACAGCACGCCTAGTCACGCCGACTTAACGAATGATTCCGCCTATAAAGCGCCTTTTATTATTAAAAACATTCTTGAAAACAACGTCCACATCGACAGTTTCGGTTACTGGCTTTTAAGCGATTTCCACGAAGAATTTCGCGCCCCTAAACAGGAATTTCACGGCGGGCTCGGCTTATTTACAAGAAATGGCATTAAAAAAAGCGGTTTTTTCGCCTTCTCCTTTTTAAAGAAACTCGGTTCTAGAATTTTATCGCAAGGCGAACGTTATATTGTCACGAAAAGCCAAACCGGTTACCAGATTTTAACTTATCATTATCAGCATTTCCATTCTATTTTCCTTCAAGAAGGACAAATCGCGTTTGACGACCCGTACCAAGCTTTCCCCGAAGAAAAAATGGCAGCTATTCATCTGGAACTGCAAAATTTAAAGGCTGGCTCATATCGCGTGACCGAACATATTCTTTCTCGCGAATACGGCTCTGCAATGGATATTTGGCTTCAAAACGGCGCGCAAAAAGACTTAACCGAGCGACAAATTGATGAATTGAAACTTTCTACTCGCCCAAAAGTCATTCAATATACAGCGAAAGTCACAGACACTTACATCGTCCAGCAAGCCTTAAAACCACATGAAGTGAGGCTAATCGAAATGGAATTTTTAGTATAAAGAAAGCCCGAAAGATCTACTCTTTCGGGCTTAAAACTTATCTATTCATACAAAACGAGCGATATTTACGCGTCCTTTTTCTTAAAACCTTGCGCTTCAAATTGTTCAACTGTATCTTTATAACTCACATTTTTCGGATTAGTTGTTCCACCGAGTAATGCGCCTACTTTATCTGCATCAACTTTATCTAAGTCAATAGACATTTCAAGTTTAAGTGCCTCATCCGTAAATGTTGCTTTTAAAGAAGTACCTTTTCCGTCTTCATATTCTTTATACTGCTCTTTCGCTTTCTCTTCATACTCTTTTTTCGTTGCATCATCTAGTTTCTCACCTTCAGCAAGGCCGAAATAGCTAAGCGGATATTCCATTGTTTGTTCGACTTTCTTCAACTTATCTCCATCATGAGTAAATGTCGCCTCTAGATTGGCTCCACTAACTTCAGCAACATATGTATCTTTCTCCAAATTTGCTTTTTTATCTCCACTACCACAAGCGGATAGCGCCAGAGCTACTAATAATACTGTTAAAAAGCTTAAAATTTTCTTCATGTTTGTTCTCCTCTTTTATGTTAGTTTGTAGCGATTTATTAAACTTGCTTGATTCTGTTTTAATTCAACATATGATACAATTGTATCGCTATACCAGTTTGTATCAAGTTCTTCTTGCCCATTTAGAAAACTCACCATATAATCATCCCAATTTTCAAAATGTTCCGTCGCATCTTCCCATAATTGCTCCAGACAGTTCCATGCTTGATCTTCCGTTAAAAACCCTACCGAAAAACAAACACGCACAATATAGCCAAGACGCTCTAAATCAAAAGCTCCGTATATTTTAACTTTATCAGCGGATTGAAGTAGCGAAGTCGCATCGAAATTAAACTTTTGCGCCGCTCGATTTATATCCTTTTTTACAGCTAAAGTTGTCTTATCCGAAACCGTGTTCACATAGTTATTTTTCTCAATCCAGTTAGAAATGAGACTCATCGCTGAATGACCATCATAAATCTCAAACATCGGTAACCAATATTTGATTATTTTCGCAGCTTGATTTTTTGGATAGTACAGCTTTAAATCTTTGTTGCAACCACTTAATTTCGTTTCCACCTTGTGCTTACACTCCGTAGTCGCGCCTCCTACGCATAATAATTTTTCCTTGTCTGCTGAGAATTTGTTGAAAGTTACATACTCTTCTGGAACAACTATTGCTTTTCTACTAAATAATCCCATTCTGCACACCCTCTTTTGATTTTATGAACATTTATAATTCTACAATCCGTAGTTTAATTTGTCAATACCCAAAAAGAAAAATCCACCTAACAAATTTGCTAGGTGGAAAACTTATTTCGCAAAAAACAACTTAAATTGATTGCTAATGCTCGAATCATTCGTGATTTGCATCTTATTTCGCGCCGCCAAATTGCTTTCAAAAGGATAGCTCACCGGACTGCCGTTCAAAATAAACGTATCCGCCTGACTCGCCTGAGCTTTTATCGCATAATCATTTATACTTCCTTGAATCGTAATTTTCGTATCAAAAGGGCTCACAACAGAGATGACAGTATCCCCGTTTAAGACACCATTAAAATCCAAGAGCGCACTTTCATTATTCGTTATTTTTGCCGCATTCTCAACTACCATATTTCGGAATCCCATTTTCCCGCCGCTCTTAGTAGTCAACTCAAGCTCATTCGCCGTTACATTCTGAACATCTAGTAAGGTTCCACCACTAATGGCAAACTTACCTGTAATATCCGTTTCATTTAATTCAGCGTTTGAAAAAGTCGACAAGTCAAGATTTCCTACATGTGATTTCCCAATTTGAACAAAAGAACGATTACTCTGGACGCGCACAGTCTCCTTGATCTGTCCCCCCATTATCTTCACGTTTGCAGAATCAGTTGTCGCTAAAAGAGTGTCCGCTTTTACATTATCAAACTCATTTAACAGGCCAGCCCCCTCAACGTTAATCTTTTTTGCCTGAACATCCGAAATTTTCACAGTATTTCCAGAAGTTTTAACGTGAATCCCATTATAAACCTTATCTTTTTTTAAAGTAATTTCAATATCCGCATGCGTTTCAGGATTCGGCTTTTTATAAGTTAATGTGCCATTTTTCACAACTAATTCTGCCTCGTCATCATAATCCCTCACATCAAAAGACTCCTCGTCCCCGCTCTTAATCGTGACATTTTGCTCGGCCTCTTGCAAATCAATCGCAGAAAACGTGCCCTTTTCAGAAGTATCTTTACGCGTGATTTCAATGCCACTATCCTTCGCGTAAGCAAAAACCTTCGCCTGAAAAGTATCAGCGAGCAAACCAACAACGCACAATGTGCCAACCAAGCAAAGAAATGCTAGCCAACTAGCGCGCTCTTTTTTGTACGCCGCAATCGAAATAAGTCGTTCTTTAAGCGTCTTCGCATTTTCGTGCAAAGAAACCGCCGCATAAGATTCCTTATACTTTCCCGATTTGACAACCGATCGAAGCAAAGTGTCCCCGTAGGCTAAATATTCATCCTCAGCCAAACAAGCCAAAACACCCTCATCACAGGCCAGCTCCCGGTCCCGCTCCATTTGCTTATTCATAAAGTACATCAAAGGATTAAACCAATACAAACAAGTGAAAACTTGCGTAATCCACACAAAAAGCATATCCCGACGCTTACAATGAATCAATTCATGCAAAAATATATGCCACAACTCTTTGTCAGAAAACGAGGTCCCCGGCAGCACAATTGTTCCCCGACGAATCCCGAAAAAAATAGGCGACGAAATAATTGGATTCACCACTACTTCAACCGGCGTTGTAATCTGAACTTCCTCCATCGCTTCCGAAAGAATATCAAGTTTCTCCGGATCATCAAGAAAACGCGCACCCGACATAACATATTTCTTAAAATTCCGATAAGAGGCAATCCGGTAAACTAAAAAGATGACTGCAACAATAAGCCAAGCCACCCATAGATAATTCAAAATAAAACGGATGACTATTGTTTTTGTGTCGCGCCCCACCGTAATACCATCTTCCCCAATCACCATGGACGTCAGCCCGTCAAACTCACCAGGCGTCGCCCACAAAAAGTCGCTACTTTTTTGCACAAAGAAAAAAGCAAACGGCACTACCAAAAAGAAAAACACAACGAGCCAAACGTAATAGCTCTTTCTTTTAGTTAAAAATTGGCCGAATACTTTTTTAAAAAGCCAAACCAGAGGTATTAAAACGATTGATGTTATTGACATGGACAAAATTATTTTAAGTAATTCACTCATTCGTCTGATTTTTTCCTTTTCCAAAATTGTTGTAAATTATCGATTTCGTCTGGCGAAATTAAATCCTTTTGGACGAGATTCGTAATTAAACCTCTTACGTCGCCTTCATAAACATTTTCTAAAAACGCTTCCGTTTGATTCCCTAAATATTCTTCCTCACTCATAAGTGCATAATATTCATTTTTTCTACCGACTTTTTTCACACCGACTATTTTTTTCTCCACTAATCGTGCTAGAAAGGTTAAAATGGTATTTTTCTTCCATTCAAAACCTTGCTCTCCCAGTTTTTCGGCAACATCAGCATACTGAACTGCTCGACCAAAACTCCATACTACCTTCATGACCTCTAGCTCAGATTTAGACACACTTTTATGCATACATAGCCCTCCAAAAAACTTTCTACTTTTCAATAGTAGCACGGCTTACTTACAAAATACAATTAAAAAAAGCTTATTCCTAAAAACAAGCTAAAAAAGAGGCCGATAATCAAATCAGCCTCTTTCGATTAATTATTTGAATTCTACGCCAGCGCCAACTTCTTCAAGTTTCGCTTTGATTTCTTCAGCTTCTTCTTTAGAAGCGCCTTCTTTGATTGCTTTAGGAGCGTTATCAACTAATTCTTTCGCTTCTTTTAAGCCAAGACCAGTGATTTCACGAACCACTTTGATAACCTTGATTTTAGAATCGCCAGCAGATGCTAATTCAACTGTGAATTCAGTTTGTTCAGCAGCGCCACCAGCAGCACCAGCAGCAGCTACAGCTACAGGAGCAGCAGCAGTTACGCCAAATTCTTCTTCGATTGCTTTTACTAAATCGTTAAGTTCTAATACAGACGCTTCTTTTACAGAAGCAATGATTTCTTCAATGTTTAAAGCCATTTTAAAATTCCTCCATTATTGTTTTAATTTTTTTATTGGGCTAACACCCGGTAATTAAGCTTCTTGTTCAGCTTTTTGATCCGCAACTGCTTTTGTAGCAAGAGCAAGGTTGCGAACAGGAGCTTGTAATACGTTGCAAAGCATAGATAGCAAACCTTCGCGAGATGGAAGTGTTGCAAGAGCTTTGATTTCATCAAGAGAAGAAACATTCCCTTCAATGATACCTGCTTTAATTTCAAGCGCTTCGTGATCTTTCGCGAAGTCATTCAAAATTTTAGCTGGAAGAACAACGTCTTCGTTACTGAAAGCAATAGCGTTTGGTCCAGTAAGCACTTCTTGAAGTCCTTCAAAACCTTTAGCTTCTACTGCACGACGTACTAATGTGTTTTTGTATACTTTAAATTCTACGCCTGCTTCACGTAATTGCTTACGTAATTCAGTAATCTCAGATACATTTAGTCCACGATAGTCCACGATAACTGTAGATACGCTATCTGCAAGTTTAGCTGAAATTTCATCAACTGCACTTTGTTTAGCTTCTAAAATTTTACTCATTTTTACACCTCCGTCCATAGTCTAAACGCCAAAATGGCTACATAATAAAACCCTTGCCACCGTAACAGCAAGGGTTAAATCACAAGACAAAAATGTCCTGTTCATCTAAAATCCTCGGCGGGCATATTTAAACGCAAATGCGTACCTGCTGTCTACGGTAAGGATATTCACTTTTTAAGCCTATCATATCTTATCAAAGATTCGTTAGGTCGTCAAGTACGTTTTATAAAGAAGATGGATCAACTTGGATACCAGGTCCAAAAGTAGTTGTTACGCTTAAGTTTTTCACGTAAGTACCTTTGGCAGCAGCTGGTTTCGCTTTTTGTAATACATCATTTACAGTACGGAAGTTTTCAATTAATTTATCAGTGTCAAACGAAACTTTACCAATAGCAGTGTGAATGTTACCAGCTTTATCAACACGGTATTCCACTTTACCAGCTTTAATTTCATTAACAGCTTTTGTTACGTCCATAGTAACTGTACCCGTTTTAGGGTTTGGCATTAAGCCTTTTGGTCCTAAGACACGACCTAATTTACCAACTTCCCCCATCATATCAGGTGTAGCTACGATAACATCAAAGTCAAACCAACCTTGGTTGATTTTTTCAACAAATTCAGCATCTCCAACGAAGTCAGCGCCAGCAGCTTCAGCTTCTTTTGCTTTTTCTCCTTTAGCGAAAACTAAAACGCGTTGTGTTTTACCAGTACCGTTTGGTAATACTACGGCACCACGGATTTGTTGGTCCGCTTTTTTAGGGTCTACGCCAAGACGAAATGCTACTTCAACAGTTGCATCGAAACCGGCGAAATCAATTTCTTTAGCAAGCGCTACTGCTTCTTCAACAGAATACGCTTTTGTTGTATCTACTTTTTTCAAAGCATCTTGATACTTTTTACCTTTCTTAGCCATTTCTTTTCCTCCTTATTGTTCAAATTGCTTTTTTCTTAGTCTTCTACTACGAATCCCATAGAACGAGCTGTACCTTCAACCATACGCATTGCAGACTCAACGTTTGCAGCATTTAGGTCAGGCATTTTAAGCTCAGCAATTTCTTGTACTTGAGCACGAGTTACAGTTGCAACTTTGTTACGGTTAGGCTCACCAGAACCTTTTTCCACTTTAGCAGCTTTTTTAAGCAACACTGCAGCTGGTGGAGTTTTCGTGATGAACGTAAACGAACGGTCTTCAAATACACTGATTACAACAGGAATGATAAGACCAGCTTGATCGGCTGTACGAGCGTTAAACTCTTTACAGAATCCCATGATATTAACACCAGCTTGACCTAGTGCAGGTCCAACTGGAGGTGCAGGATTTGCTTTCCCTGCTGGAATTTGAAGTTTAACTTCTTTAATAACTTTTTTAGCCACGAGACATACCTCCTTAAGTCCGTGCTGTGGTTAAATGGGGATTAAGATTTCCCCTCCCACGTGAAACATACGCAAAAACGTACTTATACATAATACCACTTTAAAAACACAATTGCAAGACCATTTTCTTTTGTTAAAAAGCTAAGATTTCCTGTATACGGCGCGCATAAGTGGCGTCGAGCTGCAGCACCTTTTCATATCCTTTTTGCCGAATTGATTCCCTTAGTTCTGGCTTAGCATGATAAAACACGACTTTTTCTAGCAGTTCCTCTGTATCTGAAAAAAAATCAGCTTCTATTCCTTCTTTAAATAAGGCTTGCTGTTCTTCCGTTCGTTCCGTTAGCAAAAAGCCACGACAAGCTGGAATTTCAAATGTCCGAGCCGTATGTTGTTCACTTGATAAATGTGTTAAAAAACCAAGCGCCACACCGCTTGCGCCAAATACTTTAGCCATATCTTCCGTATAGACGCCTTGAAAAGTACAATAGTTCCTTAACTCCGCATTAGAGGGGATTTTCTGCCAATTTGTCCCCCACACTTTCAAATCGTAATCTTGCTTAGCCATTTCATTTAACCAGAAGGCGCGCTGCTCTTCCATGCGCCCAACAAAAGTAAATTCTGCCCCGTAACGACTTTTATCCGCATCACTTAGTGTCACCGGGCGATGGATAGCTGGATCAAATGCGTATTGAACTTGCAAAACATGCGCACAACCATGCTGGCGATACTTCGCAACTTCCGTCATTTTTGGTGTAACAGCCACATCATACGCAGTAATCGCATCATTTAACACTTTTGAAGTATGGTACCGGTCATCGAATAAAAAATCCGGATGGAAGTGAATCGTTTTTACACCAAGTTTTTTTGCGTATTCAATCGTTTCCACACTAACCCACAATCCTTTTACAACGAACAAGATTTGTGGCGTTTGCGATTTTAAAATTCGGATAATTTCATCATTAAATTGCTGATATTTATGTGGATATGGTTTTCCAGCTAGACGCATATATGCACGTTCGGCAAGCGAATATTTATAAAACGGAATATCCGTCGCAACCGTCATCACTTGGAAACCAAGCGCACGAAAACCGTGAAACAAAGATAAACTATTTGCCCCGGGAAACGTTGCACCCACACATAAAACTGACTTTATCATCCTCCACCCTCCGTCACTTCTTTAAACTTAGTGTATAACGTTTTATAATAACCTGACTCATAATGCGAAACAGAATGCCCGAACGGGTAGCGCACATCCCCAACATACTTTTCTTCCAACATATTCACAACCTTTGCTTTTGGAAAAATAGCTAAAAAACAGCGATCTAGCTCGCGCCAAATCCCATTGTACTGTTCAAGTTTCGGCACATTAGCATAACATCGCACATCCCCTTTTTCATCCAAATAACGTGTTGTGAGTTGGCAGCGATTTAAAACCAGTTGTTCCTCACGCAAATATGGCGAAATGGCTTCCTTAAAGCGCTGTACGGCGTCTGTCCAGTGAGCCAAAAAAAGCGGCCAATTTGTTTGGCTAATAATTTTCGTAACGGGCAAATTTTTACGAATCACGCTTTGCTCAATGATGGGAGATATAGTAATCGCCTGATTGTGCCCAACGAAAGCAGTTTCCTTAAGCGCATCCGCATATAAATCGATGAGCAAAAAGTCTGGTCGCTCCTTTTTTAACGCCTGAAAAAAAGTCTTTTCAAAGTCAGTCACAACAAATTGCTTTTTTTCAACAGGAATATCTTCGTAGTCTGCAATTGGGAAGGAAAATGAATCCGTCATCAGCGCGATAAATGAGGAGTGAAATTGCGTAAATACAACTTCATAATGCGACTTATAATCCGGATTAAAATACGTGCTAGAATTTAAGAAGTTACGACTAAAACAAGTCCCTAATACACCAATTTTTTTCACCATACCCCTTCACCCCTTCACGATTTCTTTCAACGTTTTTTGTAAAAATGGCGGAAAATAATACGCCACTTCTTGGTGTTTCAAATACTTCTGCTCATCTAAAATTACCTTGTACCCACCCGCTTTTAAATCCTTAATTAAATCGGTAATATGCTCTTCATACGTGTGCTCATTTCTCGAATAGTGGACATAAAATTGGATGGGAAATCGAGGTTTTTCCTTGATTTTTTCCGTCAATAGGCGATTTAAATAGGCGACAGAATATTTCTCTTTTCCCCCTACCATACCTTCAAAGGTCGGTTTCTTTTCAGGAATATCCGTTAAATAGTTACCTAAGAAGTATTGCGGCGCCCCAGCAACGACCGCATTCGCCTTCATTTTCAAGCCATAATATAGCGCTGCATAGCCCCCTTTACTCGTTCCAACACAAACAATTTGGCGATATTTTTCCCGCTCCATGACATGTTCAATCAGTTCAGTGACAGCTTGCTCGGGCGCCCTAGATCCCTCGTGAAACAAGTAGTAGCCGCCTTGTTTGTTGTACCCAAAGTCGTCTAAAATGAAAAGACGGTCAGCTGGTATCTCTTTTGTTGTCGCCATATAATTGTAAGTCGCAGGAATCCCTGGTCGTGAAAACGCGCTAAATACAATAACTAATGTGTCGTGTGCGCGCTTCTTTTTTAACGCATAACGAACGCTCACACCGGCACTTGCTCGGAATGTTTTGCTCATCATTTTGAAGTAAAGCCCAACCAGCTTTTTTTTCATAAATTCCCCTCCTTTTCCTTTAAGTTTAAATGGATGATTGCCAGCGCTAGGCCTATGCCTAGCCAAACAACACGCATTTCAAAAATGCTACTGCTACCAATTGAAATCGCAATAAAAGCAATAATAATACATAATGGCAACCCTGCTAACATCCCTTTTTCTGTCAAAAACAGCTTGATGGCTTGAAAAGAAAGCCAGCCAAAAAAGAGTGCGAAACAGCCCAAACCAATAATTCCTACATCAGCTAAAGTGGCAAGCCAGAAATTATGCGCACTCATCGTTTGCTGCAAATCTGTTGGAATATTAACGGTTCCGTACAACGCTTCAAAAACAAATTTCGGAATGACACCGATGCCGACACCTAAAAAATGGCTTTCCTTCGCCACATTTAATACTGTTTCATAAATGAATAGCCGCTGATCCGTCGAAGTTTGCTTGCCAAAAAAGTAACTAAATTCCTGCGTCTCAAAAAACTTCATCGTCAAGAAATAAATCCCGCCTAAGCATCCCCCGACAAACATTATAAAACTCGCTATTTGCTTGGAGTAAAGCTTCCAAACCATGAAAACGACTGTCATTAAAAATGCCAGTAACCCCGTTCTGGATTCCGTTGCGATGACGAGCAAAAATAGAACGATAGCGCTACTTAAAGCGATTAAAGTTCGCCACATTGTCTTTTTTTGGAGCACCAAGTAAATAAATACTGGAAAATAGATAGATAAATAAGAACTAAAATCATTTGTATTTGTAAGAAAACCAGTCGGACGATAGTCTAAATAGCCGCTTTCTTTTAAACTGGAATACCATAAATGCTTGCCGGTTAACATTTCATAGCAACCGACACCAACTGATAAAATAAATGGCGGCATAATCCACATGAACATTTTTCTAATGTCAGCAATGCTTCGAACGTAATAAACGCAAAGGAAAATCACATAGAAACTTTCTAGCTGAAAGTAGATGGCGCGCATACTTAAACTGAGGTCTCCGCTCCAAATCAACGTCAGAGTGGCTACTAAAATCCATAAAGCAAAACCCATAAGCGGGATTTTCAGCAACGAAAACTCGGACCAATCCTTTTTTTCAAACAAAAAGAAAGAAAAATGGAGTAGTAACGCGATACGGAACAAAAACAAACCACCGAGTCCGGGAATACTTAAGTAGGGGCCTAGTATCGCGCTAACTAAAATAACGTAGAATAAAAAATGCGTCAGCCGACTAAGTGGGATATCCATGAGCATGACGCAAACACTGATGATGAAAACGGGGACAATGATGAGTGGGTAAATAGCCGCAATAAGACTAATTAAAATAAATGATGCGCCTAAAAAAGCTTTTTTAATAGCCATAGTAGTCGTATTTCTTTTTATTGTATTTAACATTGTTTAACACCGCTCCAACCGCTTTCACGCCTGAATTATCCAACAGATTTTTGGCAACAGCGAGTTCTTCTTCTTTTGTTTTATTGTTATTGACAACTAAAATTCCTAGGTCGCACGCAGAAGCGACAATTCGCGAGTCCGTAAACAAGTTAATCGGTGGGCAATCAAAAATAATATAGTCATAGTTAAGCCTAGTTGCTTCTTCAATAAGTTTAGAGAGCCCCTGAACGCGAAGCAATTCGAGTGGATTTGGCGGAATCGCGCCAACAGCTAAAATATCTAGATTGTCCGTAAAATGGTACATCGCATCTTGTAGCGTAGCACGTCCTGTTAAAACGTTTGACAGACCGCTCCGTCCCTTCAATTGATATTGCCTAGTCAAACTTGGCGAATAAAAATCCGCATCAATGAGCAGCACTTTTTGTTTAAAATTCGCGTAGGTCTTGGCGAAATTTGTACTAAAGAAGGTTTTTCCTTCGCCTTTATTAGAAGAAGTAATCGCTATCGTTCGAAACACATCGTCTTGACTATGCATATATTGAACATTCGTTTGAATGGCTGAAAACTTTTCCTGAACAATACGGTTCATGGACATCTGGTTCTCGTTCGAATTTTTTTCCATTATAAAGTAGCTCCTTACTCTTTCATAACGGGGACATCCCCTAAATAAGTAATATTTAAATTCATAATTTGCTCTTTCGTTTTAATCGTCTTATCCGTAAAAGTCATAAGCATAATAAATAATGCGACTAGCAGGAGGCTGACAAAAAACGCAATCAAATTCATGGACAAACCTTGCGTAACGAGTTGAACACTTGGTTGCTCTAGGACAATTACCGTGCTGCCTTTAAACAGTCTTGGGATTTCTTTTTCGACAGTTTTAACATATGCTTTACTGACACGCTCCGCTTGTTTCTTATTTTGATCCGTGTAGGAAATATGAAAAACTAATGAGTTTTGATCTGAACTAATAACTAACTGATTAGCTAGCGTCTTGCTGCTTTGTCCACCTATTTTTTCGTCTACGCTTACTAAATCCATAATCTTACTACTTTTTAAAACAGAAGAGTAGGTAGTAATCAGTTGAATGCTATTCCGTATGCCCTCTTGCGTATAAAGGTTATTTTCTTTTTGTTCAACGTTAATTAACAGTGATGTTTCTGCTTGGTATTCATCGTTATGAATGTAATTTTGAAAAATCCACACACCAGCTTGTGCGATAAAAATGATGCACACAATCCACAGCACATTTTTTCTGACCGTTTGCAGCAAACTGCGCACTGTTATATTTTTTATATTCATAAATTCCCAACCTCAATTTTTCGATTTCCCGAAACTTTCGTATAATGTCAGTAATTTTTCCGCTTCATGCTGCCAACTATATAATTTTTGGAAGGCTTCAAAACCATTTTGCCCTAGTTCCCAAATTTCATCGCGGTTTTCTTTCAACCTGATGACTAAGTGAGCGATTTCTTCGCAGTCAAATGGGTCAGCCGTATAGCCGCAACCAGCTTCTGAAATAATCCGTTCAAAATCTGGAAAATTAGACGCCACCACTGGCAATTTGGCCGCCATATATTCAAACAACTTCGTCGAATGTGAATTTAAATTGTTCGGCGTCGGATGAAGCAAACACAAACCAACATGACTCTGATAATAATGCCGCCAAATATCTTTATACTGCATTCGGTCCAAATGCTCCACATAATTTTCAAGCTGATTCTTGATAATAAATTCCGTAAATGCTTCTTCATTTGTAAAAACTGGTCCAATTAATTTTAATTTAAAATTGTCGCAACCTTTCTCACGCAGCTTTTTTGCGAGCTCCAACATATTGAACAAACCGCGCTGTTCCGTCAACACACCCACATAAATTAGCGTGAATACTTTTGAAACCATCTCATTTCTTTCAGGTGGCATGACGGGATAATTTAACACATCCACCGTTTTTAAGTCCATCGCACGATAATTTTCTTTGTACGAAATTTCCGCAAAAACGACCGCATCCACCCACTTTAAAAAGGACTTCTCAACAGTCGCAACAGCTTTCGACACAAACGGACGACTAAAACGCGGAATCCATTGCTTCGTTAAAATCGCTGCCGGCAAATGTTCGTGCATATCATAAACCACTTTTACTTCATCACCGTATTTTTTCTTTATTTTTTTGGCTAAAAAAAGGAGTTCTGGGTCATGGAAATGAAAATTTCTCGCGTCTGATTCAGCAAAAGCTTCCAGCAAAGTTTGTATATGGCGAAACCGTTTTTTGCGCGACAAAACAGGAAGATAGTGCATCATCAAATTAGGAATTTCTTCTTTTTCTCCGCCGAAGTTCAGTGCATAAAACTCAACTTGAAAGCCCGCAGCAGCAAGTGATTTAGCTTCCTTAAAATAAATCCGCGTGTCAGACCAAACGTGCACAGAGCTACACATAAAAATTTTATTCGGATCTCTTCTCTTCAAATTTTTTCTCCTTTACACCGTTTTACTAAAGTATCGTTCCATGTATCTAAACTGAAATCGCGCGTAATCGTCTCGCGAGCTGATGCAGAAATTCGCGGCCAAGAAATGAGCTTGTTTTTCAACACCGTTTCGATAATATCCGCCGCTTGCATAGGATTATTCTCTGGCACTAGAAAGCCATTTTTACCATTTTCAATCAGCTCTGGAATACCGCTGTGATAGGTTGAAACGACAATTTTCCCACGAGACATAGCTTCCATAAGCACCATCGGAATCCCTTCCATATCACCATTTTCAGCAGTCTTACTTAATTGGATAACCATCGTCGCTTTCTTAACAGCGCGTTTTACCTCCTCTTGTGTCCTAGCGCCATGAAGCGTCACGACATCTTGAACGTCCAAACTAGCAATTAGTTTTAAAAGCGTTTCTTTTCGTTCGCCGTCCCCAAGTATATCTAAGTGGAAAGGCATATCTAGGCGGGATTTCAAAAGCGCCATTGCTTCGATAGTCGTTTCAATCCCTTTTTTCTCCGTTAATCTTCCAATTGTTAAGAAACGGATGATTGGTTGTTGTTTCGACGGCTGGTAACTAAATTCCTTAGTGTCAATCCCCATATGATGGACGGAAACACATTTTTCATTTGCACCATATTCAACTAACTTTGTAGCAAAATAGTCGCTAATTGGGAGCAAACTGATTTCGCTTGCAAATAAATCGCGATAAACGTCCTTTCCCCATTTTTTCACAAAAGAGGTAATGTCTTGACCGTGGAAAAACACCATTGTTCGCTCTGGCAAGAGCCCTAAATTCTTATAAAAATTGGCGATATTTCCATTTGGCCCGTAATGAACGACGACCGCATTCGCTTTCTCTCTGGATAAAAAGTAGGATGCGCTGTAGAGCAACCGCAGCGAGGATGACATCTGGCCATATTTGCGCCACTTCATTGTTTCAATCGCGACTTGCCGATTTTGTCGGTATAATTTACCAAATAAGAAAATGGCTTTCAGGAATCGCTTTATCTTGCTGTTCGGAATGCGAATGAAAGTTGTTTTCGCAAGCAAATCATACTTAGCAACCGCCTGATGATCCGCTTCATTTACCGCCTGATTCCAGGCAAGAATTTCAACATCCATCCCCCTATCTATAAACCCTGTAATTTGGTTCAAAATAAAGGTTTCAGACAGTTTCGGGAAACTTGAGATAAAAAATAATACTTTCATGGATCTCCTCCTTCAAATTTTCGGATAAAAGTAGGCATTTCCTCTGGTGGCACGTTCCACCATTCTTGTTCTAAAAGTTTCCCGCGAGTCACTTCTGGAAAGCGATAACGAATTATTTTTGCTGGATTTCCACCTACAATCGCATATGGCGGCACGTCTTTTGTCACAATTGCTCCCGCTCCAACAACGGCGCCTGTTCCAACTTTAACGCCTTGAAGTACAACGGCCGTACTGCCAATCCACACATCATGCCCAATAATTGGCGGCGCTGAAAAAGAATTCCACGGCTGATTCGTGCCAAACAAGTCCCCTTTTTGATACGTAAAAGGAGAGGTTGAAAAGTGGTCAAGTGGATGTTCATCTAAGCCAATAAAACTGTAAGCACCAATCGAACAATATTTGCCAATTTCACCAGAAGCGATAATCGCGCCTTTATTAACATATGAGTAGTCGCCTAGCTTCACGCCTTTTCCAACATGGACATCATAGTTAATCCAACACCCACGTCCTAATTCAACTTCTGTAGATACGGAACCAGACATAATACGGTTGTTTGGAAATTTCCGTCGCACTTTTTGTAATGCTAAATACTTGCTGAACTGTGGTGGAATCCATCTTTTAATAGACATCATTTAGTCCCTCCTTCTTTTATTTGGCAAGAAACCCCGCACATATTTATAATCCGTTATTACTGTAAGCAAGCCATACACAACAACACCTGTTATAATGTAAAGCAGCAAACTAACAATTTCGGATGGGGTCACGATGGTGATTTTTTCGAGATAAACAATACAGGCCATTAGAGCAGCATTTATTACCGCTTTGGCTAGTTCTTTAGCGATGAGAATAAATTCGCGTTTAAAACTTAGCTTTCTAACTAAAGTAAAAATCGCTAATATGGCGGCAAAAAGTGCAACAACGAGCGGCGAAATCATGAGCGTGATGACGCCTAATTGAAAAACACCTACAATCAAAAATAAAATTTGGAACGCGATACTTAAAGTACTATTCACGACCGGGGTAACAGTGTCACCTATGCTGTAAAATATTTTAAATGTGAGCTCTTTAAACACAGTAAACGGTAGCGCGAGCAACAGGAACAGCAGAAAGATGAAAACTTGATTGCTAGAAGCGCTATCGAAATTCCCGCGTTCAAATAGCAGCGCAATCACCTCTCGCCCGAGCACAATCATACCCGCAACAACTGGCATGACGAGCATAAAAAACAGCTTCAAATATTGCACAAATTTCTCGCGACCATATTGCATTGATTCATGAAAGCTTCTGCTTAAATTGGGGTATACCATGGAAAGCAAGTTCGTAATGAGCAACACCTGAAAAATACTTACAATTTGATTGGCGTAAGTCATTGTCGAAATGTAGCCTGTCCCAAAATAGCTGCCAAGCATCCCCGGAAGTAAAATCGTCACTTGATAAATGATGGCCCCTAAAAGCGAAGGAATCGTCAACCGAACTAAACGCAAATACTCAGGAGAATGAAAATCAAAGGAAAAGCGAAAGGACCACTTCCGGTTAAAGACGGCAAGCACGCAAGTTTCAATGAGAAAGGAAACCGCTACAGAAAGCGCCACTTGATAAATCGTTAAGTGCGTAATAAAGAATAGGAGAAACAAGAAGTTTAAAAGTGCCGCAACTAAGCCCGCAATTTTTATCCAAATAAATTTTCCTTCTACTTCCAAATATGAAGTTTGAAGCCATGAATACATTCTAAATAGCTGACCAGCCCCCATAATAAAGGTGAGCAAATACGTCATGTAATAAAAAGGACGATTTGTTTGCCACTGAAAATGTTCCATCCCAACAAACCCTGCTATATAGACAACAATAAGAAAAAATAGACTTGCTGACATAATCGTGACTACATAGGAATTTAAAATCCGCTTTGCATTCGCCATTTGATTTTCTGGCATTGTCGTTAAAAAAGGAATGACAACTGTAGGTATTGCGGCCCCGCCAATGTTCACAATGGCGACCATCATTAAATTCGCAAGATTGAACGCATCCATTTCGCTCGAAACTCCAAATTGTTTAGCTAATAACGCGGTCCGTAACATCGACAAAATTTGAATACTCATTGTGAAAATAATGACGCCATAGAAGATATTCGTTAATTTATTTCTCATCAATCGAATCACAATCTCCTCGTTTACATAAACACATTGGATAGTGTCATTTCTTTTTTACGCGGCTTTACTACCGCAGGGGTACCGAGGGCAAGGGAGTCTGCAGCAACATCATGAATCACTGTAGCACCTGCACCAATCAGATTTCTTTCCCCAAGTGTAATGCCTTGAATAATCGATGCCCCAGCACCCACAAAAGAGATATCGTTGACACGAACATTCCCGCATAAAGTAGCGTTCGGCGAAATGTTTACAAATGAGCCAATTTGGGACTCGTATTCAATGACACTCCCTGTCAAAATGCTCGTATGACTGCCAACCGTTACCCCGTGCATAATCGCTACGCTCGCGGAAATATATGTCCCGTAGCCAATTTCAACAGTATGATCCACGTAAGCATGCGGATGAATAATCGTAGCATAGCGATTTTCTGGAATATGCGTTAACCTTTTAGCCACGTTATACCGATCATCCACATTCCCAATTGCTAAAATGAAAAATACTTCTTCGCTTAGGAGTGATTGACTATAACTAACAGGCGCTTCAAATCCACCGTCTATTCCTCTGAAATCCGTAATTTGATCGTCTAAAAAGCCGACAAATTTGTAGCCTAGATTATGATGTTCCACGATATTGCGCAACATTCGACCTTGCGAGCCACACCCGATAATCACTAATGGCCGCTCATCTTTTGAAACGCTCTGCTGTAATCGATTCATTTTGATTAACCCCCTCTCGTGTGAGAACAACTCGGACCGTTCGAAGCAAAATTTTCATATCAAGCTTTAAGGAAAAGCGATCGACATATGCCACATCCAACTTGAATTTTTCCGTCCAACTAATTGTATTTCTCCCGTTCACTTGTGCAAGCCCCGTTAGACCCGGTTTAACCTCAAGCCGCCTTTTTTCATTGTCATTATAAAAAGCGATGTAATCACAAGTAAGTGGACGCGGGCCGATAAAACTAATATCACCCTTTAAAATATTGATGAGTTGCGGAATTTCATCAATACTCCACTCCCGCAGAAATTTCCCGACTGGACTAATCCGATTTTGTTCCCCCGTTTCTATTCCTGGCGTTTCATCAAACATCGATTTGAATTTATATTGTTTAAACGGTCGTCCAAAGAGCCCCGCACGCTCACAAATGTAAAATGGATTCCCCCGATAATAACAAGCTAAAAATAAAGTAAGTATTATAAAGGGAATGACTACTACTAGCAAAGCAATTGTTGCCATTAGACAATCCAGCAGCGCTTTTAGCCGCAAATAACGCCTGCCTTCCATGACGCTCCCCTCCTTTATTTCGCAACCAACTCTTTAATTTCTCCTCCGCGACCAATCGCTTCATAATAAACGCCTAGCTTAGACATTTCGTCTGGATTAAAACAATTTCTACCGTCAAACACATGCGCCTGACTCATCCATTCTTTAAAATCCTCCGCTCGAATCGCTTTAATTTCATCCCATTCCGTCACAACTAGCGCCGCATCCGCTTGCTCAAGTGTCTCCCGAATAGAACTAGAAAGCTTAGCGTTCTCAGGCATTGCCACATCTTCCGCCTTCACAACCGGGTCAAACGCAGAAATAAGCGCCCCGTAACTCGCAAGCTCATCTATAATTCTAAGCGCTGGCGCTTCACGAACATCATCCGTATTTGGTTTAAAAGCGATTCCTAGAATCGCGATTTTCTTACCCCGAATTGCTCCCATTTTTTCAAGCAATTTACTTACAAGCACTCGCTGCTGCTCGGCATTCGTCTGAATAACCTCCTGAAGTAATGGAAATGTCATACCCGCTTCATGCGCAATTTGCAATAAACCAAGTGTATCTTTCGGAAAGCACGAGCCCCCGTAACCAATACCTGCTTGTAAAAATTTCTTTCCAATCCGTTTATCGAGCCCCATTCCGAAACTAACTTCCTGCACGTCAGCACCAACTCGGTCGCATAAATTAGCAATTTCGTTAATAAAACTAATTTTAGTAGCTAAAAAAGCATTCGACGCATACTTAATTAATTCCGCACTTTTCGGTGTCGTTGTCACAATTGGAATTTCAAAAGGTGAATTAATTTCCTCCATCATTTGAATCACTTTTTCATCAGTCGCGCCAATCACAATTCGGTCCCCGTGAAACATGTCATGAAGCGCCATTCCTTCACGTAAAAATTCCGGATTTGAAACTACCGTAACTTTGCAACCCGCTTGTTGATCCATCAAGCATTGTAATTCCTTATTTGTCCCAACGGGCACAGTACTTTTGATGACCACAGCAGTTGGCTTTGTAATAGCCTCAGCAATTGCGCTAGCAGCCTGATTAAAATAAGTCATATCAATTTGCCCATCACTTCCAGTAGGCGTTCCAACCGCTAAATAAACAGCATCTGCCAAGTAAACACCTTCAGCAAAAGACGATGTAAAACTTAGTCTTCCTTCCGCAATATTTTTTAAAATGAGCGACTCAATGCCCGGTTCATAAATCGGCGAAACCCCATTGTTTAACTTCTGAATTTTCGTTTGATCAATATCAATGCAGGTCACATTATGACCAATTGCTGCCAAACCAACACCTGTCACTAATCCAACGTACCCTGTTCCTACAATCGCAATATTCAATATTTCTGCCCCCTCTTCATCGCAACTTGTTCTAAAATTCCAAGTAAGTCTTTAGCTGCACGTCTAGCGCTAAATTCAGCTTCCGCCACAGCCTTAATTTCTTTTTTCAAACCTCGTAAAGTTTCTTTGTTATCTTTTAGCTCTATTAACAAATCAGCTAATTGTTGCGGGTTTCTAGCATCAACGTAGTAACCTATTTTATGCTTTTCAACAATCTCTCTCGTCCAGCCATCAGAATTCACGATGATTGGTTTTCCAGCTGCTAATGCATCAAAAAATTTATTTGGCGAATTTGTAGCTAATATCGGTTTAGGTAAAAAGCTCGTTATTGTGATATGCGCCAAATCTAAATATGTTGGCACATCTCTTTTTTCAATCATATCTAAAAAAATAACATTTTGAATATTCCGCCTTTCACATTCAGAAACAAGTTCTGGTTTTGTTTTCCCACTGCCTACGATAAGAAACTGAATGTCCGGCACATTTTGCTTGCTAATTCGTTCCGCCGCGTCTAACAAATAGTGTAAGCCATTTGCCTCTCCCATAGCGCCAATGTGCGAAATAATAAATTGATTTTCCAAATTCCATTTTTCTTTAATTTCCTGTTTCAGCGAATAATTAATATTTTCATCAGTGAATAGTTCTAAATCTGCCAAATTAGGAATGACCGAAATTTTATCTTCTGAAATGCCACTTAGTCGCACGCCGTCCGCCATGCCTGGTGATAAACAGACAATATGTGCGGCTTTTTCATAAATCCGTTTTTCCATTCGTCGTAATATATGTTGAAGGGGCTTAGATTTTATGTAGCCCATTTGAATTGGCGCTTCTGGCCATAGATCACGAACTTCAAATACGAAAGGCACCTTCAGTTTTTTACTTAATCCCATCGCGGTAATACCAATTGTAAGTGGTGTAGAAGTAGCAAATATTAAATCAATATTGGGCAACGTCTTACCAACGCGTTCAGCTTTCCGCATAAATTTTAAGAACTCTATAATCCGAGCTTTTTTCCCTAAAAAATTACTATAATCGCTATGAACCGCCAAAATTTCTACGCCTTCGATATGATAATATTTCACATCACCTGTAATTTTGTAAGGTTCTTCCTGCTTCATGAACGCATCTGTCGTTATAACGGTAACTTGATGTCCATTTTCGACCAATTTCTGTGAAAAAATAAAGCTTCTAATGGAGGTCGAGGAAGATAGTGTTGCAAAATATTGATGCAAATACAAGATATTCAATAGCCCGTCATCCTTTTCCATACTTAGTTTTGAATAGATAGATTTTTCCAAGTAGTTTTTTCTTCTGAATTAATTGGGCTATAGATTAAGTCTGCTTTTTTCAAGTCTTTTGGAATAATGTAATATCCTTTTCCTTCTTTCTCGTCACCCGGTTTCACAACTTCATTTATGTTTTTCAAACTACCTTTTGCATAAAAATAATGTTCATCATTGTCAGTTAAGAAAAAGTCAGCAGCCACAATTCCTTGCTCTTTTTTCGAGATATTTTTTACTTTGTATGAAATCACCAATTCTTTTTTACCTTTTTCCGAACTATCTTGCTGCACAATTTTTGTGGGTGTGATTTGCCATGATGCCGTTTTTCTCTGTTCCAACTTTGTCGTTTCCGCATTATTGCCACAGGCCATTAGACTAAGCAGCATGAGCGTTAAGCTCATTATAAGTCCAACTTTTTTCATAAAATTCTCTCCTTCTTACATATTTAAAAGATACTCCACATTTTCCTCAGGAATCATAAAGCCCTCTTCTTCTGGAAAAATGTACTTTTTCTCTTTTAATTTACTTAACAGCCTTGAAGCCGTTATTCGATTGCAATTGCAGTATTTCGCTAAGCTTGTTACAGTAATTTCTTTAGGAAACAACAGATATGGCAATTTAAAAGCTTGTTGATTGAGTCTAGAAATTTGTAATATATAGTGAATAATCCGCTTATTTGAGTTTAAAAGCTGTAAATTTAAGAAATGCATTTCTTCTTCAACTTTCAAATATTGTTCCAAAAAAAGATGTACAAGTAAGCCGTCTTCTTCGAGTGTGTCAAAAATAGCGTCTTTATTTAGGATTGCAATATGACATTTTTTTATATTGCTTAAATAATAAGTTTCATCATCCTCTACCATAAAAATAAAATCGCCTTCTGAATTAAAGCTATACTGATATTCCCCTGTAATCCGATTGTTAATTTTTTTTATCGATAATCCGTTTAGCACAATAATAAATTCATTTTCTTTTACACGATATTCCATATTCTTTTTCAACTCTGTCTTCTTATATTTGAACTTACTTAACAGAAATAACGATAAATTTTGATGCTCAGTTATTTTCTCATGCAGACTTAGAAAGTCCATGACGCCCCTCCTCTCCCAATTTATTGTATCTAAAATCTTTTCAAGGAAGAATAGGCCAAAGTGTAATAAAAGTTGCAGATACGGTCAATTTTTTACGAAAATGTCAACTTTAGTGCAAATATACGCTTTTTTTCGTGAAATTTTATGGTTTCGCTTTGTTTTTTGCTACAAAAATGTATATTTTATATACATGCGGATTTTTGAACATAATAAAGAATATTCGTTCTACATCTATCTTATTCTTTAAAATTAATGTAAACTTGATCTTAGCTATTGTTTTTCAACATTTAACGTGTTACAAATATAATGATAAAGCAATTAATAGTTTTTTTAACTCCTTTGTGACCTATTTTTGGCACTTTGGAGGAAGGAGTATGGATAAAATGAATATTTTCCTGGTTGAGGATGATTTTCTCCATAGAGAATTCATCGAAAATTGCATCTTGACTTCCACTCAAGAACTTGACATTGTTTCCGATATGCATATCATTTCCAATATCAATTCCTTTATAAATCAGCTTGAAACACTTCCCATTATGGATAACGACATTTATTTTCTTGATATCGCTTTAAAGGAAGCCATGTCTGGCATTGACATCGCTGAATTAATTCGCCACAAAAACGCCCACTGCTATCTTTACTTCATCACATCTTATCAGAATAAAAGTTTAGAAATTATCAATCGACATATTCTCCCTTCCGGTTACCTCATCAAAAAATCTGATAGTTTAGATTCCATTCCAGCGCAAATTCAAAAAATTTTCGAGGACATTAAAGAAAAAGAAGCCAAAAAAGCTTTGACAGGCGATATTATTTTAAAAAATGGGTCAGAACGACTTTTTTTAAGAAAAAAAGATATTGTTTTTATTCAAACATTAACGGGTAGTAAAAACTATTCCGAAATCAATTGTAAAAACCGTAGTCTTTCCGTACGCTATCCAATTAGTGCTTTAAAATTACTATGTGAGGACAATAATTTTTATACCAATTTAAAATCATTCATTATTAATACAAATGAAATAAATTCCATTGATCGAAAGCTCGGTATTATTCACTTCAATTATGGTTATGAACTATATGCCAGTAAAAAAATCATCGATAAACTACTTAAACATTTGAATTCTTAGGGGGAGCCACTCCATGTTTATTTTATCTGATTACATTATTCTAATTGCTGGTTATTCAGGACTACTTGTTAATTTATTGCTGCTTAATGCTCCTTTATTTATAAGCTACCGCGATGCTTTCAAATTGGTCGGCTTTATGATTCTCATGATTCTTGGCATGTTTTTTATTATTTCAAATCACACCTTAGTTACACTTTCAGCAATGTGGCTTGTTCCATTTCTACTCACACTCCCACATTGTTATTTCGCTTACCGCCGTCTAAATAATTTGTTCGCAGCTGCGATTATTATCGCCATTAATTTTCTCACCATCATACTGTCTTTTTCCCTATCGCTCGATTTTATTAAGGTTAAAATCATGACGTTTGCTGGTTTATGGGAAGAAAAATATTTTTTACTTTTAAGCATTAGTTTCATCATCATCATTATCGCTATAGACCTACTCCTTTTATATTTAAATAAAAAGTTTCACTGGATTGACATATTAGTCAATAATAAGCAAAGCCGCTTAACACAGTTGTCCGTAATAATTGTTATTCCTGCACTTTTTATCATTAACACAATTCGTCTTGTTTTTTTCGGAGACAACCGCCTCCTCTTTGCCATATTCGGCTTAATCAATTCGATTTTTTTCGTAATCTTGCTGCTGTTCTTAATTCAACTAACGAAAACCGCCCGAGATTACCAATTCTTAACGCAACATTTAGCTTACCTCGAAGAACAACATCGAAAAACCGAATTCGCACTTGATTTTATCCACGATTTCGAAGCACTGCTGCTCACTATTCAAATTCACGCTGAAAAAGGCGACTTGGTCAAGGTAAAAGAAATGACGACTAATCTGCATACGTACATCAAAAGTCATACACCCGACCAACAATTTACAGAAGTGCAGCAAATCTATCTTCCTAGCGTACAAAGCTCCATCATGTATTACCTTTCGCGAGCTCGAGAAAAAAACATTCACATCGAACTAGATATTCCCTATCCAGTCGAGCGTACCATCATAAACACAATCGATTTTCTTAGGGTGCTCTCTATCCTATTCAATAACGCCATCGAAGCGACGGAACATGCTGAAAATCCCACAATCAAGCTCCGTCTAGCTGCCCAGCCTGATGCGCTAGAAGTTAATTTAACAAATTCCACTTCAGATACGCACATACTCCAAACAAGCCAATTGGTTCAAAAAGGGAGAACAAGTAAAAAAGGCCACCAAGGACGAGGCCTATATATCTTCCAAAAGATTGCTCACAAATACAGCAATGTGGACTACACTATTTCAAATGAAGAAAAATCATTTAGCGTTTCATTAATAATTTCCAAATAAAAAAGGATTCCCATCCCCGATTTAAAAGGGTTAAGGAATCCTTCTTCTTTTATTCTACAACATTTACTGTAACGCGATTAATTTCTTGATAAGCCGCATTCACTAAAACTACTTCAACTTTATCTGCAGAAGCAATTCCTAGGGCTTTTAGGTTAGAAAAAGTATATTTTCCGTCCGCTACATCCGCTTGGCGCTTCACAACTCCATTTACAAACAGACGTACTTTAGAGCCTAATGTCCCGTATGTTCCTGTTAATGTATCTGCACCAATTTTATATGCACTATCAACTGTTAGCGCATTTAATTCAGCCGCATTAACAACGTTTACTGTTAGTCGCTTCACTTCAACATATTGCGAATTAACCGCTACAATTTCAACTTTATCAGATGGACCTACAATAAAGCTTCCTGCATTGTTAAATGTAAACTTATGTGTTGCTTCATCCATTGTTGCCTGTGCCTTCACTACACCGTTCACAAATAAACGCACTTTCAAAATGCCTTCCCCGTATGTTCCACTTAACACTGTATCACCAGCATTGTATGTGTTAGCTGTTAACGTGTATAATGTCCCTTTTAGTTCAACTGGTTTACGGCTAACCTCTTGATAAAGAGAGTTGACTGCTACCACTTCAACTTTAGCTTGGTTAGAAGTAATCAGTTTATCTACATTATTGAATGTGTATGTGCCATTATTGTTAATAGCTTGTGCAACAATTTTCCCGTCAATAGCAAGACGTACTTTAGAAATTCCTGAACCATATGTTCCCGCTAAAGTAGTACTTCCCATTTCGTAAGATTCTACAGTCAGCGCATTCGCTGTCGAATTTTCCACATCGACCGGCGCGCGATAAATTTCTGCATACTGCTTATTCACAGCCACCACTTCAACAGTATCAGATGGGCTTGTAATTAAGCTTGAAGCATTATTAAAAGTAAATTTATGTGTTGAAGCATCTACTGTCGCTTGCGCTTTAATTTCTCCGTTAACAATTAGACGGATTTTATAAGCACTGTCATCATATTGACCTGTTAATTGACTTGCCCCGTAGCTGTAAGTATCCGGTATAAGGACTTTAATTAAGTTTCCTTTTAGTGCAACCTGTACTTTTTTAACTGGAGCATATTTACTATCTACGCCGACTACTTCCACAATATCCGTTGCAGACACAATAAATTTATCAATATTATTAAACGTATAAGTACCATTACTTGTCGTAGCTTGTGAAACAACTGTGCCGTTAACAAATAGACGCACTTTAGAAATACCAGCACCGTATGTTCCGCTAAATGTGCTTGTTCCAACAGTTAGTGTTTCTGGAACCGTTAAATCAAATTTAGTTGAACGAGTCACTGTTTTTGTTACTGCTTGCGAAACATTACTAGCTGCATCTTCAAGCACTACACTAATAACCGCATTTTCAGCTTGTTGAGAGATTGCAATTTGGAACTGTCCATTTTCAGCAACTGTAGCACGTCCAATTTCTTGACCATTCACTTTAGCAATCGCTGTCGTACCAGCCTCACCAGTACCAGTAATCGTTTTATCATCTGCTGAAATGTCTTTCACTACCGGAGTAGCTGGAGCTGTCACATCTTTAACTTGTACAACTTTTTCTTTGCTGACTTGTTCACCTTTCGATAATGTCATTGTAACTGTATATGTCGGCAATAATTTATCTACCAAAATTGAGAATTTACCTGTTGAATCCACTGTTCCAATGTACGGATTTTTAACAGCAGTACCATCTTGATCTTTTACAATAATTTTAAAATCAGCGTTTGGTGTAGCTGTTCCTTCGATTTTTGTAGATTGATCTGTAATTTCACTAATGATAGGTTGCGGTAAATCACCAGGTTGAACAGTCTTAACTGTCGCATCACCTTTTAGTCCAGATGGTTTAATTTGAGCAATACTAATTTTAGCACCTTCAGCTTGTGCTGGAATTTCAATGTTGAATGTTCCATCAGCTGAAACTGAAACTGGATCTAGTGCACCTGTTGGTAACGTAACTTCCACTTTGTTACCATAAGTTCCTTGACCTTTAATTTCAACAGTATCTGTATAAACATCTTCTACAATTGGTGCGGCTGGTTTAATCGCATCTATAACAGTCGTTTCTCCTACAGGACTTACTTTACCATTTCCTGAAGTCACAACTTGAACTTTATCACCATATTCAGGTTTAGCAATTTCTACTGAGTAATGTCCGCTATTATCTGTATTTCCTACGTATGCTTTTTCAGTACCATCTTCTTTAATAACTTTAACATTTACATTAACAGCTAAATCAGCTTCCCCGCTAACAACCGTAGTATCATTTGTCACCGCATTAATGATTGGCTTACTTAATTCCCCTTGTCGTACAGGTAAGGAAGTCGTTACATCACTAATATTCCCTGCAATATCTTGGTTTGCAACAGTCACAACATGTCCCATAATTTGGCGCGGTAACAGAACGGAATAGTTACCATCTGCATCTACATCACCTTTAACAACTTGATTATCTTCCGTTGTTAAAATGACTGTTGTATTTGGCTCTGCTTTACCTGTCGCAAGGTTGGCATCTGTATAAATCGGATTAATTGTCGGTACTTCTGGTGGTGTAACATCTGTATTTTTAAATGATAAATCAGTCAATGACATACTTGCGGTATTAACACCAATATTTCCACCACGTGCCATCCCAATCATCACGTCAATGTCACCTGTTGCAGGTGCAGTATAGTCATAATTAAATGTCCCGATTTCTTTAGCTGCTTTATGAACTTCTGTTTCACCAACTTTATAATAAAAGTCAGCTCCTGCATCTAGTATGCTACCAGTATCTTTAACAATTGCACTTAAACGATATGTTTCACCTTTAATAACATGAACTTTCTGTGTAAGTGTTCCCTTACCTCCATACGACCAAAAGCGTAATCCACCAGTAATTTGTTTTACTGTCGATTGTCCAGATTCAAAAATAAATGATCCTGAGCTATCTTTACTCATGCCACCTGTAATAACTTGATCATTATACGCAGGCGTCCAGTCATCAAATCCTATTGCATTCGCTGTAAAAGTTGGGTTTTTAAGAATATTCACTGGTGTAACAACTGTCGAGCGTACTTGCGGGCTAGTAGATTCCGCCGCACTTACAGTTGCTGGTATTGCTGTTAAAGCTGTAGACGCTAATACATTAAATGCAACAAGCGCCACAGCACCTTTTTTCAAAATTTGTTTCTTTTTCATTTTCTCCTCCTGATTGCGAAAAATTATTTAGTGAACTCCTTTAAAACTTATTTCCCTCCTTTTTCATTCACTACCTTCACAAATAATCTTACAACGGATTGCAAAAACTTTTTTAGCTAATTTTCGATAAAAAAACTACAGTTTAGAAAATTTTTTCATAAATTTTCACGGTTACGTCAAAAACATTATTTTTTAACAAAAAAACACAGCTCCAAAACGGAACTGCGCCTTCCAATTAAATTTTCTCAATCTGATTGAAATCAACTTCAACCGGAGTTTCCCGACCGAACATGTTGACCATAACTTTTGCTTTACCTTTATCCATATCCATTTCGTCGACTTTACCAGAGTAATCAGCAAACGGACCTTCTTTAACCATAACCGTTTCACCAATTTCAAAGTCAGCATCAAGCAGTTTATCCATCATGCCCATGCTCTTCAGAATGCGATCAGCTTCTTCAGGTAAAAGGGCTGTTGGTTTTGAGCCTGAACCAGCGGAACCAACGAATCCCGTAACGCCCGGTGTATTACGAACAACGTACCAAGAGTCATCTGTCATCACGATTTCAACAAGCACATAACCTGGGAATACTTTACGTTTAATCGTTTTTGTTTTACCATTTTTCACTTCTGTTTCATCTTCTTCTGGGACAATAACGCGGAAGATTTTATCCGACATGCCCATTGATTCAACACGTTTTTCCAAGTTAGCTTTTACTTTATTTTCATAGCCCGAGTAAGTGTGGACGACATACCAATTTTTTTCCATTTGTTAGTTGGCGACACCTTTTGTCACCATCCTCCTTTGTTTTCGATTCAGCCAAAACAAAAAACCCGGATTCACTCGGGTTTCATCACAAGTAGTATTATACCATTAATTTTTAAAATTGCCCAGCATTACAGAATAAGTTGAATAAGCTGTTCAATTCCAAAGTCTAACAGCATAAAGAATACAGCAAATAAAATAACCGTAATGACAACTGTTACCGTGTAACTTGTCAATTCTTTTCTAGTTGGCCAAGTCACTTTTCGCATTTCAGACGTCACGTTTTTAAAAAATCTTGAAATCGCAGACATGTTTAAACCTCCAATTAAAACTATTTTGTTTCTCGATGTAAAGTGTGTTTATTACAGTGCCGGCAAAATTTCTTAACCTCTAAACGAACTTGTTTATGCGAACCACTGGCACTAATTGAATAATTTCTTGAACCGCACTCGCTACAAGCAAGTGATGTTTTTTTCTTCATATGCTTCCGTCAACTCCGCTACTCTCATTTGCGTAGTCTTATTAGAAGACTTTGCATCTCTATAAATATATCATCTCATAAAGTTCAAGTCAAACGAATTTTTGTGACAAAACTGCCATAAAGCCGTTCATAAGTCTTTCGTCATCTTTCGTTTGATGCGCTGCAAAGCATTATCGATTGCTTTCTCCTTCACCTTAAAAGCTACCGCCATTTCATGATAACTTTTTCCCTCTAAATACTGCTTCAAAACATTTCGCTCGAATTCACTCGTGAGCGCCTCGAGCTTCTTTGCAACATTTGTAAAATCTTCATTTTTGATTAAAAAATCTTCCGGGGTTTCCGCTTGCTTTTCCGAGATGACATCGATGAGCGTCCAGTCTAGCTCATCGTCCGAGCTCATTGGTGTGTCAAGAGAAATCGATTGATTAAGCGGATTATTTTTCTTTCGTGCCCCGCGCTTGACCGCCGATAAAAGCTGCCTATTAATACAAATTTCTGCAAATGATTTAAACGAAGCCGCTTTCTCCGGATTGTAATCCCGAATAGCTTTAAAAAGCCCAATCATGCCTTCTTGAATTAAATCTTCACGGTCGGCACCCTGCAAAAAATATTGGGTCGCTTTCCAGTAAACCACGCTTTGATACTTATCAAAGAAATATTCAAGCGCTTCCGTGTTTCCTCCTCTAGCAAGTGTCAGCAAATCCATTTCCTGATTTTGTTCTTTCGTCAATTCGATTTGGCTCCTTTGCTAAAGATTTTGCTTTATTATACAGAGTTCACTCCCGCATCGTCAACCTTTATTTTTCGCCTCTGCGCCACATTTCTAAGCGTTTTATTGTTTCAGAATCTAAATCCAGCTTTGATTTTGGCATTTCGGCACGAATCCGTTTCATTTTCCGGTCAATTGTACGGCTCATTTCTTGAATTTCAAAAAGCAATTCGCGTGAGGAAATTCGTAACGCGCCTTGCCCAAAAATCGCCCACTGCTCCGTATAATCACTTGTTGCGACCATAATTTGCGTTTTAGCGTTTTTCCATTCAATTGCTTTTCGTTCAATATATTCGTCCGCAGTCTCATCTTCTTTTGTAAAAACAATTTCTACTTTATTTCGTGTTATTTTCCGCTCCACTTTGCGCACATATTGTGCATCAAATACGATTACTACGCGGTAGCCTGTATAACTTTTGTATTCTGCCATCCAGGCGATAAGAGTATTTCTCGCTGCTTCGAGGTCATAATCTTTTAGACGAGCAAGTTCAGGCCATGCACCGATTACATTATAGCCATCAACCAGCAAAACGCGGTTCATTCCAGTGGATTTCTCTTCCTATAAACTTCATAGAGCAAAATACTAGCTGCGACCGATGCATTTAAAGACGTTACTTTTCCGACCATTGGCAAGTGAATCAGGAAGTCACATTTTTCGCGCACAAGGCGACTCATTCCGCGGCCTTCACTGCCTATCACAAGCGCGAGCGGCAAATCCGCATCCATCGTGCGGTAGTCACTGCTGCCAGACGCATCCGTACCAAAAATCCATAAACCTCTTTTTTGCAAGTCTTCCATCGTTTTCGTAATGTTCGTCACGCGCACAACGGGAACATATTCAATCGCACCTGTTGAAGCCTTCGCCACTGTTTGCGTCAAGCTTACTGAACGGCGTTTCGGAATAATAATCCCGTGCGCCCCTACAGAATCAGCTGTACGCATAATCGAGCCCAAGTTATGTGGATCTTCCAGTTCATCAAGAATAATGAAAAATGGCAACTCATCTTTTTGTTCCGCTGCGCGAAATAAATCTTCTAACTCAAAGTAGCGATACGCCGCAATTTGCGCCGCCACACCTTGATTTGAACCCGGTACTACTTTATCAACCTTTGCTTTTGGGACAAAACGCACTTCCACGTGTCGCTCTTTGGCAAGGCCAATAATTTGTTTCATGACTCCTTTTTGCGAGCCTTCTGAAATAATAATTTTATGAATGTCGCGACCTGAACGGAGCACTTCGAGTACAGGGTTTCTGCCGCCAATCCATTCTTCATTTTGTTCCATATTAGTTCCCCTCCTCGATAATCTGAACTGCCGCATCTAGCCATTCCATAAGCCGATTTTCTTCCTCACCCAAATACAAATAACCAATGACCGCCTCAAATGCGCTCGATAAATTGTATGTCGCCGCATCTGTGTTTTTAGGTAGCGAGTAGGATTTCGCATTGCGACCGCGTTTATAAACAGCCGTTTCGTCTTCCGTTAAAAAGCCGCGTTCTAAGAGCGTGTTTAAAACTTTTGCCTGCCCTTTCGCCGAAACAAATTCCGTCGCTTTTTTTTGCAACTGATTGGGTTTTGTTTTCCCTAGTTTTAATAAGTAGAGCCGAATATGTTGCTCGTAAACCGCATCGCCCATGTACGCGAGCGCAAGGCCGTTCAGCTGTTTGTAGTCTTTCACCTTCGCCATTTCTTACCCTCGTTTCCAGCGCGTACCGTGTGCTGTGTCTTCCAAAATAATCTCTTTTTCTTTGAGCAAATCACGAATTTCATCGGCGCGCGCGAAGTTTCGCTCATTTCGTGCTTGTAAGCGTTCCTCAATGAGGGCATCAATTTCAGCGTCATCAAGCGTGGCTGCCGAAGTTCCCGCAAGGCGAACCCCTAAAACTTCTGCAAACAAACGCATCATGCTATAAAACTCACGTAAAACAGTCACCGAAACGTGGTCACGTGTCAAATAAATATTCGCGCGTTTAGCAAGCTCATGAAAAGCTGTAATCGCATTCGCCGTATTAAAATCATCATCCATTTCATCTTCAAATTGCATTTTTAGCTCCGTAAGTTGCTCAAGCCATTCTTCTTTGTGCTCCGCGTCGCTAAAATCTTCCTCCACCGACTGAATCCGGTAGTCCAAATTGTGATACGTCGTCCGCAGGCGTTCGAGCCCATTTTCCGCATCATTTAGTGTCGCATCGCTAAGCGAAATCGGTCTGCGGTAATGAACAGAAAGCATGAAAAACCGAATCACATTCGGGTCATGGTCCTCTAAAACGTCATGTAGCGTAATAAAATTCCCAAGCGACTTCGACATTTTTTCCCCATCAATGTTTAAAAAGCCGTTATGCATCCAGTAATTCGCAAAAGTTTTGCCCGTTAACGCTTCCGATTGCGCAATTTCATCCTCGTGATGTGGGAAAATCAAATCTTGACCGCCTGCGTGGATATCAATCGTGTCGCCTAAATATTTGCGTGCAAGCGTCGAGCACTCAATATGCCAGCCCGGACGCCCCTTGCCAAACGGACTCTCCCAAAAAATCTCGCCTGGTTTCGCACTTTTCCAAAGAACAAAATCAAGCTGGTCTTCTTTCAATTCATTCGCCTCAATTCGCGCGCCCATCTGAAGCTCCGTCAGCGGCTGATGCGATAATTTCCCGTAGCCATCAAATTTTTTCGTGCGGTAATACACGTCCCCGCCAGACTTATACGCAAAGCCCTTTTCAATGAGTGCCGAAATAAAATCAATAATTTCATCCATATTTTCCGTCACACGAGGATTCACCGTCGCTTTCGCCACGTTTAGCTGGTCGACATCATCAAAATACGCGCCAATAAATTTATCCGCCACTTCCGGAACCGTAAGCTTGAGCTCCTCCGCCGCGCGAATCAACTTATCATCCACATCCGTGAAATTCGATACAAACTGCACATCATACCCGCGATACGTGAAATACCGGCGCACCGTGTCAAACACAATAATCGGCCGCGCATTCCCAATGTGGATATAGTTGTACACAGTCGGTCCGCAGACATACATTTTTACTTTCCCATCATTTATCGGTTTGAAAATCTCCTTTTCACGCGTCAACGTATTATAAATTTGCAAAGACATCTTATTCACCAGCTCCTCGTTCAAATTTCGCTATTTTTTCTTCTAACTGTTCGATTCTTTCAAAAAGGCTTTCCAAGTTTGGCTCTGTATGCGCCACTGTGCGCCCGTTTAGCCGCACCACTTTTGCAGGAATTCCGACTACTGTCGCACACGGTGGAACATCCTTTAAAACAACAGCTCCAGCCCCTATTTTTGCTTCCGTACCAACTTCAACAGGCCCAAGTATTTTAACGCCCGCTGAAATCAGCACCCCGTTTCGAACCGTCGGATGCCGCTTCCCTGTATCTTTTCCCGTCCCGCCAAGTGTAACACCATGAAACAAAATCACGTCCGTTCCAAGTTCAGCCGTCTCCCCAATGACAACCCCCGCCCCGTGGTCAATAAACAAGCGTCTGCCAATCACAGCCCCAGGGTGAATTTCAATATTTGTCATAAACCGCGCAAATTGTGATAGCATCTTCGACAACACAATCATATTATGTTGATAGAAAAAATGTGCCACACGGTAAATCCAGATAGCGTGGACCCCTGCATTTGTGAAAAAAGCATCGATTCGTTTGCGCGTCGCCGGGTCATTTTTGATGACAGTATCTAAATCCTCTATAAATTTCCTTGCCATTTTCAGTTCCTCCATTGGGTTGGGATTTTTTTGGGGGCGTTTGTGGGTCTGAACTCGCTTTCGCTCATGCACGTGTAGTCTTCATGCGGGCTTAGCCCTTTTAGTTTCACTGCATGGATTAACAACTCGCTTTGCTCGTTCTTATATTTGGGCTCTAACGGGCTTAGCCCGTAAGGTTAAAACCTTGGATTAACAACTCGCTTTGCTCGTTCTTATATTTGGGCTCTAACGGGCTTAGCCCGTAAGAGCCCAAACAAAAAGACACCCCCATACAGAGACGTCTTGCGCGGTTCCACTCTGATTGGGCTTGAAATATCAAGCCCCACCTTGTATACAGGGGTAACGACCTGTTGACGTCTAGTGATACTCTTCGCATTTCCCACTAGAACTCAGGGATGCATTTCAGGAGTTGTTGAGCTAAGCCAATCGCAGCAACATGGCTCTCTCTGTAAGCGCGCAACTCCGTACTTCTTCCCATCACCGTTTTCGGACAACTATAGTACTTCTATTATAACAACAAAAACGAGAATCGCAACCATTATTATTTGGGAATAAAGCAAAAAGAACGCGGAGGCGCTTCTGCCTCACAACGTCCTTTCAGTTTATTTTTTCAGCCAGCCATTTAGACGACTTAAAACCTTTTCCTTGCCCAAAACTTCAATCGCAAGCGGCAATTCAGGGCCGTGCATCTCACCAGTTGCGACAATACGAATCGGCATGAAGAGGCCTTTTCCTTTCACACCAGTTTCCTTTTGCACGCGTTTGATGGCCGCTTTGACTTCATCCGCCACGAACGGATCCAAACTTGCCACCTCATTTGCGAAGGCACGAATGACAACCGGCACCGTATCCTCAGCTAGCACCGCCTGTTCTTCCTCGTCGAAATTCAATTGGCCAGCATCCGCAAAGAACATTTCCGTCAAGCCCACGATTTCCGCGCCATAACTCATTTGTTCATGATATAGCGACACCAATTTGTGTATCCATTCTAGTTCTTCCGCATCCAATTGCTCAGGCACCACGCCCGCTTTTTGCAAGTGTGGTAAAGAAAGTTCGACCACATCGTTTAGCGGTAGCTTCTTCACGTATTGGTTGTTCACCCACGTCAATTTGTTTGTATCAAAGAGTGCCGGCGATTTCGAAAGCCGATTCGGGTCGAAAATTTTAATAAATTCTTCCTTCGAGAAAATTTCTTCCTCACCCTCTGGCGACCATCCAAGCATCGCAATAAAGTTAAATAGCGCTTCTGGAAGATAGCCTAAGTCGCGATACTGCTCAATGAACTGAATGATTGAACCATCACGCTTGCTGAGTTTGCGTCTACTTTCATTAACAATCAGCGTCATATGACCAAAAATTGGTGCTTCCCAACCAAACGCATCATAAATCATAATTTGTTTCGGCGTATTGGAAATATGGTCATCACCGCGAAGAACATGCGTCATTTCCATCAAGTGGTCATCCACAGCCACCGCAAAATTATACGTTGGCATACCATCTTTTTTCCCAATAACAAAGTCGCCAATGCCATTCGTATCAAAAGAAACATCATCTTTTACCATATCATTAAATGTAATCGTCTCATTTTCTGGCACAGCAAAACGAATGCTCGGTTTTAGCCCTGCTGCTTCTTTTTCAGCACGTTCAGCATCAGTTAGATGGCGACATTTCCCGCCGTAACGTGGCATTTCACCACGTGCTTTTTGCGCCTCACGTTCCGCCTCGAGTTCTTCCTCCGTACAGTAACACTTATACGCCTTACCTTCTTCTAAAAGCTGTTCCAAAAGTGGATCATAAATCGCTTTACGTTCCGACTGGCGATACGGTCCGTACTTACCTGGCTTATCAATGCCTTCATCCCAGTCAATCCCAAGCCATTTCAAATTTCTAAGTTGGCTTTCCTCGCCGTCCCAGACGTTACGCTTTAAATCCGTATCCTCAATACGAATCACAAAGTCCCCATCATTATGTCTTGCAAATAAATAATTAAAAAGTGCCGTACGCGCATTCCCAATATGCAAAAAACCAGTTGGACTTGGCGCATACCGTACACGAACCTTCTTATTTTCAACCAAAACTATTCACTCCTTTTACTTTTCAAGCAGTACAACCGCTAAACTCGCTATTCCTTCGCCACGACCCGTAAAACCTAATTTTTCCGTCGTCGTCGCTTTCACATTCACTTCTGACGGCGAAGCATCTAAAAGCTCCGCAATCCGCATTTTCATAGCATCCACATAAGGCGCCATTTTTGGCTTCTCAGCAATAATCGTACAATCTAAATTGGATAACTTGTATCCTTCCGCCTTAACCTCTTGCCACACTTTAAGCAAAAGCTCAGCCGAATCCGCATCCTTATAAGCCATATCCGTATCCGGGAAGAAATGCCCAATATCACGCCTAGCCACAGCACCAATAATCGCATCCGTCACCGTATGAAGCAACACATCCGCATCACTATGCCCAAGTAAGCCCTTCTCATATGGAATCTCAATCCCACCAATAATCAGCTTCCTACCCGCCACAAGCTGATGCACATCATAGCCCTGACCAATTCGAATCATCTAACATTCCCTCCCATCTCACCAAAAATCGCCTTCGCAAGCGGCATATCCTCAGGTGTTGTCAACTTAATGTTGTAATAACTACCTTCCACAACACTTATCGGGGCAGAAAGACGCTCAACAAGACTCGCTTCATCTGTTCCAAGAAAGCCTTCCGCGAACGCCTTCTCGTGCGCCTCTTTTAAAAGCGATGACTTAAAAGCTTGCGGCGTCTGAATTTGCCAAAGATTTTCCCGATCAACCGTCTCTCGAACTAGGCCAAGCGAAACACGTTTCACCGTATCTTTCACCTTCACCGCACAAATGCTAGCATCTTTTTCAGAAACTGCATCAAGCAACCGGTCCACAATATCAAGCGTCACAAAAGGTCTAGCACCATCATGGACAAGAACAATTTGCTCCGCGTCACATTTGGCTAACCCATTCCTGACACTATACTGCCGTTCAGTTCCCCCAGCCACAACTTCAACAAACGTATCAGCTAACTCAAGATTTCCAAGCGCCGCGCTCACCAAACCCGTTTCCTCCGCCTGACAAACAATTACAATATGACTACAGCGGCTATCAGCCAAAAACGGCTTTAAAGCATGCACAAAAATCGGCTCATCAAATAACTCTAGCCACATTTTATTTCGCTTGGCATTCATCCGTTTTCCTTGCCCAGCCGCTAAAAAAATCAGTTCATAGTTCATTCACACTAACTCCTGCCTAATATCCAAATATCAATTTGGTTTTGCAAAAATCATTCTTCCTGCCGACGTCTGAAGTACACTTGTAACCTCAACTTCAATCGTTTCATTCATAAATTTACGCCCGTCTTCCACAACAATCATCGTGCCATCATCTAAATACGCCACGCCTTGATTATGCTCCTTGCCATCTTTCACGACAAGAACTGTCATTTTTTCGCCTGGTAAAACAACCGGTTTAACCGCATTCGCCAAATCATTAATATTTAACACCGGTACATTCTGAAATTCGCAAACCTTATTCAAATTGTAATCATTCGTTACAACGGTGCCACCCATTATTTTAGCCAGCTTAACCAGTTTACTGTCCACTTCCGGAATTTCTTCAAAGTCGCCTTCATACATTTCAACTTTAATCTTATCTTCCTTCTGAATACGATTTAAAATATCCAGCCCACGGCGACCACGAGTCCGTTTTAACGTATCCGAAGAGTCAGCAATATGTTGCAGTTCTGCCAAAACAAACAGCGGTATCACAATCACGCCATTTAAAAATCCTGTCATTAAAATATCCGCGATGCGCCCATCAATTATAACACTCGTATCTAGAATTTTATAGTCCATCGAGTCGCTATTTTGAGTTTCTCTACCAGCCGAATCCGCCGCTTTCTTACGTACATTTTTCCCAGAAAACAGCGTCCCTAGCTCATTCCGCCGACTAATCCCCACACGAAAACCAAGGTAGCCCAAAACAAGCGTTAAAACGATCGGCACAACCGAATTGATAATTGGAATCCTTGTTTGACTGAACGCATTGCCTGCAAAAAATGCAATAACCAGCCCAATAATCAGGCCTAGTCCCCCGTATACAATGGTCACACTCGAAATCTTTGTTAATCTTTCCTCAAGCCAATTAAGTGCGGCTTCTATATATTTCACCGCCCAAAAAGTAATAAGATAAAATATAATTGCACCAACAAAAGCATTGGCATAAGGATTATTAAGCCATAAGTGGTCTGCCAAACCCATTTTCGCGTAAACGGCTGGCAAAATAAAAACACCCGCTGTACCACCAAGTAAAACAAAACAAGCTCTAATTACCCATTTCAGCATCTTTTTTCCTCCCTTCATTTCATATTTGTGCGTTGCTTCATACACCTTTCATTTTACACTATGAAACAGACAACCCGCAAATTTTCTCCTTAAAAGAAAGCTTAAGATTTCGGCAAGGCTTTCTTTAACGCTTCTGCAATCGTTTCAACTGCAATAATTGAAACACCACTCGGCATTTTAATTTCCAAACGGTTATTCGCTGGCACAAAAATGCGTTTAAATCCAAGCTTCGCCGCTTCCTTCACACGTTCCTCAATTCGTGCAACACGGCGCACTTCACCCGTAAGTCCAAGCTCCCCAATAAAGCAGTCCGTACTGTTTGTCGGACGATCATGATAGCTTGAAGCGATACTTACCGCAATAGCTAAATCTACAGCTGGCTCATCTAATTTAACGCCACCCGCCGCTTTTAAATACGCATCTTGATTTTGCAAAAGCAAACCAACTCGTTTTTCAAGAACCGCCATAATAAGTGACACTTTATTGTAATCAAGCCCCGTTGCCATTCGTTTCGCGTTCCCAAACATCGTTGGAGACACAAGTGCTTGAATTTCCACAAGAACCGGCCTTGTTCCCTCCATGGAAGCCACAACTGTAGAGCCAGAAGCATTCTCAAGCCGCTCCTCCAAAAACACTTCAGAAGGATTCTGAACCTCAACAAGCCCCACATCACGCATCTCAAAAATCCCAATTTCATTCGTAGAGCCAAACCGGTTTTTGACCGCGCGTAAAATTCGGTAAGCGTGATGACGTTCACCTTCAAAATAAAGCACCGTATCTACCATATGTTCAAGAAGTCTAGGCCCAGCTATCGCGCCTTCTTTCGTAACGTGCCCCACAATAAACACTGTAATATTTTGCAATTTCGCAACCCGCATTAATGCGGCCGTTGATTCTCTTACTTGTGACACGCTACCCGCCGCACTCGTAACATCCGGATGATACACCGTTTGAATGGAATCAATAATAACAAAATCCGGTTCAATAAAATTAATCGTTTCTTGAATAGCTTCCAAGTTCGTTTCCGCGTATACATATAAATTGTCGCCTGAAACATGGAGCCGTTCTGCACGAAGCTTCGTCTGCTTAACTGATTCCTCACCAGAAATATAAAGCACGCGTTTTCCAGCCAAAGTTAGTGCCGCCGAAACTTGCAAAAGAAGCGTTGATTTCCCAATTCCAGGGTCCCCGCCAACTAAAACCATCGAGCCAACGACCACACCGCCGCCAAGCACACGATTTAGCTCTGGCATATTCGTTTGCACACGTTTCTCCAGTTCACTCACAACATCCGTAATTTTAGTCGCCTTAGACACCTCACCCGTATGTGTAAACGTCTGTCTTGTCGCTTTCTTCGATGGTTCGAGCGCCTCCACCATTTGGTTCCATTCTCCGCAATTTGGGCATTTCCCCATCCATTTTGGCGACTCGTAACCACAAGAGCCACAGACAAATTTAGTTGTTCTTCTCGCTTTTGCCATAATTCTCACCCTCCACCTAATCCATTGTAACATAGAACAAACGAACGCATATTCTTTTTGGTGAAAAAAGTATTTTCAAGTTTGTGACACCTCAAAAAAAGGCTTTTCTCACGGATTCCCCGCGAAAAAAGCCTTTACGCCTTATTTTACTTTTGCTTTTTTAGCTGTTACCTTCTGCTTTTTAGCATCCTTTTTACGAACCTCAAACTCACCATCTTTTACGCCAATCTCAATTGTATCCCCAACCTGAACATTGCCGCGCAAAAGCTCTTCTGAAAGGCGGTCCTCGATACTTTTTTGAATCGCACGTTTTAACGGCCGCGCCCCGTATTCCGGATCATAGCCTTCCTTCGCAATCTTAGACTTCGCACCGTCTGTCAGTTTTACGTGGATGTCACGCTCCGCTAACCGGCTTGTAAGCTGCCCAGTTAACAGCGTTACAATTTGCTTCAATTCTTTTTCTGTTAGCGAATGGAAGACAATGGTTTCATCAATCCTATTAATAAACTCTGGGCGAAACGCCTTTTTAAGTTCCTGCAAGACCCGATGTTCCATTGCCTTATGATCCTTCGTCACATCAGTAACGTTAAAGCCCATCGATTTATCCACTTTCATTTCTTGCGCTCCAATATTGGAAGTCATAATGATAACCGTATTACGAAAATCAACAACTCTACCTTTCGAATCTGTTAAACGACCATCATCCAAAACTTGCAATAACATATTGAATACATCTGGATGCGCTTTTTCAATTTCATCTAAAAGAACAACAGAATACGGTTTTTGACGAACTTTTTCCGTCAATTGTCCGCCTTCCTCATAGCCGACATAGCCAGGCGGTGCCCCAACTAATCGTGCCGTCGAGAATTTCTCCATGTATTCCGACATATCCACGCGAATCATCGCATCCTCATCACCAAACATCGATTCAGCAAGCGCGCGTGCTAATTCCGTCTTCCCAACCCCAGTCGGACCTAGGAAAATAAATGACCCAATTGGGCGTTTCGGATCTTTTAACCCTGCACGAGCACGTCTAACCGCAAGTGACACAGCTTTAACCGCTTCGTCTTGCCCAATCACACGTTCATGCAGTAATTTTTCCATGTTTAGCAGCTTATCTGTTTCCGTTTCCGCTAGTTTCATAACCGGAATTCCAGTCCAGCTCGCTACAACTTCCGCCACCACATCTTCTGTTACTTGACTGTTATCTCGGCCTTGTTTTTCCTTCCAACTAAGCTTTTCTTCTTCCAAAGCTTTCCGAAGTTTATGCTCACGGTCGCGGAATGATGCCGCTTTTTCAAACTCTTGACCTTGGACAGCGGCGTCTTTCTCCTTCTTCAGCTCCGCAAGTTCAAGCTCCATCTCTTTCAAATCAGAAGGTGTCGTATACGCTTTTAAACGCACTTTCGAACCTGCTTCATCAATCACGTCAATCGCCTTATCCGGCAAGAAACGGTCGGAAATATAGCGATTCGACAAGCGAACAGCCGCATCAAGCGCCTCATCCGTAATTGCAACACGGTGGTGTGCCTCATAACGGTCCCGCAAGCCGTGTAAAATTTGAATCGATTCTTCAACACTCGGCTCATCCACTTTAATCGGTTGGAAACGTCTTTCAAGTGCCGCATCCTTTTCAATATATTTACGATACTCATCAAGTGTCGTCGCCCCAATACATTGGAGCTCCCCACGAGCAAGAGGCGGCTTCAAAATGTTCGAAGCATCAATCGCGCCTTCCGCTCCACCAGCACCAATCAGTGTGTGCAACTCATCAATGAATAAAATCACATTGCCAGCTTGACGAATCTCATCCATCACTTTTTTCAAACGATCTTCAAACTCACCACGATATTTCGTACCCGCAACAACAGTCCCCATATCAAGCGTCATCACACGCTTTCCGCGAAGTGTTTCCGGAACTTCATTTCGCACAATTTGCTGCGCCAACCCCTCAGCAATCGCTGTTTTACCAACCCCCGGCTCTCCAATTAAAACGGGATTATTCTTTGTCCGTCTTGATAATACTTCAATCACACGCTGAATTTCCTTCGCGCGACCAATAACCGGATCCAAGTTCTCTTCCCGAGCAATCACTGTTAAATCACGCGCCAAGCTATCAAGTGTCGGCGTCGCCTGTGTATTCGTCTGCCGTCCAGACGCCGCACTATCCCCGCCGCCTAAAAGTTGCAAGACTTGCTGACGCGCTTTATTCAAACTCACACCTAAATTGCTAAGTACACGCGCCGCAACGCCCTCACCTTCACGAATTAAACCAAGTAAAATATGTTCTGTTCCTACATAAGTGTGTCCAAGTTTGCGCGCTTCATCCATCGATAATTCGATAACCTTTTTAGCACGCGGTGTATATTGAATGGTCGTCACTGTTTTTTCACCTTGACCAATTAAACCTTCTACTTCTTGTTGAACCTTTTCAGCACTAATGCCTAGTTCATATAACGCTTTCGCAGCAATACCTTCACCTTCACGAACAAGCCCAAGCAAAATATGCTCAGTGCCTAAATTGTTATGATTTAGACGCATAGCTTCTTCTTGTGACAAAGCAAGTACTTTTTGTGCTCTTTGTGTAAACCGGCCAAACATCATATCGTTTTCCTCCTTAAGGCACTTCCCGTTAGACGTCTTGCAAAATGTCACGAATAACAGAAGCACGAATAACTTTTTCTTCTAACTCTAACATATCTTGCCCTGCAGCCCTTCGTAAGAAAGCTGGTTGGGAAAATAGTATCAATTCATTTATCTTTTGGCGAGTAATATGCTCAAAAATACCAAGCTCCATACCTAAATGCAAATCAGAAATGGCACTCGCACTTTCCAGCATGGTAAGCATACGCGCATTTTTCAACAAACCAAAAGATCTAAAAATACGGTCTTCCAGTGTAATATGGAATTTCTGCTTCAAATGAGTCCTGCTCACACGCTCCTGCATAATGACCTGCTCCATCATCTGCGTCAAATCCATCACAATTTCTTCTTCCGTTTTACCAAGTGTCACCTGATTCGAAATCTGAAAAATGTGCCCGAGAGAGCCACTACCTTCCCCGTATATTCCTCTTACCACAAAACCAACACTTCTAATCGCTTCCGCCATTTTCCCAAATCGCTTCGTCAAAACAAGTCCCGGCAAATGCACCATAACCGAAGCACGCAGCCCAGTACCAACATTTGTCACACAACTGGTTAAAAACCCAAGTTCCGGATTAAACGCAAAGGGCACCACGTCCTCCACTTCGGATTCAATACGCATAGCCCGTTCAAGAGCATCAAAAAGCCTAAGCCCCGGTTCCATACATTGAATTCGCAAATGGTCCTCCTCATTTATCATCACACTTGTATTTTCCGCTTCATTTATGAAAACCGCGCCTAGTTTACTCTTGTTCATCAAATACGGACTAATCAAATGTTTTTCAACAAGCAGCGCCCGTTCCAAAAGCGACAAGTCCGCCATTTTAAAAAGCGCATAATCATCATCTAAAACACCAGCAACCTGTGATATAAGCGCCTCACTTTCAAACGCAGCAGGAAATTTCTCCTCCGCCAAATTGCGAGCAATTCGAATTCGCGAACTCATCACAACATCCGAATCATCCCCATCCAAGTCAAGCCAAGAACTCAGAACCGGCAAAAGTATCTTATTCGCTTTCCCCATTCAAATTCTCCCTCCTCGACTTCAAATCTCGAATCTGATCCCGCAGCCTAGCAGCCTCCTCAAACCGTTCCATCTCAACCATCTTCTGGAGCTGCTCAGAAAGTTCAGATAGCACAGCCGCCGTATCCATCTCCTCCTGAAAAATCTTCGGAACCTTCCCAATATGCCGCACATGCCCATTTTGCACCCGTCTCAAAGTCGGAGCCAACTGTTCCGCAAAACTCTCATAACATTCCGCACAACCAAGACGTTTCGACTCCTGAAAAGCCGCATACTCCAAACCACAATGCGCACAATGCTTAGAAGCAACTTCCTCCAGTAGGGATAAAAACTCTAATGCAAGATCATTAATAGTATCCAACTGCCCCATTTCACCTTCAATCGCACAGTCTTCACACAAGTAATACACACTCATCGTCCCATCAGCATGCAACTCCTGAATTCGCGTAACCGCCTCATTCTTGCCACACTTCTCACATAGCATTCAACATCCGCCCCAATCAATCGTATTTTAACGCCACTAGCATCGCTTCCAAAATACGACTCCGTAAAATATCCCGATCTGGTAGTGGAATAATTAAAACCTCGCGATCAAGAGCAGCAACCATCATACGCGCTTCTTTTTTCGTCACAACATCCTCTTCCAACAGCCGTAAAATGACATCCTCCGAAAAAGCCTGTGACACCTTCTTATCTCGAAGCATCCCGATAATCGCATCCAAAAGCTGCACCTTATCATTCATCCGAACCTTAATAATCCGAATATAGCCGCCTCCGCCACGTTTGCTTTCAACAATATAGCCACGTTCCATCGTAAAACGCGTATTTATAACATAATTAATTTGCGAAGGAACACATTCAAATTTACTCGCAATTTCACTCCGCTTAATCTCCACAGCTTCATTCGATTCTAAAACTTGCTTCAAGTAGGCCTCAATAATATCAGAAATATTTCTCATCCGAATACTCCTTCCCAGCCGTCCAAATTGACTTTGACTATAATTGACTTTAATTATACACGAAAAATGCCCCTTCTAGCAAGCTCCACGCCCAAATAAGTTTACAAACAAAAAGCACTTGGAATATAATTCCAAGTGCTTCCAAATTGCCCGGCAGCGACCTACTCTCACAGGGGGAAGCCCCCAACTACCATCGGCGCAGAGAAGCTTAACTACCGTGTTCGGGATGGGAACGGGTGTGACCTTCTCGCCATAACTACCAGACAATGAAAGAAAGAACGTTGTTC
>NZ_FYBQ01000015.1 GCF_900186125.1 Listeria goaensis | reverse complement strand
TAAAACGAACCGCTGACTACCAAGATGAGGATAAATATACTATACTAACGTTAGAAGAGTTAAACGAGAAAATCATGAAAGCCTGGCAAGATAAGACGTATTACATGGACGGAAAAGTGTATTCAGGCGCGGCAGGGAGCATCTTACAAGCTTCTGCGTATGTGGAGGACTGGGAAGGCCAACTAGCCGAATCCGGCATTATGTCGGCGTTATCAGGCGTAGGCCTAGGCGCTGCGATAGCTCGTGGGAGTAAGGCGTATAAGGGTGGTAGTGGGGCTGCAAAAGCTTCCCAAGTTTTCAACAAAAATATAACTGTAGATAGTATTAAAAAAAATACAGGGGCTTTCAAAGGGAAAACAGCAGATGAAATTGCAGAGTCAATGAGAAAATCGGGATATGATGTAGTTGTAGAGGAATCGTCCAAGTCACAAACAGGAGCTATGATTATCAAAGTGAAGAATGCATCTGAGAAAGAAGGAAGAAATATTTCGCAGGTACAGGTTTCACCAGGTGGAGGAAGACATGGGGATTTACCATATACTAAAATTAGTACAACAAGTGCAGATGTGGGTAAGATAAAAATTGTATATGGAGAAGAGTCTTTGTATATCTCGAATGGCGAAAAAAATGTAACAGTTGTTTTTGAAGGAGGAAGATAAAAATGATAGATATTAATGCGCCGATTGTTCCATATGAAAGTATAGGAGGAATAAAGCTATATAGTACTATTAAAGAGTTGAAAGAGATTGTTACTGGAAAGAATGTTGAAGTACAGGTGTTTAACAAAGTACGGATTATCTATACTATAGGTGATTCGTTAAAACTGTTTTTTGATCTATTGACAGGAAAGCTTTTTAAAATTGTGACGCTGGCAGGATACAAAGGGGCTCTTTTTGGCGAAATAAAAGTAGGTATGAAAAGTGAAGAATTTTTAAAGATAGAGCCGTCTTTTGTATATGACGACTTTGAGGAAGTGTATGAAACTGAAAAGGGAGTATATATTGAAACCGAGGCACGGAATGATACAGTAAGATGGATATCTATTTTTGTAAAAGAACTAGGAACGGAGGCATTTAAAAAAGGTGAATGGTAGACGTATTATATTAACAAGATTGTAATAATAAGAAATTAATCTTAATTAAATCAAAAAATAGAACTTTCACTTTCCCCTCTCGGAAAGAGATAGTGGGTTATAAAAGCTTTCCAAATTATTTTTGAAGGGAGACAAGTGGAATGATAGATGTAAATGCACCCATCATTCCATATGAAAGTATGGGGGGAGTAAAGCTATATAGTACTATCAAAGATGTGAAAGAGATAATAACTGGAAAAAATGTGGAAACAAAGGTATTTCACAATACATGGATTGTTTATAGTATAGACGATTCATTGGAATTATTTTTTGATCTATTGACAGGAAAGCTTTTTAAAATTGTAACGCTTGGAGGATATAAAGGAACTCTTTTTGGTAAAATAAAGGTAGGGATGAAGAGCGAGGAGTTTTTAAAGATAGAACCATCTTTCGTGTATGATGATTTTGAAGAAATATATGAAACTAAAAAAGGAGTATATATTGAAACTGAGGTTGTGAATGATACGGCAAAATGGATATCCATTTTTGTAAAAGAAATTGATAGTGAAAGTTTTCGTTTAGGGGAATGGTAAGACAAATCGAGAAAGGGAGCTGTTAATTTAGCTCCCTTTTAATACTATTCATCCGAATTAATCTCATCCAAATAATTCTCAAAAATGTCATCTAAGACAGTTAAAAGTACTTCCTTACTTTGCCTGTATGCGAGCTCATGCTTATCTGTGAACGCTGTATGATTATGGGAGTGTAAAGTATGTGGACGTCTAAACCTGGTAAAAAAAGTAGTTTTTAAGAGGAGTTAAAAACATGCAATGGATTATTTTAATTGGCGATGAGAACTTTAATCTTGAGGTAGTAAAGGCAATTAAATATGATAAGAAAAATAAAATGGCGGATGTAGATAGAAATAGAATCGTTGTAGACTTTGGAGAAGAACATATTTTTTATGATTATGTTGAAAATCTATTGGAAGAGTATGAAGAGGAGGAGAATAAAAATATTCCCTATAGTCACCCATATTTTATTATACTAACCTATTCTTCAGTCTCATTACTAAAGCAAATTTTTTCACAAAAGAATTTTTTGAATGATATTTATGTGGATGATGATTATGGGAGGATTATGAAAATCGAAAAATTTAAAGACGTTTTATGTAATAGTTGATGGATTCGTATAAATATGTTGCAAGCAGGGAGTTATTGATTTAATTGTTACAATAACTAAAAAAGAGAAACAAATCCTAACACAGGAATTGTTTCTCTTTTTTTCAATCTATTTCTCTATCCGCCATTTTTAGTGGAAGTTCTCTTTACAAAAAATACGCCATAATAATATCGTCCACATATTCCCCGTTTATTAGAAATTCCTTCTCCAAGCGTCCTTCCACGTGAAAGCCATTTTTCGTATAGAACGAAATCGCTTTTTCATTTTTGGAAAGGACACGCAATTGGAGTTTGGTGTAACCTTCTTTTTTGGCATTTTCTTTTAGGAAGGTCATCAATTGGCTGGCGATGCCTTGTTTTTGGTAGTCTGGGTGCACGGCGATGTCGAGTGTTGCGACATGTTTGTTTGATGGCAGTGGAATCGGAGAGTGGTAGCCGAGAATGCCGACAACTTGGTCCCCGTTAACTGCCACAAATTTGTCGCCAGCAGGGTTTTTCGCTAAGTAATCAGCGGGGGAGTCAAAATGAATTTCGCTAGGTGTAGTCCCGGGTGTCCAAACTAAATGTTCCAGCGCCATCATTGACGCAGCATCTTCTTTTTTTGAATGTCTAATTTCCAAATTTTGTCACCTTCTAATTTAATTTTTTAGCATAAGAAAAAGATTTTCTTAAGGTTTTGATAAGCCCATCATTCGAGTAAAGCAGCACGTTTCCTTTGTAAAGCTTGAGCGTAAGGAAGAAAGCGAGCGCTGTTGTGAGTATTAAAATACCGAGTGAAATGAAAATGCCCGTGTTCGAAACAGAAAGTAAATCCATGCGCGCAAGCATCATCATCGGTGAGAACATCGGAATGTAGGAGCCGATAATCACGAGAATGTTGTCTGGCACGTTGCTCGCCGCAATCGAACCCCAATAGCCGAGAATCGAGAGCATCGTAAGCGGATAAATAAACTGTGCGACCGTCTCGACGTTTGGTACCATCGACCCGACCATCGCGGATAAAATAATATAAAGCAGTAAACCAAACAAAATAAAGAGCAAGTTTAGGATTAAATAGTAGGTTGGGAATGCCGCTAATTGATCTAAAATGTTTTGCACAACATCCGTGTTTTTCATCACGAGCATAACGGAAACCGAAACCACAATGTAAAAGCCAATTTGCGTGAGAAGCATTAAAATAATCGCAGTGAGCTTAGCGAGCAAATGCGTTGTCGCAGAAACGCTCGACAAAATGACTTCCATGATGCGCGTCCCTTTTTCAGTTGCAATTTCAGACGCCACAATATTCGCGTAACTGACAACAAAAATAAAGATGACGAGGGTTAAAACTAAAATGGCGGCGCTCATCACTTCTTTTTGTTTATTCGTCAGCTGGTCAGTTGATTCAACATGATTTTTGACGGGCACAGGAGCAGTAATGTCTTGTAGCTGGGCTTCCGTAATCTTGTAATTTTCTGCCTTTGTAGCAACCTTTGCAGCAGTTAAGTCGGTCGTAATACGTGCAAGCACCTCTTGACCGGCCGTTTCTTCAGTAGTGTATACGGCTGAAACTTGCCCGTTTGTATCCGTAATCGTGAGATAGCCGTCTAGTTTGCCATTTGAAAGAGCCTTCTTCGCTGCGTCTTCCGTCTTAACATCGGTTTGTACTTTAAAATAATCCTTATCTTTTTGAAAAGCCGAAACAAAAGCTTCGTTATCACTTAAAACCGCAATTTTAGTCATATCATCACTATTAAAATAATCCATAATTTTTGGCAAGCCGACAATAAAAGCGGCGATTAAAATGGGAAACAACAGTGAAAAGAGAAAAGACTTCGTTTTGACGCGCCGCTTATAAACTTGCTTCGTGATGACCGAAAACTTACTCATTTTCTTCACCCGCTTTCCATTTGAAAATTTCTTCGAGCGTTGGCGGCTCCAAACTAAACATTGGAATAAAGCCGTCTTTTGTCACATGTTCGAAAACCGCTTTTGCAAACGATTCATCGGCTAATTCAAGCTGTAAAATACCGTCGCGTTTCGCTTCGACTTGCTTAACACCAGGCAAAACCTGTAATTCTTCTTTTGAAAAAGGAGATTTTAAGCGAATCCTTTTACTTCCAAAACTAAGCTTCACCGAATCCGTATCACCGTGTAAGACCGTTTTTCCTTTTTTCAGCATGATTAATGAATCGCAGAGTTCTTCGACATTTTCCATGCGATGACTTGAAAAAATAATGGCTGTCCCGCGCGCCTTCATTTCAAAAACAATGCTTTTAAGAATTTCAGCATTTACAGGATCAAGTCCACTAAAGGGTTCGTCTAAAATAAGCAATTTGGGGTTGTGTAAAACAGTGCTTATGAGCTGGATTTTTTGCTGATTTCCTTTAGACAATGTCTTCACCAAATCACTTTTCTTACCGACGACTTCTGCTCGTTCCAACCAGCGATCAATTTCTGGTAGAACATTTTTTTTGCTCATTCCTTTTAGTTCAGCAAAAAAAAGCAACTGGTCTTCAATTGTAACGTTCGGATAAAGTCCACGCTCTTCAGGCAGGTAGCCAATTAAATTAGGATTTATTTTAGTAGTTGGTTGCCCGTCCCAAGTAATTTGCCCACTTGTTGCTTCTATAAAATGCAAAACAAGTCGGAAAGTCGTCGTTTTGCCGGCCCCGTTTTGGCCAATTAAACCAAGTATTTCGCCAGGTTCGATTTTAAAAGATAAGTCATCAACAGCTATCTTCTGACCAAATTGTTTTGTAACATGCTGTAATTCGAGTGACATTTGCTCTCCTCCTTTTTTTTCTACACATTCTATTCTACCAAAAAAATGCAGAATTGCTTGCGTAAATTTACGGATAATGTAAATTTTTTCCTTTTATAGTGAAAAGATTGATTTAAAAATGAGCGAATAATTCGATATGATAACAGTATCTCAAAATATTTTTATTTTTTTAAAGAAGAAGGTAGTTATATGAGGATAAAATTAACTTTCGTTGCAGACGAAATTTATGCAGAATTAAAAAAAGATATTTTGAACCATAAGTTCAAGCGAGAAGAAAAGATTTCAGTGGAATACGTCATGCGCAGATTTAATGTTTGCCGACCTTTTGCGATGGATGCACTTGAAAATTTAGTGGAAACTGGCTTGCTTAGCTTTGATTACAAGATACTTACAACTGACTATGCAGATTTTCGCCTAATATCAAGGCTAAAAATGACTTTTTATAATTTAAATTATGCTGTTCAAAAATTAGAAGAAAAAGATGTTCCCGTTTGTTTTGATTGTTTAAAACAGGAACTTATGAAAATTAAACTAGCTGTTCGCGAACAAAATTTTGATGTTCTAACAAGTGGAATCCGTAATTTTTACGGCTGCATGATTGAGCATACAGAAATGCCCAGTCTAGAAAAAAATACGGATTATTTAATTGCTCTTTTAATCTCTTTAGAAAAGGAAGATAGGCAGGCGTTTTTTAATGTGCAAGCACGCGGCATAATCGACTACTTGGACACGCTAATTGATTCACTCGATAAGCGAGAATTTGAAAAATGTCATCAAACGCTCAATCAATTTTATGTGCATAACGTAAATTTACTTTTTGGTTCATAAAAAATAGTTTGGAACAAAATTTAACGTTGTTCCAAACTATTTTTTTAATTTCCCATCTTAAAATCGTCATTCGTCAATTCGAATTCCCCTTTTAAGCCGGATGTAATATAGACTTTTTTATCTTTGCTTACAAAAATGGCTTCTACACCATCGTGCGATTCAATGAATTTAAGTCCTTCTTTAATGCCTTTTGAGAAAGCTGCAGAGGAGAGGCCATCACCAGTAATTGATTTTTTACTAATAATGGAAACACCCGCAATATCATTATCGAACGGATAACCCGTTTTAGGATCAAATAAATGGTGGTATTTTTTGCCATCTACTTCTAAATAGCGCTCGTAAATCCCGGAAGTAACAATCGATTTATTTTGTTCAGGCACTTTGCCGAGAATCGTATTGCGTGGGGAGAAGGGGTCTTGAATCCCAACATTCCAATCGCCACCTTTAGGACTTTCTCCTTGAAGTAAAATATTTCCGCCTAAATCAATGATGGCCGTTGTGACGCCATTTTCTTTAAACACTTTTCCAACTTCATCAGCGATAAACCCTTTGGCGATACCACCTAAATCAAGTTCCATACCTTTTTCTTTTAAATAAACCGTTTTATCGTCCTCATTTAGTTCTACATTTTTATAGTTGATAAGCGGTAATTTAGCATCGATTTCGCTTTGAGACGGCTTTCTCGCGTCTGGAAAACCAATATGCCAAAGAGAAGTAATCGGGCCGATTGTAATATCTTTCGTACCATTTGTTTGATCACTATATTTAATGCCTTCTTTTATGAGGTAGAAAATATCATCATCAACTTTAACGGGTGCAACACCGCTTTGTTCGTTGATTTTATCAATTTCAGATGCTCTTTCTTGTTCATCATTTACATCAATTTTATTTGCGAGTTCGCGAACGCGGTCAAATCCTTTATCTAAAACAGCTTCTTTTCCATCATCATATATTGTAAGCGTTACAACGGTCCCCATCAGGAACTCCGTTTTCGTGTACGGATTAGAAGCTAAATGGCGCTCTGCTTGACTCGTTTCGCTTTTTGCCTCTTTCGGAGCTTCCCCGCAACTAGACAAGAGAAGAACTGAGCAAGCCGCAATACTAACAAGCAATCTTCTTTTTTTCATTATGTCACCTCGAATTTTTTCCTACGCTATTAATGTAACTTGTTAAACAAATGAAGTCAATAAGGCTAGTGGACTACTTTTTAATCCGGAAATAACCCCGTTCATAAATAAAAGTCGCAAGGAAAATCGTCCCCAAACCAAGTAAGCACCCAGCGAGAACATCACTCGGATAATGCACCGATAAGTACACCCGAGAAATCATCACCAGTATCACGAAAAAGCCAAATAGAAGTGGCACAATAACCTTACTGCTTTTTTTCTTTAGGTAAAAAAGAATAAGTAAGATGGCTAAAAACCCGTAGAAAGTCGTGGAGCCTGTCGCATGACCACTCGGGAAACTGTAGCCGGAAATAGGAATTAGCGGTTCATCTGGCCGCGGACGTAAAGTGATATGTTTAAAAATTTGTGGCAGCAAAAGCTCACCTAAAAAAAATGTCGCACCCGTCCAGACCGCAATTTTCACGCCTAATTTGCGCCACACAATGATAACCGTAATAAGAGAGAAAATAATCATAGCTACAGTGCCACCAAATTGTGTAAGTATTGTAAAGAATTGGGTTTTTACATCTGTCATGTTTCCTTGAACAAGAGGGATAAGCGCATCATCCAGCTTTGAGATGAAAGAGAGTTGAAACATCACACCAATCCATAGAAAAAGAAAAAGTAAGTAGCAAATAATACTAATCATTAAAAACGAATATTTTTGAGTAGCTTTGTTAGCCATCATATTCACCTCGCCCTTTTTTGTTTTATAGTAAGAAAAAAGGATGAAAGAAAAATCTTTCATCCTTGATGAGCCATGATGGGCTCGAACCATCGACCCTCTGATTAAAAGTCAGATGCTCTACCAACTGAGCTAATGGCTCAAAAATGGCTGGGCTAGCTGGATTCGAACCAGCGCATGACGGAATCAAAATCCGTTGCCTTACCGCTTGGCTATAGCCCATTACTGGTGGAGGAGAGTGGATTCGAACCACTGAACCCTAAGGAACGGATTTACAGTCCGTCGCGTTTAGCCACTTCGCTACTCCTCCAAATATTAAGATGCCGACTGCAGGAATTGAACCCGCAACCTACTGATTACGATTCAGTTGCTCTACCAGATTGAGCTAAGTCGGCGTAAGCACATCTGAACGTTGAGGCAACACATATCAGTCTCTTTTAAAATTTCAGATGTAAACACAACTTCCATTAAAAGTTACTTCATCATAATATAACATTTTCTTAAATAAAGCTAGTTTTAAGAAATAAGTATTACGATGACCCGTACGGGATTCGAACCCGTGTTACCGCCGTGAAAGGGCGGTGTCTTAACCGCTTGACCAACGGGCCAAAAATAAAAAGTAATTTTACAGCCAAAATCTATTATATAAACACTTTATAGATTTGTAAATACCTAAAATAAAGTTTCACTTTTCTGAAAATAAAAATACGTTTTCTTATTGAAAAGAGGGTATTAATCTATAAATTTGATTGCAATATGGGCACTTTATTAGGAAGAATAAAAAAACTCGTTACTTCTATGGCTAGCTATGCTATAATTTGTCATATTGTTTTTTGCTTATTTTAAATTAAACTAAAAAAGGTAGGGAATATCATGGCTTCGCCTCTTAAAAGATTATTAATTGGGCGCCCGCTTAAAAGTTCAGAAGCAGGGGAACAAAAATTAGGGAAATTAAAAGCACTCGCAGTTTTATCATCAGATGCACTTTCATCTATTGCTTACGGGACAGAACAAATTTTGCTTGTTCTTGTTACCGTCAGTGCAGCGGCAATGTGGTATTCACTTCCAATCGCACTTTGTGTACTTATCTTATTACTAGCGTTAAATTTATCCTACAAACAAATCATTTATTCCTACCCTCACGGGGGCGGGGCGTATGTTGTTTCAAGAGAAAATTTAGGGAAAAATGCTGGCTTAGTGGCCGGAGGTTCACTCCTTGTCGATTATATGTTAACGGTCGCTGTAAGTGTATCTTCTGGTACCGATGCAATCATATCGGCAATCCCTTCTTTATTTCCTTTTGCGGTTCCAATTGCTATTGTATTAGTCATTATCGTGACAATCATTAATTTACGTGGGATTACAGAATCCGCGAGCATATTAGCAATTCCCGTTTACTTATTTGTTTTTTCTATTGTCGTTTTAATATTTACGGGACTATTTAAACTAATAATGGGTGTTGATGCCACTCACGAAACAGCATCCGTCGGGACACACGTTCAAGGTGTTACCGTATTCTTGTTACTACGAGCTTTTGCATCAGGTTCTGCCTCTTTGACAGGCATCGAAGCCATTTCAAATGCAGTACCTCTATTTAAAAAGCCGCAAGCTAAAAATGCAGCGAAGACTTTGACGATTATGGCTTCATTATTAGGTTTTTTCTTTTTAGGAATTACCTTGCTTGCCTTTATGTACGGAACAGTACCCGAACTTAAGGTGACAGTGCTATCTCAAATTGCTGAAAATGTTTTCGGACGTAATTTCATGTTTTACTTTATTCAAGCAACTACTGCGCTCATTTTAGTACTCGCAGCAAACACCGGTTTTTCAGCTTTCCCGCTGCTTGCTTTTAATTTGGCTAAGGATAAATACATGCCAAGAATGTATTTAGCGCGTGGCGATCGTTTAGGTTATTCGAACGGGATTATCACGCTTGCAGTTGGCTCCATCGTGTTGATTATTTTATTTAAAGGAAAAACTGAATTACTTGTGCCATTATATTCTGTCGGGGTGTTTATTCCGTTTACATTATCGCAATCGGGCATGATTGTAAAATGGTGGAAAGAAAAGTCTGAAGGTTGGAAGAAAAAACTTGCAGCGAATCTGCTCGGAGCAGTCATTTCATTTACTGTTTTAATTGTGCTCTTTCTAACACGAATTGAATCTGTTTGGCCGGTTTTCATTTTCTTGCCAATCATGATTTATGTATTCCACAGGACGAGAAGGCATTATGTGAAGCTTGGTCCGCAACTTAGAGTCGATGAGTCGATGGATCTTGATATGCCTGACTTTAAAGGAAATGCCGTTATTATTGCAGTTTCAGATACGACAAGAGTTGTAGAAGGGGCATTAAAATATGCGAAATCAATTGGAGACACAGTCATAGCGGTTCATGTATCTGTGGACCGTGTACAAGGGAAGGAGTTTGTTGAAAGGTGGAATCGGGTTCATCCCGAAGTTAGAATTGCCCACTTATATTCAACATATAGGTCCATCTCCGAACCGCTGATGAAGTTTATTGATACCGCAAAACAAAAAGCGGATCAGGATAATTATTCATTAACTGTGCTCATTCCGCAGTTTATTCCTAAAAAAGGCTGGGAGAATGTTCTGCATAATCAGACAAGCCTTATGATACGAACGAAGCTTATGATGAAACGCGATGTCGTTGTTGCTACGTATCCATACCATTTGAAGGAATAGTTTTTCTTCGGGGGAAAGAAAAAGTAATTTGTGGAACAGCTATAGAATAACAACTTCTTTTGGCTTTGTAAAAAGCAGGAAATCCCGTTTTTAAAATGAAATTCGTTCGAAAATCCTCTTTTTGTTAAGACAAAAAGAGGATTTTTTGTAGCCTTATATACAATGAAATACAAAATTGGGCATTTAGTAACAATTTGGTTTTACAAAAAGATAACAATTGTATCATTTTGATGTCGTAAACAAAGTTAGCTTGTAAGGAAGTTGAAAAGCGTGTTATTGTCCCATTTGTCGAAAAAAAAGCGCAAACTTGACAAATTTGTGACGTTTTGAAAAACCCTTGAAAAATGCCATTTATCGGAGTATACTAAAGTTGTAAGTGAGAGATTTTCACAAAGTTATGAAAGTAGGGGTGCGTTGAATGTCGGAACAGGATATTAGATATTTTGTATTACCAGCTTGTATCATTTTTATTCTTGGTATTGCGGCTATGAATAGCGTGGCTTCCCCGCTACTAAACTTTTTTATTGTGGCACTCATCTCATGTATAGCAGGCGTTATTATAGGTACAACGCATCAGTTGTGTAAACTTGTCGCAGAAAACGTGCGTACATATCGCGCGAAAGAGTCACCCAAGAAGAAAATGGGGACACAGTACAACAAGGCCTAACGGATTACTTTTGCCTGAATACTTCGGTTTGTAGAAAAATTATAAGATAAATTAAAGTCAGATTGCTGTTAAAAGTTATTTATCAGTAGTCTGATATTTTTTATTTTCTTGTCCTAATCGGAAAAAATGATACAATTAAAGTACAAGATTTGAATTGGAAGGGGATTTTGATGGCCACATTAGCAGATGTCGCAAAAAAAGCGAATGTCTCAAAAATGACAGTTTCGCGCGTTATCAATCATCCTGATCAAGTTTCTGATGAATTAAAAACCCTTGTTTTTAAAGCGATGAAAGAGCTTGACTACGTACCTAACTTTGCTGCAAGAGCACTTGTACAAAACCGGACGCAGGTGATAAAATTTTTGATTTTAGAAGAAATTGATACGGTTGAGCCATACTACATGAATTTACTGACGGGGATTAGCAGGGAGTTAGATAAGCATTTTTATTCCTTACAGCTCGTTACACGAAAATCCAAAAATATCGGTTCTTACGATGGCTTGATTGTGACAGGTATTCGAAACGAGGATTTTGATTTAGGCGTGTTAGATATTGAAAAGCCTGTCATTTTGTATGGGGAAAATACGCGTGGTTATGATTTTATCGATGTGGATAATAAAAAAGGAACGCGACTTGCAACGGAACATGTTATCAATTTAGGCTTTAAACGTATCGTTTTTTTAGGGATTGATTTATTAGAAGAACAATTTATGGTTTCACGTTTGGCGGGGTTTGAAGAAACGATGCGCCGGCATGGGCTCACTCCAGAATCCTATTTTTTAAAAAACAGTTCACGTGTGGCAGAGCAGAAAGGGATTGATTTGCTCCGCTACAACTCCAATGATATTGCGTATGTTTGCGCTTCTGACCGAATTGCAATCGGAGTCGTTCGAGCAGGACTGAGTTTTGGACGGAAATTTGGTGAGAATTTTGCGGTCACTGGTTTTGACGGTGTTTTCTTAGATCGTATTTCTTCGCCGCATATTACGACTGTTCAATCGCCTGTTATTGAGATGGGGGAGGAACTGGCGCGCATGCTTCTTCGGAAAATAAATGACGCCGGAGCTCCTCAAGATAATATCTTATTCGAACCGCAATTAATCGTCCGCGGTTCAACTACCGGGGCAGAACAATCTTTCTACTAGGCTATTTAATGCTCTTAACGTTTAGTTCTCGAGCTAGAGGTTAAGAGTATTTTTTTGTTTAAAAATGTGAATTTACTCTGGCTACTATTAATAAGCTTTTAGAATATCTCATGTGATTTTAAGTAAAGTCAAAGCGCGTTATCAATTTTATTCTTTATAATGAAGTTATCTAAAATAGAGGATTTAGCAGTTAAACTTCGGCAACTAAATATAGGAGGCAAATAAACCGGATGAAAAAAAGATATTATCTTGGATTAGTATTTTTTTGCACAACGAGTTTAGTAGCCCTTCCAATTGCGAATCAAGTTTCCGCGGAGACATCTCATGCAGAAAATATAATTCAGACTACGAGCGAAACTGAAAAAACTAATCTTCTAGAAAACACTGAATTTATGAATACAACAGGGTGGACAGGTTGGCGAAAAGAAGGGGAAGACAAGGTAAAACAAAGCTTTATTGGTATTAACTTTAACCAAGACGGCTCTATGAAAATGATTCCAGAAACATTGCGAAAGGATGGGGTTTATGAAAATCATCATTTGCAGCAAACTTTTGAGACAGAGCCAGGAAAAGTATATGAATTAAAGGCTGACGCCGAGAATATAAATATTCAATTTGTCGATGGTGGAATTTATGCACCCAATACGACGCCAACTATTATTCCACAAGAAACGAAAGACGGTAAAATTCAATTTAGAGCTATGTCGGAAGAAACAACGATTAATATCACTACTGAAGGGACAGGGAGCTCATTGGAAGGTACGGTATCAAATTTAAGTGTAACCCGAGCAGACGTGGCGCCTATAACTGTCAATCCGGTGAATAGCAGTAGTACTGAAATAACTGGAACTGGTGAACCAGGTGAAACGGTGATACTCACACCAGCACCTAGCTCTAAAGAAACCTTTTCAAGTGAATATGCAGAAATGGAGTCATGGCAAAAATCAAGTCAATCGGAAGCGAGAGCAACCGTTGATGAAAGTGGTCATTTTTCGATGATGCTACCATCGAAACTCCCGGCAAATTTTAGCTTTTATGTTAATTATGCAGCGTTTAGTGATGATGGAAGTGTTACCCCGCTAGATGTAAATGGCGATGGTTCGGTTGAGACATCTCCTCTAGTGACGGTTATTCAAAACGAAGCCCCTGTTATTTCAGGTGTAGAGGATGAAACAGTAGCTTCTGGAAGCGAAATCAACTTGAAAGAGAATGTGACAGCTTATGATAAAGAAGATGGTGATTTGACGGACAAAATTGAGATTAGCGAAGCTGTCGATACCTCAAAAGCAGGAGATTATGTCGTCCAATATAAAGTATCAGATAATGATAAGAATGTGACAACGGCAACGAGTGAAGTTCATGTTGTAGATTCGGCTCAGGCGGATAAAGAAGGTTCTAAGCCAGAAGAGGTAACCGAAGAGAATTCGAAAAAGCAAGCGACCTATTCCAGTGAAAATACAAGCCCAAATAATGAAAGCCCCCTAAGTGATAGCGATGCGCAGGAGGAAACAAACCTTACATTACCTCAAACGGGTGACGACAAGGAAGGCGCTTATGTTTTGGCAGGAGCTGCATTTGTCTACGGTGCGTGGAAGCTTTCTAGAAGAAAATTATAGTATACGAAATACGCCTACCTTTTATTTAAAAAGTTAGGTGTATTTTTTTGTTACCGTTAACGAGGAAAAAAAGATTGCGAGCGGTTACATTGTTTGCTAACGTTGGGGTAGAAAATAAAAAGGAGGACGTATTAGTGGAAAAAGCTGCAATTTATCATCAACCGGCAAGTCACTATGCATTTAGTTATGATGGTTTTGATTTACATATCCGCATTCGGGCAAAAAAGGACGATATTAAAAAGGTTACGCTAATTTGTGCAGATCCGTATGATTATGAAAACGAGAAATGGATGAGCGAGCGCCTTGAAATGAAAAAAATCGCCACGACGGAAGAGCACGACTATTTTGCTTTTGTATTAAAACCGGAGCGTAGACGTGTGCAATATGGTTTTATTCTAGAGGATTTCGAAGGAGATACAATATTTTACGGCGGACGTGGTTTTTTTGAAGATACGCTCGTTAATTTGAACACGATGGACTATTATTTTAAATTTCCATTCATTCATGAGGTGGATACTTTTAAAGCGCCGGAGTGGGTTAAAAACACTATCTGGTACCAAATTTTCCCAGAACGGTTTGCAAACGGAGAGCCAAGTTTATCACCAGAAAATGCACTTCCTTGGGGCAGTAAGGACCCAAGCACGACCGACTTTTTTGGCGGTGATTTAGTGGGGATAATCGAGCACTTAGATTATTTGGAAAATCTCGGAATTAACGGGATTTATATGACGCCGATTTTTGAGGCGCCTACGAATCACAAGTACGATACACTCGACTATATGAAAATTGATCCGCATTTTGGCGATAAAGAAACGTTCAGAAAGCTTGTTGATGAAGCGCATAAACGCGGGATAAAAGTGATGCTTGATGCTGTCTTTAACCACATTGGGGATACGAGTGAAATGTGGCAAGATGTCGTTCAAAATGAGGAGAAATCGCGCTATAAAGACTGGTTCCACGTGCATAGTTTTCCAGTTCGTTACGGAGAAAATGGGAATGTGGAGAATGCGACGTCGATTTCATATGATACCTTCGCCTTTACTACACACATGCCAAAATTAAATACGAGTCATCCAGACGTGCAAAAATACTTACTTGATATTGCGGCTTACTGGATTCGTGAGTTTGATATTGACGGCTGGCGCCTTGATGTTGCGAACGAAGTCGACCATGCTTTTTGGAAAAAATTCCGCCAAGTGGTGCGAAACGAAAAAGAAGATGTGTATATTTTAGGTGAAATTTGGCATGATTCGTGGATTTGGTTACTTGGCGATGAATTTGATGCGGTGATGAACTATCCGTTCACACAAACAATTATTGAAAACTTTATTGAAAATAAAATTTCGCCTGAGAAGATGGTTGCAAGTATTAATGAGCAATATATGCGCTATCCGAAACAAGTGAGCGAAGTCATGTTTAATATGCTTGACAGTCATGATACGGCGCGAATTTTAACGCGAGCAGATGGAAATAAAGATAAAGTAAAACAGGCACTTGCGTTCATGTTTGCCCACACAGGTTCACCGTGCATTTATTACGGAACGGAAATCGGCATGGACGGCGCGAACGATCCGCTGTGCAGAAAATGTATGGTTTGGGAAGAAGCGCAACAAGATTTAGAGATGTTGGCCTTTACAAAACGGTTAATTGCGATTCGAAAAGAGTATCAAGCACTCATTTCACGCGGCGAACTGATTTGGGATATTAGTCGTGTTCAGGAAGGCTTGGTTATTTTTAAACGCGAACTAGACGGAGAAGCGCTCACCTTTATTTTTAACCAAGCAAAAGAAGAGAAAGCAGTGCGCGTGGAAGCGGGCGTTGACGTTTTTCACGATGAGAAGTTGGGTGCGGAAGTTATCGTGCCAAAAGAAGGTTTCCGGATTGTGAAATAGGAAGCAGGTTTTGGAAACGAGTTTGCGTATTTTTCACAAATAAGTTTCCGAAATTCTGTTATCGGTAACATGAAAATTTGTGTTGAAAACGTTTTCTTGAAGAGGATATAATACATGTAAGGTTAACCTAGTTTTACAAAGAAGCGTCAAACTGATTTTTTAAATTTGAGGAGGAAAAGGTAATGGATTTGAAAAAGAAACTTGGTGTTTTAGGACTGGCAACTGGTCTTGTTCTAAGTCTAGCAGCATGTGGCGGGGGAGCATCTGATGATAAAGCAAGTGGTGGGGATACGAAAACATTAACTGTTTCAGTTGATAGCGGCTACAAAAAATATATAGACTCGATAAAAGGCGATTTTGAGAAAGAAAATGATGCGAAAATCAAAATTGTTGAAAAAGATATGTTTGAACAATTAGAGGCGCTGCCACTTGATGGGCCAGCTGGAACGGCACCAGACGTTATGATGTCTGCTTATGACCGAATCGGGGGACTTGGACAACAAGGGCACTTGGCGGAAGTGAAACTAGGAAATAAAGATCAATATGATGAAAAAGATGCAAAACAAGTCACAATAGACGGAAAAATATACGGAGCACCAGCGATTATTGAAACGGTTGTGCTTTATTATAATAAAGACTTGTTAGATAAGGCGCCTGAAACATTTGGCGATTTAGAAAACATCTCGAAAGACGCGCGATTTGATTTTAGTTCAGAAAAAGGTAAAAATATTGGTTTCTTAGCGAAATGGACTGATTTCTACTTCTCTTATGGACTTTTAGCTGGATACGGTGGCTATGTTTTTGGTGATGATGGTACGAATCCACAAGATATTGGTTTAAATAATAAAGGCTCTGTAGAAGGTATTACTTACGCTACGAAATGGTTCCAAGATGTATGGCCAAAAGGAATGCAAGATAATAAGAGTGCCGATGACTTTATTCAAGACCAATTTGTTAAAGGGAAAACAGCGGCAATCATTGGTGGTCCTTGGTCGGCAGCAAACTACAAAGAAGCGAAATTAAATTACGGGGTTGCTAAAATTCCAACGCTTCCAAATGGCAAAGAATACTCGCCGTTTGCAGGTGGTAAAGGCTGGGTGATTAGCAACTACTCGAAAAACAAAGATTTAGCACAAAAATTCTTAGATTATGTAACAAATGAAAAAAATCAATCTACACTTTATGATTTAACAAATGAAGTACCAGCAAATACTGCGGCAAGAAAAGCTGCTCTTGATAAAAATGATGAATTAACCAATGCAGTTATCGAACAATATGAAAATGCGCAACCTATGCCAAATATTCCAGAGATGGCTGAAGTTTGGACAGGGGCAGAAAACTTAATGTTTGATGCAGCTTCTGGCAAGAAAACACCTCAAAAATCAGCAGATGATGCTGTAAAAGTAATTGAAGATAACATTTCACAAAAATACACGAAATAAAATGACGTCTGGGAAAGCTGCCACGCTTTCCCAGACGGACTATAAAGAAGTGAGAGGGTCACAAAATGGATATCGAACAAAAGGAAATAAAAAATGTCCGTAAAGCGACTTTGTTATCAATCATTCCCGGTCTAGGCCAGTTTTATAATAAGCAAAATTTTAAAGGAATCATCTTTTTACTTATTTTCGTTTTGTTTGTCATAGAGCTTGTCATGTTCGGTTTTCGAGCTTTATATAATTTGATTACGCTTGGATCTATTCCTGGTGTCGATCATTCGCTCTTTCTCTTGATTGAAGGCACGTTGCAACTCATTATCACAATGATTTTTATTGGCTTTTACATACTTAATTTATACGATGCAAATCGAGTAGCCAAACAGTGGAACCTCGGTGAAAGTGTCAATGTTAGCACAAAAGCCATCTTAAAAAATATGGTGGATAAAGGCTTTCCATATCTCTTTACGATGCCAGCTTATATTGTGATGACATTTGTTATCATTTTCCCCGTACTAGTTACACTTTTCATGGCATTCACGAATTACGATTTTTACCATATCCCACCAGCGAATCTAATCGACTGGGTAGGGTTTAAAAACTTCTTTAATATTTTCTTCTTGAGCGCTTACCGCGACACATTCCTAAGCGTGTTCTCATGGACGATTGTTTGGACACTTTGTGCGACCACGTTACAAATCGTGATAGGTGTATTCACCGCAATCGTTGCCAACCAAAGCTTTATTAAAGGAAAACGCCTTTTTGGTGTTATCTTCCTATTACCATGGGCGGTTCCGGCTTTCATTACGATTATGAGTTTTTCAAACATGTTTAATGACAGCATTGGCGCGATTAATTCGCAAGTCATTCCGCTACTCAATCATTTGCCATTTGTTGATATTGGCGCCATTTCATGGAAGACGGATCCATTTTGGACAAAGGTAGCCCTCATTTCTATCCAAGGATGGCTCGGTTTCCCGTACATTTACGTGATGGTGACAGGCGTCTTGCAAGCTATTCCGGGCGAGCTCTACGAAGCGGCGCGAATTGACGGCGCAAGCGCGATGGCGCGTTTTAGAAAGATTACGCTGCCGATGATTTTATTTGTCACGGCACCCGTTTTTATTACGCAGTACACGTTTAATTTTAACAATTTCTCAATTATATACCTCTTTAATGAAGGGGGACCAGGCAGTGTCGGTGGTGGTGCCGGCTCGACCGATATTTTAATTTCATGGATTTACAAACTTACGACGGGGACGTCCCCGCAATATGCACTGGCAGCGGCTGTGACGCTTATTATTTCAGCGATTGTCATCGGGGTTTCCATGATTGCCTTTAAGAAAACCAACGCATTCGGAAATGAGGAGATGATGTAATGAAAGCATTTTTTAAAGATCAACGCACAACGAACTTTTTAACGAAGTTTTTCACGTATTTGTTTTTACTCGCGCTTTCTGTCGTTATCCTTTATCCAATCTTGATTACAGCATCCTCAGCGTTTAAACCGGGCAACATTGCGGCCTTCTCACTCGAATGGTCGGACGACTGGACGCTAAATAATTTTGTGCGTCTGTTTAATGAAACACTTTACCTCGATTGGTATAAAAACACGCTAATTATTGCGACGTTCACAATGATTTTGCAGGTTACAATCGTCACATTTGCCGGCTACACGTATAGCAGATACCGTTTTAAAGGGCGTAAAAACAGCCTCGTATTCTTTTTAATCATTCAAATGGTGCCAACAATGGCGGCGCTAACTGCTTTTTACGTGCTAGCGATGCTCCTTGGGGCGCTTGATCACTACTGGTTCCTAACGCTTATTTATATCGGCGGCGGGATTCCGATGAACACGTGGCTCATGAAAGGCTACTTCGACACCGTCCCGCGCGATTTGGACGAATCGGCAAAACTAGACGGGGCCGGGCATTTCCGGATTTTCGGGCAAATTATTTTGCCGCTCGTAAGGCCGATGATTGCCGTTCAAGCGCTGTGGGCATTCATGGGACCGTTTGGCGACTTCCTACTCGCGAAATTTTTACTACGCACGCCAGAAAACTTAACGATTGCGGTCGGTTTGCAAAGCTTCATTTCAAACCCGCAGCAACAAAAAGTGGCGCTGTTCGCGGCCGGAGCCATACTTGCGGCACTGCCAATTTGTCTCCTTTTCTTCTTCTTGCAAAAAAACTTTGTTTCTGGTTTGACGGCAGGCGGTACGAAAGGGTAATCATTTTTTGAAAGGAGTCCTAAAATGAAAAAGCAAACCTTCCCGGAACTATATTTTCCAAATATTTGGAGCCCTAAGCGGATTTTTGCAGCCCGAAAAAACCTTTCGTGGTTGAAAATGATTTTTTGCTTCATTTTGCTGAATGCGCTACTTCTGATACCAATTTCGCTCCACCAAGCGAAGCAAAATGACTTTGAAATTCTGAAATGGACGAGCGGTTTAGATGCGCTTGCGACAAATCAGGCGGCTAGTCAGTTTGACGGGCTTAAAATTGCAGACGGAAAACTAGTGAATGCAAGCGAAATGATTTTTCAAGACGACGCTTCTGTGTCTGGCGTTTTCGTCCCAAAAGAAACGTTTGATACGGCTAAAAATGCCATTTCATTTGGTGAAACCCGTTTAGACTTAAAAGATGCGTCAGGCTACCAGTTTTCCCTAGCCTATCCGGAATCTGGCGTCGTGACAAACTTGGAAGAGTTTATTAACACGACTTGGTACGCGCAGTACAAACCGATAGTATTTCTAGGAATGGTTTTCGTTTTAGGAACGCTAACGCTCGTGAGCTCGCTCATGCTCGTACTTTTTAGTGCCATTTGCTTGGCGCTCACGAAAAAGAGCTCTTTTTCAAAAATCAATTCGTTTAAAGAAGCGATGAATTTATCACTGAATGCAATTGGGCTACCAACGCTCATCGCGACCATTTTCGGTTTCATTTATTTTGATATTACAGTAATGATTGGGATTCAGTCACTCGGTGCGGTCTTACTCATTGCAATGACATTTTTAAAAACCCGTTTTTACAAAGAAGATGTGAGGTTAGTTTAGGAGGATTTAGCATGAGGCAACGATTATTCGAGATAGACGCATGGAAACTGAAAACGAAAGAATTAAATAAAGAACAAAAACGTTTGCAGGAAAGTTTAACATCGCTTGGAAATGGCTACATGGGCATGCGTGGCAATTTTGAAGAAGGGTATTCAGGCGACACACACCAAGGCACTTATATTGCAGGTGTTTGGTTCCCAGATAAAACGCGCGTCGGTTGGTGGAAAAACGGTTATCCAGATTATTTCGGAAAAGTTATTAACGCACTTAATTTTATCGGCATTGAAGTGCTAATTGATGGGGAGAAACTGGATTTATACACGGATACATTAATCGATTTTGATATGAAACTTGATATGCAAAAAGGGATTTTGACGCGGCAATTCACCGTACTAAAAAATGAGAAGCGCTACGAAATTCGCGCCACTCGATTTTTGAGCATTCAAACGCGCGAACTCGCGGTTATAACGTACACGGTTACAGCACTAGACGGCGACGCAGAACTTGTTTTAGCGCCATTTTTAGACGGAGAAGTCCACAATGAAGATGCCAACTATGACGAAATGTTTTGGGAAGCTGTCCATGTGACGGAAAATTCATTAACCACACGGACTATCCCAAATGCATTTGATACGGAACGTTTTACGATTCATGCGTTGATGGAAAATAAAATTTCGGGTGAAGTTTTGGCGGAAACAGAACACTCAAGCGCGCTTTATACCGAAAAAAGGTTTAAGGTTTTAGCGAAGCAGAATGTAGCCGTCACCCTTGAAAAGCGTGTAATCATCACAACTTCGCGGGATACAACTGACTTGGAGCAACACGCGCAAGCGATTTTAGCGAGCGAAGCGGCGAAAACGTTTGAAAATCTGTTCGATGAGCAAGTCGCAGCATGGGGCGAACGTTGGAATAAAGCCGATGTGGTGATATCGGGAGACGATTCTGTGCAACAAGGAATTCGTTTCAACATTTTCCAATTGTTTTCCACATACTACGGCGAAGATGCCCGTTTAAACATCGGTCCAAAAGGCTTCACAGGAGAAAAATACGGTGGTGCAACGTATTGGGACACAGAAGCGTTTGCGCTCCCAATGTATTTGGCACTAACGAGCGAAGAAGTGCCGCGCAACCTTCTGAAATACCGTTTTAACCAACTCGAACAAGCGAAACAAAACGCGCGAAAAATCGGTTTAGACGGCGCACTCTATCCGATGGTCACCTTCACCGGAATTGAATGCCACAACGAATGGGAAATCACATTCGAAGAAATCCATCGAAACGGCACAATTGCGTACGCGATATACAACTATGTGACCTATACGGGAGACAAAAACTATCTCGCCGAATACGGCCTTGACGTTTTAGTTGAAATTAGCCGCTTCTTTGCAGATCGTGTTCACCTATCCGACCGTTTAAGCAAATATATGATTCACGGCGTGACCGGACCAAATGAATATGAAAATAACGTCAACAATAACTGGTTCACCAACTACATGGCAAGTTGGACGCTACAATTTACGTTGCAACACGTAGATGCAGAAGCGGCAGAGCGCCTGCATATTAGCAAGCAAGAACTTGAAAAATGGCAAGACATCGTCAAACGCATGTATTTCCCGTACGATGAAAAGTGGCAAATCTTTATTCAACATGACACCTTCCTAGACAAGGAACTACGCGCAACCGACACGCTCAAAGATACCGATCTGCCTTTAAATCAAAATTGGTCTTGGGATAAAATCTTGCGCTCCTGCTTTATCAAGCAGGCGGACGTGCTACAAGGCATATACTATTTCCCGAATCAATTTGATTTCGACACCAAACAGCGTAACTTCGAGTTTTATGAGCCGCTAACCGTCCATGAATCTAGCTTGTCGCCGGCGATTCACGCCGTCCTCGCGTCTGAAATTGGCAAGTACGACAAAGCCGTCGAGATGTACGAACGGACAGCGCGCCTCGATTTAGATAACTACAACAACGACACAGAAGACGGCCTGCACATCACTTCAATGGCCGGCAGCTGGCTCGCCATCGTACAAGGATTTGCGGGCATGCGCACAACGCAAGAAAAACTAGAATTCGCTCCTTTCTTGCCAAAAACATGGAATGATTATGCCTTCAAAATTAATTACCGCCATACACTCGTTCAAGTTCGCGTAGAAAAGGACCAAGTAACCTTAAAACTCCTTGCGGGAGATGAAATTCCAGTTTTCGTTTACGGTGTTCAATACTTGCTCACATCTACAACAGAATTAAAAGTCGCATACCAATAAGAAAAAAGCTTTGCTAGAAATCTGGCAAAGCTTTTTTCTTATAAAAATCTTTAACAAACTGCCTTTTTGATTTCTTTTTATGGCTGTATACTTATGCTATAATGAAACTTATGAAAGAACAGTGTTCGAACTGTTGATAAAAACTAGCACAGATACTAAGTTGCTGTAGTAATGGAGGCGAAAAGATGAGCTTTGCGAACATTCCACTTTTACAATATTTAGCTAACATTGTAGATATACTTGTTGTTTGGTTTGTCATTTATAAATTAATTATGCTTGTCCGCGGAACAAAAGCGGTACAGCTTCTAAAAGGTATTTTTATTATCATCGTTGTGAAAGTGGCAAGTAGCTTCCTGCATTTGCAAACGGTTGAATGGATTACCGATCAAGCGTTAACATGGGGTTTTCTTGCGATTATCATTATTTTTCAACCGGAATTACGTCGCGCGCTTGAATCACTCGGGCGGGGGAATATTTTTATCCGACTCGGTTCGAGAATCGAGAAAGAGCAACACAATTTGGTTGACTCCATTATGAAATCAACGAAATACATGGCAAGGCGCCGAATCGGCGCGCTCATTTCCATTGCGAAAGATACGGGCATGGAAGATTATATTGAAACAGGGATACCGCTTCATGCGAATATTTCTTCCCAACTTTTAATCAATATTTTTATTCCGAATACGCCGCTTCATGACGGTGCAGTCATCATTCGTGGAAATGAAATTGCTTCTGCGGCAAGTTACTTGCCGCTATCTGATAGCCCCTTTTTATCCAAAGAGCTTGGAACAAGACACCGGGCAGCACTTGGAATTAGTGAGGTAACGGACAGTTTAACGATTGTCGTGTCGGAGGAAACGGGTGGCATTTCTGTAACGAAAAATGGCGAATTGTTCCGTGAAGTGTCAGAGGAACGGCTACAAGAAATTTTGGAAAAAGAATTAGTGACGCAAGTGGAAGCGAAAAAATCCTTCTTTTCACGTTTGAAAGGGGGGCATAAAAAATGATGGATCGCATTTTAAATAATAAATGGTCAATTCGTATTCTTTCACTCGTTTTAGCCGCCATTTTATTTACGTCGGTTACGTCTGAAAATAATGCGGGCGATGGCTCTTTTCAAACGGCTTCTCAGATGGATACGGAAACAATTCAAAATGTTCCAGTTGAGGTTTATTACGACAAAGAAAACCTGTATGTTTCTGGCGTGCCAGACACGGTAACAGTAACGCTTTCTGGACCTAGAAGTATCGTGCAAAATGCGCGCGCACAACAAGATTTTAAAGTATACGCCGATCTAAGAAATGCCAAAATTGGTGAACAAACGGTGGAATTCCAAGTGAAAGATATTTCGGAACGCTTAAAAGTGACAATTAGTCCTGAATCTGCGAAAGTCAATGTCCAAGAAAAAGTAACGAAGAAATTTTCTGTTGATGCAGAGATTGGTAACTCGGTTATTGCAGACGGCTATGAGGCAGGTACACCAAAAGTAGATCCAGGCAAAGTGTCCATTACAGGGGCAAAAGATACGATTGAACAAATTGCTTACGTGAAAGCAAACGTTGAGACAAGTTCAGCGCATAAGGAAGATTTTACAGCGAAAGCTACGGTTTCTGCTTTTGACAATAATTTAAACAAACTAGATGTTGAAATTAGTCCTGAAAAAGTAGATGTTTCAGTTCCGGTAGAAAAAGTTGGTAAATCGGTGCCGCTAAAAATTAATCAAACCGGGACGCCTAGTGAGGACATTACGATTTCGAGCATAACGCCTGAAACGAAGGAAGTCGTGGTCGAAGGTGATGCAGATGTGCTCGCTAAAATTGATGAAATTAGTGTGAATGTAAATGTAAGTAACATTACGGCGGATACGGTACAAGAAGTGACAATTCCTGTTCCAAATGGTGCGAAATCTGTTCAACCGCAGACTGTCGAGGTGCGAATTAAGACGGTAAAAAAGTCGAATGATGATTCAAACGCTAATCAAAATGAGCCAGATTCAAATGATGACAATCCAAACTCAGATGACGGAACAGACGGGGATCAAACGGTTTCAAAGACTTTCCAGAGTTTAGACGTCTTTACAAGAGGCTTACCGTCCACCTACACGGCACAAATGATTACGCCAACTAATGGAAAAGTTAACGTAACTTTAAGCGGTCCGAGAAGTACCATCAATCAAATTAGTGCATCAAGTATTACCGCAGTAGCGGATTTATCTAACGCAAAAGAAGGCGAATATAGCACTAGAATTCAAGTGAATAATCTGCCTAATAAAGTGAGTTATAAACTTTCGGTAAGCACTGCTGACTTTTTAATTAAGCTAAAAGAAACGGCTGCTGTAAGCTGACAAATGGCATCTAAAGCTATGTTTTTCTTGAGAAGATGAAATTTTTAACAAAAAAAGGTATAATAGAACTTGCATTGTCTTTTGCATAGAAATGAAATAATTGACGAATGGAGCAGAAATCAATCTGCTGCTAGAAATGTAATCCAATGTTTTGATACAGAAGGAGAGAATTATAATGGGAAAATATTTTGGAACGGACGGAGTTCGCGGCGTAGCTAATCAGGAATTATCACCAGAACTTGCTTTCCGCTTAGGACGCATGGGGGGCTACGTTCTAACCAAACATGTGGGAGAACACCCAAGAGTATTGGTAGGAAGAGACACACGTATTTCTGGGGAAATGTTAGAATCTGCACTTATTGCAGGACTTGTTTCTGTAGGAATTGAAGTCATGCGTTTAGGTGTTATTTCAACACCAGGAGTTGCTTACTTAACACGTGCACAAGGTGCTTCAGCCAGTGTCATGATTTCCGCATCACATAACCCAGTTGAAGATAACGGCATTAAATTCTTCGGCTCAGATGGCTTCAAGCTGTCCGATGACCAAGAACTTGAAATCGAAGAACTACTTGATCAAGTAAAAGATGAGCTTCCGCGCCCGAGTTCTGACGGATTAGGAACAGTGAGCGATTATTTGGAAGGAAAGCAAAAGTATTTACAATTCTTGAAGCAAACGGTTGACCAAGACTTTTCAGGTGTCCTTGTAGCCCTGGACTGTGCAAACGGAGCCACATCTAGTTTAGCGAACCATTTGTTCGCAGATTTAGAAGCAGAAACGGTTTCAATGGGTGCCTCGCCAAACGGTTTAAACATTAATGACGGCGTCGGCTCAACACATCCAGAAAGTTTAGCTGCATTTGTAAAAGAAAAAGAAGCAAATGTTGGCTTAGCATTCGACGGTGATGGCGACCGCGTCATTGCAATTGATGAGAACGGCGAAATTGTCGATGGCGACAAAATCATGTTTATTTGTGCTAAATATTTAAATGAACATGACTCGCTCAACCAAAATACAGTTGTCTCAACGGTTATGAGTAACCTAGGTTTCTATAAAGGATTAAAGGAATTGAATATCGCGGATGTGCAAACGGCTGTTGGTGACCGTTACGTCGTCGAAGCCATGCGCGCTGGTGATTATAATCTTGGCGGGGAACAATCCGGTCATATCATTTTCCTTGACCATAATACAACGGGGGATGGTTTATTATCAGGCATTCAACTTATCAACGTGATGAAAGCAACAGGTAAGAAATTATCGGAACTTGCTAGTGAGATGCAAACTTTCCCGCAAAAATTAGTGAACATTCGTGTGACAGATAAAAATGCGGTAGAAGAAAATCCTAAAGTAAGCGAAGCAATTCGTCTCGTTGAAAACGATATGGGAGATAACGGACGCGTTTTAGTTCGTCCTTCAGGAACAGAACCACTTGTTCGCGTAATGGTCGAAGCCGAAACAACCGAAAAAACTGAAGCTTATTGCGAACAAATTGCAAGTGTTGTTCGCACAGAAATGGGCTTAAACTAAGTAACCTAAAAATCCCGTTATCGATTGCGATGACGGGATTTTTATGAAAGAAAGGATTTTTTTGTTGCAAAAATTACGTCAAGTGGCTGCAAGTTTCACAATCATGATTGGTTTCGCCCAACTATATAGCTTTTCTAGTGCCGTGTACGGCTATTTCATGAGCGACGCTGGAGATTATAACTTTGTGTGGAATTACTGGATTATTGGCCTATTTGCGCTACTCCTAATTGTGAGCGGAGCCGTCATGATTCAAAATGATATTTTCCGTTTAGCAGTAGCTGTCGTTCTACTAGCCTACACAGCGTTCCAAGCATTCTCAGTTTATTTTTACCAAATTCAACCTCTACTTGATAAAACAGAAGATATTCAAGGGCCATTTAATTACACCAATTCCATCTTGGCTGTCATTAGTCTCGTACTATTTTTTATCTTTATTTTTAACAAAAAAGGGCAACTTAGTACAGAGCTCAATCAAAATGAAAATTGGAAACGAAAATGGCTGATTACAAGTATTGTCTTTTTAGTAGCAAGTGCAGGGCTCGCGATTTGGCTAGCGGTCATTATTATTCAACATTTTCAAAACCCTAAAGCGAGTGATGCATACATTTTTACAAATGACTTTGATGCACTGTTTGCTTGTGTAAGCGCACTTCTCTTACTGATAGCGGCAACATCGAGCTTAAAACGAGGCTCTTACTTCATGGCTGGAATCGTGCTCGGAATCGGTTTTTTATATTTGGTCAACTATACTTGGTTCGAACAATGGATGACTTTTGCGATAAAAAACGGGTATGACCTTGCCAAAAATGAAAATCGCTTATTCGGCATCCAATTTGTTGTGGGTGTTTCCAGTTTTCTTTCAGGAATATTGATTTTGATTGGAAGAAAACGTTAAAAGTTCCGTTTTTTTGAAGTAAAACTACTTATTCTGTGTCTAATAAGTGAATTTTGTCACAAATCTATTGTGACTTTGCTTGAAAATGATATACTGAACTAGAAAGTATATTATTGAATTTAGGGAGGAATTGTTTTGAAGAAAAAGGGTATTGTTAGCTTAATTTTAATTTTCGTAATGTCCATCTTTTTAACAGCATGTGGAAATGACCGTGTAGAGCCTAAGGAAGCAGCAGAAATTACTGTTAACGCGCTTGTGTACGGAAAAGACACAGACAAAGTAAAAGACGTTTATGGGGAAGACGGAACAGACACTGAAAAAGAGTTTGAAAAAGGTTTTAAAGAAAGCTTTACATCAACTTTAGCACGAATGACAGGTAGCGCTCTAGATATCGACAAAGAAGTGGATGACTTATATAGTGCGCTACGCAACCGTGTGAAAGAAAAAGCAACATATACGACAAAAGTAACTAACGACGATAAAGAAAATCCTGAAATTACTTTTTCCGTCAAAGGTCTTGATATGAAGGCCGTTCAACAAGGGTTAACAACGGAATTACAAAAAGAAGTTATAGCGGATCCATCACTAGCTACTGATAAAGATAAACTTGTTAAGAAAATGCTTGAAGTTTATACAGAGCAAATCAAAAAAGCAGATGTCGTATCAACACCAGTAGATGTCAAACTTAAACTTGAAGTTAATTCGAAAGATGAAAGCGAATGGAAAATAAGTAATCAAATTGCCTTTGTCCAAAGTTTAATGAAAGCTTTCTACATGGGTGGTATGTAAAACTAAGAAAAATGGAAATCATAATTGATTTCCATTTTTTTTGATTTCTGGGAATATGTATATACCAATTCCTCTTAATTGGCTTAACAAAATGCTTGACCAACTATACAATTTAGTGTAGAATGATTTTGTTTCCTTGAAAAAAGGAAAGGAGGATCGTTTAAAACTAAATAAAAGCGCCAGAACTAATTGGACGGAACTAGCCGCTAGTGAAACTCTAGCTTGCTATGAAATTAGTTGACGAGGAGGAGATTAATCGAAATTTCGGCGGGAGTCTCCCGGCTGTACATGCAGTCGTTACGCTTTAGCTACAAACCATTTGGGCGACCAGATGAACAGAGCGCTAAAGAGCATGTGTTTTTCTCCAAGGAAACGAAAAATTTTCGGGGAGGGCAAAAATTGGATTCGTCTGCCCTTTTAACTATTGGAGGATAAAAATATGTGTGGAATTGTTGGATTTATTGGAGAAAAAAATGCGAAAGATGTGTTACTAAACGGACTAGAAAAACTAGAATATCGTGGCTACGATTCAGCTGGAATTGCGCTTTTAGACAAAAATAATGTGTATGTTGTGAAGGAAAAAGGTAGAATTGCTGACCTAGCTAAAGCAGTAGCAAACGAGGCATACGGAGAAATCGGAATCGGGCATACGCGCTGGGCAACGCACGGGAAACCGAGTCATGAGAATGCGCATCCGCATCAAAGCCCGTCTGGTCGTTTTACGATGGTGCATAATGGCGTCATTGAAAACTATTCCCTTTTAAAAGAAAACTATTTAAAAGAGGCGACTTTCAAAAGTGACACCGACACAGAAGTTATCGTTCAATTAATTGAGAAATTCGCAAATGAAGGCTTAGCGACGCAAGAAGCGCTTCAGCAAACGCTTGCGCTCCTACAAGGCTCCTATGCGATTAGCTTAATTGACAACAAAGAAAGCCAAACGCTTTATGCAGCTAAAAGTAAAAGTCCGCTTCTAATCGGCAAAGGAAATGGCTTTAATATTATTGCAAGCGATGCGATGGCAGCTTTAAAAGAAACCGACGAGTTCATTGAGATTATGGACGGAGAAATGGTGATTTTAAAACGCTCTAGCATTCAAATCTTAAATCTTGAAGGGGAAGAAATTGAGCGTGCGCCTTACACCGCAACAATCGACGCGACAGACATTGAAAAGGGCACTTACCCACACTATATGTTAAAAGAAATCGATGAGCAACCGGCTGTCACACGCCGCATCATTCAGTCGTATCAAAATGAAGCTGGCGATCTTACCGTGGATGAAGCTATCCTAGACGCGATTTTAGCATCCGACCGCGTGCACATCATTGCGTGCGGCACAAGCTATCATGCTGGCCTAGTTGGAAAAAATCTAATTGAAAAGTTGGCGCACATTCCAGTAGAAGTCCATGTTTCCAGTGAATTTGGTTATAACATGCCACTCCTTTCCGAGCGCCCGCTATTTCTATTTATTACGCAAAGCGGGGAAACGGCGGACAGCCGTCAAGTTCTCGTGAAGGTGAAGAGTATGGGCTATCCAACGCTAACGCTTACGAATGTGGCAGGATCGACACTCGACCGTGAAGCGGACCATGCCATGTATTTGTTCGCCGGTCCCGAAATTGCCGTAGCTTCTACAAAGGCGTATACCGCACAAATCGCGGTTTTAAGTGTGCTGGCGGTTACACTTGGTCGGGCGAAAGGGATTCAAGACGCAAAAGAGTTGAATCTTGCTGCCGAGCTTGGTATCGTAGCGACAGCCATGGAAACGATGGTCACTTCAAAGGAATTAGTTGAACATATTGCAGGTGAGTTTCTCGCAACTACACGGAATGCTTTTTTCCTAGGAAGAAGTGTTGACTATTTTGTCGCGATGGAAGCGGCCTTAAAGCTGAAAGAAATTTCGTATATTCAAGCAGAAGGGTTTGCGAGCGGCGAGCTAAAACACGGAACAATCGCACTTATTGAGGACGAAACGCCTGTTTTAGCGATTATCACGCAGGAAAATATTAATTGGAATATCCGCGGAAATGTCAATGAGGTTTTAGCACGCGGAGCAAATGCTTGCGTATTTGCGATGGAAGGCCTAGAACAGCCTGGAGACCGTCTTGTAATTCCACAAGTCCATCCGTTATTAACTTCACTTGCTAGTGTTATTCCGTGCCAATTGCTCGCTTATTATGCGGCACTCCACCGCGGATGCGATGTGGACAAACCACGTAATTTAGCGAAAAGTGTTACAGTAGAATAAAGCAAAAGGCTTCCAAAAATTGGAAGCCTTTTTAATTTTCATCTGATGGTGGAACGTCTTTTTTAAATCCTTGAATAATAAAACGGGCGCCGGTCACAAAATCAACAGCAGCCATGCCGGCAATCACGTAGGCAAAAAAGCCCCAACCACTTGTATTTACTTGTTGTATAGCGAAATAAACGAATACGATACCTAAAATAATGTAAAGTAATCCTTGTAATAAAAAACGTCGATTCATATCCCTTTTTTACCCCCAAAAGAAAAGACTTAAGATTATAACGAAAGAATTCATTAAGATATGTGCAAACATCGGAACAATAATGCGCTTTGTTTTCGTATACAGATAACAAAGAATAAGACCAATCAAGAAGTAAGAAAGTAAATATTGTATGTCACCATGTAGAAGGGCAAAAACAAACGAACTAATAACCGCCGCAACATGAATATTTATAATGTTTGCCAGTCCTCCGTACAACACTTTTCGAAATACTAACTCCTCTAAAATCGGACCGAGGATGCTGATAAAAATGAGGAAGATAGGCGCTGTTTTGGAATAGCCTAAAAGGTCTGCCGTATTTTCTGACCCACTAGGTAGGCCGGCAAAAATGGTAATGACAAAAACCGCCACGTATTGAGCAACAAGTAAAATGAAGAAGCCACCTACGGCCCAAAGAATGCTACTTGGAAGTCCCGCTTTTTGTCCGGTAGCAATTTTATTAAATTCAGGCTGGTTCCGAAGAAGCAACCAAATAATACATAATGAAGCGATATTTGCAAGAATACTCCAAATTACGACGGATAGATTTGCAATTTCAGTTTTTGAAGCTGAGCTAAATGAGTTTAAAATGGCCGCAACAAGAGGCACACCTAAAATTCCAGAAAATAGTAGAATAAAATAACTTATAATAATAGTGATATATCGTTTTGCCAAAAAACCGCTTCCTTCCAAGAAACCTAATGTTTCATTTCAATTCTGTTCTATTGTACTAAGAAATAGGTGGCAGTTGCAAATAAGAAAGAAATTTTAATAAAAACGAGCCCTTTATACTTGCAATTTTAACCTATTTTGACTAATATAAGAATTGTGTTAGCACTCAAGTGTATCGAGTGCTAAAAAGATTCAAGGAGGTTATGGAATTGTTAAAACCATTAGGAGATCGCGTTATTATTGAAGTTGTAGAGGCTGAAGAAAAAACAGCGAGCGGGATAGTTTTACCTGATTCAGCGAAAGAAAAGCCACAAGAAGGTAAAGTTGTCGCAGTAGGCTCTGGTCGAATTCTTGATAACGGTGCAAAAGAAGCGCTAGAAGTTGAAACAGGCGACCACATTATTTTCTCCAAGTACTCTGGGACGGAAGTAACCTTTGAAGGAAAAGACTTATTGATTATCCGCGAAAGCGACATTTTAGCAGTAATTAAATAGAATTTTGGATTAAAACGGAGGTATTGACTTATGGCAAAAGATATTAAATTTAGTGAAGACGCTCGTCGCGCAATGTTACGCGGCGTTGACCAATTAGCGAACGCAGTAAAAGTAACGCTTGGCCCAAAAGGACGTAACGTCGTTCTTGAGAAAAAATTTGGTTCACCTTTAATCACAAATGATGGTGTTACGATTGCTAAAGAAATCGAATTAGAAGATGCTTTTGAAAACATGGGAGCTAAACTTGTTTCTGAAGTGGCATCTAAAACAAATGACGTAGCTGGTGACGGAACAACAACGGCAACAGTTCTAGCTCAAGCAATGATTCAAGAAGGTCTTAAAAACGTAACAGCTGGCGCAAACCCTGTAGGCATCCGCCGCGGAATTGAAAAAGCTGTTGCAACAGCAATTGAAGAGCTTCAATCGATTTCAAAACCAATTGAAGGAAAAGATTCCATTGCGCAAGTTGCTGCTATTTCTTCTGGTGATGAGGAAGTTGGGAAATTAATTGCCGAAGCGATGGAACGAGTTGGTAATGACGGAGTTATTACGATTGAAGAATCAAAAGGCTTTGCAACTGAACTTGATGTTGTAGAGGGGATGCAATTTGACCGCGGCTATACAAGTCCGTACATGGTGACTGATTCTGATAAAATGGAAGCAGCACTCGAAAAACCTTATATTTTAATCACAGATAAAAAAATCTCTAATATTCAAGAAATTTTACCTGTCTTGGAGCAAGTAGTACAACAAGGGCGTCCGCTTCTCATTATTGCAGAAGATGTTGACGGCGAAGCACAAGCGACTCTTGTTTTAAACAAACTACGCGGAACCTTTAACGTGGTAGCAGTTAAAGCGCCTGGCTTTGGTGATCGTCGTAAAGCAATGCTTGAAGACATCAGTATTTTAACTGGTGCACAGGTGATTACGGAAGATTTAGGTCTTGAACTTAAATCAACAACGATGGAACAACTTGGAACTGCTCAAAAAGTAGTCGTAACAAAAGATGATACGACAATCGTTGAAGGAGCTGGCGATTCCGACCAAATTGCGGCACGTGTGAACCAAATTCGTGCGCAAATGGAGGAAACAACTTCTGAATTCGATAAAGAAAAACTTCAAGAACGCCTAGCAAAATTAGCTGGCGGTGTAGCTGTCATCAAAGTTGGTGCCGCTACTGAAACGGAATTAAAAGAGCGCAAACTTCGTATTGAAGATGCGTTAAACTCCACGCGTGCAGCTGTTGAAGAAGGTATCGTATCCGGTGGTGGTACGGCCCTTGTAAATGTCTACAATAAAGTAGCTGCTATCGAAGCAACTGGCGATGAAGCAACTGGTGTGAAAATCGTTCTTCGTTCGCTTGAAGAACCAGTTCGTCAAATCGCGCACAATGCCGGCTTAGAAGGTTCTGTTATTGTTGAACGCTTGAAAGGCGAAAAAGTTGGTGTTGGTTTCAACGCAGCTAACGGCGAATGGGTCAACATGATTGAAGCTGGTATCGTGGATCCAACAAAAGTAACGCGTTCTGCGCTTCAAAATGCCTCTTCTGTTGCAGCTCTACTTCTTACAACTGAAGCAGTAGTCGCTGATCAACCAGAAGAAAACGCTCCTGCAGTACCTGATATGGGCGGCATGGGTGGAATGGGCGGTATGATGTAACTAGCCCAGCTATTTACATGCTGCCTACTAAGAGATCTCCTCGGAGGTCTCTTTTTTTTGATTAAAATCTTGATTCCCGCACCTTTCCAAGTTAAAATGAAATCAAAGCCATAAAAGGAGAGCGAAATCATGCAAAAAAGATTTACATGAAATAAAAGCTAGCAAGTTCACTCTAAGTAAAAGTTAAAACAAAAGGAGTGAACGGAAATGACGATTATGAAGACGGATTTATTAATTTTTGGATGGAAAATACAATTAGAAAACAATTTGAAGATTTATCAAAGCGTAGAAGATGTTTATTTGGTTGTAGATGAAGACGATGATGTACTCCTAAAATTTAGTTGTACAGAAAAAGAAATTTCACTCATTCGAACCGATTGGAATAACTTTGTTCGCGTTACGGCAGATAAAGAGCTTATTTTAACGAAAAGAAGTCGTATGGATTAAAAAAAGCCGGCAGATGCCAGCTAAAGTTAGGGAGTTTAAAGGTTACAAGTTCAAAGCTTGTAACCTTATTTTAGCGCAATTTTGTAAAGCCATTATGAACGATAGGTTGATTTCTAGTAAAGAAATGGTCAAAAAAACTCAGGTTGTAATCGCTTACTAATTATGATACACTATAGGAAATTAATGGATTGTGACTGGTAAAGCAGGCAAAACCCGTGTTAGTACATACTGTTTGTTTAGGAACGCAGTGTGTCAACTAATACGGGTTTTATTTCGTGCAAAAGGAGATTTTTCAGATGCTCATTACAAAAATTTTAAATAACAATGTTGTTTTTTCAGTCAATCAAGTGAAAGAGGAAGTTATCGTCACAGGACTTGGCGTGGGGTTTAATCGTAAAATTGGCGATACAATCCCGACAGAAAAGATTGAGAAAATATTTACAACAGACAATGACCCTTCGAACAAACAACTTATTCAGCTTCTGGAAGAAATACCATTTGATTACTTCTCGTTGGCAGATGATATTATTTGCTATACGGAAAAAGAACTCGTAAAATCATTAAATAAGATTATTTATGTCACGTTAACCGATCATATCCATTACGCTGTATCACGTTTTAAACAAGGCATCTTTTTTGAAAATCGGTTGCTTTGGGAAATAAAAAAGTTTTATCCGGAAGAATTTGCTATTGCAAAAACATGTTTGGCGCGAATCAATGAGCATGCGGATGTTGACTTGCCAGAAGACGAAGCGGGTTTCATGGACAAACTAGGTTTATTCCCACAAGCAGAAGATGTGATTCGTGAAATGGCCGAATTTACAAAAAGGTAGCTTAGAACACCGTTTTGCAGTATGATAAAGAAAAATGGAGCAAGCGAGGTGCTAGCATGAAACAAATTATTCCTTATTTTACGATGGACAACTGCGCAGAAGCGGTTTCTTTCTACCAAACCGTATTTGGGGGCGAAATTCTGCACGCCTCCTACGGAAAAGATGTCCCCGGGTTTGAAAAATTCCCAAATAAACTCATCCACGCCGAACTGCACATTGCTGAAAATTTAGTCCTTTTTTTCAACGATTTACAACTCGGCGAAATGACTCACGGGAACACGCTAATCATTGGGCTAGAATGTGATTCAAACGAAGAACTTCTCCGCTATATGGAAATACTTCAAATTGGCGGACGCGTCGAAATGGAAGTCGCGAACATGTTTTGGGGAGCGACACATGCCAAAGTGGAAGACAAGTTCGGTTACATGTGGGAATTAAATTATACACATGTTTAATAGCAAACTCTCTTTTGCAAAGCAAAAGAGAGTTTATTTCGTGTTCATTTAACAAAGGAAGGAGGCATAAAAATGAGCGTTAAGTTAGAAGAATTACTTAAATTACCATCGTTACGAGAAGCAAAAGTGGTTGCCGGAAAGACCGGGCTAAAAAAATTAGTTTCTTCCATATCCGTTTTAGAACATACCGATGTTGAAATTTTGGAAGACGCGTTATTCGATAATGATGAATTTTATGGCAGTGAAATTGTGATTTCCGCCTTTATCAATATAAAAGATAATGTGGATGCTCAGTGCAATATGATAGAAAGGCTACATCATGCAGGCGAAGTGGCATTAATTCTTTACTATGTCGGTATTTTTATGCCAAAAGTAGATGAGAAATTAATCCGATTAGCCAACAAACTGGATTTCACACTTATTGTTATGCCTGAAAATGAAATGACGCTCAGATATAGCGAAGTGATTTATGAAGTTGTAGAAGCAATCGTAAAACAAGAAATGCGCGTCACCCATTTTGCAAGTGAACTTCTCGAACAAATTTCAAACTTACCAAATAATCAGCGAAATATTGATACAATGCTTAAAATTTTAACAGACCGCACCCGTTCTTCGATTGTGTTAACCGATAATTCAGGCGAAATTGTACATGCCGTAACCTGGCCGCGCATCAATACGATTGCTTTAGACAAAGTAATCCACCTTCCTATTACAGAAAAAATCGAGCAACATGACCAGCTGTTCATCACGAAACGACCACTTATGCAAGATGGTATTAAGATGCTACAGCTTTTTTTGATCAAAGAAAACGAAGCTTTGACGGAGGAGCTCGCCGCACAAATGACGGAAGTGGTTCAAGTCTTTATGAACCTTTGGGGTGAAAAATATAGCGAGATTAGCACGTCTGAACTTGTGAAAGCGATCTTAAATAATGAGAGTGTCAAAATGCGTCGCCTAGCGAAAATTCTAGGAATTGATGTGGCGAGCATTCAAACCATGTGGCTTATCGAAGCACAAAATGCGCAAGCAAATGAACAAGCACTACAAAAAATTCAGTCTTACTTTTCGGCCCATTTCCAAGTTTCGCTCGTTGATTTTCATGATGATTTCATTGTGGCGTTAATGGATAATAGTTTAACGCAAGGGGAGTATGATGAACTGGCGAAGCATTTGCTAAAAGAGCTAGACGTCCAAATTATTATATGCGGTGGGCAGGAAAACACGACTGATGTGCAGCAAAGTTATGCGACAGTTTCAAGCTATTTTGAGGCCGCGAAAATCATTTATCCACTTAAAACCATTTTTTCTATTCAAGAAGTGATGTTTGCTGCAGAATGCTATGAAATTGTCAACAGAGGTGAAAGAGCCATTTCTGAGCAGCTTAAATTGGTACAGCCTCTCTTCCAAATGCAAAGTCAAGGTGAAGAATTATTACAGACATTGGCGGTTTTTCTACTTGATACAGAAAACAATATGGGAAAAGCAGCAGACGTTTTATTCCTTCACAAAAACACAATTAAGTACCGCTTAGCACGGTTACATGAAATTTTGCAATATCCGGTCACTAAACTTCCAGAAAGCTATAATCTATACACATCTGTTGCTATTTGGCGCTTACTTCAGGAAATGAACCAAACGTAAATTTTAAATAAAATAAGCTTTCGTTGTCCAATTGAACAATGAAAGCTTATTTTATTTTGTGTTTTTAACAATTACAACAGTATAACGTTTCTATATAATAAAAATATTAAAAAAATTGGAGGTACAAAATCATGACAAACAAGAATTTAGAACAAGCCCAGTCGTGGGGAAGTCTAGCTTTTGTATGGACTGGCGCAATGATCTGTGTACCTGCCCTCTTGGTAGGTGGAACGTTAATTGGAGGTATGCCTTTCTGGGAGGCGATTCTAACCGCTTGTGTCGGTTATGGAATCATCGTCTTATTTATGATTTTTCAAGGAATCCAAGGGAGTGATTTAAAACTTCCGACTGTGAAAGCGGCAGCGCAAGTTTTTGGTGAGCAAGGTTCTAAAAAAATCATTTCTATCATTTTAGCTATCGCTTGCCTCGGTTGGTTTGGTATTCAAGCCAATGTTTGTGGCGTTGCGTTTTCAGGTTTCTTAGCCGTGTACGGTATTGATTTTCCTGTTTGGCTGGCATCGCTCATCTGGGGGATTATCATGCTGTTATCTGCCTTATACGGAATACGAATTTTGAATATTTTAAATTATGTTGCGGTACCGATTCTATTAATCGTTTGTCTATACGCCCTTATCACTTCGCTACAAAGCGGGGGCTTAGCTCAAATTACAAACTATACGCCGAAGACGACATTACCGTTTTTATCTGGCTTATCTGTAACAGTCGGGTCATTTGCGCTTGGTGCAGTTATCGCTGGGGACTATGCGCAATATACAAAAGGACGAGCAAACATTATGAAAGCCGCTATTAGCGGAATCCTGCCATCTGGCATTTTGATGATAGGCGTAGGCGCAATTCTTACTTTAACTTCAGGAACAGCCGATATTACATCTGTTTTTAATGAACTAGGTATGCCCGTTTTAGGCGTTGTAGCCTTAATTCTAGCTGCTTGGACAACTAATGCCGTCAATGCTTTTTCTGGCGGAATAGCGATTGTCAATGTCTTTAATATTTCTAAAAAGCGCGAAAAAGTAGCAGTTGCAATGGCTGGCGGAATAGGCACACTCTTAGCTGTTTTTGGCATTTTAAACTATTTTATCCCCATTATGTCAGTCCTCTCCGCTATGGTGCCGCCAGTCGCAGGAGTCATGATTGCCTCTTACTGGATTGTTCAAAAAGGAGATCCAAACAAATGGCAACTTGTAGAAGGTGTAAACTGGCTAGGCGTTCTAGCTTGGTCTGTTGGTGCTGTATTTGCAGCACTCCCAGTCATTTTCTCCTTTTTCCCTGAAACGTTGCCACAGTTACCGAACCAACCGCTAATTGGGATTGTTATTTCGCTAGCCCTTTATCTTATTGGACAAAAGCTAGTTGGAAATACAGCCCAAGGAAGCGTTAAGAAAAATTATTAAGCGTTGGAGGAATGATGATGCGTTATTTAGACGAACAAGCAATTGAAGATATTGCAGTGGGTGCTGCATTTTTAGGAACAGGCGGGGGCGGAGACCCCTACATCGGAAAAATGATGGCCCTTTCGGCAATCAAAAAATATGGCCCAGTCGAGCTTTTATCAACAGAAGAAGTAGCAGACGAAGATTTTTTTATCCCAGCAGCAATGATGGGTGCGCCTTCTGTCTTGATTGAAAAATTTCCAAAAGGCGACGAGTTTACGCGCGTTTTCCAAAAGTTAGGCCGCTATTTAGGGCGAGAAGTAAAAGGAACATTCCCGATGGAAGCGGGCGGGGTCAATTCAATGATTCCAATTGTGGTAGCTGCTCAATTAGGTTTGCCGCTAATCGATTGTGACGGAATGGGACGCGCGTTTCCTGAACTCCAAATGGTGACGTTCCATTTGCACGACATTCCTTCGACACCAATGGCTATCACAGATGAAAAAGGAAATATTGGCATTATGGAAACAATTGACAATAAATGGACGGAGCGCCTAGCTCGTGTTTCGACAGTTGAAATGGGTGCCAGCTCATTGGTTAGCATTTATCCGTGTACAGGAAACCAGCTTAAAACGGCTAGTGTGAAAAATATTGTGACGCTCTCTGAAAAAATTGGTCGAATCATTCGTTCCAACCAACAAGATGAGCAAGTGAAACTAAACGAGCTTTTAGAAGCGACAGGGGGCTTTCACTTATTTGATGGCAAAATTGTTGACGTTGAACGTGGCACAACGGGTGGATTTAATCGCGGCTGTGTGACCATTGAGGGCTTACATGCATATGCAGACCATCAAGTGAAAATCTTTTTCCAAAATGAAAATTTAGTCGCCGAAATGGACGGCAAGCCCATTGCATTAACGCCTGATTTAATTTGCCTTGTCGATTTAGAAACACTAAATCCAGTTACAACCGAAGGACTAAAATACGGAAAAAGAGTGCGCGTACTAGCCCTTCCTTGCGACTTGGAATGGCGTACAGCTAAAGGCATCGAAACTGTTGGCCCGCGTTATTTCGGCTACGACTATCCGTATACGCCTGTTGAGGAACTTGTTGGAAAGGTAGGGAAACTTAATCATGTATAAAATAGGAATTGATGTTGGCGGAACAAATACCGATGCCGTCATTTTAGATGAAAACTTAAATTTAATTCACAGTGTCAAAATCCCAACAAGTGAAGATATTGAAACGGGCATTGCGCGCGCCTTAAAACAAGTCTTAGCAGAAACAGGTATCGACCGCAAATTAGTGACGCACGCCATGCTTGGCACAACCCAATGTACAAATGCCATCGTAGAGCGCAAAAAGCTAGCCAAAGTCGGGGTCTTGCGCCTAGGCTACCCAGCGACAGCTTCTGTCCTCCCCTACACGGCATGGCCAGAAGATATGATTGAAACCCTTTCAGGCACATATGCACTCGCCAAAGGTGGTTACGAATATGATGGGAGCGAACTTTCCGCATTTTCAGAAGCTGAGATTCGTGATGTCTTTAAAAAGTGGCAAAATGAAGTGGAATCTATCGCCGTTGTTGGCGTTTTCTCGTCACTTAAAAATGAGCAGGAAGAAAAGGTCGCTGAACTTGCAAAAGAAGTATTAGGTAGTGCCATTCCTGTTTCGCTGTCTTCCTCCATCGGCTCGGTCGGCTTAATCGAACGGGAAAATGCAACAATTTTAAATGCAGCTCTCATGAAAGTGATGGCTTTAACTTCAAATGGGTTTGAAAAAGCACTTCAACAAGAAGGGGTGGAAGATGCGGCCATTTATCTTTGTCAAAATGACGGGACGCTCATGTCGCTTGATTATGCGCGCCAGTTTCCGATTTTGACGATTGCTTGTGGTCCAACGAACAGTATTCGCGGAGCGGCGTATCTTGCTGGCCTTGAAAATGCGATGGTGCTTGATGTCGGCGGGACGACTTCGGATATTGGCGTGCTTTCAGGCGGATTCCCGCGTGAGTCTTCGCTAGCTGTTGACGTTGGAGGCGTGCGTACTAATTTCAGAATGCCAGATATTATTTCCATCGGTCTCGGTGGTGGCAGTCTCGTTCGTGAAGTAAACGGCGAAGTGACGGTCGGACCAGATAGCGTAGGTTATCAAATTACAGAAAAGGCTCTTGTTTTTGGCGGTAGCGATTTAACAGCAACGGATATTGCCGTGCGACTAGGAAAAGTCGCGATTGGAGATGCAGAACTAGTTGCGCATATCAGTCAAGAATTTGCGGAAAAAGCCTATGCGCAGATGGCAGAAATGACCGAAGACGCAATTGATAAAATGAAGACGAATTCAGGCGATGTGACACTTATTCTTGTCGGCGGGGGCAGCGTTATTATCCCTGAAGAACTAAATGGCGTTTCAAAAATTATCCGCAATCCAAACGGCGCTGTTGCAAACGCAATTGGTGCCTCCATCTCACAAATTAGCGGCCAATATGAGCAAATTTATATTTATGCCAAGCAACCACGCGAAGAAGCACTCCAAGATGCCGAAAATAAAGCGCGTGCGCAGGCAACTTTAGCAGGAGCCATTGAAAATACCATTGAAGTGGTGGAAATCGATGAAATTCCGCTCGCCTATCACCCAGATAACGCAAACCGATTGCGAATAAAAGTGGTTGGAAACTTAGTCTAAAAAACGTTTCTTTGTATAAAACGAGCAAGACTAGGCAAAATGAATGGTTGACAATCCCTTTCCATCTATGCTATAGTTACTAAGGTTATTAAACAAGAAAGAAGAAGCAACCCGCTTCTCGCCTCGTTAACGAGTGTTTTCAGGCAAAAAGTTCAATTTTTCGTTGCGCCAGTCTTGGTGTGACTTTGAATCGGCGGGTTTGCAAAGTTTGCAGACTCGCTTTTTGTATGTCTGCCGCTGGTAGACGCATGATTTGCTCTTTTCTGACTTGTTGTACCAATAAACTACGGAGGTGGCTCGCCATTAGCAAAGACATGTTGGTAAATGATGGGATTCGTGCACGTGAAGTGAGATTGATCGATCAACACGGTGAACAATTGGGTGTAAAAAGTAAATTTGACGCACTTGGTATTGCTGAGGCGGCTAATCTTGATCTTGTGCTTGTTGCGCCAAACGCGAAACCGCCAGTAGCTCGTATCATGGACTACGGTAAATTCCGTTTTGAACAACAAAAGAAAGAAAAAGAAGCCCGCAAAAACCAAAAAGTCATCGTGTTAAAAGAAGTGCGACTCAGCCCAACAATTGATGAGCATGATTTCAATACGAAGCTACGTAATGCGCGTAAATTCCTTGAAAAAGGCGATAAAGTAAAATGCTCTATCCGCTTTAAGGGTCGTGCAATCACCCACAAAGAAATCGGTCAAAAGGTGCTTGACCGTTTTGCAGACGAGTGTAAAGATGTAAGCACAGTCGAGCAAAAAGCGAAAATGGACGGACGTTCAATGTTCTTAGTCCTAGCACCACTTCAAGAAAAGTAAAAGTTTTGAGGAGGAAAATTTCATGCCAAAAATGAAGACTCACCGCGGTTCCGCTAAACGTTTCAAAAGAACAGGATCTGGAAAATTAAAACGCAGACATGGTTTTACTAGCCATATGTTTGCTAACAAATCTCAAAAACAAAAACGTAAACTGCGTAAAGCGGCAATGGTATCAGCTGGCGATTTTAAACGTATTCGTCAAATGGTCGCTAAAATGAAATAATAAAAAATAATTTTCTAAATTCTAGGAGGTAGACAATATGCCACGCGTAAAAGGCGGAACAGTAACTCGCAAACGTCGTAAAAAGGTCATTAAATTAGCCAAAGGATATTATGGCTCTAAACATACACTATTTAAAGTAGCTAACCAAGCGGTAATGAAATCTTACCAATATGCTTACAGAGATCGTCGTCAAAAGAAACGTGATTTCCGTAAATTATGGATTGCTCGTATTAATGCAGCAGCACGTCTAAACGACTTATCTTACAGCAAATTAATGCACGGCTTAAAATTAGCTGGTATTGACATTAACCGTAAAATGCTTGCTGATTTAGCTGTAAACGATGCACAAGCTTTCACTTCATTAGCTGATGCAGCGAAAAAAGAATTAGCGAAATAAATGAATAAAAGCGACTTGACACTTTGTCAGGCCGCTTTTTTTATTTTTGACGAAAATGACGCAGCTTCATTTGCAGATGCTGAAGTAACAAAAACTGCTTGCGAGCCCGTTTGATTTTCCGATACCTTTTCGGATTTTTTCGGTAAAATTGTTGATGGAAATTTTCTGCTGGCCAAAATGTACTTGCAGGCTCAATAGCAGTGACAATTGGCCGTTTATATAGGTTAGAGTCAATTAAATGCTGTTTATAATGTTCCGCAATTTCGCGTTGCTCGGCATTTATTACAAAAATAGCAGGTCGATAGTTGCTGTCACGGTCTGCCATTTGACCAAGCGCATCAGTTGGATCTGTCAATTGGAAATAAAGCGTTACAAGTTCCAAATAACTAACAATTTCAGTATCAAAAATAATTTCAACAGCTTCCGTATGTCCCGTATACCCGCCACTGACTTGCTCATAAGTCGGGTGAGGAACATGTCCGCCCGTATATCCTGACAAAACAGAAATAATACCCGGTTTCGTTTCAAACGGTTCCACCATGCACCAGAAACAGCCCCCCGCAAAGATGGCGCGTGCTTGATGGGGCTTTTTTTCGTAGTCATGAATAGAAAAATCAAAAGGTTTATTAGCATTGCCCGTTATTTTTAAATAAAAATCCGTCACATCAGGCGTTAAATTATTTCGTAAAGCAAGGGGACGTAAGCTCGCTTCAAGTTTTAAAAGCTGATTGTGAAAATTGGCTCCGTCTTCCAACGAATTTTTCGTTTTAGTTAAAAGGGAGCGTTCAAATTCACGTGTTCCAGGATTCAAAATTAAATTATATAAGTCATTTATAATTTCTGACGGCGTATATTTCATTGAAACATCCCTCACATAGCTATTTTTATTTTGAGTGCTGCTATTGAAATGTGTATTCTGTACATTTTTAGCAGTATTTTGGATAAAAAATACATATCTTTGTCACAGGCGAAGTGTGTTTTTTATTATATAATAAAGGTGCTTTAAAACGAAATGTTCAGCTTGTTTTGAGGAATACTCGAAGTAAAGGGGCTAATTCAAATGAACAAAGTGAAGGATAGAAATTCGTTACTTGTTTTACTCGTTCTATTCATAGGCTATACGAGCGTGTACGTCGATAAGTACACAATTGGAATCTCCCTTGTGCCTGTTGCGCAAGATTTAGGCTTCGATCCCAGTCAAAAAGGATTAATTTTAAGCGCTTTCTTTTTAGGTTATACACTTTTCCAAATTCCAATGGGCTATTTAAATAACCGTATTGGCGCGCGCCCTGTGCTAGCGCTATCCATCATTATCATCGGTTTGTTTTTAGCCATTTTTGGTTTTGGCTACTCACTCTTATTTTTAGTCGTCGTCCGCTTTTTAGCAGGCTCCCTCGGACACTCCGGCTATCCGCCTTCGGTCAGCAATTATATATCGCTTCATTTTCCTTTGAATAAAAGGGGATTTGCGCAGTCAGCGATGCTCGCCTCTTCTGGTTTTGCGGCATTCATTGGGCCGTTGCTAATTGCACCGCTACTCGTTTCGATTGGCTGGCGGCATACGTATTATATTATGGGCGCAATTGTCGTTTTCATCGGCCTTTGCATCTTCCTAGTCATTCCAAAATCGACCAAGGAAGAACGCCTTTCTTACAAAGAAAAAAATAAAGTTCCTTTTTCAGAACTATTGCGTGATAAGCAACTTTGGATTTTGTTATTGTCAGCCTTTTTCATTAACGCCGCTAATTACGGTTTAACCAGCTGGCTCGCTTCTTATTTAAACGAGGCAAGAGGGCTTTCACTTAGCCAAGTGAGCTATATTAGTTCCTTAGCTGGACTTTGCATTCTTATCGCCGGAATTTTAGGTGGATATTTAATCAGTCGCTTTTTTATCGGAAAAGAACGGATGATAATTTTCGTTTTCAGTATTTTAGGTGCGTTAAATGTTTATGGCGTTTACTTGTCAAATCAATTAACCCTTTCCATTATTTGTTTATGTTTAGCCAACATTTTTCTTATCATGGCTTTCACAACTTTAATGGGATTGCCACACAAACTATTTAAACAAAGTCATATCGCAACTAAATATGCAGCTATCAACTCTGGTGGCGTTCTAGGTGGCTTCTTTGCCCCGATGGTTATTGGCGACTTAGTAGCTGCAACAAATTCCTATCAAACAGCCTTCTTATTCATGGCTCTTACCTTTTTACTATCTGGTATTATCATACTAGCAGCAAAAAGAACTAGAAACGCTGAATAAGTGAAAAATAATTTTAATAGCCTGAGTTTTGGTTAATCAAATTTTGAAATGGGCAAGACTAAGTTTTTCTTTGAACCATTAAATTAAAGAGAGTGTAATAATTAAACATGTCTATTTAATAAAAAGCAGGATATTAAGTTAAAAGAAAAGGGATAAACCTAGCAGATATGAATAGGCAATAAAACTAAAAACGCGGGAAGAATCGAAAATGATTCTTCCCGCGTTTTTTATAGTTTAATTTCAAGCTCAACCGGACAATGATCCGACCCGAGCACATCAGCATGGATTTTCGCATCAACAAGCTGACTTTCCAAACGGCTTGACACGACAAAATAGTCAATCCGCCACCCCGTATTGCGCGCCCGGGCGTTCATGCGGTAAGACCACCAAGAATAAGCACTTTCTTTTTCGGGATAAAAATAGCGAAATGTATCGGTGAAGCCAGCCGAAAGCACCGTCGTAAATTTAGCGCGCTCCTCATCCGTAAACCCAGCATTCTTCCGATTTGTTTTCGGATTCTTTAAATCAATTTCGTTATGCGCAACGTTTAAATCCCCACAAAAAACAACCGGCTTTTCTGCGTCCAAACTTTTAATGTAGTTTAGGAAAGCTTCTTCCCAAGTCATGCGGTAGGCGAGGCGCGCTAATTCAGGTTGCGAATTTGGCGTGTAGACGGTAATGAAAAAGAAATTTTCGAACTCGAGCGTAATGACGCGGCCTTCTTGGTCATGCTCATCAGCCCCAATGCCGTAAAAGACGTTTAGCGGTTCTTGTTTCGTGAAAATCGCCGTACCTGAATAGCCTTTTTTGACGGCATAATTCCAATAATCATGGTAGCCCGTTAAATCGAGCTCAATTTGACCTTCTTGCAGTTTCGTTTCCTGCAAACAAAAAATATCAGCATCGACCTCATGAAAATAATCCATAAACCCTTTTTTGACAGCCGCGCGCAAACCGTTCACATTCCAAGAAATCAATTTCAAAAAAATCACCCTCCAAGTCTTTTTTTCATTATACCGCAGATTGCTTTTAAGATATAATATAATAACTAGTAATAAAGGGGGATTAAAATGAGATTTGTAGTACTACTACGAGCTGTAAACGTGGGTGGACACAATAAAATAAAAATGGCAGAACTAAGAGAGAGCTTAGCGAAAGAGGGATTTCAAAATGTGATCACGTATATTCAAAGCGGCAACCTCATTTTAAACGCCCCTTTCAATGAGGCCGAAGTGCGCGCCAAAATGGAACAACATCTAGAGGCGTATTACGCCATCAAAAACCCAATTGTTGTGGTGCTAAATGAGGAAGCTTATCGGTTGACGCTAGCCGAAAATCCATTTCCAATCATTTCGGAGTCGGAGCGTTTGATGATTTTCTTTCATAACGGCCATTTGCCAAATGCCAAAATTGAAACGGCGGACGCGATTTATGTGGCGAGCGGTGCAGCTATTTTTGTTAAAATGTTCACCACAAAAGTTCATGAAGTTAAGACGGATAAAGTAATCAAAACTTGGACGGAAGAAGCGGTTACTGGGCGCAATTTAAAGACGAGTGAGAAGTTGCTTGATCTTTTGGAAAAGCCTATAATGGAGTAGACAATGAATTGAAGGAAGTGTAGAAAATGAGAGAAGAACTTATTAAGCGCTTTACTACATACGTAAAAGTGGATACGCAGTCGAACGAGGAAAGCACGACTTGCCCAACAACGGAAGGTCAGCTCGAACTTGGTCGCATTCTTGTGCAAGAACTTAAAGAAATCGGTATGAGCGATGTGACGGTTGACGAAAATGGCTACGTGATGGCGACTTTACCTGCAAATACGGATAAAGATGTGCCGGTGATTGGCTTTTTAGCGCATCTTGATACGGCTACGGATTTTACGGGGAAAGATGTAAATCCAATTGTGCACGAAAATTACGACGGCGGGGACATCATGCTAAACCCGAATTTGGCATTGTCACCGAAGCAGTTTCCAGAATTGACGGGCTATAAAGGGCAAACACTCATTACAACGGACGGCACAACGCTACTAGGCGCTGATGATAAGTCGGGTATCACGGAAATTATGGTTGCGATGAATTATCTTTTGAAGCACCCAGAACTAAAACACGGTAAAATTCGCGTTGCTTTTACACCAGACGAGGAAATCGGACGAGGCCCAGCGCTTTTTGATGTTGCTGCATTTGGCGCGAACTATGCGTACACAATGGACGGCGGCCCGCGCGGACAACTGGAATATGAAAGTTTCAATGCCGCTGCCGCGAAAATCACCTTTAAAGGAAACAGTGTTCACCCCGGAACAGCCAAAAATAAAATGGTCAACGCAACAAAAATGGCGATGGAATTTAACGCACAGCTCCCACAAAATGAAGCACCAGAATATACGGAAGGTTACGACGGTTTCTATCACTTGATTTCTTTAAACAGCGAGGTAGAAGAAGCGAAAGCCACTTACATTATCCGTGATTTTGATCATTTGAAGTTTGTGGAGCGGAAAACAAAAGTTGCAGAAATCGTTTCTTCTATACAGGAAAAATATGGGAAGGACAAAGTGGTCTTGGAACTAAATGACCAATACTACAACATGCGTGAGAAAATCGAACCCGTGAAGGGCATTGTCGATATTGCGTTTGATGCGATGAAAAACCTAGACATTGAGCCTCTTATCGAACCTATTCGCGGCGGTACAGACGGCTCCCAGCTATCTTTCAAAGGCTTACCAACGCCAAATATATTTGCCGGCGGGGAGAACATGCACGGTAAATTTGAATATGTTTCTGTTGAAAATATGGAACTAGCAACAAAAGTCATCATCGAGATGGTTCAATTATTTGAAAAACGCGCATAAAAAAACAACCGCAAATGCATGCATTTGCGGTTGTTTTTTGTTTCATAAGACAATTCAAATGGAGATTTCAAAAAATGAAAAGTTCGATTAGTTTCTTTTCCGAAGCATGTCTTGATAAACCAATTGTTTTTCTTTCAAAAAATAGATATGTTTTTCAATCTCCAGCTTTTTGCTTAGAAGCAGTTCTTCTTGGGCGTCTAACAAGGCCATTCTCGCTTCAATTGTTTGGTCCCCATGATCTCTTAGTCGAGCATATTTCTGAATTTCGCTTAACTCCATTCCAGTTTGTTTTAAGCGAATAATGAACTGAATCCACTCTAAATCCTGTTCACTAAATTCACGGTAACCATTTTTATTTCGTTTAGGTTGAATCATTCCAAGCTCTTCGTAGTAGCGTAAAGTTGGAATTGTTAAGTCCACTAGTTTTGAAACTTCACTAATTTTATACATATTTTCCCCCTTGCTATAAAGTAGGCTTGATAGTTTACACTTAGTCTATCACAAACAAGGAGGAATTGGATATGGAAAATAATCGTTTTAAAATTGGACTAGAAAATTTGAATCGAATTGATGGTGAAGCAGGAGAGAGAGTCATTCAATCACTGGAGGAAATCGCGCCTGATATTGGTCGATATATCGTTGAATTCGCATTCGGAGAAATTTATGCTAGAGAAACTTTGACACTACAAGAGCGAGAGATCATTACAATCACCAGCTTACTTACTCAAGGAGATACTCATGATCAGTTACATGTTCATATCAATGCTGCTCTAAATGTTGGCATAACGCCAGAAAAGATTATCGAGGTCTTCATTCAGTGTATTCCTTATGTCGGCTTTCCAAAAGTATTAAATGCGGTGACCGCTTCAAAAGAAGTTTTTGCAGCTAGGAATAAGTGAAAGTAAATCTATGGAAAACAAAAACGAGAAGAAGTTTGAGTGACAACTTCTTCTCGTTTTTAAATGAACTACGCATGATGTTGACGCTCTCGAACTGTTTGCACAAAGCGCTTGGCATCCTCTTGTTCCACAAGCATAGTGTATGTAGTATCGTCTAAAAGAGTAAACTTAATTTTTGGACTCATGGCCAGTAAACTTATATGTCTGGAGCAGTGGGCAATATCGTGATAAGAAAACATTTTATTGACGAAATAAGCTTCGGTTTCAGAGAAGAAAGTAACACCCGCTAAGTTGGCAATCCAAAGGCCGTCTAATTGGACTAATTCGCCTGCCACGCTGAAGGGAAAACTACCATAAACTGGCACGCTTGTTTGTTCAATTAAATTGTGCGTGAGCGCCTTCGCAATCATACTTTTATATGCCATCATACAATCAGCCTCCTCTAACCATTATAACTTTCCCGCGGATAAATCGCTATGCGGTTGTTCGCCACTTGAAATATCTCAATCGGATGTTCGTAAAAGCTCTCCATCTTTTTAACCGAAAGCATCTCGCGAGTAGCTCCTTTTGCGAAAATCTCCCCATCCTTAAGCAGGACGGTTTTTGTAAATTGTGGTAAAATTTCTTCAGTATGATGCGTGACAAACAGAATCGTCTTGTCGCTAGCCGCAATTTGCTCCACTTGATAAAGCAACTTTTCGCGCGCGAACAAATCAAGCCCACTACATGGTTCGTCTAAAATAAGCAATTTGGGATCCGCCATCAGTGCGCGGGCAATCAAAACAAGTTGGCGCTCACCTTGTGAGAGTGTCGCATAAACTTTGCCGATAAGCGACCCGCCGTGCGCCGAGAGAAGCAACTCCTTCGCCTGATGGATATCCGCTTCTGTAAACGGCTGGTAAAGCCCGATGCTAGCATACTTACCGCTAAGTACAATTTGCTCCGCCGTTTCATACTCCTTCAGCTGATACTGCAAGGCGCTGCTCACCCAGCCAATTGATTTCCGAAGTTCAGGCAAAGAAGTCTGTCCAAACCACTGGCCAAGCACTTGTAACCGCCCGCTACTCGGCCAAATATAACCATTTAAAAGCTTTAAAAGCGTCGTCTTTCCGGCGCCATTTAAACCGAGCATTGCCCATTTTTCGCCTGTCTGCACAGCCCAATTAATATTTCTGATAATCTGTTTTTCTTCCCGAGTAAAAGTCACTTGTTGAAATTCAAACATCGTATCACCTCAATCTTTATTTTACACAATTATCTGAAAAAAGAAAGGAGAATGCGAAATGAATATAATAGAAGCAGCTAAACATTGGATGCAAGAAAAATTCGAGTCTGACCGCACTGGACATGATTTCGAACACATTATGCGCGTCTTTCGAACTGCCAAACATTTGCAGAAAAAGGAGGGGGGTGACACGCTCATCATCGAACTAGCCGCGCTTTTCCACGATTACCCTGATGAAAAACTAACTACAGACCCTGCTTTGGCTAAAGCAGAGTTAAGCGACTGGATGAAAAAATCAGGCTTAGATCCAGACGCTATTAAAAAGATTATGCGCGCAGTCGAATCTGTTTCCTACAAACAAGGTAAGAATCCCGTTTTGGCAGAAACGCTCGAAGAAAAAATTGTGCAAGACGCCGACCGCCTAGATGCCCTTGGAGCAATCGGAATCATCCGAGCATTTACTTACGGCGGCGCCAAAGCCCGCCAGGCACTCGATTACCATCTCGAAAATCCAAACACAACGCTGGCACACTTCTTTGATAAGCTTCTACTATTAAAAGATAAGATGCACACAAAAACCGCAATCAAAGCTGCAGAAAAACGGCATTCCTACATGCTAAAATTTCTTTCAGAACTACAAGACGAAAAAGTTATCAAAAACAAGTAGCTTTTCCTTGAATTATTTCATTGATTATTATATACTTAAAAAGCTCAAAAAAAGAGGTTAATAAAATATAAATTTTTTATTGACGTAGCAACCTAATCATGATATGATAATTAAGTTGTCTCGAAAGAGCAATGTGACCTTTGAAAACTGAACAAAACGAAGATGAAAAAGCGATGAAACAGATGTTTCACCAATCAATTCATAGGACAGGAAACAAAAAGATGTTTCCAAAAAAGTAAGAAACAAGCTAGCAAAGTCAATTTGTGACGCTAAGGAAACTTATTCACGGTGTTGAATAAGTATTCAAATTCGATTTATTTTAAAGAGAGTTTGATCCTGGCTCAGGACGAACGCTG
>NZ_FYBQ01000001.1 GCF_900186125.1 Listeria goaensis | reverse complement strand
TAAGTATCAGTTAAGTGATAACAAAGCGGCGGCGGTTCTCGCACTGGACAAACAGGCGGATAAAGTGGTGGCCAATTTAGGCACATTGATCGCCCAACTAAAACGCGGGAGCATCGACGTATAGAAGTAGCGAAGTAGAACAAGAGGAATGCCAAGCAAAAAAACAGGCTATTTTGATATTTAATCAGTAGCCTGTTTTTTTAGACAAAAGGATGATGGTGAATTTTAAATGTAAAACATATACCCATCTTGCGGTTCATCTTTATTTTCGTTGGCAAGTAAATCGGCCAAAGTGGTGTTATCTAAAACATTTCGAACAGCATCGCGCATAATCGTCCAAAGTTCACGTTGTGCAGCTTCTTCGTCTTCCATACTTTCCACTAAAACAATCGGCCCTTCAAGCGTACGAATCACATCTCCAGCAGTAATTTCGCTAGGCTCTGCGTTTAAAATATAGCCGCCGTGTGCGCCGCGAATGCTTTTGACAATGCCGGCATTTCGAAGTGGGCCGACTAATTGCTCTAAATAATGTTCTGATAGATTTTTCTTCTCCGCAATGCTGCGTAGTGATGTTGGTCCTGTACCCATTTGACGTGCAAGTTCAAGGGCGATTGTCAAACCATAGCGCCCCTTCGTTGTAATTTTCATGCTTAAACCTCCACTATTCCGCTAGACTTTATATAGATTCATTATAGCGGAAGTTCCGACAGCACGCAACGAAGTCACTACATATGGTATAATGTAAACAGAACTCAAGGAGGAAGAGAGTATATGGCGATTCAACCTTTAGCATACCGAATGCGACCGCGAAATTTAGACGAAATCGTAGGACAAAGTCATTTGGTAGGAAAAGATAAAATTATATATCGAATGGTTAAAGCGAAGCAGCTGTCGTCGATGATTTTATACGGGCCGCCGGGCATTGGCAAGACGTCTATTGCAAGCGCGATAGCAGGAAGCACGAAATATGCTTTTCGGACGCTAAACGCGGTGACGAATAATAAAAAAGACATGGAAGTTGTGGCAGCAGAAGCGAAAATGAGCGGTACCGTGATTTTACTCCTAGATGAAGTGCATCGTTTGGATAAAGCGAAACAAGATTTTCTCTTGCCGCATTTAGAGAGTGGCGCAATCATTTTGGTTGGGGCGACAACGAGCAATCCATATATCGCCATCAACCCCGCCATTCGAAGTAGAACGCAAATTTTTGAACTAAAGCCGCTTTCAGTAGCCGATATTGAAAAGACAATAGATAGGGCATTGACTGATGCGGAACGTGGTCTTGGAAATTATGACGTTGAACTTGCGGCGGATGCGAAGACGCATTTTGCGACAGCAAGTGGTGGAGATGTTAGGAGCGCGTTAAATGCGCTTGAACTTGCCGTCGTCTCATCAGAACCGAATGATGCAGGAAAAATTTATGTGACGCTTGAGATTGCAGAAGAGTGTTTACAAAGAAAAAGTTTAGCCCATGATAAAGATGGTGATGCGCATTATGATGTGCTTAGTGCGTTTCAAAAGTCGGTGCGCGGAAGCGATGTGAATGCGGCACTTCATTACATGGGGCGTTTAATTGAAGCGGGAGATTTGGTGAGCATTTCAAGACGACTTCTTGTGATGGCCTATGAAGATGTGGGGTTGGCGAATCCAGCTGCTTGTGCGAGGACGCTCGCGGCGATTCAAACAGCTGAAAAGGTTGGTTTTCCAGAAGCGCGTATTCCACTTGCGAATGCAGTTATTGAGCTATGTTTATCACCTAAATCAAATTCAGCTATTACGGCGATTGATGCGGCGCTTTCAGATATTCGAAAAGGCGTGAGCGGTGAGGTGCCTGATCATTTGCGTGATGGACATTATTCAGGTGCTATGAAACTTGGTCGCGCGATTGATTATAAGTATCCGCATAATTATGAGAATGCTTGGGTGGATCAACAATATTTGCCGAATGCACTTAAAAATAAACAGTATTATGAGCCAAAGAAAAATTCAAAATTTGAACAGGCTTTTGCGGCCGTTTATGACAATATTAATGCGAATAAAAAAAGTGGTAAAAATAAAAACTAAAGCCGCTAAAATTGAAAATTTACTTGGAATATGCTATTCTAAGGATAATAAAAGAAACCCTAATGTATTCGTTACAGTGCCATATATTTTTGAACCGAACAATTATGATTACCTTGGGAGCTCGGTGTTCAGACGCGGCGCAAATGCCTTCACACGAGGACTTGCAAACCGCCTGACAGAGCACCCACCTGTTTTTAAGCAGGTTCAAAGGGAGGGACTCCAAACGGTACGATTGGGGTTTCTTTTTGCTTTTTAGACACTAACTATTTGTAAGGAAGTCAGGTTGCTTTCGCTAGAAATAGTTGTTACAATAGGAATCGATTAAAGGCGTTATGCCGAAAAAAGGAAGAGATACGCTATGGAAAATAAAATTTATCTAGACCATGCGGCAACGAGCCCGGTTCACCCTGAAGTCGTTCAGGCGATGCTCGGTGTTTTGACAAATGATTACGGGAATCCGTCGAGTGTTCACTATGCGGGGCGTTCTGCACGCAAAACGCTTGATGAGTCGCGCGCGAAAATTGCGAATCAAATTGGTGCGAGTGAGCGAGAAATCATTTTTACGAGTGGTGGAACGGAAAGCGATAATACGGCTGTCATTGGAACGGCGCTTGCTTCAAAAGAGCGGGGCAAACATATTATTACGTCGCAAATTGAACACCATGCGGTCTTAAAATCATGCGTTTATCTCGAAAGTCTTGGTTTTTCGGTGACCTATTTACCGGTGGGGGAAGATGGTCTTGTGCGCGTAGCTGATGTTCAGGCGGCGCTGCGTGAGGATACAATTTTAGTGACGATTATGTATGGCAATAATGAAATGGGTGCCATTCAGCCGATTGAGGAAATTGCGGAACTGCTTAAAGAGCATCAGGCGGTGTTTCATACGGACGCGGTTCAGGCGTTTGGGCTTGTTCCAATTGATGTGAGTGCCCTTGGCGTGGATTTACTTTCGGCTTCTGCACATAAAATTAACGGGCCACGCGGTGTCGGCTTCCTCTACGTCAAACAAGGTACAGTGGTTGAATTTCCATTTCACGGGGGCGAACAGGAACGCGCGCGCCGTTCTGGGACGGAGAATTTGGCTGGCATTGCGGGCTTTGCGAAGGCAAGCGAATTAATGGCGGCAAACCGGACGGAAAAAGTAGCAGAATACGAGGAATTCAAGTCGACTATGGTTGAAATTTTCTCCCAAAATGAACTGGCTTTTGAAGTGAATGGTTCAGCGGGAACAAGTTTACCGCATATTTTAAGCGTGCGTTTTCACGGTGTGCAGGTGGAGCAGCTCTTGATGAACCTTGATATGGCAGGTGTTGCGGTGTCGAGTGGTTCAGCTTGTACGGCGGGAACAGTGGACCCGTCACATGTGCTCGTTGCGATTTTTGGCGAGAATCATCCAGGTGTAACGGAGACGGTACGAATCAGTTTTGGCCTTGGGAACACATATGAAGAAGTGGTGCTTGCAGCGAGCAAGATAACAGATGTTGTAAACCGCTTAGCTAAACGGAAGGAGCAAAAGGCGTGACGAAAAAAGAAAACAAAGATATACGTGTTGTGGTGGGGATGTCAGGCGGTGTTGACTCTTCGGTAACAGCGTATTTGCTGAAAAAACAAGGATATGACGTCATTGGTATTTTTATGAAAAACTGGGATGATACGGATGAATTTGGTGTCTGCACGGCAACGGAAGATTTTGAAGATGTCATTCGCGTCGCGAATCAAATTGGTATCCCGTATTACGCGGTTAATTTTGAGAAGGAATATTGGGATAAGGTGTTTACGTATTTCTTAGAGGAATACAAGCTCGGTAGAACACCAAACCCGGATGTGATGTGCAACAAGGAAATCAAATTCAAGGCGTTTTTAGAACATGCGGAAAGTCTTGGTGCGGATTTTGTGGCGACGGGACATTACGCGCGGATTAGTCGCGAGGACGGCGAAGTGAAGTTGCTGCGCGGTGTGGATAATAATAAAGATCAAACTTACTTTTTGAACCAATTATCACAAGAACAGTTGTCACATGTGATGTTTCCGCTTGGTGAAATGGAGAAAAGCGAAGTACGTGAAATTGCGCAAAAAGCAGGTCTTGCGACGGCGAATAAAAAGGATTCCACGGGGATTTGTTTTATTGGTGAACGTAATTTCAAGCAGTTTTTGAGCGAGTATTTGCCTGCAAAGCCGGGTGAGATGAAGACGCTCGCTGGGAAAAAGATGGGAAAACATGATGGCTTGATGTATTATACGATTGGTCAGCGTCACGGTTTAGGTATTGGTGGTGACGGTGAAGCTTGGTTTGTAGTTGGGAAAGACTTATCGGAAAATGTCCTTTTCGTTGAACAAGGTTTTCATCACGAAAGTTTATACTCGAATTCATTAATCGCAACGGACGTTTCTTTTACTTCCAACAAACCGAAAGAACAGCATTTTACGTGTACGGCGAAATTCCGCTATCGTCAAGTGGATTCTGGTGTAACGGTACATTTACGTGCGGACGGAACAGCTGAAGTGGTATTTGATGAACCAGTTCGGGCGATTACGCCGGGGCAAGCGGTCGTTTTCTATGACGGTGAAGAATGTATAGGCGGCGCCACGATTGATACGGTTTGGAAAGCGGACGAACAATTGGATTATGTTGGCTAAAATAGAATTTTGAACGGGAAAGTTGCAAGTTAAGCGGCTTTCCTGTTTTTTATGTGCATCTCGTTATTTTTTGGCGAAAATATGGTAAAATATGAAGCGAACGTATGAAATGAGGGTGATTATGAAAAAGATAATTGGTTTTTCAAGTGTGGTCATTGTCGTGCTTCTCGCCATATGGGGCTATTTTTATTTTAATACAGCGCCAAATGAAGTGGCTGAAGAGGCGGCTAATCCTACCCAGGCCGTTAATGTGTTTGAGGAAAACAATACGCTCATTTTTGAACCGAAAAAGGAACAGGCGAAAACAAGCGTGATTTTGTATCCAGGCGCTTTTGTGAATGCACTTAGTTATGCGCCGCTTGCGAAAGAGCTTGCCGATTCTGGATATAAAACGTATGTCGTTGAAATGCCTTTAGACCTCGCGGTATTTGGAAAAAATAAGGCGGAGGCGATTATGAATGAAAATGCCGATGAACAGTTTGTAATTGGTGGTCATTCACTTGGCGGCGTGATGGCGGCTAGGTTTGCCCATGAGCATGCGTCTGATTTACGCGGCGTATTTTTCTTGGCGAGTTATCCAGATAAAAAAGGTTCTTTAAAACAAAGCGGTTTGCCTGTTTTATCGATAACGGCTTCTAATGATGGCGTTTTGAACTTTAAAAAGTTTGAGGAAAATAAAAAGTACTTATCAAATGAAGCGACTTTTCTTAACATAAACGGCGGAAATCATGCGCAGTTTGGTTCATACGGGAAACAAAGTGGAGACCATGATGCGAGCATTTCTGCGGCAAAGCAGACGGCTGAAACAGCAGAAGCGATTACGAATTGGCTTCAAAATTCTGTGAACTAGAAGGAGATATAAAATGGATAAAAATCAGCAAGGTATTGAGTTTATGCAGCAAGGGAAATTGGAAGAGGCTGTTCAAATGTTTACGGAGGTCATTGAGGAGCACCCGACTGATCCGGTTGGCTATATTAATTTTGGTAATGTACTCCTTTCGATGGATGATTTTGAGCGGGCGGAATTGTTTTTTAAACGTGCTACTGATTTAGATGCAACAGTTCCTGCGGCGTATTATAGTTTAGGGACGCTATACTTTGAGTTGGAACGTTACGGGGAAGCGATTCAGGCTTTTGAAAATGCCATCAGCCAAGGCATGGAAAATGCGGATGTGTTTTTCATGCTCGGAATTAGTTTTGTAAATGCCGACCAAAATTCGCTTGCACTTGCTTATTTGCTTCGCAGTACGGAGTTGAATCCGAAAGACGCGGAAAGTGTTTTCCAGTACGGGATTGCGCTTGCTAAGGAAGGGCTTTACGAAGAAGCGGAAATTCAATTGGAGCGTGTGCTGGCGCTAAAACCTGACGATGCGGATGCGCTCTACAATTTGGGGGCGGTGTATTTGGCTTGGCAAGGCGATATTGTCATCGCCAAAAATTATTTTGAGCGTGCGGTAGCCGCTGATGCCAATCATGTGCTGGCTCAAAACGCGCTTGTCGCAATATCGGATTTGGAGGAAAACGCGGAATAGGCGTTTAAACAGAAGTGGGGTGAAAAATATGGCGACACAGGAATCGCTTGCGCTTTTTCAACCAGAAAATGAAGAGTGGTTTATGAAGGGCACGGTGCTGTCGACGATTTTTCATAACCCGGACAATTTATTTTCGGTTGTGCGCTTGCTTGTGAAGGAAACGAATACGACTTGGGATGAAAAGGATATTATTGTGACGGGTGTTTTCCCGAAACTGCATGAGCAGGAAGTGTACATGTTTTACGGGAAAATCACGGAACATGCGAAGTTTGGGGAGCAATTTAAGGCGGAAAAATTTCGAAAAGAGATGCCGCAGACGAAAGCGGGCATCGTTCAATATTTATCAGGCGAGCTGTTTAAAGGTGTTGGGAAGAAAACGGCGGAAAACATTGTCGAGGTGCTCGGGGAAGACGCGATTTCGATTATGATGGCGGATCCAGATAGGCTTTCTGATGTGCCAAAACTTCCTAAAAATACGGCGGATACGCTGATTGCAACGTTGCGGGAAAATCAAGGCTTAGAGCATGTTATGATTGGCTTAAATGAATATGGTTTTGGTCCGCAACTTTCGATGAAAATTTTTCAAGTGTATAAAGAGAATGCGTTAACTATTTTGGAACAAAGTCCGTATAAGTTGATTGAAGACGTAAAAGGGATTGGTTTCCAGCGGGCAGACGATTTGGGGAGGAAACTTGGTCTTGGCGGGGAACATCCGGAACGAATTCGCGCCGGCTTATTGTACGTAATTGATACGGAATCAATTCGAAATGGTGACGTATATTTGGAACGTGCGGACTTAATTCGTGCGGCGCAAAGTTTGCTTGAAGAAAGCGACCCGTTACCGATTCACGAGGAAAACGTGGAGCGCGAAATTGAATACTTAAGTGATAGCGATAAAATCATTATTGAAAATTCGCGCGTTTATATGCCGTCTTTATATTTTGCTGAAAATGGTTTGGCGCACCATGTCAAACGACTTATGGGCCAGTCTGAATATGCGGAACAATTTCCAGAGTCGGAATTTTTGCTTGCGCTAGGCGATTTGGAGGAGCGCATCAATGTGTCCTACGGGGAATCGCAAAAAGAGGCGCTTCAAACGGCGCTCGAGTCGCCCATGCTCGTTTTGACGGGTGGACCGGGAACAGGGAAGACGACGGTTATTAAGGGCATTGTGGAGCTTTACAGCGAATTAAACGGCGTAAGTCTTGATCCGCATGCGTACAAAGATGGGAACAAATTTCCGATTTTGCTCGCGGCACCAACTGGACGGGCAGCGAAACGAATGAGTGAGTCAACTGGTCTCCCGGCGATGACGATTCACCGCTTGCTCGGCATGAATGGGCAGGAGCAGATGGACGATGATTCGGAGCGCTTAATTGATGGGCGGCTCTTAATTGTCGACGAGATGTCGATGGTGGATATTTGGCTTGCGAACCAATTGTTCCGCGCGCTTCCTAGTCACATTCAAGTCATTTTAGTTGGCGATAAAGATCAGTTGCCATCTGTTGGGCCGGGGCAAGTGTTAAAAGACATTTTAGAATCGAAAGTGATTCCTACAGTGGAATTAACGGATATTTATCGTCAAGAGGACGGCTCTTCGATAATCGAAATGGCGCATGATATTCGGGAAGGCTTCTTGCCGCAAGACTTCGCAAAAAATCGCAAGGATCGCTCGTTTTTCCATTGCCACGTCAACCAAATCGCTGACGTCGTGGAACAGGTTGTGCAAAACGCAAAATCAAAAGGGTTTCGCGCGAAGGACATCCAAGTTTTAGCCCCCATGTACAGAGGGCCTGCGGGTATAAATGTGCTAAATAAAAACTTGCAAGAGATTTTCAACCCTAACGATACGGGGAAAAGAAAGGAACTGACTTTCGGGGATATAAAGTACCGTGTGCACGACAAAGTGCTTCAACTGGTCAACCAGCCCGAAAAAAATGTGTTTAACGGCGATATTGGTGAAGTGGTTTCGATTATGTACGCAAAGGAAAATACGGAAAATCAAGATATGATTGTCGTACAGTTTGATCAAACGGAAGTGACGTATTATCGCCAAGAATTCAATCAATTGACGCACGCGTACTGCTGCTCGATTCATAAAGCCCAGGGGAGCGAATTCCCAATTGTGATTATGCCAGTTGTGCGCAGCTATTACCGCATGCTTAGGCGCGATTTGCTTTACACGGGCGTGACGCGAAGCAAGCAATTTCTTATTTTATGCGGCGAGGAAGACGCATTTCGAATGGGGATTGAGCGAACGGATGAAACAGAGCGACAAACGACGCTTTTGGAACGATTAACATCTGACGAGGCGCTTGAACTTGTGAGCAGCGTGAAGCGGCTTACGGAAGAGAATATGGCAGAAATTGATCCAATGATTGGAATGGACGATGTGACACCATATACGTTTATGTCAGCATGAAAAAAGCATACATTCAGTAATCAGGCCATTTAAAAATGGATTTTACTGGATGTATGCTTTTTTTATTTAAAGCTTATTACCTAAAAAGTGTGTCAACGAAATTTTTATTTAATGTGTAGATAACAGGATTCTTTTTAATTTTAGTAATGATGTTTTGTTGCTCAAGTTTCTCAAATTGAGCGTTTAACTTTCTTCTACCAATTTTTAACAATGCTTCTAATTCAGGTGCTGTAATTTGATTGTATTGCGACTGGAAAAGATAGCTTTGCGTAAGAAATCCTAATAATTCATACTCTAGCGCATCGCTAGTGACTGTTTTTAATTGTTCTAGCATGGAGTAGAGTAAAGCATTTTTTTCTTGTAAATCAGTCAAAATAGACATTTGCCCTTTTCGAATTAATTTTAACATGGCGAGCACGAAAAAGGTCATTTCACCTTTATTCATAAATGAAGAAGCTTCCTCAAAAGCTTGGTAATAGTCAGAGCGATTTCGGTTAATCATGTATGAAAAGGTGAATGCGCTATGTGGCCCTAACTTTTTCTGCAAGTTCTTACATAGTATATATCTACCCAGCCTACCATTTCCATCATAAAATGGGTGAATATATTCAAAAAGGTAGTGTCCAATGAGATATTTGTATAAATCGGGCATGTCATTTTCATTCAGTTGTAATAGTTTAGCAAGATGTAAAAAGATTTCATATTCTGGAGTCACACCAGTATGCCGTACCTTCATGCCATCTTTAACGAAAACAATTTCTTTTCTAAACATATCCCCATCAGGCTGGTCATCTTTCTTGATCTCATTTGCGACAAGTTTATCATAGATGCTCCTAAAATCCTCCACTTTCGTTATTTTTTCATCCTCTTCTATGCGATTATACAACTGAACGAGACCAAAGAATCTTTTGTGACTTATTTTATTTCCTTTTTCAATATCCGCCAAAATTTCAGCGAGCTCTTTTTTAGAACTATGAACGCCTTCAACTTCATTAGTGCTTTGCAATTCATTAATTAATATATTCTCCATGAATTTCCTTACAGAAATAGGAGGCATATCTTTTATTAAAAGTTGTATGGCTTTGCTATTTTCGATTACTTCTTCATTTATTTTAGCTAACTCAGGAATATTCACAATAAAAAGCGCTTCCTGATGCGACATCGGTTTACCATTATCCATTGGTTTGATTTCTATTCCGGTTGTATAGGTTGAAAAGCTGGAAATACGCCTTTGAAATTCCTCTAATTGAGCTTTTTCATTTTCCATATAACGTATATTTTTTAAAGGGTAATATTTATCCAATAGAAACAGCTCCTTTTTGTTAATATTAGCACTTTCAACCGAATAGAGCAATTATAAAATATAATAAAACAGCTTTTTCTGTAGAAAAAGCTGTTTTCTATACATCATTATCTCGATAAAACGGCAATCGAATCGTAAATGTCGCTCCGGCACCTGGCGAACTTTCTGCTTCAACAGTACCTCCGTGATTCTCCACAAGTTGCTTCACAATCGAAAGCCCAATGCCAGATTCCCCGAATGCCGTATTCGTCCGTGAAATATCCGCCTTATAAAATCGTTCCCAAATTTGCTCGAGTTCGTCTGTATTCATACCAATCCCCGTATCTTGGATTTGCAAAATCGTTTCCTTATAATCTTGGAAGCCGCGAAGCGTGATGGTACCATTTTCCGTAAACTGAATGCTATTTTTCACAATGTTCATCACAATTTGCGTCAGCCGGTCGTAATCCGCATAGACCTCTAAATCGAGCGGAGCTTCGACCACCAGTTTGTCATTTTTCTTGCTGGCTAAAGGCTCTAACTGTTCACTAAGCAAATCGAAAAAGGAATGAACACCGAATTTTGTTTGGTATAAAACGATTTTATTCGCTTGAATGCGTTCATAATCCAAGTTTTCATTGACAAGTTTCGTGAGCCGTTTTGCCTCCGTATCAATCAACTGAACCGCACGATTTGTTTCGCTCAGCGGAATAATATCATTGACAAGACCTTCCGTAAGTCCACTGATGGTTGTTAGTGGCGTGCGCATTTCATGAGAAACGTCCGCAATGAATTGCTGCCTGCGCCGTTCTTGCCGTTCAATTTCCTCGCGCGATTCTGCCAAGTTTTCCGTCATCTTATTAAAATCGTGAGCTAGTTCGCCGATTTCATCAAACGAGTTTTCCTTAAGCCGCGTCTCGTAATCACCACGCGTGACACGCTTCGTTGCATCACGCAATTTGTTAATTCGATTCACCTGAAATTTTGACATGAGCAAGCTTAAAATTAAAGCGACCGCAATCGAAATGAGAATCGTATAAAACATGTACTGGTTAATCGTGCCAATTACTTTCTCCGTTCCGCTAATCGGCGCATTTAAAATCACCGCACCAAGATAGGTGTCGCCGTTCATAATCGGCACATAGACAACAGACATTTCTTGATTAAAACGATTGTCCACTTTTATCGTGACGGTTTCACCTTTTTTCAGTTTTTCCATGTCCGCGTCTGAAATTTTGAAATCTGGTGGAAGAGGTCGACTAGTGTCTGGATAAATGGTTTGGTTGTCGTTGTTCATAATCGTATAGTGAATATTATTCACATCTAAAATCCGCTGATAGGAATTTAATACAGAAACCGTCTGATTTCCCGGCGCGTATTTAATATCATTTGAAATCGTATCCCCGTATTTCGATAAAACACCCACTTGTTCCTCAAAAAAATAGTCTTTTAAAAAGTGTGAAACGGACAAGCCAATCATTAAACAAGCAATAAGGAGAATGACAAATTGCGTTAAAAACAATTGATACATATATTTAAATTTCACGTTTATCATTCCGTTTCATCGAATTTATACCCGACACCCCACACAGTATGGAGGAAAGGGTGGTTTTCCGTCGCAATTTTTTGACGAAGACGTTTAATGTGCACATCGACCGTCCGTTCATCGCCATAAAATTGGTAGCCCCAAACGCGTTCTAAAAGCTGTTCTCTTGAGAAGACTTGACGCGGGTGTTGCATTAAGAAGTAAAGCAAATCGAACTCTTTTGGTGTAAGCGATTCTAAAAGTTTGTCGCCGTAAAAGACTTCCCGTGTCGTTTTGCTAATTTTAAAATAAGTTGTCTGTAAAATGGAGGCATTTTCACTTGCGGAACCAGACCCAGAATGGCCACGCCGAGCAACAGCTTTAATTCGCGCCATTAGTGTGAGCGGACTAAACGGCTTGGTCACATAATCATCGGCGCCAATTTCAAGCCCTAAAACTTGGTCGGATTCTGATTCTTTCGCAGTTAAAATAATAATCGGCACATCGCTCGTTTCGCGGATTTTCTTACATATCGTCATGCCGTCCATACTAGGCAGCATGAGGTCGATAATAATCATATCAAAATCTTCTTTTAAAAAAGTTTCATAGCCCAGTTTGCCGTCATGTTTAAAAGTTGCTTCAATATTTTCTTTCATAAAAAACATTTCAATCATCTGGCAGACACTTTCGTTATCTTCAATCATTAATAGTCTCACTTGAATCCACTCCTCATACAATAAAATTAGCCCAAAAAAGTGAATTTAGCAAGCATTTACAGAAAGTTTAAAAGTTTGTTCATATTTAGTTCACACACTTCAACTAATCTAGGGTTACTGGCAATGAATGGAGGAAAGAAGTATGAATTTTATTAAACGAGCATTTTTTAGTATGAAAGCGAGAATAGGGCGAGGAGCCTTACAACTTATTATATTTACAATCGTTTCCGTACTTATATTAGCTGGCTTTACGATTCAATCTGCTGCAAATAAAGCAAGTGAAATGGCAAAAGAAGAACTAGGCGGGACCGTAACACTTACGGTTGATCGTGAGAAACAAATGGAACAACAGCAAGCTAATCAGAGCGAGAGTGACTCTGGCGAAAGGACGCCTCCTTCGTTTGAAAGTACACCAATTTCTTTAGAAAACGCGGAAAGTTTAGCGAAATTAAATCATGTTGCAACGTACAACTATTACTCAAGCACGCAAGCTCTGGCGAAAGATTTCGACCCAGTAAAGTCTTCTGGAGATAGTTCAACTGGCGACAACAATGTACCGCAAATGGGCGGTCGGCAAATGACCCAAGCAGATTTAAGTATTAGTGGCGTGTTGGATTCTCAGACTTCAACGGATTTTGACGGCGGAACAGCGGAGCTAAAAAGCGGGCGCGCTTTAACGAGTGACGACGCGAACAAAAATGTCGTCCTAGTGGAGGAGACGCTCGCGGAACAAAATGATTTAAAAGTTGGCGACAAAATGAGCATTCAGTCGAGTGATGAGGAAACGACGGTCGAACTTGAAATTGTCGGCATCTATAAAACGAGCGATTCTGGAAGCGATATGGCGAGCAATTTCTCATTTTTAAATCCGTACAATAAATTGTATGTTCCTTATACGGTCGCTAATACGTTAAAAGGCTCAGACTATAAAGACACGGTTGATTCGGCTGTTTATACAATGGACGATGCCGCGAATATTTCAAGCTTTGAAAAACAAGCGAAACAAGTGGATTCAATTGATTGGGATACATTTAAATTGGACGCAAATGATGCGCTTTACCAACAAATGATTGGCCCTATTAACAATGTGGCTTCGTTTTCAAAAAATGTCGTCTATATTGTGACAATTGCGGGCGCGTTAATTTTAGCTTTACTCGTGATGATGCAAGTACGTGAACGCAAATATGAAATGGGCGTTTTACTAGCTATTGGCGAAAATAGAATGAAACTCGTCGGGCAGTTTTTCGTGGAAATTTTAACAGTTGCGCTAATTTCATTTATGCTGGCAGGATTTAGTAGTCACTACGTTGCCCAAATTGCCGGCAACCAATTGCTTTCGCAGCAAAATGAGACGGCGCAAACAACGACAGAACAAAATGGAAATCGTGGTCCAAGCGGCGGACCTGGCGGTGGCATGATGAGCGGCGGTTTTTCAAGCTTGACGCAAAACACCGAAGAAATTAAAGAACTGGACATTCAAGTAACGCTAGCGGATATGTTGAAGATGGGCGGAATTGGCGTAGGAATTGCTTTCATTTCGGTACTGCTACCTGCTGCTGCGATTTTACGAATGAATCCAAAAACGATTTTAACGAAACAGGAATAGAGGTGTAAGCATGACGAAAATTTTAGAATTTGAACATGTCGATTATTGGTACAAAACAAAAGAGGAAAGTATTTTAACGGATATTAATTACACATTTAAAGCAGGTGTATTTTATACGGTTGTAGGGAGTTCAGGCTCTGGGAAAACAACGTTCCTTTCCTTGGCTGGTGGTTTAGATACGCAAAAATCAGGCGATATTTTTTACAAAGGGCGCTCTTTAAAAGAACTTGGTTTGCCTGTATTTCGGAATAAATATGTATCCATCGTTTTCCAAAGTTATAATCTGTTAACGTATATGACGGCGCTCCAAAATGTGACGACAGCGATGGAAATTACGAAAGTGAAGCATTCGAATCGAAAAGAGTTTGCCCTAGAAATGCTCGAAAAGGTGGGTATTGATGAAAAAATGGCGAAGCAGCGCGTTTTAACACTTAGTGGTGGGCAGCAACAGCGTGTAGCCATCGCAAGGGCACTTTCCTGCGAAACGGATTTGATTGTGGCTGATGAGCCGACTGGAAATCTGGATGAACGCACAAGTAAGGAAGTGGTGCGTTTGTTCCAAGATTTAGCACACAAAGAAGGCAAGTGTGTGATTATGGTCACGCACGACCCAGAAATTTCCAAAGTTTCCGATGTGAAACTAACGCTTAAAAATGGACAGTTTGAATCAAAAGAACAAATGCAATTTAACGGTTGACAGATAAGGGCGGCTTCTCTATAATTTAAATGAATAAGCTAGACTTTGTAAGAATTTAATTTTAGAGATGCTTACTTAAAAAGAGAACTTTTCCTTGGCTGAAAGAAAAGTAGAAGCCTCTACAAATCGCTCTCTTACGTGAAAAAGTCCGTTCATCTGCGTTAAAGATGCTAAAGAGGTAATGATACAAGTCTTGTGTCGTTGCAAACAGGGTGGTACCGCGAGAATTCGTCCCTGTAGCAACGATTCACAAGGCTTATTTTTTTCGAGGAGGAAAATAAAATGAAGCAACTAACGAGCAGTGAAGTAAGACAAATGTTTCTTGATTTTTTTAAGGAGAAAGGCCATACTGTCGAGCCTAGTGCGCCACTTGTTCCTGTAAATGATCCGACACTTCTTTGGATTAACAGCGGTGTCGCGACAATGAAAAAATATTTTGATGGCTCTGTTATTCCAGATAATCCGCGCCTTGTGAATGCGCAAAAATCGATTCGAACGAACGACATTGAAAACGTTGGTAAAACAGCGCGCCATCATACGTTTTTCGAGATGCTTGGCAATTTTTCAATTGGCGATTATTTCAAAGAGGGTGCGATTGAATTCGCGTGGGAATTTTTAACGAGCCCCAAATGGCTTGGTTTTGACCCTGAAAAATTATATGTCACGGTGTATCCAGAAGATAAGGAAGCGAAAACAATTTGGAAAGAAAAAATTGGTTTGACTGACGAACATATCGTTGAAATTGAAGATAACTTCTGGGATATTGGCGGCGGTCCATGTGGTCCGGATAGCGAAATTTTTTATGACCGCGGCGAAGCATTTGGAAATGATGCGAATGACCCAGAACTTTATCCAGGTGGGGAAAATGAACGCTATTTGGAAATTTGGAATTTGGTTTTCTCGCAATTTAATCATAACCCTGATGGTTCTTATACGCCGCTTCCAAAGCAAAACATTGATACGGGAATGGGTCTTGAACGAGTGGTTTCCATTATTCAAGGTGCGAAAACAAATTTTGAAACGGATTTATTCATGCCAATCATTCGTGAAGTGGAGCTTATTTCTGGTGAAAAATATGGTGTGACGGACGAAAAAGATGTGGCTTTTAAAGTCATTGCGGATCATATTCGTACAGTTGCCTTTGCTACTGGTGACGGTGCGCTGCCATCAAATGAAGGACGTGGTTATGTTCTTCGTCGTTTACTTCGTCGTGCTGTACGCTATGCGAAACAACTTGGCATTAGTGAGCCATTTATGTTTAAACTAGTTCCTACTGTTGGCAAAATCATGAATGCATTTTATCCAGAAGTTGAAAAACAACAAGCGTTTATTGAAAAAGTGATTCGCAGTGAAGAGGAGCGCTTCCATGAAACATTAAATGAAGGCTTAGCCATCTTAGAAGATATTTTGCAAGAAGCGAAAAGCGGCAAGGGTATTATTTCCGGCAAAGACATTTTCAAATTGTATGACACCTATGGTTTCCCGGTTGAATTAACGGAAGAATACGGTCTTGATCACGGGCTGAAAATTGACCATGAAGGCTTTGAAGCGGAAATGAAATTACAGCGCGACCGTGCGCGTGAAGCACGTGCTGATGTTCAGTCGATGCAAGTTCAAGGCGAGCTACTTGCGAATTTGACGGATGAAAGTACCTTTGTTGGATACGGGCAAACGGTTGTGGACTCCATGATTTTGCATATCATTCAAGAGGACCAACTTGTGAGTGAGGCGGTAGCCGGGAGTGACGTTCAGGTTATGTTTAAGGAAACTCCGTTTTATGCCGAAAGTGGGGGTCAAGTGGCGGATCACGGAACGGTTCAAAGTGATGCGGGGCTAGCGTTTGTGAAAGATGTCCAAAAAGCGCCGAACAAGCAAAATCTGCACCAAATTTTGGTGAAAGAAGGCGTGCTCAAAGTTGGCGATAAGGTTCAGCTTACGGTGGACGAGTATGACCGCAAAAAGACGGTGAAAAACCATACAGCGACTCATTTACTGCATCGCGCGCTTAAAGATGTATTAGGTGAACATGTCAACCAAGCGGGCTCACTTGTCGCGCCTGATCGTCTGCGCTTTGACTTCTCGCACTTTGGGCAAATCACAGAGGAAGAACTGTCCAAAATGGAAACAATTGTGAATGAAAAAATCTGGGCGCAGCTTGCGGTCGATATTCGCGAAATGCCGATTGATGAAGCGAAAGCGCTAGGGGCAATGGCTCTATTTGGGGAAAAGTACGGTGATGTTGTCCGTGTTGTTAAAATTGGTGACTACAGCATCGAGCTTTGCGGCGGCGTCCACGTGAAAAACACTGCGGAAATTGGTTTGTTTAAAATTCAAAGTGAAACAGGTATTGGTGCAGGCACACGCCGAATTGAAGCGCTCACTGGTGAAGCGGCTTATCATTTTGTGACGGAACAGGAAAACACGCTAAAAGAAGTAGCGAAAATCTTGAAAGCGAAAGCTTCTGACGCGCCACAAAAAATGGAACAGCTGCAAAATGAACTTCGCGAAGTACGCCGTGAAAACGATTCGTTACAAGCGAAACTGGCAAGTGCCGCGAGTGCTGACATTTTTGCTGGCGCTGAAGAAATTGACGGCGTTAAGGTGATTCATAAGCAAGTGAATGCGAAAGACATGGCGAGCTTACGCCAATTTGCCGACAATTGGAAAGACAAAAAAATGGATGGCGTCCTCGTTTTAGGCGCGGTTTCTGGTGAAAAAGTCAACCTCATTGCGGCTGTTTCGAAAGAGGCGATTGAAGCGGGCTTACATGCTGGTAAGATTATTAAGGAAGTGGCGACAATTTGCGGTGGTAACGGCGGCGGCAAGCCTGATTTAGCGCAAGCGGGCGGAAAAGACCCAGCACTACTTGAAAAAGCGCTTGGCGCGGTGCCGGACATCATTCGTAAGCTTAAATAAGTGCAAGCAATTGGCAGTTTGCTTGTTTGACGTGTTGCTCCTCTTAAATGCTTTCGCGAACTCGCTTTAAACAATATTAAAATTGTGTTAAAGTATATAATTTCTTTGTCAATTCTGAACGGTTAGTGTAAAATAGGTGGAAGAGCGAAGGAATTGAGGTGTTTAGAATTATGGGTACTAAAGATCAAACAATGCATTATAATTTCGGTGACGGTTCCATTGAAGAAGATGTCAAAAAGATTATGAGCCAAGTCTATTCAGCGCTTGAAGAGAAAGGGTACAATCCTGTCAATCAAATTGTTGGCTATTTACTTTCTGGAGACCCTGCCTATATCCCGCGCCACATGGATGCCCGAAACTTAATTCGTAAACTGGAACGTGATGAAATCATCGAAGAATTAGTTCGCGCATATTTAAAAAACAACGAAATTGGTGGAAAATGAGAATAATGGGTTTAGACGTCGGCTCTAAAACGGTCGGCGTTGCGATAAGTGATGCACTGGGCTGGACGGCGCAAGGGATTGAAACCATTGCGATTAACGAGGAAGCAAAGCAATTTGGCTATAATCGTGTACAGGAACTTGCGACAGAATATGAGGTAGAAAAGATTATCGTGGGTTTGCCTAAAAATATGAACAACACGCTTGGTCCACGTGCTGAAAGCTCCGAGAAGTACGCAGAAGTTCTTGAAAATCGGACGGGGATAAAAGTCGAGCTTTGGGACGAGCGTTTAACGACGCAAGCGGCTGAACGCACGCTTTTAGAAGCAGATGTAAGTCGAAAAAAAAGAAAGCAAGTCATTGATAAATTGGCAGCTGTGATGATTTTGCAGTCCTACCTAGATGCAAATAATTAAATGAGGTGACGTATATGTCAGAAAACCATAATCACGAGGAAGAACAAAATTTTATTACGATTGTAAACGAAGAAGGACAAGAAGAGCAGTTTGAAATTTTATTTAATTTTGATTCAGAGGAATTTGATAAATCTTACGTGCTTTACTTCCCAGCAGGGGCAAGTGAAGACGAGGAAATCGAAATTTTAGCTTCTTCTTACATTCAAGATGAAGAAGGCAATCAAGGACAACTGATGCCAGTTGAAACTGATGAAGAGTGGGATATGATTGAAGAAATCTTAGCTACTTTTTTAGCGGACGAAGACGAAGAATAATCGAAAAAAGGTATCCCAATTTGGGATACCTTTTTTTAATTTCTTGCCCGCGCTTTTTTATTCCAAATCTTGTATGCAAGCCAAATGACAAAAATGATGCAGAGGGCTAAAATTCCATATGTAATGGGGCGCGTGTATTTTTCAACGATTGACCAATTAGCGCCAAGTGTGTAGCCGAGCCATGTTAAAAATAAATTCCAAGGAATACAGCCAAGAATTGTGTAGAGAATAAATTTTGAAACGTTCATTTTGGCAATTCCAGCGGGAAGTGAGATAAATGTGCGGATAACCGGGAGGATGCGGCCGAAAAAGACAGCACTTGCTCCGTAGCGATTAAACCAAATTTCGGCTTTATCAAGATGTTTGACGTTTAAGAAAATATATTTGCCGTATTTTAAGACGAGTGTTCGTCCGCCAGCTTTTCCGATGTAGTAGGCAATGAGTGAGCCGACTAAGTTTCCGGCGATACCCGCAAATACGACAAGCCAAAAATTGAGTTTTCCAGCTTCAGCCATAAAACCACCAAATAGCATGACAACTTCGCTAGGCAGGGGGATACAGACGCTCTCGATTAGCATCGCAAGGAAAATCCCGAAATGTCCAAAGGTATCAATTAAATACATGACAAAATCTTGAAGGCTTTGAATAATTGTATGTAACATAAAAAGACTCCTTCTAAATACAATAGTGACTTTGTTATTATAGCATAAGGAAATCATAACGCGTTATTTTTTATAAAAGAAAAGGTTTTTGTATGTTTTTTCGCGTAATCTTTGTTATGATAGTTTTATTCCAAAAATGAAAGAAGGGTTACCATGGAAAAATTTGTTGTGACGGTTCATATGGTGAGCGGGCGTACATACAGCAAAACAGTAGAGAGCGATTCGCAGAAAAAAGCGATTTCGGAGGCGTTAGTGCCAACAGGAGAGGGAACATTTTTACTGGATGATAATGAAGGTCGTTCGGTTAGACTATATAAACGCAATATTGAATCAGTGGAATCGATTGAAGCTTAAAGGTGCTGAAAATTCTGAAAGTGACTTCGCTTTCAGGATTTTTTTTATGAAATATTAAAATTTGTTAAAAAAAATAAATACGCATAGTAATGTGCGGAAAAAATCGGTATAATGGACTGGATAATGTAAAGAAACGAGGGGTCTACTTGAGTAAGTCTAAAGGTAAAAAAATGACCATTATTATTTCTGCCATCGTTCTAGTTCTTATAATTGCCACTTTTTCAGGATATTTTTATATCCAAAGTCAACTAGGTGCGAAAGATGCGGATAGTAAAGCGGAAGTTATTGTTGAGATTCCATCAGGGTCAAATGTGAAAGATATTGGCAATCTATTAGAAGAGAAAAACGTGATTAATGATGCGAGAGTTTTTTCATACTATGTTAAATATACGAATGAAAATAATTTAAAAGCAGGTAAATATCAACTCAGCCCATCAATGGATACGGATGAAATTGTGAAAGTCTTAAAAGAAGGCGATACAGTTGCTCCTGAAAAACTCGTCATTCCAGAAGGGTATGCACTGGATCAAATTGCGGAAAGAATCGTGAATTACCAACCTAACTTGAAGAAAAATGACGTTTTAAAAACGATGGATGACCCAAGTTTTGTGAAAGAAATGATTAAAAAATATCCTGACACGGTGACAGATGCTGTGCTGAATAAAGACATTAAACATCCGCTAGAAGGCTACTTATATCCAGCGACGTATACGTTTAAAGATGCAAATGCTAGTGCGGAGACGATTATCGAAGAAATGATTAAAGCAACGGACACGAACTTAGCGCCGTACCGTGCGGAATTAGCGAAGCAACAGAAGTCGGTTCACGAATTTTTAACGATGTCTTCCTTAATTGAAAAAGAAGCGACAGAAAATGTAGACCGCAAAAAAATCGCAAGCGTTTTTTACAACCGCTTGGACGAAAATATGCGCCTCCAAACCGATCCAACAGTACTTTACGCACTCGGAGAACATAAGGACAGAACCCTTTATTCGGATTTAAAAGTAGATTCACCTTACAATACTTATCGTGTGAACGGCTTACCGCCGGGCCCGATTGCAAATAGCGGTCAAAATTCGATGGAAGCAGCGCTCTATCCAGAAAAAACCGACTATCTATACTTTTTAGCGAATACAAAAACAGGGAAAGTTTATTTTTCAAAAACATTAGACGAACATAATCGCTTGAAAGAAGAGCATATTACAAGCAATCAAGAGTAAGAGGGGAAGTTTATGAATCAAACTATTCAAGATTACCTAGTTGCGCAAATTCCAAAACGATCTGTTTTCTTTACAAAAATGGAAGAGTTTGCGAAAGAAAATCATGTGCCTATTATGGAAGCAGATTCCTTGCACGCGATGCTACAAATTATGGCAATTCAACAGCCAAAGCGCATTTTAGAGCTTGGAACGGCAATTGGTTATTCAGCACTACGCATGCAAGACATACTCCCAAACGCTGAAATTGTAACGATTGAACGCGATGAGGAACGTCATCAGACGGCCTTGGAAAACATTGAACGCTACGGGGCGAACAATATTGATTGTGTGCTCGGAGATGCGCTAATTGACGCGGATAAGCTGCTTGAAAAGGGACCGTATGATGCCATTTTTATTGATGCAGCGAAAGCGCAATATGAAAAATTTTTCGCGCTTTATACGCCAAGTTTAAATCAAAAGGGCGTTTTATACAGCGATAATGTTTTATTTAAAGGACTCGCGCTTGATGAATCCGATGAGGTTAAGAAAAAGGCACGTGTTGCTCGTAAAATGCGAGATTTCAACCAATTTTTAGTGGAACAAGAAAATTTTGTGACGACAACAATTCCGCTGGGAGATGGACTTGCGATTACTAGAAGGAGCGAAATATCATGAAGAAAAAGCCAGTTGTTGTGGGAGTTACAGGTGGATCAGGCTCAGGAAAGACGAGCGTATGCAAAAAAATATTCGATCATTTTGATGAACATTCTATTTTAATGATTGAACAAGATTTTTATTACAAAGATCAAACGGAACTTTCTTTTGAAGAAAGACTTAAAACTAATTACGATCATCCACTCGCGTTTGATACCGACTTATTAATTGAACATGTTAAGCAGCTGCTCCGTTTTGAAGCGATTGATAAGCCCGTATATGATTATACGAAACATACGCGTTCAGATATGCTTATTCATCAAGAGCCACGCGACGTTATCATTTTAGAAGGTATTTTAATTTTAGAAGATCCTCGGCTGCGCGATTTAATGGATATTAAAGTCTATGTCGATACAGATGATGACATTCGCATTATTCGTCGTCTGTTGCGTGATATTAAAGAACGAGAACGCTCGCTTGATTCCGTTATTGAGCAATATTTAACGGTTGTCAAACCGATGCATAACGAGTTTATCGAGCCTACAAAAAAATATGCCGATATTATTATTCCAGAAGGCGGGCAAAATCATGTGGCGATTGATTTAATGACAACAAAAATAGCAAGCGTGCTTCAGGAAAATATGTAATAAGATTCGTTGGGCTTGTCAAAGTATCCAAATTACTGTAAAATTTGCGTTATGAAATGAAAGAGATTTGCTTACTACTTGAAAGAAAGAACGGTTATCTTTCTTGCGTAAAGTAAATATTCGATCATGGTGCGGGGATAGTCTCCGTACTTTTCTATACAAAGAAATGTTCAAAAAGGAGAGAAACTATTTTGGCAACTGAAAAAGTATTTCCAATGACCCTTGAAGGGAAAGCAAAATTAGAAAATGAATTACATGAATTAAAAACTGTAAAACGTAAAGAAGTTGTTGAGCGCATTAAAATTGCGCGTGGTTTCGGTGACTTATCCGAGAACTCGGAATATGATTCCGCAAAAGATGAGCAAGCATTCGTTGAAGGACGGATTACGACAATTGAAAACATGCTTCGTAACGCGCACATCATTGATGGCTCAGAAGTCGATAATGATACGGTTTCACTCGGCAAAAAGGTAACTTTTGCGGAAGTTCCAGGCGGCGATGAAGAAACGTACACGATTGTCGGTAGTGCGGAAGCTGATCCATTTGAAGGTCGTATTTCTAACGATTCTCCAATCGCTAAAGGTTTAATCGGCCATGCAATTGGTGAAGAAGTAAACATTCAAACGCCAGGCGGCGATATGACCGTTAAAATTATTAAAATTGAAGCATAATCCTGCTTTTGAACAAGGTGGTGAGACTCAAATATGGTGACAAAGCAAAATAAAAATCGCCGTGTGAAGCAAAATAGCGTGGAAGGATCCAGGCTCGAGTCGAACACGAAACGCAAAAAAACAAACTTGATTTTAAATATTTTGATCATCATTGTATCGCTTTTAATCGTTGCTTCGCTTTATTTTGTTATTTTGGCAACCGATAATTCTGATACACCAACAGAAACTAAAACGGCATCTTCTACAACGAAAAAAGAAGATGCCGCAAAAAGTGAGAAGGCTAAAAAAGCAGAAAAACAGGACGAGTCTGCGTCTAAAGACACGACTACGACCGAAAAAAGCGATGATCCAAATGTAAATCAAGTCATTACAAAAGACTGGAAACCTGTCGGAACGAAACAATCCGGTGAACATGTAAACTCTTACGATGCAACTAGCCGTGATTGGAAAGAAAAAATCCAAGCTTTTTCGGAAGCGACAGGAATAGACGCGAATAACATGACACTTTGGTTTGTAGGGCGCGGCGCAGATCCAGCTACAGAATCAATCGGAACAGTTTCAGATAAAAGCACACCTGATAAAGCGTATCGCGTATACATTGCTTGGCGTGACGGAGAAGGTTGGCAACCGATGAAAGTGGAAGAGTTAAAGCAAAACGATAAGCGATAAACGCTGGTAAATTTCCGGCGTTTTTATTTGGACAAAAAGGAGGTTTTCCTTGTGATAGGAATTATTGGCGCGATGGAAGAAGAAGTGAAAATTTTAAAAGAGCAAATGACGTTGCTGTTAGAAGAAGAAATCGCAGGAGCAAAATTTTACCGTGGGACAATTTCAGGTCAAGAAGTCGTGCTACTACAATCAGGAATTGGCAAAGTAAATGCCGCGATTTCAACCACTATTTTGTGTGACCATTACAAACCTGAATGCATCATTAATACTGGTTCAGCAGGCGGCCTAGGCGCGAATCTAAATGTGTCAGATGTCATTATTTCAAATCAACTTACTTACGGTGATGTGGATGCGACCGTCTTTGGCTATACATTTGGTCAAGTACCACAAATGCCAGCTGTCTATCAAGCAGATGCCAATTTGCTAAAGAAAGTTGAGAAAGTATATTTAAATCAATTAAAAGAAACCACGAGCAAAGTTGTATTCGGATTAATTGCCACAACGGATTCCTTTATTTCAACAGATGAACAACGCGAAAAAATCACTACACATTTTCCAGAAGTAAAGGCGGTCGAAATGGAGGCAACGGCTATAGCACAAGTAGCGCATCAGTTTGATATCCCGTTTGTGATTATCCGCGCGCTATCTGATGTTGCGGACAAAGAAGCCGCAATTTCCTTCGATGAATTCCTAGAAACAGCAGCAAAAGCTTCATCAGAATGCATTTTAGCCCTTCTAAAAGAATGGAATTAAAAAAGCGAGAATCCACTAGGATTCTCGCTTTTGTATTTATAAGTCTTCTGTTAGTTTAAGGAATTCAGAAACATCGTTCACGGTAATTTGAACGGCGCTTTCCCAGAAATCAGGTTTTGTTAAATCAACGCCGAGATGTTTTTTGGCAAGTTCTTCCGTTGTCATCGCACCAGTATCTTTTAAGAGTGCAATGTATTTATCTTCGTAGCTTTCGCCCTCTTGAATGGCTTTATTATATATACCAAGCGAGAAGAGGTAGCCAAATGTGTACGGGAAGTTGTAAAATGGCACTTCTGAAATGTAAAAATGAAGTTTGGAAGCCCAGAACTGCGGATGATATTCATCAAGTGCATCTAAATAAGCTTCACGCTGGGCTTCTTCCATTAAACGATTCAGTGCGTCTACAGATAAAATACCTGCTTTACGCGCTTCGTAAAAACGTGTTTCGAATAAGAAACGAGCATGGATATTCATGAAGAATGCCACACTGCGCCCAATTTTATCTTCAAGAAGCGTTATTTTTTCTTCTTTTGTGCTGGCTTCCTTCACAGAAGCATCGGCAATAATCATTTCAGCAAATGTAGAGGCAGTTTCAGCAACATTCATGGCGTAGCCAGTATTTTCAAAAGGCTCATCGCGAATCACGTATGAATGGAAAGCATGTCCCAGCTCATGTGCCAGTGTCGCAACGGTACTTGGCGCTCCGTCATAGGTCATAAAAATGCGACTTTCTTTAACAAGAGGGAAGTCTGTGCAAAAACCGCCTGGACGTTTATTGTCGCGATCTTCCGCTTCAATCCACTTGTTGGCGAAAGCATGTTCAGCGAAATGGGCCATTTTAGGACTGAATTTTTGGAACTGTTGAATGATGAAATCCGCGCCTTCTTGGAAAGAATATTTTTTCGTATCTTCACCGAAAACGAGGGGCGCTTCTACGTCATAAAAGCTAAGTTTTGGAACACCAAGTAATTTGGCTTTACGATCTAGGAAAGTGGTAAAGGTACTTTTATGTTCGCGAATCACGTTCCACATCGCGTCAAGTGTGCCTTGCTCCATTCGATTTATCGCAAGCGGTTCAGCGAGCACTTTATCCCATTTACGCATGTCATATGTAGCCAAACGAAAGCCTGCTAAATGGTTCAATGTGTCAGCGAATAGCCGCCCATTTTCCTGCCAACTTTTCGTATAAGCCTGAAAAACCGCTTGGCGGACGTCACGTTTTGGGTGGTTCAACATGTTGAGCGCTTGACCAGCTGAAAGGTCTTTTGTTTCACCGTCAATCTCGACTTTAACGCGAACTTTTGACACGATGGTATCATAGTGGTCAGACCAGCCACGGTAACCATCAACGGAAAGGGCGTTAATTGCGGCTTCCACTTCTTTCGTTCCTTTTTTCTTGCGATTTGTGCGCGCTTCATTTAAGACGAAAGCAATTTGTTCAAAGCCATTTTGTGTCAGGATTTCATTCCAAACGCGGTCCGAAATTTGCGCAAATTTTTCATGCCATTCGTCTTCTGCCGTTTGCAAAATAGATTGATGTTGGTAAACAAGTGCTGCCAGTTCAAGCGCGCGTTCATCGTTCACATTGGCTGAGGCTAAACATTCTAAATAAGAACTTGCGGTTAATAAAACGCGTGAAATATCGGCGTTTTGATTGATTAAAATGAGAAATTCTGCGGTGTCCTCTGTATTTTCTGGGATACTCCAATCCTGAATGTTTTGCACAAATTGATCGAGCTCTTGTTTGTTTTGTTGGAGTGCATCACGGAGTTCAGTTGAGCTACTGCCACCACTATAAATTGAATCGAGTTCCCAAATAAGAGAATAGTCTTTTGACATGTTTTTTCCTCCCTATCAAACGCATAATTGTAAGATTATTTCTTCATCATTATAGCATTAAACCATTCTTTTTTTGTAAAAAAAGCAGAAAGATGTTAAAATTTGTAGATTATCTTTGTAAATAACGGTATGATAGTATTTGCAGATTTATACTATATAAAATGGGGTGCGAAAGAGTGCTAAAGCAATTTTCACCAGATCGGATGTTAAATTCTCCGTTTGGAATTACGGCAACGCATATTAAAAGTTTAGGGAAAACAACAATTTTAACTGATTTAGATAATACACTTCTCGCTTGGGACGAAATGGACGCGACGCATGAAATTATTAACTGGTTCACACTGCTTGAAGCGGAAGGCATCAAAGTGATGATTTTATCGAATAATTCGGAGGAACGCGTTGAACGAGTTGCGCGCGCCACACGAATTCCATTTTTAGCCAAAGCCAAAAAACCACTTCGCAAAAATTTCCAAAAAGCGCTGCGCGAGCTTGACTCGACGCCTGAGGAAACGATTATGATTGGCGATCAAATTATGACGGACATTTTTGGTGGTAACAGGCAAAAATTGATGACAATTTTTGTGCGTCCAGTAAAGGAAACGGACGGACTTGCAACGAAATTTAATCGCTTTATGGAGCGAATTATTTTAAAACGGTTAGCGAAAAAGCAACCGATGGAATGGGAGGATTCACTTTGACCGAAGAATTAAGATGTATTGGGTGCGGCGCGATTATCCAGTCTGTGGACAAATCAAAACCGGGTTATGCACCAAAATCTTCACTGGATAAAGAACAAGTCATTTGCCAGCGTTGCTTCCGCTTAAAACATTATAACGAAATCCAAGATGTTTCTTTAACAGATGATGATTTTTTGAAAATCTTAAATGATTTGGGGGCTAAAAAAGCACTCATTGTTTACGTTGTCGATATTTTCGACTTCGATGGGAGCTGGCTGCCTGGACTTCACCGCTTTGTCGGAAGCAACCCAGTGCTTTTGGTCGGAAATAAAGCGGACTTGCTACCAAAGTCTTTAAAACGTGATAAATTAACGCGTTATATGCGCACGCGGGCGAAAGATTTAGGACTTCGCGCGGCAGATGTTGCCCTCATTAGCGCCGAGAAGGGCTACGGCTTTGAATCGCTGATGGAACAAATTGAGGACTTGCGCGACGGGGAGGACGTTTTTGTTGTTGGTTGTACAAACGTCGGAAAATCAACGCTAATTAATCGGATTATTAAATTTGCGACGGGTGAAAACAACATCATTACGACGTCACAATTTCCAGGAACGACGCTTGATAAAATTGAAATCCCACTTGAAGGAAACCGCGTGTTAGTGGACACACCAGGGATTATTAATCATCATCAAATGGCGCATTTTATCGGTCCAAAAACATTGAAACTCATTACACCGAAAAAAGAAATTAAACCCGTTGTCTACCAATTAAATAGTGCGCAGACGTTATTTTTTGGTGCGCTTGCACGTCTTGATTTCACGGAAGGTGGGCGCTCATCGTTTATCGTTTACATGTCGAACCAGCTTGAGCCACACCGGACGAAATTAGAAAAAGCAGATCACCTTTACGAAACACAAAAAGGCTTGATTTTAAGTCCGCCGAGTGAAGAAGACATGGCAGATTTACCAGAACTTGTTCCCCACACGTTTGTCATTCGCGAAAAAGCGGATATCGTATTTTCAGGATTAGGCTGGGTATGTGTGCCAAACGGCCATGTTAAAGTAACAGCATGGGTGCCAAAAGGCGTCAACGTGACGATTCGCGAACCGCTTATTTAGGAGGCATACGGAATGGAAAAATTTGCAGTAATCGGCAACCCAATTGCGCATTCGCTCTCGCCAGAAATGCATCATGCAGCGATTCACGCACTCGGTATGGAAGCCGTCTACACACGCCAAAAAATTGATATCGAACAATTTAACACGGAAATCCCTCTTTTTATGGAAAAAATGGATGGTTTTAATGTTACCGTACCGTTTAAAGAACGCATCATTCCTTTTTTAGATAGCCTCGATGAGTTTGCCGAAAAATGCGGGGCAGTCAACACGGTCGTTCGGAGAAATTCAAAGTGGGTAGGCTATAACACAGATGGTTTGGGCTATCTTGCTGGCCTAGCTGAAATCCACCCGCTACGCCCAACTGATTCAGTCTTAATCATCGGCGCGGGCGGTGCAAGTAAAGGCATTTATTTGGCGATTAAGGAAAAAATTGGAAGTCGCGTGGTGGTGGCGAACCGCACCATTTCAAAGGCGGAGCAGCTAATTCAAGGCTATCCCGAAGATGCTGCGCTCACCATTTCGGAGGCGGAAAAACAATTGGCGTCTTTTTCAGTTGTGATTCAAACGACCTCAGTTGGTCTCCTGAAAACCGCAAATGAAACGCCACTGTCATTAGCTAATTTGCGTCCGGGGACAATTGTTAGCGATATAATTTACAATCCGAAAAAAACGCCATTTTTAAAAGAAGCAGAAGAGAAGCAGGCAATCATTCAAAACGGCTTGCCGATGTTTATTCATCAAGGTGCACTTGCCTTTGAATTATGGACGGGGCAAAAGCCTGATACAGAAATTATGAAACAGGCGGTGCTTGCTTCATTATAGGAGGAAAACGATGTTAACAAACCCACAAAAACGTTATTTACGAAAAAATGCGCATTCGCTTCACCCGATTTTTCAAGTTGGAAAAGGCGGCGTGACACCAAATATGGTGATTCAAATTGCGGAAGCGCTTGAAGCTCGTGAACTCATTAAAATTTCCGTTTTACAAAATTGTGAAGTTCCAAAAGAAGAAGTGGCGGAAACAATTAGTGGCCGGGCCGGCGCCGAACTAGTTCAAGTGATTGGCCGCACTATTATTTTATATAAAGAATCGAAAACTAAAAAACAAATTGTATTACCTTAAATTTGAGGTGAAACTATGAAAAAGCGCGTTGGTATTTTAGGTGGCACTTTTGATCCGCCACATATTGCTCATTTGATTATTGCAAACGAGGTCAGGGTAGCGCTGAACTTGGAACAAATTATTTTCCTCCCAAATTCAGTTCCACCGCATAAAGAGAGCGGGAATGTTTCGGCTACAAACCGCGCTGAGATGTTGCAGCTTGCGATTTCTGATAATCCGCATTTTGCAATGGATACGCGGGAACTTTTGCGTGCGGGGAAATCTTTCACCTATGATACAATGAAAGAAATGGTGGAAGAAAATCCAGATACAGACTACTATTTTATTATTGGTGGGGATATGGTAGAATATTTACCAAATTGGTACAACGTTAACCAGTTAGTTCAGCTGGTTCAATTTGTTGGCGTAAATCGCCCAGAATATTGCCTTGAAACGCCTTACCCAGTTAAGAATGTGTTTGTGCCGGAAATGTCTGTGTCGTCTTCACTCATTCGTGAGCGCATGGCGAAAAAGATGCCAATTGACTATTTTTTACCGAAACAAGTTGTGCGGTATGTGAAGGAGCATCAGTTATATGAATCGTGATGAAATGCTTGAAAAAGTACGCCAAGCAATGCCTGAAAAAAGGTTTATTCATACGCTTGGTGTCGAGGAAACGGCCATAAAGCTCGCCAAAATTTATTTTGAATCGGAAGAGAAGGCAAGTATTGCTGCCATTTTGCACGACTATGCGAAATATATCGATGATGCGAAAGCACGCGATATCATCGTGCAAGAGAAGATGAATCCGGAATTTTTGCGCTATCAAAATGCGATTTGGCATGCACCAGTTGGGGCTTACTTGGCGGAGCATGAATTTGGCATTACCGATGAGGCGATTTTAGATGCCATTCGCTGGCATACGACTGGTACAGAAAACATGTCAACACTAGATAAAATTATTTTTTTAGCTGACTATACGGAGCCCGGTCGGGATTTCCCTGGCGTGGACGAAGCGAGAAAAATCACCGCGGCTTCTTTAGACAAAGGAATGTTGTTTGCTCTTGGTCGTACGATTGGCTATTTAGCGAGTAAAGAGCAGCCGATATTCCCAGATACATTTTTAGCTTACAATCATTATGCGTTTTTAATTAAAGAAGGAGATGTTTTGAAATTTGAATAGTTATGATGTACTCATGTTAGTTGCAAAAGCAGCTGACGACAAGCGTGCGGAAGATATTCTAGCACTAAATATGAAAGGTTTGTCTAGTTTTGCCGACTATTTTGTCATTTGTCATGGTAATTCTGATAAACAAGTCGAAGCCATTGCGCGCGAAATTAAAGAACAAGCACAAGAAAATGATGTCGAAGTGAAGCGTTTAGAAGGCTTAGAAGCTGCCCAGTGGGTGCTGATTGATTTAGGCGATGTTATCGTCCACGTATTCCACCGCGATGAACGTTCTTACTACAATTTGGAAAAACTTTGGGGAGATGCCCCGCTTGAAGATGTTTCAAAAGCGTTCACTTCATAAAGGAGATGTACGACTGTGAGCTACGAATTTTTTCCACAAGTGTATGATGAACTAATGGACGTGGAACTCTACGATGAGTGGGCTGATTTCGCACATCAAGTACTTCCAAAGGATAAAAAAACGTTGCTTGATTTGGCAAGCGGGACAGGTGAATTTGCTATTCGCATGCATTTTCAAGGCTACGACGTCACAGGTCTTGACCTATCAGAAGAAATGGTTCACGTGGCAGAAGCTAAAATGAACGCCACCAACCTACCCATTCCTTTTTTGGCAGAAAATATGACCAATTTTTCATTCCAAAAGAGCTTCGATGTTGTGACCTGTTTTTGTGATTCACTCAACTATTTAGAAACCGAAAAAGAGCTAGATGCAACGTTCGAGAGAGTTTATGAACATTTAAATACAGATGGAGCCTTCTTGTTTGATGTGCATTCCGTTTATAAAGTGGACGTTGGTTTTCAAAATTATAGTTACGGTGATAGCGATTTAAGCGTTTCAACGATTTGGAATTCATTTCCCGGAGAAGCGCCTCATTCGGTTGAACATGAGTTAACTTTTTTTGTTGAAAATAGCGATGGTTCTTACTTCCGGAAAGATGAACTCCATAAAGAAAGAACGTATCCGGTTGCGACATATGAAAAAAAATTAATTGCCGCCGGATTTAGCAAAATTAGCGTGTATGCAGATTTTTCGCTGGAAAAACCAGATGAAAAGAGCGAAAGAATCTTCTTTTTAGCAAGAAAGTAGTGTAAAAAACTGCTTTCTTTTTTTATGTCTTCATGAGGAATTTAGTTGCCAATGTCGAATAAGTAAAAATAAAAGGAGATAAAGTATGAAAGAACTGTATCAAAAGTATCCGAAATGGTTTTGGCTTTGCGGGGCAATTGTTTTGTGTATCATCGTAATAAGCTATGTTATGTTGCAACCAGCCACAAATAACGCGGCAAAAGCCGAACTTATTCCCAATGTGCCAAAAGAAGAAACTGCAGAGACCGAAGAAAAGTCGGGGAGTAAAACGGTTGTAGTTGATGTCAAAGGTGCTGTGAAAAATCCGGGCGTTTACGAAATCGCGTTTGATGGGCGTGTAAAAGATGCCATTACTATTTCAGGCGGCTTCACAGCTGAAGCGGACTTAAATGCTATCAATTTAGCAGAGAAATTAAAAGATGAAATGGTGATTACCGTGTATAAAAACGGTGAGGCAAAACAAATTGCATCAAGCGGATCCGCAGAAAATTCTAATGCAGGACAAAAAATAAATCTCAATCAAGCTTCAATCAGTGATTTACAACAAGTGCCGGGCATTGGTGCGGCGAAAGCAAAAGCAATTCTAGAATACCGTGAAAAAGAAGGTTTATTTCAAACGATAAATGACTTAAAAAATGTCAGTGGAATTGGCGAAAAGACCGTTGAGAAGTTAAAAGAGTATGTAGAGGTTTAAATTTTTGATTGACTCCCTAAAACATCAAATTTATACTTAAAGGTGAAAGTGAGGTAGAATCATGAAACGTATTGCTTGGGACCAGTTTTTTATGGCGCAAAGCCATCTAATTTCTTCGAGAAGTACATGCACACGCCTAATGGTAGGTGCAACAATTGTACGTGATAAACGCATTATTGCTGGCGGATATAATGGCTCTATCGCAGGTGGTGACCACTGCGCTGAACACGGTTGTTTAGTCGTGGAAGGTCACTGTATTCGAACCATTCATGCTGAAATGAATGCCATTTTACAATGTGCAAAGTTTGGCGCATCAACAGACGGCGCAGAAATGTATGTCACGCATTTTCCTTGTGTGGCATGTTGTAAATCCATCATTCAAGCGGGCATTAAAACGGTCTGCTACGCGGTAGACTACAAAAATCACGCCTATGCTGTCGAATTGTTCCAACAAGCAGGAGTAGAAGTGAAAAAAATCCCGTTTGATTCACATATTTTTGCGGGAGAAAAATTAAATAAAGAAGAGCTACTTGATGAAGTCAAGCAAGCTGCTATTTCCGAACAAATACCTGATGAATATATCCAAAAGCTCTATGCGAACTTAGAAAACAGACTATCTTAAGAAACGGAGTGAAGGCCATCGAACGATATACATTTTTTTCGGTTGTGGTTCTTATTTTTTCCATTTTAGGAGTCTTTTTGACTCCTCTTTTTTTAGCCATCAATTTCGCACTATGTCTCATATTAAGCATAAAAGATAAAAAGTGTATGCTCTTATTTTTTGTGGCAATTGCGACCTTTCTGTATATAACTACGGTAGAACAACGCAATGTAACCAAGTTAAAACCAGAAGAAATAAAAGTAGCTAATTTCATTCAATCCGAATTGAAAATTGATGGGGACAAACTGCAATTCATTTCCTTTTATCAACAAGAAAAAATTCTTGTCACATATAAAATCACTTCAAAAGCTGAAAAAGAACTTCTTCAAAAGTTAAAACTGGGTATGTCCTACACAGCTAACGCGACCTTAGAACGCCCTACACCCAATCGAAATGATGCCCAGTTTAATTACCAAAATTATTTAAAACACAAAGGAATTCACTATGTAGCGAAGGCTACAAATATTCAATTTGGGGAGTCGAAAAAGGAAAATTTCCTTCAAAAAGTTGAAAATATTAGACATTCGATTATCGACTACATCGAACGAACTTATGACGAAAAAGCTTCGCCGTACGTTGCGGCTTTAATTGTTGGCGAAAAAAGTTTATTTGATGATGATATTTTTAGCCAATATCAAAAACTCGGCGTTGTGCATCTTTTGGCTATTTCAGGCCTGCATGTTAGTTTGTTTGTATCGCTTTCTTTCGGGCTGTTCCTTCGTGCCGGTTTAACGCGTGAAGCAAGTCGAGTGCTGCTGCTCATTTTAATCCCATCCTACGCCTTATTAGCAGGATGTAATCCACCAGTTATTCGAGCCGCTGGAATGAGTTTTTTAGTTGTACTTTTTGCGAAGAAGCTATCTGCTTTGTCGGCTATTTCACTTACATTCATACTTTTTGTCCTCTTAAATCCGTATGTTGTTTTTGAAGTAGGATTCCAATTAACATATAGCGTCGCCTTTGCTATCATTTTATCAAGGAAGATTGTAAATCGAATAGCGAATATGTGGTTGAGTGGCCTTACCATATCGATTATTTCCACATTAGCATCTTCTATCGTAATGATGTTTCATTTCTATGAGTTTTCGGTTATTGGAATTTTGCTCAATATTTTTTACGTACCTTTATTTTCAGTCATCATTGTGCCACTTGTTTTTTTGTGTTTTTTCATGTCTTTACAGCCACTGTTTTTTGTCATTCCAAACTTCATACTTACACAGCTTCTTCATTTCACCGAGCAAGTGACACAAATATTAGCGGAGCTACCTTTTAAGAGTATTGTAACTGGCAGACCAAACGGGATTTTCCTATGTTTATTTATCATTATCCTATTTCTCTTTTTCATGTTACTTGAAAAACAATACTTTAAACGGGCATTTTTCATTTTTGTTGTTTATTTAAGTCTATGCAATTGGCAAAATTTCCCGCTTAAAGGGGAAGTCGTTTTCATTGATGTGTCGCAAGGGGATAGCATTTTGATACAGTTACCTCGAAATGCTGGAACCTTTTTAATCGATACTGGGGGAACACTCCCTTTTGCAAAAGAAGAGTGGCAGAGGAAACAAAAAGAGTTTTCGATAGGGACAAACGTGTTAGCGCCTAGTTTAAAAGCGCGTGGGGTTAAGCAGCTTGATAAAGTTTTTATTACGCATGCAGATGCGGATCATATGGAGGCGCTAGACGAGCTCGCTAAGGAAATGCGGATTGAACAACTTTATATTAGTGCGGGTTCTGGTCAAAAAGCGATTTTAGGAGCGACTCTTTTGGAGTTAAATGATATTCCTGTGGAGGAGCTTGTGTCAGGTGCGCATTTTAATTACGGGGAAAATAGTTTAACGGTTTTACACCCTGATGAAAAAGGCGCAGGTGCTAACGATGATTCGCTTGTCATAAAAGCAAATTTAGATGGTCTGACGTGGCTTTTTACAGGGGATATTGAAGCGCCAGCAGAAGAAGTGCTTCGCAACAAAGATATTCAAGCTGATATTTTAAAAGTTGCGCACCATGGAAGCAAAACATCGACAACCGATGCTTTTGTCAAGGCAGTTAAGCCGCGCTTAGGGCTGATTTCTTGTGGATTAAATAATCGTTTCGGGCATCCACACGCGGAAACGCTTAGGACTCTTGAAAAAAATCAAGTCGCAATTTTCCGAACGGATCAAACTGGAATGATAACATATATTTTTGGCGAAGGGTTTCATTTTACGCTTGAAAAGAAAGCTGGATTGGATTAGGATGGGAGAGAGGAGTGGTTGTTTTGATAGATGAGTGGAAGAAAATAGAACAAAAAAAGATTGCGCCTGTTTACTTAATTATCGGCGTGGAAGATTATATTATCAACGAAACGAAGAAACGACTGCTTGAAAATGTTCTTTCGGAAGAAGATACGGAGTTCAATTATGTCCATTTTGATTTAGATGAAATGCCTATTCAATCAGTGCTTGAAGAAGCGGAAACTTTGCCATTTTTTGGTGAGAAACGCCTTGTGTTAGCTAGCAATCCGACTTTTCTGACGACTGAAAAAAATAAAAGTAAAGTGGAACATCAAACGGAAAAACTAGAAGCGTATTTAAATGAACCGGTTGATTATTCCATTCTATGCTTCATTGCCCACGTTGAAAAGCTGGATGAGCGTAAAAAACTTACGAAGCTGCTGAAAAAAACAGCGACAGTTATTGAAGCGAAACGTCCAAATGAAAAAGAATTTATTGGCTGGATACAAAACAAAGTGAAGCAAAATGAATTCGAGATGAAACAAGATGCCATTTTGCGTCTATTTGAACTTACAAGCGGAAATTTGACTACGGCGATGAATGAACTAGACAAACTCATGCTTTTTAAATTTGAAGAAAAGCAAATTGGGTTAAGTGACGTTGATGATTTAGTCGTTCGCTCACTGGAGCAAAATATCTTTTTACTGCTCGACAAATTGATTGCCCAAGACATTTCAGGTGCACTTCGAATTTATTATGACTTATTGAAACAAAAAGAGGAGCCAATTAAAATTATGGCTTTAATTGGAAGTCAGTTCCGGCTTCTAAGTCAGCTTAAAATTTTAGAAAAAGAAGGCTATAGTTCGCAACAAGCGGCAGGCACGTTGAAAGTTCACCCATTTCGGGCGAAGCTAGCGGCAAAACAAGCACGTGGATTTAGTCAGGAAGAACTTAATTATGCTTTGCTACGTATTTCAGAGATTGATTTAGAGTTGAAAACGGGAGTTGGGAATAGGGGGCAAAAATTGGAATGGTTTTTGTTTGAGCTGGAGGACTATCGTAAAAGACAAAAAGACCTTATATAAGGTCTTTCAGCTTGTAGAAAAACGCTAAACGTAAGCCAAACAAAACGTACTAAGCACAATCAGACTGATGCCAAATGATGAGATTCTCACGCATTGCCGAGTACCGGAGCGGAGGCAAGAACTCCGAAGATTGTCGTTTATCATCAGTCTGGGGCTTTTTGTGCAAACAAAAAACACCACCGACAGTGATGTTTTCATCGATTATTTAACTTTAGCAGCTAAACGAGATTTGTTACGAGCCGCTTTGTTTTTATGAATCAAGCCTTTAGATACAGCAGAATCGATTTTTTTGCTGGCATCAACAAATAATTCTTGTTTGTTGTCAGCGTTAGTAGCAGCAGCTTCTTCTACTTTTTTAATGGCTGTACGCATTGCGGAACGTTGAGCAACGTTACGGCTGTTGCGTGTTTCAGTTGTTTTTACACGTTTAATCGCAGATTTAATATTTGGCATTCCATTCACCTCCGTCCAAACTAATGAGGTACTATTTATTTCAAAACATACCCTTTTTAAATTACATCAGAACAAATGTTATTATACATAAAGATTGTCGGATTTGCAATAATACTTTCCAATTTTTATTTAAAAATCATTTATTTTTGAAAGAAGTCATTGAATAATCGTGTTTCTACTGATATAATCAAGCTTAGCTTGCCATCTTATAAGGGATGAGCCAAAATCAGGAGCTGGGATAATGAATAAAAAAGAAATGCTAGAAAGACAAAAGAAAATAAGAAATTTTTCCATTATCGCTCACATTGATCATGGGAAATCTACGTTAGCTGATCGTATTTTAGAAAAAACGCATGCTTTGACGCATCGGGAAATGAAAGATCAGTTACTTGATTCGATGGATCTTGAAAGAGAGCGTGGGATTACAATTAAATTAAATGCGGTTCAACTTAGCTATTCTGCTAAAGACGGGGAAACCTACACCTTCCATCTTATCGATACTCCTGGGCATGTCGACTTCACCTATGAAGTGTCGCGAAGTCTTGCCGCGTGTGAGGGCGCTGTTTTAGTTGTGGATGCTGCACAAGGTATCGAGGCGCAAACGCTAGCAAATGTTTATTTGGCGCTCGATAATGATTTAGAAATCTTACCTGTTATTAATAAAATTGATTTACCTGCGGCTGACCCGGAGCGTGTTCGCGAGGAAATTGAAGATGTTATCGGGCTTGACGCAAGTGAGGCAGTGCTTGCTTCTGCTAAGGCGGGCATCGGCATTGAAGATATTTTAGAGCAAATTGTGGAGAAAGTTCCGGCGCCACAAGGGGATATTGACGCGCCTTTACAAGCGCTTATTTTTGACTCGGTGTTTGATGCGTATCGCGGTGTTATTGCGAACATTCGAATCGTTGAAGGTACAGTGAAAGCTGGGGACAAAATCCGTATGATGTCAAATGGCAAGGAGTTTGAAGTCACAGAGGTTGGAGTTTTTAAACCGAAAGCAACGGCTCAAGATGTTTTAATGGTTGGAGATGTTGGTTATTTGACAGCTTCGATTAAAAATGTTGGAGATACGCGTGTCGGCGATACTATTACGCTTGCAAATAATCCAGCGAAGGAAGCTTTGCCAGGATACCGGAAGTTGAACCCGATGGTGTATTGTGGTTTATATCCGATTGATTCTTCCAAATACAACGACTTGCGTGATGCACTTGAAAAATTGGAATTGAACGATTCTGCACTTCAATTTGAGGCGGAAACTTCTCAAGCACTCGGTTTCGGATTCCGTTCTGGATTTTTGGGACTTTTGCATATGGAAATTATTCAAGAGCGGATTGAACGTGAATTTAATATTGATTTGATTACAACAGCTCCAAGTGTTATTTATCATGTGAATTTGACGGACGGGGAACAAATTGTTGTGGATAATCCGGCGGAAATGCCAGAGCCAGGCGTTATTGAATCTGTGGAAGAGCCCTACGTGAAGGCGACGGTGATGGTGCCAAATGAGTACGTTGGTGCGGTTATGGAACTTGCGCAAAATAAACGCGGAAACTTTATTACAATGGAATATTTGGACGATATTCGGGTGAGCATCATTTATGAGATTCCGCTATCTGAAATCGTTTATGATTTCTTTGACCAGTTGAAGTCTAGCACGAAAGGCTATGCATCATTTGACTATGAAGTGCTGGGCTATCAAACTTCGAAGCTCGTTAAGATGGATATTTTACTTAATGGGGAAAAAGTAGATGCACTTAGCTTCATTGTTCACCGTGACTTTGCTTATGAGCGCGGTAAAATTATTGTAGAAAAATTACGCGAACTGATTCCGCGCCAGCAATTTGAAGTGCCGATTCAAGCTGCAATAGGGACTAAAATTGTGGCTCGCTCGACGATTAAAGCTTTGCGTAAGAACGTCTTAGCAAAATGTTACGGCGGGGACGTATCGCGTAAACGCAAATTGCTTGAGAAACAAAAAGAAGGTAAAAAGCGGATGAAGCAGATTGGATCTGTGGAAGTGCCACAAGAAGCCTTTATGGCTATTTTGAAAATGGACGACAATCAATAAAACAAAAGAGTTGCCACTCATTTTTGGCAGCTCTTTTTTAAAGAAAGAAGTGTGGCGTGTATGACGGCCGTGTATATTCATATTCCTTTTTGCGAACATATCTGTTATTATTGCGACTTCAACAAAGTGTTTCTAGAAGGGCAACCTGTGGAACGCTACGTTGATTTGCTCATTCAAGAAATGGAGATGGCGACAGCTTTGAAAAAGCTTGATACAGTGGAAACCGTGTTTGTCGGCGGAGGGACACCAACAACGTTAAGCGAGAACCAAATTGAGCGATTGTGTGAAGCAGTTCATCGGATTTTTCCACTTTCGCAAGATGTGGAGTTTTCGTTTGAGGCAAACCCAGGCGACCTTTCTGTTTCTAAATTAAATGCAATGAAACAAAGTGGGGTCAATCGGATTAGTATGGGCGTTCAGAGTTTTAATAATGACCTACTAAAGAAAATTGGTAGAATCCATACTGTAGCAGATGTGTATCAGTCTATTCAGAATATGGAAAAAGTTGGTTTTCGGAATGTTAGTATTGATTTAATTTTTAGTTTGCCGGGTCAAACGGAAGACGACTTTAAAGATACACTTCAAAAAGCGTTAGCGCTTGATTTACCGCATTATTCAGCTTACTCGCTCATTATTGAACCGAAAACGATATTTTATAATTTGATGCAAAAGGGACAACTTATTTTGCCAAACCAAGATGCCGAAGCGAACATGTATGATTTTTTGATGAGTGAGATGGAACGACGCGGGAAGAAGCAATATGAAATTAGCAATTTTGCTGAAGAAGGATTTAAAAGCCGCCATAATATAGTTTATTGGAGCAATGAGCATTATTTCGGCTTTGGAGCAGGCGCACATGGTTATTTAAATGATACGCGGTACAGCAACTTTGGTCCGCTGAAGCAATATATGACACCGCTTGAAGAGGGCAGGCTTCCCATTTTTCAAACAAAAGATTTATCTCTTAAAGAGGAGATGGAGGAAGAGATGTTTCTTGGGCTTCGCAAAGTTGATGGTGTCAGCAAGGTGAGGTTTTTTGAGAAATTTGACCGGGAGTTAGATGCTACATTTCAGAAAGCGATTGCTACGACAGTTGAAAATGGGTGGCTTGAAAATACGAAAGAATATGTAAAATTAACAAGAGAAGGTCGTTTTTTAGGAAATAACGTTTTTCGTGAGTTCTTATAAATCGCATGGTTGACCAATTTTGACCAAACAAGTCGGTCTTTAGTCTGAAATGAAGTGTTTTCAGTTGACTAGAGCTGATTTGTTTGGTAAATTTATACTTGTATTTAGCACTTGAACGATTTGAGTGCTAAAAAAAGAGGTGAAAGGTATGTTGACGGAAAGGCAGCTTCAGATTTTTCGAGCGATTATCGATCATTTCACTTGGACTGTTCAGCCTGTGGGTTCTAAAAATCTGCTAAAAGAAAGCGACCTTCCTTACAGCTCTGCGACAATTCGAAATGAAATGAGCGTGCTTGAAGAATACGGCTTTATTGAAAAGACGCATTCATCTTCGGGGCGAGTACCATCTGAGAAAGGTTACCGGTTTTATGTGGACTATTTATTAAAGCCAAAGGAACTTTCAAAAGAAGATCAAAAGGTGATTCAGTCGGTATTTCAAGCGGATTACGATGAGGCGGAAGAGCTGATTCAAAATTCGGCATCGCTACTTTCGGAATTGACAAGCTATACGTCCATTGTGCTTGGTCCACATTCAGCTGCAAATAGGTTGAGCGGATTTCGGTTTGTGCCGATTAGTCGCCAGCAAGCAATGCTGATTTTAATTACGGATCAAGGTCATGTGGACAATCATTTGGTGGCGCTCCCTGCTGGGGTTACACTTTCGGATATGGAGAGGACCGTGAACATTTTAAACGATCGCTTGGTCGGAGTTCCGCTTGACCATCTAGAGTTCCGTATCGCGCACGAAGTACAGGCGCTTCTCACCGAACATGTTGAAAATGCTGAGCACATGAGCGATATTTTGTTAAATACGCTGCATCGTGTGAATAAAGAACGCATTTATCTCGGGGGGAAAACGAATATTTTAAATCAACCTGAGTTTCATGATATTGCGAAAATTCGTGGTTTCTTGCAACTGGTTGAAGCGGAAGATGTCCTTTATGATTTATTCCGCGATATTCCTGACGGGATTGCGGTTAAATTTGGTCGCGAACTGAACAACGAATTCATGGACGATTTAAGTATCGTGACAGCGACCTACCAAATTGCCGATGAGCGCGTTGGCGGTATCGTCCTACTCGGTCCGACAAGAATGGAATATAGCCGAATGCTCGGGCTAGTCGATGTATTTAGTCGCGATTTAACAACCGTTTTAACAAAACTTTATCATGAGAACCAAAAATAGAAAGGGCTGAAGAAACGAACGTTTTTTCAGGAGGTGACACTTTTGTCTGAGAAAAAAGATAAGCAAGCTAAATTGGAAGAAGAGCTTCAAAAAGAAGCAGATGTTGAAACAAATGAAGTAGAAGTTGAGATGGAAGAGCAAGAAGCGGCAAAAGCTTTAGAAGCTAAAATTGCTGAGCTTGAAGAAGAACTTGCAAAACAAGAAAATCGCTATTTGCGTTTACATGCTGATTTTGAAAATGTCAAAAAACGTAACACGCTAGACCGTGAGGCGGCGATGAAGTTTCGTTCTCAAAGCTTAGCAGAAGATTTGCTACCAGCGCTTGACAGCTTTGAAAAGGCGCTTGATTCTGAATCGGATAACGAGGAAGTACAAGCGATTTTAAAAGGCATGAACATGGTGTACAGCCAAATTGTGACGGCTTTACAAAAAGAAGGCGTCGAGAGCATTAAAGCCTTAGGTGAACAATTCGATCCGAATTTCCATCAAGCGATTATGCAAGATCAAGATGAAAACGCGGCAAGCAATGAAATAACTGCAGAACTACAAAAAGGCTACAAGATTAAAGACCGCGTAATTAGACCTTCTATGGTCAAAGTAAACGAGTAAACAACTTTATTATATATATTCAGGAGGAATTTAAATTATGAGCAAAATTATTGGTATTGACTTAGGAACTACAAACTCAGCAGTCGCAGTATTAGAAGGCGGCGAAGCGAAAATTATCCCAAATCCAGAAGGTGCGCGTACGACACCATCTGTTGTCGGCTTTAAAAATGGTGAACGTCAAATCGGTGAAGTTGCCAAACGTGCGGCAATCACAAACCCAAACACAGTGAGCTCTATCAAACGCCACATGGGAACAGATTACAAAGAAACAGTGGAAGGAAAAGACTACTCCCCACAAGAAATTAGCGCGATTATTTTACAATATTTAAAAAGCTATGCAGAAGATTATTTAGGGGAAAAAGTAGATAAAGCAGTCATCACAGTACCTGCGTACTTCAACGACGCCGAGCGCCAAGCAACTAAAGATGCAGGTAAAATTGCAGGACTTGAAGTAGAACGAATTATCAACGAGCCAACTGCAGCTGCACTAGCATACGGCATGGATAAAACCGAGCAAGACCAAACCATTTTAGTTTTTGACCTTGGTGGTGGTACGTTTGACGTATCTATCCTTGAACTAGGCGATGGCGTTTTCGAAGTGCATTCCACAGCGGGTGACAACCATCTTGGTGGTGACGACTTCGACCAAAAAATTATTGATTATTTAGTCGCTGAATTTAAAAAAGAAAATGGCATTGACCTTTCTAAAGATAAAATGGCGTTACAACGTTTGAAAGACGCCGCTGAAAAAGCGAAAAAAGATTTATCTGGTGTAACAAGCACACAAATTTCCTTACCGTTCATTACAGCAGGCGAAGCCGGTCCGCTTCACTTGGAAGTTAGTTTAACCCGTGCGAAGTTTGATGAACTTACTCATGATTTAGTTGACCGTACAATCGGCCCAACTCGTCAAGCGCTTAAAGATGCAGGCCTTTCTGCTAGCGATATTGATCAAGTTATTTTAGTTGGTGGATCAACGCGTATTCCAGCTGTTCAAGAAGCGATTACGAAAGAGCTTGGTAAAGAACCGCATAAAGGCGTAAATCCTGATGAAGTAGTGGCAATGGGTGCAGCGATTCAAGGCGGCGTGATTACAGGTGATGTAAAAGACGTTGTTCTTCTCGATGTAACGCCATTATCACTTGGTATTGAAACAATGGGTGGCGTAATGACTGTCTTAATCGACCGCAACACGACGATTCCGACTTCTAAATCGCAAACATTCTCGACTGCGGCAGATAACCAACCAGCTGTTGATATTCACGTGCTTCAAGGTGAACGTCCAATGGCGAAAGATAATAAAACGCTTGGTCGTTTCCAACTTGCGGATATTCCACCAGCACCACGTGGTATCCCACAAATTGAAGTATCGTTTGATATTGACAAAAACGGTATCGTAACGGTTCGTGCGAAAGATCTTGGAACAGGTAAAGAACAAAATATCGTAATTAAATCTTCTTCAGGTTTAACAGATGACGAAATCGATCGCATGATGAAAGATGCAGAAGCAAACGCAGAAGAAGATAAGAAAAATAAAGAACATGCTGAACTTCGCAATAACGCAGACCAACTTGTCTTCACGGTTGATAAAACCCTTAAAGAGTTAGAAGGCAAAGTAGACGAAGAAGAAGTGAAAAAAGCAGAAACGGCACGTGATGAACTTCAAGAAGCACTTAAAGGTGAAGATTTTGAAGCAATTCAAACGAAAACAGATGCTTTAAATGAAATCGTTCAAAACTTATCTGTTAAACTTTACGAGCAAGCTGCAGCTGAACAACAAGCGGCACAAGGTGAAAATCCAGAAGCAGCAGGTTCTGATGATGTTGTTGATGCTGAATTTGAAGAAGTAAATGACGACGAGAAAAAAGAAGATAAATAAGTAAGCAGTAGAAAAGGTCAAAGTCATAGTGGCTTTGGCTTTTTCCGGCTTGTAGGCTGTTCTTATCAAAAGTCTTGTGATACAATACGTAAGGATAATGAAAAGGAGTGATGGCGGATGGCCAAACGCGATTATTATGAAGTACTTGGCGTTTCAAAGAGCGCTACGGCAGATGAAATCAAAAAAGCATACCGGAAACTGTCCAAAAAGTACCATCCGGATATCAATAAAGAGAGTGGCGCTGATGAGAAGTTTAAAGAGATTTCTGAGGCGTATGAAGTATTAAGTGATGAAAACAAACGCGCGCAGTACGATCAGTATGGACACGTTGATCCAAATCAATTTGGCGGCGGCGGTGGCGGTTTCTCTGGCGGCTATTCGAGCGGAGGATTTTCAGGATTTGAAGACATCTTTGATACATTCTTCGGAGGCGGCGGTGCGCGTCAAGACCCAAATGCACCGCGCCAAGGAAATGATTTACAATATACAATGCGCTTAAAATTTAAAGAAGCAGTTTTTGGAAAAGAAGCTGAAATTGAAATTCCGCGTGAAGAAGAATGCGATACTTGTCATGGTTCAGGAGCAAAACCAGGCACACATCCTGAAAAATGTTCGCATTGTGACGGAAAAGGTTCCATTAATGTGGAGCAAAATACACCATTTGGAAGAATCGTGAATAAACGTACGTGTAGTTACTGTAATGGCACAGGAAAAGAAATTAAAGATAAATGTTCTACTTGTCACGGTACAGGTCGCGTGAAAAAGACGAAAAAAATCAAATTGAAAGTGCCCGCTGGTGTGAATGATGGGCAACAAATGCGTGTTGCTGGCGAAGGGGAAGCTGGTATTAACGGCGGACCAAGCGGCGATTTATTCGTAGTATTTGTCATTATTCCAGACGAATTTTTCGAACGAGATGGCGATGATATTTTTGTAGAAGTACCACTAACATTCGTTCAAGCAGCATTAGGCGACGAAATTGATGTGCCAACTGTTCATGGTAAAGTGCGTCTTAAAATTCCTGCGGGTACGCAAACAGGCACGACTTTCCGTATGCGAGGTAAAGGTGTTCCACATCTTCGCGGCAGCGGCACAGGCGACCAACACGTGTCCGTGAAAGTTATCGTACCGAAAAAACTCGATGATAAACAAAAAGACATTTTACGTGAGTTCGGGGCGACAATAGGCGATAAAGTTGATGAGCAAACATCAGGTTTCTTCGACAAAATGAAAAAAGCTTTTAAAGGCGATTAAAAGAGAACCGTATGTTGACTAAAAGTAGGTTTTTCAACATGCGGTTTTTTACATAGGAGGAGTGAAAAAAGTGGAGTGGTCTGAGGTTGAAATCCATACATTAAATGAAGCGGTAGAGGCGGTCGCCAATCAGTTGACGGAATACGGGGCGAGCGGTGTTTCGATTACAGATGCCAGTGATTTTCACCGGGAGCGTGAGGATAAATTTGGCGAAATTTACGCGTTGAGTGCGGCTGATTATCCCGATGACGGTGTAGTGATTAAGGCATATTTTTTAAAAACGGATGAATTTATTGCCCAGTTACCTGACATGGAGCAAGCCATTCGCGATTTAAAACAATTCGATATTCCACTAGGCGAGCTTAGCTTTCACGTCAATGATGTGGACGACGATGACTGGGCGACGGCTTGGAAAAAATATTATCACCCTGTTCAAATTACGGAAAAGGTGACAGTTTCACCAACGTGGGAAAACTATGTGGGCAGTCAAGACGAGATTGTCATTGAACTTGATCCGGGCATGGCTTTTGGAACGGGGACGCATCCGACGACACAGCTTTGTATGCGGGCACTTGAAACATATTTGCAGGAAGATGACACGGTGATTGATGTCGGAACGGGATCTGGTGTGCTTTCGATTTTATGCGCGAAACTAGGCGCGAAGGAAGTGCTGGCGATGGATTTAGATGAGGTCGCTGTGCGAGCGGCACAGGAGAATATTAATCAGAATCAAGTGGACGCTATTGTGACACTCAAACAAAACAACTTGCTCGAAGGTTTGAACGAGCGGGTCGACCTCATTGTGGCTAATATTTTAGCCGAAGTTATCTTGCTTTTCCCAGAAGATGTGTATCAAACATTAAAACCAGGCGGCACATTTATTGCTTCGGGGATTATTGCGGAAAAAGCGGAAGTTGTTCGTGAAGCGATTGTGAATGCTGGAATGACGATTGTTCAAACGGAAACGCAAGGGGACTGGGTCGCGATTATTGCGAAACGAGGCGAAGCATAAGATGCAACGTTATTTTACAAGCCAAAAAGTAGATATGACAAAACCTTTTTCGATTTCTGGCGATGATTTTCATCATATGTCGCGTGTTATGCGCATGAAAACGGGGGACCAAATTTACGTGGTAGATTGCAGTGAAACAGCTTTTGTTGCGGAGCTTACGAATTTAGTGGCAGATTCAGCCGAGCTTCGCGTACTAAAAAAGCTTGAGCAAAGTCCTGAGTTACCTGCGCAAATTTCGATTGCGAGTGGTTTGCCAAAAGGAGATAAGCTGGAACTGATTGTGCAAAAAGCGACGGAATTAGGTGCGCATGCATTTATTCCGTTTGCTGCGGAGCGTTCGATTACGAAGTGGGAAGCGAAAAAGATGCGTAAAAAGCTCGAACGCTTAGAAAAGATTGCCAAAGAAGCAGCGGAGCAATCGCACCGGACACATATTCCAAGCGTTTCTTTTTGTGAAAATTTAACGGCATTAATGGCGACTTTTGCAGATTATGATTATGTACTTTGTGCGTATGAAGAAAGTGCGCGTGAACATGAAACGAAGACGCTCGTGGCTACTTTTGAAAAAATGCAACCTGGTGAGAGGCTGTTAGTTATTTTTGGTCCAGAAGGCGGCATGAGTGAAAATGAAGTAGCTCGGCTCGTAGAAGAAGACGCATCGTTAGCTGGTCTAGGCCCGCGAATTTTACGAACTGAAACAGCGCCGTTCTATGTTTTGGCTGCGGCCTCGTATCATTTTGAGCTTCGTTAAGTAGTCATTGGGCTAATTTTTTAATAAAGTTAACGATTTCATGTTGACGCAAAAACAGGTTTCATATATAATTTTAAATGAGTGAATGCTTATCCTGTTATGCTTTCAGAGTTTTGCTAACAGTTCGCTAGCATTCTGAAGCCTTATAAGGACTTTCACTAGTCCATGTAAGTGTCGGAGGGAGGGAAAGAGAGATGTCAAAAACAGTAGTTCGTAAAAACGAATCGCTTGAAGATGCTCTTCGTCGCTTTAAACGTACTGTTTCTAAAAGTGGAACTTTGCAGGAATCTAGAAAGCGCGAATTTTATGAAAAACCAAGCGTAAAACGTAAGAAAAAATCAGAGGCAGCAAGAAAACGTAAATTCTAAAATTAAAGGCGATGATATCGTTGACACTGCTTGACAAATTGAATGAAGATATGAAGCAAGCGATGCGTAACAAAGAAAAAGAAAAACTTTCTGTTATCCGCATGTTAAAAGCTGCTTTACAAAATGAAGCGATTAATCAAGGTGGCACTCTTTCAGGAGATGATGAAATCACTGTTCTCGCTCGTGAAATGAAACAGCGTCGAGATTCTTTGTCTGAGTTTGAAAAAGCTGGGCGGGAAGATTTAGCTGAAAAAGTTCGCGCTGAAATTGTTATCGTGGAGCACTATTCTCCGAAACAATTGTCAGATGAAGAGCTTGAAGAAATTGTAAAAGTAACGATTGCAGAAGTTGGCGCCTCGTCAAAAGCTGATTTTGGTAAAGTGATGGGGAAAATCATGCCGAAAGTAAAAGGCAAAGCTGATGGAAATGCAGTGAATAACTTTGTTAAAAAATATCTTTCATAAAATGCTAAAAAGGCTAGCCTAATGACTAGCCTTTTTTTTGATGCTGAAACTATGTGCATGTTTAAATGATGGCGCATTGGTCTGAGTTTTTATTATGCGGCATTTTCGTGTATAATAGAAGTGAAATTTAGTTTAAACGATAAGGGGTTAAAGCATGCAAAATGAGTCCTACAATGAAATCATTGAATTAAATGAAATGACCGATGGACGTGATTTATTCGGCAATAATGACGCAAACATCGATATTTTAGAAGATTCCTTACAAGTTAAAATTGTAACGCGTGGGGGAGATGTTTCCATCACGGGGACCGAGGAAGCCGTTTTGCAAACAAAGCATGTGATTGCAGCTTTGATTGATGTGCTTAAAAAAGGCGTGCATATAGACGGACGCGATGTGGCTCAAGCAATAAAAATGGAAAAAGGCGGAACACTTGAGTATTTCCCAACATTATTTGATGATGAAATCACGAAAAACGCACAAGGGAAACCAATTCGTCCCAAAACCTTTGGGCAGCGAAAATATATGCAAATGGTTCGGAAATATGACATTGTTTTTGGCGTCGGTCCAGCAGGAACAGGAAAAACATATCTTGCTGTTGTTATGGCCGTTGATGCTTGGAAAAAAGGAAAGGTAAGTAAAATTATCTTAACCCGCCCAGCGGTTGAAGCAGGTGAGAGTCTGGGGTTTTTGCCGGGTGACTTAAAAGAAAAAGTCGATCCATATTTGCGCCCCGTTTATGATGCACTATACGATATTTTTGGCGTCGAACACACAACGCGTCTGATGGACCGTGGCGTCATCGAAATTGCGCCGCTCGCTTATATGCGTGGTCGGACGCTAGATAATGCGTTTGTCATTCTTGATGAGGCACAAAACACGACGATTGCACAAATGAAAATGTTCTTAACGCGACTTGGTTACGACTCGAAAATGATTGTGAATGGTGACATGACACAAATTGATTTACCGAAAGGCGCGGTGAGTGGCCTAGTCAATGCTGAACAAGTTTTAAGCGATGTAAAAAATATCGGTTTTGTTTATTTTGAGCATCACGATGTGGTCAGACATCCGCTTGTGGCAGAAATCATTAAAGCGTATGAGCGAATTTAGCCAAGAAAGGCTGTGATTAGGTGAAGCAAAAATGGCAAGATGTCTATAGCAAACACAAAGAAAAGCTTTTCATCCCATTATTTATCGCAGTTCTTTTTTTCGCATCCTATTTCTTACTTATTCAAGTTACGAAGCCAGAGTCCTATCAAGCGAAGCTGTTTTCGGTTTCTGAGAAAACCATTCGTTCCCCTCAAACCGTTGTGGATACGAAAAAAACAGAAGAGGAGAAACGGAAAGCAAGCGACGAAGTGGAGGATGTTTATGTTTACAATCGTGAAACAGCGGCGAATCAAGTTGCCTTCACGGAATCGATTTTTGATTATATAAACGAAGTAAGAACGGAAACTGCCGATGCCGAGAAAGAGGCGAAAGCGGAAGCTGAGTCGAACAATAAGCCGGTGCCAAAGCCAGTAACAGACGCTAATAAACTTAAATCTTTTAAGGAAAAACTCGTTGGGGATCATGCTGAAAATATAACAGAAAATGTGTCGGACGCAACGTTTATTAATCTTTTGAACGCCACGCAAGCCGATTTAAAAGCAACAGAGGACGAAGTTATTTCAGAAGTGAAGCGTGCCATGGACGACCGCATTCGCGAAAGCAATTTAAATACAAAGAAAATTCAAGCGCGTGATGCAATCGAATTGTCCGCTATGCCGTCCAATTATAAAACAAGCGCGAAATCGCTCGTTTCAAATGCCATCATTCCAAATGAAACGGTGGATAAAGAACAAACAAAAGCGCGTAAAAAAGAAGCCGCAGACAATGTCGTCCCTGAAAAGATATTACAAGGTCAAGTCATTGTTCAAGAAGGGCAAATTATTGATAGAGAAACATACCGACAACTGGAGTTACTCAATTTAATTGATCAGAAAATGCCAATCAAACAATATACAGGATATGCATTTTTAGTATTAGCACTCTTTCTTTTACTTTATTTTTATACGAAGAAAAGAAAATATCCACCTAAAAAACGCCGTCAAACTATCTTGATTTTTACGAGTGTCTATGTGACAACGCTTGTGTTCTTGCTTGTGATACGCTGGCTTGAAGGTGCGAATATCATGAATATTGCCTTTGTTTTTCCAGCCGCGTTTATGCCAATGGTGCTAAAAATTCTTTTAAACGAACGATTTGCTTTCTTTGGCGTTATTGTCGTTGCCATCACGAGCTTGTTCGTGTTTGAATCAGACACGACGAGCATTATGAATGTGCTGATGGTCGCTTTCATTCTTTTAAGCGGGTTAACAAGCGTTGTCGCACTCAAAGATTACAGCCGCCGCATCGCAATTTTCCAAACAGGCATGATTGTGGGCGCGCTGAACGTCGTCTATGCGCTTTTGCTTCTCGGGATTAATAATTCCACTCTTCTTAGTTTAAACGCCGTCCAAGTCATCTTTTACGCGTTTTTAGGTGGAATAGGTTCATTTATGTTAGGCTTGGCGCTCATTCCTTTATTTGAAACGCTGTTTGGTATTTTAACAACGAGCCGCCTCATTGAACTCGCGAATCCGAATCACCCACTGCTGAAGAAAATTTTGATGAAGGCGCCTGGAACGTATCATCATAGTATGATGGTCGCCAATCTAGCCGAAACATGTGCTGATGAAATTGGCGCGAATAGTTTATTAGTGCGAGTCGGCTGTTTCTATCATGATATTGGTAAAACTTTGCGCCCGCCGTATTTTGTGGAAAACCAATTGCAGGGCATTAATCCGCATGATAGGTTGACACCGAAGCAAAGTCGCGATATCATTTTAGCGCACACAACGGACGGGGCAGAAATTTTAAAGGAAAACCATATGCCACAGCCAATTATTGATATTGCACTGATGCATCACGGCACGACAATTTTGAAATATTTTTATGTAAAAGAAAAAGAAAACCATCCTGACGTAAGCGAAAGCGAATTCCGTTACAGCGGACCGAAGCCACAAACGAAGGAAATTGCGATTATTAATATTGCAGACAGTGTGGAAGCCGCTGTTCGATCCTGCGATGTGCCAACGAAAGAAAAAATAAGTACCATTATTGATGGCATTATTCGCGAACGCATTTTAGACGGTCAATTTACAGAATGCGATATTACGTTGCATGAAATTGAAACGATTCGTGACACCTTAAAACGGACGCTAAACGGGATTTACCATCAACGGATTCAATATCCAGATGATTCGAAAGGGGAAAAAGAATGAGTGATTTGGAACTAGACTTATTCGATGAAACAGAGCAAGTTTCAGAAAAAGAACAAGCTTTTATTCGCGATATTTTAAATTTTTCTGTGGATTATTTAAAACTAGAAGGCATGATTGAAATGTCAGTCACTTTAACCGATAATCCCCGCATTCAAGAGATAAACCGTGAATATCGCGGAAAAGATCAACCGACCGATGTGATTTCCTTTGCGCTCGAAGAACTCGGCGAAGATGAAATGGAAATCATGTCAGAAGAAGAGCTACCACGGAACATTGGTGACATCATCATCTCGATTGAACGCGCAAAAGAACAAGCTGACGAATACGGACATACTTTCGACCGTGAACTTGGATTTTTAGCCGTACATGGACTGCTCCACCTGCTCGGATACGACCATATCGAGCCAGAGGACGAAAAGGAAATGTTCGGACTTCAAAAAGAAATGTTGGATGCTTATGGGTTACAAAGATAGAAAATATCAGCGGAATCGCAATTTATTTGAGTCTTTTAAACATGCTTTTACGGGAGTAAAAACGGCAGCAGCCGAAGAGCGGAATATGCGAATTCACCTCTTAGTCGCACTTGTCGTCTTGATTGCCGCCTTCGCATTTTCAGTGACTAAAACCGAGTGGCTTATTCTCCTTGTCTGCATTTTCGTCGTCATTCTTCTTGAAATGGTAAACACCGCGATTGAACGGGCAGTCGATGCGATTACAACTGATTTTTCACCCGAAGCAAAAAAAGCAAAAGATGTTGCAGCAGGCGCCGTTTTAATTGCCGCAAGCATGTCTTTTATCATCGGACTTATCATTTTTATACCATACGTGTTAGCTATTTTTTAAAGAGATAGGAGTTTAAAGTATGAAAGAAAGTAATTTTGTTGAACTTGCAAAACGTGCGCGTGATTTTGCTTACGTCCCGTATTCCAAGTTTCCAGTAGGCGCTGCGCTTGTTACAGCAGATGATGAAGTCGTATTAGGTTGCAATATTGAAAATGCCTCATTTGGGCTAACCAATTGTGCGGAGCGAACCGCGATTTTTAAGGCTGTGTCAGAAGGGAAGACGAATTTTAAAAAACTGGTTGTTGTGGCGGATACAGACGGACCAGTTTCACCTTGCGGGGCATGTCGCCAAGTTATAAGTGAGTTTTGCGACAAGGACATGCCGGTTGTACTAACAAATTTAAAGGGCGATGCAGTTGAAGTAACCGTTGAAAAGTTGCTTCCTGGCGCCTTTACGAGTGGAGATATGGATAATGAGCGATACGTTTAAGTCTGGTTTTGTTGCGATTGTTGGGCGCCCGAATGTAGGAAAGTCCACGCTTTTAAACCAAATAATAGGTCAAAAAATTGCGATCATGAGTGATAAAGCGCAAACGACCCGAAACAAAGTGCAAGGGGTTTATACGGAAGACGATGCGCAAGTAGTGTTTATCGACACGCCTGGTATTCACAAACCCAAACATAAACTTGGTGATTTCATGGTCAAAGTGGCCTTAAATACATTTCGCGAAGTCGATTTAATTTATTTTGTTATCGATGCGGAAGCTGGCTTTGGCCGCGGCGACGAATTTATTATTGAGAAATTAAAAAATGTGGAAACACCTGTTTTCCTACTTATCAATAAAATCGATTTAATTTCCAAAGAAAAATTAGTGGAGCTCATCGAAAAATATAAGGAGCTACTCGATTTTGCGGAAATTATTCCGATTTCAGCTTTAGAAGGCGACCAAGTGCCAAATCTACTAGCTGAAACGAAAAATTACTTAGATGAAGGTCCGATGTACTATCCAAAAGACCAAATCACTGACCACCCAGAGCGTTTCATCATCTCAGAACTTATCCGTGAGCAAGTGCTTCAATTAACACGTGAAGAAGTGCCACATTCGGTGGCGGTCGTAATCGAAGGCATCGAAAAAAATCCGAAAACGGAGAAGCTTACAATCATGGCCACAATTATTGTCGAACGCAGCACGCAAAAAGGCATTATTATCGGCAAACAAGGCCAAATGCTCAAACAAATCGGCATGCGCGCAAGAAAAGAAATCGAACTTTTAATGGGTTCCAAAGTATTTTTAGAAGTTTGGGTAAAAGTCCAAAAAAATTGGCGTGACAAAGAGCATTATTTACAGGATTATGGTTTTAATCAAGATGAATATTAATAGAAAATCGTAAATAAAAACACAAAAGCGTATGGGCTTCCTAAACTTTTAGGAGAAGCACCATTCACTTTTGTGTTTTTTCAGTTATTAGATTTAAAAAGTCTTTACGATTATTAATCTTGGAGAATTCAGTTATGCACATTGTCAGAGAGTATCAATCCATTTATGTACTCTTTCGCTTCTTCTAAAGAGACATGTGGTTGGTACTCACAAACTTTTTGAACTTCTTTTATTGTATTTTTTCTAAAAATTAAATATGAAATTTCAGTTTCCTGTTCTTTAGAAAAAGCTATTTTTTTATTGTTGACTCTTCAAAAGCATGGGGGAGGGGCACTTTAGAAAGATCCGACATACTTAAATTATCCACATATTTTTTGCAGTCGCTATTGACACCCCAGGTTGCCAATCCATAATCATCTTTACCGCTAAAATTTTGTTTTGCCGATAAATCAAATCCAATACTTCCATTTTCTGTGGCTCTGTTAAATTAATCATTACTGAATCTGTCGTTGTCTCTTGTTTTTGGCGTTTAAAACTGTTTTTGATTGCAATCGCCACTATTACGAAAAATGTAAAAAATACTACTATAGTCACACTTATGCCTATTGTCATGGCTAACATGTTCTCTCTCTCCTTGTTGTAAAAATTCAAATGCACTAAGCTCTATAATCTATACGAGAAACCAAACTCTTTTAGTTCCAAATTAAATTATCGTACTCCATTTCAAGAAAACCATCATCACCTAAATACTCGTAATAAATCGAAAAACTCACTGTCTTCCCAGGCTCAATCTTTTCATGAAAGTAATCTTTTTTTTCTATTTCTGCGTAGTCAGCCGCATCATATTGGAACAAATAAAAATCTTTAGCGGACACATAAATCGGTTCTTTACCATCGTTGCGCATTTTGACATCAACTTTATAGTATTTATCAATTCCACGCTCATCAACTTCATACGTCGTAGGCTGCTTAACAAGCACCGTCGCATCCTCACTAGATTTCCCCTCATCACCAAAAGAGAGCTCCATATAATCTTCATCATTATAATCATCTGTATAACCTTCATTATAATCACTTGAGATTTCTGTATCATTAGACGTATTCTGCTCGCTCACATAATAAATAAACGCGCTAAGTCCAATCAGGCAGCTAATTAGAAAAATAGCACCGCCAATGCTCGTAAATAAAATCCCCATAAGCTTCTTTTTCTTTAAAAGTAAGAGTGCGACACCCGTAATGGTGGCGGCAAACGAAATCAAGCAAACAAATCCAATGACAATCGAATAAATCATATGCGCGTCTCCTTTTTTTATACTACTAACATTGTACCATCTCCGCACAATTTAGAGAACTATAAATACACCAAAAAACCTGCCAAAACAAACTAGGCTAATTTTGTTGTAATATATTTAAATTGTTAATAGATTTATAGTCAATAAGAATGTTTGCCAGAATCCATAGACTCCACATAGGCTTCATGCTATAATTTTCACACATGTATGATAATAGGTGATATCCTGAACACCTCGCCAACTGGCGGGGAGACAAAGGAGGAAAATAGATGTCTTTTGAATTTGTACGTAAAAAAGGAAACACGTTTTATACTTTAGATGGACAAGAGGTCGGAAAGGTTGAAGCAGATTTAAAAATGGGGTTTCCTACAGAACTCAAACAATTTTATAATGAAGTAGGTTATGGATTTTTTTCTGGTAGTGAGTATAATATCAATAGATTAATGGATCCAGAATCTGTTCGAGATTTTCGTAAGCGAGCAGGAGACTTTGAGGTCTATCCAGATATAGAGATATATGATGAATATGAAGATGGTAAATTGATTTTTTTTGAAGCAAATGAATCAGCACTAATTTCAATTGGTATTCATGAGACGCAAGAAAATCCTATCTTTTATTATGATATTAAAATCGCTAACTCATTAAAAGAGTTCCTAGAAAAAATAATGAAAGACGATAATTATTATATTGATTTACCCAATTAGCTAGTGCCTCTTTACTAGGCAAAAAATATTTTTGGTTATTGTCGCTAAATGTGTCGTCTATAAAAACATACCATTCCCTTAATCGATGGTATGTTTTTTATATGGATTAAAGATAATAAGGAGCTTTTAGAATATGCCTTTTCCGTGTATAATAAAAGCTTGGGGAGGTGTTCTTTTTGGAAAAATGTGAAGGCATTGTTTTGCGTGCTAGCAATTACCGGGAGTCTGATAAAATCGTTGTCGTTTATACGCGTGAATTCGGGAAAATCGGAATGGTTGCGCGTGGGGCTAAAAAAGGACAAAGTCGTCTTGCCGCCGTGACACAACCGTTTACACAAGGAAGCTTTACTTTTTTCGGAAATAGAGGGCTCGTGACACTCCAGCAAGGTGATTTGATTCATAACTTTTCAGATATCCAAACAGATATTTTTTTAACCGCGTACGCCGCTTACGTTTGTGAGCTACTCGATAAAGCAGTAGAAGAGCGGAAACCAAACGCTTATATATACGAACTTGTTTCAGAGATTCTAAACGACATTGATGAAGGCTATGATGCGCAAATTTTAGTGCAGATTTTTGAAATGAAAATGTTGAATGTTTTAGGACTTTACCCCGTTATGGATAAATGTGCGATTTGTGGGGCTACTTCCGGACATTTCGATTTTTCAACGCACGCAGACGGTCTAGTTTGCCACCGCTGTTTTGAAAAAGACCATTATCGGTTGCATTTACCTGAAAATGTTGTGAAACTTTTGCGTCTATTTTATATTTTCAAGCTTGATCGCCTTGGCGAAATTAATGTGAAGCCAGAAACGAAGGCCTTGCTTGAAAAAACTATTGATACGTATTACGAGGAAAAAACGGGGCTATTTTTGAAAAGCAAGCGTTTTTTGCGTGATATGTCGAAGTGGGATCACATGTTAAAGAAGGAAGATAGCGATTGACAAAGCTAGAAAAATGAAGTATCTTGTAAATAAGATTTAAATAGGTACGTTGATGAAAAAAAGTAGAAACAAGCTCTTTATTTAGCGAACTTGGGTAGGTGAGAGCCAAGTGAAATCTTGTTTTGAAAAGGCGTTTCGGAGTACAGACGAAATCAAGGTGGGAATTTAACAATTCCAAGTAGGGTGGAACCGCGAGATAACTCTCGTCCCTATATGTTGTCATGGCATATAGAGACGAGAGTTTTTATATGGCCGTAAAACTTTGGAGGTGCTAAAAATGAATTTACAAAAAATGATTCGCACATTGCAAGATTATTGGTCAGAACAAGGTTGTATCATGCTACAATCCTATGATGTTGAAAAAGGAGCCGGAACGATGAGTCCGTATACGTTCTTAAAAGCAATCGGACCAGAACCTTGGAAAGCGGGTTACGTGGAACCATCGCGCCGTCCAGCTGACGGTCGTTACGGAGAAAATCCTAACCGCTTGTTCCAACACCACCAGTTCCAAGTTGTGATGAAGCCGTCACCAGACAATATTCAAGAGCTTTATCTTGGCTCGCTTGAAAAGCTAGGCATTAATCCGTTAGAACATGATATTCGCTTCGTTGAGGACAATTGGGAGAATCCTTCACTAGGCTGTGCTGGTCTAGGCTGGGAAGTATGGCTTGACGGGATGGAAATCACTCAATTCACTTATTTTCAACAAGTAGGTGGGTTGGAATGTTCGCCGGTCACATCGGAAATTACGTACGGCTTGGAGCGTTTAGCAAGCTACATTCAAGATGAGGAAAATGTTTTTGATTTGGAATGGACAGAAGGCATCACCTATCGCGATATTTTCTATCAAGCTGAATATGAAAATTCCAAATATGCGTTTGAAACGTCCAATACTGAAATGCTATTATCGCTGTTTGACACATATGAACGCGAAGCAGGCAACCAAATGGGCGAAGGGCTCGTTTTCCCGGCATATGACTACGTGCTAAAATGCTCGCACACCTTTAACTTGCTCGATGCAAGAGGTGTCGTATCTGTAACAGAGCGCGCGCAGTACATTGGCCGAATTCGAAATCTCGCAAGACGAATTGCACGCACCTTTTACGAGGAACGCGAAAAACTTGGCTTCCCTTTAATAAAGGAGGAACAAAACCATGAATAAAGACTTTTTACTTGAAATCGGGCTTGAAGAAATGCCCGCTAAATATATTACGGCTTCTGTAGAGCAGCTAAAAGAACGCGCTGCAGACTGGTTTAAAGAGAAAAAAATTGCTGTTGAAGCGATTCAAACGTATTCTTCGCCAAGACGCCTCACAATTTTGGCGAAAAACGTTGCCACGAAGCAAGAAGACCAAATCGAAGAAGCAAAAGGACCAGCTAAAAAAATCGCTTTCGATGAAAACGGTGACTGGTCCAAAGCCGCACAAGGATTCGCTAGAAGTCAAGGCGTTACGCCAGATGACTTTATTTTTCGGGAAATAAAAGGCGTCGAGTATATCTATATCAAAAAAGAAGTAAAAGGCCTTAAAACGCTTGATTTACTCTCTGAATTCCAAAAAATCGTAACAGACATGACTTTCCCGGTTAGCATGCACTGGGCAGACTGCGATTTGCGCTACATTCGGCCGATTAAATGGCTTATCGCGTTATTCGATACCGAAATTATCCCGTTTGAAGTGGCAGGTGTGAAAACGGGAAATGAAACGCGGGGGCATCGCTTCCTCGGCAAGTCTGCGGTTGTGAAAACGCCATCTGATTATGAAAAAGTACTCCTTGAACAATTTGTTGTAGTTGATGCGGAAGCAAGGAAAGATGCGATTCGCGAACAAATTGCGGAAATCGAAACTATTCAGAACTGGAAAATTCCGGCCGATGCGGATTTACTAGAAGAAGTCAACAATCTTGTCGAATATCCGACCGTTTTATTTGGTAATTTTGAAAATGAATATTTGGCGCTGCCAGAAGAAGTTTTAATTACAACAATGAAAGAGCATCAACGTTATTTCCCAGTATTTAGCGAGGATAACAGCTTGTTGCCGCATTTTGTGACGGTTCGTAACGGAAACCATGAAAACTTGGAAACCGTGCAAAAAGGAAACGAAAAAGTACTGCGCGCTCGGTTGTCAGATGCGGATTTCTTCTATCAAGAAGATTTAAAAATGACGATTGACGAGGCTGTTCATAAGCTCAAAAATATCGTCTTTCATGAACGTCTAGGCTCATTGACTGAAAAAATGAAGCGTGTTCAGAAAGTAGCATTACTGCTTGCTGATTACTTGGACTGGGCGGAAGAAGAGAAAAAAGATATTTACCGCGTGACGGATATTTACAAATTTGATTTAGTCACGAATATTGTCGGTGAGTTCCCTGAATTACAAGGCATTATGGGAGAAAAATACGCCAAGCTTCAAGGCGAAAATGATGCTGTGGCTACAGCAATTCGTGAACACTACATGCCAATTTCGTCTGAAGGAGAACTGCCACAATCAGATTTAGGTGGACTAATTGCTGTGGCCGATAAATTAGAAACGCTCGTTAGCTTCTTCTGTATTAATATTATTCCAACTGGTTCAGCTGATCCATTTAGTCTTCGCCGTAGCGCGTTTGGTGTCATGCGAATTATTCAAGCGAACGAGTGGAATTTGCCATTTGCAGAAGTACTTGCTGAAATTGTAGGCATTGAGCGCAAAGAAGGCTTCTCAGATTTACCGGGCGAAGAAGTTTATCAAGTGGCGCAAAACTTCATGAAAAACCGCCTACGTGCCATTTTACGCGGTCATGATGTGCGTCAAGATATTATTGAAGCGGTTGTCGGCGGTGAGCCAAATCGCATCCCAGAAGTAATCAACAGCGCAAAAGTATTAAATGAATCGGCGCAAGATGACTGGTTCCGACCTACTGTTGAGGCTTTAACACGTGTGACAAATATTGCGAAAAAATATGATGACCATGAACCCGTTAATCCAAACTTGTTTGAAAACGAGTATGAAAAAGAACTCTTTGAGAGCGTGCAAGAGTTAAAACATGATTATCCAAACATGACCATCGTTGAGCGACTGAAACGCTTTGCTAAAATTCGCCCGATTATCGATGCTTATTTTGAGAATACGTTAGTCATGAGTGAAAATGAGGCCTTAAAAGCAAATCGTCTAGCGCTCCTTGTTGAGCTTTCAACCTTTATCCGCGAATTTGCACAAATGGATGAAATTCAGGTAAAATAAATATATAAAATGAAGCAGGAATTTTTCTAGAAATGGGAGTTCCTGCTTTTTAAAGGAGACGAGTTTAATGACCCAACCAGCCGTTTATGTCGTTTCCGATTCAACTGGTGAAACTGCTGAACTTGTAACACGAGCTGCTCTTGCTCAGTTTGGACAAACCCCAAAATTCATTCACCGCTTTCATCATGTTGACTCGATTGAAATGATTGAAGAAATTATTGATTTAGTAGCTGTTAACAATGGCATCATTGTGCATACAGTCGTTTTAGAAGAAGTACGCACTCGGTTAAATGAAACCGCAGAAGCTTACGGGGTACCGATTATTGATATTTTCGGTCCACTTCTAGCACAACTTGAAAAAACGTATAAAATTAAGCCGCTATCTGAGCCAGGTCGCGTCCGCTCGTTAGATGAAGCTTATTTCAACAAAGTAGCTGCGATTGAATTTGCGGTAGAAAATGATGACGGGAGAAACCCGCGAGGCATCTTGCAGGCGGATTACGTTCTAATCGGGATTTCGCGAACATCTAAAACGCCTTTATCCCAATATTTAGCTTTAAAAGGGTTAAAAATTACCAATATTCCAATTGTGCCAGAAGCAAGCATTCCAGAAGAACTGTTTGAAATTGACCCGAAAAAAATTATCGGGCTTAAAATTAACAAGAAAAAATTAAATCAAATTCGTTCTGAACGATTAATTTCCATGGGGTTAAGCGGAAAAGGAATGTATTCCAGTGGCGACCGGATTGACGAGGAGCTCAAATTTTTCAAAAAGTTGACGGATAAATTGGGTTGTTTCGTACTCGATGTGACAAATAAAGCCGTTGAGGAGACTGCAAATGAAATTTTAAGTCACATTGGTCAACTTGATGAAGAAAAATTTGATTTATAAGAAGGAATTTTAACTTTTATGTCGAATATATATATTATACGCGATTTTTAAGCTTGAAAATAAGATTTTAATCGCGTATAATGCAATTTTGCTACATGTAAAATTGTTATGCATAAAAACGGGTTATCAGCTCGTTTTTTCGTTTGTCATCAGCTGAAAAGGAGGGAATGATTTGCCAAAAATAATTGTGGATGCAGATGCATGCCCCGTAAAGGCAGAAATTAATCAGCTCGCTAAAGATTTTCAGCTTGAAGTTATTTATGTCGCTTCTTATAACCATTATAGAAGCACAGAAACCGATGAAACTTGGATTTATGTAGATACAGAAAAGGAATCTGCAGATATCCGGATTGTCAATTTAGCTCAAAAAGGAGATATTATCGTCACGCAGGATATTGGGCTCGCAAGCATGTTGCTCACAAAATGTATTGTTTTTTCAAACCGAGGTGAGATTTACTTGGAAGAAAGAATGACGATGATGCTCGAACAGCGTAACGACAGACGCAAAGAGCGCAAACTTGGGAAGTATAGCAAAGGACCAAAAGCGATGACGGACCAAGATCATATTCGTTTTTACCAAAATGTTCGTGATTTTTTAGAAAATAAAGTGGAGTTGACGATAAAAAATGAAAAGGATTCCTGAAGAAACGATTGACCGCATTCGGAATCAGACGGATATTGTCGATATTATTGGTAACTACGTACAGCTTAAAAAACAAGGACGAAATTATATTGGCTTATGTCCTTTTCACGGGGAAAAAACGCCATCTTTTTCCGTTTCACCTGAAAAGCAAATTTTTCACTGCTTTGGTTGCGGAAAAGGCGGCAATGTATTTTCCTTTTTAATGGAACATGATCACTTAACTTTCACGGAAGCCGTTCATAAAGTGGCGGAACTAGGCCATATTGATGTGGATTTCCCCAAACTTACAAGCTATGAAACTTTGTCGGCACCTAAGGAAACAAGCGAAACACATAAAATGATAGATATGCATCAGCTTGCGGCTAAGCTTTATCATTATTTGCTTTTGGAAACCGAAGAAGGTTTAGAGGCTTTAAATTATTTGAAGGAACGCGGCATGAGCGAGGAACTCATTCAGACTTTTCAAATTGGTTTTGCGCCGAATCAACATGCGACGCTGACGTCTTTTTTTGAAAAGCGCGAGATGGATTTGCATTTGGCGGTAGCGGCTGGTCTGCTTTCTGAGCGCGATGACGGCAAAATTGTGGACCGCTTTCGCAATCGAATTATGTTTCCGATTACGGATGACAGAGGGCAGCTAGTTGGCTTTTCTGGCAGGTTATATAATCAGGAAGACGGTCCAAAATATTTAAATAGCCCGGAAACGCCCATTTTTAACAAAAGAAAGCTCTTGTATCATTTTTCAGAAGGTCGCCAGGCGATTCGAAAACACGAGGAAGTAATCCTTTTGGAAGGGTTTATGGACGTGATTTCGGTGAGTGAAGCGGGGCTTTTAAACGGTGTGGCTTCGATGGGGACCAGTTTGACGGAAGAGCATATTGGGCTGATTAAACGCGTGGCGAATCGTGCTGTTATTTGTTATGACGGAGACCGCGCGGGAATTGAGGCGGCTTTTAAGGCGGGGAATCTGCTTGCACAAGGCAGAATGGAAATTTTCGTCCTTAGTCTGCCGAGCGGAAAAGACCCAGATGAATACATTCGAACGTACGGAGCAGAAAAATTTAACACGCTTTATTTGCATGAGCGGCAAACCTGGACGGCGTTTAAATTGTATTACTTGAGCCGCAATCGTAACATGGCCAATGATACGGAACGCCTAGCGTACATCGATGAAGCACTTCTTGAAATCGGCAAAATTGACCAAGCTGTCGAACGCGAATTTTATTTAAAGCAGCTTTCCGATGAATTTGACATTACAATCCCAACTTTAAAAGAGCAACTTCAACGTGCGATGCAGGAATTGGCTCGAAAGAAACCACGCGAAACGCAGTTTGATGATTTTGCCAATTTGGCCCCGCCGCCTGATGATGATATGAGTTTTGTTCATGTGGGACCAAGAGAACAGCAAAAACGTGAGGCGCATTATGTGGCGGAACAACATTTGCTTAAGGCAATGATTGAAAACCAAGATGCCTTTAGCCAAATCCATCAGCTTCTAGAAGGACTTGTTTTTTATAATGATGATTTTCAGGCGCTGTATACGCATTTGATTGCCTACTATTTAGACGGAAATGAAGCAAGTGCCTCAAGGTTTATGGATTACGTGACGGATATGCGCTTAAAAAACGTTGTGTCCAGTCTCGAAATGTTGGAGTCGCCCGAAGAACAAACAATAGAAGCTTATTCAGACTATATTTTAAGCATGAAAAGATATCGTCTTGAAATAAAGATTAAACAAAAAGAACAGGAAGTATCTGAGAAAATACGCATGCAAGACCATGAAGGCGCCATAAAGGCATCTAGCGAAGTGATTTTGCTTCGAAAAAGTCTTGCCAACAAGGATTATGATTCTGCAAGTGATGAAACGTTTTAAAACCGCGAAATGATGGTAATGACTAATAGTTGGTCGTAACGCGGTATTTTGGGAGGAGGAAACAGGCAGTATGAGTGAAAAAGCACAAGAATTAAAACAAGAAACGATTGAACAAGCGAAAGAAGGCCTAGTTGAAGAAGGTAAAAAGACAGGGATTTTAACCTATAGTCGAGTAGCTGCTAGATTAGCTCCCTTTACACTAGATTCAGAGCAAATGGACGAATACTTGGAACAGCTCGGGGAAGCGGGGATTGAAGTCGTAGATGATGATGACGATGCAGATCCAGATGAAACTGAGCTTGTAAAAGAAGAAACTGAAGAATTTGACCTCACAGATATGAGCGTTCCTCCTGGTGTTAAAATTAATGACCCTGTCCGTATGTATTTAAAAGAAATCGGTCGAGTTGACCTTTTGTCAGCGGATGAAGAAATCGCGCTCGCAAAGCGCATCGAAGCAGGCGATATTGAAGCGAAAGGTCGCTTAGCTGAGGCGAACTTACGACTGGTTGTAAGTATTGCGAAACGTTACGTTGGTCGCGGTATGCTTTTCCTCGATTTGATTCAAGAAGGAAACATGGGCTTAATGAAAGCTGTTGAAAAATTTGATTTCAACAAAGGATTTAAGTTTAGTACGTATGCTACGTGGTGGATTAGACAAGCTATCACCCGTGCTATCGCTGACCAAGCACGTACAATCCGGATTCCGGTGCATATGGTTGAAACCATCAATAAATTAATTCGTGTGCAACGTTCCTTACTTCAAGATTTAGGACGCGATCCGTCACCAGAAGAAATCGGAGAAGAAATGGATTTGCCGACTGAAAAAGTTCGTGAAATCCTTAAAATCGCGCAAGAGCCAGTATCACTTGAAACGCCAATTGGTGAAGAGGACGATTCTCACTTAGGTGATTTTATTGAAGATCAAGAAGCGACATCACCGTCTGATCATGCGGCATATGAGCTTTTAAAAGAACAACTAGAAGATGTACTTGATACGCTTACGGACCGTGAGGAAAACGTACTTCGCTTGCGCTTTGGCCTAGATGACGGTCGCACGCGCACGCTAGAAGAAGTGGGCCGCGTATTTGGCGTAACGCGTGAGCGCATTCGTCAAATCGAAGCGAAAGCACTTCGGAAGCTTCGTCATCCAAGTAGAAGCAAACAGTTGAAAGACTTTTTGGAATAAAAATAAGAGGTTTGGACTGGGCTTTTTTATGCCTAGTTCCGGCCTCCTTTTTATAGGGAGTGTCATAATGAACGAGCAAAAACTATCAAACCGCCTCACTTGTGTGGCAAATTACATACCTAAAGGCAGCCGAATTGCTGATATCGGTAGCGACCACGCTTATTTGCCTTGTTACGCGATTTTAAATGAAATAGCAAGCTTTGCAGTGGCAGGTGAAGTCGCCAAAGGCCCGTTTGAATCGGCGCAAGAACAAGTCATAAAAGCGGAACTGTCAGGAAAAATTGACGTGCGTTTTGGTGATGGCTTGGCAGTCATAACGTCGGCGGATGCCATTGATACGGTCGTCATTGCTGGCATGGGTGGCACATTAATTCGGACGATTTTAGAAGCGGAACCACAAAAATTGACCTCCGTTAGGCGACTCATTTTGCAGCCTAACATTGGCGCTTGGCAAATTCGCGAGTGGGCGGAAAACAATTACTTTAAGCTTATTTCGGAAGCGATTTTACGCGAAGATAATAAAACGTATGAAATTCTTGTTTTAGAGAAAACAGAAAGGGCAGCGCGCTATACGGATAAGGAGCGTCTGCTTGGTCCATTTCTCTTAACGGAAAAAAATGATGTTTTTGTCGCAAAATGGCAACACGAGCTAGCGAATTGGCAACGGATTGTTGCAGGGCTTCAAAATGGGCAGGAAAGTGAACAAAATGCGGATAAAATGAAAGAACTTACCAAAAAAATACAATTAGTGGAGGAAGTGCTCAAATGAAAGTAGCAAATGGCTATGAATATGTCGCCATGCTGGAAGAAATTGCACCTAAAAAGCTTGCTATGGATAATGATCCCATCGGACTTCAATTAGGTGATTTATCCAAAAAAGTACGCAAGGTCATGTTTACTTTAGACGTTTTAGAGAGCGTTGTGGAGGAAGCGGTCAGCAAAAATGTGGATATGATTATCGCACATCACCCGTTTTTATTCCGACCGCTCAAAAAAATTGATATGGCAACTGCTGAGGGGCGCATGATTCGAAAGCTGATTAAGCATGACATTATCGTATATGCGGCGCACACCAATTTGGATATCGCGGACGGTGGGGTTAACGATATTTTGGCGGAACTTTTAGCACTCGAAAATACGGAAATCATTGTGCCTACACACAGCGAAAACTATATGAAGATTGCCGTTTATGTGCCCGAAGACAGCGCTGAACATGTGCGGTTAGCGCTCATGCATAACGGGGCCGGCAAGATTGGTGCAGAATACGAGGAATGCAGCTTCCGCACACTCGGAACGGGAGAGTTTAAACCAAGTGAAAAAGCGAACCCTACGATTGGTGAAAAAGGGGAGTTAACAGCCGTCTCTGAGGTCAAACTAGAAGCCGTAGTCCCTTCTAGCGCAGCTGACAAGGTCGTAAAAGCAGTACGCACTTCTCACCCCTACGAGGAGCCAGCGATTGATTTAGTTCACCTGCAAAACTTGCAGGAAACAAAAGGACTCGGCCGAATTGGTACGCTAAAAAAAGAAAAAAGCATCGAAGCTTTCATCGAAGATTTAAAAGGTGCACTTGCGATTGACCATGTTCGTTTCATAGGTGATCCTAGTAAGCTTGTTAAAAAAGTGGCTGTAATTGGCGGTGACGGAAATAAGTTTATTCATGACGTCAAGCGAAGCGGCGCCGATGTTTTCGTGACAGGAGATATTTATTATCATACAGGGCACGACTTACTTGCGATTGATTTACCTACGATTGATGCGGGGCATAATATTGAAAAAGTGATGAAACGTTATTTAAAAACGGAATTTGAAAAAAGGGCGGAAAATCTAAAGTATGAGGCTGATTTTATCATTTCAGAAGTCGATACTGATCCGTTCACGTTCTTATGAAAACGAAATTAATTTTTTAAAGCGGCAACTCAGGCAGTGGGAAAGCAACGCTCTTTCAATGTCATTAGAGTAAATTTTTAATTCAATCTGTCGATGTCTAGTAATGTGAAAATGCTGGGACATCGACAGAAATCCGGAATTCATTGCGGGAGAAGGGAAGATGGCGGAAAGAGAGACAATGACTTTCTTTTTCTACTCCATTTTTCTCCAAAAATCCGGGGGTCGACAGAAAATCACTTTTGAGCTATGATGGGAGTAAGAGTCACGAGGGTACCTGTTTTAATCTATGTATTGTGAAATGTAAATCGCCTGAGCGATTGGCCGTCGTTTCGATGCACCTGTGTTTTAATCTATGTATTGTGAAATGTAAATTCGTAAATATAGCTTAAATAGCGCTCCGCACTGTAGTTTTAATCTATGTATTGTGAAATGTAAATGTGGCTGGGCTAAAGATAAATAGATTGCCCATGTGGTCTTAATCTATGTATTGTGAAATGTAAATGTTGTTAGACCTGAATAGGCTACATCATCTTGAATGGAGTTTTAATCTATGTCCTATGAACTGTATGTTTAGCCAAATAAAAAGTTAAAGCACAATTAGAGCATATATTAAAACAAAACAAAAAGCATAAATCCAGTAGTGATTCCATTTCAGAAATGGTTTTTACTGGGTTTATGCTTATTTTTTATCGACCGCCGTTTTTTAAATGTTCTAATCGGGCGCGGCGTTTTTCTTCCATGTTTTTCTTTTTGGCACGCGGTAGAATGGCTTCGGCGCTTATTTGGTGGTGGCGTTCCCAAGTTGTGGGGTCATCTGGTTCGTACTGGTCTAAAAAGACGAGCACTTCTCGGATAATATGTGTTGGCGTGCTAGCACCAGCAGTTATCGCCACTTTTTTAGCATCTTTAAGCCAATCTAAATTAATTTCGCTCACATCGGCCACTCGATATGCGGGGACTAAAGCTTTTTCAATCGAAACTTGGGCGAGACGATTCGTGTTATTGCTCCGCGGGTCGCCTACAACAATTGTGACGTCAGCGCCGACAGCTTGTTCTGCAACGGCTTCTTGGCGTGTTTGTGTCGCCATACAAATTTCTTTATGATTTTCTGCTTGTGGGTACAAGGTTTGAATGTAGTCCATCAAATCGAGGACGTCCCACTGGCTCATTGTCGTCTGATTCGTTACGAATATTTTTTCAGAAGAAAGGTTTAAAGCATCAATATCGGCCGCTGTTTCAACAAGGTGAACGATGTCAGGGGCAGTCCCGTAGGCGCCTTCTGGCTCTGGGTGGCCTTTTTTACCGATATAAATAACGTGATAGCCTTCTCTTTTTTTCTCTAAAATGAGGTCATATGTGCGCATAACGTCAGGACAAGTGGCATCAATCGTTACAAGTCCCTTTTCTTGTGCGATTTTTTTTACGCGAGGGGAAGTACCGTGTGCCGTGAAAATAACAGTTCCTGTATCAATTTTTTCGAGAATAGCTTCCCGATTTTCTCCGTCAACCGTGTAGATTCCAATTTCTTCAAATGCATCGGTGACATGTTTATTATGAACAATCATACCTAAAATATGAATAGGACGTGGCAAATTTGGATCAAGCGAAGCGTTTTTAGCAATGACCATTGCATCGACAACACCGTAACAATAACCGCGTGGGCTAATTTTGATAATTTCCATTGAATCCTCCTAAACTAAAAAAGCAAATTCTACATCTATTATAACGAAGAATCTTTTTTTTTGCTAGAACGCGTTTTTCTATATTTTTTTGTCGCAGTCATGCGCTGTAGATGGTATAATGGCACAAGGAACTGAAACGGAGTGAAATGATGACTATGAAAAAGACAAGGTTTGAACAATTTGGTTTTCAGCCTTTTATCAATGTTGCGATTGAAAAATTAGGTTTTTATGAACCAACAGAGGTGCAACAAAAGTTAATACCGGGCGTCATGCGCGGAGAAAGCATTATCGGGCAGTCGCAAACTGGAACGGGAAAAACGCATACTTTTTTACTGCCGATTATTGAAAAAATTAATCCGCATAAAGATGTTTTGCAAGCTGTTATCACGGCGCCAAGTCGCGAACTAGCTACACAAATTTATAACGAAGTAAAAAAAATTACGAAATACAGCGAGAACGACATTAGCGCGCAATTAATTATCGGAGGTACGGATAAAAAACGCGCGATAGAAAAGCTTAAGAAACAGCCGCAAATTATTGTGGGGACACCTGGCCGTATTAATGATATGATTCGGGAAAACGCGCTACAAGTTTACACGGCAAATGTGCTCGTCATCGATGAAGCTGACATGACGCTTGACATGGGCTTTTTAAATGATGTGGACCAAATTGCTGGGAAAATGCCGCCTGAACTTCAAATGCTTGTATTTTCGGCGACTATTCCGCAAAAATTAAAACCATTTTTGAAAAAGTATATGGAAAATCCGCGTTATGAGCACATTACGCCAAATGTAGTGGCATCAAAATCAGTGACGTATGAATTAATTGCGGCCAAAAGTAAAAATAAACTCGACTTATTAAAAGATTGCTTGGTGACTTTCCAGCCATTTTTAGCCATTGTATTTACGAATACAAAGCAAACGGCAGATGAAGTTCATGCGGGGCTTGTTAGTCGCGGTTTAAAAGTGGCTAAAATTCATGGCGATGTGAATCCGCGCGAACGTAAACGGACGATGAAGGCCATTGAAAATATGGATTATCAATACATTGTTGCGACAGATCTTGCGGCAAGAGGGATTGATATTCAAGGCATTAGCCACGTTATTAATTATGAACTTCCAGACGATAATGATTTTTATATTCACCGTACAGGTCGGACGGGCCGGGCGGGGCACTCTGGTATTGCCCTTACCATTTTTGAACCAGCCGATGAGGATCGTTTAAATCAATTGGAGAAACTGGGAATTAGCTTTAAACATGTAGAGCTTAAAAAGGGCGAATTTGTTGAGGTTCAAGACCGCAATAAACGCGCGAAACGTGAGGCAAAGCGTGAGGCAGCTGATCCGCGTGAAATCGGCATGCGTAAAAAAGCGAAACAGAAGCGAAAACCTGGTTATAAAAAGAAAATCAACTACAAAATGGCGGAAATTAAACGCCGTGAAAATCGTAAAAAGAATCGAGGGAAAAAATGAGCAATTTAAGAATTGGTTCGCACGTTTCGATGAGCGGCAAAAAAATGTTGCTAGGTGCAAGCGAGGAAGCGGCTTCTTACGGTGCCAATACGTTTATGATTTATACGGGTGCTCCGCAAAACACGCGGCGCAAACCGATTGAGGAATTAAATATTGAAGCAGGACTTGAGCATATGGCTGACAATGAGATGCAAGATATTGTCGTGCATGCGCCGTACATTATTAATATTGGTAATGCAGTTAAGCCAGAAACATTCGAACTTGGCGTAAGTTTCTTACGTCAGGAAATCGAACGCACCGCAGCACTTTCGGCGAAGCAAATTGTGCTACATCCGGGCGCGCATGTTGGGGAAGGCGCTGAAGTTGGGATTAAGCAAATCATCAAAGGCTTAAACGAAGCGCTTGATCCAAGTGTTGATGTGCAAATTGCACTTGAAACGATGGCTGGAAAAGGAACGGAAATTGGACGTTCTTTTGAAGAAATTGCCCAAATTATTGACGGGGTGACACATAATGAGCTTTTGTCAGTAACATTTGATACGTGCCATACGCACGATGCTGGTTATGATATTGTGAATGACTTTGATGGTGTTTTAAATGAGTTTGATAAAATTATCGGCATCGACCGTTTAAAAGTACTTCACATTAATGATAGTAAAAATGTTTGTGGGGCACATAAAGATCGTCACGCGAATATTGGATTTGGTCATATTGGTTTTGATGCATTAAATTACATCGTGCATCACCCGAATTTAATGTCCGTTCCGAAAATTCTCGAAACACCTTATGTGGGTGAAGATAAAAATAATAAAAAACCACCATATCGATTTGAAATTGAGATGCTGCGCAAGCAAAAGTTTGATCCCGATTTAATCGAAAAAATTATGGCTGATGAATAAGGAGAGATAAATATGGAAAAAATGTTAGTTTTTGGGCATAAAAACCCGGATACCGACACAATTTGTTCGGCGATAGCCTTCAGCGAACTAAAAAAGGCAGAAGGTTTTGAAGTGGAAGCAGTTCGCCTCGGTGAATTAAATTCTGAAACGGAATTTGTTTTAAAAAGTGCAGGCATCGAAGCCCCGCGTTTAGTCCAAACGGTTGCAAATGAAGTAACTACAGTGTGCCTTGTCGACCATAATGAAGCGCAACAAAGTGCAGACGATATTAAAAACGTGACGGTACATACGGTCATTGACCACCATCGTATTGCCAACTTTGAAACAGCAGATCCGCTTTATTACCGCGCAGAGCCAGTTGGATGCACGGCGACAATCCTATTAAAACTTTTTGTAGAAAAAAATATTGAAGTTCCAAAAACCGTTGCCAAACTGATGGCTTCCGCAATTATTTCGGATACATTGCTATTTAAATCCCCAACATCAACGGCAGAAGATCAAGCTGCGGCAGAAAAGCTAGCAGACATTGCGGGCATTGATCTACAAGCTTACGGCATGGAAATGCTCCGTGCGGGCGCCGATGTAAGCAAAAAATCCGTCGCTGAACTATTACTTGATGCGAAAGAATTCGATATGAACGGTCATAAAATTGAAATCGCACAAATTAATGTCGTAGATGAAGAAGATGTGTTATCACGCATGAGCGAAGTGGAACCTGTTATCCAAAAAGCCATTGCAGACAAAGGCTTAGGCTTATATTTATTCATCATTACCAACATTTTAACAAATGATTCTGTTGGTGTAGCGATTGGTACAGAAACAAATGCTGTAGAAGAAGCGTATAACGTGAAAATTGTAAACGGCAAAGCACCACTTGCTGGCGTTGTATCACGTAAAAAACAAGTTGTTCCAGTGTTGACAGAGATTTTCTCTAAATAATAAAAAAGTGCCAAGCGAAATTACGCGCTTGGCACTTTTTTATTTATATTGCTTTAAACGGAACCAATTCAACATGAAAATCATAATCGCCATAATGAGCGCTGTATAGGCAACAAACGGTGCCAATGCGTAATCGCGAATGAAAATACCGATGAATGCCCAAACAAAAACGAGCGGCACAATAAAATCATTTTGCTTGTAACGAAATACGAGAACGAAGAAGCTTGCTAAAAGAAGTAAAATAATTGTTGCGCCAGATTGAAAGCTCACTAAGCCCAAGACATTGAAGTAATAACAAATGTTAGCAATTGTTGCCACGAAAATCCAGCCAAGATATACTGAAATTGGCACACGCCACAAACGTCGCTTTGAAATTTGCTTTTGATACGCATAAAATAATAGTAGCGAGAGAAGCAAGAGCAGCATCACAACGATGGATAAAAAAATCAAATTGAAATGCCACATAAAAATCCAAAGTGCATTTAAAAGGCTACTCGAAGTAAAGACAAACGCCAGTTGACTTGTCACGTGCTCACGTTTCACAGTCACGCCTACAAGCCAAACAAATAAGAGTAAGTAAATAAGACCCCAAATTGAAAACACATAACCGGCAGGTGTAAACAAGGTTTGATACCGATTGCTCACTTCGCCAGTCGTTACCCCGTTTAAAGGTAAAATATTGGCAAAAGCATTAACTGCCACCATTACAAAATACGTTATGTACATCCAGATTAAATTCATCTGTCGCACCCCCTGACAACTTATTTCCCTAAAGTACAAGAAAGTAATCTTTTTTCTTAATCAGATTCATTACGATTTACATTTTAACATAAATCCGCTATACTAGGAAAGTGCTTGAAAAGCTCAAAAAGGAGTTTTGAAAATGAAAGAAATCTTGGAAATAGCAGGGCTATCCTTTCATTATGATCATGAGGAAGTTCTTGAAAACATACATTTTTCTGTTAAAAAAGGAAGTTTTACAGGTATCATTGGGCCGAATGGCTCTGGCAAGTCAACGCTTTTAAAATTAATTTTAGGGCTTTTAAAAAATCAAAAGGGAAGTATTTCTTTGTTTGGCGAGAAACAGCAAAATTTTCGCCATTTCGAAAAAATCGGTTTTGTTTCCCAAAAATCAAACGCGTTCAATTCAGCGTTCCCGGCTACCGTGAAGGAAGTTGTGGCGAGTGGTTTAACCAAGAAAAAAGGGCTGTTTAAAATGTTAGGTAAAGCGGACAACGAAGCCATTTTCGAGGCGCTTAAAACCGTTTCAATGACGGACTTTTTAAACCGCAACATTGGCGAACTATCAGGTGGACAGCAGCAGCGCGTCTTTATCGCGAGGTCACTTGTCAGCAAGCCTGAAATGCTCATTCTGGACGAGCCAACTGTCGGCGTCGATGTAGAAAATGTTAAAGCGTTTTATGAGTTGTTAGGGAAACTCAATCAGACAAAAGAAATGACGCTAATACTTGTAACGCACGACATGCTTGCGATTAACAACTATGTCGACCATGTCATCAGCATCAACAAGCGAATTTTGTTCGATGGGAGTACGCGCGATTATCATCTTTATTTAGAAGAACGTGAAATCGAAGCGGCCACAGAAGGGCTAGAAAGAGAGGGAACGCATTGTGATTGCCACACTGTTTCAATATGATTTTATTCGCAATACCTTTATTGTCGGCCTTGTCATCGGCATTGTGGCACCGCTTCTAGGTAGTTTTATTGTCGTCCGCAAGCTGTCTCTTATGGCAGATGCGCTTAGTCACGTAACATTAGCCGGCATCGCCGTAAGTTTGTTTTTAAGTAAAACGTATGTACCGCTCGTCAGCTTAAATCCACTTTATTTAGGATTTGGCTTTGCGACAGTTGGTTCGCTCTTGATGGAAAAACTGCGCTCCGTCTATAAACACTTTGAAGAGCTCGCCATTCCAATTATAATGTCCGCCGGCATGGGATTTTCCGTCATTTTCATTTCGCTCGCAAACGGTTTTAACACAGATTTGTTTAGCTATTTATTTGGGAGCGTCAGCGCAGTAAGTAGAAGCGATATGTACACCATTGTCGGCATCGCTGCATTTGTTTTTATCGTGATTTTGCTTTTGTACAAGGAATTATTTTTACTTTCGTTTGACGAAGAATATGCACGCGTTTCAGGAATTCGTGCTAAAGCCTTCGATATTATCTTTATGGTACTTGTTGCACTCGTCATCGCGAGCTCCATGCGCATCGTTGGCATCTTGCTCGTATCGTCACTGATGACCTTGCCTGTTGCAGCGGCAATCCGTATCGCCAAAGGCTTTAAGCAGACGATTATTTTCGCGATTATTTTTGGGGAAATTTCCGTTATTGTTGGTCTTGTTAGCGCCTATTACTTAGACTTAGCGCCAGGTGGAGCCATCGTTTTATTATCTGTCATCATTTTAATTTTAACAATGGTTTATCAAAAAATCCGCATGCGCTTTATTCTTGCGAAAAGAGGTGAAAAAAATGGCATTATCAGCGAGTGAAGCACTCCTAAAAATGAAAGATTCCGGGTATAAACATACCGATAAACGCCAATTTCTAATTGAATTATTTGCACGTAAAAATTGCTATTTAACCGCAAAAGACGTTCTTGAAAACATGAAAGACGATTTTCCCGGCATTAGTTTTGACACCATTTACAGGAATTTATCGCTGTTTGTTGACCTCGGAATTTTTGAAGAAACAGAACTTTCGGGTGAAAAAAACTTCCGCCTAGCATGCTCACACGAACATCACCATCATCATTTCATCTGTCTAGGTTGCGGAAAAACAAAAGAAATTATGATGTGCCCGATGGATTTCCTAACCGAAGCACTTCCCGGATACGAAATTGAAGGCCATAAATTCGAAGTTTATGGAAAATGCCCTGATTGCTTAAAAAAAGCAGCCAGTTAACTAGAAAACAGAAATGAGACCCTCATTTCTGTTTTTTTTGTTCATATTTCATTCATAATTATGACGCAAACCTTTCAAAACTATCGTTTATACTAATTGAAGATAGTGAAAGAAAGGAAGTCGTACATGAAACTCAAACAAACTTTAATTGTACTAGCCGCAACAACAACACTCATTTTAGGAGGGTGTTCAAGCAGTGCCGTTGTTAAAACGGACGCAGGAAATGTTACAGAAAGCGAATTATATGAGGCGCTTAAAACGAGTTACGGAAGTGATGCCGTTCAGCAGCTCACTTTTGAAAAAATCCTCGAAAAGAAATATTCTGTATCCGACAAGGAAGTGAGTGCAGAATATAAAAAATATGCGGAGCAATATGGGGATAGTTTTGAATCAACACTTGCATCCAATAATTTAACGGAGGAAAGTTTTAAAGATAATATAAAATATAACTTACTCGTTCAAAAAGCAACGGAAGCAAACATAAAGGTGACGGATAAAAAGTTGAAGGAATATTATAAGACTTGGGAACCCGATATTACGGTTAGCCATATCCTTGTTGATGATGAGGCCACTGCGAAAGAAGTGAAGGAAAAACTTGATAATGGTGAAAAATTTGCAGATTTAGCCAAAGAATATTCAACAGACACATCCACTGCTGAAAATGGTGGTTTGCTTGATCCGTTTGGTCCAGGCGAAATGGATGAAGCCTTCGAAAAAGCGGCGTATGCGCTTGAAAATAAAGGCGATGTTAGCGAACCAGTAAAATCTTCTTACGGCTACCATATTATCCAGTTGGAAGAGAAAACGGAGAAAAAATCTTTTAAAGAAGACAAAAGTAAGGTGAAGGCTGCTTACATAGAGTCGCAAATGACATCCGAAAACATGACAAAAGCGCTTAAAAAGGAATATAAAGCAGCCAATATTAAAATCAAAGATAGCGATTTGAAAGATGCTTTTTCTGATTACACCGATTCGAGTACGGCTACTGAATAAAAGATAAATCCCGCAAAACTCCATTTTAAAAGATGGTATTTTGCGGGATTTATGCTTATTCGTTTTACTTTATACTTTGGCGAAATTGGCACCGTTAATTTGTCCGAAGCGGTAACCAATTGAGTTGATGAGTGCTGGGACGGTGGAAACTTCTTTGATTTCTGCGAGCTTTAAGACAATTTCTGCGGCGGCTTTTGAATCGTCAAGTGCGTTGTGGTGGTTAAAGTAAATGCCGAAGTAGTCCGCGACCTGGTTTAAACGGTGGCTTTTTAACGGCAAGATTTGCTGTGACAAAATGCAGGAGCAGAAATAGTCATTTTCAGGTAAAATCAATTGGTATTTCTCTGCTGATTTGCGGAAGACGCTAATATCAAAACTCGCGAAATGCGCAGTGACCGGTGTTGTGCCGATAAATTCGCTAATGAAAGGATAGATTTCTTGAAAGGTTGGAGCGCCCAGCACATCGTCAGGGTAGATGCCGTGGATTTCAATATTCCGCTTGTAAAATGGTTCTTCGGGATTGATTAGGGAATAAAATGTATCGCGAATTTGGCCATTTTCGACTTTTACAATGCCAATCGAGCAAGGACTTGTTCGGCTTCCATTCGCGGTTTCAAAATCAAGCATACAGTAATTAAGTTGGTTCATCAAATACCTCCTAGAAGAAAAATCGAAGTGCGGCCATTGAAATGATGCCAATCACAACGACCCAAAGTAAGTTTTTAGTTAAAATAGCAGTCAGAATAGTTGGTAGAGCAGCCAAAAATGGTAAAAGATCGATAGACGGAAAGTTACCATCATGTTCCGTGAGCAAGCTTTGTATAAATAAGGCTGTCAAAATGCATAACGGGACATAGGAGAGGTAACTCATAAGCAAATCTGGTAGTTTCATTTTTCTAACAAAAAGAAAAGGCAATACGCGCGGGATAAACGTGACGATGGCGCAACCGATTATCGCGAGGAAGGTGTATGTGCTGATGGCCATTTGTCTAAAATCACTCCAATCAAACAGCCTAATAGTGTCGCGCTAAGAACGGCGAGCTCAGGTGTCATAAAGCGCATGAACAAGAAAACAAGTAGCATAACCGTTGCCATGACAAGTAGCGACGTTTTGATTTTCTTACTTTTATCACTGATAAGCTGTAAATATAGTAGGCCAATAAACATGGCGGTTAAAGCAAAATCAAGACCAAACATTTCAGGATTAGGTAACCAACTCCCAATAATAGCGCCGAATAAACAAGCTAAAATCCAAGTGGCGTAAGCTGTTACGTTTAATCCGTGCATCCACATGACGTTGATGTTTTTTTTATTCCCAATTTGGTTCATAGCGACGGCAAAGGATTCATCTGTTAGAAGAGCACCAATCCCGATATTATGTAAAATCGAGGCTTTTTTAAAACTTGGGGCTGTTGCCATGCTCATCAGGAAATGCCGCGAATTAATAAGAAAAGTGGTTGTGACAATGGCTGAAATAGGACTTTGAAGTAATAATAACCCGCAAATGATAAACTGAGCTGCTCCCGCATAAACAAGTGCAGAAAGAAGTGTAATCTCAAGGAAGCTTAAGTGGGAGGCTTTTCCAACAACGCCTGCAGCAATCCCGATACCAACATATCCTAAAACAGTTGGTAAGCAAGCTTTTACGCCATCTAGAAAAGTTAATTCTTTGTTCATTTAAATCTCCTTTTTTATAACTCATCATAGCATAATTTAAGATGTTTAGGAATAAAATAAATGCAGGTGCAATTTTTAATCGCACCTGCATTTATGAGTGTTACTTTGCCGCAGCTTCTTCAGCTGCCTTTTTAGCGAAATATTCTTCAGCCAAAATGTCAATTTCTTTTTTAAGTTCATCGACCATGATATCCTCAGGCACTTTGCGCACAATTTTACCGTGGCGGAAGAGGAGGCCTTCACCTTTAGCTCCCGCGATACCAATGTCCGCTTCACGCGCTTCGCCAGGCCCATTTACGGCACAGCCAAGCACAGCCACTTTAATGGGCGCTTTAATTGTAGAAATATATTCTTCAACTTCATTCGCGATGCTGATTAAATCGATTTCAATTCGGCCGCAAGTTGGGCAAGAGATTAACGTTGCAGCATTGGAAGAAAGGCCGAATGATTTTAATAATTCACGCGCGACTTTCACTTCTTCAACTGGATCGGCACTAAGCGAAACGCGGAGAGTATTACCAATTCCGCGGCTCAAAATGGCGCCAAGACCAGCAGCACTTTTAATGCCTCCAGCAAATTGTGTCCCAGATTCAGTGATTCCAAGGTGGAGTGGATAATTAAATGCGCGACTCGCCTTATCATAGGCCTCAATGGCTAAGTTTACATCGGAGGCTTTTAAAGAAACGATAATGTCGTGAAAATCTAAATCTTCAAGTATTTTTATGTGGTGCAAGGCACTTTCAACCATACCGTCAGCAGTTGGATAGCCATATTTTTGAATAATTTTCTTTTCAAGGCTACCAGCATTGACACCAATACGAATTGGAATGCCTTTCGCTTTCGCCGCATTCACGACTTTTTCAACGCGTTCACGGCGACCAATGTTACCAGGATTAATGCGGATTTTATCCACACCCGCTTCAATCGCTTTAAGCGCCAAACGGTAATCAAAATGAATGTCAGCAACAAGAGGAATATGGATGCGTTTCTTTATCTCGCTAAGCGCATCAGCAGCTCGCTCATCAGGACAAGCAACTCGAACAATTTGGCAGCCCGCCTCTTCCAATCTTAAAATTTCAGCAACCGTTGCCTCAACATCATGTGTTTTTGTCGTCGCCATACTTTGGATAAATAATTCATTACTACCGCCAATGGTCAGATTTCCAACTTTTACAGGGCGTGTTTCCGTACGTAATATTCTCTCGTTCAAGGACAATTCGCTCCTTTATAGTGTTTTTCACCTAGTATCATACCATTTTTTTAGGGTTAAAGCACGATTTCTAGTATGAGAATTTGATAAGAAAAATGCGACTTGCTGCGTTTTATTCCTGCTCTTTCGTTTTTTGGGGCAGCGATCTAATCGCGAGAAAGAGAACAATTAACGTAACAACCAAATTGATTTCCATACCATAAGGAACCGCTATTTGAAGCCATTCCATAATCATCGTAAACGTTGCAGAAAGCGTAATTGCATAAGTCGCCATCATCCAGTTTTCCTTGTAAGAAATGCCGTTTCGGCCAAAGCCAGTTAAAATGTATCCAAACAATCCGTAAAGACCAACTCGGAAAAATGTTGATCCAAGTGCAAATAAAAAGATAATCAATAAAATAATCGGGATGAAAACTTTGGACATATCAGTGATTGACGCATACAGACTTAAAACATCATCTTTATCTTTAATCCCAAGTGTGTCATAGCTGACAGATTGTGAAGTGCCAGCAGCCGTCACATAAATTTCTTTAGACAAGAAAGCAAATGCTCCGTCATAAGAGCCGATTTTATTATCGACAGCATCTTCATCTAGTGTTCCACTCGCATCAAAATAAACATGCAAGTTCCCTTCATCAATTGAAATCGGCAGGTCGTCTTTGGAAGGATCTTTCGTAACAAGTTTACCACCTTCAATTGTAAAATCAGGAATTTCATTTTTTAACGTGCTTTCGCCAACTTTGAGCCCATTGTTTATAGTCGTTGTTGTGAAATAGGCGAGCGGGAGAAACATGACGAAAGTTAAAACGATGATGTAGAAAATACTTGAACCTACTTTATCTTTTCGGAAGGAAGCAATATCTGCAGGAGAAAAAAGGCTTTTCCAAAAACGTTTAAAAATATTCATTTTTTTCGTAAGCACCTCACAGCTTGTTTTAAATTTTTCGAAAAGGGAAGAGAGAACTGTGTGTACATATTCTCAACTTCTTTCGCTATTTCATCATAGCTTTATTTGAACTGAAAATCAATTCAAGCAGAAAAATTGCATGTGATTTCGGAAAGTGCTAGTCTAAAAGATGTAAGCGAGAGGATAAAATGGTACGGGTGAAGCTGTTTTTTGGAAGAAAGCTAAGTCTATTGGCATAGTCTGATTTGTTTACGCACAATCAAAATTATTTTCAAGGAGGAATTTTAAATGACTTATGAATTACCAAAACTACCATATACTTACGATGCGTTAGAACCTAACTTTGACAAGGAAACAATGGAAATCCATTACTCAAAGCATCATAATACGTATGTTACAAAATTAAACGACGCTTTAAAAGGTCACGACGATTTAGCGAGCCTTCCTGTAGAAGAATTAGTTGCTAAATTAGATACTGTACCTGAAAATATCCGCACGGCTGTCCGTAATAATGGCGGCGGTCATGCAAACCATACATTATTCTGGTCCATTTTAAGCCCAAGTGGCGGCGGCGAACCTGCTGGCGAATTAAAAGCAGCTATCGATGCTAAATTTGGAAACTTTGCTGATTTCAAAGCAAAATTTGCTGATGCCGCAACTACTCGCTTTGGCTCTGGCTGGGCTTGGCTCGTTGTTAAAAATGGTGAGCTTGAAATTATCAGCCTACCAAACCAAGATTCCCCATTAAGCGATGGCTACACACCAGTTCTTGGCTTAGATGTTTGGGAACACGCTTACTACCTTAAATTCCAAAATCGCCGCCCAGAATACATCGATACTTTCTGGAACGTAGTAAATTGGGATGAAGTTGCAAAACGCTTTGCAGCTGCTAAATAAGTTTAATATCTAAACTTTTAAACCGTGATTGGTTAGTGACCAATCACGGTTCTTTATTTTTTCTTATACTATTTTTAATTAAATTCTAACTTGCAGAAGGTGGAAAGTTTGTTAGTTTTCGGCTACAATGTAAAGAGGCATTATCTTTTAAGAGAGGGTTTGTGATAGGTGAAACTGAATTTTAGAAAAAAGAAAGATAAATCAAAGAAAAAAAAGCGTGCCGTCATACCACTCCGACTCAATATTCTTTTCTTCGTCATCTTTATTTTGTTTTCTGTACTCATTCTACGCCTTGGCATTGTCCAAATTGTTCAAGGGGATACGTATAAAAGACAACTAGAAGAAACTGAAAATGTTACAGTCTCAAAAAATGTACCACGTGGTGTTATTTATGACCGCAATTATAATCTTTTAGTTGGAAATACAGCAGTAAAATCGATTACGTATACAAGAAGTCAACAAACAAAACCATCTGAAACTTTGCAAGTTGCGCAAAAGCTCGATAAGATGATTAAAGTTGAACCTGAAAAATTAACAGAACGCGATTTGCAAGATTATTGGATTTTAACAAATGAACAAGAATCGCTTAGCCGATTAACAGCCAAAGAACAAGCACTTGATGCTTCTAAATCTTATAAAATCCAAGTTGAAAAAGTAACAGATAAAGATTTAGCGAGCTTAACAGCGGATGATAAACGTATCGCTACGATTTATAAAAAAATGACAAGCGGTTATGCAATGACCGAAGCGGTTGTGAAAAGCAAAGATGTCACAGATCAAGAAATCGCTAGAGTTAGTGAAAATTTAGAAAGCTTGCCAGGCGTTGATACAACCACAGACTGGAATCGCTTTTATACGTATGATGAAACACTCCGCTCAATTTTAGGATCGGTTTCATCAGCAAAAGAAGGGCTTCCAAAAGAAAAAGCAGAATATTACTTATCGCAAGGCTATAGCCGAAATGATCGTGTCGGAAAAAGCTATCTAGAAGCAGAATACCAAAACGTTCTCGCTGGACAAAAATCGCAATCAGAAAGCGTACTTGACAGTCAAGGAAATATTATCGAAACGGTACAAAAAAATGAGGGCTCAAAAGGAAAAGACCTCGTTTTATCCGTAGACGTTGAATTCCAAAATGCTGTAGAAGAAATTTTGCGAAATAATATTAAAAAAGGTAAGTCTTCTGGTGGATCTGATTTGCTTGATCGCGCATTTGTCGTCGCGATGGATCCATACAGTGGTGAAGTTTTAAGTTTAGCTGGACAAAAAATAAACGACAAAGGCGAATTTGAAGATTATTCCCTTGGAACGTTTACAACCGCCTATAATATGGGGTCAGCTGTAAAAGGTGCCACGGTTTTAAGTGGGATTATGAGCGACGCCATCACAAAAGATACAGTTTTTGTCGATCAGCCAATTGTTTTCAAAGGTACAAAACCAAAAAGTTCTTGGTTTAATAGAAACGGGGAGCGCTCGCTTGCGCTTAACCCAGTTGGCGCACTTGAAATTTCGTCAAACTCCTACATGTATCAAGTTTCCATGAAAATGGGGGGCGCGAAATACGTGCCAAACGGTCCGCTTCGTGCGCCGCTTTCAACTTTCGATGAAATGCGTTATTATTACAATCAATTTGGCTTAGGCGTCCGAACAGGTATTGATTTGCCGGGCGAACAAGTTGGGTATAAAGGTCAAGATGATACAATCGGTAAAATTCTTGACTTTGCAATTGGACAGTATGATTCTTATACGCCGCTTCAACTTGCGCAATATGCGTCAACGATTGCAAACGGCGGTTCACGTATTCAGCCATCTATGGTGAAGGAAATCCGCAATCCAAGTACTTCAGGCGACACCGTTGGAACGGTTGCATCTAGCAACGAACCAAAAGTGTTAAACCGTTTAGGTGTTACGGAGGCGGATATTAAAACAGTACAAAATGGTTTTTACCAAGTAACACACGGACCAAATGGTACAGCGCGTACTGTTTTCGGTTCTGCGGACTATGATGTAGCAGGAAAAACTGGTACGGCCCAAGGTTTCTATGATGGACCTAAAACAGCTTCAAAAATGGCCGAAGTTTGGAATACGACTTTTGTTGGCTATGCACCTGCCAAAAAACCAGAAATTGCTATTGCCGTTGTTGTCCCGTGGGAATATCGCGATGGATATAGTGACAGCAAAATCAATATGAGTATTTCAAAGGAAGTCTTAGATAAATATTTCGAACTGAAGAAGAAACGTTCGGAACAGAAAAAAGAAACTTCAAATGTTGACCAACCTATTAATAATCTGCAAGCAGCACGAGCGGCACAATCGAAACAAACGGAAAAATAATAGGTAAGGCCTTGTCTGAAAATCAGGCGAGGTCTTTTTTTCAAAAAAAGTGGAAAAGAACTGCGAAATAGTGCGTTTTATGATATGATAAATAGAGTTTAAAGTGAACGATCACTTTGATGAAAGCAAAAATGAAGGAGGAATAATGAATGACAAAAAGCTATCATGTTGCCGTTGTCGGTGCGACTGGCGCAGTAGGAACACAAATGATTCAGTTATTAGAAGAGGCGGCGACGTTTAAGATTAAGCAAATTTCTTTCTTATCTTCCGCACGTTCTGCAGGACAAAAACTTACTTTTAAAGGAAAAGAAGTTATCGTGCAAGAAGCTACACCTGAGTCTTTTAATGGTGTTGATATAGCTTTATTTAGCGCAGGTGGCTCGGTTTCGAAAAAGTTTGCCGAGGAAGCCGTGAAGCGTGGCGCTATTGTGATTGACAATACAAGTGCATATCGCATGGATGAAAATGTTCCACTCGTTGTCCCAGAAGTGAACGAAAGAGCGCTAAAAAAACATCAAGGTATTATTGCCAACCCAAATTGTTCGACCATTCAAATGGTGGCGGCACTTGAACCTATTCGCAAAGAATGGGGCTTAAATCGGATTATTGTATCCACATATCAAGCGGTTTCTGGTTCTGGCGTTTCTGCCATTCAAGAACTGAACGAACAATCACGCGCGGTGTTAGATGACAAACCTTTTACGCCTGAAATTATGCCCGTCAAAGGTGACAAAAAGCATTATCAAATCGCGTTTAACGCGCTACCGCAAATTGATGTTTTCACCGAAAATGACTATACATACGAAGAGATGAAAATGATCAATGAAACGAAGAAAATCATGGAAGATGCTTCTATCAAAGTAGCCGCAACGTGTGTGCGAATTCCCGTTGTTTCTGGACATTCTGAATCCGTTTATATTGAAGTTGAAAAAGAAACAGACGTGGCGAAAATTAAAGCTTGTTTGAAAGAGGCTCCAGGCGTTGTTTTAGAAGATGATCCAGAAACGCAACTTTATCCGCAAGCGGCAAATGCGGCTGGGAAAAAGGAAGTTTTTGTTGGACGAATTCGTCGCGATTTAGATAATCCGCTAGGTTTCCACTTATGGATTGTATCGGATAATTTACTCAAAGGAGCGGCTTGGAACTCCATTCAAATTGCAGAGAGCCTAGTTAAATTAGAAATTATTTAGAGGTGCAAGGAATGAAAATGATAGTTCAGAAATTTGGCGGGACGTCGGTGCAAAGTCCGGAAACACGCGAAATGGCATTTAAGCACATTAAACGTGCCGTTTCTGACGGCTACAAGGTCGTTGTGGTTGTGTCAGCAATTGGGCGTTACGGCGATCCTTATGCGACTGATACGCTACTTGAATTGATTGGCGCTAAAAAGACGAAGCTTTCAAAACGTGAACAAGATATGCTGCTTTCTGTTGGGGAAACAATTTCCTGTGCAGTTTTTACGAACATGTTGAAGGAATCTGGCGTGTTGGCAGAAGGGTTTTCAGGTGGGCAGGCTGGTATTCGCACGACGCCTAATCATTTGAATGCGAAAATCTTGGAAGTGGACACCGAACGAATTACAGCTGCTTTAGAAAAAAATGATGTTGTCGTAGTTGCAGGTTTTCAAGGCGTTGATGAGCATCATGATGTGACGACGCTTGGTCGCGGCGGTAGTGATACGTCTGCTGCGGCTCTTGGTGTTGCGCTTCATGCGGAATATGTCGATATCTTTACGGACGTCGATGGCATGATGACAGCAGACCCGCGCATTGTCGAACACGCGAAAAGCTTACGGCAGGTGAGCTACAATGAAGTGTCCAACATGGCATATCAAGGGGCGAAGGTGATTCACCCGAGAGCTGTTGAGATTGCGATGACAGCAAAAATTCCGATGCGCATTCGCTCCACTTATTTGGACGGAGAAGGCACGCTGGTCGCTAGCGGAGAAGCAGGGCACTTTGATGTGAAGGAGCGCCTCGTAACAGGCATTGCTCACGTAACGGATTTAGTACAAGTTTCCGTGCAAACAGATGCCAAAAGAACGCAGGAATCAGCTTTTGCACTTTTAGCAGACGGCGGAATTAGCCTTGATTTTATCAATATTTCGGCCACGAATATCGTGTTTACCGTTCCAGAAGAAAAAAAAGAAACCGTTGAAAAACTTTTAAAAGCAAAAGATTTTTCGGTTATGTCTAAAACGGAGTGCGCGAAAGTTTCAATTGTTGGCGCGGGCATCACAGGAGTACCAGGTGTCACAGCGAAAATTGTACGCGCACTTGCCCAAAAAGGCATTCAAATTTTACAATCCGCAGATAGCCATACGACCATCTGGGTTTTAGTCAGCGAAGACGATTTAATTCCAGCAGTTAATGCTTTACATGATGAATTTTGTCTTGATTTTGAGTAATTCCCTACTATTTAGGAGGAATAAAAATGAACTTTGGGAAAGTGATTACGGCGATGGTAACGCCGATTCATCCAGAAAAAAATGTAGTCTGCCGCAAACGAATTCATGCTTTAGTGAATTACTTGATTGAAAATGGAACGGACGCGCTTGTTGTTTCAGGAACAACGGGCGAGTCACCAACTTTAAGCCACGATGAAAAAATCAAATTGTTTACAGAAGTGGCGAAAGCAAATGATGGCCGCGCGAAACTAATTGCAGGTACAGGATCAAATAATACCGACGAAACAATTCGGTTCACAAAAGAAGTGGCCGACCTTGGCGGCTATGACGCCGCACTAATTGTGGCGCCGTACTACAATAAGCCAAATCAAGATGGGCTTTATGCGCATTTTAAAGCAGTTGCTGAAAATTCGCCGTTGCCGGTGATGATTTATAATATTCCGGGTCGTTCTGTCGTTAATATCGAGCCAGAAACCATCATTGAACTCGCGAAATTAGACAATATCGTTTCTGTTAAGGAATCCAGCGGGAACTTAGATAATATTTCCAAAATTATTGAAGAAACAGCAGCTGATTTCTCCGTTTATAGCGGAGATGATAGCTTGACGTTGCCTATTTTAGCTGTTGGCGGGCACGGCGTGGTATCTGTTCTTAGCCATGTAGCGGGTCCTGAAATGCAAGAAATGATTCATTCGTTTGAAAATGGGGAAGTGAGAAAGGCGGCCGCGATTCATCGGAAGTTGCTTCCGCTCATGACTGGTATTTTTGCCGTTCCAAACCCAGCTCCAACGAAGTTTTTACTACGAAAATTAGGGGTTGATGTTGGCCCTGTTAGACTTCCTCTTGTCGATTTGAATGCTGTGCAAGCGGAAAAATTGCAATCTATTTATAAACAAGCGAAAAAAAGCTAAAGGAGGTTTCCGCTTTGACAATTAAAAAAGCGAAACAGATAAAAATCATTCCTCTTGGTGGAGTGGCTGAAAGCGGAAAAAACATGTATGTGGTAGAAGTGGACGATGAACTTTTCGTCCTTGATGCGGGGCTGATGTTCCCAGAAGATGAATTGCTCGGCATCGATGTGGTCATTCCCGATTTCCGCTATTTGGAGGAAAATAAGGACCGTGTTAAAGCGATTGTACTATCGCACGGACATGAAGATGCGATTGGCGCCTTACCGTACTTACTTCAAAAAGTAAAAGCGCCAGTTTACGGGACGGAGCTTACGATTGAACTTGCGAAAGCTTCTGTAAAAGAGTATAAAAAAGTGCGCTTTAAAAATTTCCACGTGATTGATGAAGATAGTGTCATTGAATTTAAAAAAGCAAATATTCGTTTCTTCCGGACAACACATACGATTCCTGATTCCGTTGCAATCGTTGTTGATACTAGTGAAGGCGCGATTGTTTACACAGGAGACTTTAAAATTGATCAATCGGCGAAAGATGGCTATGAAACAAGTTTGAGTGCCATTGCTGATATTGGAGAGTCGGGCGTTCTCGCGCTTCTTTCCGACAGTTCTGAAGCGGAACATCCTGGGACAACTTCTAGCGATAGCGACATTGAGGAAGAAGTGCGTCACGCTTTCCGCACAGCAGAAGGACGAATCATTGTGGCATGCGTAGCCTCAAACGTCATTCGCTTGCAGCAAGTTTTAGATGCTTCTGCCGCAACAAAGCGTAAAGTCGTTATTGTTGGAAAGGAATTGGAACGAGTAGTAGAGATAACAAGACGCCTTGATAAACTTATTGTCGAAGATGATTTGATTATTTCTCATAAAGACATGAAGAAATACAAAGATCATGAAATTACGGTGATTGAAACGGGGAATCTAGGCGAGCCCATTCAGTCGCTGCAACAAATGACAAGAGGTAACCATCCGCAGCTTAACATTAAAGCGGGCGATACGGTTTATGTCACTACGACACCAAGTCCTTCGCTTGAAACGATGATGGCGAAAACAATGGATATGCTTTACCGGGCGGGCGCTCGTGTTCTGACAATGAGTCGCAATTTATTCATTTCTGGTCACGGGAGTCAAGATGATTTAAAATTGGTCTTAAACTTGTTGAAACCGACGTATTTTATTCCCGTTCACGGAGAGTATCGGATGCTCATTAGTCATGCTAAATTAGCTTATAGTGTCGGCATTCCGAAAACGAACGTTTTTGTCGCTGGGAAAGGCGATGTGGTAGAATATAAAGCAGGCAAAATGACAATGGGCAATCGTGTTTATGCTGGCAATACGCTCATTGACGGTTTAGGTGTTGGCGATGTTGGTAACATTGTCTTGCGCGACCGCAAATTGCTTTCAGAAGATGGTATTTTCATTGTGGTTGTAACATTAAACCGCAAATCGAAAACAATTGTGTCGGGTCCTGAAATTATTTCGCGTGGCTTCATTTATGTGCGCGAATCGGAACATTTGATTGAGGAATCGGCCAAAGTGGTGAGCAAAATTGTTTTAGACAACTTACAAGAAAATGAATTTGAATGGGCGAAACTAAAACAAGATATTCGTGATAAATTAAATCGTTATTTGTTTGAGCAGACTAAACGTAGACCGATGATTTTACCGATTATTATGGAAGTTTAACAAAACTGCAAAGCCAGCGATGGTTTTGCAGTTTTTTGCCTCCCTGTTCAATAAATGATATGATAAACACAATATTTCATTAAAAAAGGAGACATAATATGGTATTTTGGATTTTTGGTGGAGTCATCTCCTTTATCTTATTCATTATAGGAGTGGTCATCCTCTTTTTCCCGAAAAAAAGAAAAGTGGGTGCCATTATTCTTGGAAGCAGCACAGTTTTGATGATTGCTTCGATAATTGGGATTATTGTGGCGTTTAAGAATTTCCAAGACGTGCAAGATAGCGTGCGTAATTTCTCAATGACCAATGATTCAGGGGAAAGCTCGGCAACGGAATCGAAAACATATCCTGTGAATTTTAAGCAGACGGACAACCAAATTGAAAGCAAGATTACGAGTATCAAAGTGGAGAAAAAAGCGATTTATTCTTCGCTTGAAGACAAAGAATTGCCGGGAAGTGTGACGGTAGCGCTTGAAATCACGAATCATGGGGACAAGAAAGTGACCACATATCCGAATCAAGGGGAATTGAAGACACCGAAAGAAAGTGTGAATGGCGGCGATATGCTCCTTTCAACTTTCGATGATAGTGAAATCGAAAAAGGAAAAACGATTTCTGGTGAGCTAGTTTTCCCGATTAGCAAAATTGATAAAGTCAGTGATATCAAGTGGATTTCTTTATCGTGGCTTTCTTATGTGGGCGATTCGCTTTCGCCTATTACGATAGATACGGGTCAAATTACTTTAAAATAAGAAACGGGGCAGATGATGGATTATATCAATTGGATTCGTTCAAAAGTAGGGCATGAAAAAATTATTTTGACATTCGTTGTAGGCGTTATTGAGAACGGGAAAGGTCAGATTTTAATGCAACGCCGCGGAGATAGCAATCTTTGGGGATTAACGGGTGGGGCAATGGAACTTTCTGAGAAACCTGAAGATACACTTCGACGTGAGATTTTTGAAGAAACAAGTATCGAAAAGTTTTCGGTTAGGGACTTTCAAGGTGTTTATACGACGCTTGAACAGCACTATCCAAATGGTGATGTTGCGCAGTGCATCGATTTAGTCTATCAAGTTGTTGTATCAGAAAACGTTGATTTAAGCTTTAACAATGAAGAAACGTTGGAACTGAAATGGGTGGGGCAAAACGAGATTCCGCCGCTTTTCAATCCAACGCATATGGAAATTATTGAAGATTACTTTAAAAAAGCGTGAATCCAACCGGATTCACGCTTTTTTATCAGTCATTCACTTGCATGACTTCTGCTAAATAGCCGTCATAACTAATTTCTTTATTGTAGAAATTATCTTTAGAAAGGTTCACAATTCGCGTTGCTATACTTTCAAGTAGTTGATGGTCATGTGAAGCTAAAATCATCGCGCCTTTAAAGCCAAGTAGGCCGTTATTTAGAGCGGTAATCGACTCCAAGTCCAAGTGGTTAGTAGGCTCATCAAGCAGTAGTACGTTGGAACCTGAAAGCATCATTTTCGACAACATACAGCGTACCTTTTCGCCCCCAGAAAGTACTTTCACTTTTTTTAGCACTTCGTCACCGCTAAAGAGCATGCGTCCAAGGAAGCCGCGCAGGAACGCTTCGGAATCGTCTTGCGGAGAATATTGGCGCAGCCATTCCACGAGATTTAGATTGTTTTCTGTGAAAAACTCAGAGTTATCTTTCGGGAAGTAGCTTTGGCTTGTTGTCACGCCCCAGCGGAAAGTCCCGGAATCCGGCTCCATTTCACCAGCTAAAATCTGGAATAGCGTCGTTTTCGCAACTTCATCGTCACCAACGAGCGCCACTTTGTCATCGCGATTAATCGTGAAGGAAACATTATCTAAAACCTTAACCCCGTCAATCTCTTTGGTTAAATTTTCTACGGTTAGGAGGTCATTGCCGACATCCCGGTCAGGCTTAAATTGAATGAATGGATAGCGCCGACTTGATGGCTGAATATCTTCTAGCGTAATCTTTTCAAGCATTTTCTTACGGCTAGTCGCCTGTTTTGATTTGGAGGCATTCGCACTGAAACGCGCAATGAAGTCCTGAAGTTCTTTCATTTTCTCTTCTTTTTTCTTGTTGCGGTCGCTCATCATTGTTTGCGCCAGTTGGCTCGACTCATACCAGAAATCGTAGTTTCCGACATAGAGTTTAATTTTGCTGAAATCAAGATCGGCAATATGCGTACATACTTTGTTTAAAAAGTGACGGTCATGTGATACGACAATAACCGTGTTCTCAAAGTTGATTAGAAACTCCTCTAACCAATGAATCGCCCGAATGTCCAAGTGGTTTGTTGGCTCATCGAGTAGCAAAATGTCAGGTTTACCAAATAAGGCTTGTGCAAGTAACACTTTCACTTTTTCAGAACCTGTTAAGTCTTTCATCATTTTACCGTGAAGTTCAGATGGAATGCCAAGACCGTTTAAAAGGACAGCTGCATCTGGCTCAGCTTCCCAACCGCCAAGCTCACCAAATTCGCCTTCGAGTTCAGCCGCACGGATACCATCTGCATCGCTGAAATCCGGTTTCATATAAATTGCGTTCTTCTCTTCCATGATGTCATAAAGCGTTTTATGCCCCATAATGACGGTGTTTAAAACGAGTTCATTATCATATTGGAAATGGTCTTGTTGAAGCACAGCCAGGCGCTCGCCAGGCGTGATATGCACATTTCCTGATTGCGAATCCACTTCACCTGATAGAACTTTCAAAAATGTCGATTTACCGGCCCCGTTTGCGCCAATTAAACCGTAACAATTACCTGGTGTAAATTTAATCGATACATCTTCAAATAGCTTTTTATCGCCATATCGAAGTGCGACGTTATTCACTGTTAACATTATTTTCCTCCTATAAAAAAGCACATTATCCCTATTTTACCATGCTACCGCTCGTAAATAAAGCTTTTCACGTGTTATACTAAAAAAAGAGGTGGGGCAAATGGAATTTGAATTAGAACGAATAAAATGGGTTGCCTTTTGCGAGTCCTTACAAGGAGCAAAACTGACTTTCCCGTTTGGAAAAGAAGCAAGCGTAATGAAAGTTGGCGATAAGATGTTTGCGCTTATTCATCGTCACCAAGATATTCTGTTCATTAGCGCAAAATGTGAGCCTGAACGGGCGGAACGTCTAAAGGAAGAGTATCAGGCGATTGTGCCGGGCTATCATTTGAATAAGACGCACTGGATTTCGGTGATGATTTCGAGCGATTGCGATGTGCCAGATGAACTGCTTTCTGCCATCTTGGAAAATAGCTATAAGCTGGTTTTTGCGAAGCTTAGTAAGCGAAAACAAAACGCGGTGCTTTTTTCAGGAGAAGAATAGGGTTTACTTTTTTTCTTGGCATGGTATAATAGGTTTTGTTAAGAATTTCATATTACGTTACCACAGGGGGGGCTTTAAGCTGAGATTGAGTGTTTCACTCTGACCCTTTGAACCTGTTCGTTAATACGAGCGTAGGGATTGTGGCGATTGCATTTTTCATATTGAAAACTGCTTTCTTCTGCGGTGCGTGTATGTCCAAAAGAAGAAGGGAGTTTATTTTTTATGGCAAACAAACGTTTAATTGTGTTACTGGAATGTGCAATTTTTGCAGCGATTGCGATGATACTAAGTTTTATACCACTTGATATCGGTTCGAGCTTTTCGATTTCGCTCGGCATGATTCCCATGTATGTAGTAGCAATTCGAAGGGGCTTTTTAGCTGCTGGATTTGCTGGACTTCTATGGGGGTTGCTTCATTTTTTAACAGGAAAAGCTTATATTTTAATGTGGAATCAGGCGCTCATTGAGTATGTGCTTGCTTTCGCTTTCATTGCTTTTTCTGGAATTTATTCTAAAAAAATCAGAGCCTTTTTAACTGAGAAAAACTTTAAAAAAGCCATCACTTTTGCGTGGGTGGCGATGTTTGCGGGAGGTATTGCTAGGTATTTCTGGCATTACCTTGCTGGTGTTCTATTTTGGGGAGCGTATGCATTCGCTGGTTGGAGTGCCCAACTTTTCTCCATTGTAATGAACGGACTAAGCTGCCTTGCGACAATAGTTGTTTGTGGCTTGGTGATTACCGTGATGATGAAAATGAAACCGCAGTTGTTTCTGCCGAAATAAATTAGGAAACTCTTTGTAGCGCCATCTACAAGGAGTTTTATAGTGCTTAGAAGTTAGATATGTTGCGTTTTGCTAGGCACAAGTATATACTTTTTATATAGTCTCCTTATAGATAGTTCTATAAGGATTTTTTGTTTAGACGCCTAGAAAATAGGGAACTTGACTAAAGATTGGTTAAAATAGAAATACATATGGAGGTGTTCTTCGTGTTAAAGTTTGAACACGTTACGAAGACGTATAAAGGTGGGAAAAAGGCGGTTAGTGACTTAAACCTGAATATTGAAAAGGGTGAATTTATTTGTTTTATCGGACCAAGTGGTTGTGGGAAAACGACTACGATGAAAATGATAAATCGTTTGATTGAACCTTCTGAAGGTAAAATTTTCATTAACGATAAGGATATTTTACAAGAAGATCCAGTAAAACTTCGCCGTTCAATTGGGTATGTGATTCAACAAATTGGTTTAATGCCGCATATGACGATTCGCGATAACATCGTTTTAGTCCCAAAGCTTTTGAAGTGGTCGGATGAAAAGAAACATGAACGCGCTAAGGAATTGATTAAACTGGTCGACTTGCCAGAAGAATATTTAGACAGATATCCATATGAGCTTAGCGGTGGACAGCAACAGCGTATTGGCGTACTTCGTGCCTTAGCAGCTGACCAAACGCTCATTTTAATGGATGAACCGTTTGGGGCACTTGACCCGATTACGCGTGATGCACTTCAAGAGGAATTTAAAAGCTTGCAGCAGGAACTTGGAAAGACAATTATTTTTGTGACGCATGATATGGACGAAGCTATCAAACTAGCGGACCGAATTGTCATTATGCGTGACGGAAAAGTTGTACAATTTGATACACCAGATGAAATTTTGCGTAATCCTGCTGATTCGTTTGTTGAAGATTTCATTGGAAAGGATCGCTTGATTGAGGCACAACCGAATGTAACAATCGTTAGTCAAATTATGAATCCAAAACCAGTTTCCATTACGGCAGATAAATCTTTACAAGCTGCGATTCAACTTATGAAGGAGCGCCGAGTAGATACGCTTCTTGTTGTTGACGAACGCAATATTTTGAAAGGTTTTATCGATGTCGAGCAAATTGATTCTAACCGACGAACAGCAACATCTGTTGTGGATATTTTGGAAAAAAATGTATTTTACGTGAAGGAAGACGCGCTGCTTCGTGACACCGTGCAACGGATTTTAAAACGTGGCTATAAATATGTGCCCGTTGTAGATAACGATAAGAAACTCGTTGGGATTGTAACGCGAGCAAGTCTTGTTGATATGGTTTACGATTCTATCTGGGGCGATGATGATATGGCTTCTACTTCGGAGGAAAAGAAAGGCGAAGAACTTGCGCACAGTAGTCAGGGGGGAGAATAATGGATGCGATTACGCAATTTTTCCAAGAAAATGGGCATAACTTGCTTGTTCAAACTTGGCAGCATCTTTACATATCGCTTGCCGCTGTTATTTTAGGCATCATTGTGGCTGTTCCTGTCGGCATCTTGCTGACGCGTTCACCGAAAGTGGCGGATTTTGTAATCGGCGTTGTGAGTGTCTTGCAGACTGTCCCTTCGCTCGCGATTCTTGCGTTTATTATTCCAATTTTAGGTGTTGGAACATTCCCTGCGATTATCGCACTATTCATTTATGCGCTCTTGCCAATTTTACGGAACACGTTTATTGGCGTGCGTGGTGTGGATAAAAACTTAATTGAATCAGGGCGCGGCATGGGTATGACAAGTTTCCAGCTTATTATAAATGTGGAAATTCCCAATTCGATTTCCGTCATTATGGCGGGCATTCGGCTATCGGCTGTGTATATCATTGCATGGGCAACGCTCGCATCATATATTGGTGCCGGTGGGCTAGGCGACTTTATTTTTAACGGTTTAAATTTGTATCGCCCAGATTTAATTTTAGGCGGTGCAATTCCAGTTACGATTTTGGCGCTGCTCGTTGAATATTTCCTCGGTAAGCTCGAAAATGTGTTAACACCAAAACCACTTCGCGATGCGAGAAACAACGGTTAGGAGGGACGGAAAATGAAAAAAATTACAACTTTAATAGCTGTTTTATGTGCGTCTTTCGTCCTTTTAACAGGCTGTTCATTACCTGGTTTAGGCGGGGGTTCAAGCGATACCATTCGAATTGGTTCGATGTCGACAACAGAATCGCAAATTGTTGCAAATATCGTGAAACAAATGATTGAACATGACACGGATTTAAAAGTAGAAATGGTAAATAATTTAGGCTCATCTGTCGTGCAACACCAGGCGATGATGAACGGAGATGTGGATATTACCGCGACAAGATACACGGGCACGGATTTAGTTGGCCCACTTGGCGAAGAGCCGATTAAAGATCCAGAAAAAGCGCTTGCGGCAGTTCAAAAAGGCTTCGAAGATAAATTTCAGCAAACTTGGTTCGATTCATATGGATTCGCGAACACATACGCATTTATGGTGCGACAAGACACCGCTAAAAAATATAATTTAAACACGATTAGCGATATGCGTCCGGTTCAAAACGAGCTTACAGCTGGGGTAGATAATTCTTGGATGGAACGTGCCGGTGACGGGTATAAAGCTTTTTCAAAGGAATACAACATCGACTTCAAAAAAATATTCCCGATGCAAATTGGTTTGATTTATACGGCGCTTAAAAATGACCAGATGGACGTGGCGCTCGGTTACTCCACAGATGGACGGATTCCAACCTATGATTTGAAGATTTTAGAGGACGACAAAAAATTCTTCCCGCCATATGACGCGTCACCTGTAGCTACAGACGAGATTTTAAAAGAACACCCAGAACTTAAAACAACTTTAAACAAACTGGTTGGAAAAATTTCGACAGAAGAAATGCAGAAGTTAAACTATCAGGCTGACGGTAAATTGAAAGAACCGTCTGTTGTTGCAGAAGAGTTTCTTCAAAAAAATAACTATTTTGAGGATGAAGGCAAATGAATACGTTTAATCAATTAATCGACTATTATGCGACCAATGGGGCATATGTGGCAGAAGCTTTTTGGCGACACTTTTTGATGAGCATCTACGGTGTGCTTTTCGCAAGTATCGTGGCGATTCCACTTGGCATCTATATCGCGCGTAAACGCCGTCTTGCCAATTGGGTCATTCAAATTGCGAACATCATTCAAACCATTCCAGCGCTTGCAATGCTCGCTGTCTTAATGCTGATTATGGGACTTGGCACAAACACCGTCGTACTCTCACTCTTTTTATATTCACTATTACCTATTTTAAAAAATACGTATACGGGTATACAAAATGTAGATGGCGCTTTGCTCGAATCAGGCAAAGCCATGGGGATGACAAAATGGCAAGTTTTACGCATGATTGAGTTGCCACTCGCACTTTCCGTCATTATGGCCGGCATTCGTAACGCACTCGTTATCGCGATTGGCGTTGCAGCCATCGGAACATTCGTAGGCGCTGGGGGACTAGGCGATATTATCGTTCGGGGGACAAATGCGACCAATGGAACAGCCATTATTTTGGCTGGCGCTATTCCAACCGCGCTCATGGCTATCATCGTCGACCTCGTACTCGGATTTATCGAACGTTCGCTAAATCCTGTTAAAAATAAAAAGAAAAAACTTACAGAAGCACTTTAGAAACAAACTGGCAAATGTGGTGTACGTCTAGCTACATTTGCCTTTTTGGTACAAAAAGAGGAGGGATGCTTTTGAAAAAGGAAAAGCAAGCTTGGCGCCGCAAAGAATCAGACTCGTCACTAAGCGAAGTGAACAACACCGTTAAAGTACCTCAAAATGCCACTTTTTTCAGAAAACTTCTTGCGTTTATGGGCCCAGGGGCACTGATTGCCGTCGGCTACGTAGACCCAGGGAACTGGGCAACGAGCATTGCCGGCGGATCTGAGTTTGGCTACACACTCCTGTCAGTCATCCTCATTTCAAACCTCATGGCGATTTTATTACAGTCACTTGCCTCCAAACTTGGCATTGTCACCGGCCGCGATTTAGCCCAAGCCTCACGAGATAGCTTTCCAAAAGGCGTGTCATTCGTTTTATGGATTTTAGCAGAATTAGCCATCATTGCAACCGATATAGCAGAAGTCATTGGGAGTGCCATCGCATTAAATCTCCTTTTTGGGATTCCACTCATTTGGGGCGTCTGCATTACATCGCTCGACATCTTTCTTGTTTTACTCTTACAACATCGTGGTTTTAGATACATCGAAATTATCGTCATTACGCTGATGGTAACCATTTTAGTTTGTTTTGGCATTGAACTTATCATGAGCCATCCAGATATGGCCGCAGTTGCGAAAGGGTTTGTCCCTCAAAAAGAAATCGTTACGAATCCAGCAATGCTCTATATCGCGCTTGGAATTCTAGGAGCAACTGTCATGCCGCATAATCTTTATTTACATTCCTCTATTGTGCAAACAAGACAGTATGAACGAAACTTAAAAGGCCGGAAAGAAGCCATTAAATTTTCATTTATCGATTCTACTTTTTCGTTAACAATGGCTCTTTTCATTAATGCCGCTATTTTAATTTTATCGGCGGCCGCGTTTTATTATACTGGGCATAGGGAAGTTGCTGGGATAGAAGATGCATATAAATTGCTTGATCCAACACTTGGAAGCAGCATTGCGAGTACGCTTTTCGCAGTGGCGCTACTCGCATCTGGGCAAAATTCGACGCTTACAGGAACGCTAGCAGGACAAATTGTGATGGAAGGCTTTCTGAATATACGTTTAAAACCATGGCTACGAAGACTGCTTACGAGACTATTAGCCATTATTCCAGCCGTCATAGTAACGGCGCTTTACGGAATAGAAGGAACCAATGATTTACTCATTTTGAGCCAAGTTATTTTATCTATGCAATTATCATTTGCTGTTATCCCACTCGTTTTATTTACAGGAAATAAAAAGAAAATGGGAGTATTTGTGAATGCCAAATGGTTGCAAATACTATCATGGACAGTGGCCATTTTCATTGCATTGCTGAATATTTACCTCCTCATTCATACATTTGTTTAACGATAATAAGATTATGTAAACTATAAATTAGAAACATCTTAATATTTTCCCTCGAATTTTTCACCTAGATTCGTTATAATTAAATTATCAGAATAAGCGTAGTAAAGGTGTTGATTATAATGGCTAGCAAAATGTTGAAACCACAGAAAAAACTTTTAGAGCAAGACCATGTGTTACCTTATAAAATAGATGCACAAGATCAATTATTTCAAGTTGTCATTTTTACAAAACTAGGAAAGATCTCCGGCATCACAGTGCTAAGAAGTGAAGATGAATTAGCCAGCCGAGAAGAGGCTCTAGCGGTTGTTCAAAAATTACAGAAGTACAATTTTTATTTTGAATATTTGACAAAGCGGGCAAGTATTGTGAAAGAGCGGGACAGTATTGTGGCCGAACGAATTGAACAAGCTCAACTCATTTTAAACAATAACGTTCTGTTTGGAGAAGAACTTCAGCCGACAATCGACCAACTTAGTTTGGCTCTTGAAGTATACAAACAACAGCAACATAAAATGGATATTTATCAAGAAGATATTGCGTTACTTAATGAAAAAATTAAAGAACAAGGGCTTATTAAACCAGAAGACTGGAAATCAGCAGAAGATTTATCGATTGCTTTCATGAAGGCTGCATATGCACAAACCATTTATTTAGAAGCAACAAGAGAAAATCGGGTGGCACTTGCTAAATGGTATCATAGCCATCAAAAACAACTCCCTTCTGAAGAACGAAAAGCGCTTGCTAAAATGGTAACCGTTTTAAGCGATACAAATGGCGGTTTAGTCTTTGATCAAATTATTTCGCTACTTCCACTTGTAGAAGAAGGGCTATTAATTGATAAAACAAACCCGCTGCCAAAACGTGCACAAGAGTTTAATATGGAATACGAAGCACATTGTCGCTTCTATAAACCAAATACGAATAAAATCATAGAACTTATTCGAAATGAATGAGAAAAACGGATACTAAAAGCAATGAGCTCTTAGTATCCGTTTTTTTATTTTTTAAGAATGTTTTCTTTGATTAAAAAGGCACGTGCGACTTCTTCGGCAGATTTTCCATTTACATTAACTTCATAGTTCATTTTCCGCATTTCGGCATCCGTAATTTTGCCAGCAAGCTTATTGAGTGGCGCCCTAATTTCTGGGTACTTCTCAATCGTTTTAGTTAGCATTAGCGGAGCACCTTGATAAGGCGGGAAAAATTGTTTATCATCTTCTAAAACTTTCAATTTATACTGCGCGAGCTCACTATCTGTTGAATACGCATCAAGCAAATTAATATCATTCGCTAAAATAGCATTGTAGCGCAGTTTTGGTTCCATCGTTTTGACATTATCAAATTGTAGGCCGTACGTTTTTTGAATGCCTTTATAGCCATCATCACGGTCATTGAATTCCAACGTAAAACCAGCTTTAACAAGATTTTGGACGCCAGGTAAATCGGAAATTTTCTGCAAATCATTTTGTTTCGCGAAATCATTTGATACCGCGAGGGCATACGTATTGTTGTATTGCATCGGTTTTAAGTAAGTCATGTTAAATTGCTTAGCAAGTCCGTCCCGTGCTTGTTCGTACACTTGATTCGCGTCATGCGATTTAGCAGGGTCGTTTGTAAAGGTTTCTAAAACGGTGCCAGTAAACTCAGGATAGATATCGATATTGCCGGATTTAAGCGCGTTAAACAAGAAACTGGTTTTCCCCATATTTGGCTTTAAATTCACCGTTAAGTCCGTTTCATCTTCAATGACTAGCTTATACATATTGATGAGTATTTCTGGCTCTGCACCAAGTTTACCTGCAATGGTAATTTCCTTTTTGTCGGTCGTGAAGAGCGGGACAATAATTAGGGCAGCAGTCAGCAGGACGCCGATAGACACCGTTATAATTGTACTTCTGAAACTGGCTTTTTCCAAGAAGCGTAAGAGGACATCAAATAAAATCGCGAGAAGCGCTGCGGGAATGGCTCCGAGCAAGATTAAACTATTGTTGTTGCGGTCGATTCCGAGCAGGATTAAATCCCCGAGTCCACCAGCACCAATTAGCGCAGCAAGCGTTGCGGTTCCAATAATTAGTACCATCGCCGTGCGAATGCCGGCCATAATAACAGGCATGGCAAGCGGCAGCTGAACTTTGTAAAGGCGACGCCATTTGTTCATTCCCATTGCACGCGATGCTTCAACGAGAGCCGGGTCGACTTCATTGATCCCCGTGTATGTATTTCGCAAAATCGGGAGAAGCGCATAAATAACAAGCGCGATAATCGCTGGAACAATCCCAATTCCAACAAGCGGAATCAAAAGACCAAGAAGAGCTAAAGACGGTATGGTTTGAAAAATAGCCGCGACTTGGATAATCGGTTCAGCTATTCGCTTATGTCGAGTTAAGTAGATGCCAAGCGGGAGGGCAATTAAAACCGCAATGAAAAGGGAAATGAATGAAATTTGAATGTGCTGAACGAGCGCCGTCCAAAGAACATCTTTTCTTTCAACGAACGTATTAATGAGCGTATTCATTTCGCATCACCAACCTGTTCTAATTGACTAGCTAAAAACTTCGTCAAATCTTGATGTGTCACAACATAAGTTTTCCCGTCATCATTTTGAATTTGCACCGCATTGTTCCCTGAAAGTGCCACAATCATTTCGCTAATCGCCGCATCGCTTTTTAAAACAGGTAAATTTGGCGTATTTTTTTCCTCTATAGTTAAAAGCTCTATAATATCTTTGGCTTTTTTATTTTCAGGCAATAGATGAGGCTTCGCAATATTTCCAGAATCAAGGAAATGTCTAACAAAATCATTTTTCGGGTTTTTGAGAATATTAGACGGCGTATCACATTGAACGATTTCTCCGTCTTGCATGAGGCAAATTCGGTCACCAAGTGCCAGAGCTTCTTGCATGTCGTGTGTCACGAAAACAATCGTCTTTTTAATTTTCTTTTGAAGGAGAGAAATATCTTGTTGTAATTTTTGACGAGTGATAGGATCAAGTGCGCTAAATGGTTCATCCATTAAAATGATACTGGGGTCGGCTGCTAGTGCTCGCACAACACCAACACGCTGCTGTTCGCCGCCTGAAAGTTCTTTCGGTTTACGGTCGCGATAAGATGCTGGATCAAGGCCAACCATTTCAAGTAGTTCTGTTGTACGGTTATAAATCTTTTCTTTGTCCCATTTTTTAAGTTCTGGTACAATCGCGATATTTTCAGCAATCGTCATATGCGGGAAAAGGGCAATTTGTTGTAATACATAGCCAATATCAAAGCGAAGCTCATGAATATTGTAGTCACTAATACGTTTTTCGTCGATGTAAATCGTTCCAGTAGTAAGTGGAATGAGACGATTAATCATTTTAAGTGTTGTTGTTTTTCCACAACCACTCGGTCCAATGAAGACAAAAAATTCACCGTCTTTTATATCTAAGTTAAGTTTATTAACAGCAACGTTATCGTCAGTATAGTTTTTAGTGACATCTTTAAAGCGTATCATAAGGGCCTCCAATCTTTTAAAACAAAAAAGCGAATATTTGTTCCTACAATTTACCATTTTTTTTTATGAAAAACAATTATTTTACATTATTTTGTAAAAAACAGGCTTCGTGGTAAAATAGAAGAAGTGAAACTTACAACGTGAATGGAAGGTTTATAAAATGGAAAAAGTAGCGAAAAATTTAAGTGAAGTCTTACCAGAATTAATCATTAAAAAACAGGAAAGTCTTGCTAACTATACATATACAAAAACTGGTGGTCATGCAGATTTATTTGTGATGCCAAAAACAAAAGAAGAAGCGCAAACCGTTGTGAAATTTTGTCATGATGAACATGTGGCACTCACAATTTTAGGTAACGGTTCGAATTTAATTGTAAAAGATGGCGGTATCCGAGGTATCGTCTTGTATTTAGATTTATTAAATAAAGTGGAGCGACGGGAAACAACGATTTATGCGGGGAGCGGTGCCAAATTAATTGACGTATCACGTTTTGCACGCGATGAGAGTCTGACAGGACTTGAATTTGCTTGCGGGATTCCTGGTTCAGTTGGCGGTGCACTTTATATGAATGCTGGGGCATATGGTGGCGAAATTAGCGATTGTTTAGAAGGCGCAACAGTTTTAACAATGGCTGGCGAATTGCTCCACTTAGAACGTTCAGAATTAGCGGCGAAATATCGCCATAGTACCATTGCAGAAAAGAAATTGATTGTGCTTGAAGCTGAGTTTAAACTGGCGCTCTCGGAAAAACAGCCAATTGAAACGAAAATGGCCGAATTAACCGAGGCACGTGAATCCAAACAGCCACTTGAGTATCCTTCATGTGGCAGCGTATTTAAACGGCCACCAGGATATTTTGCCGGTAAACTTATTCAGGATAGTCAGTTGCAAGGGTTTCAAATTGGTGGTGCACAAGTTTCTAAAAAGCATGCCGGCTTTATCGTAAATGTTGGCGAGGCAACCGCGACAGATTATATGAAGGTCATCAAACACGTACAAGCAACTGTAAAACGCAATTTTGACGTCGATTTAGAAACAGAAGTCCGAATCATTGGGGAAGATTAAAGTGTCAGACTTGCGATGTATCTTTTAAAAAGATGGCTGTTTGCGGGGAAGTTATTTGTTACAATGGGATTGTTACTATTGTATGGGAGGACTATATTTGGAAAGTTTATTTGATTTTTTCAACAAAAAAAGCACGCGACGTGTGTTAGTTTTTATGTTAGTCGTTTTTGTTTTGTATTTGCTCCGCAGTATGATGGATATTATCCTATTAACATTCATCTTTTCATTCTTAATTACAAGACTAGAGAACTTTATTTTAAAACGGATTTCCATTTACCGACAAATTATTGTGCTCATTTTATATGCCTTAATTGCGCTCGGGCTCACATTTGTTGTAGTCAAATACATACCAGTTCTAACCGAACAAATTGGGCAACTGGTGAAATTTGCTAATACTTTCTTTACACAGGATTCAAACAATGATTTCATTAACTATATCGTTACGATGGCGAATCAAATTGATATTATGAAATATACAGAGCAAGGCGTTCAAATGGTTGTCACGTATTTAACGAATATAAGCGTGGTTGCCTTTAACGTATTCATTGCCCTTATTTTAAGTCTGTTTTTCTCTTTAGGAAAAGATCAATTAATCACCTTCACCAATCAATTTGCGACCAGTAAAATTTCGTTCGTGTATGATGAGATAAAGTACTTTGGTACAAAATTTGTTGGCACTTTTGGTAAGGTGATTGAAGCACAATTTTTGATTGCCGTTGTGAATTGTGTCCTGACGACAATTGCTTTATGGATTATGGGATTCCCACAACTATTAACGCTTTCGATTATGGTGTTCTTATTGGGCTTAATTCCGGTTGCCGGTGTCATTATTTCGATGATTCCGCTCACCATTATTGCTTATACAGTTGGTGGTTTCCAATACGTCTTTTATATTTTAATTGTGGTTGTGATTATTCATGCGCTTGAATCTTACGTTTTAAACCCTAAATTAATGTCTGCTAAAACGGATTTACCGGTGTTTTATACATTCATCATTTTGATTTTTGGAGAGCACTTCTTTGGCGTTTGGGGACTAATTGTTGGGATTCCTGTCGTGATGTTTTTCCTAGACGTATTAGGGGTTACCGACCAAGCTGAACATTTACTTGAGAAGAAACCGAAAAAAGCGGATAAAACCTAGGCTATGTGTCTAGGTTTTTTTATTTGTTTTTGATACAATGGGAAAAGAAAGAGGTGCGTAGTATTGGATAGACATTTGTTTATAATTTCTTTTGATGCTTTAGGCGCAAAAGATTTGGAAGATATTGAAAGTTTACCAAATTTTAAAAAGATAAAGGAACAAGGCGCTCACGTTAAAAAAGTTCGCTCAGTTTATCCTTCACTTACATATCCAGCTCATACCTCAATTATAACGGGGCATTATCCGCTCGCTCATGGCATTGTAAATAATACAAAAATTCAGCCTGATAAAGCTTCGCCTGATTGGTATTGGTACAAAGATGCTATTAAAGTTCCGACATTATATGAACTGGCGAAAGCGAAAGGATATAAGACGGCTTCTTTTTTATGGCCTGTTGCTGCACATAGCGGTATCGATTATAACATCGCGGAAATTTTCCCAAATCGTTTTTGGTTAAATCAAGTGATGGTCTCTCTTTGGGGGAGCTCGCCACTTTTTCTTTTAAATATGAATAAAAAATACGGTCATTTGCGAAATGGGATTGAACAGCCGCAATTGGATGATTTCATAACGGCTTCAGTCATTGATACGATTCAAACGAAGAAACCGGGTCTTTTAATGGCGCACTTTGTTGACATGGACAGCATGCGGCATCGCTACGGAGTGACTTCAGATGAGGCGAAATCAGCGTTACAAAGACACGATAAACGATTAGGGGAAATCATTGAAGCTACCAAAGAGGCTGGTATTTTTGAAAAAAGTGTTTTTGCGGTTTTAGGTGACCACTATCAAATTGACGTCGACACGATTTTGCGCCTTAATATTTTGTTCGCGGAGTATAACTGGCTTAGCGCTGGCAATGACAATAAAATAGAGACGTGGCAAGTATATGCGAAAAGTTGTGATGGATCTGCTTATATTTACATAAAAAATCCAGAACTTGAAAGTCAAGTTTTCGAAGTACTGCAAAGTTTACCAGGGATTGAGAAAGTATACAATTCAACGGAAATCATTCGCTTAGGTGCAGACGCGGAAGCGACATTTATGGTAGAAGGGATTCCTGGCTGTTATTTCATGGATAACATCGACGGCCCACTCGTTGAAGAAGTGACACCAGAGAAAATCGGGCAGCCAGATTACTACAACGCTGTGCATGGGTATCACCCGCAGAAAAAAGATTACGAAACGACTTTACTTCTAAGCGGTCCGGGAATAAAACGCGGAAAAGAAGTGGAGCAAGCCAGTTTAATTGACGAGGCGCCAACCTTTGCAAGAATTTTGGGCTTTAAGATGCCAAAAGTCGAAGGGCAAGTCATCACAGACATTTTTGAGGGAGAATAAGTGAATGTTTACAAAAGAGGAGAAAAGTTGGATACTTCAAGATTGGGCGAATTCCGCCTATTCCATTATGATTACGACGGCGATTTTGCCGATTTATTTTAAAAGTTTAGCATCTAGTGCTGGAGTAAGCGATCATATGTCAACGGCTTACTGGGGGTATGCGAATTCAATTGGGACTTTGCTCATTTCTTGTTTGGCACCGATTCTTGGGACGATTGCGGATTACCAGTTTTTCAAAAAAAGATTCTTTAATATTTTTACGCTTTTAGGGGTTTTATGTACGGTTTCATTCGTTTTTGTGCCAAACGATGGCTGGCTTATTTTGCTTGGGCTTTATGCGCTATCTCTAATTGGTTTTTCGGGCGCGAATATTTTTTATGATAGTTTTTTAGTTGATGTGACGACGAATGACCGGATGGACCGGATTTCGTCAGCAGGCTATGCGTTTGGCTATTTGGGAAGTTCGATTCCATTTGTGATTTTTATCATTTTAAAAGCAACAGGAATACTGCCCATTAGCGAAGTGGCTTTAGTGAACATCGGTTTTCTACTTACAGCGATTTGGTGGCTTGGTTTTACGGTTCCTTTCTTTAGAAATGTTCATCAAAAGCATTTTCTGGAGCGAGTGAAAAATCCAGTACGCACGAGTTTTAAGCGTTTATTTACGACACTTCGGCAAATTAGCCAATACCGCACGATAGCGCTATTTCTAATCGCTTACTTCTTTTATATTGATGGTGTGGATACCATTTTTCGAATGGCGACATCATACGGTATTGATTTAGGGATTACGGACACAACGTTAATCATCATTTTGTTGGTCACGCAACTGATTGCTTTCCCGTTCACTATTTTTTACGGCTTTTTAGCCAAGCACTTTGGGGCGAAAAAGTTGATTCTCGTCGCCATTTTCGTCTACCTTATCATTTGTGTTTATGCAGTGTTCATGAAAACAACGCTTGATTTTTGGATTTTAGCAGTGCTTGTAGGAACAAGTCAAGGCGGTATTCAAGCACTGAGTCGTTCTTTTTTCGGGAAAATTATTCCAAAAGAGCGGTCAAATGAATTTTACGGTTTCTACAATATATTTGGTAAATTCTCCGCAATCATTGGCCCTGCACTAATGGGTATCATCACACAACTGACTGGAAATACCTCTTATGGTGTTGCCAGCTTAATCGTACTATTTTTAATTGGTGGGATTTTATTTTTATTTGTACGTGAGGAACGAATTTAAATTTTCTTTAAATCCTTTTAACGAATTGTTTATAAGTTAGCGCTATACTAATATAAACCATTCAAGTTAGGAGGAAACAAAATGAAAAAAATAGCTTCTATCGGAATCTTACCTTTTGTTTCCGTAGCGCTAGCGCTTTATCTTTACGTCTATTATTTTAAAGGCTGGCTATTATTTTACTTACATCACATTATGGAAATATATAGTTTTGTAGATTACATCGTGATTGGACTAACGGCACTTTTTATTTATCTCATCGGCGTACAGCTGATCGAATGGAAATTTAATAAGAAGTTAACGATTTTAGCCTATATGTTATATTTTGCTAGCTTGATTGTCCTATTATTTGGTAAAGCTAGTCATGTTCAAGGCTTTTCTTTTGAAACTTTTGATTTTATTTTTCCATTTTTAGAAGGGAATTTACGCGTCATTACGACAGGGAATATTTTAGCTTTTATTCCAATCGGCTTTTTATTTTATAAATGGAACTTTATTAGCACTTTACTAACAGCCATCATCTTAATTACGTTAGTCGAAAGCACTCAATTTATACTCGCCGTCGGTTTTTTTGATACAGGGGATATCTTTTTAAATGTGCTAGGCATTATGACTGGATATTCATTAATTCGTTTAAAAGTATTTATGACAATGAAAAAGAAAATCATAAAAAGTCAATGAAACTATTGGCTTTTTTTTTGCGTATAAATGGCATAAGAAGCCCCTTTTTCGTGAGAGCGCTCTTTTTTATAAAAAAATTTAAACAAAAAGTGTTGACTAACCCACTACTTTGTATTACTATATAGTTGTACCTAGTAATACAAAGTAGAGAGGTGGACCTTATGAAAGGATTGACAGAACTGTTAAAAGGTGTCTTAGAAGGCATGATCCTCCAGAAAATTTCTAAAGGAGAAACATACGGTTATGAAATCACTAAGTATTTGAATGATTTAGGTTTTGATGAAATTGTCGAAGGTACTGTGTATACGATTTTAATGCGTGTAGAAAAGAAAGGCCTTGTAGAAGTTGAAAAGAAAAAATCCGATGTAGGACCTGCTAGAAAGTTTTACACGTTAAATGATACGGGTAAAGAAGAATTAGCAAGTTTTTGGAAACGTTGGGATTTTATTGCAGCTAAAATGGTAGAGGTAGAAGGAGGGGAAGCGAAATGATGAATTGGTATAAAAAATACCGCGAGGAAAAGCGTGCCTATAAAGCTTATAAAAAACGTGTTGATGCCTTACCAACTGAGTATCGCCGTGTCATGGAGGGCATTCAAACGTATTTATGGAATTTCGCAAAAGGCTCAGGCATGATGGATATTTTAACGAGTGTTCTTGAAATGTTTGAAAGTGCCGTAGAGGACCAGCTAGATGTACGCGATGTTGTTGGTGATGATTTGGCAGAGTTTGCAGACAATTTATTAAATGAATTTCCAGAAGAAACTTGGATGGAAAAACAACGGAATGCACTTAGAAAAACGCTTAAATAGAAAGGAGAGGCTATGATGCCTATTATCGATATTCGGAATATTAAGAAAAATTTCAAAAAACAAACAGTTTTAGAAGATGTGAGCATTCAAGTAGAAGCAGGTAGTATTTATACATTGCTTGGTGCAAATGGTGCTGGAAAAAGCACATTGCTTAAAATTGTGACAGGGCTTTTAAATAGCGACGGAGGGAAAGTTGAAATTGACCAACTACCAGTTGATAAAGACCCGCGCGAAGCACAAAAAGTGTTTAGTTACAATGCCCAGCATGCAAGTGTTGACGAGGTATTAAGCGGTCTAGAAAATTTAGTACTGATTGGTAAGCTACGACACGTTTCAAATCCTAAAGCCGTTGCACTCTCCCTTTTAGAGCAATTTGGCTTGTTAGATGCGAAAGACAAAATTGTTTCCACGTATTCAGGGGGAATGAAACGAAGACTCGACTTGGCTATGAGTTTAGTAGGAGATGCTAAAATTTTATTTTTAGATGAACCTACAACAGGTCTTGATCCAAGTAGCCGCCTTGATTTGTGGAAAGTAATTCGGGAACTCCAAAGTAGTGGGAAAACCATTTTCTTAACGACGCAATATTTGGAAGAAGCCGATCAATTGGCAGACACCATAGGCTTTTTGAAAGATGGAAAGATTATTGCAACCGGAACGCCTAAAGAAATGAAACGCTTGGCGGGTGAGAACAGACTACATTTGACTTTCTCCCCAGAGGATTTAAAGCAAGCAAAAGAAGTTTTGATAGATTTCGAACCAAAAGTGCTTGCCCCTGAACTAATTTCTATTGAACTGACTGAAGAAATGACAACTATTTTGAATATTTTAAAAGTGTTGAACGACCATCACCTTGAGCCGACTGATTTTGAGACAATCCGTCCTACGCTTGACGATGTATTCGTGACACTGACGAAAGGGTGAACAATAATGAAAGAGTATTTCAGTGATATTTTCGCGCTATCAGGGCGCATTATTAAACACAACTTACGTAGTATTGATACGATGATTACAGTTGTGATTATGCCAATTATGATTATGCTAGGTATGGTATATATTTTCGGTGGTTCCGTGCAGATTCAAGGTTTATCCCATCAAGATTATGTGGATTACATTATGCCAGGGATTTTGCTTATTACAATTGCGTCAAGCTCAGCCTATACATCGCTTCGAATAAATCTCGATAAATCGGCAGGAATGTTTGAACGTTTTAAATCAATGCCAATCGCGAAGTCAGCAGTTTTAGGTGGACACGTGTTAGCATCTGTTATTTTTATGATGATTTCCTGTGCAGCAGTTCTTTTAGTAGGACTACTAATTGGTTTCCGTTCAGATGCAAACTTCGGAGAATGGCTACTCATTATTTTACTCCTTGTTTTATTCGCTTTTATGTTAACATGGCTCTCAGTCCCGTTTGGCTTAATGGCAGGGAGTATTGAAGGCGCAGGCGCATTCTCTTATGTCATCTTAATGCTCTTATTCGTTAGTTCAGCATTCGTTCCAGTTGAAGGAATGAACAAGTTTGTACGGATTTTTGCAGAAAATCAGCCGATGACACCAATTATTCAGACGTTGCGTGACCTATTTAACGCCCAGCCGCTTACGAGCGATGCTTGGCTATCACTTGCTTGGATTGCTGGTTTACTTGTTATTTCTTACATCGCAGGTATGAGAGTTTATCGGAAAGTATAATTAAATCGTGAGAAAAACCATTCCAATTGGAATGGTTTTTTTTATGAATAAATTAACTATATTGTCATAGAATTTTAAAATCTATACGCTAAGCTAAAAATACTGAAGTGGCAAGGAGGAATTGTAATGAGGAAAAAATCGCTTATTTGGACAATTATCATGTTAATAGGGCTAAGTAGCATCGTTTGCGCCTATCTCTTTTCCCAAAGTCTTAAAGCAGAAGCTGATCAAAATGAAGATAAAAAAACAAAATTTAGTTTATCGGTTGCAACTTCAAAAGATGTAGAAGTACTTGATTATAGTAATATCGGAATAAACGCCTATCAAGATATTTTCAATACGGATAAACAAGCACAAATTGCTCAATTAATTGCAGCAAAAAAAGCAGCAGGTCACTATAAATTCCCTCAAATTTTAGCATTATCAAATCCGTATTTAACGAATACAACGAGTGTATACATATATTTTGAAACTGAGAAAGTCAGTAAAGTAAGTTACCAAATATCTGCAGCAGGTTATCCCGATTTTGCAGGAGAGGCAAATAGTTCAGAAAATGAATACGAAACAAAACATGAATTCCAAGCGATTGGCTTTGTAGCAGGTGTTAAAAATACCATTACCTTAACAGTAACAGATACGGAGGGAAATGAAACGGCAAAAACATTAACCTATACACCTCCAAAATTAGTAAGTAAAGATAAAAACACATTAAAAGTCACTGATGGGACAAGCGAAAAAGCCTTAACAAGCGGTTTGTACACGGTGTTTGGTGATAAAAATGTATCACAAAGAGCCACTTACTTAGTGGATAACGACGGTATCATAAGAGGCGAATATCCCATTCTTTCTTACAACTCTATGCGTTTTGTTTTTAATGAGCAGTCCATGTATTACGGAATTTCAGCAGAAAAAATCGCTCGAATTAATCAGTTAGGGCAAGTTGAACAAGTTTATGATGTAGGAAGCGCGGGCTATAACTTACACCACGACTTTACTTTGGATAAAGAAGGCAATTTATTAGCGCTTGCAACAAGTGAAGAAGCAGAAGAAAAAGACAATTTGGTAGAGGACAGAATTGTTCAAATCAACACTAAAACAGGTAAGGTCAAACAAATTGCTGATTTTAAAGCGTTGCTACCTGATTTATACCAACTGGCAACCGGAATTGAGACTATCACAAGCTATGCAGGTAAATGGGATCCCATTCATTTAAATACAATTCAATATGTTGAAGATGGTAGCATTATTGTTAGCTCACGAGAAACTTCTACAATTATGAAGCTCAGTAATATCGAGGACGCCTTGTCAATCGATTACTTTATTTCAGATGAAAGTGTGTGGAAAGGTGTAGGGAATTATTCTAACTTTGTACTGGAAAAAGAAAGCGATTTTGTTTCACAACTCGGTCAACATTCGGTGACATATGTTGAAGATGCCACATTGGAAGAGGGGCAGTATTATTTATATATGTTTAACAATAATTCAAAAATAATGGATTCCCGAACAAATTTCGATTGGTCGGCATATCCTGATAGCTTCTCTGACCAAAGTACTGATGGTGATTACAGTCGCTATTCTAAATATTTAGTTGACGAGAATAAAGGCACGTATGAACTGGTCGACTCATTAGAAGTCCCGTACTCTGCCTTTGTGAGTAGCGTTCAAGAAATGGGGGATAATCTACTCGTGAATCCAGGATTACAAGGTATATTTACTGAATATGACAAAAATCATCAAGTTATTCGTACTTATCAATTAAGCGGAAACGGAGTAACCTCTTATCGCGTGTATAAGTATGATTTTAAAGGATTTTATTTTAAATAAACTAAGCAAGCGTATGACTGTCGTTAATCGAGAGTCATACGCTTTTTAGCAATTACTTTTCAGAAAAATACATAAAAAGTGTATAAATTCACTGTATATGTGGTCGTTTAAGACGAAAAATGGGGTTTCTGGGGAAGTTTACGTTTTTGACACTTAATTTGTGATATAGTGAACATGATTCATCAACATCACGGTGAATCAATTTATCATCTTTTGGGATGATGAAAACAAACTCAAAGAGAGCCTTTTGGAAGGGGCTCTTTTTGGGGTTCCATTATTGTAAAATTACGTAAATGATGTGGTATAATAGCAAAGTGCCCAAAACAGGGCGAGCTGTTTAAAATAAGGAGAGATCAACACTAAATGACACATGCACTTGAAATAAAAGACTTAAGAAAAGTATACGCAACTGGCGTAGAAGCTTTACGTGGAATTAATTTAGTTGTAGAAGAAGGTGATTTTTACGCTCTACTAGGTCCAAATGGTGCCGGAAAATCAACAACAATTGGGATTATTACATCACTTGTCAACAAATCATCAGGCAAAGTGAATGTATTCGGTTATGATTTAGATACAGAATTAGTTCGTGCCAAGCAACAAATCGGTCTAGTTCCACAGGAATTCAACTTTAATCCGTTTGAAACGGTGCAACAAATTGTCGTAAACCAAGCTGGTTACTACGGAGTTTCCCGCAAAGAAGCGCTTAAACGTAGTGAAAAATATTTAAAACAATCCGATTTATGGGAAAAACGCAATGTACGCGCCCGTATGTTATCAGGTGGTATGAAACGTCGCCTAATGATTGCCCGTGCACTCATGCATGAGCCTCGCTTGCTTATTTTAGATGAACCAACTGCCGGTGTGGATATCGAACTTCGACGTGAGATGTGGAAGTTCCTGAAAGAGCTGAACGAGCAGGGAACAACGATTATTTTAACGACACACTATTTGGAAGAAGCAGAGATGCTTTGCCGTAACATCGGGATTATTCAGACAGGCGAACTAATCGAGAACACCAGCATGAAATCGCTACTCGCGAAACTCCAATTTGAAACGTTCCTTTTTGATCTGGCACCTTATGATAAAAAGCCTGAAATTGCTGGCTATAAAAGTTTTTTCGAAGACGAGTTAACACTCGCTGTTGAAGTGGAACGCAATCAAGGAATCAACGAAATATTTGAACAGCTCTCGAAACAAGGGATAAATGTTCTTTCGATGCGAAATAAATCCAATCGCTTGGAAGAACTGTTTTTGAAAATCACAGAAGAAGAGCACCGAGTGGAGGAGAAACATGTTTAATCTATATTATACAGCCTTAAAAAGCTTAGCCGTAAAAGAAACGAACCGTTATATGCGTATTTGGGTGCAAACCTTAGTACCACCAGTCATTACGACATCGCTTTACTTTGTCATTTTCGGCAATTTAATCGGTGGAAGAATCGGGGAGATGGGGGGATTCTCCTACATGGAATTTATCGTGCCTGGCCTAATCATGATGTCAGCCATCACAAGTTCCTATTCAAACGTGTCATCTTCCTTTTTCTCACAAAAATTTCAAAAAAATATTGAAGAATTGCTAATCGCGCCAGTGCCCACACATGTTATCATTTGGGGCTTTGTCATTGGCGGCTTAGGGCGAAGCATCCTCGTGAGCGCACTCGTTACCATGATTTCCCTTTTCTTCGTACCTTTACAAGTGTATTCTTGGTCTATTATTATCATTTCACTTCTGATGACGGTTATTTTATTCTCATTGGCAGGCTTATTAAATGGTATTTTCGCTCAATCTTTTGATGATGTATCTATTGTACCAACCTTCGTCTTGCAGCCATTAACGTATCTTGGCGGGGTATTTTATTCCGTTGCTATGTTACCACCGTTTTGGCAAGCAGTTTCAAAAATCAATCCCATTGTTTACATGATTTCAGGATTTAGATATGGTTTTCTTGGAAAAACCGATGTATCACTTTGGGTTTCAGTGGGCATTCTTGTGCTCTTTATCGCCGTGCTTTACTCGATTTGCTGGTATTTGATTGAAAAAGGGCGCGGGTTGCGAAGTTAAACAATTTGGAGCATCTAGAAAAGCAATTCTAGATGCTCTTTATTAGTTCATGTGTAAAACACCCATTTTTATACCTAATTAATGTGCAATTTTCGTATTTTGTTCACAGCTTTTACGATATAAAATATGCTATTATATAAGTATTCACCAGGCGTTGCAAGACAGTTACCAACTCATTTCTGTCACGAAAAACCGACTTCTTACATTAGAAGTCGGTTTTTCTATTGTTACATTAAATAATTTGTTTTATTTATAAGTATTAGTGGAATAATTTACATATTAGGTGAGGAGTTGAAAGAATGAAGGGGAAGAAGATAATCTGGTTCGTTGTTAGCGGCTTTTTGATGCTAGTTGTTTTAGTTTCAGTTGTATTAGTAAAACATCAAGAAGCTGTGCAGGCAGTAGAAGAAAAAGAAGAGGCAAGAAAAGTGGCATTGGAGCAAGAAATGGCATTAGAAAAAAATGCGACTTCTGCAGTGGAACGCTTATTTGCATCTGAAACTGAAGAGTTATTGAGTGACACGTATTCCGAAGATCTTAAAACGAAGGCTGAACAACTTGTGCAACAATTGGCTAATAAAAAAATGAAAGCCAATTTAAAAGGAAAATTAACTCGCGTAGATAAGTTTGTCAGCCAGATTTCTGCAAACCAATTGAAAGTGAATGCGTTATTTTCAAATGAGCAGAAGAAAACATTAGCGCAAAATGTAACTCGTGAAGACATTAATAGTGTGAAAAAAGCTGTGACTAATGGGACTTTACAGACTAAATCAAAAAAAGAACAGCTGGCAGATGTACAAAAAGCGTATGATTTACTTATTCGGAACGAAGAATTGCAAAAAGCAGCTACAAGTAGTTCAGCTGAAAGCCAGGCAGACAAAAATTCGAATGATGTTCAATCTTCGGCCAAAGAGTCTGCTACAAGTGTCCAAGAAAGTCCGGAATCGAAATCAAGTAAATCGAATTCCAATAATTCTTCCGGTGCACCATCAGCATCAAGCACGAACATACCGACTGTTGCAAAAATGAAGCTTGCTTCACAAACGAATCAGATTATTACTGTCGTAGCCAGTGGAACGAGTGCAAATGTGAAATTTTGGGAAAAATCAGGCGAAACATGGAAGCAAGTATTTTCTACTTATGGCCAAGTCGGTTCGCAAGGCGTTGGTTCTGCGGATGAATACCATAGCAGGACACCTAAAGGGGCTTACTCCCTTGGTTTTGCTTTTGGAACAAGCAATCCGGGTACATCTTTAGCATTCAGACAAATTACCAATCAAAGTTACTGGATTTCAAATGTAAAGGATAATCAGTACAACACTTGGCAAGAACGAAATTCATCTAGCAATGCTGATGAACATATGGCAAGCTATCCGGCGCAATATCGTTATGGCGTTGTGATTAACTATAATACAAGCCGAACAAAAGGCGCAGGATCAGGTTTTTTCTTGCATTGTAGCAATGGTGCGCCAACTGCTGGCTGTGTCGCTATACCAACAAGTCAAATGGCAACAGTTTTACAAAAATTGCATAGCGGCGCTTATATCGTAAACGTAACTAGTGAGCAAGAATTATTGCAGTATTGAAGTACAAATTTATTTTTACTTTTTAATCAAATAAGATGTTCAGCATGACTTATCATATAGGCTTGGAGTGGTGTATCATTTTCAGGTAATGAAAAAAGATAACCATTCCAAGCTTTTAATATCAAGTTTTCTAGTTTACATAACATATATTATAGGAAGTATCAAATTATTGTAAACAAAAACGCCTTCTAAAAAGAAAACGTTTTTTACTGTTTATTCCATTGCTTCAACGGCATGTTCTACAGGTTGTACTTTCAAAAATAAAATGCCCATGCCAACAATTGCTAAAACGGCAGCAATTAAAAATGGATAACTTGTTCCGAATGCTTCGCTAATGATGCCTGAACATAGCGGCGCAAATGCAGCGCCTAACCAGCGAATAAAATTATATGCACCACTTGTTACGCTACGTGCATATGGTGAATGTTCTATAACGGTTGTGGTAAACAATGCGTTGTTTATTCCTAAAATTAAGCCTGAGATGACGATTAAGACGATTCTAACCCATAGAATGTTAATAAGGCCTAATAAAATTAAGATGATCGCACAGGCTATTAATGTGAACTTTAATATGGTTTTAGAGTTGTATTTGGATTCTAAATCGTGCGCAACTTTGGCGGAGCCAAATGCAAGGCATAAACCCCAGGCGAAAAAGACAAAACCAATTTTGATTGCAGATAATCCAAGGACAAGTGGTGAAAAAGCGAGAATCGTAAAGAAACAATAATAATAGAACATCCCACTTAACGAAATTTGTAGGAATGGTTTATAGGTAAACAAATGCAACATTTGCTTAATTGGAACTTGCTTTTTATCGACCGTGGCTGTAGTGTTTTTTGGCGCTTTTACTTTAAATAAAATGAGCAAACATGCGATGAAAATTAAAATAGCTGTTGCTAAAAATGGATAACGCCATGAAAGATTCCCTAAAACACCACCAAGCAATGGACCAAATGCCATTCCGAGCCCCATCGCCGATTCATATAAGCCAATGGCGTGTGAGGTTGTATGAGAAAGTGAAATTAAAAGCGTCATAGCGGTCGCTAGAAACATCGAATTTCCGAATCCCCACCCTGCCCTAAAAATGGATAAAGCACCAATGCTATTTGAAAAACTACATAAGAGTGCAAAAATTGTTACTAAGAAAAGACCACCAACTATGAGCTTCTTATCTCCTACTTTACTGGCAATAATCCCGATTGGAATCATCATGATGGCCATTGTGAAAATATAGGCTGTAAACAGCATTTCAACTTGTGAATGTGTGGCACCAATACTTGAAGCGATACTCGGTAAAATTGGATCGACAATGCCGATCCCCATGAAGGCAAGTAGCGAAGCCGCAAAAGTAATCCACTTACCAGTATTTTTCTGTTGTTCAGTTAACATGTTCGTTCAACTTCTTTCTATTTTTTTCGACTTTATTAGTGTATCGCTATTTTATTTATATGTCAATATTTACATATGTTATTTTTGGCGAATTCTTTGCACAAATCTGCGAAATAGATTACAATGAGCAAGAAGAAAGCTACGAGAAAGGAAGTAAATTTTGTGAAGTCAAACATTAATTTGCTCGGCTATACTTTGCTTGAGATGATTGCCCGTGAAGCTTCAAGCGGCTATGACCTCGCTAATCGCCTGCGCATCATGCAAAATACAAATCACAGTCAGATTTACCCAATGCTCGCAAGGCTCGAAGATGAAGGCTATTTGACCGTTCACACGCAGCTGCAAGAAGGTAAACCAAATAAAAAGATTTACGCCATCACAGAAAACGGCATTTTTTTATTAAAAGAATGGTCCGAAACGGCACTTAAAATACCAGTGACGCGTGATGAATTTATTATTAAACTGCAACTGGATTGGCTGAACCCTGAACGAACGGCAATTCTTTTAGAAGAACGCATGACCTATTTAGAGGGCCAACTGCGATTGACAGAAGATAGTTTAGTCCATTTCGAGCAACTTTTAGGATTAGCCACAAAAAATGATTTTGTAAATAACATGTCCTACCAAATTTATTTGCGAAAACGCGACTTAATTCGCGCTGAAATCGATTGGTGCCGGGATATTTTAAAACATAAAAAATAAGCCTCCTATAGCGAAGGCTTATTTTTTATGCGTATGTGGCCGTTTTTAAAATCTCATTGGCCATTTTAATCGTTTCCTCATCAGGTGGTTCAATTCCTTCAAGCGGATAACGAATACCAAGTTCTTTCCATTTATAGACGCCCATCGTGTGATATGCCAACACTTCAACGCGTTTTACGTTTGGCAACGTATCGATAAAGTCGCGTAAAGAAGTTAAATCAGCAGGATCATCTGTTTTTGTTGGGATTAAGACGTGGCGCACCCATATGGGTTGATTTTTATCGCGTAAATAATGCGCAAAATCTAAAATGGGGGCATTGGGTTTCGTTGTAAGTTTTAAGTGCTTCTCAGGATTCATTTGTTTGATGTCAAGCAAGATTAAATCGGTCACTTCCATGAGCCGGTCTAACTTTTCAATGAATTCGGGTTCTCGTGTGAAACAACCACCACAACTATCGATGGTCGTATGAATCCCAGCTTTTTTACATAAAGTAAAGAACTCAATCAAGAAATCAATTTGCAGAAGTGGTTCACCACCACTCACAGTAACACCGCCGTCTGAAGCCTCCCAAAATTCACGGTATTTAATGGCCTCATCAAACACGTCTTGTGCGGAACGTTCTGTGCCTGTGCCAATTTTCCAAGTATCGGGGTTGTGACAGAACTGGCAACGCAGCAAACACCCCTGCATAAAAACAATAAAACGGATTCCCGGACCGTCAACCGTCCCCATTGATTCAACTGAATGTACGCGTCCCATTACTTCTGACATTACTAACCTCTTCCTTTCGATTGGCTTTAAAAAGGGGGATGCTGCTTCTCGCCTAGCATCCCCTTTTTTGAAATCTAATGTTTTAATTACATGCTTTCGTGCATTGTACGGTGGATAACGTCTAGTTGTTGTTCACGAGTAAGTTTGATGAAGTTAACTGCGTATCCAGAAACACGAATGGTTAATTGCGGATATTTTTCTGGGTGATCCATTGCATCCATTAACGTATCACGATTGAATACGTTGATGTTTAAATGATGCCCCATTTTACTAGAATAACCGTCTAACATCGCAACTAAGTTATTAATTTGAGATTCATCTTCGCGACCTAGTGCTTTTGGTACGATAGAGAATGTGTTAGAAATACCATCTTGACCATATTCATATGGTAATTTTGCTACGGAAGAAAGGGAAGCAAGTGCTCCTTTAGTGTCGCGTCCGTGCATTGGGTTCGCACCAGGTGCAAATGGTTCGCCAGCACGACGTCCGTCTGGTGTATTACCAGTTTTCTTACCATAAACAACGTTCGAAGTGATTGTAAGAACAGAAGTTGTATGAACAGAATCACGGTAAGTTTTGTGTTTTTTAACTTTTGTCATGAAGCGTTTTAGTAAGTCAACTGCAATTTCATCTACACGGTCATCATTGTTACCATATTTAGGGTATTCACCTTCGATTTGGTAATCTGTTACGATACCATCTTCGTCACGAATTGGCGTTACTTTAGCATATTTAATTGCAGAAAGTGAGTCAGCTGCAACAGATAAGCCGGCAATGCCAGTTGCCATTGTACGTAAGACATGTGTATCATGTAAGGCCATTTCAATGCGTTCATAAGAATATTTGTCATGCATATAGTGAATAACATTTAATGTATTAAGGTAAAGTTCTGCAATCCATTCCATCATCGCATCATATTTTTCCATTACTTCGTCGTATTCAAGAACATCGCTCTCGATTGGACGGAAAGCTGGGCCAACTTGTGCTTTTGATTTTTCATCAACGCCACCGTTAATTGCGTATAGCAATGTTTTCGCTAAGTTCGCACGAGCGCCAAAGAATTGCATTTGTTTACCAACACGCATGGCAGATACACAACATGCGATTGCATAGTCGTCGCCCCATTTAGGACGCATAACATCGTCATTTTCATATTGAATAGCAGATGTTTTAATCGACATTTTTGCACAGAATTTTTTAAATCCTGATGGAAGTTCAGTAGACCAAAGTACAGTTAAGTTTGGTTCTGGAGCTGGTCCTAAGTTGTCTAATGTATGCAAGAAACGGAAAGAGTTTTTCGTTACAAGCGGTAAACCATCTTCGCTAATTCCGGCGATGGATTCAGTTACCCAAGTAGGATCTCCAGAGAATAAGTCATTATAGTCAGGTGTACGAGCAAATTTAACAAGACGAAGTTTCATGATGAAGTGATCCACAATTTCTTGTGCTTCTTCTTCAGTAAGAACGCCGTTGCGCAAATCACGCTCTACATAGATGTCTAGGAATGTAGAAGTACGTCCTAAACTCATTGCCGCACCATTTTGTTCTTTAATTGCTGCTAGATAGCCCAGGTATAACCATTGGAACGCTTCTTGAGCAGTTTTTGCTGGCTTAGAAATATCAAAACCGTGTTTTTCCCCTAAAACTTTAAGTTCTTGAAGAGCACGAATTTGTTCGTTGATTTCTTCGCGTAAACGAATGATATCATCGCTCATAGTGCGAAGACCTGTGTTATTTAAATCTTGTTTCTTTTGGCTAATTAAGTAGTCAACGCCGTAAAGAGCTACGCGACGATAGTCCCCGATAATACGACCACGGCCATAAGCATCTGGTAAACCAGTAATAACCCCAGATTTACGAGCAGCACGCATTTCAGCAGTGTAAGCATCAAATACACCTTGGTTATGTGTTTTACGATATTCTGAGAAAATATGGCTGATTTCTTCATCAACTTTAAAGCCATAAGATTCTGCAGCTACTTCCGCCATACGGATACCACCGAATGGTTGTAAACCACGTTTAAATGGTTTGTCCGTTTGGAAACCAACAACTTTTTCTAAGTCTTTGTTTAAGTATCCTGGGTCATGTGAAGTGATGGTCGATACGATTTTTGTATCCATATCCAAAACGCCGCCGTTTTCACGTTCTTGCTTTGTTAAGTCCATAACTTGATCCCATAACTTGTTTGTTGCGTCTGTTGGGCCAACTAAAAAGCTGTCGTCCCCTTCATATAAGCGATAGTTTTTCAAAATGAAATCTCGTACGTCTACTTCTTCTTGCCAGTTACCACCAGTAAATTCATACCATTGTTCAGTCATTATGGAAACCCTCCTGTTATTTTGCTCATCTTCGAGCGTTTGTTAGTGAGCAAAGTTAGTTATATTTATACTGTTATCATAACATAAAATAAAAAAAATGCTACAGTTTTGTGCATCTTTTTTCAATCTTTTCTATTACATTTATGTTACATAATGCACAAATGGCTTTATTATCACTTGTTTTAAAGGTGTTTTAACTTTAGTGGAAAAAAATATTTTTATTTTAAAAATGATTTTAATTTGCCTGTATTAGTAAAAAGCACCATTTTTGTTATAGTACAGTTTTAGAAACCGCTTTCTGTTTCATATAATTGTTTTTCATGAAAACAACTACAGACTGATGACGAGGTAAAGCTTCCCTTTGTCATCAGTCTGATACGATACGCATTAGTTTAGAGTTGTTTCGTCCATAATTCTTTATTAGAAGTTGTAATTGCAGTCGCGCCAGCAGCTAAGACGGCATCAATTTGGCTTTGCCGTTCAATCAATCCGCCAGCAATAATGGGAATTTGAAGCTTTTCATGCATGTTTGCAATTTGTTCAGGTAAAATCCCTGGCAAAAGTTCAATCGCATCAGGCTGCACTTTTTCAACCAATTTCATGCCTTTTTGGTAGGCGCTTGAATCAATCATGAATAAACGCTGAATGGCCAGGACTTTATGTTGTTTGGCCTTTAAAATGACATTTCCACGTGTGGAAATAATGCCATCTGGACGAATTTGCTGGCAAATAAAATCAACCGCATAGTCATCATTCTTCAAACCATTAATTAAATCCGCATGGAGCAATACTTTTTTTCCCGTAGACTTCGCAAAATCAACGAGTGATTTCACTTGTGCCACATGTGTTTCAAGCATTACCATATACTGCACAGATTGCTCAGCGATTTTTTCAATATCGCGTTGATGATGAGCAGCCGGAATAATTTTTTGTCCGCCAAATAATTCCTTCACATTGTTCTCCTTACATGACCCGCTTAAACATTTTTTCAAGCTCATAGGTCGTATATTTAATAATAACAGGTCTCCCGTGCGGACAAGTAAACGGATCACTAGCCTCGCGGAGCGTATCAAGCAGTGCTTCCATATCAGCGGTCGTCAAATAGTGATTCGCCTTGATGGATTTTTTACAACTCATCATAATCGCAGTGTCTTCACGGAGCTTATGAATGCTAATGTTTGGAGCATGGAGCGCCTCATCCACAATTGCCCGAAGCGTCTCCTCCTCTTCTCCTTTTGGAAACCAGGTTGGATGAGCGCGAATAATAAAGCTATTTTGGCCGAAAGACTCTAAGAAAACGCCGACTTCTTTAAGCCGCTCCGTTTCAGCACTTAGACGAATGTATTCATCATTGGAAAATTCTAAGACAATCGGGACGAGCAATTCTTGTAGCTCGCGTTCCACCTCACCAATTTTCTCACGGAAAAATTCGTACTTAATGCGTTCTTGCGCCGCATGTTGATCGATGATAAAGAGCCCCTCTTCGTTTTGCGCCAAAATGTACGTCGCATGCATTTGCCCAATCGGATACATTTTTGGAATGCGCTCCTTCTTTTCTTCTGGCACAGGGGCCGCGTCCGTCACGTACTCTTCAGGCGGTTCTTTTAAAATCGAATCCCAATTCTCAACACCTTTTTCTTCAGGAATAAAGTCTGGGACATTTGGCTTTTCAAACAAAGTGGGTGGTTCTTGGCGCTTCGGTTCGCTTTCTGCTTCAAAGTCAATCTGCGTTTGTTCCGAAATGAGCTTCTCGCGTTTGGACACGCTCCCGTCTGGAATGAGCTGTAGCTTATGAAAAGCCTCTTTGATGGCCGCTGTAATCAGCTGACCGAGTTCCTTTTCTTTGCTTAGGCGGACTTCCAATTTTGCGGGGTGCACATTGACGTCAATGATAATCGGATCCATTTCAATTTGCAAAACAATAATCGGAAAACGCCCAATTGGCAATAGCGTATGGTAGCCTTCCTGAATGGCTTTCACAAGTGCGAAATTTTTAATGAAACGTCCGTTAATTATCGTTGAAATATAATTGCGATTCGAGCGATTGACTTCCGGTAAAACCCCGTACCCGCTCACTTTAAAGTCGAGTGATTCAGCAGAAATCGGCACAGTTTTCTTGGCAATTTGCACGCCATAAATCGCCGCAATGACTTGGCGTAAATCATTATTGCCGCTCGTATTTAAAAGTGGCTTGCCATTATGACTCAGGCGGAAACTAATTTCAGGATGCGCAAGCGCTAGACGGTTGACAACATCTGTAATGTTTCCGAGTTCAGTTGGCAAACTTTTTAAATATTTTAAGCGCGCTGGCGTATTGTAGAAAAGATCGCTTACTTCAATTTGCGTCCCGCGCCTTGCCGAATCACTATGCTTTTCTTTTTCGCGACCACCTTCGATGACAATTTTTGTCCCAGTTTCCCCCGTTGAAGTTGTCATTTCAACGCGTGCCACAGAAGCGATACTCGGAAGAGCTTCTCCTCTAAACCCTAGCGTGTGCACACGGAATAAATCATTTTCGTTTTTTATTTTGCTCGTTGCATGGCGCAAAAAGGCTGTTGAAACGTCTTCTGGATCAATGCCTGCACCGTTATCGATGACCGTCATTTTTGTCAGACCAGCTTCTTCTATTAAGATGTCAATGACAGTGCTTCCCGCATCAATCGCGTTTTCTACGAGTTCCTTGATGACCGAAGCAGGTCGTTCAACCACTTCACCTGCAGCAATTTTGTTCGATAGGTCGTCTGTTAATTCAATAATTTTGGCCATAAAATCACAACCCTTTATAATTTGCTTTGTAGTTCATACAATTTGTTCATTGCGTCCATTGGCGTCATCTGCATCAAATTCAATTTTTTAATTTCTTTTTCAACCAAACTACTTGCTGCCTGCTGCTTAACCGGCGTTTCCATTTCAAACAGCGGCAACTGCATATCGTCAGATACATCAGTCTTAGTTTCTTCTTTTGGAGCAGCGACCAGTTGATTCCCTTCCGCTTCAAGCGTTGCCAAAATCTCGGAAGCACGCTTAATTAAAGGGGCCGGCAATTCCGCAAGCTCCGCTACATGAATCCCGTAACTCTTATCTGCTGGACCTTCATTAATCTTATGAAGAAAAACGACTTTTCCATTTTCCTCTACCGCACTAACATGAATATTGCGCAGTTTTGGTAATTCGTCATCTAAAACCGTCAGTTCGTGGTAGTGGGTTGAAAATAACGTTTTGGCATGGACTTCACTGTGAATGTACTCAATAATCGCCTGAGCGAGCGCCATACCATCGTAAGTTGCCGTCCCGCGACCAATTTCATCGAATAAAATTAAGCTATTTGCTGTTGCATGCACAATCGCATTGCGCGCTTCAAGCATTTCCACCATAAAGGTACTCTGGCCAGCGATTAAATCGTCTGCCGCCCCAATTCGTGTGAAGACTTGATCGAAAATAGGAAGTGTCGCACGCTCTGCAGGAACAAAACAGCCAATTTGCGCGCAGATTGCCGTTAGCGCGACTTGACGCATATACGTACTTTTCCCCGACATGTTCGGTCCTGTAATGAGCAGGATTTCGCGATTCTCGTTCATCAGGCAATCATTGGCGACATAGCTCTGTGCACCCATTACTTTTTCAACGACCGGATGGCGACCTTGAACAATTTCGAGCTTGCCGTCTGCGCTTAACTCCGGGCGAATAAAGCGATTTTTTTCGCTAATTTCAGCAAAGCTTTGCAAGCAATCAATTTCACTTACCGCCTTTGCAAGCGCTTGAAGCCGCTCGATGTAGTCTTTGACAAATTCCCGAACTTCCGTAAACAATTTGTACTCAAGCTCAACACTTTTTTCTTCCGCATCTAAAATCAGTTTTTCCTTCTCTTTTAGCTCTGGAGTAATATAACGTTCGGCATTCGTCAGCGTTTGTTTTCGCTCATAACGCCCCTCTTGTAATAAATGCGTATTGGCGCGAGTCACTTCAATATAGTAGCCGAACACCCGATTGAAGCCCACTTTAAGCGATTTAATCCCCGTGAGTTCGCGCTCCTGCCGTTCCAGTTCAGCAATCCAAGTCTTCCCGTTTCGGCTGGCATCGCGGTATGTATCAAGTTCATCGTTGTAGCCATCGCGAATAATGCCCCCTTCACGAATCGAAATCGGCGGGGAATCAATTACAGCTTTTTCAAGTAAGTCAGTAAGGTCCTCACATGGATCAAGTTTTTCACCTAAACTATTTAAATGTTTGGCGCCTTCCATGTTCGTAAGTACAGCTTTAATCTTCGGAATTTGAAACAGTGAATTGCGGAGCTGAACTAGGTCGCGAGCATTGACATTTCCGTATGCAACCCGGCCAGATAAGCGTTCCAAGTCATAGACATTTTTTAAGTTTTCAACAAGTTCAACGCGCTCGAAGAAATGTTTCATCAATTCTTCTACATCATTTTGACGCCCAGTAATCATTTCATGATCAATAAGCGGGCGGTCAATCCATTGTTTGAGTAAGCGTCCGCCCATTGCTGTTTTTGTATGGTCTAGCAACCATAAAAGCGTCCCCACGCGTCCTTTGCCACGAATCGATTCCGAGAGTTCCAAGTTGCGCTTAGAATAGTAGTCCATTTTCATGAAGTGGCTCGTTTCGTAGTGAACAGCTTTTTGAAGGTGCCCTAAATCGCGTTTTTGTGTATCAGAAAGGTAGTTCAGTAATAAGGCAATCGCTTTTTTCTCCGAAAGAGCAGTGATGCGGTCAATAAGTTTATTCGCGAGCTCACAGCCTTCCGTTTCTTCATGATTTGAGATAAGCAGCCCCATTTGTTTAGTCAGTTCCTCAGATAAAAGGAGCGCGTCATCTTTACGAGCCACAAGTTCTTTTGCAGAAAGCGTTGTGAGTTCATTTAATAAACGATCTTCGCGTGATTCTAAAACGGTCGATTTGAGTTCCCCGGTTGATAGGTCACAGTAGGCAAAGCCAAATTCTTTATCCTCGTATAAATAAAAAGCCGCGATGTAGTTGTTTTCCTTCTCTTTCAACCCTTTTTCGTCCATCACGGTCCCGGGAGAAATCAGCTGAACAACTTCTCGTTTTACCATGCCTTTTGTCGTTTTTGGGTCTTCTACTTGTTCGCATATCGCTACTTTATAACCTTTTTCAATCAATGTATCAATATAGCCACTTGCTGAATGATAAGGTACACCACACATTGGGATTTTACCTTCTCCTCCGCCTTCACGCCCAGTTAGTGTAATTTCTAAAATTTGCGACGCATTTAACGCATCTTCAAAAAACATTTCATAAAAATCACCTAAGCGAAAGAAAAGGAAAGCATCTTGATAGTTCTCCTTAATACTCAAGTATTGTTGCATCATTGGTGTGTACGTTGTCATTTTCTACATCATCCCTTACTTCATCGCGTTTTTTTCATCTTTATATTATACCATAAATTTTTTATCGATTAAAAAATAAACAGACTGATGACGTTTTTTATCATCAGTCTAGATCTTTTTTCAATTCACTGTAAATCGAATCCGTAATCGTTTGGAGCAAATCATTGGCGTCGCTTTGGGCACGTCTAAATTCCCTCACAACAGGCAAATCATCAATTTCTTTTTTTAACTCTTCAATTTTTGCTTCTGACTGTTTCATTGCTTCATACTTTCCGTAATGTTCAAGGTTGACGGATTGCTTTTGCAGCTGTTTAATCTCCGCGATTTTAGCCTGCACTTTTTGGTTCGCATTAATTTGCTCTTCCGCTTTTTTATAAAATTCGATTTCCTCTGTATGTTCAAGCGCTTCTTTTAATTCCGCCGCTTTTTTCAAAATGTCTTCTTTCTTATACGGCATGCTTACACCCCTCTTTTATTCATAAAATGGATGATCATCATTGATTAAAATACGTTCAATTTTGGAAGCACGTCCTGTTTTTTCGTCTAAAGTTATTAAGCAACCAGATAATACGCCGCGTCCTTCTTTTGGTACTTCAAATCGCGTTGGCAGCTGTGTTTTAAAGCGGCGCAGCACAGCTTCTTTATTCATACCAAGAATCGCATCATACGGTCCAGTCATTCCCGCATCTGTTAAATAGGCCGTGCCTTCTGGCAAAATGCGATTATCCGCAGTTTGCACATGCGTATGTGTACCAACAACAGCTGAAACACGTCCATCTAAATGCCAACCCATCGCTTCTTTTTCACTCGTTGTTTCCGCGTGGAAATCAACAAAAATGACATTCGTTTTTTTAGTGGCTTCAGTAACGAGCGTATCAATCATTTCAAATGGATCTTTCAAATCTTGCCCCATAAACGTGCGCCCCTGCAAGTTAATCACCGCAACAAGCGTTTCATTTACTTTTACATACACAATGCCCGTTCCAGGCGTACCTGCCGGGTAGTTTGCTGGGCGCGCTAAATATTTCGCCTCATCAATAAACTCAAACACATCACGATTATCAAAACCATGATTGCCAAGCGTAACGGCATTCGCCCCTTGCTCTAAAAAGGTTTTATAAATTTTTTCTGTGATACCACGACCAGATGCAGAATTTTCACCATTCACAATCGTCACAGTAGGTTTGTATTTCTGCTTTAATTTCGGCAAATATTCCGTAATCATCTCACGACCAATCGAACCGACACAATCACCTATGAATAAAATTTTCATTTTTTGTTTCTCCGTTTCCTTCAAAAATTCGCTTAAAAAGCTTGATTTCGGCGTTCTAAAAGAGCAACATCCCGAAAAACACCATCCATCTTCCCTAAATTCTTATGTATACAAAGAGTTTCAAAACCAAATTTGTGATGGAGCGCAATGCTCGCCTGATTCTCCGGAAAAACAAGCGATGTCAGCGTCCAAAAGCCCGCTTTTTCACTCTCCGTAATCAAGCTTCTCATAAGCGCCTTGCCAACGCCCATTCCTTGTGCAGCCTTCGCAATATAAATACTTATTTCAGCAACACCACGGTAACTTGGCATGCTTGAAAAAGGCAAAAGTGCTGCCCAGCCAATGACTTCCCCCGCTTTTTTCGCAACGAAGCGGCAGTCCTTGAGGTATTTTGCATCCCATTCATAAAAGGTGAGCGGCTCAGTGAGAAACGTGGCATTTTTTGATTTAATGCCTTCTAAATGAATGGCCGCAACCTCTACATAATCATCTTGCTGCATCTTCTCAATTAAAATTTCCATCTCACATTGCCTCCCTTCAATTTAAAATCCGATACACGTTATAAATCCCCAAAACACTTGCCTTCCCGCCTAGCAAGCGAATTTCTTCGAGTGCATTTTGAACGAGCTCCGCCTTGTCTTCCGATAACAAGTCAATTAAAAAGAAATATTCCCCAAGCGCCGTTTTCAACGGACGCGATTCGATTTTGCTCATATCAATATTCCGCCAAGCAAACGTCGATAAAATTTTATGTAAGGCACCGGGAATATTGTTTGGTAGAAGAACGCTCACGGACGTTTTTTCCTCTTCTTTTTTTAAAGGAATCGACATCTTTTCCCTACTTAAAACGACAAAACGCGTTTGGTTTAACTCGATATCTTGCGCATTTTCCTTCACAATTTGAAGTCCGTATTCTAAAGCCGCCATACGCGGTGCAATAGCCGCCACAAGCTCATTTTCATGTTCACTCACCCATTTAGCAGCATAAGCCGTAGAAGGAGTTGCTTCGCGCACCGCGCCGTATAATTCTTCTTTCAAAAAAGTCTCACATTGTGCGAGCCCTTGTGGGTGACTCATGACTTTTTGAACAGACTGCCAAGAAGCCGCATTCATTTTATGTACCATAATATGTTGGGCAATGGGCAAAACAAGTTCCGCCTGAATAGGCACATTTGAAAAGTGAAACAAGTAATCAAGCGTAATATTTACGCCACCTTCAATCGTGTTTTCAACAGGAACGACAGCCGCATCGACTTCGTTATTTTGAATCGTCATAATGCACTCTGGAATAGAGGTAGCAGGAATTAAATCAGCCGTAGGAAAAGCACTCTTCGCCGCACTATGCGTAAAAGAAGCCGCAGGTCCAAGATAAGCAATTTTCATAAGGTAAACGCTCCTTTCTAACCAAGTATCAGGCTGATAAACATGTTTATCAGCCTGATTTTAGTTTTCTACGCCAAAACGGCGCCGGTTACTCTTGGAATTCGAATTCAAAATCAAGCAGGCGAACCGTGTCGCCATCTTCCGCACCGCGCTTACGGAGTTCCTCATCAACGCCCATCGCACGGAGCTGTCTTGCAAAGCGATTAATCGAAGCATCTCTTTCGAAGTTTGTCATCGCAAATAGTCGCTCTACTTTTTCACCACTTAACACAAAAGCGCCGTCTGGGTCACGTGAAATGACAAAATCAGGTTCTTCTGCTTCAAATTTATATAACACCGTATTTTCTTCTTCTTTTTCGAGCAGTTCATCGAGCGGGAATTCAGGCGTTGTTTCCAGCTTGTCAGCGATAGCGAGTAGGAGAGCATTCAACCCTGTTTTAGTTAAAGCTGAGATTGGAAAAACGGGAATATCCTCGTCTAGTTTTTCTTTGAATTTTTGCAAATTAAGTTCAGCATCCGGCATATCCATCTTGTTCGCCACGACGATTTGCGGACGCTCTAAAAGGCGTAAATTGTATTCTTCAAGCTCCTTATTTATCGTCACGAAATCTTCATAAGGTTCGCGGCCTTCCGCACCAGACATATCTACGACGTGTACAATGACACGCGTCCGTTCAATGTGGCGTAAAAATTGGTGTCCTAAACCAACACCTTGGCTCGCGCCTTCAATGAGCCCCGGCAAGTCAGCCATTACAAAACTACGACCATCGCCTGTATCCACCATACCTAAGTTTGGAACAAGCGTCGTAAAATGATACGCAGCAATTTTTGGGCGCGCCGCAGAAACAATTGAAAGTAGTGTTGATTTCCCAACGCTTGGGAATCCAACTAGCCCCACATCAGCAAGCACTTTTAATTCAAGCTGAATATTGCGTTCTTGTCCCGGTTCTCCGTTTTCAGATAGCTCTGGTGCAGGATTCGCTGGTGTTGCAAAACGTTTATTTCCGCGTCCCCCGCGTCCCCCTTTGGCGATAATAGCACGCTGTCCGTGTGCCACTAAATCTGCAATCGTTTCGTCCGTATCAAGATCTTTCACAAGCGTACCAGGCGGGACAGGAATAACTAAATCGCTTGCACCACGTCCATGCATACTTTTACTCATTCCGTTTTCTCCGTGCTCCGCTTTAAATTTACGTTTAAAACGAAAATCGACTAAAGTACGCAATCCTTCATCTACTTGAAAAACAACATTGGCCCCTTTGCCACCGTCGCCACCAGCAGGTCCACCATTTGGAACGAATTTCTCGCGACGAAAAGCAACCATACCATCGCCGCCATTCCCTGCTTTTACATTTATCTTAACCTGATCTACAAACATATCGTTTTAATCTCCCGTTCTTTAAAAGTCTTATTTAACATTATATCAATAAAATTGCCAATCACACAACATTTTATTTACGCGCACAAAAAAAGGTGCTAGAAACATCCTAACACCTCTTCTTTTTTTATTTAAATGCTTGCGCCGCTTTAACAGCTTTGTGCCAGCCTTCATATAGCGTTTCGCGTTCATCGTCCTTCATTTCAACTTCAAATTTCTTGTCGAGTTTCCAACGTTTGACGATTTCGTTTTTGTCTTCCCAAACACCAACCGCAAGACCCGCCAAATACGCAGCGCCTAAAACGGTCGTCTCCAAATTGTCTGGCCGCTCAACTGGAACATTCAAAATGTCCGCCTGGAACTGCATCAGAAAATCGTTTGCGGAAGCACCTCCGTCAACACGAAGGGCTTTAAGCTTAATCTTCGAGTCTTCCTCCATCGCATGAAGCACATCACGTGTTTGATACGCCAGTGATTCAAGAGTCGCCCGAACAAATTGCTCTTTCTCTGTGCCGCGCGTTAAGCCGAAAACAGCACCACGCACATCTGAATCCCAATATGGTGCGCCTAGTCCAACAAACGCCGGTACGACATAAACACCATCAGAGGACTCAATCTTTTCTGCATAGCCTTGTGAGTCGCTTGATTGACGTAACATACGTAAACCATCGCGTAACCACTGAATAGCTGATCCAGCAACGAAAATACTACCTTCTAGCGCATACTCCACTTTTCCATCTAATCCCCATGCAAGTGTTGTCAGCAAGCCATTTTCAGACCGAACTGCCTTTTCTCCAGTATTCATGAGCAAGAAGCAACCCGTTCCATACGTATTTTTCGCCATACCACTTTCAAAACAACCTTGTCCGAATAAAGCAGATTGCTGGTCACCGGCAATGCCTGCCACTGGGACTTCCTCGCCAAAGAAATGGTAAGGTACGGTTGTTTCATAAACCTCAGAAGAAGGACGAACTTCAGGAAGCATCGATTTTGGAATATTTAACATATCCAGTAGTTCATCGTCCCATTTCAAATCATAAATATTGTAGAGCAGTGTACGTGATGCGTTAGAATAATCTGTGACATGAGCTTTTCCGCCAGTTAATTTCCAAACAAGCCAACTATCAATCGTTCCAAATAGTAATTCCCCATTTTCAGCGCGTTCTTGTGCGCCTTCCACATTGTCTAAAATCCACCGAACTTTCGTACCTGAAAAATAAGCGTCAATTAAAAGACCCGTTTTTTCACGAACCATATCTTCCTTGCCTGCTTCTTTTAGCTCCTTACAAATGTCTGCCGTTTGGCGCGATTGCCAAACAATTGCATTATAGATTGGATTTCCAGTTTCCTTATCCCAAACAACAGCTGTTTCACGTTGGTTAGTAATCCCGATACCCGCAATTTGTTTAGAGGAAATATTCGTTTTCAACAGAACGCCTGCAATGACGGCTAGTATGGAAGCCCAAATTTCGTTTGCATTATGTTCCACCCAACCTGGCTTTGGGAAAATTTGTTCAAATTCTTCTTGTTCTACCCCAATAACTTCGCCGTCACTATCAATAATCATTGCCCGTGAACTGGTTGTCCCTTGATCGAGCGCTAAAATGTATTTTTTTTCCACTACAATTGCCTCCTTTAAGTATTTTGGGGATACGCTCATCCCCAGATTATCTTATGTGTATTATACTAAATCTTTTTTCTTGTCGATTGTCATTGCAAAAATTAAAACGAGTACGAATAATGCCGCAAAAACCCATAACCAGACACCCATGTCTTTATTTACGACAGCGTTATAAACAAGTGCTCCAAGTCCTCCGCCTAAAATTGGTCCAAGGACTGGGACCCAAGAATAAGACCAATCTGAGCCACCTTTTCCCGAAATTGGCCAAACAAAGTGAGCAATACGCGGTCCTAAATCACGAGCGGGATTAATGGCATAACCTGTCGTTCCACCTAGACTCATACCAATTACAACGATTAGTCCGCCAACAGCAAGTGGATTCAAGCCGTTAGCAAATTGGTTCGCTCCTAAAGATAATAACCCAAAAACTAAAATAAAAGTACCTAATGCTTCACCAAAAAAGTTAGATGTATAATGCCGAATTGCTGGTGCAGTTGAGAAAACGCCTAATTTTGTCGCTTTATCTTCTGTTTTTTTCCAGTGCGGGTAGTAGTGTAACCAGACGAGTGTTGCCCCAATAAATGCGCCGATAAACTGAGCGGCAATATACGGGAGAACATAGTCCCAAGGGAATGCTCCTGCAAGCGCCATTCCAACGGTTACAGCAGGATTTAAGTGCGCCATGCTCATGTAACCGGAAACATAAACGCCCATTGTAACGGCGAGTCCCCAGGCAATCGCAACAACGACCCAGCCTGCATTCTCAGCTTTAGACCATTTGAGTGAAACGCCAGCTACAACGCCTCCCCCAAAAAGTACCAGTACAGCAGTCCCCAGTAACTCTCCTAAGAACTGTGTGCCTAAACTAGTGTCAATCATTTAGAACATCTCCTTTTTATCCTTAAGTTTGGTCCGTCTTTCTTTTATTCCCCTTAACGAACAAGCCAAACTTCATTTTATTTCAAAAAAAGAATGACAACCAAAACATTGGCAAATTATGAAAATTGCCGTTCTGATTGTCATCTCTTCTCCTGACAAGTTGATTAACTTGGTTCTATTAAATCACACTAGGAAAGCGCTGTCAACGAATGAACTTGCTATATTTTTCACATGTGGGAAGGATATATTTCATTCTTATGTAACGATTTTCAGCTATGACAGAAATATTTTCACATAAAAAAACCAAGGTGATAAACACCTCGGTTTTGATTTTACGCTTCTTGCGCAGCAGGATAAACACTAACTTTTTTCTTGTCACGACCCATACGTTCAAAACGTACGACGCCGTCAGTTTTAGCGAAAAGTGTATCATCGCCTCCACGACCAACGTTAGTTCCTGGATAAATTTTTGTTCCACGTTGACGATAAAGGATGGAACCGCCAGTAACGAATTGACCGTCTGCACGTTTCGCTCCTAGACGTTTAGACTCGGAATCACGACCATTGGAAGTGGAACCACCGCCTTTTTTGTGGGCAAAATGTTGAATATCAAATTTTAACATGAAATACACCTCCTATTTGGAGTTTATTTTAATATGATCAGGATAGCTGTACGCTAATGACCTAAGTTGATTCACCATTCCATTTAATAGGATTTGAACATTACTGTTTGCTACAAATTCTTCTGGAACTGTGTAAAAAAGATAACCGGATTCCTCTTCAAAAATCGGGGGAACACCTTCCATATCTTCTAAAGCACCAATCATTCCAAAAACAATGGATGACGCCCCTGCACAAACAAGATCTCTCCCATTTTCCGCAAAATCAGCATGTCCACTCATTGTAAACGAAACAATTTGTTCATTTTTCCAATTAATATTGACTTGAATCATGGTTTCGTCCTTTCAAATTAAGCATTGATTGCATCAATCGTTAATTTTGTGTAAGGTTGACGATGACCTTGTTTTTTGTGGTAGTTCTTCTTAGGTTTATATTTATAAACCGTAAGTTTCTTAGCGCGACCTTGTTTTGTAAGCTTAGCCGTAACAGTTGCTCCTTCAACAAAAGGAACACCCACCTTAGCTGCATCGCCGCCTACGAAAAGAACTTTATCAAAAGTTACCACATCACCAACTTCTCCTGCTAATTTCTCAACATAGATTTCTTGGCCAGCTTCAACTTTGATTTGTTTCCCACCAGTTTCAATAATTGCGTACATACTTGCACCTCCTCATACTCAGACTCGCCATCGTTGGGGGCAAAAATGCACTTGACCCAATTCTGTGCGGTTGTAGCGTGGTGCGCTACAAACATAACAGTAAAATAATATCATACAGAGTCTCTAGTGTCAATCTTTATTCTACTCGCGCAATTTGATAAAAAGGTACCGTTTCATCTGCAATTTCCCAGTCAATTGGTGCGTCAGCTAAAACGCCTAGATCTAAAAAAGCAGATAAAACAGCTTCCGTTGTGATGATTAAAATAAAATTAAGCGAACTAAGGTTATATGTTTTGAGCTCTCGTTCGAGTTCATACGCAAGTGAATTGGCAGATTTCACATGCCCTATCCCTTTGCAACTTGGACAGACATCAGAAGTGATTTCAAGAAGAGAGGCCTCTTTTTTTCGCCGTGTTAGTTGCATAAGCCCTGTTTTCGAAAAACCAGCAACTTGTGTTGTCACGAGCTCTTCTCTCACCAAACGTTCCATTTCCTCCAAAAGTTTTGCATGATCAACATCAGACATACCACCAATAAAGTCAATCACAATAAACCCACTAATTTGTCGCAGGCGCATTTGACGTAAAATTTCAGGAATAGCTTCAAAATTCACTTTTGATACTGTTTTTTCCTTCGTGAAATCACCTGAAAAGCTCCCTGAATTCACATCAATCACCCACATTGCTTCGGTTTTTTCAATAAACAAGGAAGACCCGTTTTTTAGATGAACGATAGGCTGCAACAATTTGACAAGGCTCCCGCTCAGCTTAAACGTATCGAAAATATCATCGTCTGCCACTAACTTTGTAGCAAACGGAAAGGAAACATCAGAAAAAACTTCTTTCACCTGATAAGCCTCGATAAAACGTGTGATTTTTTCAAAAAATAAATCTTCTGATGCATGAATAAGTCCCGGACGCTTTTGTTTCGCCGCTTTCTGCTCAAGCAAAGCGAATTCCCCGCGCAATTCTTCCAAGTGCGAAAAAAGCTCCGCTTCCGCCAAATTTTCCGCATCAGAACGGATAATAACCGCTTCTTCTGGCTTTAAAATATTGGTCACTGTGTCCCGTAACCTCGTTTTCTCATTTTCAGTTATGCGCTTTGAAACCGATACATATGATTTTCCTTTCATATAAACCAAATAAGAATTTGAAACCTCGACAATCCCCGTAACAAGAGGCAATTTTGTTTTCGACCCCATTCGAACAACTTGTACAAGCAAACGTGCGCCTTGCGTTGCGGCAACGTATTCAGGCAAGTCTTTTAAATGTAGGAAGCCCTTTTCAAACCCAAGATTCAAAAAAGCAGCATCTAATTTTTTATCAATCTTTTCAATTTGCGCTAAAAAAATATGACCTACTTGAGCATTTTGGCTCGGCCGAAAAAGTTGAAAATCAACCAATTGTTTATTATGAGTGACAGCAATTCGTTTTTCCGTATTTTTTGCATTAATAATAAGTTGCGGCATTAAAATCCCCACCTTCTTTAAAAAAAGCCCCCTTTTCAGAGGGCCTGTCTCATCTATTATTTACCACTAAAAAGTTTTTTTAACCGTGCAAAAAAGCCTTCTTTTTTAGTTTCAATCGACATAAGTGGAATGGATTCGCCTAAAATGCGGCGTACAATGTTTCTATAGCCTTGTGATGCCCGATTATTCGGTAACATTGCAACTGGATCGCCACTATTTGAAGAACGAATAACCTCATCGTCATCAATAATAATACCTAGAAGTTCGATGGACAAATGCGTTGTAATTTCATCAATATCCATAACATCCCCATTTTGCATCATTTGTGTACGGATACGATTAATAATTAATTTTGGTGGCTCGATATCTTCATTTTCGAGTAAACCAATAATTCTATCTGCATCACGAACCGCAGAAATTTCAGGTGTTGTAACAACAATGGCTTTATCAGCTCCAGCTACAGCATTTTTATATCCAGTTTCTATACCTGCAGGTGAATCAATTAAAATATATTCGTAATCCGGTTTTAGCTCATCGATTAACGTTTTCATTTGATCAGCACTTACAGCTGTTTTATCCGTAGTTTGCGCAGCTGGTAAAAGAAACAGTAAATCATCAAAACGCTTATCTTTAATTAAAGCTTGATGAATCTTGCATCTCCCTTCAATTACATCTACTAAATCGTAAATAATTCGGTTTTCCAGTCCAAGTACTACATCTAAGTTTCGAAGGCCAATATCCATATCAACCAAGCAGACTTTTTTGCCTTGAAGTGCAAGTGCTGTTCCTAGATTGGCAGTTGAAGTTGTTTTTCCAACGCCACCTTTCCCAGAAGTAATGACTATAGCCTCACCCATGTTTATCGTCCTCCCTCAAAATTCGAAATTTCAGGTCTAATTTTTCTAATTTTATGTATGTCATCAATTATGATTTCATCTTCGCGAATATAGGCTGAAAATAGTTCCGTATCCGCGATATCCTTATAATCTTCACTATCAAAGCCAAAAAACTTTTCCGCAATACGCACTTGCGAAGGATATAAGAATTTACCAGCAATGACCGAATCTTTAGCGCCTTCAAAACCAGCGTGTACAATTCCTTTAATCTGCCCTAAGACAAAAATATTTCCAGTTGACCGTATTTGCCCACCAGGATTAATGTCACCAATAAGAAGCACATCACCTGTAACTTGAATAACCTGCCCAGACCGAATGATTGTTGCGAGCGAATAGATTTGATCTGCTTCTTTCCACTTTTTCGCATCCGCCTTCGTCATCACGTTACTATAAAAAGCACCAATCTTCATTTGGCTATTTTGAACAATAATTTTCGCAATTCTAGCCTCTTCCTCTTCTGAAAAAAGCCGGTTCCCAATTTGGACTTGGACCGAAAGTTTCTCGCCAGAATAAGGTGCTGTTTTTTGTTCTTTTAAAAGGCTAATCAATTCTGCTTCTAGTTCGTTAATACTTGCAGTGTCGCTTAAGAAAATTTGAATACCTTCTTTTGTTCCTTTCATTTGGACATTCTTTTTCATTCCCATATCACCCCGCTAAACTCATTTTCTTAAAACCGATTGCTTGTTTTATTATAGCAGAACTTTTATCTCTTTAACATAAAAAACAGCTTAATCGTGCTTATCAAGCATAGCAACCTTCCATACTTGATAATGACTCACACGATTTTAGCTGTTTTTATTAGGATTCAGATTTTTTTAATTTGAATAAGAAATATCGGAACGGAAAGAAAACAACTAAATAAAAAGCAAAATTCAATATAAGCGTTGTCCACAATCTATAATCAATGAATTCCGGGAAACTCATTGTCGTTGTTCCAATTAAATAATAAAACGCATAAACAAGTACTTCACATAATATAACATTAAAAACAGCTATCAAGCCAACTAGAACGATATTATTCTGCAAAACCTTCAAGAACTTATCTGTTATATAAACGATGAATGGGAAAATAGCAAAGTAAATACCCATAACACCCGTATAATAAATATCAAATAAAATCCCTAAAGTAAATGCATAAATAAGCGTCATATTTCGTCTGTAAAAAGCTGTCATAATGACTAACATAATAAGAAGAAAATGAGGAATAAACAATCTCTCTTCTCCAAATAATACGTGTCCAAATTGAAGACTAACGACACCTTCTAAAATAAAAGTACCAATCATGATTGCCGGAAGCCAAATGATTTTCTTGACATTCATGACTAATTGCCTCCAGACGAATCAGTATTTTCATCACCAGACGTAGAAGTTTCCGCAGTACGTTTTAAAATCGTCACATGATTTAAATCATACATATCAGCACCTGGCTTTACATAAGCAGTTTGTGACAATCCCATTTTATCTGTTTCAACTTTTTCAATGGTTCCAATAAAAATGCCAGATGGGAATTTCCCACCAAGTCCCGACGTCACAATCTTTTGGCCTTTCGTAAACTTCATATCATAAGGTAATTGTTTTAATTCCAATAACTTATCATCACTATTATAACCATTAATAATCCCATAAGCCGAGGCGCTACCTTGAACCATCGCCGAAACACGATTACGCGTGTCAGACGATGTCAATAGCTCAACAGTTGATGACTTTGCACCAGTTGTCGTTATTCGCCCAACTAGCCCACCTGATGTAACAACCGCCATATCAGGTTTCACGCCATCTCTTGAACCTTTATCAATCTCAACTTGCTCATTCCAATTTGTCGGATTACGTGAAATGACAGAACCGTTTATAGGATCATAATCGCTTAAACTCGATTGAATATTAAGTGAGTCCTTTAATTCTTTATTCTCTTTTCGTAAATCTGCAACATCACTTTCCAGTTGCGCCAATTCTTCTAAACGTTCTTTTAAATGCTCATTCTCTGTATAAGTATTTTTTAAATCTTGCGCGCCACTTATAACACCAGAAACAAAGCTTGCTGGTTTCGAAACAACATTTTCTCCAAAACCAACAACATCTTTTACAAATTGTTCAGGCCACGATGCATTTTCTCTGTCTCTGAGAGAAAAACCGACAAGGGCCACAAGAACAATGATAGCTATCAGCATAATAATTAAACGCTTATTTAAAAAAAATTGTGGCATAATGAACACCTCATCTCGTTAATCCTCTTTTTTCGATTTGAAGCTAACACTTTCTAGTTGAAATAAATGAGTGTTCCATTTAGTTCATTTTTTTCTTTTTATACAAGTCCATATTTTCAAGTGCTTTCCCTGTCCCAATTGCCACACAATCAAGCGGCTCATCCGCAATAATTACAGGCATTTTTGTTTCTTCAGAAATGACAGAGTCTAAATTGCGCAGTAACGCACCTCCGCCAGTAAGTACAATACCTTTATCCATAATATCAGCTGACAATTCAGGTGGTGTATTTTCAAGTGTACTCTTAACTGCATCAATAATAGCTGAAATGGTATCGGATAGTGCTTCGCTAACTTCTTCAGGTGTTACTTCGATTGTTTTTGGTAAGCCTGTTACCAAATCACGACCACGTATACTGAAAGGTTCTAAATTGAGATTTGTAGCATCGGCAGAACCAATTTCCATTTTAATGGACTCAGCAGTACGATCGCCAATAAGTAAGTTATATTTTTTACGAATGTAATTAATAATAGATTCATCAAGGTCATCACCTGCAGTACGTACTGAACGGCTTGTGACAATACCTCCTAGAGAAATAACAGCAACTTCAGTAGTTCCCCCACCAATATCGACAACCATGCTACCAGTCGGATCCCATACAGGAAGCCCAGCACCAATTGCTGCAGCGAATGGTTCTTCAATTGTATAAGCATCTTTTGCCCCAGCTTGTCTTGTTGCATCAATAACTGCTCGTTTTTCTACGCCAGTGATGCCAGAAGGAACACAAATCATTACAAATGGTTTGCTAGCGCTCATTCCTTTGCTAGCTTTTTGGATATAATACTTCATCATTGCTGCTGTTGTATCATAATCCGCGATTACCCCGTCCTTCATTGGACGAATAGCTACAATATTGCCTGGTGTTCTACCAATCATATTTTTAGCTTCATTACCAACTGCCACTATTTCTTGCGTGTCTTTCTTCATTGCAACAACGGAAGGCTCTCTTAAAACAATGCTCTTTCCTTTCATGTATACAAGTGTATTCGCAGTTCCTAAGTCAATGCCGATATCTTTGTTTCCAAATCCAAACATCTGTATTCTCCTTTTCTTTCAAAAATTAACTTTTGTATAAGTAATCAATGAAGCTGACACATTTGCACAGTTCAAAAATTAAGTTTACCTTATCCCTCGAGTGCCACTATTTCTATCTAAACACATATACAACCATTACATTATAACATAACTGTTTCATCACGGCATTAATTTTTAATAAGAAGAAATAAAATTAAAGTTTTCTTTAGAAATACTTTTTTTCTTTCATACTAAGATGGCTGTTTTTGCCTATAATAATGTGGTCTAGCAGGCGAATACCTAATAGCTCACCAGAATTTGCAAGCCGTTTTGTGACTCTGATATCTTCTTGTGAAGGCGTTGGATCACCAGATGGATGATTATGAAAACAAATAAGCGAAGCAGCAGATAATTTTAGTGCAATTCGAAAAACTTCACGTGGGTGCACAACACTAATGTTTAAACTACCGATAAACACTGTTTCGCGATGAATAATTTGATTTTTAACATTTAAAAAGACACAGTGAAAATGTTCTTGATATAAAAAACTAAGTTCCGGCTGCACAATTGAAACTGCATCAAACGGTGTTTTTATCACATAAGTTGTGCTTTTTTCGTTTTGATTTAGCCTTTTTCCCATTTCAAGTGCTGCAACAATTTTCGCAGCTTTTGCAATGCCGATACCATTTATTTTTTGAAATTCTTCGATTGTAGCGTGTTGAACGCTATCCAGTTCCCTAAAGCGCATAACAATCCGATTCGCCACAGAAAGGACAGACTCGTTTTTTGTTCCTGTTTCAATAATTAAAGCCATCAATTCAGAGAGAGTTAGTGCATCAGGGCCATGCCTTACTAATTTTTCCCTAGGCGGGTCGTCCAATTTTAAATTCATTCAAATCCACCGACTTTCAAACATAAATAACTTAAATACCCAAGAAATATAAATGGGACAAAAGGAATCATTTTTTTTCGCGAAATTTTATGGGTTAAACAGGCTACACCTAAAGAAATGGCAGCAATTGTCAGCGCGTAGATAAATATTTTATAACTTGTTGCAAATCCAACTGCAGTACCTAGAATAATCAATATTTTAATATCCCCTAGTCCAAATCCTTTTTTGACAAAATAATAACAGGCACTATAAGCGATAAAGCTAATTATAAGTTGTATAGTAGCGAATAAAACCGCTTGATTTAAAAATTGAAAAATGAGTATTATTGTTAGAAAAAAGCCCAATGCAAGGTTAGGAACATGCAGAAAATAAATATCTGTTAAAAGAAAATAATACAAAAAGAGAAATACAATGAAATGAACCATACCGATATGATGCATAAGATAAAATTGATACAGGACAAGCATTAAAATTGGAAAAGTAATTTCTTGCCAAAAATACATCTTGTGTAGCGCTTTTTGACAGCAAATTGTTTTCCCTTTTTGGACGATATATGAAACAATTGGAATCATGTGTTTTAATGAGATTTCCTGTTTGCAGTAATCGCAATGAGAATGGCGAAATAGAAATGGTTTCTTTTGTGGTGAATTTTGCGCGCAAACGTGTAAAAAAGAACCAAAGATCGAACTGTAAATAAAAACAAACATATAGCACAATTTATTTGAACCTCCATTTTTTCTAGATTCTATCAGTATTTTTTAAGAAAGTCATATTGATAAAAATCTATTTTGGAAATGAATTACATTTAAATTCGTAAAGTTTGCTTAGTTAAAAATGCAATTTTCTAGGCAGACTTTCTTCGTAAAATCTTTTTTTCACCGTTTGCATTTTAGTTTGCGATAAACTATATTAAAAAAACTCCCCCATCTAGGAGGAGAAAATCAAACACTACTTTCTTAATAAAAATTTTCGAACTTCCGAAATAAAATAGAGCGAGCCTGAAATATATATAGTCGTCGTCAATTTAGCCGATTGTTTTTCCTGTATAAATTCTTTCCAATCTAGTACAGCGTTTATTCCGTTTTCTTTTGAAATTCGTTTCACATCGTCCTTCGAAAGAGATCTTGGAAAATCAAAAGTTGTTAGATAGAGCTGTACATGTTGAAGTTTTTTTAGAGATTGAATCATACTCGTATAATCTTTATCACTTAAAATGCTAATTAGAAGTTCTATATTATCTTCGTGTTGTAAATTATTAATAAGCGATTGAATGCCTTCAGGGTTGTGTGCGCCGTCCAAGACAAAATTAGGCAGCCCTTGAATTTTTTCTAATCTTCCCGGCCAAAAAGCCTCTTTTAAGCCTTGATAAATAGATTTCGTAGTTAGAGAAATATCACCTATTTCCCGTAAAATGAATAACGTTTGAATGGCAACAGAAGCGTTTTGAATTTGGTGATCACCATTTAAACCTGTTTCAAGATTAGGAAGTTCTTGATTTTTTGTATGAAAAACAAAACTATTTTTTGAAACTTTTTTAGAATTAAAATCCTTGCCGTAAAAATAAATAGTAGAATTTTGCTTATTGGCTAATTTTTGCAATACATCTATCACGCTTGGTTGAACTACACCTGAAACGGTTGGGACGTTTTGCTTGATAATACCACCTTTTTCAAGCGCAATTTCTTCAATAGAATTACCTAGAAACTCCATATGATCAAGGCCTATTGTTGTAATAACAGAAATAAGTGGCGTTAACACATTCGTTGAATCAAGGCGGCCACCTAACCCAACTTCAATGATTCCAAAATCGATTTGATCATATTCTGCAAAGTAAAGAAACATCATTGTCGTGATAATTTCAAATTCTGATGGAGGGCCAAGATCGGTTTTGGCGATTTCGGAAGCTATAGGAGCAACACGATTAGCTAACGTTACAATCATCTCATCTGAAACCGGTTCATTATTGACAGAAATGCGCTCATTAAACCGTTCGATATATGGGGATGTGAAAGTCCCAATTCGATATCCTTCTGCTTCAAGAACGGAGCGAATAAATGTTAATGTAGAACCCTTTCCGTTAGTTCCAGCAACGTGAATCCATTTTGCTTTTTTCTCTGGATTTCCTAGCGTTTCTAACATTTTTTCCATTCGCGAAAGCCCTGGTTTAATTCCTAGGCGTAACGTTCCATGAATCCAATCTAAAGCTTCATCATATGAAGTGAATTTCAAATATACCAGCTCCCTTAAAAAACAGCCCTATCTTATTCAATAAGGCTGTCATTTAGATTAGTTTTTCTTCAAATTAGCAATACGTTCTTCAACGGATGCTTTTTTAGCTAAATAATCTTGTTCTTTCGCTTTTTCTTCTGCAACAACTTTTTCCGGAGCTTTTGAAATAAAGCGTTCATTGGATAGTTTGCCTTGAACTCTTGCCACTTCTTTGTTCCACTTCTCAAGTTCTTTCTCTAAGCGAGCAATTTCTTCCTCAATATTAATTAAACCTTCTAATGGTAAATAGATTTCTACACCGGATATGACTGCGGTCATTGCTGAATCAGATGGTGTCAAATCAAAAGAAATTGTCAACGTTTCTGGATTACAGAAGCGTTCAAGGTAAGAAATATTTTCTTCCAAAATGGTTTTGAATTTTTCATTGGCTGGTTTAAGTTCAATTTTAATTTGTTTACTTAAAGGTGTGTTAACTTCAGCTCGGATGTTACGCACTGCGCGAATAATATCAACCAAAGTTTTCATTGCTTCAGATGATGCACAATCAATCTGACTTTCATCTACTTGCGGCCATGCAGCAACAGTAATAGACTCGCCTTTATGCGGTAAATTTTGCCAAATTTCTTCTGTAACAAATGGCATAAATGGGTGAAGTAATCGCATTGTATTATCCAGTACAAAAGCAAGAACTGAACGAGTAGTTTTCTTCGCTTCTTGATCTTCACCGTACAAGGAAATTTTTGCAATTTCAATATACCAATCACAAAACTCATCCCAAATAAAATTGTACAATGTCCGTCCCACTTCTCCAAACTCGTATTTTTCAGAAAGTGCAGTAACAGTTTCAATGGTTTCATTTAAACGAGTTAATATCCATTTATCACTTACTTCAATAATTTTTGATAAATCAATTTCATCGTATTGTAAGCCATCCATATTAATAAGCGCAAATCGTGAAGCGTTCCAGATTTTATTAATAAAATTCCAAGATGCTTCAACTTTTTCAAAGCTAAATTTCAAATCTTGCCCTGGTGAGGTTCCTGTTGATAGTGTGTAACGCAATGAATCAGCGCCATATTTATCAATAACATCAATTGGATCTACGCCATTGCCTAGAGATTTTGACATTTTACGTCCTTCTGCATCACGTACAAGTCCATGAATAAGTGTATCTTTGAATGGACGTTCTCCTGTGAATTCCACGGATTGGAAAATCATTCGTGAAACCCAAAAATAAATGATGTCGTATCCTGTTACTAATGTGTGATTCGGGAAGAAATGCTTATAATCAGAAGCATCAGTATCTGGCCAACCCATAGTTGAAAAAGGCCAAAGTGCAGAACTAAACCACGTATCTAAGACATCTTCATCTTGTTCCCATTCAGAAATATTTTCTGGTGCTTTCTCACCAACATAAATCTCGCCAGTTTCTTTGTGATACCAAGCAGGAATGCGATGCCCCCACCATAGTTGTCTTGATACACACCAATCGTGAATGTTTTCCATCCAAGTGGTATACGTCTTCTCAAAGCGATTTGGAACGAAATTAACTTTTGTTTCTTCTTCTTTTTGTATCGCAATAGCAGCTTCTGCTAAAGGTCCCATTTTGACGAACCATTGCATAGATAAATATGGCTCTACGACAGCATCAGTACGTTCTGAATGCCCTACTGCATGCATATGAGGTTCTTGTTTAATAAATAAATCAAGCTCTTTAAAATCTTGAATGATAGCTTTACGTGCTTCAAAACGATCCATGCCGTTGTACTTACCAGAAGCTTCGTTCATTGTACCGTCTTCATTCATAATAATAATCCGTGGTAAATCATGACGGTTCCCAACTTCAAAATCATTAGGGTCATGAGCGGGTGTGATTTTAACAGCGCCAGAGCCAAAGTCGCGTTCCACATACTCATCTGCAACAATTGGGATTTCGCGATTTAAGATGGGAAGTAAAATAGTTTTCCCAATTAAATGTGTGTAGCGTTCGTCTTTTGGATGCACAGCAACCGCTGTATCGCCAGGAATGGTTTCAGGACGAGTTGTTGCCACTTCTAAAAAGCCAGAACCATCAGCTAGAGGGTATTTTAAATGGTAGAAGTTTCCTTCCACTTCTTTATGAATAACTTCAATATCGGAAAGCGCAGTTTTAGCAACCGGATCCCAGTTAATAATATATTGTCCGCGGTAGATTAAACCTTTTTCGTATAGAGAAACAAAAACTTTTTTTACAGCATCTGAAAGACCTGCGTCTAGCGTGAAGCGTTCTCTTGAATAGTCTAGACCTAACCCTAATTTTTCCCATTGTTCGCGAATAAAAGAGGCATATTCTTCTTTCCATTCCCAAGATTTCTCAAGAAATTTTTCGCGGCCAATGTCATGACGAGAAATATTTGATTCTTTTAATTTAGCTTCCACTTTTGCTTGAGTAGCGATTCCAGCATGATCCATACCCGGTAAATATAATGTATCGAAACCTTGCATGCGTTTCATACGGGTAATAATGTCTTGCAATGTAGTGTCCCAAGCGTGCCCTAAATGAAGTTTACCAGTCACGTTTGGCGGGGGAATTACAACGCTATAAGGCTCTTTTTCTAAATTCCCTTCTGCTTTAAAAAAGCCCTGTTCAAGCCACCAAGCATACTTACCTTCTTCTACGTTATTTGGTTCATATTTAGTTGGCATTTCAATTTCATTTTGGTTTTCCATCTTAAAACCTCCTATTTTTATCAAATAAAAAAACTCTTCTTGTCCTTATAAAAGGACGAAAAGAGTTTGGATTCGCGGTACCACCTTTTTACTCAAAAATTTTGAGCACTTCATTCGTTTAACGATGAGTTTCACCGGCTTCTCCTACTTTATTGTTCAGAAAAGCAGCTCCGAGGCTACCTTCAATTATTTCGAATGAAAGTTTTCACCAACCACTTTCTCTCTAAAAAAACGAAAATAATTTACTCTTCCTCTTCAAAGCTTTTTATCAATATATATTTGTAGTTTACCAAAATGAGGCTATTTCGTCAATTGGCTTTCAATGTTTTACACGTTTGTTCAAAAGCTTCAAGCGTCTTATCGATTTCCTTTTCTGTATGAGCTGTAGAAATGAAAATGCCTTCAAATTGAGATGGTGGCAAGAAAATGCCTTGATTTAACATTTCGCGATAGTAAGCATTAAAGAAATTCAAATCGCTCGTCTTAGCTTCTTCAAAATTCGTCACTTTTTTGTCTGTGAAGAAAAAGCCAAACATGGAACCCGCCTTATTGATAGATAGCGGCACTTCATATTTTGCTGAAATACTTGTGAGGCCTTCTTCCATACGTTTAATTAAGCTGCGAAACTGGTCATAGTGATGTGGCGTTAGCTGAGAAATCGTTTCATAGCCAGCGGTCATAGCTAATGGGTTACCCGACAATGTACCGGCCTGATAAATAGGCCCAGCTGGAGCAATTTGTTCCATAATTTCTCGTTTTCCGCCATAAGCGCCAACGGGCATTCCCCCGCCAATCACTTTCCCAAGACACGTTAAGTCTGGCGTCACAACATAGTAGCCTTGAGCAGAATAATAATCGACGCGGAAACCTGTCATTACTTCATCGAAAATAAGCAGACTACCATATTCAGTAGTGAGCTTGCGAAGTCCTTCTAAAAAGCCGGCAATTGGTGGAACCACACCCATATTCCCAGCAACGGGTTCAACGATGACGCATGCAATTTGCTCGCCGTAATGACTGAAAGCTAGACGCGCACTCTCTAAATCGTTATAAGGGACGGTAATAGTATCTTGTGCAAGTCCGCTCGTGACACCGGGAGAGTCAGGTAAACCAAGCGTTGCGACACCAGACCCTGCTTTAATTAAAAGAGAGTCACCATGACCGTGATAGCTGCCCTCAAATTTTAAAATCTTGTCGCGTTTTGTGTAGCCTCTTGCTAGGCGAATGGCGCTCATCGTTGCTTCCGTACCTGAAGAAACCATACGCACAATATCAATTGATGGCACACGGTCAATGACCAGTTTAGCTAATTCATTTTCAATTTCTGTGGGCGTCCCGAAACTTGTGCCCTTTTGGATAGTTTTTGTCAGGGCCTCCACCACATTTGGATTTGCATGGCCTAAAATGAGTGGCCCCCAAGATAAAACATAATCAATATAGTTGTTGCCATCGATGTCAGTTAAATAGGCACCAGTTCCGTGGTCCATAAAGACGGGTGCTGCGTCGACCGATTTAAATGCCCGAACAGGGCTGTTGACCCCACCAGGCATGAGCTTTATTGCTTCAGAAAAAGCTTTTTTTGAGTTTGAAAAATCCAATGTTATCCCTCCTGCTTGTTTAGATAAGTCGCAACATCTTTCGCAAAGTAAGTGATGATTAAGTCAGCCCCTGCGCGCTTCATGCTGAGGAGCATTTCCATCACGATTTTTTCTTCATCAATCCAACCGTTTTGGCTAGCGGCTTTAACCATTGCGTATTCGCCACTTACGTTATAGGCGACAACGGGTAGATGTGTTTCGTTTCGGACATCGCGAACAATGTCTAAATACGCTAAAGCGGGTTTGACGATAATAAAGTCTGCGCCTTCTTTTTCGTCGCTTTTAGCTTCTAAAAAGGCTTCATGGCGATTGGCTGGATCCATTTGATACGTCTTCCGGTCGCCAAATTGCGGCGCGCCATCTGCGGCATCACGAAACGGGCCATAGAAAGCTGACGCATATTTCACGGCATATGACATGATGGGGATATTTTCAAAACCTGCTTCGTCAAGGCCACGGCGGATAGCTTGGACAAAGCCGTCCATCATGTTGGACGGCGCAATAATATCAGCTCCGGCACTCGCTTGGCTGACAGCGGTTTGAACGAGAATGTCAAGCGATTCATCATTTAAGATGCGTTCACCTTGAACAAGCCCGCAATGCCCGTGGTCAGTAAATTCGCATAGGCACGTATCAGCGACTACAAGAAGATTGGGATATGTTTCTTTAATTAGTTGCGTCGCTCTTTGAATGATACCGTGCGAATGAAAGGCACCTGTTCCGATTGCATCTTTTTCAGAAGGAATTCCGAACAAAATGACTGCTTGGATACCGCACGCAACAACGCTTTCTATCTCTTGCTTTAATGCAGATAGAGGGTATTGGTACACGCCCGGCATAGAAGCAACTTCTGTCACCTCATCGCCTTCTTCTTTAATAAAAAGTGGGTATATGAAGTCGTTCATTGTTAAGGTATTTTCACGAACTAAGTCACGCATTGCGCCAGATGACCTTAGTCGGCGATGTCTATCAAAATTCATCATTTTCTATCTCCTTTAGTAAATTATCCATCGTAAATATTGTCGGCTGAACATCGACTTTAAAGCCATCTCGCTCGATTGCTTCACTTGTAACAGAGCCAATCGAAGCAATTTTAACTGATTTACAAACAGCCTTTTTTTTAATAATTTTCTTAAAATTTTCCCATGCAGAAGGGCTCGCAAAAGCGATGTAAAAGTTGTCTTCTGCTTCCATGAAAGCGCGCAACTGACTAGGTGCAACTTCCGGCATAAACGTGTCATATAAAAACACTCGGTTCACCAAAATCCCTTTTTCTTCTAGTAAAGTGGGGATAACGCTTCGCCCCTTCAAGCTTTGCGGAAAAAGGACCGCCGGATTTCCACTTATAAATTGTAACCACTCAAAAACAAAAGCCTCCGTTTCGAATTCGCTCGGAATAAAATCAGCATGCAAATTATATTTTTTTAAGGCATCTGCTGTTTTTGAACCAATGACAGCTATTTTGAGTGTAGGTGGACATTTTTTGAAACGCTTGAAAAAATAGTGCACAGCATTTTGGCTTGTAAAAAAAAGCCAGTCATACGTATCAAGAATTATTTCTTGTTCTAACGGGAGTGGGCGTGTTTCAATTAGTGGTATCGAAATAGCGCGAATAGCCTTTTTTTCTAGATTTCGAATGGCCTCGTGATTTTTCGCTACTTCACGCGTTAAAACGACCGTCTTCATAGCGAACGAAGCGCATCAATTAGTTCTTTTGCGCCCTGCTTTAAAAGGATATTGGCCGCTTCAATGCCAATTGTTTCTGGGGTGTCGCCACTTGTTTGCACGTCTAAGCGTGTCATGCCATCAACGCTTCCAACGAATCCAGTGAAGACAAGTCCGCCGTCAGCTTCTTTTTGGGCAAAACCAGCAATTGGGATTTCACAGCCGCCGTTTAGCGTTTTTAAAAAGGCGCGTTCAGCACGTACACAAAAAGCCGTTTCTGTATCATGGATTTCGCTAAGCATCGCGAGTACTTCTGCGTCATCATTTCGGCATTCAATTGCGAGGGCACCTTGTCCGACTGCCGGTAAGCAAGTTGTGGCATCGAGGGTTTGCCGTCTTAACGTTTCATCAGAAAGCCAGCCCATACGCGATAAACCAGCTTCTGCCAGAAGGATAGCATCGAAATCTTCCGCATACAATTTTTTTAAGCGCGTATCGATGTTGCCGCGAATTGACTTGATTTGAAAATCTGCGCGATAGCGTTTTAACATCGAAGCACGACGTAAACTACTCGTTCCAATGACAGCGCCTTGCGGAAGCTCATCCAAGTTGGTTTTTTCTGCAAAAACAACGCAATCATAAGGAGATTCTCTTTTTGGGATAGCGCCAATTGTTAAACCTTCTTGCAGTTCGGAAGGCACGTCTTTCATACTATGAACAGCGAAATCAATTTTTTTATCAACTAAAGCCTGCTCAACTTCTGAAACGAAAAGTCCTTTTCCACCAACTTTACTTAACGTGACGTCTAAGATTCGGTCGCCTTTTGTCACGATTTCATGAATTTTAAACGTAACATCTGGAAATTTTGCTTGCAATGCGCTGATGACATGCCCCGTCTGCGTTAAAGCTAGTTTGCTCTTTCTTGAGCCAACAATTATTTCACGTTTCATAGGTTTTCCTCATTTCTTTAGCGTTCTGCGAAGATTCAGTTACCTGCAGTCCAAAAATTTCTTTAAATAATTGGATTTTCATTTCAGAATCGGCGTCAATGGACATTTCCTTGATTTCTGAAACCGGATTTTTTAAAAGTTGGTTAATAATGCTCTTCATATGTTTGCCAATCAGCACATACTCACGCTCCGTCAAGCCCGGCAGCTTGTTCTCTAGACTTTTCATCGTTTCAGATTGAATGCATAGCGCCTTTTCTCTAAGTTCACGAATTAAAGGAACAACACCTAACTGCTTCTCCCATTCAAAAAAGGCAGCAGTTTCGGCTTCAATTTCAAATTCTAAGGCCTTAACGATTTGTTTGCGTTCTTCCGTATTTGCCGAAATAATACCGTCCAGATCATCTAAATCATATAAGAATACATTGGCTAATTGTGCGCATGCAGGTTCGACATTACGTGGCAGAGCAATATCGATAATGAGCAGTGGCTTTGACCGTTTTAAAACGGCATTTTTTGCCATGCTTTCCGTAATAACGAATTCATTTGCCCCAGTTGAAACGATAATGATGTCCGCTTGTTCCATTTCCACTTGTAATTTTTGCATCGGTGAAAACGACGCATGAAAATGACGTGCGAGCTCAAAACCAGTCTGCTCGGTTCGGTTCATAATTGTAACGTTTTGCACACCGCTGCCAGTTAAATTTTTTAATGCGAGTTCGCTCATTTTGCCAGCGCCAAGTAATAAGACGGATTGCTTATCTAAGTTTGTATGAATTGATTTTGCGACTTCAACGGCTGCGTAGCTCACTGAAACCGCATTTTCATTTATGCGTGTATCATGGTGTGTCTTTTTTGCAAATCGAATCGCTTCAGGAAAAAGCTGGTTTAATAGCGTTCCGGTTGTTCCAACTGATTGCGCCAATTGGAAAGCTTGTTTGACTTGACCTAAAATTTGCGTTTCCCCCAAAACGAGTGAATCCAGCCCGGCAGCAACTTCAAAGAGATGCTTAACGGCCTGTTTTTCCTCGTAAAAAAAGAGGTAATTCGCGAGTGTATCCATATCTTCTTGAAACCATTCTGCAAGAAAGCGTTTCATATAATAACGCGCTGTGTGAAGCTGATCCACAACAGCGAAAATTTCGGTTCGATTGCATGTTGAAATAATCACATTTTCAAGGATGCTTTTTTCCTTGTTTAATGTGCTCAGTGCCAGTTCTGCTGCTGATGTTTGGAAGACGAGCTTCTCCCTAATCTCGATGGGTGCCGTTTTATGGTTAAGCCCGACAGACAATATGTACATCTAAAAGTCCCCCTACAATTGAGATAATTTTATTTTAGCATTTTACTAGGTCGAAGTTCAATTAGCTAGTTTGTAAAAATTATAATCTGCCACAAAAAAATGAGCTTGAATGGTCGTCATTCAGCTCATCTTTTGTTCAATGAATTCCCATGCCTCTTCTTTCCCCATACCTGTTTCCGAAGAGAACATGACGAAATTATCATCTTTATCAAAATCGAGTGTTTCGCGTACGATTTTAGCATGTTTCTGCCATTTACTACGCGGGATTTTATCTGCCTTTGTCGCAATAATAATGACAGGAATTTGATAGTATTTAAGAAATTCGTACATCATTACATCATCATTTGTTGGTTTGTGTCTTAAATCAACAATTTGAATGACTGCCCGCAATTGTTCGCGTGAAGTAATATACGTTTCAATCATTTCGCCCCACTTTTCACGCTCACGCTTAGAAACTTTAGCAAAACCGTAGCCTGGAACATCGACAAAATAAAATTTTTCTTCTATTTTATAAAAATTAAGTGTCTGCGTTTTGCCAGGTTTTTGTGAGATTCGCGCCATGCTTTTTCTGCGAATCATTTTATTGATAAATGAAGATTTCCCAACGTTAGAGCGTCCTGCTAGCGCAAATTCAGGCAAAGAGTCTGCCGGATATTGCTCTTGCCAAACCGCACTAATGACAAGTTCTACATGATTTACATCCATAATTTAAGCCCTCGCTTTTCTAATCTCGTTCTAGTATAACGGAAAAACGCTTTTCTCACAACAACTATTGCAAGAAAAGCGCATTTGCTTAATATTTATTCACTTCTTGAAGCACTTTTTGGATAAAGTCTTCTAGTTTTATTGTTTCGGAGTCTTTTGAACCGTACTTACGGACATTTACTTCGCCGCTTTCTGCTTCCTGATCCCCAAGAACGAGTGCGTAAGGGATTTTTTGAGTTTGCGCTTCGCGGATTTTATACCCGAGTTTCTCATTGCGGTCATCAATTTCTACACGTAGACCAGCGCGTTGCAATTTGTCTTGCACATCTTTTGCATAGGCTAAATGTGCATCTGCATTAACTGGGATAATTTCCATTTGCACGGGCGCAAGCCAAGTTGGGAAAGCCCCTTTATACTCTTCAATTAGGTAGGCAACAAAACGTTCCATCGTCGAAACTACACCGCGGTGAATCACGACTGGGCGATGTTTTTCCCCGTCTTCCCCGATATAAGTTAAATCAAAGCGTTCAGGGAGCAAGAAGTCCAGTTGTACTGTCGAAAGTGTTTCTTCCTTGCCAATCGCAGTTTTAACTTGCACGTCGAGTTTCGGTCCGTAGAAAGCAGCTTCACCTTCTGCTTCGAAATAATCCATGCCCATTTCGTCCATCGCTTCTTTTAACATAGTTTGCGCTTTTTCCCACATCGCATCATCATCAAAGTATTTTTCAGTGTTTTCAGGATCGCGGTAGCTTAGACGGAAATTAAAGTCGTTGATATTGAAGTCTTTATACACTTCTAAAATAAGTTCCAACACGCGTTTAAACTCATCTTTAATTTGGTCAGGACGAACGAAAACGTGTGCGTCGTTTAAAGTCATGCCTCGAACACGTTGTAAGCCAGAAAGTGCGCCACTCATTTCGTAGCGGTGCATAAGACCAAGTTCCGCGATACGAATTGGTAATTCTCTGTAACTATGAATGTCATTTTTATAAATCATCATGTGGTGCGGGCAGTTCATTGGGCGAAGAACTAGCTCTTCATTATCCATTTTCATAGTTGGGAACATATCTTCATGATAGTGATCCCAGTGACCACTTGTTTTATACAACTCAACATTCGCCATTACTGGAGTGTAGACGTGATTATAACCTAAACGTTCTTCTTTATCTACAATGTAACGCTCAATCACGCGGCGAATTGTTGCGCCTTTCGGTAACCATAGTGGCAACCCTTGACCAACTTCAGCTGAGTTTGCAAATAAATCGAGCTCTTTTCCAAGTTTACGATGGTCACGTTCACGAGCTTCTTCTTGCATTTTTAAAAAGTTCGCCAAGTCTTTTTTATCGAAAAAGGCAGTTCCGTAAATCCGTTGAAGCATTTTATTATTGCTGTCACCACGCCAATATGCCCCAGCAACACTCAACAATTTGAAAATTTGGATTTTGCCTGTAGATGGCACGTGAATTCCGCGGCATAAGTCGAAAAACTCGCCTTGCGTATAAATTGTGACGTTCTCATCTTCAGGAATGGCATCAATTAATTCAATTTTATAAGGATCATTGATAGCCTTAAACCGTTTAATTGCTTCGTCACGAGAAACCACTTCGCGAGAAATAGGTAAGTTTTCGCGCACAATACTTTGCATTTCTTTTTCAATCGCAGCAAATGATTCTTCACTAATCACGCTGTCTGTATCAATGTCATAGTAAAATCCTGTGTCAATCGCTGGTCCAACGCCAAATTTAGCATCTGGATATAATCGTTTTACCGCTTGAGCTAAAAGGTGAGCGGAGCTGTGACGTAAAATGCCAAGCGCATCCGCGTGGTCAGGAGTCACAATTTCAATTGCCCCGTCTTCTTCAATTGGTGTCACTAAGTCAACCAATGTGCCATTTATTTTTCCTGCTAATGCTTTCTTTTTAAGACTTGGGCTGATTGATTCTGCGATGTCTGCAGTTGAAACGCCCTTATCAAATTCTTTTACTGCGCCATCTGGGAATGAAATTTTCATGTGATCTACTCCTTTATTTAGATTACAACTAATGAATAAAGAACAACAAAAAAACTCGCCCCTCTAAACAAGGGACGAGTTTGTATACTCGTGGTTCCACCCAAGATTTGGAATAAGACGAGCTTACTCCCTCTTGTCGCCGTTAACGTGAGCGAATCGTCTATCTTTACTAGCTAAGCGTTCCAGATAGAAGTTCAAAGGTGGTCCAACTTAATTTACTGTTAGGAGGTTCTCAGCTACCCCTCCATCTCTGAAACATGCCATTAAGCGGTTGTCCTTATCATTACTTGTGATTTATTAGTACTCATTATACGCATAAAGAAATTTTTTTGCAAGCTTTTCTTTAAAAATTTTAATTTCGGCGATTGGTGCCGTTCAATTCGATTTCTTTGGCTAAAAAGCGAATGCGCTCCATGATGCGTCGTGCTTTTAGCTGCTCTTCCATCCCGTTTTGTGAAAAAGTAAGGTGGTTTTCGAGTTGTGCCATGTTGTAGTTCGATGAGAAAAATGTTGGCAGTTGCTCTTGCATGCGGAATTGTAAAATCGCGCCGAGCACTTCATCGCGCGTCCAAGCTGTCATCGCTTCTGCCCCAATATCATCGAGCATAAGGACTTCTGTTTCTTTGGCAAACTGGATTTTTTCGCCTACGGTATTATCGGAAATCGATTGCTTAATTTCACGCATGAACTCAGGTAAATAAACAAGCGTTGTCGAAACGCCGCGTAGCGCGAGTTCTCTTGCAATGGCTCCTAGCAAATAGGACTTTCCTGTACCAAAACTACCATGAATATATAAGCCTTTTACCATGCCAGCATCAGCTTCATATTCTTTCAAAAAATTAAAAGCTTCCACGAGCGCATATTGCCGCGCATCCTCATCTGTGTAAAATTGGTCGAGCGAGGCTTCGACAACTTGTTTCGGCATATAAAGCGAGCGAATCCGTCTTTCTACAGCACGGCGCTTGTCTTGTTCGATTTTTTCTGGTGTTGGATAGTATGTCACCGTCATAAATTCACCGTTTAAAACAAGTTTTGGCGCGTATCCAGGCATAAGCGTTTCTTTCTTTTCTTTAAAATTTCGGTCTTGCGTCATAAATTCATAAAGGTTAGAAATATTTTGATTGATCATTTGTTCGGAAATATCCGTCTTGTTTTCCGCCAAAAATGCGCGAATAGGTTCATACGACAGGACTTGTTCTTTCACTTGTTGGTATTCCTTTTCAAAGTCCCGTCCTTCAAATAACTGGCCTAGCGTACGTTCGATTTTATCCACTTGTTTCACCTACCTTTTCAATTGTTCTTTTATTTTTTGAACTTGCTCTTCAAGTGCTGTTTTCTCTTTATCCGAGAGCTTACTGTCTGCTGGTTTGGTTTCTTCTTTATCGAACCAATCTGGCAGCACTTCTTTTCTTTTATTTTGGGAAAAATGACGATTTCGTTTTGTGTTATTTTCCGGTTCTTCCTTCAAACGTTTATATTTCTCATGTTCAGAAAGCGCCAGCTCCATTGCTTCCTTTGCCGTCTTCACATTTTTACGCTTCCAATGAGCCGCAATCGTCATCATGTAGTTCTTCGAAAGCTTGCGGTCAAGCCGTAAAAGGACGTATTCAATGAGCACATTCATGACGGGTTCTGGTAAATTTTGTTGTGTCATCACGTCCTCGACAACGCGTAAATCCGTTTCAGCAGGCGTTGCTCCGTCCGCAATATCGACTAAAAGTTGGAACGGGGTCACACGTTCAAGGTAGAGTTGTAACGCTGTTTCGTCATTCATTTCGAGCGGAGGCGCTGCGTCTACATTTTCCTGCTTCGTCTGCAAAGTCGGCAGAGCGCGGTGCTCAATTTGATAGCTGTCCCGAATGATTTTCCGCAAAAGTTCGCAATTGATGGAGCCGTCTGTATTTAATGCGCGATATAAAAAGCTCGTCATTTCCTTTTCAGCGGTGCCGTAAATGCTATTCATATTTAAAATCGTCTGCTCCACTTCTTTTGTGATGGCAGAACGGCGAATTAAATTCGGCGACAAAATTTGGTAGAACGTCTTGAAATCAAAATTTTTCGCGTCCAGTTCAATTTCTTTCGGCCGATTTTTAGCAAACAACTCTTCGTTTTCCACTTCTGGACTCGCCACTTCATTCAAGCGAAATGCTTCAAACACGTCTTGGAAGGCACGCGTCACTTCTTGAAAATCGGACTCATGAAAGGCATCATCAGCAAAAAATTGACGTAGCCGGTTGTACTGGCGCGCCCCGATTTTACTATACAAATAAATATTTAATAAACCATCGTTGAAGAATTGCGCAGGACTTAGCGGTGGCAAGACTTCATACACATAACGACGGTCTTCATTTTCTGTCTGCACGTAGGTTTTTAGGAGTCCCAAACCTTCAAGTTTTATGCGCGCATCAAAAAAATCCTTTAAGCTTAAAGAAAGCATATTTAGAAGTTGTGTATGCGCGTGTTCTTTGCTCCACAAGCGATTCTCCTCGACTTCAGCAAGAAGCGTCTGATAAATAGCAAGACAATTCGCGCCCATAAGCGGCTGATAAAGCATTGTCGCCACTTTTTGATCGAAATGTGTGATGACGCCGTTCATTTTGACACGATAAGCATCGACGGGTCTTAGTTCCATCCAGAATTCACTCAACTGCTATCATCCTTTTTTATTTTTATCCATAAGTTCTTTTAATTCATCTACAAACACATTAATATCTTTAAACTGACGATATACCGAAGCAAAGCGCACATAGGCAACTTCATCAAGCTTCGCAAGTTTATTCATCACTTTTTCGCCGATGAGGTCAGAAGGAACTTCGCTATCTCCGATATTTCGAAGTTCGCGCTCAATTTCCGTTACAATTTCTTCTAGTTGTTCCATGCTAACAGGACGCTTTTCACAAGCGCGAATTAGACCACGGCGCACTTTCTCACGAGCAAATTCCTCGCGTGCCCCGTCTTTCTTTACGACAACAAGCGGACTTTCTTCCACTTTTTCAAAGGTTGTAAAACGAAAACCGCATTTCTCACATTCACGTCTTCTACGAATGGAGTTTCCATCATCAGCTGGTCTTGAATCCACAACACGTGTACCATTATATTTGCACGTAGGACATTTCATTCATTCGTTCAACTCCTAAGACTCATTTCTTTTTTATTCATTATACCATGACTTTAGTCGCTGTAAAAACTCATCCACTTGTTTTCTTGTTGTAGCAAGCGAATCATCATTATCAATGACGATATCTGCATAAAGTCGTTTTTCGGCGATGGGCATTTGACTTTCTATTCTAAGCCGCGCTTCTTTTTCAGTTAAATGATTGCGTTTCTTGAGCCGCGCTAACTGCGTTTCTTCGCTCGTTGCCACGACAAGCGTAATATCGACTAAATCTGTCAATTTACTTTCAAACAAGAGCGGAATATCAAACACAACCCACTTTTCCCCTTTAGAAAAAAGGATTCGTCGTTTAGCGAGCATATCGGCACGTACAAGTGGATGGACAATTTGATTCAGCAATTCTCGTTTCGCCGCGTCTTCAAAAATGATTTCGCCAAGTTTGGCGCGATTAAGCGTCCCATCTGCTTGTAAAATATCCGTCCCAAAAGCCTCAGCAATTTGCTTGAGCCCAGTTGTACCCGGCATGACGACTTCGCGCGCTGAAATATCCGCATCAACCACTGGAACACCAGCATCTTGCAGCATTTTGCTAACCGTCGATTTTCCCGTTGCAATGCTTCCCGTAAGTCCGATTGTCATTCCCATCATTTCCACCTACTTTTGGCATTTTGGACAAAAATGCGTCCCGCGTCCATTTAATTTTATTTTTTCAATTTCCGTCCCGCAAATCGGGCAAGGCTCGCCGCTTTGACCATACACAACCAGTTTTTCCTGATAACGACCGAGTTTTCCTTCTGAATTCACATAGGTGCGAATCGTGGAGCCGCCCAGTTCAACAGCCTCTGCCATAATCGTTTTTGTCGCCTCATAAATGCGCGTAATTTCAGTATTTGTCAAGGAATTCGCCGGCCGAGTTGGCATCACTTTCGCCATAAAACAAATTTCGTCCGCGTAAATATTTCCAACCCCTGCAACTAACTTTTGGTCTAAAAGCACAGTTTTAATCGCACGTGTTGTTTTCTTTAAGCCAGCCGCAAATGGCGCTTTCAAAAACTGCGCATCAAGCGGTTCAGGACCCAATTTTTGAATGGAACGCGTTTTTGCTTCACCAAATTTTTCAATCAGTTCAAGCGTGCCAAATTTACGAACATCTAAAAAGCGCAATTCCGTTTGATCAGTAAAATGGAAAATAACATGCGTATGCTTCGAAACTTCATCGGTTTCGTGATGCAATCGAAATTTCCCTTCCATGCGTAAATGTGCCAAGATGGAACAATTCGTTAAATCAAAAATGAGAAATTTGCCACGGCGTCTGACCGCTTCGAATTTTTCTCCCACAAGCAAATGAACGAATTCATCCGCTTCAGGCTGTACAATCATTTTCGGTACATTTACCGTCACTTGGTCGATTTTTTTCGAGATAATAAGGTCTGAAAGTGTACTTCGAACGTTTTCAACTTCTGGTAATTCTGGCATAATAGCTCCTTACTTCGCGTCATACCAAGTGTTTCCAAATGCCGTATCCACTTTTAGCGGAACGTTTAACAGAGCTGCATTTTCCATAACATCCGGAACTATTTTTTCTAAAATCTCAATTTCGTGTTCAGGAGCTTCAAAAATCAGTTCATCATGCACTTGAAGTAGTAAGCGCGCTTCTAATTTCTCTTTCTCTAAACGATCTTGCATCAAAATCATCGCTTTTTTAATAATATCAGCAGCACTACCTTGAATAGGCGTATTCATCGCCGTCCGTTCAGCAAAACTACGAACATTGAAGTTTCGACTCGTAATTTCAGGAATGTAGCGTCTGCGATGTAAAATCGTTTCCACGTATCCTTTTTCTTTTGCAAAACGTACGATAGAATGCATGTATTCTTGCACATCAGGATAGCTCGCAAAATAGCGGTCAATAAAATCCTTCGCTTCTTTTCGCGTAATCCCAAGATTTTGTGACAAACCATAATCGCTAATTCCGTAAACAATCCCAAAATTAACCGCCTTCGCTTGCCGACGCATGAGCGAATCCACTTCGCCCTCACTCACATGAAAAACGTCCATCGCCGTTTTCGTATGAATATCGTAATCATGCTGGAAGGCATAAATTAAGTTCTCATCACCCGAAATATGTGCCAATACACGAAGTTCCACCTGCGAATAATCGGCCGAAAAAATCTTCCAACCCGCGACACTCGGCACAAACGCCTGTCGAATTTTCCGCCCTTCCTCCAGACGAATTGGGATATTTTGAAGATTCGGATCCACCGAGCTTAAACGACCCGTTTGAGCTAAAGTCTGATTGAAACGCGTGTGCACCTTTTGCGTTTCCTTGTCGATCACTTTTAGCAAGCCTTCAATATAAGTTGACTGAATTTTTCCAAGCTGGCGATACACTAAAATTTCATCGATAATCGCATGACTGCCCGATAAAGCTTCCAAAACATCAGCAGCGGTTGAATAACCCGTTTTAGTTTTCTTAATAACAGGCAAATTCAGCTTTTCAAATAAAACGACACCAAGTTGTTTCGGTGAATTAATATTAAATTCATAACCAGCGAGCGAATGAATCGATTTTTCAAGCGTCGCAATTCGTTCGGAAAGCTCCGCCTTCATTTCCAGCAACCGCTTCGAATCCACACGAACGCCCTGCATTTCCATGTCTGCCAAAACAATTGAAAGCGGCAGTTCTAGGTCAGTCATAAGCGCTAATTGTTCATTGTTTTCAAGTTCACGAATGAGCGGCTTTTCAAGCTCAAATGTAGCAACCGCCTTATAAGCTAAATGTTTTGCGACAATTTCTTCTTCCGGAATAGCGCGCTTAGCTCCTTTACCGTAAATCGCCTCGTCCGTTTGCACATTATCATAATCATGGCGCACCACAACGCTCGCAAAATCATCAATGTTGTCTGACGGATTAAGCAAATACGAAGCAAGCATAATATCGAAAGTCAGCCCTTCCGAGAGAATTCCAAGGCGACTCGCCGCCACCTTTGTTTTTTTCGCGTCGTACACAATCTTTTGACTTTTTTCTGAGGAAAGCCAGTTTTTAAACGCTTCACTTGCTTGAGCAGTCTTTTCATTAAAGAAAAATGTCCCTTTTGACGAATGAACGGCAAAACCAACAAAACCAGCCGTATGATAATTTTCATTTTCTAATTCAATGTAAAGGGCCGTCTTATCCGCATAATGCGCGCTCGTAAACTCAGTTATCGTTTCAAATTCAATTTCAGCAAGCGGCTGTTTCTCGGTTGCTTCATCATCAAAATTTTTCAAAATGGATTTAAAATCCATCTCCTTTAAAAATGGAACTACTTTGTCCGCCTGGAATCCAGCGTATTTCGTATCAGCAAGCGACGTTTCAATCGGTGAATCCGTATTAATTGTCGCCAGTTCCTTACTTAAAATCGCCATCTCTTTATTGTCTAGCACTTTTTCTTTCAGCTTTTTGCCAGAAATTTCATCAGCGCGCGCTAAAACGCCTTCGACCGTCCCACCAAATTCATGCAGCAATTTAAGCGCCGTTTTTTCCCCAACGCCCGGAATCCCTGGAATATTATCCGAAGAATCCCCCATTAAACCTTTCATGTCAATAATTTGCTCCGGTGTAAGACCATATTTTTCCTGCAAAGTCTCCGGCGTATTTTTTTCCATATCTGTAATGCCTTTTTTAGTAATATAAACCGTTACTTTTTCGCTTGCAAGCTGTGTTAAATCCCGGTCACCTGTAATGATAACCGTTTCCATATTTTCGCTTTCTGCTTTTTTTGCAAGCGTGCCAATAATATCATCGGCTTCATAATCTTTTAGCTCATAACGTGGAATATCATAAGCATCTAAAAGCTCACGAATAAACGGAAATTGTTCCGAAAGTTCACTTGGCGTTTTTTGTCGTCCACCTTTATATTCTTTAAACGTTTTATGCCGAAAAGTTGTTTTTCCTGCATCAAAAGCAACTAACACATGGTCAGGCTTTTCATTATCGATGACATTGTTTAACATCATTGCAAAACCATACACCGCATTCGTATAAATTCCTTTGTCATTTGTTAATAATGGCAACGCATAAAATGCGCGATTTGCAATACTATTCCCGTCGATTAATACTAATTTACTCACAGGAAAACCTCCTTCTATTCAAGTTCTCACTTATGACCATTTTACCATATATATTGGCTAAAAGAAAAAGCTGGAGATTATCTCCAACTTTTCCGAACGTTTTTTTATCATTTCACAAATACAGCCCAGTAAAACTGTACATTTTTATAGATTTCCAATTAATTCATCCGCAAATTCCGAACATTTAACTTCGGTCGCGCCATCCATTAGACGAGCGAAATCGTATGTGACCGTTTTGCTAGCAATGGTTTTTTCCATGGAATCAGTAATTTTCTTAGCCGCTTCTCCCCAGCCAATATGCTCTAAAAGAAGTGTCCCTGAAAGAATAACAGAAGATGGATTTACTTTATCTAAACCAGCATATTTCGGTGCCGTCCCGTGTGTTGCTTCAAAGATGGCATGTCCTGTGTCGTAATTAATATTCGCACCAGGAGCAATTCCAATCCCACCAACTTGGGCAGCTAGCGCATCAGAAATGTAATCACCATTCAAGTTCATTGTCGCCACAACATCAAATTCAGCTGGACGCGTTAAAATTTGCTGCAAGAAAATATCCGCAATCGAATCTTTAATTAAAATTTTTCCTGCCTGAAGCGCTTCTTTTTGTTGTTTATCAGCTTCCGCCGCGCCGTGCTCTTCCTTGATGCGGTCGTATTGATTCCACGTAAACACTTGATCCTTAAACTCGCGTTCAGCAAGCTCATAACCCCAGTTTTTAAACGCCCCTTCGGTAAATTTCATAATGTTTCCTTTATGGACAAGTGTCACCGACTCGCGTTTTTCACTAATCGCATATTCAATAGCCGCACGAACAAGGCGCTCAGTCCCTTCTTTAGAAACTGGTTTAACGCCAATTCCAGACGTTTCAGGAAAACGAATTTTATCAACGCCAAATTCAGCTTTTAAGAATGAAATGAGTTTTTCAGCTTCTGCACTACCTTCTTTAAACTCAATGCCTGCATAAATGTCTTCCGTATTTTCTCGGAAAATGACCATATCAGTGTCCTCCGGTCGTTTAACAGGCGAAGGTACACCGTTAAAATAGCGAACTGGACGAAGGCAAACGTATAAGTCTAATTCTTGACGAAGTGCAACGTTTAACGAACGAATTCCGCCACCAATTGGTGTTGTAAGTGGGCCTTTAATCGCAATGAAGTATTCACGAATTGTGTCAAGCGTTTCTTGTGGCAGCCATTCGCCTGTTTGATCGAATGCTTTTTCACCAGCAAGCACTTCTTTCCATTCGATTTTACGAGTTCCTGCATAAGCTTCTTTGACAGCAGCATCGAGGACACGACGTGCAGCACGCCAAATATCTGGTCCAGTCCCGTCTCCTTCAATAAAAGGGATAATCGGTTCATTTGGTGTATTTAAAACGCCATTTTGTACAGTGATTTTTTCAGCCATTCCATTTTCCTCCTTAAACTCTCTTTTCAATTGGTTGATAAACGCGCGCTTCTGGCCCTACGTAAATCGCACGCGGGCGAATTAAGCGATTATCACGATATTGTTCAAAAATATGTGCCAGCCAGCCTGAAACTCGGCTTACTGAGAAGACAAGCGTAAATAAATCTGCATCAATTCCAAGCGCATGATAGACTGACGCCGAATAAAAGTCAACGTTTGGACGCAAATGCTTTAATTCCCAAACAGCTTCTTCTACCTGGCTAGACAGTTCAAACCATTTTTCCTCGTTTTTTTCTTTTGTAAGACGCTCAGACATTTCTTTTAAATGTTTCGCACGTGGGTCGCCGCCGCGGTAAACACGGTGCCCGAAGCCCATAATTTTTTGTTTTTGATCGATTTTATATTGAATATAGTCGCGCACATTACTAGAAGCACTATCAATTTCTACAAGCATATCAAAAACTCGTTCATTTGCTCCCCCGTGGAGAGGTCCTTTTAGAGCACCAATCGCTGCAGTAACCCCAGAGTAAACATCTGATAAGGTCGCGACGCAAACACGCGCTGTGAAAGTTGAAGCGTTAAATTCATGGTCAGCGTGTAGCACAAGCGCCTTATTCATCGCCTCAACAGATAGAGGATCAGCTTCTTCCCCTGTCATCATATACAGGAAATTAGCTGCAACACTGAGCCCAGGCTTTGGTGAAATTGGATCAAGTCCTCTACGAATGCGCGCAAAAGCAGCAACAATTGTCGGCATTTTCGCCTGTAAACGCAACCCTTTTTTATAAATGGACTCACCGTCATCAAGCTCCGATTCTGTATCAAACACACCCAGCATGGAAACCGTTGTCCGGAGCACACTCATCGGGTGTAATTTTTGATGATTTTGCATGCGTAAGCTCGTAATAATCGTGTCAGATATAGCCATATGCTCATTAATTTCATCTTTAAACTTAATCAACTCTTCCTTATTCGGAAGTCTAAGATGCCAGAGCAAGTAAACAACTTCCTCAAAGCTCACATTATTTTCGACTAAATCATCAATCGAGTAGCCCACATATTTTAATGTATCGTCTATAATCGAACTAATAGACGTTTCTGCTACGTAAACATTTTCTAATCCTTTTGAAACTGTCATAGAAATCCTCCTTCACGCTTCTTATTTTGTAAAGAAAGTAACCAGTTGCATGGCCATGTAGGCAATCCCTGCCGCAATAACAGGGCCAGCTGCAATGCCTCGAAATAACACAACAGCTAATATCGTCCCAAAAACGAGCGAAACCGTAATTTGCGGATCCGCAGCCATATAACTAACACCTTTTCTAGATAAAATGGATACTAAGATACCCGCCGATAAGCCAATCCAACCAGCTGGTGACTTAAACGATTCAATCAGGTCTTTAAAGCCAATTTGTCCTGTCGCAATCGGAATCAAGATGGCAATCGTAATAATGGTAACCCCCCAATTGATCCCTTTTGCTTGAACCACTTCCATAATCTTTGTATTTCCCGCAAAAAGTTTTAGTAAAATGACAACCGCCACGCCAATAATTAATGAGTTGTTTTTGGCGATAATCCCTAGTAATAAAAATAAGAGTAAAAATAGCATGCTTTCTGTAAACATTTTTGACACCCTTCTTGCTACCTTGAAAACACACAAGATAGAAAATATTATAGCATAAAATGGAGAAATAGTATAAAACAAACCTATCTTATTTTGAAAACAACATAAGAAAATGCTATTAAAGTTTTTTCAAAAAGAAGCGAGCTTTTCACAGCCCGCACTTTTTACATATCAAAATAGTAGTCTGTTTTATGTTTTTTAGTCGTAAACCATTTCGCGAGCCTTGGTTTTATGAGGTTCCGTATAAAAGGAATGAAAAGCAGCAAACCAAGAATCGTTGTTAAAATACCCGGAATGGTCAATAAGAGCGCAGAAATAAAGAAACAAATTGTATCTAGCAAATACGGCGCCACCGTTCGACCATCACGAATATTTCTAAAAATATTCCGCCCTACTTTTTTAAACATATAAACGCCAAGTGTCGTTGAAGCAATTTGAACAAAAACAAGCGGCCAAAAACCAATTGCCTTAAACAGCCACACATAAATAAGAAGTTCAACAAAGCCGTATAAAATCCAATATAAAAATACATTTTTCAAGCTATCAACTCCAATGATAATCATATTTTTATTATAACGCATTTTGCTTTGATAAAAAAACAAAAGGCTAAGACACTCTTAGCGTCTTAGCCTTTTGTTAGTTATTTTTAGATTATTTCATTTTAGTGTGTTGCTGTTTTACCGTTATATACGCTGCCTTGGCGTGCGTCAACTGTAACAGTTTCACCGTCGTTGATTAAAGATGTCGCATCTTTTGCACCCACAACGACTGGAATGCCTAAATTAATTCCTACAACAGCAGCATGGCTAGTTAAGCCACCTTCTTCGACGATAACTGCGGCACTCTTCTCAAATGCTGCCATCATGTCTTTATCTGTTGTCTTCACAACTAGAATTCCGCCTTCTTCAGCTTTAGCTAGCGCTTCTTCATTTGTTTTCGCTACAATCGCTTTTCCACTTACAGAACTACGTCCGATTCCGTGGCCTTTTACGACTTTTTCACCGATTAGTTGGATCTTCATCAAGTTTGTTGTACCACTTTCAGTTACTGGTACACCAGCTGTGATGATGATTAAATCGCCTTGTTGTGCTAATCCAGAAGCAATGGATTCTTTAACAGCAAGATCAAACATATCATCTGTATTTTGAACTGGTTCTGCTAGACGCGCATATACGCCCCATGAAAGTGCCAATGCACGACAAACATGTTCGTTAAATGTGACCGCTAAAATATGAGATTTTGGACGGTATTTCGAAATCATGCGTGCGGTATGACCACTTTGTGTCGCAGCAACAATTGTTTGAACATCTAAATTACGAGCAGTGTGTCCTACTGCTTGACCAATTGCTTCAGTCATATCCGTATTAGCATGCATTTTAAGCGCAAATTTGTCTTGCGCGATAAGTGCTTCTTCAGTGCGAAGTGCGATTTTTGCCATCATTTGAACGGATTCAACTGGATAATCCCCAGCAGCTGTTTCACCTGAAAGCATGATGGCATCAGTACCATCAAAGATAGCATTCGCTACGTCTGACGCTTCCGCACGTGTTGGGCGCGGGTTACGTTGCATAGAATCAAGCATTTGAGTAGCTGTTACAACTGGTTTTCCTAATTTATTACATTTACGGATTAATTCTTTTTGTACAATTGGAACTTCCTCAGCCGGAATTTCAACACCAAGGTCACCACGTGCAACCATTAAACCTTGAGAAACTTGAAGGATTTCATCGATATTGTCGACACCTTCTTGGTTTTCGATTTTAGGAATAATTTGAACGTGAGTTGCATCGTTATCTTCTAAGATTTTAGTAATTTCTAACACGTCAGAAGCACGACGAACAAATGAAGCCGCAATAAAATCAATACCTTGTTCTAAACCAAAACGGATGTCATTCGCATCTTTTTCGGTAATTCCAGGTAAGTTAATAGAAACGTTAGGAACGTTAACACCTTTTTTATTTTTTAAAACACCTGCGTTTAAAACTTTTGTAACTAATTCGCGGTTGCTTGCGTCTTTTTCTGTAACTTCTAAGCCGATTAGACCATCATCTAAAAGAATGCTAGAACCAATTTCAACATCGTCAAAAAGTTCACCGTAAGTAACAGAGAATTTTTCTTTTGTACCTTCAACTGGAGTCATGGAGATACGAACAACGTCTCCTGTTGTAAATTCAAGTTTTCCACCGACCATGTCATTCGTACGGATTTCTGGACCTTTTGTGTCAAGTAACAAAGCAACTGGTTTCCCAGTTTTTTTCGCTGCTTCACGGATATTTTGAATACGTGCGCCGTGCTCCTCGTAATCACCGTGTGAGAAATTCAAACGTGCAACGTTCATTCCTGATTCGATTAATTTTACTAGTGTTTCTACTGATTCACTAGCAGGTCCGATTGTACAAACAATTTTCGTTTTTTTCATTTTCCTATTCCTCCTAGAAACTACCATTCATACTTTTCATTATAAACACATCTTACTCATTTTACCAGTAACAGCTATAGGACACAAGCTGTTTGTGAACTTTTATGCAAGTTGCTATCATTCCTCATACTTTTTTGTGCAACTTGACAATCTCCACATTTTCATGAATTATTTTCATAAATCTTCGCGAAAAAAGGCCACCAAAGTTCGTCCCGGTGACCGAATTTCAATTAAATCGAAAGAATCGATGCCAGTTTAAACATGTCATCATCCAATTTATGTTTTTCTTTTAAAATTTCTGTAATGTCGTTTTCCACGATTTTATTTTCACGGATTCCGACTGCCAGACCACCGCGATTTTCAATCAATAAATCAACCGCACGTGACCCTAAACGGCTTGCTAAAACACGGTCAAAGGCTGTTGGGCTACCACCACGTTGTACGTGTCCAAGAACTGTTACACGTGCGTGATAATCGCCGTATTCAGCAAGGCGGTTCGCAAATTCATTACCAGACATTACGCCTTCAGCAACAACAATAATACTATGTTTTTTACCGCGTTCACGCCCTTTATTTAAGCGAGCAACAATTTCGTCCATTTTAAATTCTTCTTCTGGTACGATAATAGCTTCTGCTCCGCCTGCAAGACCAGACCAAAGTGCGATATCACCAGCATCACGGCCCATAACTTCAATAATGAAAGTACGTTCATGACTTGTCGCTGTGTCGCGAATTTTATCGAGCGCATCCAATACCGTATTAAGCGCAGTATCAAACCCAATCGTAAAATCAGTTCCAGAAATATCGTTATCAATCGTTCCAGGAATTCCAATGGTTGGGAAGCCGCGTTTTGTGAGCGCTTCAGCCCCGTGATAGGAACCATCTCCACCAATTACAACAAGACCATCAATTTGATGTTTTTTCAGTTGTTCGATTCCTTTCAACTGACCTTCTTCTGTAGCAAACTCCGGATAGCGAGCTGAATACAAGAAGGTACCACCACGTTGTACTTTATCGCCAACAGAGCCAAGTTCAAGTTTATGAATATTACCGTTCACTAAACCAAGAAAACCATAATTAATTCCGTAAACTTCTAACCCTGCATAAATAGCCTTACGAACAACAGCACGGGCTGCAGCATTCATACCTGGCGCGTCCCCGCCACTTGTTAAAATTGCAATACGTTTCATCTTTTACTACCACCTCAGAAAATGATATTTTTCCATTACACGCTCTTATTTTACATGAAAATACATAAAATGAAAAGTATGAATACAGACTTTTTACAAATCTTTTCCTGTTTGAAAAATATTGGTTAAGTATGCGCAAACAATTAGTTTCGCGATTCCAAGTTAATTGGTCTATACAAAAACAAGCTTGCTAAAAAGCTCACAACATAAAAAGAAGCATGATACGTTTTGCAACAAAACATACCACGCCCAATTTTACATATCGGCATATACGCCAATTTTTTTAAATTTTGTATAGCGTTGTTCTATTAATTGTTCTTTCGTAAAGGATGTTAATGTGCGAATTGATTTGGCTAGCGTTTCATCAATCCGTTTCGCCTGTTCCTTAACATTTTGATGCGCACCGCCTAGAACTTCTGGAATGATACCATCTGTAATGCCTAAGTCAAATAAATCTTCTGCCGTAATGCGCATCGATTCTGCCGCTTTTTTCGCCATGCTCGCATCTTTCCATAAAATCGCAGCAGCGCCTTCTGGTGAAATAACGGAAAAAACCGCATTTTCTAACATGAAAATTTGGTTACCTAAACCAAGCGCAAGCGCCCCTCCGCTACCACCTTCACCAATTACAATGGAAATAACGGGAACTTCTAAATCGCTCATTTCATAAAGATTGCGCGCAATAGCTTCACTTTGTCCGCGTTCCTCAGCAGCGCGTCCAGGATATGCCCCTTTCGTATCAATAAAACAAATAATCGGCCGCCCAAACTTATTGGCTTGCTTCATAAGACGCAGGGATTTTCTAAAACCTTCTGGGTGAGGCATACCGAAATTACGATATAAATTATCTTTCGTATCTTTCCCGCGCTGATGTCCAATGACCGTGACCGGAATGCCGCGGTATTTAGCCACGCCACCAACAATCGCTGGATCATCGCCAAAATAACGATCACCGTGCAGCTCCATAAAATCTTCAAACAAAAGATTGATATAATCAAGCGTTGTCGGACGCTCAGGATGTCTCGCTACTTGAAACTTATCCCACGCAGACATGTTGCTATAAATATCATCTTCAAGTTTCGCTAAACGATGTTCAAGTTTTTCAATTTCCTTTGTAAGGTCCACATCTGACTTTTCATTGTACTCTTTTAAGTCAGCAATTTTTGTTCGCAGTTCGAGTACTGGCTGTTCAAAATCCATTTCATTCGCCATTTGATTCGGTCGCCTCCTCACCTGGTTTTTGGTGAAACTCTAGCAGAAAACGCAGTTTCTCTCTTAGTTCCAGTCTTGAAATGACCGCATCAAGTTGCCCATGTTTTAATAAAAATTCTGCGGTTTGAAAATCTTCTGGAAGTTCTTCGCGCACTGTCTGTTCAATGACTCGTCTACCGGCAAAACCGATTAGCGCACCTGGTTCCGCAAAGTTAAAATCGCCTAGTGAGGCAAAACTTGCCGAAACGCCGCCTGTCGTCGGATGCGTCATCACCGTAATAATGAGCCCTTTATGATTGCTGAATCGTTTGAACGCCGCCGATGTTTTCGCCATTTGCATAAGGGAAAGCATTCCTTCTTGCATGCGCGCACCACCTGATGCCGTAAAGATGACAAAAGGCTCTCCTGTGCGGTCCGCTTCTTCTACCGCTAACAAAATCTTCTCCCCAACAACAGATCCCATACTCGCCATACGGAAACGTGAATCCATGACAGCAACAACAAGCGGCTGCCCATCAATTTCTGCATGCCCCGTTAAAATGGCTTCATTTAAATCGGTTGTTTCTTTATCTTTCTCGATTTTTTCCATGTAATTTTCAAACCCAAGAGGATTTGCTGCTGTTAGTTCTGGATTCAGTTCACGAAAAGAATTCTCATCTACCAACATTTCAATTCTTTTTCTGGCTCCGATAGGATGATGAAAACCACAATGACTACACACCATCAAATTTTTCTCGAGCTCTTTGGTGTACATAATTTTTTTGCATTTTGGACATTTGGTCATAATCCCTTCAGGAACATCGCGTTTCGCTCCTTCAGTAGGAATGGCCGCATATTTTTTCTTCTTTGGCTTCGTAAATAAATCTCCTAACAAAGATGAAACCTCCCCTATCTATGCTTTTTAAATTATCCATAACGAAAATAAAAATATATAAGTGCTTAAAATAACTGCTACGGATAGGAAAATTATTTCTTTTAAAGAAACAGCAGCCCACTAAAATGCGTTAGCAGACTGCAAGCATCGTTTTCCACTCTAAACTATACCATATTTTTATATCGTATAGGAAATGAAAAAATTATTTTACTTGAACACAACATTTTGTTCTCCTAGCCAATCTTTTAATTCTTTTTCTAATTTGGTTGAAAAGGTTACGTTTAATTTCGCGGGGAGCGCCATCGTTTCGCGCGTTCCTGAAAGATGGACGACAACAACCGATGGCCCTGGATTCGCTTTTGCAAGTTGACGTATTTTTTCAAGTGCTGATTTCTCTTCCACTTTTAAAAACAACCGTTTTGGAAACTCCAAAGAATCCAGTGTTTGCACGTGTTGCACAACCGCCTGAAGTTCCCCGTTCCGCTCGTCCATTTTAACTTGCAACGCAACTAAACTCCCTTTTTCAGTGAGCGCCGCAAATTGCCGATATGCTTCGGGGAATAACACAGCACTCAATTCTTTACTATCATCACTGATGGTCAAGAAGCACATGTTTTCCCCTTTTTTCGTACGAATGATTTTTTGATTTAAAATATAGGCCCCAATTGTAGCTTTCTGTCCTTTTTTTAGTTCATGAAGAGCTGGCATGTTTAGTTTCTGCATTTTATCTTGATAGCGTGAAATCGGGTGTGAGGACACATATTGCCCCGTATATTCTTTCTCAAGCTCTAGCATTTCCTGCTCAGTTAAAGGCGGCACTTCGCGGTACCGCGGCTTGATGGATTTTAGGAAATCATCATCTTCCGTAAATAAATTCATACCTTTTTCATCATTTCCAAGTAAATTCGTAAATTGAAGCGCCCCGTCAATGGACGCGATGAGCGTTGCGCGCTCTTTACCAAACTCATCAAAACAGCCCGCATAAATGAGCGCTTCTAAAATGATTCGCGTCATCATTTTGCTTGGCATGCGCTCACAAAAATCAAAGAAATCTTGGAACGGCTTTATTTTACGCTCTTCGATGAAAGCCAAAATAAATTTATTCGGCACTTTTCGAATGACGCGAAAACTATAACGAATGGCGTCTCCTTCTACTTGGAAATAATAATGACTTTTGTTGATACTAGGCGGAAGCATCGAAATGCCGTATTTTTTCACTTCCGTTACATATTGACTGATTTTCGCATCATTTCCGAAAACCGAACTAAGTAAGGCGGACATAAATTCTGCGGGGAAATGGGCCTTTAAGTAGGCAAGCTGAAACGCGATTTTGGAATAGGCTGCGGCATGACTGCGGTTAAAGCCGTAATTGGCGAAGCGCACAATCATATCGTAAACTTCATTTGCACTCGATTCCAAATAGCCTTTTTTGACGGATCCAAGCACAAAATGTTGGCGCTGCTCGTTTAAAACGTCGGCTTTCTTCTTGCTGACTGCACGGCGAAGTAAATCGGCCTCACCAAGCGAGAACCCTGCCATTTGATTCGCCACTTGAATAATTTGTTCTTGATACACGATAACGCCATACGTGACTTCTAAAATCGGCTTTAAATCGGGATGTGGGTATTGGGCGGCTTGTTTGCCATGTTTTCGCGCAATAAACGTGTCGATTTGCTCCATTGGTCCTGGACGGTAAAGCGCATCAACCGCCACAATGTCTTCAAAGGAAGTCGGCTGCAAATTGCGGAGCACACGCCTGATGCCGTCTGATTCAAATTGGAACACACCCGTTGTATCACCGCGTCTAAACAATTCAAGCGTTTTTTTATCGTCTAAAGGAATGTCTTGAATGGTTAAAGACAATTTGCGATTGTAGTTTACTGAACGCAAAACGCGATCTAATAAACTTAAGTTACGCAAACCTAGAAAATCCATTTTAAGCAAACCAATAGCTTCTAAATCATTCATCGGGTATTGCGTCAAAAGGGCATCGTTACTGCCCGCCTGTAGCGGTACTTGGCTCACTAGCGGCTTGTCCGAGATGACGATGCCGGCTGCGTGCGTTGAAATATGGCGCGGCAAGCCTTCAAGCTGACAAGCGACGTCCCATATCATTTCATTTTCTTTTGTGCTCGCAATATGTCGGTCAAGGCGGTCGTTTAGCTCACGTGCTTTCGCAAGCGTAATACCAAGCTGATTCGGAATTAATTTCGCCCACTCCGCAAGTTGTACAGTGTTTAAACCAAATGTTCGTGCCGTATCACGAATCGCCGCTTTCGCCGCAAGCGTTCCAAACGTGCCGATTTGCGCAACATGTTTCTCACCGTATTTGTGAACGACATAAGAAATAACGTCATCGCGTTTATTATCTGGGAAATCCAAGTCAATATCGGGCATCGTCACCCGCTCAGGATTTAAAAAGCGCTCAAATAGTAAATTGTACAAAATCGGATCGACATCGGTAATCTGCAAGGCATACGAAACGAGCGAACCCGCAGCAGAGCCACGCCCCGGTCCCGTTAAAATATCGTGTTCCCGTGCATATTTCATCACGTCCCACACAATCAAAAAGTAATCCGCAAAACCCATTCGAACAATGACATCAAGTTCGTAGGAAAGCCGCTCCTCGTATTCAGGACGGCCGTCAAGCCCGCGCGAGACGAGCCCAGCTCTTGCCACTTCTTGCAAAACGTCTGGCGCAAGTTCCCCTTTTTCTAAAGGAAAGCGAGGTAAAAGATGTTGGTGCATAGCGACTTCTGCGTTACACCGGTCCGCTATTTCGCCAGCCCGCATTAAGGCCTCCTGCTCAAAACTAGACGTGTAGTCGCGTGCCATTTCATCAGGACTTGCAAAATAAGTTGGCCCAACGAGTTCGAGTGATGTCCAATCGACCGTTTGATTATCGCGAATAGCCTGCAAAACCGTGGTCGCTTGTATGTCTTTTGGCCGCATGTAACGCACATTTTTCGATGCGACAACGAAAAGCCCATTGGACTGCGCAAATTCGGCAACAGCCTGTGCCATATTTGCCTGATGCTTCTGAAGCGTCAAATAAAAATTAGTCTCACCAAATATACTTTGCCATTCTGAAACAACTTCTAGTGCGGCAACTTGATTTCCGTCTAAAAGTAGCTGTTCAATCTCACCTGTTCGTCCGGGCGAAAGCGCAATAATCCCATCGCAATAAGAGCGCAGCCATTTTAGTGGCATCTCCTCGCCTTCTTCTCGCGTTTTAATTGCACTAGCTATTTTTAAAAGGTTGTAATAGCCTTCTGTCGTTTCGGCAAGTAAAACAAGTTCGTATGTGTTTCCGGGATTTATGACACCTTCAATATCAATGGTCATCCCAATTATCGGCTTAATCCCTTCTTTTTTGCAGGTCGTATAAAATTCAATCGCTCCGTAAAGCGCATTTTTATCTGTAATTGCTAACGCAGAATAATGGTAATCTTTCGCCGTTTGGACGAGTTCTGAAATTCGCGCTGTGCTCGACAGCAAATGATAGGCGCTCGCCACTTGTAAATGAACAAATCCCACTATCCTCGCTCCTTTCGAGTTGTTCTCCTTTTATTATAGCTTTTGCATGCAAAAAAAGAAAGTATGTTCGTAAAAAAAGGGGGTGTCAATTTGACAGCCCCTTTTGGTCATGCGCGTTCACAAATTTGATCAAGTTTTTGTTCCATTTCCGAAACTTCCTCTTGCGTATAAACAGTTGCACCAGATGCAAGTGGATGTCCGCCGCCCCGATATTCTTTGGCAAGCCCGTTAATAATTGGTCCTTTTGAACGGAGGCGAGCGCGAATTTCTTCACCATCCTCAACGAACATTATCCACGCCTTTAAACCTTCAATGTTTTCAATAGAACTGACTAAATCAGAAGCTTCTTTTGCGGAAACATCAAATTTCTTCAAAATTTCTTTGGAAATATAAATGGTTGCGGCCCCGTTTTGATGCATGTTGAGATTTTCGAAGATATAGCCGGATAGTTTCACGGTTTTAAGCGGTCGCTGATAAAGGTTTTGAAATAGCATGAATCGATCAAACGGAAAGGTGACAAGTTTTGCGGCTAGGCGCAAAGTCTCTTCTGTTGTACTTTGATATAAAAATCTGCCCGTATCGCCAACTATGCCAGCAAAAAGGAGTCTTGCCGCAGTTTCATTCAAAACAAGCTCTTCCGAGAAGCTTTCGTAAAAAGAAGTGATCATTTCGCTGCACGAAGAAGCGCTCGTATCAACCCATAGTAAGTCGCCGTAAGCGTCGTCGTTTGGATGGTGGTCTATTTTGATTAATTTCGCGCCGCTTGAATAACGCGCATCATCAATCCGTTCAGTATTGGCTGTATCGCAAACGATAACAAGTGCACTCGCGTATACTTCGTCTGGAATCTCGTCCAGTTCGCCTAAAAAAGATAGCGTCGGTTCAGGAGTACCAACTGCAAAAACCTTCTTTTTTGGAAAAGTAGCGCGAATGATTTCCGCTAGTCCCATTTGTGAACCGTAGGCATCTGGATCGGGGCGTACATGTCGATGTAAAATAATGGTTTCATACGCTTTGATTTCATCTAAAATTTTCTTTTTCATTTCTACACCTCTTTTAAGTTAGCGCTCCATCATTTGGCAAGCGACAATGGCTTTTCCGGTTAAAATACCTTCTAAGTATAATTCAACGTCAAGTTTCCCCGCTTTTCGTCCCATTTCAAGAACACGCGGCTTAATGGAAAGAGTCGCATCCATTTGAACCGGTTTTAAAAAGTACATCGTGACGTTTTCGATAGCGACATTTCTTTTTTTCATCGTAAATAATTTTTGTTGCACGACATCGCAAACGAGCTGCGTGAACACACCGTATGACAACGTTCCAAGTGAGTTGGTCATTTGCGGTGTCACTTTAAATTCATACGTATGTTCTTGGTCGTCCGTTTCTTTTTCATCAAGTTGTTTTGCAATGGTATCATCAATTGTTTCACCAATTTGAGGTTGTTTTTGAATCATTTGCATCGATTTTAAAATGTCTTGGCGGCTAACAATGCCAAGTAAAGTTAAATCATCTTTTACAACAGGGATAACTTCAATGCTTTCCCATACCATCATATGCGCCACAGAGGCTACGCTCATTTTTGATCCAACCGTCAGCGGGTTCTTTGTCATGACGCGTTCAATTGAGATAGCTTGATTTTTATCAATCACATCTTTATTTGTAACCATGCCAACAAGACGATTCGCTTTATTGACAACTGGAAAGCGACTGTGCCCTGTTTTTTCTTGCAATTTATGCCAATCAGCAACTTTTCCAGATGTGTCTAAATAAGCAATGTCTTCAAGCGGTGTTGAAATATCTTCCACGAGAACGACTTCTTTTTTGATTAATTGGTCATAAATGGCGCGGTTAATCATCGTTGCGACTGTAAACGTATCGTAAGAAGTTGAAAGAATCGGTAATTCTTTTTCATCTGCTAAACGTTTCACTTCATCGTTTGTATCAAAACCACCTGTAATCAAAACGGCAGCGCCTCTATGTAGTGCCAGTTCATGTGCACGTTCGCGATTTCCGACAATGACTAAATTTCCAGCGTCGGTATAGCGTTCCATCGCTTCAACCGTCATCGCACCAATGACGAATTTATTCAGTGATTTATATAAGCCTTCCCGTCCACCGAGCACTTGACCATCAATCATATTGACTATTTCAGCAAATGTTAATTTTTCAATACTATCTTTTTGCTTCCGTTCAATTCGGAGTGTTCCAACTCTTTTTATCGTTGACACGAAACCGATAATTTCTGCGTCTTTAATGGCCCGATAAGCGGTACCCTCACTAACAGATAGATTTTTTGCGATTTTTCGCACCGAAATTTTTTCGCCAACAGCAAGATTTTCAATGTATTTTAATATTTGTTCATGTTTAGTAGCCAATTTTTTCACCTATTCCTTTAAACTTCGATTTCGTCTCCTATTTCCATCACTTTTCCAGTAATATTCGCAGATAGTGAATTTACAAACGCTTCGGCATTTTGTTCGATAAGTGGAAATGTATTGTAATGTATTGGAATAACTGTTTTCGCCTGTAAAAAGTCAGCCGCAATTTTGGCATCATCTGGTCCCATCGTAAAATTATCACCAATTGGCAAAAAGGCTAATTCAAGCGAATTTCGTTCGCCAATTAGTTTCATATCGGAGAAAAGGCCCGTATCGCCAGCATGGTAAACAGATTTTCCTTCCAAAGTAAAAACAAATCCATTTGGCAAACCTAAGTTGACAATTTGACCGTCTACAACGGTAGAAGAACCATGGAAGGCTTGTGTCAATTTAACCGTTCCAAAGTCAAACTCCCTTTTTCCCCCAATGTGCATGGGTGCAATATTTTGGACGCCTTGTAAACTGAAAAAAGCAGCGAGTTCTGCGTTACAAATTATCGTTGCACCTGATTGTTTGGCGATTTCCACTGTGTCCCCAACATGATCATCATGTCCGTGAGTTACCGCGATATAATCTGGTTTTTGTTCCGCTACAACTAAATCACATGCTGGATTGCCTGAAATAAAAGGATCAACGAGTATTGTCCGTTCGCCCGTTGTCATTTTGATACATGACTGCCCGTGAAATGAAATTTTCACATTCAAAACTTCCCTTCGCATTTTTTGTGTTATAAACTGCTATAGTATAGATGACAAAGCTACAGCAAAAATAAAACGAACCACTGATATACATAGCTTTATCTGTACCACTCTAATTTTATATTTATTAGAATAGAAAAGCAACTGAAAGCGTGCGAAAAGCTAAAAATCGTGCTATGATGAAGAGGAACTCGCTTCGGAAAGAAGGTAAAAAAATGGAGAAAAATATTGATGTTTTAGAAAATTGGTTAAAAGAGCAAAATGCCTCGGCTGCCTTTATTACCGAGCCAGAAAACATTGCGTACTTCACAGGCTATCACAGCGATCCACACGAACGCGTACTCGGATTAATTGTTTTTGCAGACCATCCGCCGTTTCTATTCACGCCCGGTCTTGAAGTCGAAGATGCTAAGACGAGCGGCTGGAAACACGATGTTTACGGCTACAGCGACACCGAAGATCCTTTTAAAATCATTGCCGAACAAATTCAAGCTCGGGTTAAAAATCCGACCAAGATTGCGCTTGAGAAAAACCACATTACTTTGGACCGTTTTGAGCAACTTTCAGGCAAATTCAGCTCCACTTCTTTTGTGCCAATTGAGCATAAAATCCAAATGATTCGCCTTGTCAAAACACCAGACGAACTTAAAATTTTAAAAGAAGCCGCACTCCTTGCTGATTATGCCGTTCAAGTTGGCATTGATGAAATTGCTGAGGGGAAAACGGAAGCCGAGATTGTGGCCAAAATCGAATACGAAATGAAGAAAAAAGGCGTTTCTAAAATGAGTTTTGATACGATGGTTTTGACCGGCAAGAATGGCGCACTTCCACATGGAACACCGGGTGACACAAAAATCAAAAAAGGCGATTTAGTCCTATTTGATTTAGGGGTTGTTCATAAAGGTTATTGTTCGGATATTACGCGCACAGTTGCGTTTGGTGAGATTTCCGCGGAGCAAAAGAACATCTACGATACGGTTTTAGATGCGCAGCAAAAAGCGATTGCGAAAGTTCGCGCTGGTGCGCCGGCTAAAGAGCTCGATTTGACGGCTCGAAACACGATTCGTGACGCTGGATACGGCGATTATTTCCCGCACCGGCTTGGACACGGTTTGGGTGCTAGCGTTCATGAATTCCCTTCTATTACGGAAACAAATGATATGCCGCTTGCGGAAAATATGGTCTTTACAATCGAGCCAGGTATTTATGTTCCGGGTATTGCAGGCGTTCGGATTGAAGATGATATTGTGGTGACAAAAGAGGGATATGAAATTTTAACGGAGTTCCCGAAAGAATTATTAGTGATTCATTAAGAAACAAAAAACGAACTTTTCAAGAAACGAAAAGTTCGTTTTTTGTTTGCCTATTTCGCTGTTGTATTATTTAAGAGTGTGCTTAGCTCCTTATAATCATAGCCTAAATCGCGGGCTACTGCTTGATAAGTGACGTTTCCTTCAAAGGTATTGACACCTTTATAGAGATGGAAATCGTTCGTCACGGCTTGAATAAGACCTTGGTTCGCCAGTTTTAAGCCATATTGTAATGTTGCGTTTGTAAGTGCCATTGTTGATGTACGCGGCACGGCACCTGGCATGTTTGCTACTGCGTAATGAACAACACCATATTTTTCATAGGTTGGATTGTCATGAGTTGTCACGCGGTCGCTCGTTTCAAAGATGCCACCTTGATCGATGGCGATATCTACTAAAACAGAGCCTGGTTTCATTTGTTTAACCATATGTTCTTTCACGAGTTTCGGTGCTCTTGCTCCGGGAATTAAAACGGCGCCGATGACGAGATCGGAATTTTTCACGGACTCTTCAATGTTGAAATCGTTACTCATTAACGTCGTAACATCATTGCCAAAAATGTCGTCTAATTCGCGAAGACGATGCAAATTTAAATCTAAAATCGTGACTTTGGCACCTAAACCAATTGCAATTTTAGCAGCATTGGTTCCTGCCATACCTCCGCCAATAATGGTGACATTGCTCCGCTCAACCCCGGGCACACCGCTAAGTAAAACGCCCATGCCACCGTGGATTTTTTGGAGAAACTGCGCACCAATTTGGGTCGCCATTCGTCCTGCCACTTCACTCATTGGACTTAGAAGTGGTAACGAGCGGTCATCGAGTTCTACGGTTTCATACGCCACACTGTTTACTTTATTTTTAACTAAAGCTTCGGTTAGTTCTGGTTCGTTCGCTAAATGTAAATATGTGAAAAGAAGCAAGCCTTCACGGAAATATTGATATTCAGAAACAATCGGTTCTTTTACTTTTACGACCATTTCAGCAGCCCAAACTTCTTTTGCTGTGTCTACGATTTTCGCCCCTGCACTCGCGTAATCAGCATCATGAAAATTCGAACCTAAACCCGCATTTTTTTCGACTAAAACATGGTGTCCAGCATTAACGTAAGAAAGTACGCTAGCTGGTGTCATTGCAACTCGGTTTTCATTGTTTTTTATTTCTTTCGGTACACCTATAATCATTTAAAACCTCTCCTTTTGTAGTGAAATATACCCACAGTTAACCGCTTACATTTAAATTCTAACACAATATTCCTAAATTGAGCAATAATAAAACTTCAATTTTAACAAATTTATTCATCACGTCATGCCCTGCCTTTATGCGCTTTTTATCACAATCTTTTCCTATGCAAAAGGATGAATAAACTTACCTCTTCTTATTCAAAAATTTTCGCCATTTTTGTGGTTGTTTTTTCCAAAAAGGGGTAAAATATAAAGTATAGAAAAAATTATCTTGGGAGGTTATTTTATGTTACAACAATACAAACGAATTCTAGTAGCGGTGGATGGATCAAAAGAAGCGGAGCGCGCGTTCCAAAAAGCGATTCAAGTGGCAAAACGAAATGATGGTTCCCTTGGACTTGTTCATGTTATCGATACACGTGCTTTTTCATCAGTGGCGAATTATGACACGAGCATGGCGGATAAAGCGACAGAATATGCGGATGAACTTTTAAGTGGTTATAAAGAAGATGCTTTAAAAGCTGGCGTAACAAACGTAGAAACTTACATTGAATATGGCTCCCCGAAAACAGCGATTACTAAAGAAGCTGCAAAAGCATTCCAAGCTGATTTAATTATGTGTGGTGCAACCGGTTTGAATGCGGTTGAACGTTTACTTATTGGTAGTGTTTCTGAGTACATTATTCGTCACTCCCCTTGCGACGTGCTTGTTGTGAGAAATGATGAACCTGAGTATGTAGAGTAAAAAAAAACGACTAGGATAACCATAGTCGCCAATGACCTTAGATGAAATTGTCTAGGGTCTTTCTTATTTTTCTTTTAAATCAATTCGAATATTTTCATATCCATGCTCTGATAACATGCTTAATAAATTATTCCCATTTAACAAAGAAATAGGCTTGTTTCTAGCGAATTCATAGGAATCAGGGCCATAGTCAGAAGTTGTTACTAAAATCCCTTTTGTAGCACCTTCGTTCATGATAGTTCCATACAAATCTCTAACTGCAGAAACACCAACTAAATTTGTATACCTTTTAGCTTGAACAATAAACTTCCCACCTGTTATAGGGTCTGAATCAAACATTACTGCATCAACACCACCATCTTTAGAAGAACGAGTAGTTTTGATTTCAATTCCTTTTTCCGTAAATACTCTTTCAAACAACTCTCGAACAAGATGTTCAAATTCCTCCCAATTCATCGTAGCGAGGTTTGTACCATTAATTTTTTCTCCAATAGATTTTGATTCTACAAATCTTTCATCTTCCCGATTTAATGTAAGAATCGGAACAACTGGAACTAAATCATTTAGATTCGATTTGGCAACACCTTTTAATTTTCTAAAGCATTCTTTCGGTTCAACTCTGCTTAAGTTTAGTTCTTGAAAATCTTCCTTGTTAGTTTGTAGACTCATAAGACAAAAATTCTCTAGATTTCCTGTTGCTTGATTGATATCCTCTAACCAACCGTTTATTACAACAGAATCGATATGCGCGTTTTCATCAGCTTTATAGATAACATTTGTCACCTCTAAAATAAGGCTATATAGCAAGTTATTGTATACATCATTTATTTGTTTTTCAGAAATTTGTGATTCAGTAAACTCTTTTCTAGATTGGACATACTTCATTAACTTAAGTCTAGGAATAATTTCTCGGGTTGGTAAATAATAATCAACGAGAAGTATTTTACCTGTTTCTCTGTATTCTATGTTAGATAATGTTTCTAAATCAAAATCATATATCAAGCTTTCAAATACACGGTTATAATATAATTCAATGCTTTCCTGCTTGCCCATTATTAAACCATCTTCTAATTCTTGAATATATTTATTATGCTCATCTTGTTTTTTTAGAAATTCCTCTTCGCCTTTCAAATATACAGTTAAATCTGCTTCATATTTTTTATATAAACTTGCATTGTACTCTTCAACTTTTTTGAGCTCACTATCCCATTTAATTAATGCATTATCATAGGCTTCCTTTTTCTTTAATTGCCTATTATTCGATAATTTATCTACAAAATTATATTTTAAAACAGGTTTTTCTGGATTATTCTTAGTAACAGGTGGAACAGGTTTTTCATTTAAAAATGGTGTTACTTCTTTTAAATCTTGAAAATTCGACGCCTCACTGTCAAATTGAATCGTATCAATGACATTGTTCAACGCCTCTCTTTCAGATTGTACTTCTTCAGTGGTTGATTTTGCATATTCTATTGCACGTTCTTTTTCATAAGCTAACTGTTGTTTTTCATACTCCTTTTGCCTTTTGATTTCTTCTTTACGTCGTCGTTCTACTTCTCTAGCGTTTGCTCTCGATTGACGATCGACTTCTCTACCTATTTTCTTCATTGTACTGTAAAAGCTTTTTGCCATGTTGCTTCCTCCCCATTTGTAGTTAATTCATTTTAATATAATTATATCAAATTAACTGACTAAAAAACAAAGATATATAGGGGAAAATAAAAGAAGTGGAGTCAAGCACTAATACTCTGCTTGAATTCCACTTCTATAAATCTATTCATTATGCGCGCTCAGCTTTAATCCGTTCAACATCACGTGCAATCATTAATTCTTCATTTGTTGGGATAACAATAACTTTAACTGGCGAATGCGGGTAGTTTAGGAATGCTTCTTCGCCGTGAACTTGGTTAAGTGCTGGATCCCAGTAAACGCCCATGAATTCTAAGCCGCGTAAAACACGTTCACGAATGAAAGAACTGTTTTCACCGATTCCAGCTGTAAAGATGATAGCATCAACACCGTTCATGCGCGCTGCATAAGAACCGATATATTTATGGATACGGTCAACAAAAACTTCCAGCGCCAAATCAGCGCGTTCGTTTCCTTTTGAAGCTTCTTGCTCAAGGTCACGAAGGTCGCTTGAAATACCAGATACCCCAAGCATGCCTGATTCTTTATTCAAAACGTCTAAAACTTGTTCAGCCGTTTTTCCCGTTTTTTCCATAATGAAAGGAATAAGTGCTGGGTCAATGTTTCCTGAACGAGTTCCCATGGAAACCCCTGCAAGTGGCGTGAAGCCCATTGAAGTATCCATCGATTTACCACCTTCGATAGCAGCGATACTTGCGCCATTTCCGAGGTGACATGTTAATAGGCGTAATTCTTCTACAGGACGACCTAGAAGCTCTGCCGCACGTTCCGATACATATTTATGACTTGTACCGTGGAAACCATATTTACGAATGCCATAATCCTCATAATAGCTATACGGCAAGCTGTATAAGTAGCTCGCTTCTGGCATCGTTTGATGGAATGCTGTATCAAATACAGCAACCGAAATAATATTAGGTAAGATTTTTTTGAAAGCTTTAATTCCGGTTACGTTCGCAGGATTATGAAGCGGCGCAAGCTCGGAAAGCTCTTCAATATCTTGAATAACTTGTTCATCAATAAAAATAGAATCAGGGAATTTTTCTCCACCATGTACAACACGATGACCAACACCTGTAATTTCATCATAAGATGCGATAATGTTGTTAGAAATTAATTTTTCTAGTAGCATTTGAACGGCTACTTCATGATCCGGAATATCTGTTGTTTCGGTGATTTTCTCTCCGTCTACAGAAATCGTGAAGATTGAATCCTTTAAGCCAATACGTTCGACAATACCTTTCGTAATGACTTCCTCAGAGGGCATGTCATAAAGTTGAAATTTGAGTGATGAGCTTCCAGCGTTAATCGCAATTGTTTTTTCCATTTTGTTTTGTTCAATTCCCTTCTCGTTTATTTTCACGGAACCAATCTTCAATCTGTGCCAAGATCGGCGCAGTAATGCGCGGATCAGAAAGTGAAGATAGATTGGCCAGTAAAACTTCTTTTGGTTTACGGACATTGTCTCCGTCTTTTTGTAACATTAAAATGCTTTTTCGTGCTTCTTCTGACTTAAATAGAGAATCAGGTAACTTGATGATTCCTTGCATATAGCCATATTTTTTTACAAAGCGATCTAGTTTTGCAAAATCGGCTGTGCTAAACATGGCATCTGGCACAAGGAAAAATAAATAGCCGCCTGGTTTTGTGTAACGCATCCCTTGCTCGATAAATAAATAGTGAGCAAATGAATGTCCGTCTGTTCGGTGTAACTCAAAATCTTCCGCACGTGTATCATTCGGATAGTAGCCAATAGGCAAATCGCTGATCACAACATCTACTGGATCAACTAATAAATTGCTAAGACCATCCTGATGAATCAAATTGACTGGTACACCTTGCAAATCAGCACTCACAAGGGCAAGCGAAATAAGCAAATCATCCACTTCGACACCAGTAGCCGCAACCGAAACGTTATCTTTTAATGTCAGTTGGTTCATCATCGTTGTTAACAAGTTGGCCGTTCCAACAGCTGGATCAAGCACAGTGATTTGTTCTCTTGATTTCATAGCCTTTTCCACTAAATACGTTAAAATAAAACCAATCGAATCCGGCGTCATTTGATGATTCATTTGAATTCCATGCTTCATGCCTTTTAAAAGCGCGAGTTGAAAACTTTTACGAATATCTTCTGCGGCAAAATCCGCTAATTGAATGGTGTCATATTGCGCCATCAATTTTTTGACTTGCTCATCGGATAATTCGTCTTTTTGCAAAACTTCATGTTGAAATAAATTCTCGCTAGTTTCATAAACGGCTTCCAAATAGCTCATTTCAAGTGCATTTTGCAAAATAATTGCCGTTTCATCAAGCACTTGGAATATTTCCGGAGTTGCTGTATTTCCCAAAAATAACACCTCGAATTTTTTTCATTACTAACACCACAAAATATTATACAGCATTTCCTACCAACTTAAAAGCATTTTCTTTTAAAGAAAAATGCTCTTTTAATACAGTTTCTAGGCAAAATTGATACAGGAAAACAGCTCCCTATCACAAGACAGAGAGCTGTTAAACAAGAAGCTTTACTATTTGCCATCAAGGCGACTGGTTTTATTAGGCTTGTTTAGCACTTTCAATCGCTTTTTCATAGTTTGGATGATTCGTTCCCTCTGGCACATACTCCGCATAAACAATTTTACCTGATGCGTCTACAACAAAAACGGCACGGGCAAGCAAGCGTAACTCCTTCATAACAACCCCGTAAGCTTCTCCAAACGACAAGTCGCGGTGATCAGAAAGTGTAATCACGTCTTCAAGTCCGGAAGAAGCACACCATTTCTTTTGGGCAAAAGGTAGGTCAACCGAAATCGTTAACACAACCGTATTTTCTAACCCACTCGCCTCTTCATTAAAACGGCGAGTTTGTTGTGAGCAGACACTCGTATCAATCGATGGTATGACGCTAATGATGCGCACTTTGCCGTCAAAATCATGTAGCGTGACTGGTTCTAAATCCCGATTTAACACCGTGAAATCAGGCGCCAATACTCCAACTTTTTGTTCGCTACCTAGAAGTGTTACCGGATTCCCTTTAAATGTAACATTTGCCATAAAAATCTCCTCCTTTAGCTTTCCACTTCTCTATTGTAGGGAAAATTTGTCCTTCAAGCCATTAATCTGCTTTCAGAAAGCGCCATTAAATTTTCATGGACAACGGCTGTTTTTTCCATCAAATCTGCAACACCTTGCTTGTGCGGCGTAAAGGCAACAACGAAGTAAAGCGGCAAAATGGTTTTTTGGATAAATCTCAAGGCACCTTCGCGAAATAAAACGTTGAGCCATGTTAATTTTTCGCCGTCTTCTCGAATGACTTTTAACCCAAAAATTATTTTCCCAAGTGTTTGCGCGAAAAACTTTGTCATTAGAATAAAATACAGCAAGAAAAGAATGGTTTTGACGAAACCAACCAAACTAAAAAGTCCGCCTGACATGTCAACTTGTAATACGCGCAAAATCGGATTGACAATTATCCCATTTAAAGCGGCAATCACAATTAAATCCACGATATAGGCAAAAAAGCGAATCCAAAATCCGGCGAAATAGGGTTTTGGTATTTTCCGAAAAGGTGAACTTGGCGCTTCGTAATGATAAACTTGTCGTTCTTTTTCTTCCAAAATAATCCCCTCCTTATTCTCCGTAAAGATACATCATGCGTGGTGCTTCAAGCGTGCCGGTTTGTTTCATAATCGCGATTAAATCAGCGTTTTTTCCGCTTAGCGAAGTAGCGGCGCTTGAGAAGAAACTGCTAAAGCCTGTTGGTGTATCATATTTAAAAACCGTTGCGTCTTGTAGATCATAATCTTTTTGTAAAGCGGCGAGAGCGGTTTCTTGATAGCCGAATTCATCAATCAAGCCGTTTTCCTTTGCTTGGCGACCATCATAAATCCGACCGTCGGCGATTTTTTTCACTTCTGCTTCTGTCATGTCGCGTCCTTCTGCGACAACTTGAACGAATTCATTATAGGAATCATCAATCATACGTTGCATAATTTGCTTCTCTTCAGAGGTCATCGGTCTTGAGCCACTCATGATATCTTTATATTCACCACTTTTAATGGTATTGTCAGAAATTCCTACTTTTTTCATCAATTCACTATAATCATAGCCACGCATAATAACGCCGAGCGACCCAGTTAACGTTTCTTTACTTGCGAAAATTTTGTCGGCCGGTGCCGAAATATAATAACCGCCTGATGCGGCCATACTTCCCATCGAAACGTAAAATGGAATTTTTCGTTCAGCTTTAATTTGCAAGATTTTATCACGAATTTGTGCGGATTCCATCACTCCACCACCAGGTGAATTGACATAAAGCAATACAGCTTTCACTTTGGTGTCTTTTCGAACAGCTTCAAGCTCTTCCATAAATGTAACATGATTATAACCTGTTGAACTAAATAACGATGCGTCTTCTCCCGTGTTTTGAATGGTGCCATCTACAGATAAAATCGCTACCTTATCGGCATCTCCGGTTTTAATTTCTTCTTCTGTTAATTCATTGTTAGAAAGTAGCGAACTCACAACGCTTTTTGTACGCTGTTCTTCCTTGTCACTCGTTAAAAATGTAGAGGTGATTTTTGCAACCCCTGAGATGATGACGATAACAAAAACAAGTAACAGTGCAATCCATCGTTTAGCATTCATTATTTTCTCTCCTTTTTTATTTACAGATAATGTAAGTGTATCAAGAGAAAAACATCTCGACAACTAAAAATTTTCAGTTTTAAAAAGCAATCTTTTGAAAAGCATGATATGATAATAAAGAAGATTTTCTACTAAAATTTTGAAATTGCCACTGGAGGGACAAACATGTCAAAACAAATTTTCCACTTTTCTTACCGGAAAACCGAAGAACTGCATAAAATCGCGAAAGATTTAAAGAAAATCACAACAGATTATGGTTTTGAACTAACAGAAGACTATCAAAAAGCAACCGTTATTATTAGTATCGGTGGTGATGGTGCTTTTCTAAAATCCGTTCGTGAAACAAATTATCGTCAAGATTGCTTATACGCTGGGATTGCTCTAACTGAACAGCTTGGTCAATATTGCGACTTCCATATCCATCAATTAGATGAAATCATCAAAGCGGCTTCTGAGGAACGCTGGCTCGTTAGAAGATATCCAACGATTTACGGAACCGTGAACAATACGAAAGCTTTTTATGTACTAAATGAGTTTAACATTCGTTCTTCAATTATCCGAACGCTAACCATGGACCTTTACATTAACGGTAGCCACTTTGAAACATTCCGTGGCGATGGCATGGTTATTTCAACGCCAACTGGAAGTACGGCTTACAATAAGTCTGTTAATGGCTCTATTGTTGACCCTTTACTCCCTTCTATGCAAGTTAGTGAACTAGCATCACTCAACAACAATCGTTTCAGAACGCTCGGTTCATCGTTCATTTTAAGTCCAAAACGCAAACTTAAAATCGTCCTAGGTTCTGAAGGAAACAATGAATTCCCTCTTATCGGCATGGACAGCGAAGCACTAAGTATTCAACACGTCCACGAAATCAACTTAGAAGTCGGCGACCGTTTCATCAACATTATTAAACTTCCAGACAACTCTTTCTGGGACAAAGTAAAACGCAATTTCTTATAATGAATAAAAGAACCTGCCAAATGGTAGGTTCTTTACTTATTAAAAATCAGCGTACAGATTCTTTTAAAACGGCAACTAGCAAAGCTTTTTGCGCATGCAGCCGATTACCCGCTTGCTGATAAATAAGCGAATGCAGCGGATTATCAATGACCTCACTACTCACTTCTTCGCCGCGGTGTGCAGGTAAACAATGCAGGAAGTGATAATCTGGTTTTGCGTGGCTTGCTAGCGTTTCATTTACTTGATAATTTTCCCCAAAAGTTTGTAATCGTACTTGATTTTCCTCTTCTTGCCCCATGCTCGTCCACACATCTGTGTAGATGAAATCGGCATTGTTTACTGCTGTAACTGGATCGGCAGTGTGCTCTATACTTGCCCCACTATTTGCCGCGAGTTGCTTCGCGAGCGCCAGAATGTCAGGACTTACAGCGAAATTTTCTGGCGTTGCAAACGTCATATCAAGCCCCACCTTCGCACAGGCAAGGAGTAGCGAATGACAAACATTATTTCCGTCGCCAACATAAGCCAGCTTTACGCCATCAAACCGATCTTTCACTTCAAAAATGGTGAGTAAATCCGCTAGCGCTTGGCACGGGTGATGCAGATCGGTCAGCCCATTTATAACCGGGATTTTAGCGTGCGTCGCAAGTTCTTCAACATTTTCATGACTGAACGTTCGAATCATTATAGCGTCCAAATATTCATCAAGCACGTTAGCCGTATCGATAATCGGCTCGCCCCGCCCAATTTGAAGCTCTTTTGCGTTCATCACAATCGCTTGTCCACCAAGTTGCAAAATCCCCGCCTCAAACGAAACACGCGTCCGCGTTGAAGGCTTATCGAAAATCATGCCAAGAATTTTCCCGCTAAGCGCGTGGCTATAATCGGCAGGGTTTGTTTTCATATCAAGTGCGACCGTAAGCAAATCCAAAATCTCCTCTTTTTCCCATTCCAAAAGTGTCAATAAATCTTTCCCAACTGTTTTCTCCGCTTTTATTTGCATGTTTTCACCCTTCTTTCAAAATTTTTTGTAGAACTAAAAATGCAGCATCGAGCTCCTGCCGTGAAACCGTGAGTGGTGGCATAATTCGCACAACCTTTTCTCCCGCGCTTAAAAGCAACAAACCGTTCTTCCTTGCCTTTTGAAGGATACCTCCTGCATTCGTTTGAAGTTCAATGCCTAGCAAGAAACCTTCGCCGCGGACTTCCTTCACGACCTCGTATTCTGTAAGCGTAGCTAACTTCCCTCTGAAATAAGCTGCCTTTTCTCTAACCTCTGCTAGAAAAGCAGCATTTGAAATTTGCGTCACGACCGTTTCAGCCGCTGCCAGCACAACTTGATTCCCACCAAAAGTTGAGCCATGCGTTCCATTTGAAAAAGTAGCAAACAATTTCGCGTCACCAACTATCGCACCAATTGGTAAGCCATTCCCGAGCCCTTTTGCAAGCGTTATAATATCTGGTTCAATTCCAGCCTGTTCATACGCGTACATCGTTCCAGTGCGCCCCATTCCCGTTTGTACTTCATCTACAATGAGGAGCGTTCCGTTTTGCTTACATAACCCCGAAACTTTCTGCAAAAATTCATGACTCGCCGGGTGGACACCACCTTCACCTTGCACAATTTCAAGCATTACCGCGGCCACATCTTTATCCAATAAATTTTGAAAAGTAGCGAAGTCATTGTAAGGCGTATAAATGAAACCTTCTAGCATCTTTCCAAAACCAGTTTTCACCTTTTCTTGTCCCGTCGCCGCCATTGCGCCAAATGTTCGCCCGTGAAAAGACTGCTCAAATGTAATCATTTTCGTACGTCCTGTATGCTTTCTAGCAAGCTTGATTGCCGCTTCATTTGCCTCGGCACCACTGTTGCAGAAAAAAGCATATGTTAAATTCCCCTTCGCAAGTAGCGCCGCCACACGTTCTTGCTTTTGGTTTAAAAATAAATTAGATGTGTGCCAAATTTGGTCTAGTTGCGCGCTAACCGCCTGATGTACTAAAGGATTAACATGCCCCAGATTGCAAACCCCAATTCCACTCGTAAAATCTAAATAATGTTTGCCTTGTTCATCGTATACCACCGTACCGCTTCCTGAAACTAGCTCAATTGGCAAGCGTTGATAGGTTGGGAATAAATGTGTCATGATGTCGTTACCTCCTGTTTTATTTGCGTTCCTGCTATACCAATTTGGCTTGTGATGAAAACATTTTCGACGCCACTTTGAATAGCGAGCTTGGCACTTTCAAGTTTGGGAATCATGCCACCACTAACATCTCCATTTTCAATCAAAAAATTAATTTTATTTGTCGTCATATCGCGTAAAACAACATTATTTTGTTTAACACCCGGAACATCTGTTAGCAGGTAAAAGGTACGCGCTTGCAGAGCTGACGCTACAGCGCAAGCAGCCGAATCAGCGTTCACATTCCACCACTGTTGGTTTTCGTCAATGCCGAGCGGTGCGAGTAGGAGAACCGAATTGACCGCTAACAGTTCCATCAGCAGTCCCGCATTTACCCGCTTTATTTCGCCAACAAATCCTAGCCCCGCCTCATTTGCCGGCATCGCTTCAAGCAAACTCGCATCGCCTGCATTTAGACCAAGGAGCGGAATATTTTCTTTTTGAAACTTTGCAGAAATTTCCGGTTGTACTTGCCCAATCAACACCATTTTCGTAATCTCAAGCGTTTCTTTCGTCGTCACCCGTCGCCCATTTTTCATCTCAACCGGCATGTTTAGGCGCGCCATCATTTCGCTAATGTATTTCCCACCACCGTGAACCATCACAATTTTCTTGTTTTCCAGACGCCATTTTTGAATTTGACCAAAAAACTGTTCATCTAACGCCTGACTCGCCAGTCCACCAAGTTTCACAACAATGATATCTTCCATCAACACAACTCCTTCACGTCCGGTAACAGGCGTTAATTTTGACATATTCATAACTCAAATCACAGCCCCAAGCAAGACCCGTTTCAAGTCCCACATGCAGATCCACTTCAATCCGAATCAGCTCCGCTTCCCGCAAATAATCTTGTAGCTCCGCTTCCGAATACTTACAAGCTTCACTCTTGTTTAAAATAAGGTGTGGCCCTACGCGAATCGAAATGTAGTCAGGCGAAAACCTGCCGCCAGAATACCCAATCGCACAAATGATGCGCCCCCAGTTCGCGTCACCGCCAAACATTGCCGTCTTCACCAAACTCGAAGAAACAATTTTTTTCGCAATCATCCTCGCGTCAAGTTCGCTCGTCGCCCCATTAACAGCCACCTCAATAAGTTTCGTTGCACCTTCACCGTCACGAGCAATCGCCTTTGCCAAATGTTCAAAGACCACATATAACATATCCGAAAATTTTTTAAATTCAGGATTTTCTTCTGTCAATGCTTCGTGTTCGGCAAGACCATTCGCGAGTACAATTACCATGTCATTTGTTGATGTATCTCCATCAACTGTAATTTGATTAAACGTTTCATTCACTAATTGTTTCACTAGCACTTGCAAAATTTCACTTGAAATATTGGCGTCAGTCGTCAAAAATGCCAGCATCGTTGCCATATTCGGATGAATCATTCCAGATCCTTTCGCAACACCGCTCAGCGTCACAAGTTGTCCGCCAATCGTGTCCTGCACTACTATTTGTTTTTCTCGCGTATCTGTAGTTAAAATGGCTTCCTCGAAATCACTTGCCTGACCATGTTTTAACCGCAACATTTTAATCCCATTCGTGATTTTATCGAGCTCCAAAAACTCCCCAATTACGCCCGTTGAACAGACAGCGACCGCCTCATTCGCGACACCCAATTGCTTCGCCGCACAGTCTTGCATATAAAAAGCATCTTCGAGTCCCCGTTTTCCCGTGCATGCATTAGCATTACCGCTGTTTACGACAACCGCTTGGAGCGTGTCACTTACTTTCATCGCCTGTTTCGTCACTTGAATTGGTGCCGCCTGAATTTGATTGGTCGTATAAACAACCGCCGCACTTGCTGGAACTTCCGAAAAAATCCAACCTATATCTTTCCTCTTCCGTTTTAATCCCGCATGCTTTCCGTCTGCATAAAAGCCTTTTGGCGATGCAATGCTCCCTTTGATTACTTCCATGTAAAAGCTCCCCTTTCTAAGGAAAAATCGGCGAATGAAGGAGCCCAGTACTTTCCTCCAAACCGAACATCAAATTTAAATTTTGAACAGCCTGCCCAGAAGCCCCTTTTACTAAATTATCCAGCACAGAAACGACAGTTAAAATTCCTGTTTCAGTATTATACGCCAGCCCAATATCACAGAAATTTGAGCCAATAACATGTTTAATATTTGGCAGCTTGCCGAGCGGCTGAATCCGAACAAACTTTTTCTGTGCAAAAGTAGTTTGCAAAATCGCTTCGCAACGCCTAGCCTCCACTTCATCAAGTGCAAGATAAATCGTCGATAAAATGCCCCGCGCAACTGGCAAAAGCGACGTTGAAAATTGAATTTTAGGGCTCAACTGATTTCGCTGCTTTAAAATTCGCATGATTTCTGGAATATGCTGATGCTCGTTCAATTTATAGACACTCAGATTGTCATGAACATGAACAAAATGATTCGCCTCACTTGGCACCTTCCCCGCTCCTGAAGCGCCTGATTTCGCATCAATCACAATCGGACTAGAAAGCTTCACTTCTGAAATGAGCGGCAATAGCGGTAATAAAACAGACGTGGCATAACACCCAGGATTCGCGACCCATTTCGCCGTCAAGTTTTGCCTAAATTCCGCCAAGCCATATGCCGTTTTTTCTAAATAAACGGCATTCGCCGGCGCTTTGTTATACCATTTTTCATAGCTTTCTGCCCCTAACCGAAAGTCGCCTGATAAATCAATCACCGGAAAACCAGCTTTCATAAAAGGAATTGCTGCCGTGCTCGAAACACCAGCTGGAGTTGCAAAAAAAACGCAATCAGCTTGTGCCATAATGCGTTCTGGGATGACTTCTTCTAAAATGCCGCTGTATATCGATTTTAAATGTGGAAAAAGCGTCGTAATTTCTATACCGACATTTGAATAATTATGTATAGAAACGATATCAAAGTTCGGATGATTATGCAAAATCCGAATCAGCTCTAAACCGCTATAACCTGTTGCTCCTACAATAGAAACTTTCATTCACATCACCCCATATCTGATTTTCAAAATATTAATACTCATTATAATATTGTATATTTATAATGTCAAATGGTTTTTTATAAAAAAATAAAAAACCTTAAATCAAAGTGCTATCACTTCAATTTAAGGTTTTCGTTAATTTGGCTTTCTTATTTTAAAAATTATCCATTTGCTAAATACGTAATTCAGTACGAGAACCACGATATTTACCAATATTTTCGCCCACGTTTCGTTCATGTAGAAAACGTCAATGAACACGACCATTAGGGCCATATCGATTAGAAAAGTAATAAATCGAAATCCTACAAATGACGTAAATTCAGCTAATTTTTCTCTAAAACCAGGTGTATAGCTTTCGAATACATACTTTTTATTTGAAAAATAAGCAAACAGCACAGATAAAATCCACGCTATCGTATTGGCAAGTCGGTAATCCCACTCCAAGAAAGAAGCAAAGAACCAAAAGGAAACAACATTGATAACCGTTGCAAATCCTCCCATAACAAGATACATAAAAATACTATGAATCTTCTCCGTATACCACGGGAACGTTTGAATTAACCAATTTTTCAGCTTTTCCATCTAGCAGCCTCTCTTTCTAGTTAAAATAAGTCTGCAAACTCATCTTTGATTTCAGCCTCTTCCGCTACTTCCACAGAAAATGTTTCAATTCCTGCTAAAGCTTTGTCGATAAGCGCATCGAAATCAATGAAACTTTCATAGTGCAAGACTTTCTCTAATTTTGGCTTTGTTTTTGGTGCTGCTGGCGTAAAAATCGTACAACAGTCTTCAAACGGTTGAATGGAAAGCTCAAATGTATCAATGTCTTGCGCAATTTTAATGATTTCATTTTTATCCATCGATACAACCGGTCGAATAATCGGCGTTGTCGTCACTGCATTAATAGCTAGCATACTTTCTAGCGTTTGACTCGCCACTTGGCCCAAACTCTCGCCATTTACAATGGCAAGACCATTTCGCTTTTGCCTAAGCAGATCCGTAATTCGGAGCATCAGACGCCGCGTGACGGTCATGATATAGCTTTCCGGCACTTGTTTCTTAATGGTTTCTTGAATTTCTGTAAACGGCACCACATGCATTTGAATTTGCCCGCTATATTTCGCAATCTTACGCGCCAAATCAATCGCTTTTTGCTTCGCCTGTTCGCTCGTGTACGGTGGACTATGGAAATGCACCGCTTCTACCTCAACACCGCGTTTCATCGCCAGATAACCCGCAACAGGACTATCAATTCCACCAGATAACATGAGCATCGCACGCCCCGAAGAACTAACTGGCAAACCACCAGCCCCTAAAATCGTTTCGCAGGATAAAAACACGCCGTCTGAACGGACTTCAACGTTTAGTTTCAAGTCTGGCTTTTTGACATTAACCGATAAATCTTCTAGGTTTCGAAGCACAAAAGCACCGACTTCTTGATTGAGCTCGTTTGAATCGAGCGGGAAGTCACGAAAACTCCGTCTAGCCGCCACTTTAAACGTGCCACCCGCTTGATGATGTGCCTTCACAAGTTCGTAAGCCGCTTCGTTTATTTTAGCCACATCAAGTTCAGCTTTCACGACGGGACTAAATGATTGAATCCCAAAAATCGGCTTTAAACGTTCCATCGCAAGCTTATAATCCGCGCCGTTCAAATAGAGCTGCATCCGGTCGCGTTCGCCGTGCACTTTAATTTCTGGCATATCCTTTAAAACGCGCTTAACATTCGTCGCCAGGCGCGCCACAAATTGTTTGCGATTTTTTCCTTTTGTCGATAATTCGCCGTAACGAATTAAAATACGTTCGAATTTCATTATTTCACCACTTCATTAATTTTTTGTAAAATATCTTTTAAAATTCCAATAAATTGTTCCGCTTCATAGCTTGTGTTTTCATAAGATAAGCTTAGCCGAATGGCCCCCGTCGCCTGGTTTTCCGGGACTTTCATTGCGTGGAGCGTACTGCTTTCAAGCTTAGCGCGCGAGGAGCAGGCACTTGTGGTCGAAACGAAAACCTCCTTTTCCTCCAAAGCGTGAACAAGCACTTCGCCGCGTTGCTTTTTAACGGAAAAACAAATGATGTGCGGCGCGGAACTAGCTGCATCAGTATGAATCGTGACACCGTCAAGCTTGCTAATTTCTGCTAGTAGGAAGTCGCGTAAATTGGTCAAATTAGAAACTTTCTTCTGGAAATCTTCGAGCGATAAACGCATTGCTTTGGCGAGCGCTACTATGCCTGCTGTATTCTCTGTGCCGCTCCTTACCCCCAGCTCCTGACCACCGCCAAGCATTTCTGGTTGGAGGTTTAGCTTGTTTTTCTTGTATAAGACGCCTGTACCACGCAAACCGTGCAATTTATGCCCAGAGATGGACATCGCATCAATTTTCGCAAGGTCAAGCTCCATTTTTGCGAATCCTTGTACGTTATCAACATGGAAAAGCGGCATTTCTGTTTCTGCTAAAAGATCGGCCACTTCTTGAATGGGCTGAACCGCACCAACTTCATTATTAACATGCATAATCGACACTAAAATCGTATCTTTACGTAATGCTTTTTTTAAATCTTCAAGGCGAATTTGCCCGGTTTCTGTCACTGGTAAATAAGTCACGTTAAAGCCGTTTTGTTCGAGCTCTTGCATCACATTTTTAACCGAAGGGTGTTCGACTTGTGTTGTAATAAGATGTTTACCGCGATTTTGATATGCATGAGCAATACCTTTAATGGCTAAATTATTACTTTCTGTTCCACCTGATGTGAAAATAATTTCTTCAGTGCGAGCCGACATGAGTGTCGCAATTTGTTTCCTCGCTTCCTCGTGAAGCTCCCGCACTTTTTGTCCAAATTTATGCAAAGAAGAAGGGTTAGCGAAATAATGGCTCGCCACTTTTGTATATGTTTCAAGTGCTGCTGCATAAGGCTTTGTCGTAGCACTATTATCAAAATAAATCATTTGGGACATGCGCCTCCTAAAAGTTATCCTTCACTATTTTACCACACATGTCAAGAAAAAGAAGTACAGACTGAAGGCAAACGACGAAGAGTGCCGTTTGTCATCAGTCTGATTGTCTTTGATAAACAAAATTGATTACACCTCAGAAAATGCTTTTTCGATTTTCTTAAATGCACCGACTTCCACTTTTTCAAGTGCGGTGACAGCAATTTCAAGTGCTTTTTTGTATTGGAAATCTTCGTAGAAATGCTGTTCTGCTTTTTTGAGTTCCGCATCAAGCTCTTGACTTTCAAAGCGATAACGGTTCGCGTATTGAATAACCGACTCAACAAGCGCCGCATTTTCAATAATCTCAGCGACCTTGCCCGAAATATGTTCTAAATCTTCTTTCGCAGTTTGCCAGTTTTTCGAAACTGTTTTCATTTTAAGCGGGCGATCACTCAAACTTTCTTCCATTTTTTCAAGCGCTTCATACATATGTGCTTCAAGTTCATCATATTCAGCTGGAACACCAGGCAGGCGCGCTCGGTCAATTTGGCGCTTCAGTTGTACCGTTTGACGCTTCATACGCTCCATATCTTCACGCGCTTCAAGTTCATCTTTTCTAAGCGAGCGTAAATCCTCGCCAATTTTATCTTGCTCAACTGCAATAGTTAACAGTTTATCGTCAATCTCTTTTAATGCATCTTGAATGACAGAATAGGCCATCTTTTGCTCGCTAAGCTTCGCAAGTGTTTGGCTGAAAATCTCTTTTTGATCCGCGAGATTTGCTGAAGTGGCAAGATAAGTCGCAAGCTCTTCTTCAGAAACATGGTACGTTTCTTTCACTTCCGCAATTTGTTCAGCAAGTTTCGCTGAAAGTTCAATTTGCGCCTCAAGTTTATCAGAAACTGCAGCGCGGTTTTCACTAACAAAATTTTTCGCATGAACTTCGCCTTCAAGCGCATCATAAAACAAATTAATTTCCGTATGTATTTCAGCAATTAACGTTTCCGCATCAGAAAGTTCCCCCTTTAGCACGAGGTCATTGGCTTTCTTCACTTGATCCGTCAATCTCGCATGTTCTTTATCAAACTCAAGTTGTTCCAAAAAGTAGCCAGCCTGTATCATTTCCGCATAGCCCTCTTTAAGCTGCTCTAAATCGCCCGCTAACACTGTTTCGGTTTCATGTAGCAGTTTCGGCGTCTTCTCCATTTCTTCTTCTAAAACCTGTAAATCTTTTTTGGCTAAAATAATAATTTCGCGAGCCTCTAAATAATCCCCTTGATCCGTGTAGTCATCATAGCGGTTAATTTTTTCACCCGCTTCATTAAGTGCCGCCTCATAACGTTCAAGCGTTCCACCAAGCTTAAAACCTTGTGTTAAAATCACGCGACGCATTTCCGCTAACTTTTCCTTCGTCGCCCGGCTTTCCTGCGCATTTTTTTCCTCGCTCGTTAGAAGTTCCTTTAAGCCGTTTAAAATTTGATTCATCTGCCGGTCAATCATAACTAGCATCTGCTCTAAATCATTTTCATTTTGGGTCGCCGAGCCAAAACGGTACTTATCCGTATTCATCTCTGCTTCCATCAATACTTCTTCAACATCAGGGAAAAGTCGCGTTTCAATTTCATCCCATGACCTTCTCCAAGATTCAAATAATTCTTCCGTTTGCCCCGTCAATTTTAATTTTTTCACTTTTGAAAGCTCATCAATTACTGGACGATCCCTAAGCGCCAATTTTTGCTCCTCAAGTGAATTAATTCTCGTATAATGTTTCTTTTTTAGTAAATAGCCAGCGCCGAAAAGGGCAATAGCAACAAGTATTATCCCTATTAAAATATAAAAAAACATCCAAAATCCTCCATTTCCACAAATGCTGTCCTTAGCTTTCTTACAAAGCCCTAATTAAAGTGCTAGGCACGACCTAATTCATCCTTTATTCTACCATGATTTAGAAAATTTTACTCCCGTTAACTTCATTTTTTTGAAAAAAAGTCATTCTGCTAGAAGCTACTTTTTAAATTATGCTATACTTCTTGCATAAATGAACATAGAAATGTGGTGAAATTATGATTGAAATCCCAAAATTTCAAGGCTCAAAAGAACAAAATTACGAACTAGCCTTTAAACAAGTGGCTGCACTCATTCAAGGTGAATCAAACATGATTGCGAATTTAAGTAATGTATCCGCCCTTTTAAATCAAGCTTTAGACACTATTAATTGGGTTGGTTTTTATTTATATGAAGAAGAGAGCGATCAACTTGTTCTCGGTCCATTTCAAGGTCTCCCAGCCTGCATTCGTATTCCGAACGGTCGAGGCGTTTGTGGAAGCGCATTGAAAGACCAGAAAACGTATATCGTTGAAGATGTTAACGCCTTTCCTGGACACATTGCTTGTGATGCGGCGAGTCAATCCGAAATTGTGATTCCTCTTTCAAAAAACGGCAAAATGATTGGCGTGTTAGATATCGATAGCCCTATCACATCGCGTTTTGATGCAACTGATCAAAAATGGCTTGAGAAAATGAGAGACTTAATCATCGCTGAAATCAGTTGACAATACTGGTGTTTTTATACTATACTAGAAGGCGTGTAAAATGCAGCTTGTTTGATGAGCTCTAGTAAGTTGTTTACCCCCAGATTTCTGTGGTATATTGTGTAACCCTGCGGCTGCATAGGTGAAGATATATGAAGGTAAACTGCCCTAGCTGTGATGCAAACTCGTTTGTTTTATGCCAAAAAACAAATTAAAAGGAGGAGTCTTTAATGGCTCGATACACTGGTCCAAGCTGGAAAATTTCCCGTCGTCTTGGGATTTCACTTTCCGGTACTGGTAAAGAATTAGAGCGTCGTCCGTACGCTCCAGGACAACATGGTCCTAACCAACGTAAAAAAATGTCTGAATATGGTTTGCAACAAGCTGAAAAGCAAAAATTGCGTCATATGTATGGACTAACTGAACGTCAATTCAAAAACACGTTCAACAAAGCAGGCAAACTTCAAGGTAAACATGGTGAAAACTTCATGATTTTACTTGAACAACGCCTTGACAACTTGGTTTACCGCATGGGTCTTGCGCGCACTCGTCGTGCAGCTCGTCAACTTGTAAACCATGGTCACATTCTAGTAGACGGAAAACGTGTTGATATTCCTTCCTACCAAGTTTCTGTAGGTCAAGCAATCAGCATTCGTGAAAAATCTGCTAAAAACTCTGCAATTGCTGAAAGCTTAGAAGTATCTAGCTTCGTACCTGAGTACGTAACATTTGATGCTGATAAATTAGAAGGTTCTTTAAACCGCCTTCCTGAGCGTTCTGAACTTGCTGCTGAAATTAATGAAGCGTTTATCGTTGAGTTCTACTCTCGTTAATCGTCTAATGACACTTCAGTCAAAACCCTTTGCTTCTTGCAAAGGGTTTTTTTATATGACAATCACACTTTCAAAACTGTAAGCCAAACATTCCACTTTGTCATCTACATCGAGGGAATCCCCTACTTTCGCTTGCTATACTACATTTATACAATAACAAAAGAAAGTTGGTATTTTTTATGAAAGCATTATGGGGTACAATTATTACAGTGGCTGTTTTAGCCTTACTTATTGGTGGAGGTTACTATTTTATGAATTATAATCACATCGGGGCAGACACTTACTATACAAAAATCACGACAGATGGCGAAAAAGAAAATGAACATGCCCAATCGACACGTTATAACTACTCGCTTCCAGGCTTTAATGAAGACGGTGAGAAAAAAGAGCTTGATTTTTCTGCCATTAAAAACTTGCGCAAAGGCGCCTACTTGAAAATCTATACCAAACCGATAAAAGGCGTTACTTCCTATGAAGAAGTTCAAAAAGCAGACATTCCAAAAGAAGCACAAGAAAAAGTTAATTAAAAAAAGGAATTTCACTGGTTAAAGTGAAATTCCTTTTTTTGATTTACGCGTAACGGACTAAGAAATACTTTTTCTTTCCGCGTCTAACAATCGTAAATTGTCCTTCAATGCGGTCAGAAGCACCAATTACTTTTTCAAGGTCTTGCGTCCGCTCTCCGTTAATATAGATGGCACCATTAGAAATATCCTCGCGCGACTGGCGTTTAGAAGGCTCGATACCAAGATCAACTAGCCAATCAACTAATTTCGCTTCATCTGTTCCCGCTTCAAAAGTTGGCACATCTTTAAAACCTTGTTCAATTTCTGCTGCCGTCAAACTCGCTACATCGCCACTGAAAAGCGCCGTCGAAATTTTTATCGCCTGACTAAGAGCCGCCTCATCATGAATGAATTTTGTCATTTCTGCCGCAAGCGTTTTTTGTGCCGCACGCAAATGAGGCTCTTCTTCTACTTGACGTGCTAAATCGTTAATTTCTGTCTCAGACAAGAATGTAAAGTATTTTAAGTATTTCACGACATCACGGTCATCTGTATTAATCCAAAATTGATAAAATTCATATGGCGTTGTTTTTTCTGCGTTTAACCAAATTGCGCCGCCTTCTGTTTTCCCGAATTTCGTTCCGTCTGCTTTCGTTAAAAGTGGAATCGTTAAGCCGAATGCTTTCGCGTTTTCACCTTGTTTTTTGCGGATTAAGTCGAGGCCTGCCGTAATATTTCCCCACTGGTCGGAACCGCCGATTTGCAAGCGGCAATTGTTGTGTTCATATAGATGATTGTAATCCATCGCCTGTAAGATTTGGTAAGCAAACTCCGTAAACGAAATACCGACCTCTAGACGGCTTGCTACGATATCCTTGGCAAGCATTGTATTCACGTTAAAGTTTTTCCCGTAATCACGAAGAAAATCAAGTACGGATAAATCCTTTGTCCAGTCATAGTTATTCACCATGGTTGCAGCACTATTTCCCTCGAAGTCAAAAATTTGACCAAGTTGGGCGCGTAAACTTGCGACGTTTTGATTAATTTGTTCAAGCGATTGCAGCTTGCGCTCTTCTTTTTTGCCACTTGGGTCTCCAATCGTTCCTGTAGCGCCGCCAACTAAAATAATCGGACGGTGACCAGCGTCTTGAAAGCGACGCAAAATCATAAAGGGAATTAAATGTCCAATATGCATGGAATCTCCTGTTGGGTCAATGCCGCAATATAATGAAATGGACTCTTTTGCGGTTAATTCGCGCAAGCCAGCCTCATCTGTCTGCTGATAAATTGCTCCGCGCCATTCTAGTTCATCGATAATATTCATTTTAAAACCTTCTTTCTCGTTTTTAGTCAATAAAAAAGCCCTCCGCTAAAAATAGCGAAGGGACGTGTTAACGTGGTACCACCCAACTTTGAACTTCATTGTTTAACGGTTTTTAACCGGCTGCACTGCTGCAACGTGACTCCAGGATGTAATTCATTCCTTATTTGTACCAGTTTACAGCAACCACTGGTTCTCTTGTAACAGGGATAAGAAACTACTTCGTCCGTTCATTGTCATTTACATATTCAAATTATAGTTTTAGTTATACCATTATTAAAATCGTTCGTCAAGATTTGTTTTACTTTGTCGTACCGCGAAGTTTTTCGCTATGCGGTAAAACAACTGTTTTTTCTTCGACATCTTCATTTGTCATGAGCTTCGTTAAAAGACGCATGGCTACGGCACCAATATCATAAAGCGGTTGAACAATTGTCGATAATTGTGGGCGCGCCATAAGTGTTAGTTTCGTATTATTGCTTGTCATCACTTCTAGCTCATCAGGAACGCTGACACCAGCATCTAGTGCGGCATTTAAGACGCCGATAGCCAGTTCATCATCGGTCACGATAGCCGCATTTGGTCTCGATTTTAATCCAGAAAGTTTTTCCCAAGCTTTTACCCCAGCATCGTAGTTATAATCCGCTTCGATAACATAGGTTTCGTCGTACTTAATTTTAGCTTCTTTAAGCGCATCTTTATACCCTTCTAGCTTAAACTCGCGGTTAACTGGCTCATCTAAAGAACCCGTGATAAACGCGATTTGTTTGTGCCCGTTTGCTATAAAGCGCGCGACAGCCGATTTTGTAGCTTCCCGGTAATCAATATTGACAGAAGCAAGTTTCTGTTCCATATCGACAGCTCCAGCGAGTACTACAGGTGCTGGCGAGCGATCAAACTCCTCTTGCAATTGCGCCGTGATTTTTTCACCCATATAGATGATGCCATCCACTTGCTTTCCTAATAAAGTATTCAAAACTTGCAGTTCTTTATCTTCGTTTTCGTCCGAGCTACTTAGAATAATATTGTATTTATACATCGTCGCAATATCTTCAATCCCTCGTGCAAGCTCCGCATAAAAAACGTTGGAAATATCAGGAATAATAACGCCAACTGTTGTTGTTCGTTTGCTAGCAAGCCCTCGTGCGACAGCATTTGGACGATAGCCTAACTGATTAATGACATCTAAAACTTTTTTTCTTGTTACGGGTTTAACATTTGGATTTCCGTTCACGACACGTGATACCGTTGCCATTGACACATTCGCTTCACGTGCAACATCATAAATGGTCACATTCATCTCAATTCACACTCCAAAAAAATATTTAAAGAAGCAAGTTGCTTCCAATGTAAACGTAAACATGCTTACCTTCACTTTATCATACAGCAAACATTTGTGTTATGCAATTGTTTTCATCTCTGTTTTTCATTTATTTTCATATTAAAATAGCATGGATACACCATGAATATACATTTTCCGATATGAAAAGGCTTACTTTTTGAATGGAAAATAGTAGCTCTCCGCATGCAGAAAGCTACTCCTTTTTTATTTTACTCGATGAGCCATTAATTTTGATGCTAAAATTTCTTCCCAGAAAGCATCAAACTCTGGAATGTTCATTTGCTGTGCAGAATCAGAAAGCGCAACAGCAGGATCTGGATGAACTTCCGCCATCACACCATCCGCTTCAATCGCAAGCGCCGCCTTCGCACATGGCAAGAGTAAATCTTTACGGCCAGTGGAATGCGTCACATCAACCATAACAGGCAAATGCGTTTCTTTCTTTAAAATCGGAACAGCAGAAATGTCTAACGTATTCCGAGTTGCCTTCTCATACGTTCTAATTCCGCGCTCGCATAAAATAATTTGACCATTTCCTTGGGACATAATATATTCTGCCGCCCCAATGAATTCCTCAATTGTAGCCGACAAACCACGTTTTAAAAGAATAGGTTTATTCACACGACCAGCTTCTTTTAATAGTTCGAAGTTTTGCATGTTGCGTGCGCCAATTTGAATAACATCCACATAATCAAGTGCCGTTTCAATATCAGCAGGCGTCACAATTTCGCTAATCACGCCTAAACCATACTCATCTGAAATGCGCTTTAAAATTTGCAAGCCTTCAAGACCAAGACCTTGGAAGTCATACGGACTTGTGCGCGGTTTAAACGCTCCGCCACGAATTAATTTGAGGCCTTTATCGCGAATAGAAGCTGCCACTGCTGCCACTTGGTCGTAGGATTCAACCGAACATGGTCCAAAAACAAAAACCGGTTCCCCGTTTCCAATTGGAAGGCCATTGACATTGACAATGGTATCTTCTTTTTTATTTTTACGAGAAACAAGAAGCGCTTTGGAATGGTCCTCTTCTTGTAATTCGAGTCCAGCTTTAAAGATTTCTTTAAACAAATGTTCAATTGTTGAATCCTCAAATGGTCCATTATTGCTTTCAACAATTTGATTTAACATTTCTCTTTCGCGGAGTGGATCAAATCGTAGCGAACCTTGCACTCCTTTAATTTTACCAATTTCTTGCACTAAATTTGCGCGCTTGTTAATCACATTTAGCAATTCAAGGTTGAGCTCGTCCACTTGATTGCGAAGCGCATCTAAGTCTTTGTTCACCATCAGTATTCCACCCTTCTGTTACCTTATATAAAGATTACCATTCATTATAGAGGATAACTCGTTCTTTGTCATCATTCTTTTACGCTTAATCGCTTTTAAGTGATAAAGAGTTATACCAGTTATATTATCATTCCTCACATGATTTGGCAACCTTTTCGACAAAAAAACATTGCACCAAATTAGTGCAATGTTTTTAAGCTTTATTTTTTAATTATTTTTTCAGCTTCCTCTTTGCCTGACTCGATTGTTTTTTTAGCATCGGATTTAGCTTTATCAGCAGCTTTTTGTACGCCTTTAGAAGCGCTTTCCACTTCTTCTTTCACGTTTTCAGCAGCTTCAGACGCAGCCTCAATATCTTCTTCTTTATTTTTTAAAACGACATCTTTTACTGATTTACCTTGTTTAGCAACTGTATCTGCTAATTGCTGTGACTTGTCTCTTACCACTTCTACAAAACCACCTGCGGAATCTTTTAATTGGCTTGTTTTGTCTTTAGCAACACCGCCAATTTCAATACCTTTTTCGTAGGCAACATCTTTCCATTCGTTACCTTTTTCTTTAAGTACATCCACATGTTCATTTAAATCACTACGCAATTCTTTTCCTGACTTAGGCGCTAAAAGCAAAGCCGTTACTGAACCGACAATCCCGCCGATTAAACCACCAATTAGAAAATCTTTTACATTTAAACCATCTTTATCTGCCATTTTTTTCCCCTCCATCAAGATATTGTTTCGTTCGTAGCTTCTTTTGCGGCTTCCTTAGCTCTTTTGCTTGCTTTCATTTTGTCTTTAAAAGCAAGGATTGAGTTGCTGATCGAAACTGCTTGAGCAATTTTTTTATCGTTTGCAGAAACTTTGTTCGTCGCTAATGTTGCAAGTTCACGAACAGATTGACTTAAGCCAAGTAGAGAAGTTCCAACATCACCAATAGCATCAAAAACTGGGTCGACTTTCGCAACTTTTCCGTTCACATCTTCAAGTAAATCATTTGTTTTGTCGAGTATTTTTTGCGTTTCCCCCGAAATTCCTTGTAGCTCTGTCGCCATCTTGTCTACTGTTTTTGCTACTTCATCAAGTGTTTGTGATGTTGATTTCAACGTCTTGCTTAAGTAAATTGCAATAACAAATAAGCCAATTGCCGCGATGAGTGCTGCAATATATAGAATGACAATCATGTACTCACACCTCCATATTCTACTTCTTTACCCTATCGTTAATTATGTAAAACTAAAACGATTTCACGTGTTACATATCTATTTTAGCAATTTCAAACGAAAAAATAAAATAAAATGAATTTTTATGCGTTCCCATTCCTTCTTTTTTCATGTAAAATAAGAGAGAAAACTTTTAGGGAGGCATTTAAATGAAAGATCCACGTATCCAAAAATTAGCCTATAATCTCATCAACTATTCCATCAAACTTCAAAAAGGCGAAAAAGTATTAATTGAAAACTTTGGTTTGCAAACAGAACTTGTTCAAGCTTTGGTGAAGGAAGCCTATGACGCTGGCGGTTGCCCATTTGTTTCTATCAAAGAACCTAAAATCGACCGCGCCCTTTTACTCGGAGCAAATAAAGAGCAGTACGAACTTATGGCTTCTTTTGAAGGGGCTGTGATGAAAGAAATGGACGCTTACATCGGTCTTCGTTCCGGCGACAACATTAACGAATTATCTGACGTTCCTGCTGAAAAAATGAAAATTTCTGGTGGTACGCTTGGAAAAATGCACACGGATATTCGTGTAAAACAAACGAGGTGGGTTGTTTTACGTTATCCAACTTCTTCAATGGCGCAACTGTCCGGTATGAGTACGGAAGGTTTTGAGGACTTCTATTTTGATGTCTGTACACTCGACTACGCGAAAATGAGTGCTGCCATGGATAGTTTAGTTGCTTTAATGAATAAAACTGATAAGGTGCATCTCGTGGGCCCTGGGACTGATTTGCGTTTTTCGATTAAGCATATTCCTGCTGTTAAATGTGCAGGCGAACTAAATATTCCTGATGGCGAAGTCTATACGGCACCGGTGCGTGACTCTGTACAAGGAACATTAAGCTACAACGCGCCAAGTCCCTACCAAGGCTTTGTTTTTGAAAATGTGTCGTTTACATTTGAAAACGGTCAAATTATTGAAGCTACAGCTAATGATACCGAACGCATCAATGAAATTTTAAACACAGATGACGGAGCCCGTTTCATCGGCGAATTCGCAATTGGTGTGAATCCATTCATTCATGAACCGATGGGCGACATTTTATTTGATGAAAAAATCGAAGGTAGTTTCCATTTCACGCCGGGACAATGCTATGACGAGGCGTATAACGGCAACACTTCTGCAATTCACTGGGATTTAGTTAACATTCAGCGCAAGGAATACGGCGGCGGGGAAATTTATTTTGACGATGTTTTAATTCGTAAAGATGGTTTGTTCGTGTTACCTGAATTAGAAATTTTAAATCCCGCAAATTTAGTTTAAAAGATACAGATAATTAGATAGCGGAAAAACAAAGAAGCATAAATCCAGTAATAATGCCATCGGGCTTTACTGAGTTTATGCTTCTTTTCATTTATGTCACGGACTCTTTTTACCACTCTATTTCGCACAGTCCACCGGTTTGCAAAGTTGTAAGTACTCGTAAAATTTCATCGACTTCGCGTGATACGGTGTTCACATGAATCGTTTCGTATTGAATTTTTCCAGTTGGGTCGATAATAAAAAGTCCGCGCAAGGCTTCTTCATTTTCTTCGTCAAAAACACCATAATTCAGCGCTACAGTGCGCGATACATCTTCAAGTAAAGGATAGGTGAGTTGACCAATTCCGCCTTTTGAAATGGGCGTTTGTATCCACTCTAAGTGCGTTTGAACACTATCTGTTGAGATGCCGACAATTTCCGTGTTCAGTTTTTGGAATTCCTTTACTCTAGCCGAAATCGCGTTGATTTCTGCCGGACAAATGAACGTAAAATCTTTCGGATAAAAAAACAGCACGAGCCATTTATCAGATGTTAAAAAATCTGCTAGACTTCGCTTTTTGATGGTCGAATCCGGCATTACTGCCAGTTCACAGAAATCTGGCGCCTTATTGCCTACTAAACGAATAGCCACGTCAAAATTCCCTCCTAGTTGCTTTTTAGTGTCATATTTAGAAAAGAGCTGATACAAAAGTACCAGCTTAATCGTTCAAATTAAAATGCAGCTTTTTCTCCTAATGCTTGTGTTTTCGATTGGTTATCTAGTACTTTTTCATAAGCGGCTTGGAATTTTTGAACATCTCCAGCCCCCATAAATAAAATGACAGCATTATCGTAAGCAAGAAGTGCATCAGTATGCTCTTCTTTAATAACATGATTTCCTTTTGTTTTTTTGGCCAAATCATAGATGGTTAAATTCCCAGTTTTTTCCCGGGCTGAACCAAAAATATCGCACAGATAAACTTCATCTGCTAAATTCAAACTATCAGCAAAACCTTGTAAAAATGCTTTTGTGCGTGTAAAAGTATGTGGTTGAAAAACCGCAACTACTTGTTTATCAGGGTATTTTTGTCGCGCCGCATTCACTGTTGCACGAATTTCAGATGGGTGATGTGCATAATCATCCACTAAAATTTGATTCGCTTTTTCCGTAATGCTAAAACGTCTTTTTACACCTTCGAATGTAAGTAACTCTTTTTTCACTTCTTCCATGCTTAACTGGTCATAATGAGCAAGCGAAATAACGCTAAGAGCATTTAAAACATTATGATCCCCGTAAGTTGGAATTTCGAAGTTCCCTAAAAGTTTGTCTTCATGGTAAACATCGAATAAAGTGCCTGTTGTTTTTTTAACAACATTTTTTGCGATGTATTCATTTTCACTGCCAAAGCCAAAATAAACAACTGGAATAGTTAACACGTCTTCTAAGCGACGAAGTTGAACGTCATCACCTAAAGCAAAGACAGCTTTTTTTACCTGCTTGCCAAAAGATTCAAACGCGTTAAAAACATCATCGACACTTTTAAAGTAATCAGGATGATCCCAGTCAATATTTGTCATGATCGCATATGTAGGCTTATATGCAAGGAAATGACGTTGATATTCACATGCTTCTATAGCAAAATATTCCGCGTTTTTATCCCCTTTACCAGTACCGTCACCAATTAAATAAGACGTTGGTTTGATGGCTTCTAATACATGCGAAAGTAAACCCGTTGTTGATGTTTTGCCATGAGAACCTGTCACCGCCACACTAGTATAACCATCTAACAATTGGCCTAAGAACTTATGGTAACGAATAACTGGCAAATCCATTTCTAATGCTTTTGAAATTTCCTCATGCGTATCTGGAAAAGCATTACCAGCCACAATAGTTAAACCTTCTTTGATGTTTTCTGCACCAAATGGGAAAATTGGAATAGATTTATCTTCTAATACTTTTTGTGTAAAGAAATACTTCTCAACATCGCTGCCCTGCACTTTGTATCCTTTATCATGTAAAATTTGAGCTAACGCACTCATTCCCGCGCCTTTAATCCCAACAAAATGATAAGTTGTCATTGTTTCGAACCCCCGTATTTTCAACTTGAAGAGGGTGTCTAAAAAGATATATATCCTGTAATTTTAGACATCATCTTATTTCCTGTTCATAATAGTGTTTAATGTAAAATAGTTTATGCACTCGTTCACTCGTTATATTATAGCATTTATCGCCTGTTTAGAACAACGATTCTTCTAAATCACGGAAAAAGGCTTAGATAATCAAGTAAGAAAACGTTTTAATTTATTCATTATCTGCGCTTTCATATGAATTTAGCCCTAGTTTGCCGTATCTTTATTCCGCAACTTTTCAAGCTGCTCATGTGTGATAATTACATCTCGTGGCTTAGAACCATTCGTACCTGAAACAATATTATAGTTTTCTAATGTTTCCATCAGTCTCGCCGCGCGATTATAGCCAATTCTAAAATGACGTTGTAGAAGCGAAGTTGAAGCGGCTTTTTGATTCATCACAAAATCGCAAGCTTCATCAAAAAGTTCATCTTCCTCCTCACGTAGCGTTTCTTTCGCAAGGAGCTCTTCTTCCACAAATAAATAGCTTGGCTCTCCTTGGTTACGTACATGACTAACAACTGCATCAATTTCTTCATCACTTACAAACGTTCCTTGCAGTCTGACTGGTTTACTTACGCCACTTGGTAAAAAGAGCATATCCCCTTTTCCAAGCAACTTCTCAGCACCAGTGGCGTCAAGAATCGTTCGTGAATCAATCGAACTCGATACGGAAAAGGAAACACGTGTTGGAATATTTGCTTTAATAAGTCCCGTAATAACATCAACAGACGGACGTTGTGTCGCCACAATCATATGAATACCACAAGCTCTAGCTTTTTGAGCAATGCGGCTAATTGACTCTTCCACATCATTTGGAGCGACCATCATTAAGTCGGCTAATTCGTCAATTACGATTAAAATATACGGGAGTTTTTCCCCAGAGTGCCCTTCTGCTTCTGATAATTGATTATAACGCTCCATATTGCGAACCCCTGTATGCGAGAATAGCTGGTAGCGTCTTTCCATCTCTTCAACAGCCCATTTTAACGCTGCTGTGGCAGCTTTTGCATCAGTAATAACCGGACTCACGAGGTGTGGAATACGATTATACGGTGCTAGCTCGACCATTTTCGGATCAATTAAAAGTAGTTTTAGTTGATCTGGTCGCGCTTTATAAAGCAAGCTAACTAAGAGCGAGTTAATACACACACTTTTCCCTGAACCCGTTGCCCCTGCAATAAGTCCGTGTGGCATTTTTTGCAAATCCGTCACGATAGGCGCTCCTGAAATATCGAGCCCAAGCGCGGCGGTTAGCGGAGAATGGTTCTCTTGGAAAATCGATGTATTCATAATTTCAGAAATCATCACTGGCCGGCTAGAAGGATTGGGAATTTCAATACCGATTGTGCTTTTCCCTGGAATCGGTGCTTCAATTCGAATATCTTTTGCCGCCAAGCTCAATTTAATATCATCAGTTAAATTCGTAATTTTGCTTACTTTAACACCTTTTTCAGGTTGCACTTCAAAACGCGTCACTGATGGACCTTGCGTTCGGTTCACAACATGCGCTTCCACATTAAAGTTTTTTAGCGTTTCATTCAAAAGCTCTTCCTGATAATCAAGCCAGCCCTCATCCTTGTTCGATGAAACTGGAGGACTTAATAGGCGCAGCGAAGGAAGATAGTAAGAAGACGGTTGCTCCCCCTCTTCTCGCACTTTTTTCTCAGGAACGGTCACAACTTGCTCCGTTTGCGCCAAATAGGAATCCGCTTCCTCTTTTGACTCGTCTTTCTGATCGTTATTTACCATCATGACATTAAACGGAATATGCGATTTCGTTGCTGTTTTTTTCTGCGAAAACGTTTTTTCTGTTTTTTTCACTTGAGGTTCTTTCACTTCTTCGCTTTTTTGGAAAACTGGTTCTTCCGTGACTACAGCTGTATTTAAATCCTCAATAACTTCCGGTTTTTCCTCCACAAACTGCTCCACTTCTTCAGTAATTAACGAAATGCGTTCTTGTGTTGGCTTTTCAGATGTTTGGTCATCTAAATCAAATTCAAAATGGCTTGGCCGTTTATGGAAAGCAAAAACTGGCGACGGAACATCTGTCGGCGTGAATTTTTCTTTCGCTACAACTTTAGTTTCTACAGTAGTGTGCGTTTGTGCCACTTTATCGATTGTATTATTTCTCGTTTGCACAACTGGTACCCTTTCTGCCTGCGCTTTGTCAGGTATAACTGGAAAGCGAAAATTACCTTTTGGGTATTCATATACCATTTTCGTTGCGACTGTCCGTTTTTTTTGCCCTATATTTACTGGACGTTTTGCGGTCCTTTTCATATTCACTTTTGGTTGTTCTCGTTTTATTTTGGTTTCTACGACTGCCGTCTGCTGTTTCGGCACTTCTTCTTTTGAATCTTCAAAATCCCCAAAGAAAAAATCTTTTAACCATCCCATATCTATCACACCTAATTTTGATTTTCTTTTTTGATTCTAACAGAGAAAAATAATTAAAGCTATACATGACCATCGTAATTTCGTCATTAATATTTCAGAACCTACTTTAACCGTTGCTGTATAAAGCTTCAAAGGGGTCATAATATAATCTTATATCCCAATTCTTAGGTAAAAAAAGAACATTTCGAAGCAGTATTGTACACACTTTTATTTACAAAAAAACTAGCTAGACGATGCTAGCTAGTTTGATTGGATTAAAAAGAAACTGGAAAAGCTGCGCCGACTTCATTGTCGGCCTCTAAAACTAAAATACCTTTTTCTTGTGGCGCATCTGGAATCGCTAATTCTCGCGCAGCGCATAACATCCCGAAAGAATCGACACCACGTAAGTTAGATGGTTTGATGACCAGTCCGCTTGGCATCACTGCACCAATTTTTGCAACAACTACTTTTTGGCCTGCATCAACATTTGGTGCGCCGCAAACAATTTGTAATTGCTCGTTTTTAACACTCACTTGGCAAATGCGAAGTTTATCGGCATTTGGATGTTTTTCGATACTTTCAACGTAACCCACGACAAATTTTGGTGATAAATCGATATCTAAATTGTCAGCAAAGCCGGCGTTTTTAATCACCTCTTGCATTTTTGCGACAAATTCTTCCGTCAATTTGACTTTTCCATTTGCTTGTAGTGCGAAATAATTGGAAGCGTTGAAAATGTTAAAGCCGCTTAAATCGCCTGTTTCAGTGTCAAAAATTCGTACTACATCGCCTTTTTTCTCAAAAGAACGTGTGTATCGATTAATGTCTTTGATGGCAACAATTAGGGTGTCGCCGATTCCTTTTTCATTGTAAAATACGTTTGCTATCAAGTTCCCCTACTCCTTTGGTCTATTTTTCGCCATAATAAATATCGGTTCCAGTTTACCATTATTATACACAAATGGCAAAGAGGTAACTGGAACAATTCCTTCTGAAAAAAATTGCATCGTCATGTGTGCCAACACATCATAGCCAGTATTGTTTTTGATGTCGGCTAAAATCAGTACATCTTGATGTGGTATCGCAAGGACCATTTCACCCGTGAACTTGGCACGCATCTCCGCTAAAAAGGCGTCATTGCAAACGCGACTGGCGTCATAACCATCATTCGTTCTTAAAAAATAAAAGTCATTGCCGGAAACTGTATCCTTCTTCAGTGGCGTATCTAGTTTTCTTACATTTTGCATGGCGCTGTTACGCAAATCATTTGGTGAAATGTTCGCCGCTTCTAAATCATTTTCCGTTAAAAATTTGTAGGCTTTTCCTGTATCAAAAACATAAAAAATGTTTGTTTCGGCTGTATGTTTCTCGCAAAATAATTTTTCTCCCGCTTTTGTTTTTTGCGGAAAAGAGCCAGCACGAATGACAGGCAAAATTTTGTCGCTATTTCCACTTAAATTGACTTTTTGACGGCTCGCCTGAAAGCCTTCATTGACGTAATACACGACTTTTTGAAAGGAGGCCTCCCCTTCTTCTTCAAATCGTGCAATGATTTGCGGAACGGATAGCGTTATCGTATGCTCATTTTCTGAAACTTTTAAACGTTCTTTTTCCCTATCGAAAGAAAACGTTCTTCCATCTTTTCGTAACATGTCTTCTAATTTTGCTTTCATGGCAAGTGTCGTGATTTTCAAAGAGCTTCCTCCTTTTAAAGCGCAGCTAAAAAGTCATTGATTTCTTCTTTTGTTTTACGATCTTTGCTGACAAAGCGGCCAATTTCTTCCCCGTCTTCAAATGCTAAAAAACTTGGAATACCGAAAATCGCTAGTTCTGCGCATAAATCGATAAATTCATCACGGTCAACATGATAAAAAGCAAAGTCTTCATTTTCTGCTTCGATTTCTGGCATGACAGGCTCGATAAAACGGCAATCGCCACACCAATCCGCACTAAACATAAAAACGGTTTTTCCTTGTTCTTTTACTTGTTGAAACTGCTCAACAGATTCTAAATTTTTCATTTTAAAACGCTCCTTTAAGTTCTTCCTTGTTAAATCGTACCTAAAGTTGTGCCATTCGTCCAGAAATCCGCTTTCTGTAAAACATTTGAAGCGTTTTCTTTTTTTCGTTATGATAAATGAGAAAGGAGTGTTATAAAAATGAACTATAACATTTATTTAGCTGGCGAAATCCATTCTGATTGGCGAAACGAATTGCGTCATGCAATTAGCAACATACAAGGCGTTTCATTCACATTCACTGGTCCAGAAGAAAACCATGAAAAATCAGATTCTATCGGCGAAGTTATCCTAGGCGAGCAACCAAACGCGCTATATCGCGACATCCAAGCTTCCAAAATCAACAATCTCCGAACACAGCTTTTTTTAAATAAAGCCGATCTTGTGGTGGCCTATTTTGGGGAAGAATTTAAGCAGTGGAATACGGCATCGGACGCCTCGTTCGCTGTTGCGAGCGGAAAACCGCTCATCTTAATTCGCCCGGAAAAATTGCATCACCCGTTAAAAGAATTGTCAGAACGCGCGAACGTGACTGTTGCAACCATTGAAGCTGCGGCAAAAGTGCTTCATTATACATTTGGCTAGTCGCAAAAAAGCACGAAAATCAGCGATTTGATTTTCGTGCTTTTTTGCGTTCTGCGATATAAAATTGCAAGCCTTCATAAATGAGTATCATCACCCCTGCTACAAAAGCGGTGAGCGCCCAGCCTTGCTCGAAGTTTCCAATCTTTAGCGCACTTAAAATGAAACAGATGACGCCACTCATGAGAAGAGCCACACCGATTAAAACCGTCGCTTTTTTCAAAAACCTAAGCATTTTCACGTATGGTGTTGTATGTTGTTTGGTCGAGACTTCGAATGATGGTTGTAATCATTTCTTTGGCAGCAGCGTAGTCATCGACGTGCAAAATAGAATTGCTGGAATGAATATATCTTGATGGGATACCGATAACCGCGCTTGGAATGCCGCTTAACGAAGTATGTACTTTCCCAGCGTCTGTGCCGCCTGGTGATGTGAAATATTGATACGGAATTTGATTGCTTTCGGCTGTATCGAGTAAAAATTCGCGCATGCCTCGGTGCATAATCATCGTTCGATCAAAAATCCGCATTAAGAAGCCTTTACCAAGTTGACCAAACTGTGTTTTGTCTCCTGTTGTGTCGTTTGCAGGGCTAGCATCTAAAGCGAAGAACAAGTCTGGTTGAATCATATTAGCACTTACGCCAGCGCCTCTAAGTCCGACTTCTTCTTGGACGTTAGCTCCTGAAAACAATGTATTAGGGAGTGCTTCGCCTTTAAGCTCTTTTAAAAGTTCAATTGCGAGCCCGACACCATAACGGTTGTCCCAAGCTTTTGCTAAAATTTTCTTCGGATTTGCGAGCGGTGTAAATTCAGATACTGGCACGATAAATTGCCCCGGTTTAAGTCCGAGTTCTTTTGCTTCTTCATTGGAGTCGGCGCCAATATCAATCAGGAGGTTTTTTGGATCCGTTGGTTTATTTCGTTCTGCATCGGACATTAAATGTGGCGGTACAGACGCGATGACGCCAATGACTGGGCCGCTCTCTGTCATAACCTGAACGCGCTGCGCTTGCATGACTTGCGGATTCCAACCACCAATTGTTTGAAAGCGGAGCATACCGGCTTTTGTAATCTGTGTCACCATAAAGCCTACTTCATCCATATGTCCAGCAACTAAAATGCGCGGGCCAGCTGCGTCGCCGTGTCGCACACCAAAAATGCCGCCTAACCCGTCTTGAATGACCTCGTCTGAAACTGGTTCAATTTCTTTTCGTACAAAATCCCGCACTCGAAATTCATCACCGGATGTTCCTTGTAACTCGGTCAATGTTTTAAACAATTTTAATGTTTCTTCTTTCACTGTTAACCACCCTTTCGCTCTAACTCTTTTAGTATAGCAAGATTACGTGTGTTTTGAAAGCGTCATTAAAAATACTTTCCATTTTCCGAAAGTGTAGTATAATGAGTACGTGAGTAAATTTCGCACATAGAGGGAAATTATTGAGGGAGGAAAAACATGGACTGGAAAGCTTTTATTGCAGGTGCTGCTTTTGGCGCTGCTGCTGGTCATTTACTGAACCATTACTGTCTTTCGGATAAATCGATATCTGGTGATGTTATTTTAGAAAATGTCAAAGATGCTTTTAAAAAGGAAGGACCTATTGAAGGCTCTTGGATTCAACTAAAAAAACAGCATTATAAAAAATATGCGATTGATACTTTCGTATATCACGGCGGAATTACGGCAATTCGCGAAGGCGAAAAGAAACAGTTTGAATTTATTGCAGATGCAAAAACGGGTACGATTATTGACGTATACCTTACATAAGAGAGCATGCCCCTTTTACATGAAGGGGCATTTTTATGCAATTTTCTAATACCCCCTACAAGTATCCAGATGAACATACCCCTGCCCCCTATGTTAATTTTGAGCGCAAAAAAAAGAAGCTTATCAGCCCCTTTTCTTTTCCATTTTATTCGTTATCTCGCCAGCGCGATTGAGTTGAATCGCTTCATAAAATGCATCATGGTAAAATAAAAACCATGTTTGCTCATCCATCCATTTGGCAAACAATTTTTCTTTCGCAAAAATGCTGTCCATTGGATAGTCATCATAGGCAGTCACCCATAGTGGATTTAAATGCGCGTGTGTTGGGAAAATGTCGCCTAAATGAACGGCGTGCATCCCGTCAGAAGAAATTTCAACGATACCGTGTCCCGCACTGTGCCCCCCCGTATGGTGCATCGTTACGCCAGGAAGAACCTCCATTTTTTCCGAATAAGTATGTATTTGGGCTTCAATTTTTTGCCAATTTTCCGGCCAGTACGTCGCTTTTGAGCGAATATTTGGGGCGCGCATCTCGTCCCATTCCGTTTCAGAAGCAATAATTTTTGCATTCGGAAAAACCGATGTGAGTGTTCCGTCCTCAGCAGTTCCCGTCAACCCTGTCACATGATCGAAGTGCAAGTGCGTCATGAGCACAAAGTCAATTTCTTCAGGCGTCACACCTAAACGAGCTAAATCCTGAACGATAAAAGATTCTTCTTCTACGGAAAAATTCCTTTTTTGTTTTTCTGTAAGTCGGTTTACCCCCAGTCCTGCATCAATTAGGACATGTTTGCCTGCGACTTTTAAGTATATTGGATCGGCATATGCCGCAATTTGGTTGGCTTCATTGACCGGATATTTTTTCTTCCAAAGCGCTTTTGGTACAACGCCAAACATCGCCCCACCATCAAACGCCAATTTTCCGCCTCTTAACCAATGAATTTCAATTTTGCCAATTTTCATAAGAGCACCCCTTGTTTACATAATATTATTATAGAAAAGAAGTCGCGCTGAGCAACTTCTTGTTTCGTTTATTTAAATGATGCTTCTAAACGGTAAATTGGAAAGCCTTTTTGTGAAAATTTCTCTTCGTATTCCGTCATCACATTGTCGCTGATTTCGTCGGCATGCAAATCGAGTGACACATAGCTTAGTTGCAAGCCATAGTCAGAAAATGCAACGAGCGAATATTCAAACAATCCACGATTATCCGTTTTAAAATGGATTTCACCATCAGTTGGCAAAAGCGCTTTATAAATATCTAAAAAGGTCGGGTTCGTCAAGCGCCGCTTCGTATGCCGTTTTTTTGGCCATGGATCAGAAAAATTCAAATAAATTCGCGCCACTTCGCCCGGTTCAAAATATTCAAGTAGTGCTGCACCGTCAACAGACAATAGACGTGCGTTTGAAACGCCCGCATTTAATACTTTATCAAGCGCAACAACAAGTACGCTTTCAACGACTTCAATGCCGATATAATTGATTTCCGGATTTTGTTTAGCCATGCCGCTTACAAATTGGCCTTTTCCTGAGCCGATTTCAATGTGAATGGGATTTTGATTGCCAAAAAGCTCTTGCCACTTCCCTTTAAAGTCAGCCGGATTTGCGACGCAAACTTCAGGATGGCTTAGCAATTTATCTTTCGCCCATGGTTTATGCTTTACACGCATGAATTGGTTACACCTCATTATCTTCTAAGATTACTTTTAAAAGCTCGCTCGCTTTTGAACGTTCTTGCTCGGCTAGATTAGCCGCATAAATACGTGTTAATGCCTGACATAAACCGTACCATTTTAACTTGTGGTGCAGTTTTTCCGAGTATGCTTCTCCGTATGCACTTAGCCACTCGCCCCACTTATTTCGTGAGATATATTGATAAAGGAGCATCGCTAAATCGCTTGCGTGATCGGCAAGCATCGCGGAATCCCAATCAACTAAATAGAGCTCGTCTTTTAAGGAAATCATCCAGTTGCTATGGTTCATATCCCCGTGACAAACGACCAGCTCATCTGAATTTATTTGCTCAGCATGATCTAAAAGGTATGTATAGGCCACATTTTCTGCGTCGTTAAACTGTTCCTTAAAGCTGTTTAAATTCGCGAGCATTTTTTCAGAAGATAAAGAACTGTTCTCGATTTTCCGCAACATTTTTTTTAGTGGCTTCGAGCGATGAATTTTACTTAAAAGTTGTGCCACGCGTTTATCCATCATTTCATCTGCGTCTAAAATATGAGCTTCGACCCATTTTTGCGCTGTAATAACATCTCCATTTTCAACACGTCTTGTCCATACAAGTTTAGGAACAATGTTCTCAGCAGAGAGCGCAGCTAAAAAAGGCGAAGAATTCCTCTTTAAAAAGAATTTTTCGTCTTCCTTTCTCGCAACAAAAGCTTGACCGGTTTCTCCGCCGGCAGAACTTATTTCATATTCAGCCCCAAAAAAATAATCCTTCATCTTGAAACACACCTTTTTAGTAAATGATTCATTACTTCGCAAATAAATCATGTCTAAAATTGATTGTACTTCTCCAACGGAAGTAAGTCAAGTCAACATATGTTCGGGCTTTCATTTTTTTGAAGTGAAAAATCCGCCTACTGGTTTTTTAGGCGGATTTCAAATTAATTTTTATGGACAACTGGATTTAGTCCAGAAGGATTTTTACGAATGAATAACGTTAGAACGCACGCAATAACGCTTGAGAGTGCGGCAATCAAAAAGGCTGTATCAATCCCGTGAATCAGAACGTGATTCGCAAGCTGTTCTTTCGTCTTTCCAACGACATCAGTTGCGCTGAGTGAATTTGCGAAGCTGCTAGCACTTTTAGACATTACAGTGATGAGCGCTGCTGTTCCAATTGACCCGGCAACTTGTCGCATTGTATTAAACATTGCAGAGCCGTGTGACGCCATCTCAAGCGGAAGAGAGTTGAGCGCCGCTGTTTGAAGTGGCATCATGACCATGGCCATTCCACCCGCACGAATCGTTTGGACTATAACAATATAAGTAAGTGTTGTCGATTCACCAATGTTCGAAAACATAAACGTCGCTCCAGTCATAATAATAAGACCTACTAACGACAAATATTTCGCACCAAATCGGTCAAACATCATCCCCGTAACTGGCGATAAAACAGCCGTTATAAGCGCTCCTGGAAGCAGAACTAAACCAGAATCTAGCGGTGAAAAGCCGCGCACATTTTGCAAGAATATTGGCAGTAACAGCATGCCTCCAAAAAGACCCATAAAAACAAAGAAACTAATAATCGTGGTTAAAGCAAAGGTTGGATTTTTAAAAACCTTAAAGTTAAGAAGTGGCGTTTTGGCTCTCCCTTGGTACCAAATGAATAGCGAAAGAACAACAAGCCCAATCGCGATAAAACCAACGACTTTAAACGTAAGCCAGTCATGGTCTCCAGCATTACTAAATCCGAGTAATAAGCTCCCGAAACCAACTGTTGACATGACGACGCCAAGAACATCCAATTTAGGAAATGAACGTTTCCCAACATTTCGCAGTAAGAAAATGGCTACGATAATATCGACAATCGCAAATGGAATGATGATGAAAAATAAATCGCGCCAAGCATATTCTTGGACAATCCACCCTGAAAGCGTCGGACCAATTGCGGGTGCAAAGTTCATGGCAAGGCCAATAAGTCCCATCGCACGGCCACGTCGTTCAATTGGAAATAGATTTAAAACAACCACCGTTAAAAGTGGCATAACAATTCCGGCACCAACCGCTTGAACCATACGCCCAGCAATAAGCATCGTATAATTTTGCGCAAATCCCCCAATTGCGGTCCCAATTGCAAAGGTAATCATCGCAAATAAATAAAGCTGTCTAGTTGTAAATCGCTCTATCAAAAATGCGGTCATTGGAATCATGACACCATTTACAAGCATGAAACCTGTAGATAGCCACTGTCCTTGACTCGCTGTAATGTTAAAATCTTTCATAATACTCGGTAAAGCTACATTCATTAGTGTCTGATTTAAAATTGTTACAAAAGCACCCATCAGCATAACTATTAAAATACCGTTTCTTTTTACCGAGGTCGTCTTCGCCTGTACATTCATTCTTGCATCCCTCTTTCTAAAATTTGAATCATTTGCTGATGTGTTGCAAGCATTTCCGTAAGTTCGCGCTCACCAATTTCAAGTATTGGTTCAAGTCGTTTAAAGAAAACATCATATGTAGTGGACGCCTTCTCTTCGCCAAGTTCTGTCAAGGCTAAATTTAACGTCCGGCGGTTTAGCTCCACCCGATTTCGTGTTAAAAATCCAGCTTTAACAAGACGATCAACGATTCCTGATGTCGTACTTTTACTTAATTTCATTCGGTCTGCTAACTCACCAAGCGTAAGATGAGGCTCACGTTTTAATGAACTTAGAGCAAGTAATTGTGTCGTTGTGATACCACGTTTGTCTGCCTCTTCAGCTAGATATTGATGCGTTTTTCGAGACACTTCACGAAAAGACAAAATAACTTCTCTTACTAACTTCTCATCCACAAAATCTTACCCCCTTTTACAATTGTTTGCATAGGAATAATTCGTATGCGAACAATTAGCAAAATGAATTATACGCCTTTATTCTAATCAGGTCAAGGCGGTTTTTTCGCCTCTCCCTAAGAGAAAGCGTTATCAATCCTTATATACGAGCGTTTAGGTCATATATGTAATTTTTTACATATAAAAAACAGGGAGTGTTCCTCCCTGTCATAATTAAATATTTTCTTTCACAAAAGCGCCGCAAGCTGCGACAATTTCTTCTTCAAATAATTGATGTAACTGTGCAGTAACCGGTCCACGTTCTCCGTTTCCAATGACTGTTTCATCAATTTTTGTGATGGGGGTTACTTCAAGCGTTGTACTCGAAATGAAAACTTCGTCGGCATTCAATAATTCTTGTACTGTAAAATCGCGTTCTTCATAAGGGATTGCCCCTTTTTCTGCGGCTTTTAAAATCACTTGTCTTGTAATCCCGTTTAAAATTAAATTATCCGCGGCATGCGTAATTAATGTACCATCTTTAATAATTGAAACATTGGAAGCTGAACATTCTGTGACTAAATCACCACGATGGAGAATAGCTTCTAGCGCCCCTTTTTGATGGGCTTTATTTTTGGCTAAAATATTGCCAAGTAAGCTAATGCTCTTAATATCACAGCGTAACCAGCGTACATCTTCTTCCGTTATTGCCGTTCCGCCAGTGACAAATTGTGCTTCATTTCGTGGCACTTCTCGGGCTGCTGCCGTCAAAATTCCTTCAAGGGGAAACTCGTCGGGAATAATATGGTTTCTCGGTTGCTGTATGCCTCGTGTTACTTGTAAGTATACATTTCCTGTCGAAATTTGATTTGCTTTTGCAAGCTCTAAAAGAGAATTATAGAGCTTTTCTTTAGGGAAAGGAATGACTAAATCAATTTTTGACGCACTCGCATATAAGCGATCAATATGTTCTTCGGCGGTGAAAAATTTCCCGTTATACATACGTACCACTTCATAAACACCGTCACCAAATTGATACCCGCGGTCCTCAATATCAACGTAGGCATCTTCTCGGTCTACGATTTTATCTCCAACTAATACTTTCAAGTAACTCACTCCTTTATTAAAGTAAAAGCTGCCACGAAACTAACGCAGCAGCTAGAATTTTTTCAATTATACTCCTTATTTTGCTAATTTGTAAAGAGCTTCAGCGTAAATAGCTGTCGCTTTTAATAAATCATCAAAATAGCTAAACTCATCTTTTTGGTGCATTGTGTCTTCACGTCCTGGGAAGAGAGCTCCAAATGCGACACCTGTTTCTAAATGGCGCGCGTAAGTCCCACCACCAATAGCAAGAAGAGTTGCTTCTTCGCCTGTTTGGTTCGTGTATACTTCTTGCAGCGTTTGAATAAGCGGGTGGTCTTGTGGTACGAACAATGGTTTGGAATCATCATAGTGCGTATAGCGACCGTTATATTCAAATACAACTGTTTCCATCTTCGTTTTAAGACGGTCCATGTTTGCTGTTACTGGATAGCGGAAGTTAAGACCATAACGTCCACCTTCCTCTAAGCTGTAGCGAATGATGCCGACGTTCATCGTCAAGTCGCCACTTTCTTTATCTTCATAGTTGATACCAAGTTTAACTGCGCGCGAATCATTGTATAAATAATCGCGACCGAACGTGACAAAATCATTTGCCGTTCCAGTCAACTCGAATTTACCTAAAAAGGCAACTAGGTGGAGTCCTGCATTGACGCCGTTATTCGGTTCCATCGCATGCGCAGATTTACCTACAACGGAAAGTGTAACGGACTTCGCACTCACGTCAAATTCCCCTGTTACATCATGGCTTGAAAGGAAATTATGAAATTCTTGTTTTAACAAATCAACGTCTTTTACTTCTTCTAAAACAGCACTCGCATGATCTGGCACCATATTATAACGCGCACCTGATTCAAAGCTTACCAATTGGAAAGCTTGATAACTGTCTGATTTGCTGTCTTTAAACGAAACGTCAAGTTCAGAAATCCCTTTTTCAGCATGAATGATTGGGAACTCAGCATCTGGAACGAACGCAACAGTCGGCTGTTCTTCTGTTTCAAAATAACGCTCAACACAGCTCATACCACTTTCTTCATCTGAACCCACAATAATGCGAATTCTTTTTGAAATCGGTAAATCTAACTCTTTTAAGATTTTTAGTGCATAATAACCGGCAATTGTTGGTCCTTTATCGTCGGCTACGCCGCGTGCATAAAGTTTGCCATCTTTCAGTACTGGTTCAAAAGGTCCATTTGTCCAGCCATCTCCAACTGGTACGACGTCAACATGTCCAAGAACACCAACAAGTTCATCGCCTGCTCCGTACTCAATATGTCCAGCAACATTGCCTACTTCTTTTGTTGTAAAACCATCTTTTTCACCTAAAGCAATCATATAATCTAGTGCTTGTTTTACATCTGGTCCAAAAGGAGCTTCAGTGGTTGCTTTTGCGTCATCACGTACACTTGGAATCCGGAGTAGCCCTTCTAAATCCTTTAAGAAAGCGTCTTTTCTACTTTCTACTTCTTTTTGCCAATTGATTTCCGTCATTTTCTTCATTCCTTCCAAAATAAACTCTGCACTACCATTGTAAACCCTTTTTCCTACATAAGAAAGTAGAAACCTAGGTTTTCATAAAATAATTACATGATCCCTTTTATCGCATCAAAATCCCAACGATTCATTCGCGAACTAAAGACAACATCTAAATCTTCTATACCCGCTTTTGAAAGCGGCAACCATTTGTAAGCTTTATGTTCATCCGACAAGTTAATTTCGCCGTCATTTGGCATTGACACTAAGTAAATCACGCCTGTAATTTGGTAATCTGTATGAAAAAATTCCCACGTATCATACAAAATAAATGGTTGCACTTGTAAAGCTGTTTCTTCATAAACCTCACGAAAAAGACATTCAGCATGCGTTTCACCGTAGTTCATTCTCCCTCCTGGTAAATCGTATACCTCTTCTTCTTGCTCCGATCGTTTTAAAGCTAAAAAATGCCCGTCCTGTACGATAACGGCTTTTACGGCTGGAAATACAGGTTTCATTTTACAAACACCCCTATCCTTCGATAAAATTAAAATAAATTATCCGCCACCTATTTTATCTTCTTTGGCGAATAAAATCCAATTTTTATAAAAGGATGTGGCATTTATGAAAAAAATAACGCCAAAAGCGATTTGCAGCTTTATTCCAAAACGTGAAGATGAAGGATATAAAAATCAATACGGCAAAGTTCTCATAGTTGCTGGCAACGAAATGTACGGCGGAGCAGCCATTCTAGCAGCAGAGGGAAGCGTGTATAGCGGCGCTGGATTAACAACACTCGCCTCGCACCGCGTCAATCGTTCTAGTTTACATAGCCGCTTACCAGAATGCATGTTTTTAGATTACGCAAAATTAGTTGAATTAAAACGCTTGTTGCCAACTTTTGATACCATTCTAATTGGTCCGGGACTTGGTCTTGATGATGAAGCGTATACGCTAATGGAATTTATATTACAACATGCTGAAAATCACCAAAACATCATTATTGATGGTGACGGGATTACACTTTATGCGAAAGGCAATTTACCTAAAACAAATTGCGCGCTTTATTTCACTCCACATGCTGGTGAATGGGAGCGCTTAAAAAAACTGGCACCCCAAGAAGAAGCGACACCAGATGAAGTTCGCCATTCACTTGACGCCACGATTGTTTTAAAAGGGCATCGAACGAAAGTGCTGACTGCGGAGGAAAATTGGCAAAATATATACGGTTCGCCTGCCATGGCGACTGGTGGAATGGGCGATACGCTAAGTGGTATCATTGCCGGTTTGATGAAACAAACGACCATACCGCTACACGGTGTTTTAGCTGGCGTTTTCTTCCATAGTTATATTGGCGATATTTTAGCGAAAAAAAACTTCGTTGTGCTTCCGACACAAATTTCACGAGAGTTACCAACTTATTTGAAGATTTTTAGCGAAATGCAAGATGAATAAGAAAATTGACAGTTGTGCTGTAAAATGAGAGAATAGCTATCCATTTCAGCACTGATTGGGGGAAAATATGTATCGCATTAACATTATTGGTCCTTCTGGGGCCGGAAAATCAACATTGGCTAGAGAACTTGGTTATGCGCTCGAAATTCCCGTTATTCACTTAGATACTTTATTTTTCAAGCCTAACTGGGAGCCTATTCCTAAAGATGAATTTCTGAAACAAGTGGAAGAACTCACCTCCTTAGCGGAAAACTGGATTATCGAAGGCAATTATACGGATACATGGAAAACAAGATTTCCGCCGTCCAATTGCATCATCTTTTTAGATTATCCGAGGCGCATTTATTTTTTTCGCGTCCTAAAACGGTTAATTCAAAATTATGGCAAAACGCGACCAGATGCTGCAATTGGTTGTCCAGAACGACTAGACGGCGAATTTTTGAAATTCGTTTGGGATTTTCCGAAAAGACGCAATGAGCTTCTCAAGCGGCTTAAGCAAGAAACAACACCTGTGAAAATTTTCAAATCACCTAAGGAAATCTCTGCTTTTCTAAAAAAAAGTAAAAGAAAAACGCCTTGCATGATGTAAGCAAGACGTTTTTTCTTTTATTTAATGCCTAATTTTTGGCGCAATCTCGTTCCTCGTGGGCCAAATAATTTATCTGCAAGATGCAATTTAAAGGCAAGATAGGCATATACAACAGCTCCGATACCGCCGCAAATGATGACTAAAATAGTGGCAGTCATTTTGTGGTCCGGACTTAAAACGAATGATAGTGGGAAGTAGACTGCTAAAACGGCTGCCGACATGATGAGCGTTAAAAAGATAAATAGAATCACCCTTCGGAAGACAAGTCCGAATGAAAAACGCACGTATTTTTTAATAATAATGAGCATGAATACGCATGAAACGGCATAGCCGATACCAGTTGCTAGAATGGAACCTTTCGCTTCCCAAACCATGATAAGCGGCATTTGTAAGACTGATTTTGCGAGCAGGCCGAGAAGTAATCCTAAAACGGTGAAACGCTGTTCGTCAATCCCTTGAAGAACCGCAGCTGTTACTCCGAATAAGGAAAATAAGACGGCGATTGGCGCAAAAAATTGCAGCAAGTCAGTCCCTACTTCATTCGCTTTAAAGAAAACCGTAAATAAAGGTCTTGCAAGTAAAGCGATACCGATGCAAGCTGGAATGGTTAAAAAGAGCAAGATTTGGAAGACGTCATTTAATTGGCGTTTTACTTGTTCTTTTTCGTTGCGTACGTAAGCGGCTGTTACGAGTGGAACGAGCGCCATGGAGAAGGCTATCGCGAGTGTTCCGGGAATCATGATTAATTTTTGAACGTCGAAGTTAATAACCGCCACATATTCTTTTACTTGGTTGGCTGTTACGCCGATATATTGTAAAACTCGCCCCATCGTAAACTGATCGATTAATTGGTAAAGTGAAGTGGCTGAGCCAACAATGATAAAAGGAATCGCCGATAAAATGATTTGTTTATATAAGGTTGGAATCGATACTTTAAGCTCATTTCGGCTGTCTACTAACATGCGGTCAAGCCCAGGTTTACGTTTAAAGTAATACCAAACTAATAGGGCAAAACTAGCTAGCGCACCGACAAAGGCAGAAAACGTCGCCATACTAATGGCTGTTACGATACTGCCATCTAATACGTAAAGTACTACAAATGTGCTGGCAAGCAAGAACAAAATGCGCACAAGTTGTTCGACGACTTGCGATACTGCAGACGGTCCCATGGAATTGTATCCTTGGAAAAAACCGCGAAGTAAGCTCATGACTGGAATGATAAGAAGAGCAAAACTAACTGCTCGAATGACTTGGATACCATCTGCCAGACTGTAGCCACCTTCTAGCTGTTGTAAGCTAGCAAGAAATGGTGCAAGTGAGTACATTGCGATGAAGCAAATAATACCTGAAACAATCATTAGATAAATCCCCGTTCGGAACAAGCGGCGACCAATTTCATATTCTTCCATCGCATTATATTTCGCTATGTATTTTGCAACAGCAAGTGGAATCCCAGCAGTTGCCACACTTAAAAACAATTGGTACGGGACATAACCAAAGTTGTAAAGAAGCATCGGATCGTCGCCCCCGACAATCGCGTAAAAAGGTATGACATACAAAATCCCGAGCACCTTGGAAAGAAGCGTACCAAGTGTCAGGATAAACGTTCCTCTAAGCAGTTTTGAACCCATCTTCAAACTTCCTTTACTAAAAATTAGAATATTCTTCAAACAGATGACAGGTATTGCCAACCGTTTAGTCTCTTGTTAACTTTACCACTTTATTCTCCAAAAAAAAAGAACAAACTTAAAAAGAACTGTAAGTAGCAAGCTAAAGCCCTTTTTCAAAGTTCATTCCTTTTATTCATTCTACCTTCTCGCTCATTCCCTTACGCAGTGAAGAAATCGCAATCACGCTGAGTAGAATTAACATTCCCGGTATAAGTAAACTGCTCAAATTAAATCCGCCATTCACCATGCCAAGAATGATAGAAAGAATCATGAATACAATATAAAACATATAGAGTCTTACACGAACGAGAAGCCCTTTTCTTAAACGGCGATACGCAAGCAAGAATAAAACCGAAAAAAGCACGAAAAAGATCACGTTGATTGACGTATTCACAAGTGCCGTACGAATCACTGCTTGCGTCAGCTTTAATTCTTCCTGATTAGGAATCACGAGCACCACTGTGACTAAGCCTACGATCGCAAGAATCGCTTGCAAAATGGAAACAAGCGCAATAATAATCGTTGTCGTTTTTGCTTGTTTTAAATAAATTTCAGGCATACAAACACCACGCTTTCTCACTGACTTTACCATACCGCAAGCGACCCGTCAAACCGAGCTAAACCTCACTGACTTTGGTTAAAAAATCAGCCAATTCCGCGTGCTTCGCCTCATGGAGAAGCGACACAATTTTACTCCCGATGACAACCCCGTCCGCGACTTGCATAAATTGTTCGACATGTTCCACTTTTGATACACCGAAGCCAGCTAAAACAGGAATGTCCGTTTGCGCTTTTAAGTTTTGCAAATGAGAACCAATATTTTCTCCAAACGTTTGTCTTGTTCCTGTCGTTCCGTTCACCGTTACAGCATAAATGAAGCCTTCTGCATCTTTTACAATCTGCTCAATTCGCTGTTTGGAACTAGTTAAGGAAACGAGTGGCACGAGGGCGATATCTGCATCGTCAAGGTATGGCGTCAGTAAATCTTGATGCTCATACGGCAAATCGGGAATGATTAAGCCTTTTACGTTTGTTCCGCGCAAACTTTCGATAAATGTCGGGACACCAATTTGGAAGATGGGATTAAAATAGGTCATCATGACGAGTGGCACGTTTGATTGTGTGTGTTGCAGCGTCTTCACAATGTCTCTTAAGCTTATTTGCTCGTTTAAAGCGCGTAGTCCCGCTTGCTGTATAATTGGTCCGTCTGCAACTGGGTCGGAAAACGGGATACCAATTTCGATGGCAGCGACTCCGTTTTCCTCCAAAAAAGAAATGGTTTCAGGTAGTGTATCGAGTCCACCGTCCCCCGCCATAATGTAGGGCACAATAAGTGGTTTATGTTGAGCTTTTCGTTCGTTTAGTACGCGCGTCAAAGTTTTCATTCTGCTTCCCCCTTTAATCTCGCCTTCATTTGATCGACATCTTTGTCCCCGCGGCCTGACAAACAAACGATGATGCTTGCATCTTTTGGAAGCGTCTTTGCAAGTTTAACGGCATAACTAATTGCATGGGAACTTTCTAACGCGGGAATAATCCCTTCTGTTTGGCAAAGTAGCTGGAATGCTTGAACCGCTTCATCATCAGTAACGGACGTATAGCTCGCTCTCCCCAATTGATTAAAATAAGAATGTTCCGGTCCAATCCCTGGATAATCTAATCCGGCAGAAATCGAAAAGGCTTCTAAAATTTGGCCATTTTCATCTTGCAACACGTCCATCATCGCACCGTGTAGCACCCCTTTTTTCCCGTTTGTAATCGATGCAGCTTGGAAATTTGTTTCTAATCCTAATCCCGCGGCCTCAACGCCAATCATTGCGACAGCTTCATCTGCCACAAATGGATAGAATAATCCCATGGCGTTACTGCCGCCGCCAACACAGGCTACGACTGCATCTGGCAGTTTTCCTTCTGCCGCTAAATGTTGCGCTCGCGCTTCTTTTCCGATGACACTTTGGAAATCGCGAACAATTTGCGGAAAAGGGTGCGGTCCGAGCACAGAACCCATAATATAATGTGTATCCTCAATGTGTTCCACCCAGTAACGTAACGTTTCATTCACCGCATCTTTTAGCGTTCTACTCCCAGAAGTGACGCTCACGACTTTCGCACCTAGAAGCTCCATGCGAAACACGTTTAGTGACTGCCTTTTAATATCCTCCTCGCCCATAAAAATGGTGCATTCCATATTGAACAGCGCTGCAACCGTTGCCGTTGCGACACCATGTTGACCCGCTCCTGTTTCTGCGACCACCTTTTTCTTGCCCATCGACTTCGCAAGGAGCGCCTGCCCAATTGTATTGTTGATTTTATGCGCACCCGTGTGATTCAAATCTTCACGCTTCAAATAAATTTTCGCCCCGCCAGCATAATCCGTTAGTTGTTGGGCTAAATAAAGCGGCGTTTCGCGCCCCACATATTGTTTTAAATAATCCGCCAGTTCTTCCTTAAATTCCTTCGTTTCAGACAGCTTTTGATACGCTTCTTCTAATTCTAAAACCGCACGCATCAGTGATTCTGGAACGAAGCGTCCGCCGTAACTCCCGTAAAAACCTTTTTCATTCGGTGCCTCGTAGTGCATGATTATCCGCTCCTTTTGTATGTTTAATAAATGCTTTGATTTTCATTTGGTCTTTCACATCATTTGTTTCTACGCCAGACGAAACATCCACGCCAAACGGCTCGAAAATTTGAATGGCTTCTGTGACGTTTTGCGGGTTTAGCCCGCCGGCAATGATAAGGCGGCTTTTTGGCAAATCGCCCATACCTATTTTCTCCCAATCAAAGGTCTCGCCTGAACCGCCTTCAAATTCTTTAGGTGGTGCATCGAGCAAAATTAGGCTATCCTGATACGCAGAAACATCGCCAATTATTTCGCCGTCCCGCACTTTAAAAGCCTTGATTGTTGGGCCAACTTTCGCCGCAAATTCCGGTGTCTCACTCCCGTGAAGTTGAACGATATCGAGCGGCACATTTTCTTTTAAAAATAAAACTTCCTCCAAATCAGGATTCACAAAAACGCCTACTTTTAAAACATTATCTGGTAAGACTGCTGCCATTTTGCGTGCTTCTTCGACTTGCACTTGGCGCTTGCTTTTAGCGAAAACGAAGCCGATCATGTCTGCCCCCATTTCGGCTGCGAATTTCGCATCAGCTACTGTTTTCAAACCACAAATCTTCACTTTCATCGTAGAACACGCAACCTTTCTGCTGCCTCGCGCGGATTTTTTTCACGCATTAACGCTTCGCCAACGAGAACAGCACGATAATTTTTCCGCACGCGCTGAACGTCTTCTGCCGTCTTAAATCCTGATTCACTTATATAAAATGCGGATTGATTGACCATTTCTTTTGCAAGTGATTCACTCACCGCAATATCTACTTCAAAGGTACTTAAATTTCGATTATTCACACCAATTAATTTAGCGCCTATCCACTCAGCAATTTTTAATTCCTCGAGGTCATGCACTTCAACAAGTGGCAACAAGCCGATTTCAACAGCCTTTTCATATAAGCTTTTAAGTTGTGGCTCACTAAGCGCCGCCACAATAAGTAAAATAACTGACGCACCGCAATTTTTCGCACGAATCATCTGCTTTTCACTAATAATAAAGTCTTTGCATAAAACGGGGACAGAAACCGCCTGCGCAACAGCTTGTAAATCCGCCATGGAACCTTTAAAAAAGATTTCATCTGTTAGAACAGAAATGAGACCAGCACCCGCTTGCTCATAGGCTTTTGCTTGCTTAACTGGGTCCACGTTCAAATTAATCGCTCCCTTAGACGGTGAAGCTCGCTTCACTTCTGCAATTAGTTGCATTCTTTCAGGATTGTTCGCTAAAAACGTTAGAAAATTTGGCTTGTCAGGCTGAACTTGCAGCACTTGTTCTTCCATTTTCGCCACTTCTTTGCGTTTTTCCATTAATATTTTATCTAAAAATGTTGTCATCCTACTAAAACCTCCTTTTGTGCAGCTAACAATTCCTGCAATTTGTACTTCGCTTCACCGCTTGCAACAATTTTTCGAGCCATGAGAACACCCTCTTCTATCGTCGTGACTTTCCCGTACGCATAAAAACCAAGTCCTGCATTCAGTAAAACCGTATCCAAACAAGGTCCTTCTTCATTGTCTAAAACACGTGTTAAAATTTGGCTATTTCGTTTCGCATCGCCACCTTGAATTTGTTCACGCGTCGTCTTTTTTAATCCCACATCATCAGGCGAAAACGTCAACTCTTGGAGGCTTCCGTCCGCATACACGGCGATATGATTTTCCCCAAGTAAAGTGGCTTCGTCCATATAACCCGCGCCATTGACTACAACCGCACGCTTGCGACCAAGTTTTCCGAGCGCTAGTGCGGTTTCGCGTAAAAGATCTCGCCGGTAACTCCCCATGAGCTGCGCCTCGAGTGGTACGGGATTCGTCATCGGTCCAATTAAGTTGAAAATGGTCGGTGTTTTAAGTGTTTGGCGGACGTGCATCACGTATTTCATTGCGGGATGAATGTTTGGCGCAAACAAAAAGGCGATTCCGACATTTTCGAGCAGATAAGCCATTTTGTCAGGCGTTAAAGCAATTTCAATACCTAGCTCCGAACAAACATCAGCGCTTCCAGAGCGACTCGATACACTACGATTGCCGTGTTTGGCCATTTTGATTCCCCCTGCCGCAAGTACAAATGCGCTTGTTGTACTAATGTTAAATGTATTCGATTTATCTCCACCTGTGCCGCAATTGTCCATCGCATCGCCTTTTGCGTACGGGATTTTCATAGCCAATTTTTGCATAGTGCTTGCTAAACCGGAAATTTCATCTAGTGTCTCGCCTTTTATTTTCAAAGCCATTAAGACTGCGGAAATTTCAATCTCGGATAGTTTTCCTTGGAACATGTCTGTCGCTAAACTGCTCATTTCTAGTTCTGACAAATTTTCTTTCGCGTATAATTTTTCCATCGTCCTATCCATTTTTCACTCCACCTTCCTTTTTTGTAATTTCAATAAAATTCCCAATAATCTGTTTTCCAAAAGGCGTGCCAATTGATTCAGGGTGGAATTGCAAACCGAACACCGGCTTACCGCGAACTTGCATCGCCATCATTTCCTTGTCATCAAGTGCTTCCCCAAGCGAGCAAAGTTCTGCACCCAAACTGTTTTTTTGAACAATTAGTGAGTGATAGCGCATTACTTCAAACGTTGTTGGCAAGCCTTGAAATAGTTCCGATTCGGCGCATGTCATCTGCGAAATTTTCCCGTGGCGAATTTCATTTGCTTGGCTGACATTCGCGCCAAAAACCTCACCAATTGCCTGATGCCCTAAACAAATTCCTAAAATCGGCGTTTCATTCGCCTTCTTCTGAATAAGCGCTTCTAAATTTCCAGCAGCAGAAGGTTTTCCCGGTCCCGGTGATAAAATAATGCCACTCGCCATCTCTGCTCGTTGGAACAAGTTGTCCGCATCATTTCGAATAACTTCAACTTCGGCAAACTCCTGAATAAATTGCGCCAAGTTATACGTGAACGAATCATAATTATCGACCAAAAGAATCATTTTCCCACCTCCAGTAACGCTTTCGCCTTTTGTAACGTTTCATCATATTCACTTTCTGGGTCAGAATCATAAACAATTCCAGCCCCCGCTTGAACATAAACATGCTCTTTATGGATGACTGCCATCCGAATAGCAAGCGCAAAATCGGCGTTTCCCCGTTTCGTCACATAGCCTACCGCACCACCGTACGGGCCACGTTTCACATCTTCCCATTCATAAAGTCGCTGCATCGCTCGAATTTTCGGGGCACCGCTTACAGTTCCAGCAGGCAAAACAGATTTCAGAGCATCAAAGGCATGCAATTCCGGCAATAGTCGTCCTTCCACAACAGATACGAGATGCATCACGAAACGATAGCGTTCGATAGTTAAATAGATGGGAACTGAAACGGAGCCAACCGCGCTCACACGCCCGATATCATTTCTCCCCAAGTCGACCAACATACGGTGCTCTGCAAGCTCTTTTTCATCAGCCAACAGTTCGGCGGCTAACATTTTATCTTCAGCTGCTGACTGACCTCGTTTTCTAGTGCCAGCAATTGGATTGGTTTGCACAAAGTCGCCGTTTACGCTAACTAAGCTTTCTGGCGATGAACCAATTAGCTTCGTTTCTCCAAAGTCGATAAAAAATAAATACGGAGATGGATTAAGGAGGCGGAGCTTGCGATAAAACGAAAAGGCATCGCCCGTGAACTTTGCTTCGAGCCGCTGCGACAAGACAACTTGGAAAAAGTCCCCCGCTTCAATAAATGCTTTCGCACGCGCTACTTTTTCCATAAAAGCTGCCTTCTCAAGTCGACTTTTAAAGGCGAACGATTCAAGCTGAGCCGGATCTGCTTCCCCTTTTTTGGGGGTGAAAATTTCATGTTCCAAGTCTACAAGCGCCGCCTGCAATTCCGTGTCCTCACGCTTAGAATAGGCATTATCCTCAACTAGCGTCAAGCGCTCCAATTTATGATCATAAATGACGTAGGAATCGTATAAAAAGAAGTGCGCATCTGGCAGGTTTAAATCATCGCATTTTGGTTCTCCGATATTTTCATAAAGGCGCACCATATCATAGCCAACATAACCAATGGCCCCTGCTTCAAATGGAAGTGGTAATTTTTCTCTTTCCATAAATACAATTTGTTCGTACAATTTTTCAAGCGGATCTTCTGCCAATGTTTCGATGCCGTCCAAAATGAACGTGTTGCCAAAAATTTGAATTTCATGTACGGGATTAAACGCGATAATCGAATATCTGCCTGCCTCAGCATCTTTTGCCGTCCCTTCCAGCAAGCTTTTATTTTTTCCACTTAATCGCTTATAAATTAGCGGAATCGTCAATGTATCTGCTTCAATTGTTTTTTGCATCACACATCTCTCCTTTTTCAAAATAAAAAGCCCTCTAAAGAACAAATTGTCCTTTAGAGGGCGAACGTGTCGCGGTACCACCTCTTGTTTAAGAAAATGCTTTCTTAATCTCTTGTTTTTAACGGTAACAAACCGTCAATCCCTACTATATAGTTCAAGATTGAACGCGCAAGGCCCATTCCTTTATTTTTCCAGACAAGCTTCCACCAACCGCTTGCTCTCTATACTTTCCAAATAAAGTACTCTTCCTGCTTCGTGCTTTTTCATATAAAACGAAAAGGGTCTCCCGTCCATGTCTAATTACTAGACAAGGACGGAAGACCCGTGGTGCCACCTTGATTAACTTAAAAATTTAAGTTCACTTTATTCCATCTGCCAAAAGCTAAATGGTGCCTTGTATAACGATAAGGCTTAATCGCTAAATCCTACTTGGTTACCCCGTTCAGTTTAGAGCTAGAAAGTCCATTCACACTAATCATTGTTACCGGCTCACACCAACCGCAGGCTCTCTTGAAACAATTTTTTAGGTTACTTACTCTTTCATTCACGCTGTTATTTTAAGTTGTTCTCATCTTAACAAAATTAAATTTAAATTGCAAGCCTAATTTTTCATTCCCCTTTTTTCTAAAACAAAAGAACCAGAAAACGCTTTCGAAATAGACCTTAAGACTTAATTTTAATATTTTGTGAATCTTTTCACGTGAAACTATTTACAAACTTTTTATGCTGAGGTATACTAACGGTGTAATCAAGTCACACCTTAAAAAAGCTGGTAAAAGTCGACTGCCAAATTTTTTTAAACACATAGGGACGTTTTAAGTCTTTGTTGGACATTTTAAGTCCCTTATAATTCTAGGAGGTTGTAAAAATGGCAATTAAAGAAGAAGCTACTCGCGAAGTTTTAGAAGTTCAAAAAGTGATTGATAAGTTAGCAAACAACGGTGCAGAAGCGCTAAAAGCCTTTGAAAATTACACGCAGGAACAAATTGATTCCATCGTGCATGCAATGGCTGTTGCAGGACTTGACCAACATATGCCACTTGCAAAAATGGCTGTAGAAGAAACTGGTCGTGGATTATATGAAGATAAATGTATCAAAAATATTTTCGCAACGGAATATATTTGGAATAACATTAAAGCAAATAAAACGGTAGGCATCATTAACGAAGATAAACAAACTGGTGTTATCGAAATTGCTGAGCCAGTTGGCGTTGTTGCTGGTGTTACACCCGTAACCAATCCAACTTCAACAACTTTATTTAAAGCGATTATTGCCATTAAAACGCGTAATCCTATTATCTTTGCTTTCCACCCAAGTGCTCAAAAATGTTCGTCTGAAGCGGCACGTGTCGTATATGAAGCAGCTGTAAAAGCTGGCGCACCTGAAAACTGTATTCAATGGGTTGAAAAGCCATCTCTTGAGGCAACAAAACAACTTATGAATCATGATAAAGTTGCATTAGTTCTTGCTACAGGTGGAGCTGGAATGGTTAAATCCGCTTACTCAACTGGTAAACCGGCACTAGGCGTTGGTCCTGGTAACGTTCCTGCTTACATCGATAAAACAGCAAAAATTAAACGCGCTGTTAACGACATCATTCTTTCTAAATCATTTGACCAAGGTATGATTTGTGCGTCTGAGCAAGCTGTCATCGTTGACAAAGAAATTGTGAAAGAAGTGAAAGAAGAATTCGCTGCTAACGATTGCTATTTTGTAAAAGGCGCTGAATTCAAAAAACTTGAAAGCTATGTTATCAACCCTGAAAAAGGCACATTAAACCCTGACGTTGTTGGTAAATCCCCTGCTTGGATTGCTGAACAAGCTGGCTTTAAAGTTCCAGAAACAACGAAAATTTTAATCGCTGAAATTAAAGGCGTGGGTGATAAATATCCGCTTTCTCATGAAAAATTAAGCCCAGTTCTTGCTTTCATTGAAGCGAAAAATCAAGCAGAAGCTTTCGACCGCGCAGAAGAAATGCTTGAATATGGCGGTTTAGGTCACTCGGCTGTTATTCATTCAACAGATAGTGAAGCGCAAAAACAATTTGGTATTCGTATGAAAGCTTGCCGTATTATCGTGAATGCACCATCTGCTCAAGGCGGTATCGGAGACATTTATAACGGCTTTATCCCTTCCCTTACACTTGGATGTGGTTCTTACGGTAAAAACTCTGTTTCGCAAAACGTTAGTGCAACGAACCTTTTAAATGTAAAGCGTATCGCAGATCGGAGAAATAATATGCAATGGTTTAAATTACCACCGAAAGTATTCTTTGAAAAATATTCCACGCAATACTTGCAAAAAATGGAAGGTTTAAATCGCGTATTTATCGTGACTGACCCTGGAATGGTACAATTTAAGTACGTTGACGTTGTTATCGACCACTTAAAACGTCGTTCAAACGATGTGGATTATCAAGTGTTTGCTGACGTTGAACCAGATCCGTCTGATGTCACCGTTTATAAAGGTGCAGAACTTATGAAAGACTTTAAACCAGATTGCATTATCGCGCTCGGTGGTGGTTCCGCTATGGACGCGGCAAAAGGTATGTGGTTGTTTTATGAGCATCCTGAAGCTTCGTTCTTTGGCTTAAAACAAAAATTCTTGGATATTCGTAAACGTACGTTCAAATACCCTAAACTTGGGGAAAAAGCTAAATTTGTTGCTATCCCAACTACAAGTGGTACTGGATCTGAAGTAACGCCATTTGCAGTTATTACTGACAAAGAAAACAACATTAAATATCCGCTTGCTGATTATGAACTTACGCCAGATGTTGCTATTGTTGATGCACAGTATGTCACAACTGTTCCAGCACACATCACAGCTGATACTGGTATGGACGTGTTAACGCATGCTATTGAGTCTTACGTTTCTGTTATGGCAAGCGACTATACACGTGGTTTATCCATTCAAGCGATTGAATTAGTGTTCGCCAACTTACGCGATTCTGTTCTTAAAGGTGATGAGGATGCACGTGAGAAAATGCATAATGCCTCTGCCCTAGCTGGTATGGCTTTTGCGAATGCATTCCTTGGAATCAACCATAGTTTAGCACATAAAATCGGACCGGAATTCCACATTCCACACGGTCGTGCGAACGCTATCTTAATGCCACACGTTATTCGCTACAATGCGCTTAAACCTAGAAAACATGCTTTATTCCCTAAATATGAAAGCTTTACTGCTGACGAAGATTATGCTCGCATTGCTCGTATTCTTGGATTAAAAGCGAATACTGCGGCAGAAGGCGTTGCTTCCCTTGTTGATGCCATCATTAAGTTAGGTAAAGACATCGGAATTGATATGAGTCTTAAAGGACAAAATGTTGATAAGAAACAATTTGATGCCGTTGTAGACACATTAGCTGATCGCGCCTTTATGGACCAATGTACAACAGCGAATCCAAAACAACCTCTTGTCAGCGAATTGAAACAAATTTATGTTGAAGCTTACAAAGGCGTTTAATGAAGACTCACTCCCACCTTTAAAGAAATGAGTAGCGTAGATTGTTATCTTCATTCCCTAATATACAATCTCTAAAAACAACTTGCATGTAAGTATGCCAAGCTTACATAGCAAGTTGTTTTTTTCTACACCTAAAGACCTAATCGATGACCAATCTATAGATTCATGTTAATTGTGTAGATTTTGTGTATACTGATTATATTCTGTGAAAAAGGAAGTGAGCAAATGCCTGAAACGGTGTTACAACTTGAAAATATCTCGAAAAAAATTGGCAAAAAAGAAATCATACATAACATTAGTTTTGAAATTGAAAAAGGGGAAGTTTTCGGTTTACTTGGACCAAATGGTGCAGGAAAAACAACGATTATTCGCTCCATCGTTGGGTTAATCTCGAAAACAAATGGGCAAGTTTCCATCTGCGGGGTCAATTTAGACGAAAACTTCAAAGAAGCCATTCAAAATATTGGGGCTATCATTGAAAATCCTGAATTTTACATGTATATGTCTGGCTGGAAAAATTTAAAGCAATTTGCGCGTATGAGTCGAAAAGATATTTCAGATGAGGAAATTAGCGCGATTGTGGAAAAAGTAAAATTGAGTCATGCGATTCATAATAAAGTTAGAACGTATTCTCTTGGTATGCGCCAGCGTCTTGGCGTTGCACAAGCTTTAATTCATGAACCTGCCCTACTCATTCTCGATGAACCAACAAATGGGCTTGACCCACAAGGCATGGCGGAATTTCGAACGCTGATTAAAGAGCTCGCTGCAAATGGCACTTCTGTTTTAATTTCAAGTCATCTCTTAGCTGAAATTCAACAAATTACGGATCGCTTTGCCATTATTGACAAAGGGCATCTGACGCACATTGAGAAAATGACAGATTTAACTGCGGATAAAACGTTAAAAGTCACACTTGAGGTTTCAGACGGCGCTAGCGCTAAGCTCGTATTAGACACGCTTGACCTCGAAATCATTGAACAAAGAGAGAATCAGTTTGTGTTAAATGTGACGCGCGAAGTCCTTCCAGAAATCGCCCGCGCACTTATCCGGGCTAATTTGGACATTCTTGAATTATCCAAAGTTCAATTCTCACTCGAAGATCGCTTCTTAGCACTTACAAACGGGGGGGAAATCTAATGCGTTTAATTCAAAACGAGTTTCAAAAATTATTTCTAAAAAAATCAAGTTGGAGTATGCAAATTATTCTTGTTGTTCTGATTTTCTTGATGACTATGTTGATGTTCACGATTTCAAGAACAGACGGTGTGGAAGAAAAGCTGCAACCACAAGGAATTACATCTTATTATAATGCGGACGGACAACCTATTTCAGAAGATGACTACTGGAACGCACAAAATGAGAATAAAGCAACTGGTTATACAGAAAAGGTCCTTTCTCCTAAAGATTCTGTCGCTGCTTTAAAAGTTTCAAAGGAAGCAGCTCCAAAAGAAGATCAGGAAAACATCCAAAAACAAATAGATTATTATCAAGTTTATGCTGATGAAGGTAAAATACCAATGTCATCTGTAAGTTCTATGACTGGTGCAGAATTTTTTGCAAGTCTTGGTACTATGAATATGATTGCGAGCATTCTAGTTGCTGTCATAGCAAGTATTATAGTTGCTTCCGAATTTTCGGGTGGAACAATTAAATTGCTTTTAGCTCGGCCTTACTCGCGAAGTCAAATTCTTGCATCTAAGCTTGCGGTTGTCATTCTGTATGCTGTGATTACGAGCATTGTGCTATTTATTTCTGCATTCTTATTCTCATTCATTTTGCCTAGCGGGGCGTATCTCATGCCAGTATCACCAGATTCTGGGGCATTAAATGCGTTGCAATCTGCGCTACTTCTGCTCGGCTCTAATTTTATTATGATGATTGTTTATGCAAGTATTGCCTTCTTGTTCTCAGCCGTTGTTCGCTCTCAAGCACTTGCTGTTGGTGTAAGTTTAGGGGTATTGTTCTCTGGTTCTATTCTTTCAGCCCTCTTACCAATCGCAATCGAAAAATATGACTGGTTGAAATGGCTTATATTTAACTTGTTAAACTTGAACAGTGCTGTTACTGGAAACCCCATCGCTGGAGATTTAGCGATTTGGCAAATCATTTCGGGGCTTGCAGTCTATGTGCTGATATTTCTTGGCATCAGCTTTTATTTCTTTAGAAAACGAGATGTCGCACTTAGTTAATCTAAATTTGAAACGACAATAAAAAGAAGCATAATTCCAGAAAAACCATTTTTTAAAATGGTACTATTCCTGGATTTATGCTTCTTTTAATTTTAACTCATTGCTGGTTATAAGCACAAGTTACCGCATGATCATTAATCACACCGATTGCCTGTAGATAGGAATATACAATGACGGGGCCGACAAACTTAAAGCCGCGTTTTTTCATGTCTTTACTTACTCGTTCGGAGAGTTCATCTTTCGCCGGCATTTCCTGATTTTCACTAAGTTGATGATTCATCACTTTATCGTCTGTAAAATGCCACATATATTTTGAAAATGAACCAAATTCTGCCTGCACCTTTTGGGTAGCCTGCGCATTCGTTCTAACGGCATTCACTTTCGCTTTATTTCGGATAATGGCGGCATTACTCACGATGTCTGCCAACTCTTCGTCTGTCAGTTTGGCGCAAGCGTCAATATCAAATTGTAAAAAGGCTTCTTGGTACCCTGCTCGCTTATTCAATATCGTGCGCCAAGATAAGCCAGCTTGAGCCCCCTCTAAGTTTAAAAGCTCAAAAAGATATGTATCCTCGTAGCTCGGCTTGCACCATTCATCATCATGATACGCCAGCATGACAGCATCGCCATTCGCTGCCCAACTACATCGCTTTTGTTCACTCATAAACACTCATCCTCCTAAAATATACTGCATGCACAGAAATGCACCACAAAAAAACGCGACATACGCAAAATAAAAATGCTTTGCTCGCCACTCCATCAGCCCTAGTGCAAGACAGATTGCTGTGAAAATAACTAAAACAAGTGGTGGCAACGGAATTTTATAACCACTTATAGACGTGATTAAACTAAGCATCAAACTAATAATAATAAGTAAAATTAATAACGTGTTTTTTCGCATCTCATTTTCCTTTCTCCACCCATTATAGAACATTAGTTCGCTAAATGCAATTAAAAAAAGACCGCTTTCTGAAAAGCGGTCTTTCGGATTAATTTTCTAGTTTTCCGCGTAAAACCATTTGCAAAATACCACCGTGGCGGTAGTAGTCGATTTCAACTTCTGAATCAAAGCGGGCAATCGCTTCGAATGTCGTTACTTTACCGTTTGGTGAAGTAGCGGTCACTTCAACAAGACTTCTTGGTGTGACGGATTCATCAATGGCAACGTGGAATGTTTCTTCGCCTGTCAAGCCGAGTGCGTCAGCACCTTCACCTTGTTTAAATTGAAGTGGCAAGACGCCCATCATGACGAGGTTGGAACGGTGAATTCGCTCGTAGCTTTTCGCGATGACCGTTTTAATCCCAAGTAAATTTGTTCCTTTGGCTGCCCAGTCGCGTGAAGACCCCATTCCGTAATCATCGCCGGCAAGGATAACTAGACCAGTGCCATCAGCCATATATTTGCGTGAAGCATCGTAGATAGACATGACTTCCTTTGTCGGGAAATAAGTTGTGTAGCCACCTTCTGTACCTTCTGCGATTTGATTTTTGATGCGAATATTCGCAAACGTTCCGCGCATCATCACATCATGATGGCCTCGTCTTGAGCCATATGAGTTGAAGTCGCGAATCGCAACACCTTGCGCTTGTAAAAATTGACCTGCTGGAGTATCTTTCCCAATGGCGCCGGCCGGTGAAATGTGGTCAGTCGTAACGGAGTCACCGAACTTCCCTATCACCCGAAGGTCAGACAAAGTTTCCACTTTTCCTTTTTCCTTCGATAAGTTTTCAAAAAATGGTGGGTTAGCGATATACGTTGAAGTATCGTCCCACTGATAAAGCGCCTCATCTGTTGTATTGATGGCATTCCATGCTTTATTTTCATCAAAAACACGCGCGTATTGTTCGCGGAATAGTTCAGGTGTTACGGTTTCTTCCACAAGTTGTTTCACTTCGTTTGAAGAAGGCCAAATATCTTTTAGGAAGTACGCCTTTCCGTCATTTCCGTGCCCAATTGGCTCATTTTCTAAATCGATATTTGTTGTGCCCGCTAAGGCATATGCCACAACAAGCGGAGGCGAAGCTAAAAAGTTCGCTTTTACAAGCGCATGAATCCGACCTTCAAAATTTCGATTTCCACTAAGAACAGCTGACACAAGCAAATCATTTTCTTGAATCGCCGCTTCAATTTCATCTTTTAATGGACCAGAATTCCCGATACATGTTGTACAACCGTAGCCGACTAAATCAAAGCCTAGTTTATCTAAATAAGGTAGCAATCCTGCTTTCTCCAAATAACCGGTTACTACTTTTGAACCAGGAGCAAGCGAAGTTTTCACAAATTTAGGCACTTCAAGTCCAAGTTCCACTGCTTTTTTTGCGACTAAGCCGGCTGAAAGCATGACATATGGATTGGACGTGTTTGTGCAACTTGTAATCGCGGCTATGGCAACCGAACCTGTTTTCATCACGGATTCATCGCCGTTTCCGTACACGACTTTCGCATGTTTATTTAGCGCATCTGGTTCTAAGCCGAATCCTTGATTACCAGCAGGCGCTGAGATGGATTTTTGGAACGTTTCCTTCATATCAGATAAAGGAATTAAATCTTGCGGACGTTTCGGTCCTGAAAGATTCGCTTCAATTTCGCTTAAGTTAATTTCTACCGTATCTGTATAATCAGGCTCACGGTTTTCTTTCGTAAAGAATAAATCATTTTCTTTTAAATAAGCTTCAACAAGGCGAATTTGTTCCTCGTTGCGGCCCGTTAAACGCAAGTATGTCAGTGACTCAGCATCAACAGGGAAAAATCCACAAGTTGCCCCGTACTCTGGCGCCATGTTAGCCACCGTTGCGCGGTCTGCAAGCGGTAACGTCGACACGCCTGGTCCATAAAATTCCACGAACTTCCCTACGACTTTTTTCTCCCGAAGAACTTGTGTCACTTTAAGTGCAAAATCCGTAGCCGTTGCGCCGTTCGGTAGAGCGCCTGTCAGCTTCACACCGATAACTTCAGGAATTGGGAAATACGAAGGTTGTCCGAGCATTCCTGCTTCAGCCTCAATCCCGCCAACGCCCCAGCCGAGCACCCCAATACCGTTAATCATCGTTGTATGGCTGTCGGTCCCAACGAGTGTATCTGGAAACACGATAGTTTCGCCGCTTTCCTCTTTTGCGATAACAACGCTCGCCAAATATTCCAGATTGACTTGATGCACAATTCCAGTTGCAGGCGGCACAGCGCGGTAATTATCAAATGACTTCTGCGCCCAGTTCAAGAACTGATAACGTTCCATATTGCGCTGAAACTCAAGCTCCATGTTGATTTTAAGCGCTTCTGGATTTGCATAGCTGTCTACTTGAACAGAGTGGTCCACAACAAGGTCTACTGGAATTTCCGGATTGATTTTCTCCGGATCGCCCCCCAAGTCCGCCATCGCTTTACGTAGTGAAGCCAAGTCAACAACAGCAGGGACACCCGTAAAGTCTTGTAAAATCACTCGTGCAGGTTTAAACGGAACTTCTCCGTCGTTTTGACTTGCTTCTTTCGACCAATTGCTAAGCCCCTTAATATGTTCTTCTGTGATTGCCTTGCCGTCGCTCTGTCTTAAAACCGATTCCAAGAGCACTCGAATCGAATAAGGCAACCTTTCAATGTTCGCTTCTAACGATTTTAATTTAAAATAGTGATACGTTTTATCATCCAATTGAAAAGATGATTTTGCTTTCGCTTTCAAGTTTGTCATCCACGTTTCCTCCTTCATTTCGAAACGATTGATATTCCCTACTTTATTTTACTGGAAAGTACATGATAAGTAAACTAAGTTATTTTGCATAAACACAATAAGTTTTAGTTATAAGCATAAAAAAAGGCATAAAGTTATGCCTTTTTATGCCTATCTTGCGAGCAATAATAATTTACCTTCATCAAGTTCGCTAACAAAATGAGCGATTTGTTCATCTGTTAAATCGAAATCCTCTAGTAGACGTTTCACCGTTTTATCATTTGTACGTGAAAACCATTTAGCAAATGGGCCTGCTGCATAGAGTGCACCGTACTTCGGATTATATGCTTGCGGAATGACAATGGCGCCACTTAAACTTTGCAGAATACCGGAAATGATGCCGAATGCTTCTTCGTTTACTGGGCGTTCCTGTTCTGTTTCAGTTCGTTCGGCTATTTCCTCACTCATTTTCTTATTTTTAGCTAGAACAGAAATATCCTCTTTTGTATATCCTTTTTGAACAAGTTGTTCGATTTGTTTGACTGCTTCCTCTTCATTTTCTACTGACAAAACTTCCCATTTATCCATTTTTCAACGCATCCCTTCTTTATTAAATGTAAGTAGTGCTTTCATCTCATCAATGGTGAGTTTGTTAAGCAATTGTTCACCAGGTTGAATGAGCGCATCTACTAAGGCTTGTTTCTTTTGTTGAAGCTCAAAAATGCGTTCCTCAATCGTTCCTCTTGCAATAAAGCGAATGACTTGCACGACTTTCTTTTGTCCAATTCGGTGCGCTCGACTAGCCGCCTGTTCTTCAATCGCGGGATTCCACCACAGGTCGAATAGAATGACCGTATCGGCACCCGTTAAATTTAAACCCGTGCCGCCTGCCTTTAAGGATATTAAAAACACATTTTTTTCTCCTTGATTAAAAGCTAAGACATCGTCGACACGTTTTTTTGCATTCGTTTTTCCATCGAGATAAAAATACGGAATTTCTTGTTCTTCGCATCCTTCTGCAATTAATTGTAGCATACTTGTAAATTGAGAGAAAATAAGAACACGTTTCTCCCCTTGAAGTGCTGTCCCAAGCGTATCGAACAGTTGCGTAACTTTGCTTGACTCCCCTGTGTATTCTGGCATAAATAAGCGCGGATCACAGCAAATCTGTCTAAGGCGCGTCAAACCGGCAAGCAAACGAATATGCTCCTCACCTTGATTTAAGCCGCCGGAAGCAAGTTCAGCTTGAATTTTTTCCACATAGGCTAAATAAATTTGTTTCTGTTCAGTTGTAAGCTCTGAATAAAGATTCGTTTCGATTTTCTCAGGCAATTCACGCGCGACATCCTTTTTGAGCCGTCGAAGTAAAAACGGTCGAATGAGCGCAGCTACATGTTGATGGTCGACCTCTTTAAATTTGCGTAGTGACGGGAAAAAGCCTGGTAAAATCGTTTGAAAAATCGTCCATAATTCATCCACCGAATTTTCAAGTGGTGTTCCGCTAAGCGCAAACATCGATTTACGGTCGAGCAATCTGACTGCCTGAGAAACTTTCGTCGTATAGTTTTTAATCATTTGTGATTCATCTAAAATAATTGTATGGAACAAGTTGCCTTCAAGCAAATCCGCATCTTGGCGCAGCGTTTGATAAGAAATCAAATACACTTGATTTTTTTTGAGTTCCGCCAATTGTTCTGCGCGTGAAAACTTGCTTCCTTCCACTATTTCCACGTTTATGCTACTTGCAAACGTCTGGAATTCATTTAGCCAGTTATAGAGGAGCGAGGCTGGTGTCACAATTAAAATTGGCTCGAGTTCTGCGTTTTCCTCCAGCTCAGATAAAAGAAATGCAATCGTTTGAATGGTTTTCCCAAGCCCCATATCATCAGCTAACACGCCACCTAGTTGGTATTTCGAAAGGGATTTCATCCATTCAAAGCCAACAATTTGGTAGTCGCGAAGTGTGGTATTTAGGGCTTTTGGAACGTTATAATGTTCATCGGAAAAATGTTGGACTTCTTCAAGCAATTCGCGATATTTCTTACTGAATTTTTGCCGATCTTGTTGGCCTTTTTCCAGTTCATAAAGCTGGATGCCGCGATAGACGGGCAACTGCATCGTTTGTTTGACTTCATTTTGCCGAACGTCAAGCAATTCGAAAATCCGTTTAATTTGCTCAAAGCTTTCGTCTTCAAGCGATAAAAATTGGCCATTTTTTAAACGATGATACGTTTTTTTCTCACGTAAGGATAAAAGTACATCTTTTGTTTCATCTTCTGGAATGCCCAAAAATTGGAAGGACACTGATAGAAACGTATTGTTTTCTGCCACATCAAAGGAAGTCACTGGCTGAATATCTTGAAATGCCATGTTTTCCATACCGTCTGCCATGAAGATTGCAACATATTCGCTAAGCTTTGGCACAATATGCGCATAAAAATGGTATAAGTCTTGTTCTTTCGCGCTTAAAACCATGCGATTTCCAGAAAATAAAATGGGGGCATTTTCAATAAGCTGCATAATTTTTGTTTCTGTTTCAATGTCACGGATAACAATTCGCTCGGCGCTCGCTCCATTTTCCCCCGTGTGAAAAGGTTCAAAAACCCAATCTGCATACTCATATTGCAGGCGCAGCTCATGTTTGTCGTCTTCTGTCATTGAAATAAAAAGCTTTGCCTCAAGTGGAAAATTGATGATGCGATTTTGAATGGTCTCGTCCACATCGACTGTGCCACTTTTTTGTAGTGCTGGCAAAACGTAAGACACCATTTCGCTTAATCTAGCTTCGTTGAACTGTACAACATCACTTTTCGTTACTTTTTGGAATTCGAAAAGTGGCATTATGCTTAGCCATTCTTTTCGTTCTAAGTGATGAAATGTGCCGTCTAAAAAGATGAGTTGATATTTTTCTAAAAAAACAGCTTGTTGCAGCGATTCGAGTTCAATTTGGTATTTCCCGTTTGACGTGCTTCTGAAAATATAGTTGAAATCCAGTTCCCCTTTGACCATCTTAATAGCGGGATAGCGCATTAAAATTTCATTTTTTTCGTTCATTATTTGTAAACTCGCGTTTTCCCCTGTGAGTTTTTGAAGTAGCTCTTCTGCCAAATACGGCGTCACGATGAGCGTTTTGTCGTCTTCGTAACTTCTTGAAAAATAGCTGTCGGACAGTTCATACATCTTCTGGATATCGCAAATTTGCGTGAGCAGTTCGAGAATGGCGGAGTCTTTTTCTGAAAAAGTATGTTCATTTGGATCAAAGCTGAAATTTTTTGTAAAAACGAGCAACTGGTTGTAGCGCACGGCATCAAGAAAGGCTTGAATGTTTTTTACAACATACGTCCGCTCGGCGCCGACTTTTAGCTCCAGCACAATTTGTCGCTCTTCGTTTTCTGTTTTTAATGAAACATTGTAAACAATTTGTAGTGTTTTCTTTGCATCTAAAACAGGCACCTCAAATTGGTCCGCTAAACTTTCTTGAAAAAGTGCTAAAAGCGTGACGGATTCTTGTTCTAAAATGCGTTCTTTCAAACTGATTTTTTTCTTTTCGTGCAGCAACTCTACTTTTTTCAAATAAGTGGCATACATATGTTTACAGACGCGTTCCCCGTAAAGGTGGCTGTCGCACGTGCAGTCCAGTACATCTGGTTCCGTTTCCGTGACAACTTCCCCGTCAGAAAAGTAAAAATTGGTCTGCTCGTTTTCTTCATCTATTTTATATAAGGCTTCACTTTTTATAAGTCCTTTGGCATCTTGTTTCGTTTGATAAGGCACCATTTCATCTTGAATGTTGATTTGCCGTTTCATCATTATCCCTCGCTTTAAGAGTCCTCTAAACCTTTATTTTAACATAAAAAAAGGCGTGAGGCTTGTTTATATACACCTCACGCTTTTTTTAAGTTTTTTAATAAGTTTTCTTTACTTTAACATCGCCAAAATCATCTGGTGAAAAACGGCTGTTATAAACTGAACACCAATCTGTTTATGAAATACAAAAAGAGACTCGCGACTTCTCTTCGCCGCGAGCCCTTTTATGTGTGTAACACGAACTCCGTCTTGCTTCCTTGGTTCGTCGCTGTCACTTCAAGCCGAGCCGGAATGCGCTCTTTAAGCTCTGGTACATGCGAAATGATGCCCACAAGTCGTCCGTTTTCCTGCGTTTCCAGCAAACATTCAATCGCCGTTTCCAAAGATTCCGGATCAAGCGTACCGAAACCTTCATCGATAAACATCGTATCAAGCGAAATGCCGCCAGCCATCTCCTGCACCACCTCAGCTAAAGCCAGCGCTAGCGCAAGTGACGTTTTAAAACTTTCACCGCCCGATAACGTTTTCACATGGCGCGTTAAGCCCGTATATTCGTCATACACCTCAAGCTCAAGCCCGCTCTGCGCGTTGCCTTTTGCTTTATCGCGCTTTCGGCTAAGCTCAAAACGCCCATTTGTCATCTTCAGTAAACGCACGTTAGCATGCTGAACAATTGTGTCGAGGAAAGTCGCGAGCACGTACCGCTCAAACGTAATCCGCAAATCATTTTTCCCGCGCGCAGTATCCGCAAGCAGACCCAAATCTGCGTATTCCGCTTCAAATTTAAGCAATTCTTCTTTTTTGGAATTAAAAAGCGTATAGCGACTGGACGTTTCACTTCCACGTTCGCGCACAACTAGCATTTTTTGTTCGGCCTCACTTTGAATAGCTTTCGCCGCATCTAGTTCTGCTTGCAATTTGCTGACGTCTTTCTTCTCGACGTTTTTTAGTTTTTCTGCTAGCACCTGTTTTCGATCTTCCGCCACAAAAAGCGCTTTTTCATAGTTCGAAAGTGTCGTTTCGGTCGTGGGGATTTCATTTTCGCGCGCCAAATAGGACTTAAAAGTCGCCTCATCTTGGAATCCAAGGTTGACTCGTTTTTCTTCAAAAAGTGTCTGATCGGCTTGCCATTCGTTTGAAAGTTCCGCGAGTTGTTTTTCTGTGCCTTTTAAGCGCGTTTCCATGTTGCTGACAAGCTCTTTTTGCGCCGTAACACCTTTTGAAACTTCCTGTTCGCGTTTTTCAAATTCTAACAGCGATGCCGCAATTTGGTTTTGCAAACGCTTGAAAGCTTCTGGTTCGCGCAAATTTTCCGGAATATCTGTGTAAAGCCAATTGATTTCCGTCTCCAAAAGGTCCAATTCGCGCTGCAACTTATCTTTTTCAATTTGCGCTTCAGTCATTTGATGCGTCAAATTCTGTTTCGCAGTTTGCTGTTCGTTTAGTTGCGCTTTGAGTTTGTTTCGTAGTTCCAGCTGTTCATTTAGCTTCGCTTGTTTTTGTTTGGCAGTTTCAATCGTAGCGGTCAATTTTGCTAGCTGCTCATCAAACACAGCAAAATCATTTCCGCTTACGTCTCCCCACTGCTCAGTCTGCCATTTCAAACGGGCGATTTTTTCCTCAACTTGCTTTAATCCAAGCGTTTTAGTTTCCAGCTCTTTTGAAAGTTCCTCTAGCTTCCCAATATCCAAAGTTCCAGAAAACGTAGCCATTTGCGGGTGTTCCGTCGCGCCGCAGACTGGGCATGGATCACCGTTATGAAGGTGTGTCGCTAAGAGTGCGGCCTGCTCCTGTTTCGAAGCAGCAAGGAGTTCCGCTTCCTCTTTTTGGAGCGCTTTTACAACTGCCGTCTGCGCCTTTTGTTCTTGCCGCAAAACCGCAAGCTGCTCTTCTATTTGCAAAAGCTGGCTCGTTTTCTCAACATTTTCTGCCACTTGTTTCCGCTCGCCCTCTAGTTCGTTCATGTTCTCCAACAGCTGGAAACGTTCTTGCTCAAGGTTCTCAAGCGCCGCAATACGGTCCTCAAGCGAACTCACATCATGCGCAAGTATCTCGAAATCCACTTCAAATCTTTTAAAAGCTTCTTCTTTTGTAGTAAAAGCAGCCTTTTTAAACTCCAATTGTGTTAAGTTTTCCGTAAGCTGCCTCATCTTCGGCGCCATTTTCTCAAATTCAATTTGATTGCGACGCCATTTTGCTACACGTTCTGCCATCTCTAAAAGTTCCCGCTGCCCCTCTTCCCATTTTAAAAGTTCCATGCGCGCATCTTCCGTCTGATTTTCAAGTTGCTTCTTTTCTAGCTGCACCGTGCGTATTTTTTCATTCGTTCGCTCCCGCTGCATAAACGCAGCTTGCAACTCTTTCGCCGCCTTCATTTTCGTTAGCTCCCGCTTCAACTCCTGCATTTTCTCCCGTTCACCGTATAATAGTTCGAGCTCCTCCAATTGCTTCTCAAGCTGTACAAAGTCCGCTTCGATATTTTCCGCCACCGCAACGCTTTGAGCTGCCGCGATGCTCACCTTCTCAAGTGTTGTTAGCTCATCTTGCAAACTTGCCATGTGCTTTTTCTGCTCCGCCAGTTTCGTTTGAAATTGTTCTTCGATTTCGGCAATGGTTAGCGTTTCATCAGCGAATTCCGCTACAATCACTTTCCAAAGTTCGGTTCGCGTATTTTCTGCCAAAAGCTGTAACTCTTTTTGCTTTTCAAATAAAAGATTTTCGACATATTTGTAAAAATCCGTATGCGCCAACCGTTGTAAAATGACTTCCTTTTCCTTGCTTTCTGAAATGAGCAATTCACGAAACTCGCCTTGGGGAATCATTAAAATTTGCCGAAACTGGTCGACATTCAGTTGAATTAATTCTTCCATTTTTACTTTTACATCGCGCACGGAGCTAGCTAGCAATTTTTCGCCATCGTCCGTTATTTCAAACAACTCGGCTTTTTGATTTAAAGAGCGCATGCCGTCGCCGCGCGCCTTTTTTACTTCCTGCTGCGGCATTCGTTTAATGAAGTACGTTTTTTCGCGCAACATGAAAGTGAGTGTCACTTCCGTTAAATCTGAATCCGCCGCAAAGTCACTTCGCATTGATGCGCCTTCCCGGTCAGCTAAATTTGTAACGCCAAAAATGGCAAAACTAATCGCATCAAAAATCGTGGACTTGCCCGCACCCGTTTTTCCAGAAATAACAAAAATACGTTCTGTCCCAAGTTCAGTAAAATCGATTGTCTCCAGTTTTTTATAGGCACCAAATGCCTCCATCGTTAACTTTAACGGCTTCATTCTTTACCTCCCTCACGCGCTTCTTTAAAAATTTCCGTCATCAGTTCTTTTTGCGCCGTTGTCATACTTTTACCTTCAGCAAATTCAAAAAACTGATCAAACAATGCCACATCATCCTTTTTCATCAGCTCATCAAACTTCACTTCAAGCTTGTCTTCCATCTGGTGCCGCATTCGCTCTAAATGCAAAATATTCGGATAGAACTTACGAAGTTGCCCCATCGGATCAAGAAGCGCACCTGCGTCTTCTAACTTCACTTGCAAGTAATCTTCTTTCTTGTCTAAAATATTGGTCGTAAGTTCGCTTAAGCTTCCGCTCACAATTCGCATGTCGCGTATTGGTTGCAAGAATACTTCACGTACGTCGAGCGTTTCTTCGAGTGTAACGATGCGCACACTTTTTTTATCCTTGCTTTCTGAAAAAGAATATTTTAACGGCGAACCGCTATAATGGATGGTGGGGTGCGTGATGGCGTGCGGGTGGTGCAGATGGCCAAGTGCAACATAATCAAAACCAGCGAAGCAGTTTGTAGAAACACGGTCTACATTCCCGACAGCAAGTTGACGTTCAGAGTCACTTGAAATGCCGCCAGCAACAAAGGCGTGTCCAACTAAAATTTGCTTTTTCGTTTTATCAGCACGCGCCCGAATGGAATCGGTTATTTTTTGCATCGCATCTTCGTAAGTTCGAATGTCGCTATCATTAAATTTTTCGCGCACAATTCCAGGCTCATGAAACGGGACAAGCCAAATTTCAGCATTTTGAAAGGCTACTTTTTGTACTGGGTCAGTGATTTTCCCAGCAAGATAAAGTGCCGTTTTTTCATACCATGCAGCGCCAAATTGCAGCCGCTCTGCACTATCATGATTGCCGCTAATCGCAAAAATCGGCAAGCCAAGCATCACGTTCCACTCGTAGAAAATATCGTTTAAAACGTCAACCGCGCTCGCTGGTGGAACCGAACGGTCATAGAGATCCCCTGCGATAATGATGCCATCTACTTTTTCCCGTTTAATAATTTCGGTTATTTGTTCTAAAATATATGTTTGATCCTCAAGCATCGAAACACCTGATACGATTTTTCCAAGGTGAAGATCTGCTGTATGTAAAAGTTTCATCATGGCCTCTTTTCTACTGCTTTATTTTTTTAATGCAAAAATCTGCATTTTTGAGTATACTTATACTAGTTGATGTCTTTTAGGGAGTGAAGAAGTTGTTTTATAAATTTGCGAAAACTGTCGTCCATATTATTTTAATCATCATTGGTGGACGATTTCAAGTACAAAACAAAGAAAAAATACCTGCGGCTCCTTATGTTGTTGTCTCGCCGCATACTTCATGGATTGAAATTATTTATCTTGGCTTTGCCGTCTATCCTGTATCTGTTCATTATATGGCGAAACAAGAGTTATTTAAAGGGAAATTCCTTAATTGGTTGATGACGCATTTAAACGCCTTCCCAGTTAACCGTGACAACCCTGGTCCTAGCGCTATTAAAGCGCCGATTCGTTTATTAAAACAAGGCAAAGTCGTCGGTATTTTCCCAAGTGGCACGCGTAAACAGACGAACTTGCATTTAAAACGCGGTGCTGTAACCATTGCTTTTAAAGGAAAAGTCCCGATGTTACCAGCCTTTTATGATGGCCCGAAAAACTTCAAAGAAATTTTAAAAAGAAAAAAAGTTATCATTCGTTTCGGTGATCCGATACATTTAAATGATACGGATAAAGAACAAAAAGAAGTTTTAGAAGAAAAATCACTTGAACTTATGGCAACATTCGAAAGACTGGAACAAGAAATTCAAGCTACGAAGAAAAAATAAATTTAAAAAAAGCATTTTGGGATTACCCAAAATGCTTTAGCTTGTAGAAAACCTCTAAACTTAAGCCAAACAAAACGTACTACGCACAATCAGACTGATGACAAATGGTGAGATTCTAGGCAAAGCCGAGTACTGCACCGGAGCGTACTCGAGTACGTGAGGAGCGGAACGCAGGTTTTAACGACGAAGATTGCCGTTTGTCATCAGTCTGAAGCATTTTGGGATTACCAAAATGCTTTTTATTACATTGTATCTGTTAAAATATCCGAACCAGCTAAGCCATTATCTTCTAAGATTTTTGAGATATCAGCAGATGCTTTTTGAAGCTTCTCATCAGCACTTGTTGTGTCAACAGGTGTTGCGTTTAAAGCTGTTGCTTCATCGGCATAAGCAGCACTTAAATCCGAAACTGCCTTTTTAAAGTCGTCTGTAGATTTCCCTAAATCCGGAACTTTTTCAGCCGCTAAAGCATCGGAAACCGCTTGTGCAGAAGTCGATGCTTTTTTAGCAAGCTCCGCAAGTTCAGCTTCAGAAGGCTTAGGATCAGCAGTCGAAGCGCTTAGATAGGCACTGTAATCCGCGTTTTTATCACTAATAGTCGAAACTAAATCCATATAATAATTTAGTACATCTTCGCTTGATGTTTTCTTCGATTCTTCTTTTTTGTCTGTATCATTGTTGCTTGAAGATGAACAAGCTGCAAGCGTGAAAGCTAAAACAAACATAAGTAATGCAATTAACGTTTTCTTCAAAATATTTCCTCCTTTTTATCACATAAATGTGACCTTCCTCATTATAACTTTTACATAAATCTTACACAAGTATTTTTACGAATAAATCGCCTCATTCTGCCATTTCTTTAGCAGGTTGAAGGTTTTTAGCGACGTTTTTATATTGAAAATACATCGCAACACGCCACGGAACAATCATCGCGAACGCCATAATCCAAAACATTCCTGATAATTCCCCAACTTCAAGGCTACCACTAATTAAATATTTGATTAAAATTCGAATAAGTAACAGTGACATCAAAATGACCGGAAATGCCTTTGTACGTTTAATAAACACAAAATCCTTTTTAATTTCAAATTTCGTCGTCCAAATGAGAATGACAGAAAATACTAGCCCCATTAAAATGGCTTCGATAATATCAAGTCCCGAAACGCGGAAATACGGGACAACAAACATGAGCGCACCAGTCGACATCATCACTGGCGGTAAAATAATGCCTTTTATAGACGCTGGTCGTTTTGATGCTTTCATGCGAATTAAAATAATCATTGAACCAAAAATGAGTGTAACAATAATAGATAAAATAAGTGACATATCTGATTCCTCCTACAAAGCTTCGTTAGCCATTATAGCGCTTATTTTAAAGAAAAGAAACCAAAATGTTTACAATTCCATGCCACTATTTTGCAGTTGGTACATCGAATGATAAACTCCACCCGTTTGTAAAAGTTCGTCGTGTGTACCGCGTTCAATAATCTCGCCTTTGCTTAAAACTAAAATCAAGTCAGCATCTTTAATTGTCGAAAGTCGATGCGCAATCGCAATCGTTGTCCGACCTGTGCGCATGCGTTTTAAGCCCGTTTGAATTAAACTTTCCGTTTCCGTATCGATGTTCGCTGTCGCTTCATCTAAAACAAGAATTTGCGGATTCGTCACAACCGTACGTGCAAAGGAAATGAGTTGCCGCTGTCCACTTGAAAATGATGCTCCGCGTTCAATGACCTTATGGTCGTAAGTCCCATCTAACGTTTGAATAAAATTGTCTGCCTGTACAAATTTGGCCGCCTCTTCCACTTCCTGATCGGAAATTTCCTGGTTGTACAGCCGAATATTGTCCCGAATATTACCGTAAAACATAAAACTATCTTGCAGGACAAGACCCGTTTTTTTACGCAACTCACTCGTTTTATAATCTTTAATCGATTTTCCATCAATTAAAATTTCGCCGCGTTCAAATTCATAAAAGCGCATCATTAAATTAATAATCGAACTTTTTCCGCTTCCTGTATGCCCGACGAGCGCAATCGTCTGCCCAGATTCTGCCGTAAAGCTAATATTTTTCAAAACATCATGCTCCCCGTCATAAGCAAAGGATACATCTTTAAACTCAATTTTTGCGCTTTCAATTTTAGCTTGCGCATCATTTTTCTGAGCGGGCACTTCTTCTGTTTCGTCCATGATGCGGAAAACGCGCGCTGCCGCAGTAATCGCTTCCTGGTACATCGCAAGACGCTCCATCACATTATAAATGGCTTCTAAAAAGCGATCAAAATAGCTGACGAAAGCATAAATCGTACCGATGGCCACTGGACCGATGAGCGATTCTGCTCCGAAAAAGCCAAGGATAATTACGACCGCAATCGCATAAATGAAATCAATGGCTGGACCTAGTAACAGCGCATTAAATTTAATATTTTTTATCCCAACATCGTAGTAATCTTTGTTGATGACTTCAAATTCGCGAGCTAGACGTCTTTCCTGATTAAATTGTTGGACAATCGACATTCCTGAAATCGACTCGCTAATATTGGCGTTTAGTTGACTTAATTTTTCGCGCTTCGCCCGGTAAAATTTTGAACTTTTCTTCCGGTAAACGATAATAATAAAAGCGATGAGCGGAAATAGTGCCAAACAATACAGCGCAAGTTGCGCATCAAGAGCAAACATCGCTACGTACATACCAATTAGCATGAATAAACTTTGAATCGCAGTGGAAAGCACATTAATAAACATGTCTTTAATCGCTTCCGTATCGTTTGTCACACGCGACACAATACTACCCGCAGGGGTTTTATCAAAATAGCGCATGCCAAGCGTATGCAACTTCGAAAATATATCAATGCGAATGCGTTCCACAATCTGAAAGGCAATTTTTTGAAAGAAAAAGAGTTGGAAATACCAAATGATAACCTTTGCTAGCGCAAGTCCAAGGTATCCCGCCACAAGAATTGTAATCGCCTCTACTGCAAAGTTCATCGGTGTCAAATAATCATCTAAAAACTTCCGAATGATGAGTGGCGACACAACATCAATTATCGTCACAAACAACACGAGAAAACCAGTTAAAATTAATAGTGGAATATGGAAACGTGTGTAGCGCATCAGACGTTTTAAAACTTGCCGATGTTCTTTTCCTGTCATCGTTAATAAATCATCATTCATTTGCTCATTCACGTTCCCCACCACCTTTCAAATGTTCCGCTAATTGTTGCTCCCGGTATATCTCCGCATACCAACCATTTTCTCTAAGCAATTCTTGGTGTGTGCCACGTTCAATGACCCGCCCGTTATCCATGACGATAATGAGGTTGGCATGTTCGACGGAACTCAGGCGATGCGCACTAATGATGGTCGTTTTATCCGCTCGGCTCGCCTTTAAGTTTTCCAAGATGCGCTCTTCCGTCTTGGCATCAACTGCCGATAACGCATCATCTAAAATGAGCAATTCCGGATCCATAATTAAAGCACGCGCAATCGCAAGGCGTTGTTTTTGACCACCCGAAAGCGACACACCACGTTCGCCCACAACCGTTTGATACCCATCTGCAAAACCTTCAATATCATCATGCACCGCCACGGTTTTCGCAATCTTCCTCACATCTTCAGGCGCCGCTTCTGGCACCCCAAAGCGAATATTATCTAAAACAGTCGTCGAAAACAAAAACTGATCTTGCGGCACATAGCCAATTGCTTTCCGAAGCGCATTTGTCTGATAATCTTGGATTTTGACTCCGCCGAACGAAATCGTGCCTGCATAGTCATCGTATTCGCGAAGCAAAAGTTTTAAAAGCGTCGTCTTCCCTGAACCTGTTCGCCCAACAATTCCCAGTTTTTCACCTGCATTTATCGTGAAGTCAATATTTTCCAACACTGGCTCTTTTTCATCCGGATAAGAAAATCGGCTGATATGAGTGGCGAGAGCTCCGCTAGGCGTTTCTGCGCGCGCGTCTTCGTGGTCGACAATATCTTCTCTTTCGTTTAAAAGTTTGGTGATGCGGTCATATGAGGCACTTCCGCGTTGAATAATGTTGTACAAAAACCCAAATGCGAGCATTGGCCAAATGAGTAGAAATAAGTAATTGACAAACGCAATGACTTGCCCAATTGTGAGCGAACCTTCAATGACAAATTTCGAACCAAATCCTATTGCGAGCACAAAAGAAATGCTTACAACAATCGAAATCATCGGGTCAAACATGGCATCGACGCGCGCTACGGCAACGTTCTTCTTCACGACAGCACTCGTTTGTTTGGCAAAATCCGCAATATCTTCTTTTTCCTGTCCAAACGTGCGTGTCACTTTAATGCCTGAAATACTCTCCTGTGTCTTATCATTTAGTTTTGAGAAAGCTCTTTGTGCGCCGTGAAAGCGTTCATGTAGTTTTTTCCCTAAAATCGATGACCCAAAAATCATAATCGGCATTGGAATGAGCGCAATGAGCGTCAACCGCCAATCAATACTAATCGCCATCATTAAAATAACCGTGCTACCTGTTAAAAATGAATCGGCAAGTGTCAGCACCCCAATGCCAGCAACTTGTTGAACGGCTGCAATGTCGTTTGTCGCATGCGCCATTAAATCGCCAGTCCGGTACCTCTGAAAGAAAAACGGTGACATCTTCGTCAAATGTTCAAATAACCGTAAACGCAAAGTTCGTTGCAATTTATTATCCGAACCAAAAATCATCAAGCGCCAAACGTAACGTCCGAGATAAGTCAAAACCGCAACAACAATCAAAATCACAATCCATTTTATTAACGTCTCTTTTGTCAAAGTCGAATCCGCTATCGCATCAACAACTTTCCCTATGACAAACGGCGGTATAAGCTGCAAAAGCGCAATGATGAATAAAATCGAAACCCCAAAAGTATACTGCTTTTTTCGTTCTTTAAAAAACCAGCCTAAATCCTTAAAAATCTTCACATGGCAACCCCTCCTTTTCCCTTTTTAGACAACAAAAAATAATGGACATCACTTCTGCCCATTATTACTTAAAAAGTATTATTTGCCGTCTATTTTCCGCGCACAAAGCAAAGCATGCGAGAGGTCAATAAATCCCCTTTATACTTAAAGAATCGGTACGGAGCGACACAAATAATGAAATTTTAAGCAATAATGATTTTCCTACATATTTACGCATCTCGCATACCTCCTTTAAATTTTTTTATGCAACGCTTACATTTTACAATATCTTGAAAAAAATTACAACACCTTTTTTCAAAATTTTTCGTCATATAGCTTTTCCGCCACAACAAATAGCTGTAAATCAAGCGCAAGTCGATGCAGCTCACGAAGTGAACACCCGGATAAATCCTCTGGAATGAAAACGAGATCCATCGCTTGCTGTGCAAGTACCATTCTCCCTTCATCCGCCGCATTTTCCACCACAAACTGCCGCCCCAAAAGAGCAAGCACCTTCGCTTCCGCACCATGTTCCAGCTCCTCATCTAAAAGTAGCCGAATCACACCATTCTTCCTCGCGTCATGCTGAAACCGCGTCGAAAATAGCAACGCATAACCAATTTTCAGCCGATTCCCCGAATTATCCCCTAAAAATGGTGTCACATAGCCCGATAAAGTTTGCTCTACTTCTGATTCCAGCCGGTACAAACTGCGCTCTAAAATTAATGCTGCCTTCGCCTGTTCCATATTCTCTCCTCCTTTTCCCATATAAAAACGCCCTTTTAAACAAAAGGACGATCTTTATATTCTCAAAAAATGAAATTCGCTAACAGAAAATTATTTTTTCTTCTTCCCTGTTTCTTTTTCTGTTTGTTTATTCATCGCGCTCATCATTTGATTGATTTTCTTTTGAGACGGCTTTTGTCCCATTTGCGCCATCATCATTTGGAGCATTTGCTCATTGATAGGCGGGTTGTTTTTCAAATAGCTCATCATGTAGCGTCTTGCGATAAAGAAGCCACCAGCTAGTCCTGCAAGTAAGCATACAAGACCAACAAGAATGTAAATCCACATAGTTTCTTTCTCCTCCTTGAACGAATATACCTTCTTTATTGTACTTGATTTACGCCTCACAAACAACTCTTTTTTACAAAAGAAAAAGACGGACATTCAAATCACGAATATCCGCCTTGAAAATTATAAACTTTCGACTGTTTTTACAATGTTTTCGACTGTAAAACCATAGTTTTCAATAATCGTTTCACCTGGTGCTGAAGCGCCAAATTTGTCAATACCAATGACTTTACCATCAAGCCCGGTGTATCTCTCCCAACCAAAGCTCGCGCCCATTTCAACGGCTACACGTTTACGTACAGCATTTGGTAAGACACTTTCTTTATAGTCAGCAGATTGTGTTTCAAAAAGGTCAAATGATGGCACTGAAACGACAGAAACATCAACGCCTTTTTTAGCTAGCTCTTCTTGTGCTTGAACAACTAAGTGCACCTCAGATCCGCTTGCAAGTAAAATCGCATCAGGCACATCTTTTTTCGCTTTAGACAGAACGTAAGCGCCTTTGCGTACGCCTTCTTCAGCAATTTCACTCGTATTTGGAAGTACAGGCAACCCTTGGCGTGTTAACACTAACGCATGTGGTTTGTTAGTTGATTCTACGGCTAATTTCCAAGCCACATTCACTTCGTTCCCGTCAGCTGGGCGAAGAATCGATAAACCTGGCATTGCACGTAGCGACGCTAATTGTTCAACGGGTTCATGCGTCGGTCCATCTTCCCCAACAGCAATACTATCATGAGTTAAAACGTAGGTTACTGGTAGATGTTGGATAGCTGCAAGGCGAATGGATGCGCGTAAATAATCCGAAAATACGAAGAATGTTCCGCCGTAAACCTTCAAGCCTTCATGAAGAGCCATACCATTTAAAGCAGCTCCCATCGCAAATTCACGAACACCAAACCAAATATTGCGATCTTGTGGTGTATCCTTTGTAAATTCACCATCTGTTTTAATCGTCGTATTATTTGAACCAGCTAAGTCAGCTGAGCCACCAAATAATTGCGGCAATGTTTCAGCAAGCACATTAATAGCTTCACCGCTTGTCGCCCGACTTGCAAGAGCTTTATCGCCAACTTCATATTTTGGTAATTTATCGGAAAATCCTTCTGGCAATTTGCCATCTAAGCTATATTCCAATTGTTTCGCAAGCTCTGGATATTTTTCTTTGTAAGCAACAAACATATCAGACCATGCTTTTTCAGCTTGTGCTCCGCGGCTCGCGATTGTGCTACCAAAGCGTTCATAAACTTCATTCGGCACATAAAAATCTTCTTCGTAATCCCAGCCATAAGCTGCTTTTGCTGCTTTCACACCGTCAGCGCCTAGAGGAGCGCCGTGAACTTTACTAGTGCCGGCATTAGGAGCACCAAAACCGATTACAGTTTTCACTTCAATCATCGTAGGTTGCGATGTATTTTGTTTCGCTTTTTCAATGGCCGCTAAAATTTCAGCTGTATCATTGCCGTCTTTCACAAGTAAATGTTCCCATCCGTAGCTTTCAAAGCGAGCTTTCACACTTTCAGAGAACGACTTATCTAAATCGCCGTCTAAGGAAATATCATTTGAATCATACAGCACAATAAGACGACCTAGTTGTTGATGACCAGCAAGACTCGCTGCTTCGGCAGAAACACCTTCCATTAAGTCACCATCGCCACATAACGCATATGTATAATGATCTACAACTTTAAACGTATCACGATTGTACATTGCTTCTAAATGACGTTCTGCCATAGCCATTCCAACAGCCATCGCAATGCCTTGACCAAGTGGACCTGTAGTAGCATCAACACCGTCAGTATGGTGGTATTCAGGGTGTCCAGGCGTTTTGCTGTCCCATTGGCGGAAGTTTTTCAAATCATCGAGGCTTAATTTGTAACCACTTAAATGAAGCAGACTGTATAAAAGCATAGAACCATGTCCAGCAGATAATACGAAACGGTCACGGTTAAACCAGCGTGAATTTGCTGGATTAGCATTTAAAACTTTAGACCATAATGTATACGCCATAGGTGCTGCACCCATAGGTAAACCTGGATGACCTGAATTTGCTTTTTGAATGGCATCCATTGAAAGTGTGCGAATCGTGTTAATCGCTAATTGATCAGTTTTATCGAACAAATGAAACATCCTCTCTTAATTTAAAATTTTAACTACCTCCATTTTATTCCTAAAACTTAAATTACACAACCAAAAAAGCATAAATGATCAAACTTTTTGTTCGTTTGTTCATTTATGCTCATTTCAGCTATTTATTTTCTTTTTTTGCGCATTTGTTTCACCTTTGAAGGGGTGATATCCTTTCCATTCGGATCTAAGATTGTTGTATTCTCAATGGTTCCTTTCATATGTGTCCGAAATGATTTTAAATATTCTTTCCGCAATTCTTCTTGCTCTATTTTTTCATCAGCTGTTAAGCCTTCTGATTTTTTCTTACGAGAAAGTTCATTAATTCGATTAATTTTAGCTTTTTCCAACATAAATTTCATCCTATTCATCAATGTGTTTCTTTTATTATAGCATAAAATGTAAAACCAGTTCGTTGCGACCGATTGCTGCTGAATATATTTTTAGTTCGTACCCTTTATTTAAAACGTATTACTGTACAAAATTACTCATTTGCTAATTGAATTGTTGAGTCGCGGTTCATCTCATTTTTCTTAATCGGAATAACAATTTCATCTCCCGCTTTTAATGTGCTGTTATTTAAATGATTTTCTTTTTCAACCCACTTAATAAAAGTCATTTTATCCATGTTCGCTTTTTCGGCATGTTCATTCGCAAGAACCCATAATGAATCTCCAGATGCTACGTCAATCGTTGAATATTTATTTTCATTTGTTGCACTCGCATAAAATAGTAATGTTAATCCCATAAGTACAGAAGCAACAACAAAGATAATCGCAATATAGTATTTATCCCAAAATAATTTCAAAGTCATCTTAATCCCCTCCAACGGAATATATGTTCGCTTTTCCATTATTATAGAACGTTCGTTCGTTTTTGTCAACAAAAAAATCGAACCTTTGTTTGCATATCCAAAAAACATTTGCTATACTATGGGTAACAACTAATTAAAATAACGGGGTGAAAACCATGAAATTATCAAAGCGACAACAAGATATATATGAATTTATAAAATCTGAAGTTAAGGACAAAGGCTATCCGCCCTCTGTTCGTGAAATTGGCGAAGCTGTAGGTTTAGCTTCAAGTTCAACTGTCCATGGCCATCTTGCTCGTTTGGAAACAAAAGGACTTATTAGACGTGACCCGACAAAACCTCGTGCCATTGAAATCTTGTCGATGGAAGATGATGTTCCTACTCCTGCTGTTGTGAATATCCCCTTAATTGGGAAAGTGACGGCTGGAATGCCTATTACTGCGATTGAAAACATTGATGAATACTTCCCGCTGCCTGAGAGCATGGCTGCCGGTGAAAAAGATATTTTTATGTTAGAAATTGATGGTGAAAGCATGATTAATGCCGGCATCTTAGACGGAGACAAAGTTATTGTTCGAAAACAAAGTAATGCAACAAACGGAGAAATTGTAGTTGCAATGACAGATGAAGACGAAGCAACTTGTAAACGTTTCTTTAAAGAAGCGAATCATTTCCGCTTACAACCCGAAAATGACACTATGGAACCCATTATTTTAAACCAAGTATCGATTTTAGGGAAAGTCATTGGTTTATTCCGTGATATTCGTTAATAGTCACACCTTTTAACCCGCCTCATTCAGGCGGGTTTTTAAATTGGGAAAGTCTACCGTTTTATAGCAAAAATAAACACACCTTCAATCCATAGATTGAAGGTGTGCGACAAAAAGTCACTTTCTAGTCTCCTAATTCAAAGGTATCATGCAAAACTTGGGCTGCTTCAATCATTTTTCGATCTGGCACGACAGTAGAAACTTTAATCTCTGACGTGCTAATCATTTTGATTGCTACGTCATTTTCAGTGAGCGCCTCAAACATCCGCGCCGCCACACCAGGGTTCGATACCATACCAGAACCAACAATGGAAACTTTGGCTAAATGTTGTTCAGATTCAAGTTTTTCATATTGGATTTCTGCTTTTTTATTTTCAAGAACAGCAAGCGTGTTTAAGAGCGCCACCGATTTAATTGTGAAGGAAAGATTGCCATGGCCAAGTCCCGTAATGCCTTGAATAATAATGTCCACGTCAATATTATTTTTCGCAAGTTCCGAAAACACTTTTGAGACACGCATATTTTCTTTTTCGCTCCAATGAATCGTCACGCGCGTAATTTGGTCCTCAAACGCGATGCCGCGAACTACTTTTGCACTCTCCACATAAATCTCCTCCTCAATCATCGTCCCATTTTCCACCCCATGGCTTAAACGCACTTCAAGCGGGATTTTAAAATTCTTCGCATATTCCACAGAACGCGGATGTAAAACGCCGGCCCCTAAATTCGCAAGCTCCAACATTTCATCATACGTTAATTGCGCCAGTTTTTTTGCTTTTTTAATAAACCTCGGATCAGTTGTATATACGCCGTCCACATCTGTACATATCGCACATTTTTCGGCTGCAAATTCGGCTGCAAGGGCAACCGCTGTTGTATCGGAGCCGCCGCGACCAAGCGTTGTAATTTCTCCGCTTTGCGTCACGCCTTGGAAGCCCGCAACAATGACAATTTTGCCCGCCTGAAGTGCCGCTGTAATTTTTTCTCTTTCGATGTCTAAAATTCGGGCGTTACTATACACTTCTTCGGTTTCAATACCCGCTTGCCAGCCTGTAAAGGAAACAGCCTCCTGCCCCATTTCTTGAAGCGCGATGGAAAGAAGTGCAATCGTCACTTGTTCGCCTGTTGAAAGCAACATATCCATTTCGCGTTTGCTAGGCGTTTTGGAGATTTCTTCTGCCATTTGCACCAGCTTATCTGTAGATTTTCCCATAGCAGATACGACGACAATAACTTGATGCCCTTTTTCAGATTCACGGATTGCCTGTTCTGCTGTTTTTTGAATTTTAGCAACGGAACTTACCGAAGTTCCACCAAATTTTAAAACGACTAGACCCATTTCGTTCCCCTCTATTCTTCTTTTTCAGCTAATTTTGCATTCACTTCGCGGACTTTTTGATAGACGGCTTCTGCGACTTGTTTTGGAATACCGCTTTCAGCAAGTTCTTCAACCGATGCCGCTTTAATTTTTTTCATGGAGCCAAAATGGCTTAAAATTTTCTTCTTACGTCCCGGTCCGACACCAGGAATGCCATCTAAAATGGACTGGAAGCCAGATTTACTGCGCAGTTGCCGATGAAAAGTGATGGCAAAGCGGTGGACTTCATCTTGAATGCGTTGCAACAAGTAAAATTCTTGGCTATTTCTTCCAAGCGGAACGATTTCAAGTGGGTCCCCGAACAGAAGCTGACTCGTGCGATGCTTATCATCTTTTGCAAGTCCTGCAACGGGAATATCAAGCCCTAACTCATTGATTAAAACATCTTTTGCGCTATCAATTTGGCCTTTTCCTCCGTCGATTAAAATTAAGTCGGGTAATGGCAAGCCTTCTTTTAATACGCGCCAGTAGCGTCTTCGTACAACTTCACGCATTGTAGCGTAATCATCTGGCCCTTCAACCGTCTTAATTTTATATTTACGATAATCATTTTTACTTGGCTTACCATCTAAAAAGGTGACCATAGCAGAAACTGGATCAGTTCCATAAATGTTGGAATTATCAAAAGCTTCAATGCGCGAAGGTGTTGGAATGCCCATTTGTTCCCCCAGTTTTTCAACAGCACCGACTGTTCGCTCTTCATTCCGCTCAAGTAACATAAATTTCTCATTGAGCGCAATTTTGGCGTTTTTATAGGCTAGCTTCACTAGGTCTTTTTTATTCCCACGTTTCGGTACGATGATTTTCGTATCTGGTAAAAGAGCTTGCACCGCTTCATGGTCGATATCATCTGGCAAATAAATTTCTTTAGGCGGAATATGGTTTGCTTTTTGATAAAACTGGCCGATGAACGTCAAGAAATCTTCTTCAGCTTCTGTATAAAACGGGAATTGTGACACATCGCGTTCGATGAGCTTTCCTTGGCGAATGAAGAAAACTTGGACGCACATCCAGCCTTTATCAATGGCGTAACCAAATACGTCACGGTCAACAAAATCGTTCATCGTCATTTTTTGTTTTTCCATTGTCGTTTCAATCGCCGTAATTTGGTCGCGGAATTCGGCTGCCTTTTCGAACTGCATATCGGTTGCGGCCGCATCCATTTTGACAATCAATTCCTTTTTGACATCTTTGTACCCGCCGTTTAAGAAGCTGACGATTTCGTCCGACATTTTTTTATAGGTGGCTTGGTCCACTTCAAAAACGCACGGCGCCAAACACTGGCCTAGATGGTAATATAAACAGACTTTGTTCGGCAAGGTAGTGCATTTGCGAAGTGGATACAGCCTGTCTAATATTTTTTTCACTTCATTTGCGGCGTATACATTCGGATACGGTCCGAAGTACTTCCCTTTGTCTCTTTTGACTTGTCTTGTGATAATCAGACGCGGGTGCCTTTCATTCGTAATTTTAATAAAAGGATAGGTTTTATCATCTTTTAAACGAATATTAAAGCGCGGATCATGCTTTTTAATCAAGTTAATCTCGAGGAGGAGCGCCTCCACGTCCGAGCTCGTTACAATATATTCAAAATCCTCTATTTCTTGGACTAAACGCTGCGTTTTAATGTCGTGGGCGCCAGTAAAGTAAGAACGCACACGATTTTTAAGTATCTTGGCTTTCCCCACATAAATGATGGTGCCTTGCTTATCTTTCATTAAGTAACAACCTGGCTGATCAGGTAGAAGTGCTAATTTATTTTGCAAGTGTGCGGATACCATTTGATCAACTCCTTATCATCATACAAAAGACATCGCAAAAATTTGCGATGTCTTTATTTTACCATAATTTGGTAGCATTATACATATTTATTAATGACTTCGTCGAGCTCTTCTTTTGGACGATAGCCAATGATTGTATCCACTACTTCGCCATCTTTTTTAATAAGCAGAGTTGGGATACTCATAACGCCAAATTTGCTTGGTGTTTCTTGATTTTCATCTACGTCCATTTTGACGATTTTTAAGCTTTCGCCACGTTCATTCGCAATTTCTTCTAAAACTGGCGCAACCATGCGGCAAGGACCACACCACGTTGCCCAGAAATCTGTAAGCACTAAACCTTCTTTTGTTTCTTGTTCAAAATTTGCATCGGTAATTTCAAGTATATTAGCCATGCTTGTTTCAACTCCTAACACAATTTGTATACTTAGTATAGCACCAGCTAGACGCATAGAGCCATCTTTTTGCTCACTACTTCAATTCAGCAATTGTGATGCCATTTCCGCCTTCAGCTGCATCGCCAAAACGAATACTTTTTACCATGCGGTGGTTTTTCAAAAACTCCGTGACGCCCGTTCTAAGCGCGCCAGTTCCTTTTCCGTGAATAATCGCCACACGCGGATAGCCGGCAAGTAGCGCTTCATCAATATATTTATCGACTTCAAAAAGTGCGTCTTCGTAACGCATGCCGCGGAGATCAAGTTCTGCGCGCACTGGTTCCGTATTTCGAACATTTGTAATTACGCGTTGTTTTTTCGGCTTTTCAGGCTGAATGTATTCCAAATCAGTTTCTTTTATTTTCATTTTAATAATCCCAATTTGGACGTTCCATTCTTTTTCGCTCACTTTGTCTAAAAGCACGCCTTTTTGACCTAAAGAGAGCACCCGAACGGCGTCACCTTCCTGATATTTATGTGCCACTTTTTTGACAGGATGAACAACATTTTTTTGAATGGTTTTCGGTTTTGCGCCCGCTAGACGCGATTTTGCATCAATCAACTCATGTTCCTTGACGCCTGATGCCCCGCGAAGTTGCAGTTCGCGCAACTCCCGAATGATTGACTCCGCCTCCACTTCCGCCGCTTCCACAACTTCACTTGCCTTTTCATTTGCGCGTTCGAGTAACTTCTCTTTTTGCGCATAATACGTTTGAATTTCCTTTTGTAAATCCTTCAAAAGTTTTTCGGCATCCCCTGCAAGTTCCGCCGCTTCCTCGTATTCTTTTTCGGCCAAATTGCGTTTTTCTTCCAAGCTCGAAATCATCTCGTTTAAATCGGCACTTTCCGTATCAACAAGCGCCCTAGCTCCTTCAATAACAGCATTGTTAAGCCCTAAACGGCGCGAAATTTCAAACGCATTGCTTCGCCCCGGAATACCAATTAGCAATTTATATGTCGGACTTAGCGTTTCCACATTAAATTCAACCGATGCATTTGTCGCAAAAGCACGATTGTACCCGTAGGCTTTTAATTCTGGATAATGCGTTGTCGCCACGACACTCGCCCCGCGTTTCGCGACCTCATCTAAAATAGCAATTGCAAGCGCCGCCCCTTCTTGCGGGTCCGTTCCCGCGCCAAGCTCATCAAAAAGGACGAGCGAACGATGATTCATTTTCTGCAAAATCGAAACAATGTTTGTCATATGCGAAGAAAATGTACTCAAACTTTGCTCTATCGACTGTTCATCACCAATATCTGCAAAAACATCATCATAAATCGCAACAACTGATTCTTCTTGTGCCGGAATTTGTAGCCCCGCTTGCGTCATAATCGTCAAAAGTCCAAGCGTTTTCAGCGTAATCGTTTTCCCACCTGTGTTCGGCCCTGTAATCACAATCGCAGAATACCCATCACCTAGCAGAATATCATTTGAAACCACATGCTCTTGGTCTAAAAGGGGGTGTCTAGCCGCAAACAATTTGGTAATGCCTTCTTCATTCAAATGTGGCGTAACCGCTTTTAGTGACTTCCCAAACCTTGCTTTAGCCAAAATAAAGTCAAAACGTCCTAAAATGTACGAATTATGATGGATTTCTTGAATGAATTCCGCCAATTTCGCGGACATTTCAGCGAGAATGCGCTCCATTTCTTGATTTTCCTTCGCTTGAAGAGCGCGGCGTTCGTTATTTAAATCAACAACGCTTTGCGGCTCAACGAAGAGCGTTTGGCCAGAAGCCGACTGATCGTGAATGACGCCGCCGTAATGACTGCGATATTCCTGCTTCACGGGAATAACATAACGATCATTTCGAATCGTAATAATCGCGTCGCTTAACATCGTGGCCGCATTTCGGTCGCGCAGTAAGCTTTCCAATTTTTCGCGCACACGACCTTCCGTGCGAGTTAGCGAGGAGCGCACAGAACGGAGCGTTTCGCTCGCCGTGTCCAAAATATATCCGGCCTCATCAACCGTTAAATTAATTTCTTCTTCTACATCACGGAGGACTAAAATCTCTCTAGCCAGCTCAAATAACAGCGGTAGTTCAACGCCAATTTCTTCTAAATCGTCCATGAAGTTTTTCATCAGCCGACTGACACGCAAGTTACTTCCCACTTGGTAGACTTCAAGGCCGTTTAAATCCCCACCAATTTCTAAACGCTTCAGGTGCTGAGCTACATCGCTCAAGCCAGTAATCGGCGCACTTCCCTTCAAACGAATGATTTTGGCGCCTTCCTCTGTTTCGCTTTGCATTTTTTGAACCGTAGCAAGCGAGGTTTCGGGCTCTAAGCTGCGAATGGCCTCCACACCAAGCGTAGAAACGGCGAAGGGTTCCAGTAATTTTTTTATTTTATCAAACTCTAAAACATGCTCGACTTTTTTCTCCATATTTTTTCATTCCTTTATTTCTTCTGCAAAAACTGCTTGAAAGCCTCTTTCGACATCGTGTTGATGATATCCTCTTTTGAAAGCCAGCCTTTTGTAGCCGCACGCACGCCAAGTTCCATAAAATCCAAATGACGCGTATCATGTGCATCTGTATTAATTGCAATTTTTACATGATTTTCTTTCGCAAGCTGTAAATGCTCTGCGTTTAAATCAAGGCGCTCCGGATTCGCATTAAGTTCAAGTGCCGTTTTAGCTCCTTGCGCCATTTTAACCAATTCTTCCATATTGACTAAATACGGATTTCGCCTGCCAATCACACGTCCAGTCGGGTGCGCAATCAAACGAACATACGGGTTTTCTACAGCTACCGAAAGCCGCTGCATGATTTCTTTTTCCGACCCTGAAAATCCCGAATGAATCGATGCAATGACAAAATCGAGCTCGCTCAAAATCTCGTCAGAAAAATCAAGCGTTGCATCCGTTAAAATATCCATTTCTACGCCGTGATAAATGTCAATTTCCGGATATTGCGATGCCGCCTTTTGGATTTCCTCCATCTGCTTTTTGAGCCGCTCTTCGTTTAAGCCATTTGCAACCCGCAAAAATTTACCATGGTCGGTAATCACCATGTATTCATAACCTTTTTGAATACAGGCCTGAACCATTTCCGCAATCGAGTATGCCCCGTCTGACCAAGTCGTATGCATATGCAAATCACCACGAATATCCGCTAGCTGGACAAATGAATTTTCCTTTGCAATTCGACTCACTTGCGTGCCATCACGTCTTACTTCTGGTGGAATAAATGGCAAATCAAAATGCTTGAAAAATGCCGTTTCCGATTCAAATACGAGGTTTTCGCCTGAATTATCCTCAACGCCGTATTCACTAATTTTTTCCGAACGCGCCTTCGCAATTTGGCGCATTTTAATATTATGTTCTTTTGAGCCCGTGAAATGGTGCAGTGTCGTTGCGAAAAATTTTGGTTCCACCAAGCGAAAATCAATCGAGATTTTAATTCCCGCATCAAGCTCTGCCGAAACCTTCGTATCCCCCGCGCCAATCACTTCATCAATCAGCTCGAAGGAAAGCAATTTCTCGCGGACTTTTTCGATTTCTGTTGTGGCAATGACAAAATCCAAATCCTTAATGGTTTCCCGTAACCGCCGCAAACTTCCGGCTTCCTGGTACGTTTCAATTTCAGCGATGCCATTTAAAAATTGCGCCACTTGTTTCGCAACAGGCAGCACTTCTTTAATTGGATAACGCTCGGGGCGGTCGCCTAACGCCTTTACACCTTCCACCATTTTATCGACCGATTTTTGCCCAAAACCAGCTAGCGCCGTAATCTTCCCTTCCTCGGCCGCTACTAAAAGCGATTCTTTATCCGTAATGCCCAGTTCTTGATATAAACGTGCAATCTTTTTACCACCGAGTCCTTGCACATCAAGAAGCGGCACAAGACCAGCTGGCACCTCTTTTTTCAGTGTATCAAGTTCAGGCGATTCCCCGGTCGCTAAAAAATGCGTAATAATACTTCCTGTTGTTTTCCCAATACCAGAAAGCTTCGTAATATCGTCCATTTCGCTTAAACTTCGGTCATCTAATTCAATACTTTGCGCTGCTTTTCGAAACGCTGAAATTTTAAAGGCATTTTCCCCTTTTAACTCCATATATAATGCAATTTCTTCAAGTAAGCGAATAATATCTTTCTTACTTTTCACCATCACCTTCACCTCTTTGTAACTACCTTTTCCTTAAATAAGACCAGCTTTTTAAGCTGGTCTTATTTTACAAACTTTAAACTTAAGTCAAACAAAACGTACCACGCACAATCATACTGATGCTAAATCATGCATTGCCGAGTACCGTACTGGAGCGTATTTGTATACGTGAAGACCGGAACGGCGGCAAGAACTCCGAAGATTGCCATTTATCATCAGCTTAAAAAGCTGGTCTTGAGGTTATTCAGGTAAAACGCCAGTCATCCAGTCGTAGAAGCGTTCGGAAAGAATAGGTGTGTTTTCGAGTATCCATTCCGAAATACTTGAGCCTTGAATCAGATTCTCTGCCCATTCAGCTGGGAAAATCGCTGTTAAGTATAGGACGACAAAGATAAATAAATAAATCGCAATGACGCCTAAAATACCACCAATCAAACCATTGACTTGGCTAATAACAGGAATTTTTGTACGATTTCCAATTAGTGAGCTTATCATATGAACGATGATAATTGCTGCTAAAAAGATAAGAATAAATGCAATGGCATTATAGTAAGCTTCCTCTGTATGCAACACTTCAAGCAGTTTGTAGACTGAATCTGTTGCATCAGCACCCGGATACGGGATAAAGCTTAAGTGCGGTGCTAAATCTGAAAAATAATGATAAGCCACGAAGAAAGATAAAAAATAACCTAATGTCACGACAAGCTGTCTAATAAAGCCATTTCGGTAGCCGGTAAAAAAACCGCCTATAAGTAAAATAATAATGATAATATCTACAATCATACGTCTCTTCCTTTATATCTCGCTAATTCATTTTTTAGCGCATTATATTTTTCTTCTAACAACACATAATCGTGTGTTGCATTAACTGCTGTCAAGACAGCAAGACGTCCACTGTCTAATGCACGATTTTGAGCACTAATTTCATGCATTTTGGTGTCTACTAAATGCGCAACATGCTGTAAATGCTCGGTCGGTTCAGAGCCTACAATCGTATAATCACGCCCATAAATGGATGTTGTAATTCTATTTCTTTCATTTTCTGCCACTCTGTTCCCCTCCTTACCTCGCATTTTTGAATCGCTCTCGTAAATTCATATTATCACGAAAAGCTTTTTATGAAAAGATATAGCATTTAATTTCTAAATAATCAGCCTCTGGACTTAAAACTGTTTTGGCGTCCTTAAAATTGTGATACAATACGATTGACCAATCGTGAGAGGAAGAGGACTTATCGCAAATACCGTAATACAAGTAGCAACCAATCAATTGGGGGAGATGAAGCAGGCATATGCGAAATTTCTGAACCCGAAGCTCCCACCAGGCGCTATTTTTTCTGCCAAAAAAGGTAGTGTTTCGATAACGGCCTATAAATCTGGGAAAGTGATGTTTCAAGGGAACGGCGGTGAAGTTGAAGCAGCCAAATGGGGGCAAATGCTTCCGAAGCAAGCGCCTAAAGTAGCAACAAATAGCTTGCCAGAAGGCTTTGCCAGAAAAGATGTTTTAGGTTCTGATGAAGTTGGCACGGGTGACTTTTTCGGTCCGATTACCGTTTGTGCCGCTTATGTCGCGAAAGAACAAATGCCGCTACTCACTTCGCTTGGCGTCAAAGATTCCAAAGCGATGAAAGATCCTGAAATTTGCCGCATTGCTGAAAAAATTATGCCGATTATTCCGCACAGCGTTTTGCTTTGTCCAAATCCCAAATACAATGAACTTGTCGATGCGGGAATGAATCAAGGACAAATGAAAGCAATGCTCCATAACCGCGCACTCGGCAATGTTTTACGACGTATGTGGCCTGCCCAACCAGAAGCGATTTTAATCGATCAATTCGCGGAAAAGAACACCTATTATCGTTATTTAGCTAAAGAAAGTGATGTTGTTCGCGAACATGTTTATTTTGCCACCAAGGCAGAAGGACTTCATTTATCGGTTGCGGCCGCTTCCATCATTGCGCGCTATAAGTTTGTTGAAGCCTTTTCAGAAATGGAGCAAGAACTTCACATGCCGCTCACAAAAGGTGCTGGCGCAAAAGTCGACCAAGTTGCCGCTCAAATTATCAAAACCTACGGAGAAGCTACTTTGGAAAAATATACGAAAAAACATTTTGCCAACACGGAAAAAGCAAAGCGTTTGGCACGATTATAAGCGAATCCCCGAACAGTTTTTTGTTCGGGGATTTTTTATAAGTTCGGAATTTGCCAGTTTATTGGCGTTACACCATTTTGGGTGAGGTACATGTTCGTCTTGGAAAACGGTTTAGACCCAAAGAATCCGTAGTTTGCGGAATACGGGCTTGGGTGGGAACTGGTTAACGTGAGGTGATTGGGATTCGTGAGCACGGCTTGTTTTTGTTTGGCATTTTTGCCCCACAATATAAACACGACGGGCTCTTCTTTTTCGTTTAAAAGCGCAATAATTTTATCTGTCAGCCCTTCCCAACCACGATTATGATGCGAATTCGCGCGCCCTGCCTGAACAGTTAACACGGTATTTAGTAGCAATACGCCTTGGTCTGTCCACGGTTTTAAATAGCCATTATTCGGAAGCGCACAACCTAAATCCTGTTGCAACTCTAAATAAATATTTTGCAAAGACGGCGGAGCCTGAATTCCTTTTTGCACGGAAAACGAAAGTCCATGCGCTTGATTTGCTCCGTGATACGGGTCTTGTCCTAAAATAACGACTTTGGTATCAGCGTACGATGTATATTTCAGCGCATTAAAAATCGAATACATATCCGGATAGATTTGCCGCGAACCATACTCATATTTTAAAAATTCACGAAGTTTCAAGTAATAGTCTTTTTCAAATTCTGCTGCTAAAAGTTCGTCCCAATCATTTCCAAGTTGAATCATGTTTTGTGCCTCCATCTGTCTGTTTCATAATTTTATTATAGCGAAAATATGGAACTGATGCCAAATTAAAAAGCAAAAATCAAGCGAAAATGCCATTTTAACACGGCTTCGCTTGATTTTTGCTGTTGCTTAACGTTCTTCGTGTCGTTCACCTTTTGTTGGAACGAACGGCCACCAATTGCTTCTGCCAAATAGTTTGACCATGACTGGAACAAATAGTGGTAAGACGACAAAGGCGTATAGGATAAGGCCGATTAAGACGACTGTCGCAATTTCAAGAAGCGAAAGCACGCCAGCTGGCATCATCGCCGCAAAAGTTCCGCCTAGAATGAGAACCGCAGAGAAAATAACGCCGCCCATATTTTTCATCGTCAAAATCATTCGATCCTTAATTGCCATGCCTGTATATTCGTTAAAACGGCTCATGAGGAAGATGGAATAATCGATTCCGAGTGCAACGAGTACAACAAACCCGAAGAACGGCGTCGCCCACGTTAGCCCGCTGTAATCCAAAATCCTTGTGAAAATAATTTCCGCAAAGCCAAGCGCCGCATAATATGTTAGCACAATAGAGCCAACAAGGTAGAGTGGCATCACAAGCGAACGAAGTAAGATGACTAATGTCACAAAGACACTGACGAGAACTAAGATGACGACTAAGTGATAATCCGATGTGGACATATCACGCGTATCGTAGTTTGTACTTGTCATACCACCGATACCAACATTCGCGTTTTCCAGTTTTGTGCCTTTTAAGCTTGCATCTAATTGCGCGTTAATGTCATCGATGGAATTCATCGCCGCATTGGAATACGGGTTTTTCGTTAACACGACATTAATCGTCGCAAGCTTCCCGTCGCTTGAAATATATTGGCTGAGCGCCTTATTATACGTTTCATCCTGAAGAAGCGCATCTGGCACAAACACACCAGACTCGGAGTACGGCGCCTTCGCCCACTCTCCGACTAAACCGCTCGCACTCGTGAGCCCGTCTTGAACTTGTCCCAGCCCGTCAACGCTTGCTTGTAGTCCTGTCGAAAGTTGACCAATTTGCCCACTCATTTTGGAAAAACCGTCTTTCAAGCTTCCTTGGCCCTGTTCAATTTGGGTGAGCGCTGATTCGATTTGCGGCATCTGACTCACAACTTGTTTTTGCCCTGCTGCCGCTTGATTCAAACCAGATTCGAGGCTGGACAAGCCCGTTTCAATCGCCGCTAAACCAGTGTTAAACTGGCTAAGCCCGCTTGAAATTTGCTCCGACTGTGCATTCAGTTGCTGCATCGCATCTGATAGTGCAGCAATGCCCGCATTCAATTGTTCCATTTGCGTTTTAATTTGCGCCATCTGCTTGCCAATTTCCGATTTAAACTGTGTTCCAGCCGTTTCTAGTCCCTTTACATCTTGAACTAGTTGATTAAACTCCGGATTTTGAGCCGCCTGCGGATGCGCCGCTGCAAACGTTTGAAGTGAAGCCCCTACTTTTTTAATTTGATTGGTAAGCGCAGAAGTATCAATCGCAGATCCGTCCGCATTTTGCATGCTAGAAAGCTGATTGGAGATTTTCTGCAAATTCGCCTGAACTTCCTTGTAGCCGTCTAAAAGCTGCGTTTGCCCATTTTGCAGTTTGGTGAGCTCTGCACGAGCCGTTTTAACGCCCTCTTCTAGTTCGCCAGCTCCACTTGCGCCGCTTTCAATCCCTGTTTGAATTTGTTTTAGAGCCGCTTCAAGCTGTGAAACGCCCGACTTTGTTTCGCTTGTCCCCGACTGAAGCGCATCAACGCCTGAAATGGCTGAATTTAATGCCGGCCCCGATTTACTTATTTCGGAGTTCGCCTCATCAAGTCCGTTTTTAATTTCACCAACGCCACTGTTCGCTTTACCGACACCTTGATTTAGTGCGTCAGCCTGATTTTTTACATATAAATCATCAAGCCGTTTTCCAGCTGGCCGTGAGGCGCTCATCACCATGTCGACTCCTTTTAAATTTGCAAGGTCTGCCGAGATGTTTTCAATCAGTGCGATATATTCGCTCGTTTTCATGTTGTCGTCATTTTCAAGATAAACTTGTGTTGGCGCTACTTGACCTGCCCCGAAGCTATCTGATACGATTTCAAAACCTTTTTTCGATGGATATTTATCACTAATTTCATCGAGTGAGTTAAAGCTTTCTTCACCCGTATGCAAAATAATTGGCGGTATCGTAATGAGCCCAACGATGAGGAGCGCAACAAACGGACGTAGGAAAGCGAGTGTTCCAGCAGCGCCCCACAATTTATTTTCTTTATGCGCAATATTTTTACTGAGCGGCCAGAAAAGATGCCGACCGAGTGTTGCCATGAAAAATGGTACTAGCGTGTAAATCGAAAGCATGAGCACCACGATGCCTACACCGACTGCAACTGCAGAGCGGTATAAGTCGAATTGTACAAAATAAAGCGAAAGAAATGCGACAAGGACTGCGATTGCACTATAAATGACTGTTCGCCCAGCTGTACGATAAGTTTCTATCACAGCTTCGCGCACAGAAAGCCCACTGCCAACCTCCTCTTTAAACCGACTCATCAGTAAAATACAATAGTCGGTCCCGATGCCAAACATGATACAAACCATGAAAATTTGTGTGTAGGTGGAAACCGGGAAGTTTAAATATTGCACAAGAAACGCGACAATACTTTGCGCCGCTAAATAACTAATCCCAACCGTGACAAGTGGGATAAACGGTGCGATGACCGAACGGAACACAAGAAATAGCACAACGAGAATGAACGCTACCGTAATGCCTTCTGTTTTATGTAAACCGTCCTCTGAGCCTTGCACAACGTCCTCTTGAATGAGCGCGTTACCCGTTAAATACGTGTCAACACCTTGAACATTCATTTTTTTGTCTAAATCAGCACGAATTTCTTTTACCGGTGTGTCGCCTGCGTCGACCGTCAAACTCGCGACAAGCGTCTTGCCATCCTTCGATAAAAACTGATCCTTCAATTCAGGCGTGTCAAAGCTATCGAGTACTTCCGTGACGTGTAGTTGTTCTTTATCCTTTTTAATCGAATCCAGTGATTTTTCAATATTGTCAAAGTCTTTGTTCGTAAGTTTTGTGTCAGACGTATAAACCGCGATGTAAGCTTCACCTTTACTATCTGGATTATGTTTTTTCTGGAGGTCTGTTGCCATAGTTGATGGATAGCCGTCCGGCAACTTTAATTCCCCTTTTTCGCGAACAAGATCAGGCATGCTTGGTGCGACTAACATCAGGACTGCCGCTGCTGCAATCCATGCTACCAAGATTCCCCACCTTAGTTTCATGACCCAATTCATCATACTTTATTTCCTCCTCTTGCGTGCGTCTCCACAACCGAATCCATGACTTTATCATATAAATTCATAAACAAATCCGCATCTTCATCGCCAAGTTGTTGCAACCATTTATGAACAAGATTTTTCATTTCCATTTCGCACAGTTTAAAAATACTATTCCCACTTTCTGAAATATGAAGCATAATTGCACGTCTATCGGTAGGATTTTCAGTACGCACTAGTAAGCCTTTTTCTTCCAAATTGTGAATTTTAGCAGAAATCGCACTTTTGTTTACGTTCAATGAATTCGAGAGCTCTGTTGCACTCATGCTCCCATTTTGCGTTAGCTCGCGTAACAAAAAAAACTGTTCGACCGAAATCTTTTTCTGCTCAAATTGAACATTTTCAATGGCTTGATTCACTTCTTTAAAAGCAAAAATATATGTGCGCATGTAGCTGTTTACAAAACGATTAATTTGCTTCTCATTCATAATGATTCACCCCCTGAACTAAATTTAATATACGCTACTCACTTGAAAAAGTAAAACAAAAAGAATAGCCACGTCTTTTTAGACGTAGCTACTCTTTATTCCACTGATTTCAGCGCTTCAATCATATCAATCCGTTTAAGTTTAACATGCATGACGAGCATCACAATCGTGGAAAAAACAAGGGTCAAGATGGCTGAGTATAAATAGCTTGGCCATCTAATCATTGGACTAAACATCATGTTATCAATTTCCGCCGTTGTAATCACATACTGGTGCAGGAAAAATCCTAACACAAATCCGCCTAAAATTCCCATCATACTTAAAATAATATTCTCACGGTACACGTACAGCGTCACTTCTTTTGGATAGAAGCCTAGCACTTTAATCGTTGATAATTCACGGATTCGTTCGGAAACATTTATATTCGTCAAATTGTAAAGCACAATAAAGGCTAAAATAGCCGCCGAAACAATTAATACAATCATCACGACATTTAAGCTATCCAGTGTATCTGTCAACAGCGAACTAATCGTGTTTGAATAGGTGACTTGAAGAGCAGCCCCGTCATCAATGAGTTTTTCTGCAAAACGATTCTCGGTTTTTTGTGAGGTATCTTTGAGATTTAGTAAATCAGTGTTATATTTTGGTGCCTCATGAAAGATTTTCGTGTAGTAGGATTTCGTCATATAAGCGTAGTGCCCGGCGTAGTTTTCGGCAATTCCCGTCACTTTTAGCTGGTGCTCTTCGTTATTCGCATCCCGCACGGTTAGCGCATCACCTGCTTGTAAATCAAATAAATCGGCGAGTTTCTCGGTGATGACGACGCCATTATTTGAAAGTGGCACAGCGGCGTGAGTTTTCCGGTCACGTAATACAATAAAGTCGTTTAAGTCAGCTGTCGACTCAAATGCGGTCACGTTAACGCTTTGATTTTTCCCTTTTTGAATCGCGTCCATTGCATTTAGCGAAGCCGATTTGCGTGCGGTAATATTAATATCTTGCATCAATTTCTCATATTCTGTATTTTGCGTTTTCGTTGCAGTAGTATCGCGCGAAACAAGTGCATCATATTTCATAATATTACCATATTGGAGCGTTGCAATATCGCTAATCGAATCGCGCAAACCAAAACCAGTTAGAATCAGCGCTGTACACCCCGCAACCCCAATAACCGTCATTAGCATACGCTGTTTATAGCGGAAAATATTGCGTGCGGTTACTTTGTCAGAAAAACGCATTCGCTTCCATATCGGTGTGACTCGCTCAAGTAAAATGCGCTTCCCTTTTTTAGGTGCTTTCGGTCGCATTAGTGTTGCCGCACTTGCTTTTAGTTCTGCGTAGCAAGCTACAAACGCCGTTACAGTCGTACAGACGAGCGCCACAATAAGCCCAATAATGCTGTAGCTTGGATAAAAGGCGATTTCAATTGGTGGCATTTTATACATCGTCCCGTATGCATTGAAAATGACATTTGGGAACAGTTGAAAACCAACGAGGAGCCCAAGAACAGTTCCCACCAAACTAGCAAGCGATCCGTAAACTAAAAACTTCTTCATAATATCCGTGTTGTTGTAGCCGAGCGCTTTGTAAGTACCGATAAACGTTCGCTGTTCTTCCACCATGCGCGTCATGGTCGTCAAACAAACAAGTGCTGCAATTAAGAAGAAGAAAGCTGGAAAGGCCGTCGAAAGTGACGTGAGGCGCTCCGTATTTTCGTTATACTCATTGTATCCCGGGTAACTCGAACGGTCTAGCACGTAATATTTCGGTTTTTCCATATCCGCCAGTTTTTCCTTCGCAATTTGCAAGTCTTGTTCCGCATCAGCCAGTTCAGCTTCCGCTTTTTTCTTTTCCGTATTAAACGTCGCCAAGTTTGCCTCATATGCAGCTTGACCAGCATTCAATTTGGCAAGCGCCGCATTTAGTTCACGTTCACCCTTTGAACGGCCAGAACGAAGTTTTTCCTCGCCCGCGTTTAATTCAGCGACACCTGCTGCATATTCCTTTTCACCAGCCACCAGTTTTGCTTTCGCCGCATCTAGTTCAGCCTGCTTCGTCGCAAGCGTTTTTTCTGCCGCATCTAATTTTGCACGCTCCGCCGCCAGTTTTTGATTTGCCGCTTCAAGCTGTGCCTTCGCCGCTTCATTTGCCGCCCCTTCCATTTGAACAAGCGCCGCACGTTTCGCATCAAGTTCGGCTTGTGCCGCGTCTAAATCGGCTCTTCCGGCTGCCAATTGCTCTTTCGCCTGTTTGATTTCCTGCTCACCCGTTGCAATTTTTGCCTTCGCGTCCGTCATGTTTTGCTGTGCGACACGCAATTTTTCGCGCCCTGTCGCGAGTTCGGCCTCGCTCGTTTGCATCTGCGCATCAAATTCTGCCTTCGAAGTCTTATATTTCGCAAAGCCACTATCCAGTTCCTGCTTCGCCGCATCTAATTTGGCTTGGTTTTCCGCCAGTTCAGCACGGCCATCTTGCCATTTCTGTTCGCCGTCAGCAATTTTAGCTTTTGCGTCATTTTGAATTTTGGCGAACCTTTTATCCGCTTGCTTGTCGAGGACTTTTTCAATTTGCTTTTCATTTGCGTCCGCCGCCTCATTGTAAGCATCTGAAAAAGCCGCTTCGCCTGCCGTATTCGTAAATGTCAAATTGGCTTGCGTATAGACCGACATATCGAAATCTTGCTTTGGCACAACAGCAATCGCATCTGTTTTTCCTTTTCCAATGGAACTCGTCCCGCGACCGTTCGTTTCAATGAACATCGGACTGTTCACAAAACCGACCACAGTGTATGTATCACGCTTCAGCGTATCGCTCGGCTTGGCGCCATTATTTTTAACAAAAGTGACCTTGTCTCCGATTTTAAAGTCTTTTTTCATCGCCTCCGTGGCGTCAAGTGCGACTTCTCCTGACTCTTCGGGGAGGTGACCAGATTCAACTTGATATTGGTTTACTTTTTGCGTTTCCGTGTAAGAATATAAGCGCATGACCGCTTTATTTTGCTTTAAGAGCAAGTCAGCCGTATATTGCATTTCAACGCGTTTCACGCCCGGCGTTTTTTTTAGTGCCGCTTCGTCCGTTTCGTCTAATCCATAAGTCGATTGCACGACGTTATCAGTCAAACCGTAATCCGTATAATATTGATTCGCCGTTAATAACATATTGGGACCCGTCGCTTTTAAACCTGCGAAAAAAGCAACGCCGAGCATAATTAAAGCTAAAATCGAGAAGAAGCGACTTTTCGTCTGCCAAACTTCGCGCCAAATATCTTTCCATAAAGCTTTTTTATTCACAAAAATCCTCCTCTACCACTCTATGCTGTCAATCGATACTGGATTTTTGTTTTCTCGAATATCCCGCACCTTCGCATTATTAATTTCAATAACGCGGTCAGCAATTGGCGTTATCGCAGAGTTATGCGTAATGACAATGACCGTCGTTTTCGTTTCACGACACGTATCTTGTAAAAGTTTTAACACCGATTTTCCTGTTTCATAATCGAGCGCCCCCGTCGGCTCATCGCATAAAAGTAGTTTTGGCGCCTTCGCAAGCGCACGCGCAATCGCCACACGCTGCTGCTCACCACCAGAAAGCTGTGCTGGAAAATTGTCCAAACGATGCGCCAAGCCAACATCATTTAAAACCTTTTCTGCGTCTAAAGCATCGGGTACAATTTGCGCCGCAAGCTCCACATTTTCCTTTGCCGTTAAGTTTGGCACCAAATTGTAAAACTGGAAAACAAAACCGACGTCCGTTCTTCGGTAACCCGTCAATTTCTTCGCCGAGTATGCGCCAATGTCCGTCCCGTCCACAATGATGGCCCCCTCGTCTGCCGAATCCATACCGCCTAGTATATTTAAAACCGTCGATTTCCCCGCGCCTGATGGCCCAACAATAATGACAAATTCACCTTTTTGAATTTGAAAATTAATGCCATCGTTCGCGACAACCGTCGTTTCCCCCATTTCATAACGCTTATACACATCTTTTAGCTCCACAAATGCCATATTCTATCCTCATTTCTTTTGAAGTTCCTTGTTCTATTATAGCCGAACAATGTGAAATTTCATACAAAAAAGTTGCAGGAAAACTTCCTGCAACTTTTCATGTTTAACGAATAACCGCGCCTAGTTTTTCTGTCAGAGCCGCCATCACTTTTTGATTGACTGCCGTAACTTCCTCCTCGACAAGTGTTCGTTCTGGATCCAAATAAGTTAGCGTATACGCCATTGATTTTTTGCCTTCGCCAATACTTTCGCCTTCGAAAATATCGAATAATTGCACGGCGTGAAGCAATTTACCACCATTTTCCTGAATCACATCTAAAATGGCACTTTGTGTCGTGTCTTTTGAAACAAGTAGCGCCACATCGCGCGTCATTTCAGGGTAGCGCGGAATCGTTTGGTAAACAACCGTCTTCTTCTCCGCGGCAACAATTGCTTGTAGGTTTAACTCAAATACGTATGTTTCTTTTAGATCATATTCTTTTTGAAGCGCCGGATGAACTTGGCCGATAAAGCCGATGGACGCATCGCCTAAAAATACTTGCGCTGTGCGCCCTGGGTGCATATCTTCTTTGACCAACTTCTCAAAACGAAATGGCGCTTGTAGACCTAAACGCTCGTGCAACATTTCCAGTATGCCTTTTAGCACAAAGAAATCGACTGTTTTTGTTTCTTTTTGCCAGTCAGGAAGCACACGGTTCCCCGTCATAAGGCCAGCGAGGTGCTCTTCCTCGACCGGTAGCGCGTCGCCTTCCGTGCCATAAAACACACTTCCCACTTCATAAAATGCCACATCTGTATTTTTGCGGGCTACATTATAGCTAGCCGCGTGCAGAAGCCCTGGAATAATGCTCGTTCTAAGCTTACTCCGCTCCTCACTCATCGGCATCGCAAGACTCACAACCCTTTCTTTAGATAAAGCGAGCCTTGTAGCCTCTTTCTCTGAAGTTAAAGAATAGGTGAGCGCTTGATTTAAGCCGGCCCCCTGGAGTGCGTCATGCAGTTCGCGCTTCAGCGTTTGAGCTGGCGTTAAGCCACCTGCCGTCGCCGTTTCTGGTAGCGTCACAGGAATTTTATCATAGCCGTAAATTCGTGCGATTTCTTCCAAAATATCCGCCTCAATGGTAATATCCCAGCGGCGTGACGGCACGCGCACTTCAATTTGATCAGCTAAAATCGTCGCTTCAAATCCTAGACGATCAAAAATAACTTCGACTTCCTCGCTTGAAATGGCCGTACCTAGCAAGCGATTCACACGTGTCAGTGTGGTTGTCACAACATTTTTGTACGCATCCCGGTTGTCTTCCTCGACAGAACCAGCAAGCATCTTCCCACCGCTAAGAAGCGCAATTAATGCGGCGCCATGCGCAAGAGCCTGTTCCACCTTGAACGCGTCGCTCCCCTTGTCGTAACGAATACTCGCTTCCGTACGAATGCCTAGTTCGCGTGACGCTTGACCAATATACTCACTTGCAAAAATCGCACCTTCTAGTAAAACGGTCTTTGTCACACTGGACACTTCTGAACTCTCACCGCCCATAATGCCGGCAATTGCAATTGGCTCTTTTCCATTCGTAATGACCGTATGCCCATCATTTAGAGTTCTTTTTTGCCCATCAAGCGTCGTGATTTCCTCGCCCGGAGTCGCTAGACGCACGACAATTTCACTACTCCCGATTTTCTCATAATCAAAAGCATGTAACGGTTGCCCGTAAAGCAAATTAATATAGTTTGTGACATCGACAACGTTGCTATGTGGGCGAATCCCGGCTTTCATAAGCATTACTTGAAGCCAAAGTGGCGAATCTTTAATTTCGATATCTTCCACCATTCGCACTGCATAATAAGGCGTCGTTTGCGCATCTTGAATCGCAACTGAAATGCGTCCTTCAATCGAACCCGTTTCAGACACATCAGGTTGTTCCGGAAGCGCCGGTTTCTCGTGCACAATCGCACCGATTTCATGCGCTACCCCTGTCATGCTTAAAGCGTCGGCCCGATTTGGCGTAATCGCCATATCAAGAATCGCGTCATTTAAGCCGAGAAGTTCCACCGCGTTAGCCCCAACAACCACATCATCAGGCAAAACAAAAATGCCGTCTTGATAAGCTTTAGGGACAACACTATTCTCAAAGCCCAATTCTTGCAGCGAACAAATCATACCTTCCGAAACTTCACCGCGAAGCTTCGCGCGTTTAATTTTCAGCCCGCCTGGTAAGCGCGCCCCAACACGTGCCACAACAACTTTCTGACCAGCTGCCACATTCGGCGCCCCGCAAATGATTTGCACCGTTTCGCCGCCGTCCACTAAAACAGTCGTTTTATTTAGCTTATCCGCACTCGGATGCTTCTCACACGTTTTAACTTCCCCAACAACAATATTTTTTAGATCCGCATCTAAATAGTCAACGCCTTCAATTTCAATGCCGGTACGTGTAATCGCCTCCGCCAAATCAGCCGCATTTAAAGTTAAATTCGGGAAAAATTCCTTCACCCAATTATAAGAAACTAGCATTTTTATTCCCCCATTTCCTTCGCAACAAATTGATTCGTAAACCGTAAATCGTTCGTATAAAGATGGCGAATATCGTCCACCGCGTATTTCAACATCGCCACACGTTCAGGACCAAGCCCAAATGCAAAACCGCTGTAGCGTGTCGAATCAATGCCAGACATTTCCAAGACGCGCGGGTGTACCATACCAGCGCCTAAAATTTCAATCCAACCCGTGCCCTTACAAACACGACAACCCTCACCACCGCACGCAAAACAGGAAATATCCATCTCAACAGACGGTTCTGTGAACGGGAAGAAGCTTGGGCGCAAACGAATTTCGCGTTCCTCACCAAACATTCGTTTAGCCAAAATCGTCAGCGTTCCTTTTAAGTCCGAAAACGTAATTTTTTCCCCTACAACAAGCCCTTCGATTTGAGTAAACTGGTGCGAATGCGTGGCGTCGTCGTTATCGCGACGGTAAACTTTTCCTGGGCAAATAATTTTGATGGGTCCATTTTTAAAATCATGTTTTTCCATCGTCCGCGCTTGAACGGGCGACGTTTGTGTCCGCAAAAGCGTATTCTCCGTAATGTAAAAACTATCTTGCATATCACGCGCCGGGTGCCCTTTCGGAAGATTCAGCGCTTCGAAATTGTAATAATCGAGTTCAACTTCTGGCCCTTCGGCAATTTTATAGCCCATGCCAATAAACATATCTTCCAGCTCGCGAATAACTTGCGAAAGCAAATGCGCTTTGCCAAGCGACACTTTTGTACCTGGAAGCGTCACATCAATCGTTTCATTTTCAAGTTGCACAGCTTGCGCCGCCTCTTCTAGAAGTGTTTGTTTCACTTGAATTTTCTCGCTAATTGCTGTGCGCACTTCATTGGCTTTCGCCCCAACAAGCGGGCGCTCTTCATTTGACAGCTTTCCCATTTGTTTCATGATTTCAGTCATCGGTCCTTTTTTACCGAGATATTTGACGCGCAGCTCATTTAATTCTTTCAAATCAGCCGCCGCACTTACAGCCAAAACGGCTTCTTTTTCCAAAGCTTGCAGTTGTTCCAGCATTTAAAAACACTCCTTTTCGTTTTTAGACAAAAATAAAAAACCTCTATCCACAAAGGGACGAGATTTTGCTCGCGGTACCACCCTAATAGAAATGCCAAAACATTTCCACCTTCATTTGAATAACGGCTTAAACACCGATCTGCCTTTCAAATTTAATCCCGGCAGCGACTCGTGGAGCTGAAATTTTCACTATGCTTACATGCGAAATGGCTTTCAGTCTTTGACCATTTCTCCCTGTCCAGTAAAACAAAGCTACTTGTCTCCGTCATTGTCTTTGTCTTATTTAATTACTTTCTATTATAGAGGGAACTTAGCATGAATTCAAGTATATTTTATAAGCCACTTATCAAGTAGCGGCAAAAGGACTGGCGCAAGAACCGCGTAAAACGCCGCATTCCCAAGCGCATGAAGGAAATCAAACGACAAGCCCGCAACATAATAAACGAGAAAATAATGAAAACCATAAAGCGGTGCAATGAATAACGCCTGAATAAAACCGTACAAAAAACCTGTAAACGAAGCGTATAAAATCATCAACCAAAACGGCATTTTGTCAAACCGCGGACGAATAACAAAAGCCGTCAAAGCCGCGATGCAAAGATAACCAGCAATTTGCCCAATCGTCCATATGCCCATACCTAAAATCAAGTTAGAGCTAAGCATAACAAGCGTCGCAAAAATCGCACCGTAGCGAAAGCCAGTTAAAAGCGTCACCAAAATGACAAGCGTCGTCACCGGTTGAACATTAGGAATAAAAGCAAATAAAAGCCGCCCCGAAACCGTAAGCGCCACTAAAATCGCCATTAGCGTAATCACTTTAACATTTGTAAGCCGCAATTTCTCAAACTCATTATTTAGCTTCATGCAAATCAAAACTCACTTCGTCACCATTTTTAAGTTTCAGTTCCTTGGCACCTTTAGCCGCCATCTCCCCGTTCACCTCGTACATCCAGTAAAGCCCTTTCGACTCGTCTTGTGAAATGCCCTCGATACTCGTAATAAAACCATCTGTATCTTTTAGTTTAAAGTTCTTGTTCATAGCCTCATACACGGTACTGCCAGATGCCACCTTCACCTTTTTTGCGCCCACTTCGCCCTGTCCATTATTTCGAGTCACATGTAGCGAAACCGAAATTGTATCCGCACTTTTCGTTGTTGTTTCGCCGTCCGAACAGGCGACGAGTATCAGAACCAAAATTGCCGACAACGCAAAGAAAATCCCTCTTCTCATTTTCTTTCTCCTTTTTTAACCAAAATAAAAGACATAACCATCGTTACGTCTTAGGCTTGTAGAAAACACAAAACAAAACGCACCACACAAAATCAGAGCGATGACAAATGGCGAGATTCTAGGCAAAACCGAGTACCGCACCGGAGCGTACTTGAGTACGTGAGGAGCGGGACGGAGGTTTTAACGACGAAGATGGCCGTTTGTCATCACTCTGAGACATAACCATCGTTACGTCTTTCATTATCGCATTAGCTTTCCACTTTCTCAAGTGCAATCCACTTATCTGCCCAGCACTGGACTTGTTCCATGACTTCTTTAAGATCTCGACCTTTATCTGTTAAATCATATTCAATCCGAACAGGGGTTTCAGGATAAACGTGACGCGTCACGATTTCCATTTCTTCCAGTTCTTTTAAGCGTTCTGCAAGAACACGATCGCTCATTTGTGGAATCTCACCTGCTACTTGTTTAAAGCGCTTCGGACCAGTAAGCAAGACATTGATGATTAGTCCTGTCCAGCGTTTACCAAGAAGTTGGAACGCAGACTCAAATTTCGGACAAACTTTATGTGCTTCATTCATAACTCTCACCTCTCACATATTGTAACACAAAACCGTTCAGAAAGTAACTAATTAATATCAATTTACTTATTTTTAGTAAGTTTTACTTCAACATTGAAAAAAATGATTTTTGGGCATACAATAAAAGTAATCAAGGTGAAAGGATGAACGCATATGCCAAGTCATCGCTATGTTGTTAAAAGCTCTGTCGAAGAAACTATGGATATGATTAAACTTTCGCAATCCACAAGCACTCCCATTTTTGATGAAATCCGCACATTTGGTGACGGAAAAAAACTTGCCACTCTAGCTTATGAAAGATACTTTTTTCGGGCAAGTAATCGTGCTGCCCTTTTTATTACGATTCATAATTTCCATGGCGATTCAGAAGTGACAGCCATTTCAACTGGAAGTTCGGACAATTTAATCTTCAATTTCGATTGGGGCGCAGCAAACAACTACATCAAGAGCGTCAAAAATGCACTCTCCCCAGTTCTCATTAGCGAAACAAAAATAGACGTGCCCAACTAAATTTAATTGGGCACGTCTATTTGGCATTATTTCCGGAAATGATACATTAAAATCCCCGCCGCAATGGCCACGTTTAAGGACTCACTTTGTCCGAAAATCGGAATGTATACTTTCTCATGAATACGTTCCGCGACATCATTTGAAATACCGCTACCCTCATTTCCAACAATAAGAGCTAGTGTTTCTTGACGTGGAATGGTGTCGTAAACTTTTGCCTGTTCATCGAGGAAAGCGCCAAAAACTGGGACCCCTTCCTCTTCCAAGCGACCAATCCATTCGAGTAAAGGCGCTTGAATAACCGGAATATGAAAATGGCTCCCTTGCGCACTACGAATCACTTTTGGATTATATAAATCCGCACTTCCTCTTCCAAGCACAACCGCATCATACCCCGCAGCATCCGCCGTCCGAATAAGCGTCCCCACATTTCCTGGATCCTGCACACGGTCCACTAATAAAAGCTTTTTCCCGTATAAAAGGAGAATGTCCGCCTCCGTCATGTTAATGACAGCAAAGATTCCTTGCTCCGTTTTAGTTTCACTAAGAAAATGACTCACCTCTTTTGACACATAAAACGTTTCAATGTCCTCTGGCAATTCAAGTGGCGAATAAACTTCCTCCGATAGGATCAACTCCCGTACAAGCCCATCTTGCCGTAGCGCTTCCTCTACCAAATGAAATCCTTCCACCATGTACGTACCCGACTTTTGTCGCCCCTTAGTCGTAAACAATTTCTTCCAATTTTTAACGCGTTCGTTTTTCGTCGACCGTATTGTATCCATATAACGCTCCTCGTAACATTCTCGTAACATAAAAGTGGTTTTACTAAATAAACAAAGTATGCACTCTTTTAAGCTAATAGTCCAAAAGACTCACGACCATATTCAGCCAAACGCCATGCTACCTTCCTTTTGTCCATTTTGTATCACTTAGTTTTGATACGTTATTTCTTTTACTTTGTCTGCATCAAGCCGTTTGACAACTTCTGTAATAAGTTTAACTGCCGCATCAAAATCATCACGATGTAATATAGAAGAATGCGAATGAATATATCGCGTTGCAATGGTAATCGGCAAGGAAGGAACACCATTTCCTGTTAAATGCATCGGCCCCGCATCAGTACCACCACCTGGAATAGCCTCAAATTGGTACGGTATACCGAGTTCATCAGCAACATCTGTCACAAAGTTCCGTAAACCAGCATGGCTGACAAGCGTTGCATCATAGATGATAATTTGTGGTCCGTCACCCATTTTACTTTGTGCTTCAGTCGGTTTAATACCCGGTGTATCACCAGCAATGCCAACATCAACGGCAAAACCAATATCCGGTTGAATCAAATGTGCAGACGTTTTCGCGCCTCTTGTTCCAACTTCCTCCTGAACCGAACCAACACCATAAACTGTATTCGCATGCTGCTCTTTTCTTAAATTTTTTAAAACTTCAATCGCAATCGCTAAGCCAATCCGATTATCCCAAGCTTTAGCTAAAAGATATTTTTCATTTTTCATTACTGTAAAATCAAAAGCAGGTACAATCATGTCGCCTGGTGTAATCCCAAAGCTTTCTGCCTCTGCTTTATCTTTCGCACCAACATCAATAAACATCTCTTTAATATCAAATGATTTTTGACGTTCAGCAGCCGTCATTAGATGAGGCGGTTTTGAACCAATGACACCGACAATTTCTTCCCCCTCACGTGTTACAATGGTTACTTTTTGCGAAAGCATCACGTGTGGCACCCAGCCACCTGTTGGTTGAAACTTGATAAAGCCGTTTGCATCAATTTGCGTCACCATAAACCCGACTTCATCCAGATGTCCTGTAATCATAATTTTTGGTCCATCTTCTGAACCTTTCTGAATCGCAATACTACTTCCTAATCCATCATGCGTGATTTCATCAGCAACAGGTGAGATATATTGTTCGAACACACGTCGAACCTCACGCTCATTTCCCGGAATGCCTTTTGCATCCGTTAAGTCTTTTAACATCTTTAATTGCTCGTCCAAAAAAACCCCTCCTCCATCAATACTTTCCATTCCGTATTATAGCAGAAAAATAAGGAAAAGGCGCAGAGAAAAGCACAAAAGCCGAAAATTAGGAGTGAAGTAGTTTTCCTAATTTTCAGCTTTTAATTTTTATAGCGCGTTTGCAAATGTTTCTTTTCTTAATAGCGGTATCATACTAATAACATGATAATGCCGTTCTTTTTCAGATGTCATGGCGATTTCTGACGGATTTAACATTTGATTTGACGCGAGTGCAGTTTCACTTGATGAATGATCAAATAAAAATACCGTTTTATATCGCAATGGCGAATGACTTTCTGAACTGTATAATACTTCGACTTTATCACTTTCAATCCAGCCACTTACAAAGTCAGAAAGCTCTACTTGATACCAAATTTGATTGTTCGCGATTTTAGCTTCGCGTTTAATCTCAATTTTAGGGCTCACACCATTTGAAAGTTTGGCAATTAATACCGCATCTTTTGTCCCTGCTGGATTGGTCCAAATATCCACTGTTTTACCAGCTTTAACTTGTCCTACTGCATGAAAAATCTTATCAGATGTTTTTTCTGCATAAGCGGCATTCGCCACATCATACTTATCTAAATTAAATTTTTCAATGACCTCAATTAATTTTTTGGAATAGTTTGGATCAGTCGAATAACCCGTGTGATCTAACGCCTTAGCCGCAAGACGATAATCCGTTTGATTAATTAAACTGCTGTATAAATCTTTATTCCAGCTTGGACCATTCACAAATAAGGTCGCGTGGTCATTTAATGATTCAAACCATGTTGGATAGGCTTTAAATCCTGCACTTGTTCCAACATAAGAAGAACCATTATGTTCCCTTGTCCCCATCACAATGGAGTTCCCATTGTAGGAACCTTTAATTCCGAATAAATTCTTCCCTTTTTGCGCAAGCTCGCTTTTCCCCCAATTTGATTCGAGAATAGCTTGAGAAATTGTAATACTTGCCAGAATCCCGTTTTCCTTCTGTACGATCTCTGCATGCGGCGCAATCTCATTAATAAACGCTTGTTGCGAGGAAGTAGCGAGGCTAGAATTAGCCTTTACTTGCATAGGAAGAGCCATTACAGTAATTGATAAACTGATTAAACCCACTTTAAGCAAGTGCTTCTTTGCAATATGTAGCATAATGAATTTTGCACATCCTTGTCTTTTTGAATTATCAAAACGTGTGTTCTTTCTTAGCAACCATTTCATTCTAACAAAACTTTTATGTAATATATATTTCTTTTAAGTAACAAAAATAACAAAAAAATAAAACACTTAGGCGTTAAGTGCTTTACTTCTTCAAAAATTTTTCTTTTGTAGTGAAAAAAAGGATACATATAGGTCTAAAAACCTACTAATAAGACAAGTTTTTTAGACCCTTTTACGTTGTTTTTTTCTATTTTAGAGTAACATAATCCGCTTTTATCCAACCTATTACTTTGTCATCTACAGCAAATTGATACCATTTTCCGCTACTTGTCTGTGCAACTTGCACAAGTTGTAAATGATCGCGACTATAATACTGAATATCTTCTACTTTCTGCGCACCAACAAGCCCGTAAGGTACCGTCCAAACCGTTGCATGCTCTTTCGTACTTACATCAGCTACTTGCGAAATTTTCTTATTGGACAAAAGTTGATCTTGAATATTATCGTAGAGATGCAAATCATATTTTTCAACGATACTCACCAATTTACTCGCATAGTCTGGGTCAGTTGCGTAGCCTGCTTTCATTATTTCCTCTGCAGCCGCTTGGTAAGTTTTGGCAGAAAGAACGCCGTGATACTTCGTTTTTGACCAAGATGTTCCATTCAAAAATAAATTTGCATGATCATCAAGCGATTCATTCCAATTGGCATATTTACGGAAATTAGCTTGAATCTCAATCCATTGCCCGTCTGAAAACTCTTTTGTCGTCATGTTCACGACTGGCTGCCCCGCCCTACCTTTCACACCAAATAAATTATTCGCCTGACTCGCAAGCTCGCTCTCACCCCAGTTCGACTCTAAAATCGCCTGCGCAAGCGTCACGCTCGTCAAAATTTGATGCTCTTTCTGAATTTCCTGTGCATGCTTTGAAAGCTGATTGATAAACTTCTCTTCTTTTGTATTAAAAGCAGGTTCTGGCGCTGTTAAATCTAAATAAGCTTCCCGTATAAAAGACGCAATGACACCAACTAGAATGAGGCCGATAAATATACCTAACGTCATAAATAACTGACGCTTCTTTTTTCGTTTCATTTTTTTCCGCAATTGTGTGTCACACCTTTCTGTTCCCAGTCCCTGTCTACACAATACGTCAATTTGTAGCGAAATGCAATCCTCCTCTAGCCTAATTTAACTTTTCTTAAAAAGAGGATAAAAGCAAAATAAGCTGTCGGCAATTCGCCAACAGCTATTATATAGAAGAAACTCGTTTTATTTATTTCGAACGGTGAAACGTTCTTTAACATGTTTTGGTTCTTCAATTTCGTCAAGCATCGCTTTTGCAAAGTTTGCATAGCTCACTTCACTTTGTCCCGTTTCATCTACTAAAAGTTGATTTTCTCCTAAAATATAAGTACCTGTTCCCGCTCCTTCTGGATTAAAGAAAGCTGATGGGCTCATATAAGTCCAGTTTACTTCCGCTTCTTGTTTTAGCGCATCGAGCGCTTTTCCCATATGGCTTGCAGTTGGTAAAAAGGCAACGGGGAAATCGGGTGTGTCCATTAAACGTAACGATTCTGCTTCATCGACATATAAACTTCCTGCTCCACCGACGACAAGTAGACGATTTGTTTTTCCTTTTAAAAGCGAGGTTACATGTTTTAATGATGTTTGGTGAAGCTCTTCTTGGCCATGCGGGGCATTGAACGCATCAATGACAACATCTTGATCTTGAATATCTTCGAAAGTTAAGTCAAATAAATCTTTTTCTAAAACTTGCACATTTGGATTCGTTATTTTTTCTTTATGCCGCACAATTGCTGTAACTTCCATGCCGCGGCGCACCGCTTCTTCTAAAATTTGGTTTCCAGCTTTCCCACTTGCTGCAATAATAGCTACTTTCATTTGTATTCCTCCTATTTCGTAACTGACTTAGTTACAATTTGTTTTATTTTTAGGGCAAGCCTTTAGTTTTGGCTTGCCTTTGTTGTCATTTCGGCAATGATATTGGCTAAGGTAACTTGTTTCAACTCATTTTCCATTTTTTGTTGAGCTGTTTGAAAGGTTTCATTTAACGTATCTTGAATATTTGCCCCGACAAAACAATTTGGATTAGGGTTTTGATGGATGTCAAAAATCGTTTGCGAGCCTAAAGCTGCCTCATAAATTTCATAAAGAGTCATATCATCCGGTTCTCGCGCTAAATAGGTGCCGCCAATACCAGGTTTTGAATGTAGTAAACCGGCTTTTTTTAAGCGGCTCATAATTCTTCTAATGACTACTGGGTTCGTACCAACGCTTTCTGCAATAAAATCTGACGTAATTTGTTTGTCGCGATTTAAATAAACGAGTGTCAAAATATGCACAGCGACACTAAAACGTGTTGAAATGGCCATTTCCTCACCTCTTTGTAACCATTATAGTTACAAAACGTTTTTTTGTCAACAAAAAAAGGACGCATACAGCATCCTTTTTAGCGATAAACTTATATGAAACAAAAGATTAGTTTTATGAGCTTTTTCCTGTAAAACGTTTGATAGCCTTTAGCATGAACCATTCCAGGCTTGCAATTCGGAAGCGCAGGTGCGCGTTTTTTAAAAGTTGGCGGAACATTTTTTGCTTAGTTTTTGGGAGCGTTTCAATTGCGTTCGTTTGGAGACTTTCTTTCATGTAGTCGGACACCCATTTTTGAACGGTGCGGTAATCCTCCTTTTTAACTAAGAAAAGCCATTCAATCATTGAGAAAAGATCGATTTCAAGATATTTCTGCTCTTTTTTGTAGCGCAGTGTGATGTCTTGAATCGTGGCAAAAGCCTCGTCGCAAACGTGTAGCGCATCTAAGCGGTCGCGTGTCATGCGCAAGTTATTTTTTTGCTGGGTGATAGATTTATCGCCAGAAACTCTGTGACGCCAGTAATAGCCTACATTTTTCAAGATGTTGACATGCTCGGCTTTTAAGTAAGCGGGAATGACAACGGGAATATCTTCATACGTTTTACCGACTGGAAATTCCAGTTTTGCCTCGTTCCAAAAAGAAGCACGATAAATTTTATTCCAGCTCGTTGTATCGTATAAAAGTTCTGGTGTTTCAAAAATCGTCGTATCAAACTTATCCGTTTGCATAAAACGCTCATGCAATGCTGAGCGGTAAACATCTTCCCCCGCAAGACGTGCCACGCCAATCGTGACGATATCCGCGCAGGAAATTTCTACAGATGCCATCATTTTTTTATACATGTCGCGGTCAATCACATCATCGCTGTCGACAAAGGCAATAAAATCGCCAGTCGCAAGCCTTACGCCATCATTTCGCGCTGCAGATAAACCGCCATTTTCTTTTGTAATCACTTGCATCGTCGGATATTTCTCTTGTAAAAGCGCCAACTTTTCCCCCGTGTCATCCGTCGAACCATCATTAATTACAATAACTTCTAACTTTTCATAAGACTGATTCATCACCGAATCCAAACACGCCTCAATATACTCCCCGACATTATACGCCGGAATAATCACACTTACCTTCATTTTTCTCTCCTTTTAAAAACCCGTTTGCTGTCTTCTTTTTTCAAACGGTACTTTCCAAACTAAATCACCTAAATGCACAAAACCTTGCAAATACAGGCGAACAGCCAAATATTTCAACTTCGCGGTCAAGCCGCTACCAGAGCGGTACCCATTTTTCTCCCACTTTGGAAAATGCGAGTTCATCGTTTCTCGTACAATTTTAAGCACTTCTTTACGCTTTTTTGTCCCCTCCAAATAAATGATTTTCCGAAGTACAGTCCGGTACACTAAATGTTCCATATAAAGTGTTTCCACTTCCGCCTTGGATGCCTCGAAAATATCAAGTGCTTTCAATTCGTTTGTGACATTTTCAAGCATTGGAATGACATCTAAAAATTTCGTATCATTTTGCAAATTCGACTGCGAATCCGCTCGGTCCGTTATGTAAAAATAAAGCGCATCGTCAAGTTTCACTGGCTTTTCAGCGCGCAAAACGACAGCTGGCACCACGCCGAGATCCTCATACCAATAGCCGGTCGGAAAACGGAGCTTTTCCCATAAAGAAGCCGTATAAAATTTATTCCACGGGACACTTCCTGCATCTGTCAAAAGATGCCCGCTATTCCGCGGTATGTACTGCATGTCGCCGCTTTGATTCACATTATAAGAAGTAAACATCACGAGGTCCGCCTCTGTTTGCGTGACCGTTTTCAAACATTTTTCGACTAAATTCGGCGCTATATAGTCGTCGCTATCCACCATGATGACGTAGTCGCCTGTCATCTGATCAAGCCCCGCATTGCGCGCCGCCGCCTGACCACCATTTTCTTGCGTAATCACGCGAATTCTAGGGTCAGAAAACGTTTCTAGCATCGCACCTGAACTATCCGTTGAGCCATCGTCAACAAAAATAATTTCTAAATGCGCGTACGTTTGCTTAAAAATACTTTCCGCACACCGCTCCAAATAGTTTTCCACATTATAAACTGGAACGATAACGCTTACTAAAGGTTCCATAAAAATTCTCCTCACAGAATGTTTTCACCCTTTAAGAATACCTTTTCCAACCGCATTTGTCTAATTTCACAAAAAAACCGCAGCGAAAAACTGCAGTTTAACTTTTAATTTTAAAACGAAGCACCGTTTTCATTTTTTCAGGCGCTGTTTTTCGTGGATCTGACAAATAAATTTCCTTATGGTCCTTTGACAGCCGCACCCAATCATTTTCCAAACAGAATTCCTCCATTTGTTCAAAAGAAGCGGGTTCTGTGTCGTAAGGCCCTTTGTGGAGCATCTGCACGCTTGGCCCTTCCTCAATCGTTTCAAAGCGCAGCTCGGCCAAAAGCTTCGCAGGAATTTTTTCAGCGAATCGCGGCTTCAATTCTTCAAATAGCGCAGCTGTTACAAAATCAGGTTGGCGAATCATAATACGATACTCAAATAAGCTCTTGTCAAGCGGACCATTATCGCGCTGGCTCGTCGTCCATTCCCCTTCAAGCGGATAAAATGTGTATTCAAAATATCCGTCCGGCGTCACGCCTTTTTTAGGAAGCATCCGAATCGTATAAGCTGCCGCATAAAGTGCCCCAACACGCTCGCTAAAAGCTCCTTCGTTCGGATCCCCTTTTCCCGTAATCGTAATATAGTTCATCGCCGGCACATCGAGTTTCATTGGTTTATTTTTGGGTAAATAAAGCCCCTTTTCAGCTTTGCGCCATTCATATTTTGTCATAGTCTTCGTCCTTTCGTGTTGGAAGTTAAGCAGCAAGTGAATCCCCGCTCTATTTAGATTATACCAATTTTAGGAACGGAATTGAATTTTATGATGCAGCAGAGCTTGAGGGGGTGGCGTGTAGACTAAAAGTAAGTAACTTATTACCTTTTATAGTGCATACTTAATTAATTGCTGAAAACGGGATTTACATTTCACAATACAGAGATTAAAACAGCTACTTATTTCAGCCCTACTCCTATAATAGCTCAAATGAGCATTTCTATCGACCTTTTCATTATTTGGTTTTTGGGTGTGATTTTCACATCTCAAAATCAGTCATATTTACACGTTTCCCTTCTCCCCTAAAGTTTCACAAAAATCTGTCGCCCCCTTGGTTTTTCACATTATCTCCGGTCGACAGAAAAATAGCGCGAAGTTTTGGCTTCGCGCTATTTTGGGTTAAATGAATTTTGCTGTAATCGAATCTGGGACGGCTTTCAAATCGGCTGGTTTTCCTCCAAAAAGAATTCTTCCGCCTTTGCTTCCGCCTTCTGGGCCGACATCGATAATCCAGTCGGCTTGGCGAATAATATCGAGATTGTGCTCGATAACAATTACTGTGTTGCCAGCATCGACCAGTCGGTTCATGATTTCGACAATATGCTTCGTATCCGACATGTGAAGCCCTGTCGTTGGCTCGTCCATAATATAGACGCTGCCTTTTTTATGAAGTTCTGTCGCGAGTTTCAAGCGCTGGCACTCACCACCTGATAGTGTGCTTAAAGCTTGGCCAAGTGTCAAGTAGCCAATTCCAACGTCCTCCATCGCCTGAAGTTGCTTTGTGATTTTTTTCAGTTCAAAAAACTGCAACGCATCAGTGACCGTCATTTCGAGGCAGTCACTAATCGTTTGTCCATTTAATTTGTATTGCAACACTTCTTCTTTAAAACGCTTGCCAGAACAAGCTTCGCAAGGTGTGCGAATCGCATCCATGAAAGCCATATCCATCGCAATGTAGCCGAGACCTTTACATTCTGGGCAGGCGCCTTTTGAATTGTAGCTGAAAAGCGATGGACTGACATCATTCGCCGTTCCGAATAGTTTTCGAATGCTATCCATAATCCCCGAATACGTTGCGGGGTTTGATCTGGAATTAGCATGAGCAGCGGATTGGTCAATCACAATTGCGTCGGGATATTGTTTTCTGAAAATCCCATTAATAATCGTACTCTTACCAGAACCCGCCACCCCAGTTATGACGTTCAAAACGCCTGTCGGAATTTCTAAGTCAAGGTCACGCACATTATGAAGGTTGGTTTTTTTCACAGGTAAAAAGCTTCGCGGGGTTCGCACTTCACTTTTTAAACTTTCGTGGTGTCCCATGAAGTTTCCGGTGAGCGTATCGCTTTTTAGAAGCTCCTCGTAAGTACCGTGGAAGGTGACTTCACCGCCGTGTTTGCCGGCTTTTGGCCCAATATCAATGATGTAATCCGCAATGCGAATGACGTCTGGATCATGCTCAACGACAAGTACGGTGTTCCCTTTATCGCGCAGCTTCTCCAAAAGTTCGTTTAAGCGGTGGACATCACGCGGGTGAAGCCCAATACTTGGTTCATCAAAAATGTAAATCATATCCGTTAAACTACTATTTAAATGACGCACCATTTTCACGCGTTGTGATTCTCCGCCAGAAAGCGTGCTCGTTTCACGGTCAAGTGTGACATAATCAAGACCAATATCAATCAAATGTGACACGCGCTCGTCGATACTCGCTTTCATCGCTTCCGCGTAAGGATTATCAATTTTAGCGATATTCTCCACCACTTCATCAAGTTGCATCGCCATATAATCCGCAATATTTAAGCCGTTAATCCGACAATCAAGCACTTTTTTAGAAAGTCTAGCGCCCCCACAAGCATCACAAGCCACTTCGGTTGTAAAAGCATCGACTTGTTTTTTCGTCCGCTCGCCCATTTCGCCTTCTTTTTTCAAATATAAGCGATCGAATTTTTGGATTAAACCCTCATAAGTTGAATTAATTGGGCCGCCTGCCGTTTCAAGTACAAACTTTTCTGTCTTACCATTTAGTAATTTTTCCATTTCTTCCGCAGAATAATCTTCCAATTTTTTATCGAGGTCAAAATAACCAGATAAAGCATAAATGTTCCAATACCACGAACCAACTGAGAAATTCGAAAATTGGATGGCTCCTTCATTTAATGATTTTGAGTAATCAAGAAACTTTTCTAAGTTTAGCGTAATTTTTCGACCGACGCCTTGACAATCCGGGCACATGCCTGACGGATCATTAAACGAAAATGAGCTTGCTGGTCCAGCTTCTGGCTGTCCAATTCTGGAAAAAAGAACGCGAAAAAGAGGATTGATATCCGTAATCGTGCCGAGCGTTGAGCGCGAGTTACCGCCAATCCGTTTTTGATCAATAATAATAGAGGCACCTAAACCACGAATGCCGTCCGTATCCGGCTCGCGATATTTTGGTAAAAAGCCGCGAACAAAAGCACTGTGCGTTTCGTTTAACTGACGTTGTGATTCTGTGGCAACGGTTCCAAAAACAATAGATGATTTCCCGGAACCAGAGACTCCTGTGAAGATAGTAATTTGACGTTTCGGAATTCTCACAGAAACATTTTTCAAATTATTTTCCCTAGCACCTTTAATTTCGATGTATTCTTGTGTCATGTCATACCCCCTAGTTTTATTACCTGAATGAAGCCATCAGGGTTTATCATTGTACCGAAATCAAAGCCCCCTGTCAACCAGAAATATGCTAAAATAGAAAAAAAGTAAGGAGGGGAAATTTATGTTAAACCTACAAAAGCTCCCTCGGCTTAAAAAGGGAGATACAGTCGCAACAATTAGTTTATCATCTGGCGCTGCCGGTGACCCAGAACTACTCGGACGCTATGAAGTCGGCAAAAAACGATTACAAGAACATTTTGGCTTAAAGGTCATCGAAATGCCGCATACGCTCGCCGGCTCTGATTTTATATACCACCACCCTGAAAAGCGCGCCGCAGACTTGATGGCCGCCTTCCAAAACCCAGATATCAAAGCGATTTTCGCCTGCATTGGTGGCAATGACAGCATCCGTATGTTGCCGTATATCGATTTTGCAATCATTCAACAGAATCCTAAAATTTTTATCGGCTATTCCGATTCGACCATCACGCATTTAATGTGCCTAAAAGCAGGCATATCCAGTTTTTACGGGCCGGCAATTTTGAGTGACTTTGCAGAAAACGTGGCACTTCCTACGTTCACCAAAAACGCGTTCGAACAACTTGCTTTCCATCCAAGTCAAGCTCTTCGGTTTGAAACAGCCCCTGAAATAACGGGTGAATTCCTGCCATGGCTCCCTGAAAACAGTGAAAAACCGCGCAAATTCGTGCCAAATGACAGCTATGACATCATTCAAGGAACAAACCGCGCGTCTGGTCCGCTTATCGGCGGTTGCATGGAAGTTCTTGAAATGGCTAAAGGCACAGCTTTGTTTCCAGAGCTTGCCGCTTTCGACGATGCCATTTTATTTTTGGAAACCTCAGAGGTGAAGGCGAACCCGTGGTGGTTTGAAGATCAGCTGCGAAATTACGGTATCATGGGCGTTTTATCACGCGTGAATGGCATAGTTTTCGGCAAGCCAAAAGAAGGCGCCTACCAAGAGGAGTACCACGAACTCGCGCTTAAAGTGCTCCGCGAATTTCATCTTGAAGATATACCAGTTTTCGCAAACGCAAGCTTCGGCCATAACGAGCCAAAAATCACGCTTCCATACGGTCGTATCGCCGAACTAAATCCTGCAGAAAAAACATTTACCCTACTAGAATCAGCCGTATACTAAATTAAAAAGAGATTGGGAAAATTCCCAGTCTCTTTTTAATTACTCGAATTTAACGAAACAAGTTCATATGTAATGATGGTCGCATCGCTTTCCCAAATGAGTTTTCTAGGGATAACGAGTCCATTCACTTCTCCGTCTTTCGTTTTGCGGAGCTCAATGGGTACATCAATCGGATAAATGCGGTACCCGTCTTTTTTTAATTCAAAAAAGTTTTCTGTAATTCTTTTCTCACGGCCTTTCGTTACGACCATCGTATTAACTTCAAGTGGCATGCCCATCTGAATCCCTCCATTTCTTATTTATCATAGCAGAAAAGGCTTTTCTTTGGCTAGTTTCTCCTCTAAATTTCGTAAAATTTCCTGCATACCCGCATCACGCATAAAAAAACTGAATTCCGGTTGCTGCACGATTTCACGAATGTTTCCTTTCATGAGCACTGGGCCGTCTGTTTCCATGTAGTCGGCTTGAACATGGAACCCTTTGATTTGTGCGAAAAAAACGCGTTTCGAGAAAGTTCTTTCCGCTGATTCCACGAAATAATCGGCGACAAACTGAAAATCGTCCGTATAAGCGCCCGTCTCCTCCATCAATTCGCGTGCCGCGGCTTCAATTGGCGTTTCACCATGCTCACCTTTTCCACCCGGGAATTCAATGCCTCGTTTCTTGTGGTGTGTAAAAAGCCATTTTCCTTCATAAAACGGGATAATCAGGCAATCGTCTGACTGTTCTTCGCGCTGTTCAAACGAAATCGCGACTTTTGATCCTACAGCATCTAAATAAGAAAACATTTACGTACCCCTTTCTTTTTTCAAAAAATATGATAAGCTATAACTAGCAAATTAATAGAAGGTGAAAACATGTTAAAACGCTTTTTACTTGGTGGCATACGCTTTTATCGCAAAGTCATTTCCCCTCTTACACCAGCATCTTGCCGCTTTTATCCAACCTGCTCTCAGTACGGAATGGAAGCCATTGAAACGCATGGCGCCTTTAAAGGAAGCTACCTCGCGATTAGACGCATTTTAAAATGCCATCCTTTCCATAAAGGCGGCGTGGATTTAGTCCCTCCTAAAAAAGAAACAGAATGCTCCCACCATCATCATCATTAATATAGCACATTTCATACAAAGCGAAAACTGCTAATTTTGATTAGCAGTTTTAATTAACACTTGCTTTTTTCAAAAAAATAATGTATTATCAATATCGTCCCTCAAATCGTAATCAGTACGATTTATTTTTACGAGGTGTAAAACGGAATCATTTTGATTTAAAATAAAGGAGTGGAAAAATGTTTAAAAAATTATTACTTATAACTCCAGTTTTAACTCTCATACTTACACTTGCAGCTTGTGGAAGCGGAACTGCCTCTCAAGATAACGATAAAGTAAAAGTGTACACAACCGTCTATCCCCTTTCTTACTTAGCGGAACAAATTGGCGGTGACAACGTGGAAGTCACAAGCGTATATCCAGCGGGTTCTGATGCGCATAGCTTCGAACCTACGCAAAAAGATATGATGAAAATTGCCGATAGCGACTTACTCTTTTATGTTGGGTTAAACCTTGAAAGTTTTGTCGATAAAGCAAAATCATCACTTAAAGACGAAAATGTAAAATTCGTTCCTTTAGCTGAAAAATTAGACTTGCCGAAAGACCCTGACGCTGGTAAACACGAAGAAGAGGAAGAAGACCATGAAGGCGAAGAAGAGCACGAAGAACACGGCGACTACAACCCTCACGTCTGGCTCTACCCTGTTTACATGGAAGAAATGGCTGCGACCGTTAAAGATCAACTAATTAAAGAAATGCCAAAGAAAAAAGCCACTTTTGAAGAAAACTATGAAAAAACTGTATCCAAGCTAAAAACGCTTGACGAATCTTACAAGGATATGGCAGCCACTGCCAAACACAAAGATTTCGTGACCGCACATGCCGCTTATACGTACTGGGAAACAGCCTACGGATTACACCAAATCCCAATTGCCGGCGTTTCAACGAGCGATGAGCCATCGCAAAAGAAATTACAAAGCATTGTGAGCACTATTGAAAAAGAAAACATTCCATACATTATGCTCGAACAAAATACCAATTCTAAAATTGCAGAAGTGATTCAACAAGAAACCGATACAAAGGCGCTTAAATTGCATAACCTCGAAACTTTAATGCCAAGTGATGTGAAAGCGAAACGCGATTACATTTCCATCATGAACGACAATTTAGACGCATTAAAAGAAGCGCTCAACTATTAAAACAACCCCCCGAAAGCAGATTGCTTTCGGGGGTTTTCGCTTGCTTAATAAATTTCCAAATATTGATCGCGTTCCCACGGATGAACGGCTGTTCTAAACATGTCACACTCAATTTGTTTCGCTTCAATGAAGTGTTCATAAATGTGGTCACCTAGACCTTCACGAACCGCATCATCTTTTGAGAGCTCAATTAAACCGTGCGCTAAGCTTTCTGGAAGATCATAAATACCTGCCTCGTGACGCTCCTCCTCGTCCATTCCATAAATGTTACGGTCAACTGGTGCTGGCGGAGTGAGTTTGTTTTTCACGCCATCAAGACCAGCTTTTAAAAGTACTGCCATCGCAAGATATGGATTCGCCGATGGGTCAACGCTACGAAGTTCAAGGCGGGTACTAAGTCCACGCGAACTTGGAACGCGGACAAGTGGACTACGGTTTTTACCACTCCACGCAATGTAACAAGGTGCCTCGTAACCTGGAACTAAACGCTTGTAAGAGTTGATGGTTGGGTTCGTAACAGCTGTGTAGCCACGCGCATGTTTTAACATCCCCGCCAAGAATTGGTAGGCTGTTTCGCTTAGTTGCAATTCACCGCTTTCATCGTAGAAGGCATTTTCGCCGTCTTTGAACAGTGACATATTAAAGTGCATGCCAGAACCATTAACACCGAAAAGTGGTTTTGGCATAAACGTTGCATGAAGACCATGTTTACGCGCAATTGTTTTAACAACCAATTTGAACGTTTGGATATTGTCGCATGCCGTAATGGCATCTTCGTATTTGAAATCAATTTCATGTTGTCCGGGTGCCACTTCATGGTGGGAAGCTTCAATTTCGAAGCCCATTTCTTCAAGTTCAAGCACGATATCACGGCGACAGTTTTCACCTAAATCTGTAGGGGCTAAATCGAAATAACCGCCGGAGTCATTTAGTTCCAGTGTCGGCTTACGGTTTTCATCGAGTTTAAACAGGAAGAATTCTGGTTCAGGTCCTAAGTTAAAGTCGGTGAAACCTAGTTCATGCATTTCTGCAAGCACGCGTTTTAAGTTCGCGCGCGGATCACCAAGAAACGGTGTCATATCAGGATTATAAATGTCGCAAATCATACGCGCTACTTTTCCTTTTTCAGCCGTCCACGGGAACACAACCCATGTATCTAAATCTGGGAAAAGGTACATATCCGATTCTTCAATGCGAACAAAACCTTCGATAGACGATCCGTCAAACATCATCTTATTGTCGAGCGCTTTTGCCAACTGACTTACTGGAATTTCCACATTTTTAATGATTCCAAGAATATCCGTGAACTGTAAGCGAATAAATTTAACATTTTGTTCATCTGCGAAGCGGAAAATATCTTCTTTAGTATAATTTGACATAATTTAAAATCCTCCCAATACTCAATTTATATAAACTTCTTAAAAGTTAATACCTATTTCGAATTTTGTTACAATTTCGGATATTGATTTTTGGATAAATCATCACCTTTAACGAAGCGCCCAGCTTGCTGCATTTCTTTACGGAGAATTTTGCGAACATCTTCATCCGTAAGTGGATTTTTCTTTTCTTGATCTTGCATTTGGTACATTTTTTTTATACCAGCAATGTTTAAACCATCATTTAAGTAGTCTTTAATTTCAAGGAGTGTGTCAATATCTTGAAGTGAGTAGTGCCTGTGGTTCCCTTGATTTCGAGCTGGACTAATCAGACCTTGGTCTTCGTAATAACGAATCTGCCTTGCCGTTAAATCTGTCAATTTCATCACGGGACCAATTGGAAAAAGAGGCATCGATCGTCGAATTTCTTTCTCACTCACGGCTTTTTCCCCCTCACTATTTTTTTATGATAGTAGCATTATAATGTACGTTAAATCATTTGTCAAATTTATGTCAGATAATCTAACATCTTGTTAAAACTATTGTGGCAGAAGCGTTTTGACAATTAAAAAGACGCAGAAATTAAAACTGCGTCAAAAAAAATTTATTTTTTTTACAATTGATATGTTAGTTTTGTAAATTTAACGCACCCTTTTCTAAAAGCGCTTGAACTGCTCCAATGACAGCGACTTTCACATGCTCATAAGTTAGTCCACCCTGCACGTAAAGCTCATAAGGCGGACGTATCGGCCCATCTGCCGTAAGTTCTAGGCTCGCTCCTTGAATGAACGTTCCGGCTGCCATAATGACGTCATCCGCATAACCGGGCATATAGGCACCAATTGGTTTCACATGAGCGTTTACTGGCGAGGCTGCTTGAATCGCTTGCGCAAACAACACCATTCTTTCTGAATCATGAAAAGAAATACTTTGAATTAAATCAGTCCGTTTTGCATCCCATGCTGGGCTAGTTTCGATACCGCATAACGATAACATGGCTGCTGTAAAGCGCGCACCTTTAATGGCTTGTGCCACGACGTGCGGCGCCAAAAAGAAGCCTTGATACATTTCAAGCAAGCTATAAAGCGAAGCACCAGCTTCCAAACCGATTCCAGGCGTTGTTAGTCGGTAGCCACATAATTCGACAAGTTCGGTTTTCCCAGCAATATAGCCGCCAATTTTAGCAAGGCCACCACCTGGGTTTTTAATTAATGAGCCGGCAATTAGGTCTGCGCCAACATCGGTCGGTTCTCTTAGCTCAACAAATTCGCCATAGCAATTATCGACAAATACAATGACATCTGGTTTTATTTTTTTGACAAATTGAATCATTACTTCAATTTCTTGAACCTTAAATGAATCGCGATTTGCATACCCTTTTGAGCGCTGAATGCCAATCATTTTTGTGTTTGCATTGATTTTTTGCGCCACTGTATCAAAATCAACTTGATTTCCTTTTAAAGGAACAGCATCATAACCAATTTGAAAATCTTTTAGCGAGCCATTGCCGCTTCCTCTCACGCCAACGATTTCTTCAAGCGTATCATAAGGTTTGCCGGTGATATACAAAAGTTCATCGCCCGGTCGCAAAACGCCAAATAGCGCGGTTGAAATCGCATGTGTTCCTGAAATCAGCTGCGGTCTGACGATAGCTTTTTCCGTATGAAAAACGTCGCTGTAAACGCGTTCGAGCGTATCTCGACCTTCATCATCATAGCCATAACCCGTTGACGGATTGAAATGATAGTCGCTCACTTTATTTTTCCGAAAAGCTTCTAGCACTTTTGCTTGGTTTTGTTCCGCAATCTCGTCCGTTTCCTTATGTAGCGCTTCAATCATTTGTTCTGCTCGTTCTTTTAATCGTTTCACTTGTTCCGTCATAATTTTTCCTTTCCAGAAAAGTAGCCGCGAATTTGATAGGTTTCATTTTCTTCATCAAACTCAATTTTTGAAACAAAAGTCGTTCGCTTCAAAAAGGCTATTTTCGTACCTTCACTTGCTTTTACTGTTAAAAAGTAAGGAAGCCATATTTTTTTAACTTCCGTTAACAGCCATTCGCGCATATCGCCTGAAAACTCCGCACTAAGTGCTGAAATTTCCTTATAGTTTGCTTCTGTAGCAACAAAAGTCGGGTGCTTGTGATCTTTTTTATTATACAATGTTAAAATTGGAATATCACTTATTTGAAGGGCACGCAAAATCTCTTTTACCGTTTCAATATGCTTCAAATAATCTGCATTTGAGCTATCGACCACATGAAGAAGCATATCCATATCCGCACTTTCCTCAAGCGTTGATTTAAAAGCCGCAACAAGTGACGTTGGTAAATCTTGAATAAAACCAACCGTATCCGTTAATAACACTTCAAAACCAGCTGCAAGCCTTACTTTCCGAGTAGTCGGATCAAGCGTCGCAAAAAGCTGATCTTCCTCGAGCGTCTCGGCAGTCGTCAAACGATTGAAAATAGTAGATTTCCCCGCATTCGTATAACCAATTAAACCAAACCTGAAAATTCCATTTTGCTTACGCTTCTCGCGAATTCGCGCACGATGCTTCTCCACTTGTATAAGCGCCTCTTTAATTTCATGCATCTTCAGCCGCAAAAGCCGCCGGTCCATCTCAAGCTTCGTCTCCCCAGGTCCACGCGTGCCAATTCCCCCACCTAATTTTGAAAGAGAGCTCCCTTGACCAGAAAGGCGAGGTAACAAATATTCATACTGCGCATAAGCGACTTGCAATTTTCCTTCTCGCGATTTTGCGCGCATCGCGAAAATATCCAAAATAAGACCAGTTCGGTCAATAATTTTCGCATCAACCTCTGCTTCAATATTTCGAATTTGCGTTGGTGTCAACTCACTGTTAAAAACGACCGTTTCAGCTTCCAACTCTAAAACCAGATTTTTAAGCTCCTCTAGCTTCCCTCGCCCAACAAAACTTGCTTGGCGCACACGCTCCATTTTTTGAACCATCACATCAAGCACTTCGCCGTTAGCCGTTTTGACAAGGCGCCCTAGCTCCTCCATTGAATAATGAAACGCCGTCTCATCTCCATCTTTTAATAGGACGCCAACAAGAATGACTTTTTCTTTTTCCATAAATCCGCACCTCTTTTATGTTTGCAGCAAAAAAGACAGGCGTTTTCACCTGTCCCTCTTACGAATGAAATACGATTAGTCTTCTGGATTGAGTGCCACATTTTTTTGTGGTGAAAATGTCGAAATCGCATGTTTAAATACTAATTGTTGTTTTCCTTCAACATCAAGAAGAACCGTGAAATTATCAAAGCTAACAACTCTTCCACGCAATTGGAAACCATTTGTTAAAAATACAGTCGCCAAAATTTTCTCTTTTCTTAGTTGATTTAAGTATTGATCTTGTAACGCTTGTCCACCTTTAGTCATGTCTACCTCTCCTATCTATCTTTCTAAGAACTCCCCCCAAAGAGGTTCATCTAAAACAGTCCGAGAACTATTTTAAATTCATTACCCTGTATTTCGCACTAATAAACCGTTTATTCGTTTAAAAAACGCTGTATAGCGTCATCTGCCTGTAAAAAACTATTTTCAGAAAGCATGTTAATCCACTTGACAGACATACGATTTCTAAACCAAGTAAGTTGGCGTTTTGCAAAGTGTCTTGAGTTCTTTTTAATTAATTCAACAGCCGCGTCCATAGTGACTTGACCATCAAAGTATTGAAATAATTCTTTATAACCAATTGCTCTTGTCGCCGAATTGTCGCCTAGATGTTGTTCATAGAGCCATTTCGCTTCATCAAGTAAGCCATCATCCATCATATGTCGCACACGTTCATTAATTCGCTCATATAAAAGTTCCCTAGGTAAATCCAAGCCAATAAAAAGCGGCGAAAACTCAGGATTCAATTCACGCTGGTTTTGCATGGCACTAAACGGTTGGCCACTTGCATGCATGACTTCCAGTGCACGAATTACTCGTCGTTTATTGTTCGGATGAATGGTTTCAGCACTTTTTGGGTCTTCTTTTTTAAGGCGCGCAAAAAGCGTTTCATTATCAAGCTGTTCCATTTCAGTACGGAAATTAGCATCTTCGCCAGACTTTCCAAATGCGTAATCGTAAAAAACGGACTGAATATAAAGACCCGTTCCACCAACAATAAAAGGGAGTTTTCCTCTAGAAGAAATATCTCTTATCGCGGTGATGGTTGCTTCCTTAAATTTTGAGGCAGTAAACGGTTCGTCTGGGTTCACCACATCAATTAAGTAATGCGGTACGCTTTCTTTTTCAGTTTCCGTAATTTTAGCCGTTCCAATATCCAGCTTTTTATAGACTTGAACGGAGTCACCACTGATGATTTCTCCTTGCCATTTTTTCGCTAATTGGATACTTAACGCCGTCTTTCCTACTGCTGTTGGACCAACGAGGACAATGACAGGAATTCCAGCCAAATAAACCCCTCCTTGCATCTACTACTAATGTACCATGAAAAACGCTAGAAGCAAACCTTTTTTTCAAAATAAAAACTGACGATAATTTTGATATTATCGTCAGCTCTTTCTTTATCTATCGTGCCAATCCGCTGGCTCTCTAGCATCTTGTATCTCCGCTTCAAGCTCTTTTTTCAATTTTTCTTCTGTTTCAGCGTCCCAGTGGAATAAATTTTGCATTTCATCGACTACTGCATCTTTCCATTCAAGCAGATACGGCATATCGAAAAGCAAGTAACCTGTGCGTCGTAACAAGAAATCAACAGGGTGAATAGCGGATTCATGATAAACCGAATAGTGCAGTTCTGCGTATAAACTATTTGGAAGTGTCGTAATACCTTTTTCCTTATGTTCTTGTGCATACGTAAAGAGTTGATCAATGTTCGTACCGAAGCGTTTCGCTAATTCACGTGAAATGGCAAGTGACCAACCGAAGCGATTACTGCCTTCTTTTGCTTTTTTATCAATGAAAGCCTCTAAATTTTCAGAGCCGCCAATATCTCCACCTGAAATCGGTAAATGTTTCGTTTGAACAGTTTGATACGTTTTACCCGTTTCGCTACTTAACGGTTTTGTCACTTCATCTAAAAGTTTTTCCGCCATTTTCCGGTAGCCCGTTAATTTACCGCCAGCCATCGTAATGAGACCACTTTCAGAAAACCACACTTCATCTTTACGGGAAATTTCAGACGGATCTTTTCCTTCCTCATAAATCAGTGGCCGAACGCCTGCCCAGCTAGATTCAATATCTTTTTCGGTAATTTTAACGTCTGGGAACATATAGTTAATCGCTTTAATCACATACGTGTGGTCGGATTCAAGCGCTCTCGGATGAATCGGAAACTCATCATAAAATGTATCCGTCGTGCCAACATAAACTTTTTTATCACGCGGAATCGCAAACACCATCCGACCGTCTGGCGTATCAAAATAAACAGCTTGCTCCATCGGGAACTTACTTTTATCGATAACAAGATGAACGCCTTTGGTTAAACGAAGATGTTTATTGTTGTGTGAATAGTCGAGGTTGCGCACACGGTCAACCCAAGGTCCCGCAGCATTGATTACTCTATGGCCTCGAATGTCGTATACGCGACCAGAAATACGGTCCGTAACTGTCACCCCGCGAACTTGTTTCGCCTCATCGTAAATTAATTTTTCCGCACGTGTATAATTGATGGCAAGTGCCCCAAGTTCAACCGCTTTTTTCATCACTTCAATAGTCAAGCGTGCATCGTCCGTTCTGTATTCCACATAAAATCCAGAGCCTCTTAACCCTTCTTTTTTCACAAAAGGATTTTTAGCGAGTGTTTCTTTCACGGAAAGAATTTGACGGCGTTCATCTTTTTTGACTCCAGCGAGGTAATCGTATAGGCGAATGCCCATGGAAGCCGTTCTTTTCCCCATGTTTCCGCCTTTATGGAAAGGTAACATCATCCATTCAGGTGTCGTGACGTGCGGTCCATTTTCATAAACGATTGCCCGTTCTTTTCCAAGTTCTGCAACTTCCTTCACTTCAAATTGTTGGAGATAGCGCAAACCTCCATGTACAAGTTTTGTTGAACGACTCGAGGTACCGCTTGCAAAATCCCCCATTTCAATGAGCGCCACCGACATACCGCGACTTGTTGCATCTAGCGCAATGCCAGCGCCCGTTATCCCGCCGCCAACAATAACAAGATCAAATGTTTCATCTTGCGCTTTTCTTTCAATTGTTTCTCTGTCAAATGCTGAAAATAATTGTACCATTTTGTATTTGCCCCCTTGATTTTAGACTACTATCCGTTAACTACTCGGCTTTTTCCACTTCGAGCGTTTTTTAAACATTTTGATAGAAAAAGGGACTACAAACATAGCGATTGCGCTCGCCGTTTGTAGTCCCTCTCATATCATTAGACTGTTTCGTATTAACTTACTTTCATTATACCGAATCCTCTTTGGAAAGCAAACTTTTTTGTTTGAGCCGCTCACGAAGCTGTACGGCGTCACTTGGGAAATCTGTGAAAATACCTGCTACTTGGGCTAAAAGGAAGGTTTCCATCTCCGCCGTCTGATTTACCGTCCAGTACCGCAATTTACGATTTGTTTTTCTCACTGGAAATGCTCGCTTAGAAAAATGCAACGACTGAATTTGATACGCGTCAAGGAGCGCTTCGTCTGCTTCATTTTCCTTGTAACAAATAAAAGCAAGTTCAACTGAATCGCTTAAAGCGCGCATGTTTTGGAGGGTTTTCATATTGAAGGAAGAAAAAATTATCCGCGGATTATCTTTCGTTTTTTGCCACACAATTTCTTCAATGCCCGTATATGAAAATTTATCCGTTTTAAGTTCGATATTTAAACGCATATGGCTGTTTTCAAATACGTTTAGTACTTCGTCTAGTCTAGGCACGCGCAAAGTTGACGCGTCCGCCCCGCCCGTTTTAATCCAAAGTGCTTGTAGTTCTTTATAGGTCATGTCTTTTACGTAGCCGGTACCGTTTGTTGTGCGGTCAACTTTTTCATCATGGATGACGACTGGGACTGCATCTTTTGTGAGTTGCACGTCAAATTCAACCCCGTCGCACCCCGAAAGTAAGGCGTTTTGAAAAGCGGGAATGGTATTTTCTGGAAATGTGCCGGAACTACCTCGATGTGCATAGATTTCAAGCATATGCCAACACTCCTTTCTTTTTTACTATTCCAAATGGCTCAAATTTATTAAAATTCTCTAAAGACGCGTTTTTCTGCGTTACAGTGGTATATTTGTATGTTATTATTGTACATGACTTCAAGAAACAAACAAAGATATGACATTAATAGGAGATGTTATTTTGAAGAGAACAGCTCGATACAGTAGAAAATATGTTCCGAGTATTGATGGACTTCGTGCACTTGCTGTCCTAGCTGTTATTGCCTATCACTTAAACTTTTCATGGGCGCAAGGCGGTTTTATCGGCGTTGATATATTTTTTGTACTTTCTGGATATTTAATTACAAACATTCTTCTTACACAGTGGGAAAATGAAAATACGATTCACTTAAAAGAATTTTGGTTGCGGCGTTTTAGGCGTCTAATTCCTGCCGCATACTTGATGATAATTGTTGTTGTGATTTTTGCTGTTTTATTCAATCGCGAACTACTTACTACTTTACGCGGTGATGCCATTGCTTCCTTTTTTTATATGAGCAATTGGTGGTTTATTTTTCATAATGTGTCGTATTTTGACTCATTTGGCTTACCTTCCCCGCTTAAAAACTTATGGTCACTTGCCATTGAAGAACAGTTTTACTTAGTTTGGCCACTATTTTTATACGGTTTCTTAAAATGGATTAAAAATCCGAAGTGGTTGCTGCGCATCATTTTAATCATCGCACTTTTATCCGCGATTTTAATGGCTGTGCTTTACACTCCTGGAAGCGACCCAAGTCGAGTTTATTACGGCACTGATACGCGTTTATTCGACCTTCTTATTGGCTGTGCTTTAGCCTTTGTTTGGCCGTTTAATCGTTTAAGTCCAAAAATACCGCGGCAAAGTAAACTTGCTTTAAATATTTCGGGAACGATAAGCATTGTTTTATTCTGCATACTCGTCTACAAAATGAACGAATATCAACCATTTTTATACCGCGGAGGACTACTGCTTGTTGCGATTCTCGGTGTTCTTATGATTGCAGCTATTGCCCACCCTTCTTGTTATTTAAGCAGATTGTTTAGTTTTAGACCGCTACGCTGGATTGGAACTAGATCATACGGTATCTACTTGTGGCATTACCCGATTATTACGCTGACAACTCCTGTCACAGAAATCGGTCAACCGAGCTTACTGCGTGCGTTTTTCCAAGTGACTGCTACGTTCATCATCGCAGAACTTTCCTTCCGATTTGTCGAAACACCTATTCGTAAAAAAGGCTTTATCGCTTACATGAAAGGCTTTAAGCACAAAAATTACGCCGTGATTAAAAATAAACCAATCGGACTTTGGGCAGCTATATCAGCACTCGTTCTTTCCATCGGGATTTTTGCAATAGGCATGTCTGGCATTCTTCCCATCAAAACGCAGGCAGAACGGACCGTCACTGAAGTAAAAACGTCCACAAACAATGAAAAGACGGAAAGTAAACATGAAGAAAAACAACCAAATACACAACAAAAACCCGAGCAAAAAGAGGAACCGAAAAAAGCAACAACCCCTATTCCTCCGAAAAAATACACATACACCCAGACGTTAGCATTAGGCGACTCGATTATGATTGACATTGAGCCCTATTTAAAAGAAGCCATACCCAATGTGACGATTGATGGGAAAATTGGTCGACAGCTCGTTGATGCGATTGATGTGTCTTACAGCTATAAAAAATTCAACACTAAAGGAAGCGCCGTTTTAATTGAACTTGGTACAAATGGTCCATTCACCGAAGCCCAACTAAACAAGCTTTTAGACCGCTTCAATCAGGCCGATGTTTATCTTGTCAACACACGCGTCCCGCGCGGTTGGGAATCAGAAGTCAACCAGTCCATTCAAAATGCATCTAGTCGCGAGAATGTCACTGTCATTGACTGGTATTCAGTCGCCGTAAACCACAATAACTATTTTGGTTCTGATGGCGTACATCTTACAAAATCCGGCTCCCAAGCCTACGTTAATTTAGCGCTTAACGCAATGAAAAAATAAAGAGGTTCCGAATTCGGAACCTCTTTTCTTTATTATGCGAAAACATCTGCCCAAGTATCTTTTTCACTTAAAAATTCGCGTGCCAATTCTTGCGCGCCAGACAAGCTATGGCTAGCTGCAAAGCCACACTGGACTTCATTACACGCAGGAACCTCAGTCGCTTCTAAAACGTCGTTTAGTGTCGCCTCTAAAATGCGCAACACATCATCAAAATCATCATGATTAATAAGTGATACATAAAAGCCCGTTTGACAGCCCATTGGACTAATATCGACAATTTTATCCGTATGATTTCGAGCTAGTTCCGCCATTAAATGCTCCAGCGAATGAAGTGCTGGCATTTCCATATGCGCCTTATTCGGTTGCTTAAACCGGACATCATACTTATAAATTTCATCGCCATGATAGCCCGTTTTTGTTCCTGCGAGCCTTACATATGGCGCTTTTACTTTTGTATGGTCCAAATTAAAACTTTCCACATTCATTTTTTCAGACACGTTTTTCAGCTCCTTATTGTTTAAGATTCTGGTGTTTCGCTATCCGTAATTTCTGGAATTAACGTCCACATATCAACTGGCTGTCCTTCCATCGCTTCATCAAGAACAAACGAACCATTTGAATAGCGATCCGTGAGTCGCAGATTGGCAGCATCTAATTCAACAAGCTGTTCTTTATTTGTTTCAATCACAAGTTTGTCTTCTGCACCAGCTAAAAGCAGCGCCACAAAACGGTGCGGATTCGATTTCAATTCCCGCAGCATAATTAAACCGCGTTTCGCACGTGTAATCGGTTCGAATTCCGAAAGTTTCATTTGTTTCAGTGACCCACGTTGCGTAACAAGAATCATATTTCTCATTTCATCAGGCGTAATCACAAAACCGCCAATGACTTCATCGCCCGCTTTTAAATTAATCGCTTTAACCCCGGCAGTACGCGCCCCAGAATCTGGTACTTCACTTACATTGTAACGCAAACCATAACCAAATTTTGTTGCCAAAAAGACATCTTCTGTATTCGCAATAAGCGATACAGCAAGCAGTTCATCGCTATCTTTCAGCTTAATCGCCATCATTGATTTCGAGTAGCGTTGTGGTTTGTAGTTCGTCATAAGGGACGACTTAATCATCCCGTTCTTCGTTATAAACAAGAAGTAGTGCGCTTCGTCAAACGCATGTACAACTTTCGCCGCGATAATCTCCTCACCTTGACTAATATCCGTCGCTAGATGACTAATATGGTCCCCAATATTTTTCCAGCGAATTTCTGGGAGCTCATGCACCGGACGATAAATGTAATTCCCTTTATTCGTAAAGAGTAGAATCGTATCCATCGTATTTACTTTTTCAATAAATATAGGATGGTCGGCTTCTTTCATCGCAAGCTCAAGCCCGTTTGAAGCCGCATAAGAGCGCATGCTTGTACGCTTCACATAGCCTTCTTTCGTAACAGACACAACAACATCTTCACTCGCCACAAGCACTTCCGTATCAATTTTAATTTCGGAAATTTCCGCCTGCACTTCCGTTAAACGCGGCGTTTTATACGTCTTCTTAATTTCCGTAAGCTCTTCTTTTAAAACGCCAACAAGCGCATCCGAACTCCCTAAAATCCGCTCTAAAATCGCGATTTTTTTAGTCAGTTCTTCCGCTTCCGTGCGAAGTTCCGTAATATCCGTATTCGTCAAACGATAAAGTTGCAAGGACACAATCGCCTCTGCTTGCTTCTCACTAAACTCGTAGCGCTTCTCAAGATTCAGTTTCGCATCACGTTTGTCCTTCGAGCCACGAATCAGCTTAATCACTTCATCTAAAATCGACAAGGCTTTGATTAAACCGTCTAAAATATGTTGCCTTGCTCGCGCCTTCCGAATGTCGAATTCCGATCGTTTTGTAATAATCTCTTTCTGGTGCGCGATATAGGCATCTAATAATTGGGTAAGCCCCATTAAGACTGGCCGTTTATTATGAATCGCCACCATATTAAAATTATAACTCACTTGCAAGTCCGTATTTTTAAATAAGTAATTAAGTACGCCCTCAGCATTAGCATCTTTCTTCAGTTCAATTGCAATTCTTAGACCCGTACGGTCCGTTTCATCGCGCACTTCCGAAATACCTTCAATTTTCTTTTCAATGCGAAGTTCATCAATTCGTTTCACTAAATTCGCTTTATTAATTTCATAAGGAATTTCATGAATCGTAATTTGTTTGCGTCCACCACGAATATCTTCAATCTCCGTCTTAGAACGCACAACAACTCGGCCTTTCCCCGTTTCATACGCCTTCTTAATGCCTTCTGCCCCTTGAATGATTCCCCCAGTTGGAAAATCAGGTCCTTTGACAATTTTAAGAAGCGCATCTAAGTCACAATCTGGGCGATCCAGTCGTTTAATGACCGCATCAATAATTTCCGTTAAATTGTGCGGCGGTATGTCTGTCGCATACCCGGCTGAAATCCCCGTTGAACCATTAACAAGCAAATTAGGAAAGCGCGCAGGTAAAACCGTCGGCTCACTTGATGTATCATCAAAGTTTGGAACAAAATCAACCGTTTCCTTTTCAATATCCCGAAGAAGTTCCGCAGAAATCGGCGATAAACGCGCCTCCGTATAACGCATCGCAGCAGGCGGGTCGCCGTCCACGCTACCATTATTACCATGCATTTCAATGAGCGCATTTCGCACTTTCCAATCTTGACTCATTCGAACCATTGCATCATAAACGGACGTATCTCCGTGTGGATGGTAATTCCCGATAACATTACCGACTGTTTTAGCCGATTTTCGGAAACCTTTTTCTGCTGTATTCCCTTCTTCATTCATCGCAAATAAAATCCGGCGCTGTACAGGTTTTAAGCCGTCACGCGCATCAGGAAGCGCACGTTCTTGAATGATGTATTTACTATAACGACCGAAGCGGTCACCCATTACTTCTTCAAGCGCTAAGTCTTGAATATGTTGTTCTGGTGTACTCAAACTTCCCGCACCTCCTGACTGATCATATTTTCATTTTCAAGAATACTTTGATCGTCTTCTAAACTAAACTCAACGTTATTTTCAATCCATTTCCGTCTCGGTTCTACTTTATCCCCCATCAGTGTAGCTACTCGTCTCTCAGCTCGAGCGGCATCTTCAATGCGGACGCGAATTAATGTCCGTGACTCTGGATTCATCGTCGTTTCCCACAATTGGTCGGCATTCATTTCACCAAGCCCTTTGTAGCGCTGAATCATGTAGCCTTTACCAATTTTTTTAATACAGCTGTCCAGCTCGTCATCTGTCCAGGCGTATTCGACAACTTCCTTTTTTCCAGAACCTTTACTTACTTTATATAATGGCGGAAGCGCGATGTAGACTTTACCCGCTTCAACAAGCGGCTTCATGTAACGATAGAAGAACGTCAGGAGCAGCACTTGAATGTGCGCGCCGTCCGTGTCGGCATCGGTCATGATGACAATCTTATCATAATTACAATCTTCTACTTCAAATTCCGAACCTACTCCAGCACCCACAGTATGGATGATTGTATTGATTTCTTCATTTTTCATAATATCTTGTAATTTCGCTTTTTCCGTATTAATTACTTTTCCTCGAAGTGGCAAAATCGCTTGGAATCTTCTGTCACGACCTTGTTTTGCAGAACCTCCAGCCGAATCACCTTCGACTAAATACAGTTCATTTTTGTTAGGGTTACGCGACTGGGCAGGCGTAAGTTTACCAGAAAGCAATGTTTCCGAACGTTTCCGTTTTTTCCCATTCCGTGTTTCCTCCCGCGCTTTACGCGCCGCCTCGCGCGCCTCACGTGCTTTCACAGCCTTTTTCACAAGAAGGCTACTTGTATCAGGGTTCTCCGCTAAAAAGTAGGCTAAGTGCTCTGCTACGACGGCATCAACCGCAGGACGTGCTTCTGCCGTCCCCAGTTTTTCTTTCGTTTGCCCTTCAAATTGCAGCAGATTTTCTGGAACCCGAATCGAAAGTACCGCCGACAAGCCTTCACGAATGTCACTGCCCTCTAAATTCTTATCTTTTTCTTTTAAAATACCAACGCGTTTCGCATATTCATTAAAGACGCGCGTCATCGCAGCTTTCATGCCCGATTCATGTGTCCCAGCGCCTTTTGTACGCACATTATTAACGAAACTTAAAATATTTTCCGAGTAGCCATCATTAAATTGAAACGCCATTTCCATTTCAATCGTGCCGCTTTCTCCTTCAAAAGAAACAACCGGATGCAAAACATCTTTCCCTTCATTGATATATTCAACGAAGTTTTTCACACCTTCCTCAAAATGGAACGCCTCGCCCATACCAACACGCTCGTCGATAAGTTCAATGCGCATTCCTTTAAGTAAAAACGCCGATTCGCGCAAGCGCTCTGAAAGTGTTTCATAGTTAAAAGAAGTCACAGGAAAAATACTTTCATCTGGTTTAAAACGGATGGTTGTACCCGTCTCTTTTGATTTTCCGATTTTTCGAAGCGTACCATCAGGCTTACCGCCACGAATGAAATTCTGTTCATACATAGCGCCGTCGCGACAAATTGTCACTTTTAACCATTCCGAAAGCGCGTTAACTACGGAAGATCCAACACCATGCAAGCCCCCGCTTGTTTTATATCCGCCCTCTTGACCAAATTTTCCTCCCGCGTGAAGAACGGTTAAAATCACTTCAACGGTCGGTTTCCCCGTTTTATGCATCCCCACTGGCATGCCGCGCCCCTTATCCGTTACGCTGACGCTCCCGTCATCATGAAGGATAACTTTGATTTCATGGCCGAACCCAGCTAAAGCTTCATCGACCGAATTATCGACAATCTCATAAACAAGGTGATGTAAGCCTCTAACATCAGTCGATCCAATATACATGGCTGGACGTTTTCGAACTGCATCTAACCCTTCTAAAACTTGAATAGAATCATCATTGTAAACATTTTTAGGCATCTATTCTTAACTCCTTTCGTGCATATCCCTTAAATTATCAAGCAGTCCTTAAACAGCTACCCTAACAGAATAGCATTATCTTTTGAAAATGGAAAGCATCTTTCTCAAACCGCGAAAAAACAGGCTCTTTTTTTGAACCTGCTTTATGTCTTTTCATTCAGCTAGCTCTCGGTAAGCAATTTTTATACAATAATCCATGACCACTGGATGCGTTTGTTTGAGGAGTTCATATGCTTCTTCATTTTGAATACCAAGCTGTGCCCAAAATACATTAGCATCGATTTCTAAAAATTCACGCGCAATATCCGGCAAAAATTCAGAACGTCTGAAAACATTAACAATGTCAACAGGTTCTTTAATGTCTGCTAAACGTGCTACAGCTTTCTCACCAAGAATTTTATCCGCCTTAGGGTTAACTGGAATAATTTTATATCCAGCTTCTTGCATGATTTTTGAAACTTGATAACTCGTACGTTCCGGTTTATCGCTTAGTCCAACTACCGCAATGGTTTTAGCTTCTTTTAAAATTTTATCGCGCGCTTCTTTTGTCGAATGATACATCCAAATCGCTCCTTTTTAAAAAGTGCCTCATTCCTTATTTTATCGCTATCTTGCGCGAATGTAAAGAACAGAACGATTTTTCACCAAATCCCAATTTTTTTATGCTATAATTCTTAATATGAGTTTAAAAAGAGGAGTTTTCGCATGCTTACAAAACTAATTTTATTGTCTGTCCTTGCCTATTTAATCGGCTCCATTCCTTCTGGTTTATGGATTGGAAAACTATTCTACAAAAAAGACATTCGCGAACACGGCAGTGGCAACTTGGGCGCCACCAACTCATTTCGCGTCTTAGGCTTAAAACCAGGCATCGTCGTAACCGTGATGGACATCTTAAAAGGAACCATCGCCACGTTACTTCCATTCTTTTTTCTCCCTAACATCGACCACCATTACATGCTACTCACAGGTGTATGCGCGATTCTTGGTCATAGCTTTCCAATTTTCGCAAGTTTTCGGGGAGGAAAAGCCGTTGCAACATCGGCTGGGGTCGTTTTAGCCTACGCGCCAATTTTATTCGTCTTGGCCGTCCTAGTATTTCTTTTAACCCTTAAAATCAGTAAATACGTATCACTTAGTTCGATGATTGCGGCCGCTGCGGCCTTTGTTATTTCGTTATTTTTGGGAGACCCTATCTTAATCGGCCTTATTACAGCGCTCGCCATTTTCATCATCTGGCGCCACCGGGCCAATATTAAACGCATCAAAGAAGGAACCGAACCGAAAATTACATGGATGTAAAAAACCCGCCAAGAATATTCTTGGCGGGTTTTTAGTTACCCTACTTGAATGGTATAGTTCGCTGTGAAAATTGCTTCTGGTTCAAGCTGTTCAATTCCCGCTTTATCACGGAGTTCAACTGGACTTCCTACGCCATCAGCAATTCCGTACCACGGTTCAATACATAAGAACGGTGTGCCGTCTCCCGCCGTCCAAATACCGACGAAAGGAAAATTCGGAAAATCAACTTGAACAAAATGCGCGTGTTTTTTAGAACGAATCGCGATTTTATTCTCTTTAAGCCCCTCAAAAATCAAGGCATCATTGGCAAACAGCTCATAATTAATTGGCAGCTCCATCGTTTCTTCCGCCGTCACACGTTTTAACTTGCCAGACCGATATGGCCCTTCCAGTTGCAACGACTCGAGCTCTTCTTTCGCATGGAAATCCAAATAATAATCATCAAACGTCGTTCCACGAACAAGTGGGAGATTAAACGCTGGATGCGCACCAATTGAAAAGTAAATTCGTTTTTCATCCGTGTTTTCAACTTGATACTCAACATGCACGCCGTCTTCAAGCAGCGTATAGCTGACCGTCAAATGAAACGCATACGGATACACCAACCTCGATTTTTCATCCGCAGAAAGCTCTAAAACGCACTTATCTCGCAAAAGCTCGACCACTTTAAACTCGCGGTCACGCGCAAAGCCGTGCTGGGGCAGATGGAACGCCTCCCCGTCGACAAAATAGGTGTCCTCTACAAGCCGACCCACTGTTGGGAATAAAATAGGGGCATGACGTCCCCAAAATGCGGTATCCGCATTCCACAAATAGTCTAGCTGCGTTTGTTTGTTATAAATTTTTGTAAGCTCTGCTCCCGCTTCCTTAAGTTCGATAAGCATTGTATCATTCTCAAGTTTAATCATGTTTTTCTCCCTCCAAGTGGAACCTGTCAATCTGATCCCACTTCGCTTCATTTTTTAAAACCGCAAGTTGAATTTCCCCAAACAAGTCAAAATGTGGTAAATTATCGTGCCCAAAATCAATATACGCTTCCGGCAATTGGTACTTCTTCCCCCATGCCTTCAACACATTTAAATCCGAACTAGCCACTTTAGTGACCGTCTTCGAATTTGGAAAACGCTCATCTAGCCAGTAGTGCGTTAAAATGGCAATTTCGCCGCGCATTGCTTTATCTTTAAAAGCAGTCAATTCAGCACGTTTTACACCAAATGCCATATTATTCCGCCCCTTCGATAGCCCGTGCATACTTCTCATGCCAGTCTTTTAACACGCGTTTTAAAGCCACTGGTTTAAAGCCATCCTTCGTCACACAAACATGTTTCGTTTCACCAGTAATCGCAATCTCGCCTGATTCCGCATAACGAATTTCATATCCGTAAGTAACACGCACGCCGTCATATTCCGATAGCCAAGTTTTAACAATCGCATTTTGCCCGTAGCGAAGTGGCTTCCCGTAATGAATGGCGACATCAATGACCGGCGATAAGTAACCAAGCTGTTCCATATCAAAATAACGCAAGCCTAAACTTTCAATAAAGCGCGTTCTTCCTAATTCCATCCAGATTAAATAGTTCGCATGATAGACTACACCCATTTGATCAGTTTCGGCATAGCGAACTTCAATTTCCGTTTCCGTAAAAGTCATAATTTACCTCCCCAAAAACCAGTCTTCCATACCATTTTAGCAAATTTCCAATCAAAACAGAAACTATTAAGGTGGAAAAAGCTCCCACAAGATGTGAGAGCTTTCAAGACTGATGACAAACAGCCTGCTTCGGCGTTCATCAGTCTAATCACTTAGTTATTTTTTAATTTTTCCAGCTCTACTAAGAATTTGTCATTTAATACGCGAATGAATGTACCTTTCATACCAAGTGAACGGGAATCAATAACGCCCGCACTTTCTAATTTACGAAGTGCATTAACGATTACAGAACGCGTAATGCCAACTCGGTCAGCGATTTTAGATGCTACTAGCAAGCCTTCTTTACCGTTTAATTCATCAAAAATATGTTCAATTGCTTCTAACTCACTGTAAGAAAGGGAGCTGATAGCCATTTGTACAACCGCACGGCTACGCGCTTCTTCTTCAATTTCTTCTGCTTTCTCATGTAAAATTTCCATACCTACAACTGTGCTACCATATTCTGCTAAAAGCAAGTCATCGTCTGTAAATTTATTTTCTAAACGAGAAAGAATTAGCGTACCAAGACGTTCTCCTCCGCCGACAACAGGTACAATCGTAGTTAATCCTTTCGTGAATAAATCGCTATTTTCAATTGGGAAAGCTGTATATTGACTGGAAACTTCAAGGTTTGCAGACGTTTCATTCACATTAAATAAGCTTTGCGTATATTCTTCAGGGAATTGACGCTCAGTAAGCATTTGCTTCATACGTTCGTTTTCAATTGGCAAAATTTCAGAATATCCTAAAAGTTTACCTTTACGACTTACAATGTATGTGTTTGCTTCAATCACATCGCTCAATGTATCTGCCATTTCTTTAAAGTTCACTGTTTTTCCTGCCGCATTTTGTAACATTGCATTAATTTTTCTTGTTTTTTCTAATAAAGTCATTATTAGATCCTCCTAAAATTTATAAAATAAATTGTGTTAAATCCTTACTTTGCATAATTGCTTCTAGTTTTTCATTAACATAACTTTCCGTGACTGTAACAGAATCCAGTGTAATATCGGGTGCTTCAAAAAGCAAATCCTCGAGCAATTTTTCTAAGATTGTATGTAACCTTCTTGCTCCAATATTATCAGATTCCTGGTTAACTTGAAAGGCAATTTCAGCCAATCTTTCCACTGCTTCTTTTGTAAAAATTAAATCAATATTTTCTGCTTTAAGTAAAGCCCGGTATTGTTTAATCAGCGCATTGTCTGGCTCCGTTAAAATCTTGATGAAGTCCTCTTGCGAAAGCTTATCAAGTTCAATGCGAATTGGGAAACGACCTTGAAGTTCGGGTATTAAATCAGACGGCTTCGAAATATGAAAGGCCCCAGCTGCAATGAACAAAATAAATTCTGTGTTTACCGTACCATACTTTGTCGCAATTTGCGACCCCTCAACGATAGGTAAAATATCTCGTTGTACACCTTCACGAGAAACTTGAGCATTGCCGCCACCATTTTGGCTTGCCACTTTATCAATTTCATCTATAAAAATAATCCCCATCTGTTCAGCACGGCGAATGCCCTCAGAAGAAACTTCTTCTTGATCAATCAATTTCGTTGCTTCATCCTCAAAAAGAATTTTCTTCGCTTCTTTCACTGTTACTTTGCGTTTCTTTTTCTTCTTAGGGAAAAGCCCTGAAAAAGCGTCTTGCATGCCCGCCATTTGATCCATGCCGCTTCCTTTAAACATATCAAACATTTGATTTTGTTGTTCAGCCACTTCAACTGTAACGACCTCATCATCAAGCTCGCCAGTTTTAATGCGATACTCTAGTTTATTACGCTTTTCTTTTAGCTCATCATCGACAATTTCTTGTTCGTCCTGATTAGGCGCAGCCCCTTGAAAAAGCGCTTCAAAGGGATTCTGAACTGTCTGCTGTTTTTTCTTCTGAGACGGCGCAAGCAACTTCGCAATACGTTTCTCTGCATTTTCTTCTGCTTTAAAACGCACCAATTGCATCTTCTCTTCTTTTACCAAGCGAACCGACACCTCAACTAAATCACGTACCATCGATTCAACATCACGACCAACGTACCCTACCTCAGTAAATTTTGTTGCTTCAACTTTTGTAAAAGGAGCTCGAACAATTTTAGCAATCCGCCGCGCGATTTCCGTCTTTCCAACGCCTGTTGGGCCAATCATCAGAATGTTTTTAGGAATGATTTCATCCCGCATTTCTTCGTCCATCATCATACGACGATAGCGATTTCTAAGCGCAACCGCAACTGATTTCTTGGCGCCATTTTGACCGATAATGTATTGATTAAGTCGTTCAACAATTTGTCGCGGGGTTAAACTTACCGTATCTTGACTATTCACCATCTATCACTCCTTCATAGCTCTTCAACAATAATGTGGTCATTTGTGAAAACACAGATTTCAGAAGCAATTTCTAACGCGTGCTTCGCAATTTCCTTTGCTTCCATATGCTCCCCGCTATATCGTTTTAAAGCTCGACCCGCACTAAGTGCATAATTTCCACCTGATCCAATCGCCAGAATGCCATCGTCTGGTTCAATAACTTCTCCAGTGCCAGAAACTAACAACAAAGTATCTTGATCCATTACAATAAGCATCGCTTCCAATTTGCGCAGAACATTATCGCTGCGCCATTGTTTGGCAAGTTCCACGGAAGCGCGTTCTAAATTGCCACCATATTCATTTAACTTACCTTCAAATTTCTCAAATAATGTAAAAGCATCGGCGACAGAACCTGCAAATCCAGCAATTACTTTATCATGAAATAATCGTCTTACTTTTCTAGCATTATGCTTCATAATAACCGATTCGCCAAGTGTCACTTGACCATCTCCTGCCATTGCAGCTTTTCCATTATGTTGAACTGCAAATATCGTTGTTGCATGCATCTCCATCGTTTTCGCCTCCTATTTTTTATGCTCTTGGATGATGTTTCATATAGGTTGCTTTCAAATGTTCCTTCGTAACGTGTGTATATATTTGCGTGGAAGAAAGACTAGCATGACCTAATAACTCCTGAACGGTACGCATATCCGCCCCATTATTAAGTAAATCCGTTGCAAACGTATGACGCAACATATGTGGATGAATTTTTCTTGTTAGTGATGCCTTTTCTATCACTTTCGTTAGCGCATAACGAATACCTCTTGCTGTCAACGGATCGCCATAATGATTGATCAGCAAAAAATTATGTTCTTTTCGGTGCTGCTTCATGAGAACTTTTCGCCCTTTATTCAAATATTCTTGCATCGCATCTTCAAAAAAAGAACCAAATGGCACATACCTTTCTTTATTTCCTTTTCCCCTAATTAAAATGGCTTGATAGGCTCGATCAATATCGTTCATCTGAATATCAGCACTTTCTGACACACGTATCCCTGTTCCATATAGAAGTTCAAGGATAACACGATTCCGCAGTGTAAGCGCTTCATCATTCTCGTATACAACTTGAAATAGAGCTTCCATTTCTTCATTGTAGAAAAACTTTGGAAGCCTTAACTCGCTCTTTGCATGTGAAACATACGTAAATGGGTTCGTACTCACAAACTCTTCGCGCAACATAAAATTGTAGAAGCTACGCAAACTAGAGATTTTCCTTGAAACTGAACTTCTTGAATACTCTTCCCTCTTAAGTTCAGTTAAATACAATCGAATCAACAAGTAGTCAACATCCTGATAATTCAAAATATGCTGCTGATTCAAAAAAGTTTGAAAATCCAAGATATCATCATGGTAAGCTACTACAGTATTGTCTGAATAATTTCGCTCATTTTGGATATATGTCATAAACATCTCCAGAATTTGCTGTTCTTTCACGATATTCACACCTTTCAAACACTACCATAGTATCATAAGGAATAACAAGTTGCAATAATTTCACGCATTTTTCGCAACATTTCCAATTAAACTAGAATCCCCTTCAATTTAACAAACTCAACTTTAAATCGCAAACATTTTCCATTAGATGCGGAACAATTCAAAAAATTAAAGTTGCGTTTTCTGAAAAGAAAGACTAAAACAAAGGCTGAACTTTACGTTCAGCCTAATTTATTATAGTTGTTTTCCAGTACTTCTGCAACCTTTTTTATAGCATTTAATGCTCGATTAGCCAGTTGTTCATTTCGTTCTTGTTTTGCTCTAACTTTTTCTGGCAGTTCAGGAAACAAACCGAAGTTAACATTCATAGGTTGGAAAGTTTTAGTATTCGCATTCGTAATGTAATGCGCAAGACTGCCTATCGCACTTTCAGCTGGGAATTCTACTAACTCATTGCCTAGTACATATTGCGCCGCATTAATTCCTGCCGCTAACCCACTAGCAGCAGATTCCACGTAACCCTCAACCCCTGTCATCTGTCCAGCGAAAAATAGATTTTTACGTGTTTTAAGTTGATAAGTATTTTTCATCGCTTTTGGAGAATTGATAAATGTATTTCGATGCATGACGCCATAACGAACGATTTCTGCATTCTCTAGCCCCGGAATAAGTCCAAAAACGCGTTTCTGTTCGCCCCACTTAAGATGCGTTTGGAAGCCCACCATATTATAAAGCGTTCCTGCTGCATCATCTTGGCGCAATTGTAGAACAGCATATGGTCGTTTACCTGTTTTCGGATTTTCTAACCCAACCGGTTTTAGAGGCCCAAAAAGCATTGTTTTAATTCCACGTTTTGCCATGACTTCAATTGGCATACACCCCTCAAAAAACACTTCTTTTTCAAACTTTTTCAGTTCAGCCGTTTCTGCAGTCACAAGTGCCTCATAAAATGCATGGAACTCTTCTTCTGTCATCGGACAATTTAAGTAAGCAGCCTCACCTTTATCATAGCGCGATTTCAAGTAAACTTTATCCATGTCAATACTGTCTTTTTCAATTATCGGAGCTGCTGCATCATAAAAATACAAATAGTCTTCTCCAGTAAGGTTTTGTATCTTTTCCGCTAAAGCTTCACTCGTTAAAGGGCCTGTTGCTATAATTGTTGTCCCTTCAGGAATATCTGTCACTTCTTCAAGATGGACAGTTACAAGAGGGTGGTTTTTCACTTTGTCCGTAATATAACCAGAAAATTCATGACGATCAACCGCAAGTGCTCCCCCCGCTGGAACTGAAGCTCGGTCAGCCGATTCAATAATAATAGAATCCAACATGCGCATTTCTTCTTTAATGACTCCTACAGCATTTGTTAGACCATTAGCGCGAAGTGAATTGGTACACACAAGTTCTGCGAATTTATCAGTATGATGAGCTGGAGTTTGTTTTACTGGTCGCATCTCATACAAATCAACTGCAATTCCTCTTTTCACAAGTTGCCACGCTGCTTCACTTCCAGCAATCCCTGCTCCAATAACATTTACTCTTTTTTCCAAAACGAAAATTCCCCTTCCATAAGCCTATAAACAGATGGACGAGCCAACCTCACTATTGAAGTTGGCTCTACCCTACTATTTTTGCGTTTCTTCTTTATAATCACAATTTGTACATTGAATTTGAATACCTTTTTTCAGTTTCTTCTCAATTAAAGCTTGCTCTCCGCATTTTGGACACGGACGTTCAACAGGTTTATCCCACGATACATAGTCACATTCAGGGTAACGATCACAGCCGTAAAAAATACGTTTTTTCTTACTCTTACGTTCAATCACGTGCCCTTTTTTACATTTCGGACAAGTAACACCTATTTCTTTTACAATTGGTTTGGTATTACGGCAATCAGGAAAACGACTACAAGCGAGAAACTTACCATATTTGCCCATTTTGTAAACCATAGGAGCTCCGCAAACATCACAGTCAATTCCAGCAGGTTCATCTTTAATCTCAATTTTTTCCATTTCTTTATCGGCGCGTTCAACATTAGGTTCAAAACTCTTATAAAATTCATCAATGACGCGAACCCACTGCTGTTTCCCATGTTCCACTTCATCCAGTTCCGACTCCATGTTCGCCGTAAAACTAACATTCAAAATCTCAGGAAAATACTCTTCAATTAACTCATTTACAATCTCACCGAGTTCGGTTGGCATGAAACGTTTATTCGTAAGCGATACATAGTTTCTACGCTGAATAGTATCTAAGGTAGGCGAATAAGTTGATGGACGCCCAATTCCTATTTCTTCAAGCGTCTTAACAAGTCTTGCCTCTGTATAGCGCGGAGGTGGCTGAGTAAAATGTTGACGCTGTTCAAGCGTTTCGTAATTCACTTTATCGCCTTTTTCCAAATCTGGAAGAATATTTTCTTTTTCTTCTTTATTGTCATCGTTACTTTCAACATAAACTTTCATAAAACCAGCAAATTTGATTTTTGAACCGTTTGCTCTAAACGTAACACCGTTATTGTCTAAATCAACTCGCATTGTATCTAATACAGCCGGTGTCATTTGGCTTGCAACAAATCGTTCCCAAATTAATTTATAAAGTCTGAGTTGATCGCGACTCAAATATTCTTTCATTTCTTGTGGTGTTCGTAAAACACTTGTTGGTCGAATCGCTTCATGAGCATCTTGAGAACCTTTTTGGTTTTTATCATTCCGCTTTTGGCTTCTAGCAAACTCATTTCCATAAGTATTCTTAATAAATGAATTAGCTTCACCCGTTGCCGTATCAGAAATCCTAGTTGAGTCCGTACGCATATATGTTATTAGTCCCACTGTTCCTTGTCTACCAAGTGCAATACCTTCATAAAGTTGTTGCGCAAGCATCATGGTTTTACGAGTTCTAAAATTAAGTTTCCGAGCGGCTTCTTGTTGTAGTGAGGAAGTAGTGAAAGGCGCTGCTGGATTACGAAGACGTTCTTTCTTAGTAACGTCAATAACTTCAAAAGTTTTGCCTTTGATTTGTCCCATAATTTCTTTTACATCATTAGCATTACTAAGTTTCTTCTTCTTACCATTTACACCATAAAAGTTAGCTTGGAAAGCTTTTTTTCCTTTTTTAAAATTGCCATCAATCGTCCAATACTCTTCTGGTTTAAAGTTATTAATTTCCTTTTCTCTATCAATGATAAGACGGAGTGCCACTGATTGAACACGTCCAGCACTCAAACCTTTCTTCACTTTCTTCCATAAAATTGGACTAATATTATAGCCAACTAAACGATCTAAAATACGTCTTGCTTGTTGTGCATCTACTAAGTCCATATCAATTTTTCGTGGATTTTTAAAAGACTCCTTAACTGCATCTTTTGTAATTTCATTAAAAACCACTCGTAAATCGTCAGTCTGATCAAGTTCAAGGCTATTCGCTAAGTGCCATGCAATTGCTTCCCCTTCGCGATCTGGATCGGCCGCGAGATAAACTTTTTTTGCCTTCTTAGCTGCTTGTTTTAATTCTTTTAAAACGGGACCTTTCCCGCGAATTGTAATATAACGTGGTTCAAAATCATGGTCTACATCAACACCCATCTGACTTTTTGGTAAGTCGCGTACGTGTCCCATAGATGCTTTTACTTGGAATTTTTTACCTAAATACTTTTCTATTGTCTTTGCTTTTGCTGGTGATTCTACGATAACTAAATAATCCGCCATTGGCTTTTCCTCCCTGATTTGGGTCAAATGAGCGGGCTAAATAATACTTTCTTATTTTCTGCCTCGCTAATCGTTTGCTTTCTTCTAAATTGATATACAATTCAGTAGTCAATAATAGCTCTTTCAAAAACTTTTGTCAATCCATCTTTTGAAATCATGCTATTTTTCAACCATTCTTAAGCAAACTTATATCAAAAAAACAGGAATTGCAAGCCAAATCACTTCATTTAGTTATAATTTTTCCATATTTAGTTAATTTCTTCTATTATATGCATGGACTGTGATACAAGTTTCGCACCTTCTGAAATTAAGCCATTCGTTCCTCCAGAACCTGTTGCAAAAATATTTCCTGGAACCACAAAAATTTCTCTATTCTGCTCGAGCGCATAGCTTGCCGTCACAAGCGAACCACTTTTTTCTTCCGCTTCTGTTATAAGAACTCCCTTCGTTAACCCACTCATAATTCTACTGCGTTCTTCAAAAAAATTTTTTCTTGCTTGTTGATTTGGCAAATATTCGCTGACTAAAACATTCCCCAGAGCTTTGATTCTTTCAAATAATTCCTGATTGTTTAGTGGATACGGTACGTTGAAGCCAGAAGGTAATACGCAAATTAAATTGCCATCCACCTTTAAAACGCTCCTCGCAGCAGTTTCTTCAACACCATGGAGGATCCCCGTTACAACTACCATATTTTGTTTGCAAAGTCCTTTTGTTAAAAATTTAGTAACAGCTCTCCCGTAGTGTCTCATTTTATGCGTCCCGATAACCGAAATAGATGGTTCAGAGAGTAATGACACCTCTCCGTAAATTAAGAGAATTGGCGGTGCATTTTGAATTTCCCGTAGTTGAGCTGGATAGTCATCATCAAAATAAAATAGAAATTGACCTCCTGACTCTTCAAACGCAGAAAGTTCTGTCGTCACATCTGCTACCTCTAGCTCCTCTTCTCCATCTAAAAATAATGTATGAAATTCCCGCTCTTCATATTGGAAACAATCTTTATCTAAACAGTATTGCCAAATTCTTGCTCGAAGAGTAGCAGGTAAATATAGCAACTCCTGCCAAGTATTTTTTTCAAGTAAATCCATATCGTAACCTCCTTTTTCTCTATTTTACGCAGAAGCCATGATTTAGCAAATCGCGAAAATAGCATTTTTAAAACGCAAAAAAAGAGTAGTTCTACATAGAAATACTCTTTTCAAAATCTATTTAACTAGTTTCAAACTGCTTTTAACTTAAAGATACAATTTTACTGGTGCAAATGTCTTTCGATGAATCGGACAAGGTCCAATACTTGCTAAACCTTCTAAATGCTTTTTCGTTCCGTATCCCATATTATGAGCAAAATCATAGCCCGGATATCTCTCGTCATACTCCCTCATTAAACGGTCACGCGTAACTTTAGCTAAAATTGAAGCAGCCGCAATCGAAATACTCTTGCTGTCACCTTTAATAATTGATAATTCATCAGGCGAACGTTTTAGCGGCATCGCATCAATTAATGTAAAATCAGGCGCTGGAGCTAAACCGTCTAATGCCTCATTCATCGCTATTTTAGTCGCCTCATAAATATTGACTTCATCGATAATCGAATGCGGCACGATTCCAACATGATAGGCAATAGCATTTTCTTTAATTTCATCAAAAAAAGCTTCTCGTTTTGCTTCATTAAGTTGCTTAGAATCATTAATTCCAAGCACATTAAAATCGTCTGGCAAAATGACAGCCGCCGCAACAACAGGCCCCGCAAGTGGACCACGACCAACTTCATCAACGCCCGCAACATAGCGAAAACCTTTTTGATATGCTTCATTTTCAAAAATTTGCATCTCACGCATTTTTTCCTGAAGAAGATATGCTTTTTCCATCCGTTTACGTGCATTCTCAACAAGCTTTTGAACCCCTTTTCGCTCATCTTGAATAAAAGGGGAGAGTTCCTTTTCTGTATTAATTCCGCTTATAATCTGTTTTATCTCGCTTATCGAATAGCTCAATTTGTGTCACCTAATTCTGGTAAATCAAAAGAGATTTTACCGGCTTTTTGTTGCCTAATTTCCCGTACTAGCCACTCTGCCGCGCGTCCATAATCTGGATCGCGATATTTATCGAAGTAGCCGTGCTTGCTAGCAATTTGGGCTAATATTTCTGTATCATCCGAAGCATTTACAAAATCCAGCCATTCCTTTAACCTCACAGGGTAATGAGCTTCTAAAAAGTGAATGCCATATAAAGCGATTTCTTCCATGTTTAAAATGTCATCTTTAATCGCACCTGTCAGCGCTAATTTAAATCCTACTTCTTGGTCTTCAAATTTTGGCCAAAGAATGCCTGGCGTATCAAGCAGTTCAAGCGTTTTGCCCACTTTTATCCATTGTTGTGCTTTCGTAACGCCCGGTTTATTACCCGTCTTAGCAATATTTTTTTTTGCTAGGCGATTTATAAGCGTGGATTTACCTACATTGGGGATTCCTAAAATCATGGCACGAATAGCTCTCGGTCGCATTCCTCGCTCCTTTTGACGTGCGAATTTTTCCGCCATAAGCTCTTCGGCTGCGCGTTCGATTGCATGAAGATTTTTTCCTTGCTGTGCATTGACCGGAACTGCTTTTAAACCTTTTTCTTTAAAGTAGGCCACCCATTCCTTCGTTACTTTTTCATCTGCTGCGTCCGCTTTATTTAAGATAATGACGCGTTTTTTCTGGTGGATTATTTCTTCAAGCATTGGATTCGATGAGGATAGAGGAATTCTGGCATCCACAAGCTCGAAAATCACATCTACTAATTTTAATTTCTCGGTCACTTCTCTACGTGCTTTCGCCATATGACCGGGGAACCACTGAATTGTCATGAACGTTCTTCTCCTACTCAATAAATTTTGCATCCGCAAGCGGCCAGTAACAAATTGGCGCTGTACCAACTATCTTCGTTTCTGAAACGGGTCCGATGATTCTGCTATCTCGGCTCGCTCTTCTATTATCGCCCAACACAAAATAAGTGTTTTTTGGCACCTTGCCATCTGGAAGCATCTCTTTTGTGCTATAGTCTTCCGTCAAATAACCGTCTTTCATTTTCTTTTTATACTCATCTAAATAGGGTTCATCATATTTTTTCCCATTAATGTAGAGCGTATCTTCTTTATACTCGATAACATCGCCTGGAAGCCCAATAACACGTTTAATGTAATCAGTTCCATCTTCGCGGAAAACAACCACATCAAATCGGTCTATAGAGCCATAACGATTGATGATAACGCGATTACCATCTGTTAATGTCGGCATCATCGAAACGCCATCTACAATAATTGGAACAAATAAATAAAAGCGAATAAATAAAGCGAGTATAATCGCTACCACTGCCGCCCAAATCCACGCCCACAATCTTTTAAGATTCTTTTCCTTCAACTTTATTGCACCGCCTACTATTTAACTTCCATACTTCCATTATATACGAAAAAAATACACCTGAATAGGAAAACCCGCGAGATAATCTCGCGGATCTACTTTATTTTTTTGAAAATTGAAGGACAACGCCATCAATCGATGAGTCATCAATAAAGCCAAACATACGGCCGTCCATACTTCCTTCACGGTTATCACCTAAAACAAATAACTTACCTTTTGGTACAACACTTTTACCAGTTACATCTTCTAAAGTGAAGTTTCCGTCCCCATCGCCCGGTTCACGATATGTTTTCATACCATCTGCGAGATAAGATTCCGGATGTTTTTTTCCATTTAAATAAAGCTCACCATTTTTAAACTCAATTTTGTCACCAGGAATACCAATGACACGTTTAATGAAGTATTTTCCTTCATCACCAGTCGAAACTGGTGCATCAAACACAACAATATCATAGCGATCAGGTCCAGTTATTTTTTCAATAAAAACACGATCTCCATTTTCATATGTTGGATACATGGATAATCCATCTACTTTTACTGGAGCAAAAACAAAAGTTCTAACAAGGAGTGCAATCAGTAATGCAGTAGCAATAACAAGAACCCAACTAAGAATCTGTTGTTTTTTTGATTTCTTTTTCACTTCATTTTCTTCCATTTTCGACTTCCTCTCATGCACGTACATAATAAATATCGTGCCCTCTAGAATGGATAACACGACCTATTATCCCATTTATTTTTTTTGATGTAAAGTTATAGAAAACCTATCTTTGTAAAGTGTTTCCAAATGAGATTACTTTACCTAGAACATCAGCTTCTTTAATAAAGCCAATATAGCGACTATCCTTACTTATTCGGCGATTATCACCTAACACGAATAGTTCACCCTTTGGAACTTTATTCACACCACCACAAGCAGGCAGTTCATTTAGTTTAAAATCCTCAGTTAGATAGCCGCTTGTAATACTTTCTTTTTCGCTATCTAAGTACGGTTCATCATATTTTTTTCCATTAATATAAAGCTGGTCTGAACGATATTCCACCGTGTCGCCTGGTAACCCTATGACACGTTTAATATATTCAGCTCCTTCTTCATCAGGTGCAGGGAAAACGATAATATCAAATCGATCAGGATTTGCCATTTTGTTAATGAATAAATGTTCCCCGTCATGCAAAGTAGGATCCATTGAGTCCCCATAAACAGTAACTGGTGAGATGAGGAAATAGCGTATTCCAAACGCAATAATAAGTGCCAATAAAATGACTTTTAGCCATCCAAAAATGGCTGATTTTGGCTCTTTCTTCTTCGTTTCCATAAAATCCCTCATTTCATCCATTTCATTTTCTTGATTATAGCATGAAAAAGTTTGAAAGATATAACAAAATGCCCCCTTAACATACTAAAAAGCCAGTATCCCATAAGAATACCGGCTTTTATTTAGGCAGATGTTTTAATTGGAATCACAGAACCGTCTTCCAATTGCAGTTTAGGCTCTTCATCGCCAGTCACAGCATCTTTTGTAATGATACATTTCGCAATATCATCTCGCGAAGGAATTTCAAACATAACATCAAGCATAATACTCTCAATAATCGAGCGAAGCCCTCTGGCACCTGTCTTTCTATGAATCGCTTCTTTAGCAATTTCATGTAGCGCCTCTTCTTCAAATTCTAACTCGACGTCATCAAGTTCCAACATTTTTTGATATTGCTTCACAAGAGCATTTTTCGGTTTGGTTAAAATGGAGATGAGTGCTTCCTCGTCTAGTTGCTCAAGAGTAGCAATAACAGGAAGACGCCCAATGAACTCCGGAATTAAACCAAACTTCAGCAAATCTTCAGGTACAACTTTTGACAAATAGGTTTCCTCTTCTTTTAGAACTTCATTTTCCGTTCCGAAGCCGATAACTTTTTCACCCATCCGATTTTTTACAATTTGTTCAATACCGTCAAACGCACCGCCAACAATGAATAATACGTTGCTTGTATCAATTTGAATGAATTCCTGATGCGGATGTTTACGTCCCCCTTGAGGCGGAACGCTAGCAACTGTACCTTCCAAGATTTTCAGTAGTGCTTGTTGAACACCTTCACCAGAAACATCTCGAGTAATCGATGGGTTTTCTGATTTCCGTGCCACTTTATCAATTTCATCAATATAGATAATGCCTTTTTCTGCCTTCTCAACATCATAATCAGCAGCTTGAATAAGTTTTAGCAAGATATTTTCAACATCTTCCCCTACATAGCCAGCTTCTGTTAATGAAGTTGCATCAGCAATCGCAAAAGGTACATTTAGAATACGCGCAAGCGTTTGAGCAAGTAGCGTTTTACCACTACCAGTTGGACCGATTAAGCAAATATTACTTTTTGAAAGCTCTACTTCGTCTTCGGAAGACTCATTAGAGTTTACTCGTTTATAATGATTGTAGACAGCAACAGATAGTGCTTTTTTCGCACGTTCTTGTCCAATTACATAATCACTTAAAATGTGTCGGATTTCTTGTGGTTTTGGAACATCTCCAAAATCAACAAATTCCGAAACATTTAATTCTTCTTCAATGATTTCATTGCAAAGCTCAATACATTCATCGCAAATATAAACGCCAGGTCCAGCAACAAGTTTTCGAACTTGATCCTGTGATTTTCCACAAAAGGAGCATTTCAATTGGCCTTTTTCATCATTAAATTTGAACAAATCTTCTTCACCCCTTCGTTCCTATTCAGTCGAAATCTTTTCGACCTTATGATTTTATCATAGCATTATAAAAAAAGAAATTCTAGTTATCCATTCTCTATAAATAAAGGACACGAGAAGATTCTCATGCCCTTTTGTACGTTTTGCTTCAAATTACTGTTTGCTTATTTTTCAACAGCACTTTCCACTAAAACATCAATGGCTTTACGGATTTTAAGATCAGATTTAAGTTCGCTCAAATCTCCAAGTGCTGCACGAACAGCGTCTTTTTCCATTCCGTATTTCTCTGCAAGAGTTGCTACTTCTGCATCAACAGCATCTTCAGTAGGCTCAATGTTTTCTGCTTCCGCAATTGCTTCTAAAACGAGATTCATTTTCACACGTTTTTCAGCATCTGTTTCCATTTGTGCATGCATCGCTTCTTCTGTTTGACCAGTGAATTGGTAGTACAATTCAGGAGTAAGCCCTTGCGCTTGCAAGTCTTGCGCAAAATGGTTCATTAAGTGATCTGCTTCATGATGAACCATAGCATGCGGAATGTCTACTTCCGCATTTTCAACTGCTTTTGCAATCACTTCATCTTGTTTTCCTTGAACAGCTGCATCTTCTTTTGCTTCTTTTAGACGTTTTGTAACTTTTTCTGTTAATTCAGCTACTGTTTCTACTTCTGAATCAATATCTTTTGCTAACTCATCGTCAAGTTCAGGCACTTCTTTTGTTTTCACTTCGTGTACTTTCACTTTAAACACAACAGGTTGTCCAGCTAAGTTTTCAGCATGATATTCTTCTGGGAAAGTCACGCTTAATTCTTTTTCATCGCCAGCTTTTGCGCCAACCAATTGCTCTTCAAACCCTGGAATGAATTGACCAGAACCTAATTCTAGTGAATAGTTGTCCGCTTGACCACCTTCAAAAGGTTCTTCATTGTGGAAGCCTTCGAAATCGATGACAACCGTATCACCATTTGCTGCTGGCTCTTCTTCTTTTACAACTAAATCAGCTTGACGTTCTGTTAAAGTCTTCAATTCTTCCGCAACTTCTTCGTCCGTCAATTCGGAATCGCGTTTTTCAACTTCTAAGCCTTTGTAATCCCCAAGTTTAACTTCTGGTTTTACAGTAACTTCAGCTGATAATTTCCAGTTTTCGCCTTTTTCCATCGATTCGATGTTCACTTGTGGTGTGTCAACAGGATCGATTCCAGCTTCTTCAACAGCTTTTGTATAAACTTCTGGAAGGAGAATATCAAGTGCATCTTGATAAAGCGCTTCTTCTCCAAAACGTTGGTTAAAGATTTGACGTGAAACTTTACCTTTACGGAATCCAGGTACGTTTAGCGTCTTGCGAACTTTTTGGAAAGCTCTATCTAAACCTGATTTAATTTGTTCTTGATCAATTTCAAAAGAAAGCGTACCTATGTTACCTTCTTTTTTTTCCCATTTTACTGACATGGTCATATTCCCTCCATCATCTATTTAGTTCGATTAAAAATTCATTTCATGACAAGATTCAGCCATACTCACTCATAATAACATAAAAACATGCGATTTGAAAACAAATTAAAACAAATAATTTTGTCCGCTCTCTTCTAATTTTCGGATAAAATTCAACCCTTTTTCCACTTCCGCAGATAAATCACTCGACAACGTCACTTTTTCCTCGCCGTAAAGCTCATTTGCCCAAAGAATATAACATTCCACCCATAAAGATACATTTTTAGGTTTAAAAGAAAATGGATAGAGCATGAAATAATGATGTTGCACCATCTGAAAAATTTGCATAAATAAAACTGGATTATCGTTTTCCAAAACAAATGAAAGCTCCGCCTCCATATCATCCAAAAAAGAATCTGTTTCAAGTGACTGAGGATTGAAAACAGCCTCCTCGCCTAGTTTACAAACCAAAATGGTGTCATCAATTTGGCATTCATGTAAAAGTTCAAAAATGACTGATTGTACGAAAGGAGACGCTTTTTTATCTGCTAAAATAGCAATGAAGTCCCCCTTATACAAGTCAATATCAAACTTATTAAGCTCACTTAAAAAAACAAGTTGTTCTTGGCTATCTAAAGAAAGAAAATTAGCTTGCGGCTTCCTAGTAACTAGCTTTTTAGGGAACGGTATGATGTTATCCACGATTTGCTCTTCTTGCTGAATTTGATTTTCTTCCTCTGTATATTGCCGAACGAGCATAAAATATTGATCCATTTCATCCAAATTTTGATATGTACTTGCCAGCTCGCTTAAAATCTCTTTGTTGTACCCCACCATCATTAAAAATTCTTGCCCAATTGCTTTTGCTGCTTTATATTCCGCACCTTGGTTTAAAAGGCGAATGAAAGCATGCGTGATTTTAAAATCAGCCGGATTCAATGCATGTTGTGTTTCAAGATAATGAAATGCTTCGCTTCGTTCTTCGAGTGATAACTCATAATTTCGCTCCTGCATCATTTTAAGGATACTCGTTGGAAGCGAATCATTGTTTTTCTTCATCCTTACAACTCCTGTTCCGTCAATAGATTGGTTCATTCTATGTGATTTTAAGCGCATTGTCAACCATATAAAAAACGCCTCTTTTAAATAGTAGAGACGTTTACTTTTCCAGACTGATGACAAACAGCCATTTTGGTTTTAAAATCAGCAGCCTTATTGCGTATAAATTATTTAGTTTAGCGTAAATTTATTCTTTTTCTAACGAACTGATTTCGTAATTTTTAATCACAGAAATCGGTTAAGTCACAGTTTAAAATTTCGCTTAGAATTAGCGCATTTTGATAAGATAATCTTACCAAACCTTTTTCAACATTGGAATAGCCACTTGTATATTTATAGCCCATCTCCCGCGATATAAACGCTTGTGTAATACCTCTACCAAGGCGAATCTCTCTAATTTTATTCACATTGATATTTTTGGTGTTCAACTGTTCCATCTTAGCAAGTCTCCTTTCACACAATATGAGTTTATAAAAACATTTTAGCAACTCCTAAAGTGTATGTCAATTTATTTGCAATTCGATTCGGGTTGTTTTATACTTTATTTGTGTATAATATTGTATAATATGTGTAAAGGAGATGAAAACATGACAAAATTAAGCCGACAGTTAACAAACTTACGGGAAAAGCGTGGTTGGACAAAAAGAGAGACTGCAAAACGTCTTGGCTTAAATGCCCCTTCTACATACGGGAATTGGGAATACGGGATACGGGAACCTGATTTATCAACGGTGGCTGAGATTGCAACACTTTATGATGTCACGGTAGATTATTTGATTGGTGAAGATGATGTATCTGAAAGCAAAAAGCAAAGCCCAAATAAAAATATTAAACTGGAGCTTGAGCACATTTCAGAGCAATTGCTAGATGCGAATGAGTTGGCTTTTGGAGATGAACCGCTAAAACCTCATATCGCTGAATTTCTTAGGAAAAATATTCAATTTATTTTGGATAACGCTGAATTAATAAATCGAATCACCGATGAGGAGTGATGAACATGGCGAATTTAAGCGAAAGGCTTAAATTTTTACGCGAAAAAAAAGGTTGGTCAAAAGTTGAAACGGCAAAGCGAATTGGTTTAAAGGCCCCTTCCACTTACGGAAACTGGGAATATGGTCTGCGCCAGCCTGATTTAGAAATGATTGCTAAAATTGCAAAACTATACGGGGTTAGTGTGGATTACTTGCTTGGCGAAAATGATCTCCCTTCTTATGAAAAGCTACATACAAAAACTTCACCAGATATTACTATTTATGTTGAAGCAGTTTGCGAAAAGATGGAATTTGAAGATGATTTATTTTTAGGAAAAAAAGAACTTTCCGAATCGGCTAAAGATTATTTGGTTGAAAGTTTACAATTTGCTCTTAAACAAGCAGAAAAATTAAATAAAATTTAAAAGTTCGCCAAATAAAAAACACTTTTAGCTGAAGGTGTTTTTTATTTTTGGTTTAATCTTTAAAGATTGGTGGAATGTACTTTATGACTAACAAACGAGGGGGAGAATTTATGGAACGCTGGTATGTAAATAAAGATGGGCAGAAAAAAGGGCCCTATACTGAAGCCGAACTGGAAACACTGTTCCGAAAAAAGCAAATAAATGAGTTGACTGAAGTTCAGAAAGAGGGAGGAAGCGACTGGCAGCCTTTACAGGAGTCTTCTCTTAAATCTCATTTAACGCAGCATAAACACGGGGTTTTAAGTAGTATCGACCATTTGACAGGTGAAGAGGAACATGCGAATCTGAATGTTGGCGATTTGTTTCGAGATGTTTTTAAAAAGCATAAGAAAGGTGAAGCCAACAAAATTTTTATTGTAGGAACCGAAAGTACAACGCCTTCTGAAAATATGATTTCGGCTTCTTGGCCGAGACCTTGGGTGTATTCTCGTGTATTTATTATTCTTGCTATCACTTATGGATTGCTTCTTGCATGTACATATATTTTTGGTAATGCTAACACGATTCCTGGGTTAATGGTAATTGGTTCGTTCACTGTACCGTTTTCGGCACTTGTTTTCTTCTTTGAAACAAATGCGCCGCGAAATATTAGTATTTTTGATGTTGTGAAGATGTTTTTCATCGGGGGTGTTGCGGCACTTGTTGCGACTTTAATTTTATATAGTATTATTCCGGTTGGAAAACTAAATTATTTTAATGCTTTACTTGTTGGGATTATTGAAGAAACTGGGAAAATGGTTATCGTTGCCCTCTTCATTAAATCACTTCGTTCTAAATATGTATTAAATGGTCTTTTAATTGGTGCGGCTGTTGGGGCTGGATTTGCAGCATTTGAATCGCTAGGGTATGCGTTCAATTATAGCCTTGAAGCATTTGCTTTAACCAAAAACGTTACTTTCGCAAGTGACACGATGCTTGAAATTATTTTCTCGCGTGGTTGGCAGTCGATTGGTGGGCACGTGGCTTGGGCTGCGATTACTGGTGCGGCTGTTGTTCTCGCTAAAAAAGGAAGCGAAAACTTGGAAATGCAGCACTTGTTTACTGGTCAGTTTTGGAAATTGTTCATTATTCCAATTGTCCTCCACTTCTTGTGGGATTGCCCGCTCAACCCGCTACCGCAAATCGCATTTAAACAAATTGTGCTGATTATCGTAGCTTGGATTGTTATCTTAACACTAATGAGTACGGGACTAAGACAAGTTTCTCGGCTCGGAAAAGCAGCAAAGACGACACGTTCTGCTTAATAAGTAAAAGCTAGCCTTTAAATTGGAGGCTAGCTTTTTTTTGCGAAAAATAGCTGGTAAAAACTTCATTTTATAGTAAAATAGAAGTATTCTATTTCAGAAGGGGTAAGAAAAATGCGCGAATCTTTAAAACAGTGTAAACGAATTGTAGTGAAAGTTGGAACGAGTACACTTATGTACGAAAACGGCAATATTAATTTGCGAACAATTGAAAAACTGGCTCGCGTTTTGTCTGAGCTTCGTAATGAAGGCAAAGAGGTTGTCCTTGTTTCTTCTGGTGCGATTGGTGTCGGCTGCCGGAAGTTGCAACTTTTAGAGCGTCCGAAAACGATTCCTGAGCAACAAGCAATTGCGGCTGTTGGGCAAAGCGAATTGATGCACATTTATAGCAAGCTTTTCGGCGAGTATGGCTATACTGTTGGACAAGTTTTACTAACGCGCGATGTGACAGATTACCCGATTAGTCGAGAAAATGTGATCAACACTTTTGAGATGCTCATTTCTCAAGGAACGATTCCCATTGTAAATGAAAATGATACGGTCGCGGTTGAAGAAATCGAACATATTACGAAATTCGGTGATAATGACCGCTTATCAGCTGTTGTTGCTGAACTTATTCAAGCAGAACTGCTGATTATGCTTTCTGATATTGATGGCTTTTATAATACAAATCCACTTACAAATCCTAATGCAATGATGTTTCACGAAGTTCATGAAATCACGGCTGATATAGTTAAGTTAGCTGGCGGAAAAGGCTCTGAATTTGGCACTGGTGGTATGCTCACAAAACTCACTGCGGCTGCCCTCTGCTTGCAAAACAATCAAAAAATGGTGCTTACAAACGGGAATAACCCGGAAGTCATTTATTCGATTATTTCTGGTGAACAAGTTGGAACACTTTTCGCACATAAAAAGGAGGATATCTTAAATGGGTGAATTAGAAGTGAAAGGACAACTTGCAAAAGAAGCAAGTCGCTTTTTAGCTTTGGCTAGCACGAAACAAAAAAATGCGGCGCTTGCTGAAATGAAAAACGGACTAATCGCGCGTTACGAAACCATTCTTTCTGCCAACGAAAAAGACCTTGCAAACGCCAAACAAAATGGAATAGCGGACACGATGCTTGATCGTTTACGCCTCACAGAAGAGCGGATTCACGATATGGCAAACGGCATCATGCAGGTCGCCGAGTTACCGGACCCAATCGGTCAAGTTGACAATATGTTTCAAAATGAGGCAGGTCTTACTATTGGGAAAAAGCGAGTTCCCCTTGGCGTCATTGGGATTATTTATGAATCAAGACCAAATGTAACGGCGGATGCTGCTGCCCTTTGCTTTAAAACAGGTAATGCTGTCATTTTGCGCGGCGGAAGCGAGGCCATTCATTCGAATACTGCGCTCGTCGCCGTCTTGCAGCAAGGGATAGAGCTTGCGGGCTTTCCGAAAACGTCGATTCAACTTGTGGAAGATACGTCACGGGAAACAGCTCGCGATTTAATGCGCCTGAATACGTATTTAGATGTGCTCATTCCGCGTGGTGGTGCGCGGCTTATTCAAACCGTGCTTGACACGGCCACTGTTCCGGTTATTGAAACGGGAACGGGAAATTGTCACGTCTACATCGATCAAGATGCCGATTTTGAAATGGCCACACGGATTTTAGTGAACGCTAAAACGTCGCGCCCTTCCGTTTGTAACGCCTGTGAAACGCTGCTCATTCATGAGACGGTCGCAAGCGAGTTACTTCCAGTTATCGAAAAAGCGCTTGCGCCGTTCCACGTTGAACTTCGAGCAGACGACAAAGCGCGCTCCTTTTTAACAAACAGTGTCCCTGCAACTGAAGAAGATTTCGCAACTGAATTTTTGGATTTCATTTTAGCGATCAAAGTGGTTGCGAGTGAAGACGAAGCCATCGCACATATCAACCGCTACGGTACAGGGCATTCAGAAGCAATTGTGACAAACAACTACTTCACTGGATTAAAATTCCAAAATGAAGTGGACGCAGCTGCCGTCTATATTAATGCGTCAACGCGCTTCACTGATGGCTTTGAATTTGGCTTCGGCGCTGAAATTGGCATTAGCACACAAAAATTACACGCCAGAGGACCAATGGGCTTACACGAACTTACATCTACCAAATACATCATTTTCGGCGAAGGCCAAATTAGATAAAAAGGAAGACCTCAACTTGAGGTCTTCCTTTTTATCCAGCGAATAATATCAGCAAACACAGTTTCCTTGCATGTTTCGTTAATCAATTCATGGCGGGCGCCTTCATATAGCTTGTATGTCACATCAGACACGCCGTTTTCAGCCAAAGTGACGGCGAGTTTTGGAATGTCTTTGCCGTAGTGACCAACTGGGTCGGCTGTTCCCGATAAAAACAGCAGCGGCAAGTCTTCTGGAACGCGCTCAAAAGTCGTTTCTGCCTGCGACTCGGCAATCACAGTGAAAAGTGTGTGGAAGAAACCAGATGTTCCAACGATTGGCCCGCCGAACGGATCCTTTTCATAGGCAGCTTGTATGTGGCGGTCGCGCGTTAGCCAACTGAAATTCGACGGCTCGTGGTATGTACGGTTGTATCCCCAAAATGCCAATTTATTTAAAATCTCGCTGCGCCTAGCAGCATTCTTTTTAATTCGCTTGCTCGAAATCCATTTTGCTGCGGTTAAAAGTAGCGGCGGCTGCATACCACTACCGCAAAGAATGACGCCATCAGCCTTGAATTCCGCCATAAACAGCCGAATAATAAAGCTCCCCATGCTGTGCGCAAAAACGAAATAAGGCAAATTCGGATAGTTATCCTGCGCATAAAGTTGCACAGCCCGCTCATCTAACACCATTTTCCGCACGCTATCGCTCGGTTCGATATGCCCAAGTTCACTTTTGTTTAAAGCTGTTTTGCCGAATCCCCTATGGTCATCGGCCAAAGCGATATACCCCGCTTTGTTCAAAGTTTCCGCAAATAAATTGTACCTAGCCCCGTGTTCAGACATCCCGTGCACAATTTGTACGATACCAATCGGATTTTCCACCTCATCCCACACGTATAGATGCAAAGCCGAATTGTCATGCGTTTTCAGTTTCATTTCTTTATACATACCGCCACCTCCGCTTTCATTATAACATGTATCTTTTTGACTTTTTCTAGGTCTTTCGCATAGAAAGTAAAAAAATAAACAGTGCTTTAGGCGGATTTCTAAAAAAATGATTGTTCAAAATTTCACATTGTGGTATTCTAGCACTATAAGGAGATGATTCACATGTGCCAAAGTCTAGCACACATGCAAATGTACGATTATTTACTCAAAAAATATTGCAACAAGGAAATCTTTTCAGAAACCAAAATGGTTGTCGAAATAGAGGGTAAACTTTGGGTTGGCGATTTTATTCACCTTGAAGACTGCCATATCATTGAAATCGATTGGGACGATCAAAGATACACACGTGTTGAAAAAACTCGCGCCGCAATTAATGGTGAGTTTGACGAAAAAATTCAAAACTCAAACGTTAATGTGAGCGAAAACCGCATTGATTCAAAAATTGGTAAACTAAAAAATATTGAAATTTTATATGCAGAAATTAAAGCCTTTGTAGATACTATCGACAGCACAGAAACTACACTACAACCGTTCTTCTACAATGCCTTCTGCTTAGATACACGCGTCAAACTTCCTTTCCTTGATGTAACTGGAAAAGAAATTCGCTTCGTTGCCCTAACAAAATAGTCCAAACGGACAAAAAATCAGACTGTTTATCATCAGTCTGATTTTTTGGCAGTTTTATTGATGACTGGTTTCAAAATAAGAAAGAACAAAATATTTCCAATCGTAATCCCACATGCAAGCGCCACCGCTGAACTGATAACGTCGAAAAATGTAGCGGCGGCGGATGCCGTTTCCCCCGTAAACAGCTCTTTAAAAACTTCGTAAAACGTGATTCCCGGCACGACCGGCACAAGGCCCGGAATGAAGTAAACTGTCGACGGATACTTCCGAATGTAGCTATATGCAAAGCTTAATGTGCTCAAAATAAGCGAACAAAAGAAGCTTGTGATAAAAACGCCAAATCCATTTGCGCTAAGTAAAAAATAGCCGAGCCACCCCGCTCCACCAACGATGCCCCCAGCGATAATCGTCTGTTTCGGAATACGGCATAAAAAGCCGAATGAACACGATGCGATAAAACTAAAAACAAACTGATAGATGATTGTAAACGCCATTTTAATGCCCCTTTCACGATACGATTAAAATTACAAGTGCCACACCACAGCCAAGTGCAGCCGCAACAAACAAACTTTCAAATAACCGAATGATGCCCGAAATATAATGGCGCGCCATCAAATCGCGAATGGCATTCGTAATTCCGATTCCCGGTACAAGCGGCACAACCGTCCCAATCATCGTCAAATTAATATTCGTGCCAATAACATGATGAATCATATAGCCGACTAATCCGCCGATAAAAGTCGAAACAAACTCAAAAATAAATGGATAGTCCGCCAAATTCGTTAGCTTTTGAAAAATAAAATAGGCAAGCACGCCCGAAATGATGCTGCTTGGTAAGTCTGTCCAATTGCCGCCAAAAATAAGAACAATTGAACCACTTAAAAGCCCCGTAAAAAGGAGCTGTTTCCACATGGCATCATTGGAGTAATCTAAATCGAGCTGTCTTAATTGCTCGTACATTTCCGAAAGCGAAATTTGATTGTTCGCATAGTCGCGGGAAATTTGATTGACCGAAACGACCTTTTCTAAATTGTAACCGCGCGTATCAATTCGCAAGAAACTACTTTCAAGTAAATTGGTTTTCACAAAAACGCCCGAAAGCGTAACATATGTATAATAGCTTTTAGCAGCCACTTCTCCCATACTTTTCCTAATAATCCGCTCCATCGTATCTTCCACGCGAGAAGTTTCTGCTCCGTTTTCAAGCAAAATTTTCCCTGTCAAAAGAGCCGTTTGAATAATAAATTGGTTTTCACCATTTTCCATCTCCACCCCACCTTTTTCACTCCTTCTCCATTATATTTCCTACCTTTCATTTCGTCAAAAAAAGCTCATGACGCGAAAGGTCACAAGCTTTTAATTTCATTTTGCCATTTCTTGAATTCCTGATCCTCAGGATTCGCTAATAAAATATAGTTGATTTTCCCAAGAAGTGAAAGTTTATAGTGGAAAGCTGCGTTTTGTGTAACCTCAGCCGCTTGTATATTTTGGCGATACGCAAGGTGACTTGTCAGCCCATACTTGGTCGCAAAATAAGCCTCCTGACGAACTGTTTTCCGGTAGTTTTTAGGAACTTGCACTTTTTCATTGACGACTAAACCTGTCACTTTTTGCTGGGATTTTTTAGTCAAAATTTGTGTTTTCGCTTCATTTACCGTGAAATTCATAGCTTCCAAAAACAATTTTGCCTTGTAATACATTTTTTTCGTATCAAAATCACCAGAAAAAGTCATATCATCTGAATAACGCGTATATACTGCACCCATTTCTTTTGCAACTCGCCCAATATAGTCATCAAATGGCTTTAATACAATATTCGAAATACACGCAGAAGTCGGGGCACCTTGTGGTAAACAGTCATGATAGCAACATAAACTCGCAAATAGTGCGCTTACACGCTTAGGAAACAACGCTCTTGGAAAAGCAAAATTCATCACATCTTGAAATAAAATACTTCCAAAAAAGTTTTCAATATCTAATTTTAACACGTATTTTTGACCTACATGCCCCGCCGCATTATCTAAAATACTAACACCCGTTTTATAAGCAGTGGCAAATTCGGAAACCGGTCGCTCGGATAAAACAGCAAATAAAATGCGCTTTTGCACCGTTTTAAGTAGCGGGCTAGGCGCACAAATCGTCCGCTCACTTCCGTTCCGCTTCGGCACCTGAAAAAGCGTGTAATGATCTTCAATATGGTTAGAAATCGCGTACAACGCCCCAATTTGTTTTTCTTTTGACCAATCAGACGCGCCAAATAATTGTAGCGAATACAGGAAATCATTGATTTGTGCGTTCGTGGCATAGCCAAACACATCTTGATTTTGCATAACGCTCACACCTTTTTGTCCAAAATAAAAGAGGCAATACTAAAAATCAATCCGTAAAATGCGGAGATGTACTTGCCGACAGGCCAGCACATTTTAATGTGCAGTTGTACATTGTAGCATTTTATGGCTAATGCTCGAATTCTTGTGTTCAGATGACGACTCGCCATCCTTGTCTAACTATGTGATTAGACAAACTATTGCCTCTTCAAGGCGATTATAACATAATCATGTATGAAAAACAGTGAAAATCTGTTAAGCTAGCACTGAAAAAAATTTTTTGTAAAAAAACAAACTTTTTGCTATGCTGTATCGTCTATTAGGTATATGCATATTGAGGGGGCCCCTGTTCGATGAAAGAAGAAATACGCCATCATTTTGTTGAATGCATAACCGTCTACCAAGCTGACTTTTATCGTTTGGCATATAGTTATGTTAAAAATGAAGCGGATGCACTGGATATCATCCAAGATGCCATTCAAAAAGCGCTGCTAAATTTAAACTCTATTCAAAAACCAGAAGCGCTAAAAAGCTGGTTTTATAAAATTGTCATTCGAACGGCGATAGATTTTTTACGTAAAAATAAAAAATTAAAGCTGGTCGACGGAGAAACTTTAGAATTAATTAGCCAGCAACACGTGGATTGCTATGAAGATATCGATTTAAAAGAAGCGCTTGAACGACTGCCTATCAAATATAAAACTATCATCGTCTTGCGTTACTTTGAAGATTTGCGGATTGACGAAATAGCCGAAATTATCGGCAAAACCAGCAGTACAACTAAAACAAGGCTTTATAAAGCCCTACAATTACTTCGCATGGATATTCGCAAGGAGGATTTATTCGATGACAAATAAGAACTTTCAGAAACTAAGAAGAGCCTATAAAAACATTCCCATCCCAAGTGAATTAAATGAACGTGTCAATCATGCTCTACAAACTCAGCCAAAGAAAAAAAAGCACTTTCTAGCTTGGAGCGCATGTAGTGCCGTAGTAGTTTGCTTGATGTTTTTCGTTGTAGTGATGACGAATTCAACAGTTGCAAATGCAATGCGGAACGTGCCCATCTTAAATCAAGTTATTGCCGTCGTAACAGGTAGTCAGTTTAAGGATAAGACTGAAAAAAACGAAGCCTCAATTGAAACGCCTGAAATAAAGGGACTTTCAAATGATGCCTTTGCGAAACAAATCAATAATGCTTATATCCAAACGAGCGAAGAGCTATACCAAGAATACAAAGAATATGTTTCAAAAAAAGGTGAGCACTATAGTGTTACAAGTTATTATGACACACTTGTTAACACCAAGCAGCTTCTTGTAGTTCGCTTCACAGTGGAAAAGACCATGGCGAGTAGTTATGTTCAAAATGAATATATCACACTTGATAAAGAGAAGCAGAAACTGGTGCGCTTAGACGATTTATTTAAAGATGATGATTATACCGTGATTTTACAAGAGTATATTAAAGCACAAATGAAGGCGGAAATGTCAGCAGATGATTCGGATAAAATTTATTGGGATGAAAATGAACTGGAACCTATTCTAACAAAAGAATACTTTGAAAATCATTTTTATATTGATCAAAATCGCAAACTCGTTATCACTTTTGATGAATATGATGTTGCCCCTGGCTACATGGGTCCGATATCATTTGTCATCCCAACTGAGGCCATTCAAGCTGAGCTAACAAATACAAATTATATTTACTAAAGGAGTTTTTTAAATGCGTAAGAAAAGGACGCAGAAAAAGCGAGTCGGAACACTGTTTCTGACTCTCTTCGTCCCACTTTGTATTATCCTATTGCTTTTACTTTGGAGAGTACCAAGCTATTTCACAAGTCAAGCAAATGAACATTCCACTGTTTCAACCAAGCGTACACAAGAAAAGCCAGATAAAATCAAAAAAGAAAAACCAAAAGCTCCTCCTGTGGAAAAAATAGACAGTAAAACAGTCTTCCTTACATTCGACGACGGGCCTACCCCTTTTTTAAATCAATTCATGGATTTTCTGACAGCCGAAAAAACGCCAGCGACTTTCTTTTTTGTCGGCAATAATTTACATCAAGCCGATAAAAAAACATTCCAGCGTTTAAAAAGCTCTCCTTTCAAAGTTGGCCTACATAGTTACACCCACGATGCCAAATTACTTTACCGCAAGAATAATCCAACTTTCCTCGAAGAAATGAAGAAAATGCAACTACAACTGCAAGAACTTTCAGGGATTTCGACCAAGCTCATTCGAGCCCCTTACGGGAGTACTTACTTAACAGATGCTGAATATGCGAAAGCAAAAGGTGAAGGGTTTCATCTACTTGACTGGAATATCGATAGCAATGATTGGCGCTATAAAGATGATACAAATCAAGTCATAAAATCAGTTTTAGCACAGGTGAAAAACTTAGAAGATTCTGGTAACCCCCTTATCATTTTGTTCCATGAAAGAAAAAGCACGCTGAACGCACTTCCGTCTATTATTAAAGAATTGAAACAACAAGGTTATCATTTTAAAGCTTTTAGCGAAGATACACCATATTATCGGAATTTTAAAGAACGTTAATTAATCATTTTATTTGAGGAGGCAGCTCATGAAAATTCTTTTATTTTCTTGCAAATTTCTACTGGTTGTCGTACTTATTTTCTCCATTTTATGGATAGCAAGCATTCCTGTCGCAGGTGATTTTAGTGAATTTAAATCTCTCTTTTCTACTACGACAAGGTTTTTGCCAAATCATTACTGACATACAAATTCCTCGTTTTATGCTATAATTTTCGGGTAATGTTTTATTTTTCCAACTTTTGGCTAAAGAAACAACATGATATTGAAGAAACGAGGTGCTTTTCGTGACCGAAAGCAAAATGAACCCGAGAATTGATGAGTATTTAAGTAATGTAAAGCAGTGGTATGCTGAATCTGAAAAACTACGCTCCATTCTTTTAACGTGCGACTTAACAGAAGAATTAAAATGGGGCAAACCTTGCTACACATTTGATGATAAAAATATCGTTATCATTCAAGGTTTTAAAGCCTATATGGCTCTCCTCTTTTTTAAAGGTGCTTTATTACAAGATCCCGATGATATTCTTAAAAAAACTGGAGAAAATACGGTTGTTGGGCGTCAAATTCGCTTCACTTCCCTAGAAGAAGTCGAAAAACTTGAAGACTCCATCAAAGCTTACGTTAATCAAGCCATTGAGGTGGAAAAAGCAGGGTTACAAGTTCCTAAACAAGAAAAACAAGATATTCCTATCCCGCCAGAATTCCAAGAAAAACTCAATGAAAATCCAGAACTACATGAAGCATTTTTCGCACTCACGCCTGGCAGACAACGTGGTTATATCCGCCATTTTGCAGAGCCAAAACAATCCAAAACTAAAATAGCCCGCATTGAAAAATACATTCCAAAAATTTTAAGCGGAAAAGGTTTAACAGATTTTAAATAACGAAGTAAACCGGTTATCCTCGCGGATAACCGGTTTTTTACTATACTTCAAATAAGAGGATTGTTTCTGTCAATTTGTTTTCCAGACGTTTCCGTATTTCCTCATCAATTTGAAAAAAGGAATTACCGTACTCATCGACAACATTCCGCGTAGCAAGCGTATTAATATATGGCATATAGCGATGTAAAACTTTTTGAATGGCTAAAGCATCACCTAAAGTCGCCTCACAAATAATTTCGTAGTGCAGCAGCTTTTTCATAAGCATCTTCCTTCAAAATAAAGCTGTAACAAACTTAGCGCCTGATTGCGCCATCTAGAAACTGTTCGCCTAACCATGCCAAGTTTCTCCGCTATTTCATAGTCAGACATTCCTAAAAAGTAATAGTAAATAACCACTTGTCGGAATGTTTCAGGCAGTTCTAAAATACCATTTCTAATGACTTCATTTTTAATGATAACTTCACATTCTTGCACAACTATGAGTTTATCGCTCATAAACAGTTCATCTTTTTTTATAAAGCCAAGTTTAAACAGCTCACTTGGTGAAACTAGCGAAAGTGAAGTTTCCCTTTGACGCTTCCGTTCCAGCTCCTTATAAATATTCCGTACCTCATTTTTTAAAACTTTTTTACAATAAGCATCAAAAGTGTGTTGCTTATGCACACGATGTTTCTGATTTAACATAAGTCGTTCATCCCCTTTTCTTTGCTTTTTACTATCAGCATAAGAAAAGAAATTACTTGAAACATGCGCTTGCTATAAATAGGCTACTATTATGTCATAACCGGCAACCAATTTTGACATTTTCAAATTGGAATCCCACAGATTACGAAAGGCACAGAATATTTTTTATGCTAAATCTTAAAAATTCAAATGTGCTTATTCATAAACAATCCCCATTTTTTTACCAATAAACTGCTGGTATTTTTCAATGACATATTTTTTCTTTGCCCGACTTATATGAAATTGATCGTTGGTATATAAAAATATATCATCTGCCGTTATTTTTCTCACATAGGAAAGATTGATAATAACGGAATTATTAATTCTCACAAACAAATATGGGTTTAAATTTCTTTCAACGTTCTTTAGCCGACCATAAAAATTATACTCTTCCAATTCCGTTGTTAAAATATTCAATTTTCTCCCAAAAGATTGAATTACCAAAATATCTTTATTTTTAAACTGATGACGTTCATGTCCTTTTTTCAAAAAAACATAGTCAACTTGACTCATAATTTCTGCTATAGCAGCATCTAAATGAAGTGTAACCACTTTTTCAGTAACTGGTTTGATGATGTAGCGAAATGGCTGAACTGAAAATGTGTCGATTTCATATAAATCGGCGTTGGTCACATAAATAATTAGAGCATCTTTCTCGATAAAACGGAGTTTCTTTGCTGTTTTTATTCCATCTAAAGGTTTTTTTCCAATATTTAAGAAAATGATTTTGTAGTGAAATTCATTCGTTAGCACATACGTTAAAAAAGTTTCATCATCTTCAAAAATATCAATTTCCACCTTTTTCATCTCATTTTTTCTGAAGTAGCATAGCAATTCTTCTTCTAATTTAGTAGCATCCATCTTTGAATCATCTACAATTGCGATTCGCATTCATTATCCCACCTTTTTCTATGATTCCCCCTTAATCTCATTATAAATTGTTCATTTTATGCATACAATTTTATTTCTTATAGTATTAAAAGCTGCTGCGCGATCAAAAAGGATGATTTCGCAACAGCTTTTTTTCAAAAGAATTCGGCTTTACTCTTTTGAATTTTTTCTTCTTTTGCTGCTCCAAAACAATGTAAGCCCAGCCATTAATAGAACTAATCCGATAAATAAAGCCATTTTATCCATTTCGTCACCGAGCTGTGGCATCTCTTTCATTTTATAACGGTTTGATAGAAAATCTTTTGATGCGTCATCTGTTGAAGTCAGTGTTGTAATTTTCTCTTTTTCACTGTTCGTTATTTTCACAACAATTTCGCCGTTATGGCTGCCGTCCACCGTAATTTTCTCTGTTGCCCGGCATAGCGAGTAACCATCAGGTGCATCCGTTTCAATAAGCTCATATTCCCCGAACGGAACTGGCGCTGTTGTAACCTCACCATTTTTGTCAGTTGAAAACTCTTCTTTGCCATCTACCGGAACATATAATTTGGTCGTTAAATCCTTCAATTTGAATTTTGCAGGATTTCTCTTAATCGGTTGCTTCGTATCCGCATCTATTTTAATCACTTTAATTTGCTCTTTAATAACGTTTTCTTTTACTGTAACCGTTGTTGTAGCAAATTCAGAAAGAACATCATACTCCAGCTTAAAATGATGCTTTTCCACGTCCAACTGATACCCAAGCGGCGCCTCTTTTTCAAGCCAATAATAATCATCAAGCAGCAAATTGCTTACACTTGCCCGACCATCTTCAATTGTAATCGTATCGATTAATTCATCATCACTTGTCCGGTAAAGTTCATAAACCGCACCGTCTAATTGCGCCATTCCTTGGGGCTTAGCTCCCGTTTCCGAGTCTTCCTTAATTAAAATAGCTTCGCCTCTTTGTTCTTTATCAAAAGCAGCAGCATTCACATTTGTGATTGCTACGTCTTGTCCTGCATATTCAAGTTTAAAAGGAATTTTTGCAGTATTTAATAAATAACCAGCTGGTGCAACTTCCTCCTGAAGATAATAATTCCCAAGTGGAAGTGCTTGTGATGTAGCGACACCCGTTTCACTGGTTTGAAGTTCAGCAACCCGAACGTTTTCACTCGTATAGACCCCGTAAACTGCACCTTGCAAGCTGTAGTATTGATTTGGCATCGCGGTACCAAATTCTTCACCTGTTTTAGCTAAGGAAACAGTACCTTTTTGCTTGGCATTATCCAAAATGATTTCAACTGTCTCAAGCGGCTTAACCGTGATTTCATGACGCGCTCTCAAATTATGATAACCATTCGGCGCTAAAGATTCTGAAGCCGTAACAATCGTCCCTTCAGGAATTCCTTGAAGTTCTGCAACTCCATTTGCATTCGTCACAACTTTCCGCTCTTGATCCCCGTAATTAAACTGAATCGTCGCGCCTGGAAGTGGCGCTTTCGTTTCTTGGTCAATTTTCATAATCCGAACACCGCCAAGTTTTTTAACTCTCACATTTAATTTCGCTTCCCCGCGGTCTTGCAATTTGAAATCTGTTAAGCTTTGAAAGTTAGCTCTGTGGTACACAATTGAAGCACCCACCACATTATCTGGAACTTTCGTAAATGTTAGCGCCCCAGTAGAAGCTGCACTACGTTCTGCTTTAAGACGTAACTTAGTTCCCTCTTTTTGAACAGAAATATTCGCTGTATTACTGACAAGATTCAGCCAGTCTGTCACATTATTCGTATCATCAAGGACCAATTCCTGGCCTTCAATTAAAGTGATTTCCTGATTGTGCCATGAAGGTTGTGTGTTATGTTTTTGGATTTTCAAATTAATTTGATGTTTTCTATCCCAGTAATTTGGAACTGAAGTCCACTCTAAACTATCCCCAAATGATTCCCAAATCATCAATTGGGTGACCGCAAAATCCGTATACGTTTGGTTTGTATTTGTGAAACCATAATAAGCTATTTTAGATAGACGATCTTTCTCGGCATGGAAATATTCCTCTGCGTAATACCCATCAGATGAATCTGCACGAGCGCCCGAGTCAATACAAAAGACGTCCTTCCCGTCCATTTTCATATTCCAAATATCATCATTATTAGCGTAATGTCCATTTGAAACACTCGTTCCAGTATAATAATATCCAGTTTCATCCAGTTGTAAATATGCTGCAGATCCAGTTTTCGGAAACAAAACACTTACTAAAAGAACCGCTAATAAGATGATGCTAATTATTTTTGTCCCCTTTTTTCTTTTTTGCATTTTTCCCCATCCCTTCTCGGTAGTTGTGTTTTTCCATGGTGAATAAGACAACGCTCCTCCTTTCAAAACCATGGATTCTGAAAGAAAAACAAATTTCCTTTCATTACTACTACAAAATAATTTTGTTTTTGGGACAAAAAAAGCATGATTTTTAAAAAATCATACTCCTACTCTTCACTTATTTAAAAAAGATTTCGTAATAACTGGGTTAAAAAAGATCTTTCTTCGGATGAAAATTCGATTTTCAGTAAGGATGCTACTACTAGAAACAATGCTAGCACACAAAATACGATGATTATTTTTTTATAGCGATTCATGTTTGCCCCCGTCTCAATTCAAATAAATTATTCTCGGTATTATTTTTTATTGTATCACAAAGAACTACATGACGTCTACCTGAAAATACACAAAAAACCTATAGACGCTTTAAACCATCTATAGGCCCAATAAAAACCTTATTTAGGTAATTGAATAATAAAAATACTACCTTTACCAAGCTCACTTTCGACACGAATATTCCCTTTATGTGCTCGAATAATTGATCTGGCGATGGCAAGTCCAATACCTTTGCCACGAGAGCCGTTATTTCGTGATAAATTCGTCATATAAAATCGATTAAAAATGTATTCCTGTTCCTCAATTGGGATGCCCTCGCCTGTATCCATCACTTTAATAATAACCTCATCTCCCGTATCTGCCGCTTGGACAATGACTTTTCCAAGAGCAGGCGTGAATTTTAAAGCATTGGCTAAAAGATTCGTGATGACTTGGCGAATTTTGTCTTCATCTGCAACTAATTCGATTTCAGGACTAATAATTTCTAACTCAACCTCTTTCGCCTCATACTGAGCTTCAAAATTATCACGCAAAGTAAACAACATTCTTTTTAAATCAAAAGGTCGAATATCTAGATTTTCGATATGACTTTCAATCGCTGATATTTGCTCAATGCTCCCAATAAGACGAGTTAATCGGTCCACTTCGTCATAACAGCTTTTCAGACGCTCTGGAGTCACCGGCCAAATCCCGTCAATCATCGCTTCAATGTGCGCTTTTACAGTCGTTAAAGGGGTTCGAAGCTCGTGCGCTATATCTGTTGTCAAACGATTCCTTAATTCGTTTTGTTTGCCTAAGCGACGTGACAGTTCATTAATCGATAATACAAGCTCATTGATTTCAATTGTTGAACTTTCTGGCAGCATCGTTTCAAGCCGATTTCCTTCTGCAATTTCTTTTGTCTTCTCATTCAAGCGAACAAGTGGATAACTCAGTCGTCTAGACATCCATGTTACGATAAAAGTCAAAAAGAAAAAGGCAGAAATGGAAACAATGAGTAGATTCATTTTCATATCGCGCATAAAAGCAAGGTCATGTTTGGTATAATTTAATGGACCAACATAATGAATGTCTAACGTTGCAATTTCTCGACCATTCGAATCTTCAAGATTAAAAATTTTCGTCATTTCTTCTGTTTTAGTTGGGTTCTTTTCTTGCAGCGCTTTCATCTCTTTCTGGCTGTCAATTTGCTCACTTTCTGTTGGTGAGAAAATTGAATTTCCCGAAACATCAAATAGAATGTACCATTGTCCCTTAGTAGCAATAGATTCATTAATTTGCCTAAGCCGCTTCGTATCCCATGTATTCGCATCCTCATTGTAAGCGAGCAAAACGCTGTGTTCCGTTTGCTTAATCATTTCATTTTGTTTTTCCATAATGTATCGTTCAAAATGCGTATTCATTAAATAAGCTGTAATAAAACTAATTGAGCCAATAATGAGGACCGAAAGCGCTGCAAATCCGAAAATAAGTTGCGTCTTAATCGTTCGTTTTTTCATTCTGCACACCCAAATCGGTAGCCTTTCCCGTGTATTGTTAAAATAAACCTTGGTTTTTTCGAATCAACTTCTATTTTTTGTCGCAAATTCTTAATATGGGAATCAATCGCTCTATCGGAATTTATTGAATCACAACCATATAATGCCTCAACAAGCGCCTCTCGCGGAAAATATTGCGTCGGATTCATCGCCAATGTAACGAGTAAGTCAAACTCCTTTTTAGTCAAAAAAATCTCTTCTTCGTGTAAAAATACTTGCCGAGAGCCCGGATAAATAATTAATGTTCCTTGATCAAAGGCTAACTTATTATTCTTTTTGCTCATTAAACTTCCGCTTCGCCTAAGAACCGTTTCAACTCGCATAACAAGCTCTTTTGGGCTAAATGGTTTGACGATGTAATCATCTGCGCCCAATTGTAAACCTGTTAAAATATCTTGCTCTTTTGATTTGGCTGTAAGCATAATAATCGGTGTATCGTCCCCGCTTGCTCGAATTTCTTTGCAAATCTCTAAACCAGATTTATCAGGTAACATTAAATCTAAAATGATTAAATCTGGGCTACTTAACGTATATTTCTTGAATGCAGTTTCACCTGAATTTGCCCGAAATACCAGATAATCTTTGGCAACTAAGTATGCCTCTACAACATCTAAAATTTTAGGCTCGTCATCTACAATTAAGATTTTCAATGTGAACACTCCCCGCGCTGATGATTTATAAATATTTCTTTTTATGCAAATACTCCTCTTCATTGATGTGACCGCGCATGAATTCGTTAAGTAAAACTTGTTCAGGCTGTTCACTAGAGGAGGCAAATTCAATTTTTTCCTTCTCGCGACTCATCATGACATACATGAGAAAACTAATCGCTGCCATCATGACCACCCAGAAAAGCAGCATCAGAAGCATTCCAACCGTCCCCCCACCAAAAATATAGTCACACAAATCTCCAATCATTTTCACACAACTCCTTTTTCTACAGCACCTTGACTTGAGCCATCATACCGTTTTCCTCATGCTCAAGGTTATGACAATGATACATAAACACACCTTTTTGATTAAAGCGGATTTTTAGCTTGACCGATTCATTTGGCGCAATCACAACCGTATCTTTCAATCCCCGTTCATTGCCCATGGTAGCCCTTCCATTTCGGCTTACAATTTGAAATTGCGTACCGTGAATGTGAAATGGGTGATTCATATCCCCCATCATGCCACCTTCATTTGTCACCTCCCAAATGACTTCCGTACCTTGCTTCACTTCCTTGTCAATGCGATTCATATCAAATTTCTGCCCATCGATTGCCACCATATGCCCCATTCCAGAAAGCGTAATTTTGTCCACTTTCGCATCTTCAGTTTCCATAGGGGAATCAATTTGGTTAAGCACTTGTTGTGGGTTCTCGGTTCGAATAAGCGAATCCGCCACATTGAAACGTAAAACGGTTGCCCGACCGTCTTGTAACGCCACTTTCTTATTCCGTATTTTTGTAAAATCTAAAATAATTTCTGCTCGCTCACCAGGCGATAGTTTTAAATTTGTTAGCGACACTGGTTTCAAAAGAAGTCCACCATCAGTCGCGATTTGCGTGATTTTGGCACCATTTGAAAGGGCCAAGTTATACTCACGCGCGTTTGAACCGTTCACCATTCTAAGTCTAATTTTATCATACTTCACATCAAGATACGGACGGATAGTCCCATTGATGACTAAGCTTTCGCCTTGTGTCCCGTCGCTGTTTCGATCGTTCGCATAATCAAATTGGTTGTCTTCCATAAAATTGCGGTCTTGTATAATCACTGGAAAGTCATTTTTCCCATAAGCTGAAGGAAGGTTTTTACTCTTTTGATTTTCATCATCAATATAAATTAAGCCGGCAAGGCCCTGATAGACTTGTTTTGCCGTGTTGCCTTTCGGATGAGGATGAAACCAGAGTGTCGCTGCATCTTGCTTCACAGTGAAGTTGACCTCTTTTTTACTATATTCAGGAATGGTTTGGTGCGGCCCACCGTCTGAAACAGCAGGTACAACAAGCCCGTGCCAGTGGAAACTTGTTTCCTCGTTCAAACTATTTTTCGTTCGAAAGGTTACTTTTTGACCTTTCTCCAGCCGAATAACTGGACCTAAATAATTTCCATTATAACCAAGTGTCTTCGTTTTTTCACCTGTTTTTATGACTGATTCGCCAGTTTTTGCTTCAATATCATAAACGACCCTTTCATCATTAACCGTCGATGGCTCAAGTATATCCGGTATTTTCAGTGGCCGAGGCGCTTCATCTGGTTCTTCTTTTAAGGTAACAACTTTATCCTCCGCTCCCATGTCCATATTGCGATGTTCATTTGGGGACATATTTTTATTCATCAGCCAAAAACCAATTAATAAAATACTTATCAGCAGTAAAACACCAATAACAATGCTCCAAATTAAACTTTTTTTCAATCTCACCCCTCCTTTATACATATAGGTTAGCAAAACTCTATGGAGAAAATATGGAGAATTTAGAATGCGCCTCCATATTTCCTCCACGTTATCATGGTATTATATAAATGTAGTAAACAGCTTTTTGCTGTTTGCTGCCCCACCTAGTTACCAAAAGAGCGAACTGGCCTTGTCGCTTTTTTGGTTTTTTTTGTTTAAAAAAAGCAACAATCAAGTGGAAAACCATTTGATTGTTGCTTTTTTAATTATCTTCCAAAAACTCGTCGCGATAAGATGGATAGTTGCTAAAAAAGTATTTCGATACAATAAAATGTTCTGTTTCCTCGTAGTCTACTTTTTATAATTGTGTCCTCATGATTGAATAAAAAAATAGCAGCATCCGGACACGACTGAAGTGCACCACGAAAGTTGGACTTCTTGACTGAATTCAATGTTAATTCAGAGCATATGATTGAAATATCCATTTAAATCATCATAACTTAGTTCAGACTCAACCACTTTACATGAAATTGCCTTAATTGTCATGATACCTTTCGGTGTATTGATTATGAATTCAGAAAATTCACTATGTATTTTTTCGTTAATTCCAGTTATTGTCATAGTACTTTCAATATTCATGGATTTAACTCCATAAAATAATATATCTATAGTAGTATTTAAATCTTCGACACTTCTGAGCAATAATGTATTTAATGATACACTATATTTCCAAATTCTAAATTTCCTTTTGTCAAAGTGATTTTTCAGCATTTTATTTCCTCCAAATAATCATACTATTTATTTTTGAACTTCAAGTATTGTCTAGGCGATTTTCCATCAAGTCGCAAAGATATTCGCTCATTATTATAGTAGCTAATATAGTTATGTAGCTCGTTGGCAAAGTGCTTTATGCTTGTAAATTCTTGATTGTAGTAAAATTCTGATTTTACTGTGCCGAAGAAACTCTCAATGGCTGCATTATCTAAACAATTACCTTTCCTCGACATACTTTGAGTAATCTTCTGCTGGAATAGAATACTTTGGTATAGAAAAGATTGATAGTGATACCCTTGATCAGAATGTAAAATTGTTTCTGTTGCGTATGATCTTCGTCTTGCTACTTGTTTCATCATTCTCTCTATCATTTCTAGATTAGATGTTTGACTGATATCATATGCGATTATTTCATTATTGTACAAATCCATAATAGGAGAAAGAAATATCTTCTTTCCATTAACCTGAAACATTGTAACATCTGTCACCCATTTTTGATTGGGTTTATCAGTTTTGAAATTTCTATCAAGAATATTATTTGCAACCTTTCCAACAGATCCATAATATGAACGATATTTTTTGGGTCTAAGTGTACATTTGAGTCCGAGTTCTCTCATTAATTTTAAGACTGTTTTGGAATTTAATGTTATACCATATTCATGTAAGGCATAAGTTATTCTCCGATACCCGTACCTACCTTTATGTTGCTCATAAATTTCCTGAATATATTTTCGTATGTCTAGATATTTCCCTATTTTATCTAAATGTTTAACGTGATAATAGTATGTACTTTTTGCCAGTCTTGCTACAACTAACAACTCAGTTATTGAAAATTCATGCCTTAGTTCATAAACTATTTGTGTTTTTTCTTTTTCACTAAGATTTTTTTCTGTTGAACTAAGGCATCTAACTTTTTTAAGTATGCATTCTCAGTCCGTAATAAATTGACCTCTTCAACAAATTCTTTTCTGGACTTATGAGATAGTTTTAATGATATAGGTTTTAACTGCTCTTTATCATGCCTTCCTGATCGTTTATCAATCATTAATCCTGGCTCACCATGTCCAATGTATATTTTTTTCCCAGCTTCTTACAATAGTTGAAGAATTCAGATTAAACTTTCTTGCGGTAACTGCCAATGATGAACCGGTTCTATGCATATATTTTACTACATTTATTTTGAATTGACCATCATACACCTTAAACTTTCGTCTTTTTAATACTTCTTCACCATTCGCTTTATAATCTGCAACCCACTTCTGGATTTGGGAACGATGGATTTCATATTTTTCTGCCAAGAATCCAAAATATACCATACCTTCAGTATACTCTTTGAATAGCTTTAGCTTAAATTCATAACTATATTTCATTCTCATTATTATTCCACTCCTGTCTCACTATTATTATAGTCTAACATTTATGGACCACCTCAGACATTATAATAGGCGAATGTGTGGCGATAATAAATTGCGCCCCTTTCTTCGCTAAATTATTTATCGCCTGAAGCAAAGTTAGTTGGTGACAAAGCCGCTTCCGGTTCATCCAATAAATACACGCCATTTTCGGAAAAACGATTCAAAATGACTGCCATAAAAGCCTCACCATGCGATTGTTCATGAAGAGATACCCTGTCCCGTAAGAATCAATAATCGGATTCCCACCACCTTCTTTATCCAATTAATCTATCGTTGTAGCTAAATTATAAAAGCTTTCTGCTCTTAAAAAGAAAGAATAATCTGCTCGTTTTATTCCCTTCACAACCCGAATTGCATCACTTAATTGGCTATGCGTTTCTTTCGTATAGAATGTAAAAATTTTTGTACAGCTTTCTGGATTCAATCCGTAGTTAACCGCCATCGCTTCTAAATAAAGTCGATTTTCCCATGCCGTTTCCGCCAACAAAAAATGTTATATTTTCATCAAAAACTAGTTCTTCGGTCTTTTGAATTGAAGGAATATTGAATGGGTAGATGTCTGCATTGTTTTTGTGGATTCGGCACTTTTTGATGTAGTTTTGGTTGGTGAACATCTTTGGCAGCTCCTTTGTGTTTGACTTTTGAAATAATGCTCTTCTAATTTTTGTCTCAAATTTCGTAATCCGCTTACCAATAGATGTTGGTTAGGCTAGAAAAAAGCAACATGAAAGAATTTAACGTTTTTTAGATTTTTTGACTTTCGATTGTTATTGTAGGGTTGGTTTGCAAAATAGTTGCAGATAAAATTCAAAAAATCTTTTTAAGTCATATCTCTTCAATTGTTTTTTCCAAAAAGGTGATATAATGAAAGATAAACGATATAAAAGCATTCTTGTAACAGTGTTGGGAGAGAAACCGATTATCATACAATCGAGAATTGATAAAATCGAAGGAGTAAAAATTCAATTTGAAAATTTAGTTGTGAATCCTTATGTATCAAATAAGTTCATTACTTTATCTTTCAAAGCAGATAATATGAATTATTACTAAAGGGGAGCTTTTGAATGAGTACAAGAGAGCAAGCAATTTTATACTGGATTCTAATTTCACTTTTCCTTATTATCATATTCGGAAGAAAAAATAATTTATTAAATTCTTTAAAGAACGTTATTAAATACATGATAAAGTTTTTATTAAATCCTATTGCTATAGTGATAATAGTAATAAATTTAATCTACTTAATTATAATATATTCTTTTGTATATAGAGATAATTTGCAGATTTCACCATGGTATATAAAAGACTACTTAATTGTTTTATTTTTTTCAGTCTTTCCAATTGTTGAGTATTTAAAAAAACTGAATTTTAGAGAATTAATTCTTGAAAAGAAAACCGAATTATTTAGTATTGTGGCTATTCCACTTTTCATAAATTCAACCTATACTTTGCCTGTTATCTGGGAAATGGTATTGATATTTATTATAGCAATTCTTTCTGCATTAATAGCAGTCGCAAATAAAAAAGAAGACACAAAAATTGTTGCTAATTTTTTTAACTTCTTTTTGATAAGTATTAGCTTGTTTATGCTAGTTACTGCGATAAATCAATTTTTGAAAAATATTAATGATGTTTTTTCACTGGATTTTTGGCTGTCATTTGGAATAGAACCTCTGGTTTGGGCATTAAATGTTCCTGTGATCTATTTAGCGAGAGAAATGGCTTTTATTGAAAAGAAAGTAATATTTAGCCGATATAAAAATAGAGTATATTCTTATGTAAAATACTATGCGAAATTATTAGTGCGAAAATCAAAATTTAGAAGGTACGAACACCTTGATTCTGATATTGCAAACTATATTCAAGAAGCAAGAGAACTTTCAGCTGCTGGAGGGAATAGGATATATATTAAGTTGAAAAAAAAAGATATATCAAATGAAATTTTAATAGCTATTGCTAGTGATGCAATTTTAGGGAGAAATACGTTTACTAACATAAACAATCAAAGAGAGAAATATCCTAATGTAGTTGAAATTATAAACGTAGATAATGAATTGTGCGTATTCTGGCAAGATAATTTTTTATCTACTGATTATAGAGATACTAGAATAGACAAAATGAAAACCATTGAATTGATAGAAGGAATTAAATTAGTTCAAAAATAAAATCCTAATGGTTACGCAAATAAAAAAACAACCGTGCCCCCTACTATCAAAGGGTTCACGGTTTCTTTATTTACTCCCACTCCACCGTCGCTGGTGGTTTACTCGTCACGTCATACACAACACGATTCACGTGCTTCACTTCATTCACGATTCGCACAGAAATTTTCTCCAGCACGTCCCACGGGATGCGCGCCCAGTCGGCTGTCATGCCGTCGATGCTTGTTACGGCGCGGAGGACGACAGTGTGGTCGTATGTGCGGCCGTCACCCATGACACCCACGCTTCGGATGTTTGGTAGGGCTGTGAAGTATTGCCAGATTTCGCGTTCAAGACCGGCATTTTTAATTTCTTCTCTTAGGATAAAATCGGATTCGCGGACGATTTCTAGTTTTTCTTCCGTCACCTCACCGAGTACGCGAATACCGAGGCCTGGACCTGGGAAGGGTTGGCGCCACACAATTGCGTCTGGCATACCGAGTTCCGTTCCGAGTGCGCGCACTTCGTCTTTGAATAGCGTATTTAATGGCTCAATCAATTTAAATTGCATGTCTTCTGGAAGTCCGCCAACGTTGTGATGCGATTTAATTGTTTGCGCCGTCGCTGTGCCGCTTTCAATGATGTCCGTATAAAGCGTACCTTGCGCTAGGAATTCTACGCCGTCTAGTTTGCTCGCTTCATCATCGAATACGTAAATGAATTCGTTGCCGATGATTTTGCGTTTTTGTTCAGGATCTGAAACGCCTTTTAGTTTGTCCATGAAACGTTTTTTGGCGTCAACCTTAATAATATTCATGTTGAACTCGCCTTGAAGGGTTGCCATAACTTGATCGGCTTCACCTTTACGAAGTAAGCCATGATCAACAAAAATACATGTAAGCTTATCACCAATTGCCTTGTGGATCAAAACGCCGACGACGGAAGAATCGACCCCGCCAGAGAGAGCTAGGAGCACTTTTTTATCCCCAACAAGCTCTTGAATCTTTTTAATTTCGACATCAATGAAGTTCTCCATCGACCAATCACCCTTACAACCGCATATGTTTAAAGCAAAGTTTTTAAGCAGGTCGTTGCCGTATTCTGAGTGGCGCACTTCCGGGTGGAACTGGACACCGTACATCTTTTTGTTTTCATCAGCAATCGCTGCAACCGGACAAGACTTGCTTGTACCGATAACGTCAAAAGTTGCTGGCGCTTCAACAACGAGGTCGCCGTGGCTCATCCAGACAGTTTGGTCAGTCGGAATGCCAGCAAATAAATGGTTTGGAATTTCTAGATGTACATTTGCTTTTCCGTATTCACGGTCTTTTGCAGGTTCTACTTTACCGCCAAAATGTAAAGTCATTAGCTGCATGCCGTAACAAATACCTAAAATTGGAATGCCCATTTCAAATAAGCCTTCATCACAGCGGAATGCACCTTCATCATACACACTGTTCGGCCCGCCTGAGAAAATAATACCAGTTGGGTTAAGTGCCTTCATTTCCTCTACCGTAATCGTATGCGGGTGAAGCTCACTATATACACCAAATTCGCGGATACGTCGCGTAATTAATTGGTTGTATTGGCTACCAAAATCCAAAACGATAATTTTTTCTTGCTCTAGAAATTCTTTCATCTTTTTTTCCAAAACCACCTTATCTATAAAATTAAGCCGAGATAGTCGGCTCAAACCACAAAATAAGAAAAGGACAATCGCTTGCCCTTTCATTCTTCTTACATTTTAACGTCTTGCGAGGAAAGTTGCAACCCTAGATTTCACCAGTGAGCCTAAGCGCCTGCTCTAAAATTTTCGCACCTTCCATGCGACCAAACGCAAGCGAATCAATTTTTGCACTTGGAATCCCGATTTCTCCCAAAACTTTCTCCACTTCTTTATACATGTAACTCACTTGCGGGGCAACCAAAACGGCGTCCACTTGCTCCTTAAAGTCGCGAAAATGCGCACTCGTAATCGCCGTCACCGGACCCATGAAAAACACAACATCACGATCTTTATTTTTTTGGAAAAAATCAGCTTTCAATTTTACGTCCTCCGGGAAAAGCAAAGCGGCGTCTAAGTTTTGTTCTTTCGCGCTTTTTACAACATATTGCGCCATTAAGCCAGAAGTCGCGCCGCCCGCGCAAACAATCATAATCGTTTTCATTTTATAGCCCTTTTCCACCAATAATATCGAGTTCCTTATTGCGTTCCACATTTGCAATTAGCGGCATTGCCCGTTCGATTGCAGCCTTCGTTGCCGGGTTTTCAAGCGAAGCGCGGTGGTGCCCTTCGTCCGTCCAAATTTCGCTCACGTAAACAATATTTTCATCTTGTTCAGATATGCCAACGATGTAAGAAAGGCAAGACGCCTCTTTTTCGAGACCAGCGGCACTTTCCAGTAAAATTTCTGCAAGCGCTTTTTGCTGGCCCGGGTGAGCAACAAACGTCGTGAATAGTCCAAATCCCATCTTCATTTTGCATCCCTCCTATTTCCAAAAATCATCAAATATTGTAATCGCCATATGACGTTTATGCATAGATTTTGTGTACCAAGCTTCGATTTTTTGTGCAGCATCTTCTGGGACTGCGCGCCCTTCCAAGTAATCATCAATCTCATCGTACGTCACACCAAGCGCCACTTCGTCCGGCAAAGCGGGTTTATCGTCTTCAAGGTCCGCTGTCGGTGCTTTTAAATAAAGATGTTCAGGACATCCTAGTTCCTTAAGGAGAGCCTTACCTTGTCGTTTATTGAGGCGAAAAAGCGGATTGATATCCGTCCCGCCGTCCCCGTATTTCGTATAAAAACCAGTAACAGCTTCCGCAGAATGATCCGTCCCAACGACCACCCCTTGATACATCGCTGCAATGGAATACTGAGCCTTCATGCGCTCGCGCGCCTTTTCATTTCCTTTCGCGAAATCGGAAAGTGTTACGCCAGCTTGCTCTAGAGTGATGACGCTCACATCGACGGCAGCTTTAATGTTAATCGTAATCGTTTTGTCAGGCGCAATAAATTCGAGCGCATCCGTGCGGTCAGCTTCATCGATTTGCTTGCCGTACGGTAAGCTTACGGCGATAAATTGATAGCTCGAATCGTTTGTTTCGGCGCGCAATTCGGTAATCGCAAGTTGGGCTAGTTTGCCAGCTAAGGTGGAGTCTTGCCCAGCGGAAATTCCAAGGACAAGCGATTTTAAAAACGGATTTCGCTTTAAATAGGCCTTTAAAAAGTCAATGCTCTTCCGAATTTCTTCTTGTGGGTTTATTTCCGGTAAAACGTGCATCTCACGTATAATTTGTTCTCTCAACATCAAAATCCTCCTATCAAAACAGCGACCTACTTTTAGACAAAAAGAAAGCCGCTCGTGTTTGTTAAAATGGTATATCTAAATCAACTGGTGAATGAAGCTGCACGCTTTTGCGCACTTTCTCGATGTTGCGCATCTTATTTTTCCAGCACTTCACGCTTAAATCAACTGGGTATTGTTCTGGACGAATCGTACGCTTGTATTCATCCCAAAGCAGCGCCAGGTTATCCTCTTTATATTGCTTGATTTCCTCTAAAGTCGGCATCTCATAGACAAGCTCGCCGTCCTCAAAAATCGGCACAAGTAGCTCACGCGCCGTAAAATGCTTCACTGTTTTCGTAATGTACGTATGCACCGGGTGGAACATCGTAAGCTCCCTCGCGTCGTCCAAAGACTCGTCAAACAGTGCCACATAGTCCCCTTCCGCCTTCAAGCCTTCGTCCGTCGTGATGATACGATACACGGTCTTTTTACCCGGGGTGGAAACTTTTTCCGTGTTGCTCGACAGCTTAATTGAATCCTGCAGCACACCGTTTTCGTCCGCGATGGCCGCCATTTTGTAAACCGCACCAAGCGCTGGTTGATCATATGCTGTAATTAGTTTTGTGCCAACACCCCATGAATCAATTTTCGCTTTTTGTGCCTTCAAAGATAAAATCGTATGTTCATCTAAATCGCTCGACGCAAAAATTTTCACATCCGGAAATCCTGCTTCATCTAGCATTTGGCGTGCCTTCTTCGACAAGAACGCCATGTCCCCGCTGTCCAAACGAATCCCCATAAAATTCACCTTATCGCCTAGTTCCTTCGCCACCCGAATCGCATTCGGTACGCCTGATTTCAGCGTATCATACGTGTCTACGAGGAAAATAGCATTTTTATGACTCTTCGCATAACTTTTAAATGCTTCATACTCATCTCGGTACGCCTGAACCATCGCATGCGCCATTGTTCCTGAAACTGGAATGCCGAAAATTTTTCCAGCGCGCACGTTACTTGTGGAATCACAGCCGCCAATATAAGCCGCGCGCGTTCCCCAAATTGCTGCGTCCATTTCTTGCGCTCGCCGCGTGCCAAATTCAGCTAAGCTTTCCGCTTCCACAACCTCACGAATTCGCGCCGCTTTGGTCGCAATTAAGGTTTGGAAGTTCACAATATTTAAAAGTGCCGTTTCAATGAGCTGTGCTTCCGCTAAGCTCGCTTCCACTTGCACGATGGGTTCTGTTTTAAAAACAAATTCACCTTCGCGAACGGAACGAATGTTGCCTTTAAATTTAAAGTTTCGTAAATACTCTAAAAACGGGCCATCAAATCCTAGTTCATCGTGTAAATAGGTGATGTCGGATTCTGTAAAACGCAAATTTTTCATATAAGCAATAATGCGCTCTAAGCCAGCAAAAACGACAAAGCCTGAATCGAATGGCATATCGCGAAAGAAAACTTCGAATACGCTTTTACGCTCATGCAAGCCGTCATCAAAATACGCTTTCATCATATTAAGTTGATACAAATCAGTATGTAGTGTTAAACTGTCGTCTTGATATAAGTTCGTCATCGTTCTCTCCTATCCTCATTTGGAAACGAATTTAATAACCCCATCATAGCACAAAACGGGGTGTGTTACTACTTCCGTGAATTTTTGAACGCAAAAAATCCTACGCAAAAATGGGCGTAGGATTTTAGCTTAAATCATCTTTAATTTGTGTCGTTGAAATGCCGGTCGTTCTTGGTAAATAAATGACTTCACAGTAATCTTTTAGGAAGTCAAATTCGCCGCTCCAATCGTCCCCCATCACGAAAATATCAACGTCATGCGTTTTGACGTCGTCAATTTTTTGTTCCCATGTTTTTTCTGGGATAACTTCGTCTACGTAACGGATAGCTTCTAAAATCAATTTTCTGTGCGGGTAACTGTGATAGGCTTCTTTATGTTTTAGCGCGTTAAATTCGTCCGTTGAGACGGCGACAATTAAGTAATCGCCAAGGGCTTTTGCCCGCTTTAAAAGTTCAATGTGACCCCAGTGGAGCAAATCAAACGTGCCGTAAGTTATCACTTTTTTCATCGTACGTCCCTCTTTTTTTAAAGATTTTTTTTAATAAAAGAAACAAGTTTTTCGCTTGCATTTCCTGTCGAGTACTTGTTCCAGCTTTTTTTAAACGCCTCAATTTGTTCGGCATGCGCAGCCTCCGCTAAAATAGCGTCTGAAAGCGCCTCTGTCGTCTGATACGGCGTCCCCGGAATTAGATCCAAGTAGCCTGTGACAAGACCGCGTTCGCTATCATACGTTTCTAAATCTGGCGTGTAGAAGTACACTGGGCGGCCAAGTAGCGCAAAGTCAACGGGGGTGGATGAATAATCTGTCACGAGAATGTCGCTTCCAGCCAAGACTTCCTTCATTGATTCTGCTTTCGGCACAATGCGTACAAAATCATCTTCTGGCACGTCAAGTTGACTCGCAATTGCGGGATGCAGTTTTAACAGCAAGACGTATTCGCTCGCCAATTTTTCGCGCATCATTTCCACATCGATGAGCAATTTGGCCGCACCAAGCTCATTGTCCCGGTACGTCGGAGCATATAAAATTGTCTTTTTATGATACTTCGCGCGGTAGCGCTTATGCACCCTCATGACCTCTTCTTTTTGAAAAAAGTAGTCTGTACTTGGCACTCCGATTTTGAGCAGCTTACTGTCGTCTAACAAGAAAGAGCGTTTGAAAATGTCAGCCATCACATCAGATCCCACGACCACATGAGTGAACGCCGCGTAGACGCGTTTAAATCGCGTCTGTTCGGCAGCTGTCCGTCCCGCAACACTTTTATCTTCCCATGCAAACTTTTTGAGTGCGCCACTCGCATGCCAAATTTGTACGCAGATTGTTCCTTCTGCCCATTTCATCACAGCAAGCTCGGGGAAATAATTATCAACAAGGACAACTTTTGCCGTGCTCATATGATAAATGCGCGACACCAATGTTTTTGTTTTCATAGGAATCATTCGCATAAAATTTTGAGCGATTTTTGTTGTGTCTAAACGTGGGTCATAAAAAACAATTGTTTCAGGTGTCACTTTTAGTTCCACCATTTTTTTGGAGATTTGTTCTGGGCTATCGCTAAACGTAATCAGCATAACCACTTTGTTTTGCCGTTTAAACATGCGACAAAGGAAGGCGATTACCTTGACGAAACACATGTATACAGAAGCTAAAATACGCTTCATTTTCATCACACTCCTTATTCTTTGTCCCTTTTATAAAAGCGCCGCACAGCGACGCCTTTTTCTTATATGTTCCACGACATGACCGTTTTCCCCCACGGGCTTCGTAAATCGGATTCGAACGCTTCAATGACATCTTGAATACTGCGAACATCATGGATTTCACCGACTAAATTGGCTAAGTATTCCACAGCGCGTTTATTTTCATTTAAAAAACGAACGGTTTCTTCAAAGTCAACACGACCACTGCGGCTACTACCGTAAACGGTAAGCCCTTTTTCAAGCACCATGCGTGTATTAAACTCAATCGGATATTCTGAAACACCGAGTAGCGATATCGTACCTTCTGGTTTGATGAGGTCAATAATTTGGCTGACCGCGTACTGGCTGCCTCTGCCTCCCGCACATTCAAACGCTTGGTCAATAACAAGCCCTTCCGGAATCTCGTCAATATTATAGGCACCGTCTACAAACGAGAAGAAATCCAGTTTGTACGGTGTTTTTCCAAAAATATAGACCTTCGCATCTGGGTACTTATCTTTTAAAAGAAGCGTCATGATGAAGCCTAAGTTGCCATCGCCCCAAACGCCGAAAGACGAGCGATTTTGGTCGGCGCGTGAATCAAAGCGAAGTAGCGCATGAACAGCTACTGAAATGAGCTCTGAAAAAGCGGCAACTGACATGTCCATATCTTCTGGTAACACCACAAGACGGTCCCGACGCATGAAAACATTGTCCTGCATGAGTCCATCAAAACCGCTTGAACGGAATTTCGTTGAACGCAAGTAGTTTTCTGCAATGACAGGGTCACTTTCAACGGGTGTATTAGGAATCATGACGACTTTTGTCCCAATAGGAAATTCTTTTTTAGCATCATAAACGACTTCTCCGACACCTTCATGAATCAGTGCCATTGGAAGTTTTTTCGCTAAAATTTCTTTTCCGCGTGAACCAGTATAATAGCGCTGATCGGCCGCACAAATCGAAAGATAAGTTGGGCGAACAACAACGACATCTTCCGTCAATGTTTCATCAATGTTCGCGACTTCGAATTGTCGTTCAGACACGAGCCTGTATACTTGATTAATCATTATTTATCCGCTCCTGTATAATGGCATTCGCTACTTGCAAATCGTACGGTGTCGTAATTTTAATATTAAAAATTTCACCTTTTACTAAACTCACTTTTTCACCAGCTAACAGACAAATTTTACAAGCATCCGTTAAAATTTCTTTTTGCTCGGCAGAAAGCGCGTTGTAGTGCCCATAAATCATTTTCATGTTAAAACTTTGCGGCGTTTGACCTTGATACATCACATCACGAACCGGAATATCTGTAATAAATTCATGGTTGGTCGATTCAACAATTGTATCCGTCGCCGTAATTACCGTATCTACTGTGCCGTATTTCAAAGCCGCATCAATATTTTCTTCAATAATTCGGTGCGTTAAAAATGGACGAACAGCATCATGTGTGATTAAAACATCATCTTCATTTAAACCGAAATTCTTCTCTACATAACGAATTCCGTTCATAATCGTTTCATTGCGGTCGGTACCACCTTCAATGACAACAACTCGGTCATCTTGAATATGTTTTTTTAGGACATCTTCTGTGTGGTTCATCCACTCTTTTGGTGAAGCCACAAAAATCTTATCAAAACGCGCATTTAAAATAAATTTTTCAACGGTATGCACAATAACGGGTTTACCGTTAAGCGGTAAATATTGTTTTGGCATACTCACATTGCCCATCCGGGTACCTTTACCCCCAGCAAGAATTTCAGCATAAATCATTTCTTTATTCTCCTTTATTTCTAAAGTTTGAAAGCTCATACAGCTATATTGTAACACAAAAGATTGTAAAAAGAAGCTATCCATATTCACGCGAGTCTTACGAACGTTTCGCTCTAAATCTTAACCAGATCAATAGCGCACTACCTGCTAGTAGCGCAAGGAATCCTGCAAAAAGACCAGGTTGTCTGTAGCTCAGCTCAATTTTATTTTTCCCTTTAGGCACTTCAACCCCAATAAAACTCTTGTTATAAAGTGGCGTTATTTCAGTTTTTTCGCCATTTACTTTGGCACTCCAGCCTTTGCTATACGGAATTGTAAATTGGACAGTTTCTTTTTCTTCTGCTACAAAATTTGTTTCTAGCTGATCTTCACGTATTTTTTCTACATGTACGTTACTTTTTTCTAGGGCATTCACTCGATTTCGGAACATTTCTAAATCCAGTTTAGCAAACTGTAAACCACCGATGTTTTCCACCGCGTTTCGAACTACAAAAGTAACGGTGGTCACCCCGCTTTTTTGTTCGCCAAGATTAATAATATGCGGCGCTACCTCAAAGGTAGAATGTGAAACTTGTTTACCGTTTACATAGATTTGTAAAGGCGTAGCGCTATTCACGATTCCATTTAATGACAGGTAAAGTTGCGAAGGTTTTTGGATTTCAATTTGTGCTTCCAATTTCCCTTCCGTGACGTGTTGATTTTTTTGGAGCGTCAAAACATTATTGTTTCGCGTCACTGTTAAATCTTTTGCCTCCCATTTTACTGGGGTCGTCATTTGGAAATACGGTAACTCACTTCCTTTTTTGGAAAAAAGTAGGTTTTGCTTCTCAAAGTAATTTAGCGACGGATCATCAAGTTTACTGCTAACCGCTTGATAGTCCACTTGCGGAATGTAGGCTAAGGAAAGCGCGTTTTGATTTTGATAAACGTCGTAAGAAGCAGTTTGCATGACCCGCTTAAAACCCTCTTTTGTAATCTGGCTATTTTTAGGTTGTATGTTGTATGCCACGCCAAACAAGGAGTCGGTAATTAAAGTGTTCCCTTCGTAGCGTAACCACACCATCGAAGGTGTTGTTAAAAAGCCTAGTTTCCCTAGATTTTGGTTCAGTTGCTTATGCGTAAGTGTATTGTAATTGGTTATGCCATTCAAACCATAGCGGAATGAATCATTATTTCGAAACGGCTGTTGACTTGTAAAATCCATTCTTGAAAAATCGCTACCGCCAACTTCCGAGACAATCGCTGTTTTTTCTTTATCAAATTGGTTGTATTGTTCATACGTTTCAGCCGGGTAGACGCGATTTGTTTGATAGGTGTTCATCAGTAAGTCCGCTGCAACGAGTAACACTAAACACGAAATAGCGATTTTTTGATATTTCTCGAGACCAATCAGGCCAATCGTCAAGCAAATAAGCATAGCCGCATTGATAACTAAAATTTTTCTAGAGATGATTTCGCCATTGTTCAAGTAAAGCAGTACAAATAACAGCAGCAGAGCAGATAAAACGATTAAGATTTGATACATTTTCAAACCTGAAAATACATCGATACTTTTAGCCGCCATAACAACTGCAAAGGCCGAAAAGATGAAAATATAACGATATGGCCATCCGTTTGGTTCCGCAAACCCGTGGAAAACATAGTTCATTCCAACACTTTGCGTCGCTATAAATAATACGATTAAAGCGGCTAACCACAACAACTTCGTTTTCAATAAAATAGTGCGATTTAAAAAGAATAACACAGCTAATAATAAAATAAAGAGGCCTACGTAAACATTGGGCGCATTTTGATTCACATCCACAAGTGGATACTGAACGCCCGTTAAAAATTTGCTTAACGTATTGATTGGTTCTGTTAAATCAAACTTAAACCATTGAATAGCCTGATCCTTTTTTGGTGCAGATAGCGTTTCTAACACTACTGGCACAACAATTGGTGCCGCTAATAAGGCAGAAATAATTCCCGATGAAACGAAATGGAAAAACTTCTTCCAAAAAGAAATCGGCTTTTCCCCGAGCTCAAAAATCCGAACAAGAAAATATAAGAATGCCCCGATACAAGCCATATAGCCAATATAAAAGTTTGTAACAAGAGCATATGTAATACCAAAAATGAATATTCCAGATTTTCCATCTTGAATAAGTTTATCTACCCCAAGCATAATAATGGGGAAAATATAAACTACATCCAGCCACATAATATTCGATTGATAAACAACTATAAAACCTGATAGCGCGTAGCTAATAGCAAGCGGAATTGTCCACCACGTCATCTTTTTAAATGTGTTTTTTAAATAGATTGCCATGAATAATCCTGCAAGACCTACTTTAATCCAGTAAACAATTTGAATCAGGTATACTAATAAGTCCTTTGGGAACAACGCGATGATGAAAGCAAATGGGCTCATCAAATAGTAGCCTATTATCCCGAGTGTTCCTACACCCATGCCACCTTGAAATGTAAATCCCCAATTCGCTTTTCCGTAAATCAAATCATGCAGTAGATAGTGAAATGAGATATACTGGCTTTTCAAATCGGCAGCCAGAAACGTTTTTGTTCCCAAAAAAGACATGCTGTTTAATGATTGTGCAATGATTACTAACAAAATAGGCAAAACAAAACTAATGCCATATATCCACTTTTTATTAAGTTCTTTCGTCTCCATATTTATCCCCTCAGCCATAAAGAGAAGCTAGCTAGTTTTTTAGCTAACTTCTGTTTGATATTGATTTACTTGCTAAAAAATAGTTCATTACATTTTTGTAGTTCTTTATCAGAATTTGCCCGCACAGCTTTATACAATGCATTCGTTGTTTGACGGTAAAAACGCAAGTAGTATTGTCTTGAATTAAAATGCATTTGATCAAATAAAAATGTACTAAATTTCAGATATGTTTCGACAAATAATGAGTCGCTCTTTAAATTTTGATAATTTTCGATTGGAACTTGCACGAAGAAATAACCAAGTGAAACTAAATCAGAAACAATTATTTTATCTAATTGCTCTAGTTTTTTCAGTAAACTGGTTAAAAATGTTTCCGCTTTTGCTACTTCATTTTTGAGAATGAGTTGCTGGAAGTACGGGCCAATTTGCTCCCGAACTAAATAATTCAAAGTATTAATATTATACTTTTGATTAAGCAAACGAATATGGCTATGTTTCTCCTGCCGCATCTTTAAAAACGCATACTTCTCAAAAACTTGTTCCACATCCACTTCAGCTAATTCTTTTTGGAAAACATCATCTTGAAATTCTAAGATTTTTTGTTTAACGATACTTTGATTTTTCGAAAGCAATCTAAACATTAACTCCTCAAAATTGTCGTGGCCATCAAGTTCACTCGCTGCACTCAAAAGTTCTTTTTTACGAACCAACATAAAATGATAATTTTCTTCAAAGATTAGAAAGGGCTCTTGTTCGAGATAGCTAGGCACAGAAAGCTCTACTTCATTGATATAGTTTAACCCTTCTTCTAACTCTGTTTTTTCATAAGAAAAGTTCTTGACTTCTTTTAAAAAGACAGGGTTTTTTTGAAAATAATGAATGTCTGCACTTGCAATAACTTCCTCATAATTTTTAGCGAAAGTCATAATTTGAGAAGTTACGATGTCCGATTCATTTCCATTTAAAAGGATAAATTCGCCTTCAGCTGTGTTTAATTTCGGAAGCGCTTCTTGAACACGTTCCTCCGAACTCACTTGGATAATTGAAATCATGCTCTCCCCCCTTTATTATCTATAAAAGTTTCAATAAAGCGACGGGTGGATTGACCATCAATACTAGACATAAATTGCTTTCTAAATGAAACTAATTTCTCATAATCATATTGATCCAATTTGATAGCTTCAACCAATCGATCTGTTGTCTTGTAAATATTCCCGGGAATCATTTCCTCATAGTTGAAATAAAAACCACGTTCATCAAAATAATTATCAATATCATAAGCAAAGAAAAACATAGGTTTATTCATAATGCTATACTCGAAAATCACTGAAGAATAATCTGTTATTAGAACATCACTAAATAGCATTACGTCATTTATATCATCTGTTGAATCAATCATAATAATAAATGGATCGTCTAAATCAATATTCATGGTGATATTTTTAATCATCGGGTGAAATTTTAAAATTAAGACGTATTCATCGCTCAAGCAGTCGCGCATTTTTTTGACATCCATGACAACAGAGAAATTCTTCCGCTCGTCTGGTCCGCCCCTAAAGGTTGGCGCATATAGAATGGCTTTCTTTTCGCGTAAAATCGGATATTGCTTCCGATAAACTTCCTCGATATATTCTTTATAGTCATGATCAAAAAAGATATCTGTCCTAGGCACACCAATTGGAAATATTTGAGATTCCTTTTTGCGAAACGCCTCTGCATATTGCGGGACAATCGCTTCTGAACTCGTTAAAACGGCAGAGTAAGGCGAATGCGCTCGCGCTTCAAATTCTTCAGTGTTTGAATCATCGGCTTCTAATGCGCTAAAGCCAAACTTCTTAAAAGCCCCTGCCGCATGCCAAGATTGAATAACATTAGTTCTTTTACTGAACTTCAATCCATAGATTTTATTGTAATAATCATCTAAAACAATATTCTCAGCACGCCCCAACACATAATAAAGCTGTAGTATTTCTAGCCAACTTCGCTGTTTATTCAAAAAGACAAAAATTCGTTCAGGTCGATTATTTAAAAACATAAAGTCATAAATCGCTAATAAATTGCCTTCAAGCTTTACGCTTCTTTCTGTTGCAAGTACAAGATAATCTTTTTTCGGCAAAAAACTCACCAATTTAAATAAGATTCTTCGCGCAAAACCATTTACGAGGCGTGGCGTTTTTAATTTCGAACGAATAATAAATCGGTTAGAAATTCTCTTCGCTTTTTTCCAGTTGTCTTCCTCTATAATACTAATGGTCGCTTGGTAGTATACAGGATAGGTTTTGATGAAAGCATCCTTTGCCTCTTCTCTTTGTTTTGCCCACAAGTAAGTAATTAGTTTGCGGAAAGAATCCCTAGCTCCCTTTCGAATATAGTTTGCTCGGTCCATCGTACTATACATAAGAAAATAACGGAAAGATGGAATTAAGTTTAAAAACTTATCCGATTTTGTTTCAAACCAATTTAAAATCATCGTATAACAGGTGTTTTGAATGTCAACATCTTTACTTTCTGTTGATGCCTTGAGAGCAGCCCACAATTCAACACTAGAAACACGTTTATAATACTCCAACGCAATATTTTCAGGCGTCTTACTGTTTTTAATTTCTTTCTCCCCGTAATCAAAAACATCAAACACAGATTGCAAAATACGCACAGGATCTTTATAGACTGATTGTGTTAAGGACTCACCTTCACCATCCCTCAAACGGTAGTAATAAACCACTTTTTCTACCGTATAAATATTTTCTGCATTCAGCAATGCATGAAGTACGAATGGCTGGTCCTCTCCATATCTAATTGTTTCAGGAAAAAAAAGGTTTTCGATTAATTGGTGGTGATATAATTTAGCACACGGCCCTATCGAATAAAACAATTCCGGATTTTTGAAAATCGTTTTACTCCCCGGTTTGGCAATATTGTGTTCCACATGAGAAGGAATAAACCATTCTTTCTCTGAATTAAACCTTTTAGTTGCCCCTGTAACTAAATCAGCATTATTCTTAACTGCTGCTTGATACATTAAATCAAGCGCATTATCAGGAATAATGTCATCGCTATCTACAAAACAAATATACTCTCCTTGAGCCTTTCGAAGACCATGATTCCGAGCAACTGCTGGCCCCGCATTTTCTTGTTGAATAAGTTTAAATAGTTTATGGTTTTTGATAAAATCTTTTACAATTTCAATTGTTCTATCTGTTGAACCATCATCAATAAGTAAAACTTCATAATTATCAAATGTTTGAGCTTCAATACTTTTTAAAGTTTCTAAGATGACTTCTTCCACATTGTAAAGCGGCACGATAATACTTATTGCGACTCTTTTGTTTTCAGTTACTCGCATGTTCATAAAATATTATTCTCCTAACTAAATGGCATATCTTGTTTAATTTTAGCTATTAAATTTATGGATGTCAATTCCAATTCGATTTTCTCCCGCGCATGTTAGCTTCCGCCAATCTATTTCTACGCTTATCAGTACAGAAATCAGTCTTGCTATTCTGCATCAATATCGTTTATAATGTTAGGAGGCAATGAAGTACATATTTATTGGAGGTTTCGAGATGAAAGTAAGAAAGGCTGTTATTCCAGCTGCAGGATTAGGGACTAGATTTTTACCTGCTACAAAAGCTATGCCAAAAGAGATTTTACCTATTGTAGATAAGCCTACGATTCAATTTATTGTTGAAGAAGCGATGGCCTCAGGAATTGAAGATATTTTAATTGTTACAGGTAAGGGAAAACGTGCGATTGAAGACCACTTTGACTCTGTTCCTGAACTTGAAATAACATTACGAGAAAAGAACAAACTTGAATTACTCCACCTTGTGGAAGAAACAACAAATATTAACTTGCATTTCATCAGACAATCTAAACCTAAAGGGTTAGGTGACGCCATTTTACAAGCAAAGGGTTTTGTTGGTAATGAACCTTTTGTTGTCATGCTAGGCGATGATATTGTTAAGTCTAAAGTTCCTTGTGTGAAACAACTTATCGACCAGTATGAGCATACTCATAGTTCGGTCATTGGTGTTCAAACAGTTCCACACGAAGAAACATATCGTTATGGAATTATTGATCCTGCTGATAAGATGAGCGATCGTTTATTTAATGTAAAAGGTTTTGTTGAAAAGCCTGATCCAAATGAAGCACCATCTGATTTAGCAATCTTAGGTCGTTATTTATTGACACCTCAGATTTTTGATTATTTAGCAACACAAGAACCCGGCGCTGGTGGAGAAATCCAGTTAACCGATGCGATTAATCGCTTAAATGAAATCCAACGTGTTTTCGCGTATGATTTTGAAGGGCAACGTTTTGATGTTGGTGATAAATTCGGTTTTATCGAAACAACAATGAAATTTGCTTTAGAACACCCTGAAATTAAAGATAACGTACGTCAATTAGTCGATAAGCTTTATCTTGAAATGCATAAAGACGATAAGGCTACAAGCAAGAAAAAGAATTCTTAAGTCACAACTATCGGATAGAGAAGGATCGGAATCCCGACCTTCTCTATTTTTGTTCAAAAAAATCCTCAAGGTATCGACTTATCGTCTCCCCCTTGAGGATTCACTATTTATTTACTTAAATAAACTTCGGGAATGTAACCTTTTAAATTATTGTAGGTCACATATAACCAACCATTTTTAGTTTTACTTAAATCTACAGCCACTTTTGCTCTAGCAGGAATCACACCAACAACGGCAGAATTCCAGTTACTATCGGCTCTTAAATTAATCGCATTTATCGCATAGTAAGCTGTATATTTATTCTCTTTTGAAACATATGCCTCAGACAAATATCCTGATTTCCCAGCATATGTCATGTAGGCCCAACCATTTTTCTCTTTAGAATCATTAATTTGCACTTTTTCACCAGCTGGCACCACGACACTAATCGCAGAACTCCAGTTGCTGTCAGCGCGAACATTTAGCAAATCATTAGCATAAGCATAACGAATCGGATTCGTTGTTTGCAAATACGTCCCCGGCAAATACCCTGCAACACCTTTATAAGTGATATACCACCAACCATCTTTGGCTAAAGCAGAGTTTACAGTTACGGCTTCACCAACCGGAACTGTTGTGGTGACGTTTGAATCCCAGCTACTATCTGCCCTAAGATTCAAATTATCCTTGCCATAGTAAGTGGCAATCGGGTTTGTAGTTTGCAAATAACTTCCAGGCATGTATCCTGAAACGCCGTTGTACGTAACATGCCACCAGCCATCTTTAGCGAGCGCACTGTTCACAACAACCGCTTTTCCTACCGGTACTGTTATCGCAACTTTTGAACCCCAATTGCTGTCAGCTCTTAAATTAAGATCATTTTTCCCATAATAGGTTTTCAATGGGTTTGTATCTTGAAAATAAGCAGCTGGAATATAGCCAGAAATGTTTCCAGTACTCGTGACATACGTGACATATGACCAACCATTTTTATTCTTTGATGAGTTAGCCACAATAGCTTTCCCTGCCGGAACAACGCCAGATACGCTTGAACTCCAACTAGAATCAGAACGTAAATTCAAGTTATCTTTTGCATAAACCGTTTTAAAGGTGTTCTGTGTTTGAATGTATGCATAAGGAATATATCCAATCGTTCCATTATAATTGACATAGGCCCAGCCATTCTTACTTTTAGCTGGATCAACTTTCATCGAACCACCAATTTTAATTGTTGCTACCGTCTTGGAAGACCAATTTGCATCCGCTCTTAAATTAATTGGCGAAGAAGCATAGTAAGTTACATCCATACGATCATATAAATACTGAACCAATTGGAAAAACTCATTAAATGAATAGTTCCATCTTGAAAAGTATCCAACCGGATCACTGTGTGTCGTACCACCTAGGTAACGTGATACAGCGTCATGAGACCAAACCGTTCCACTACCTGTATTATGGGCATTTACTGGTGCTAAATTATACTTCTTTAAAATATAAGCCGCATAGTAAGCATCATTATAAACAGAGCGGTAAAAACCATCTGCTGTTCGTTCACGTACTAGCTCAACTTGCACAAAATATGGATTTGCTTTCGGTCCAGCTCCCCAAACTGCATAATCAGTTGGATGGATTTCGATAATTTGATTATGATCTACGAACGTATGGACAAATGCATTTTGCCAATTGTTCGTCATATAGTTGATTTCTTGCGTAATCGTTGAATTATCATTAGCCGTTTCATGAATAACAATACCTCGAGGCTTCCCAACACCATCCTGATAAGCAAAGCGATCAAAATTCTTGATTTGTTGTTGAATAGTTGCTTTCGGATAGTTTTGGTTAATGATATGCTGATTTAGCGTAGAAAGAGACGTCGCGGATACTCCTGGAAGTGCAGAACGAAAAAGCATTTGGCCCTGTTCTTCCTCGACAGGCTTTTGCTTATTCTCATCTTTTTCTTCCTCAGTTTGTTGTTTTGGGGTATACACCTTTTCGTTAACTTCTTTATCTAAAATTTCATTTGCTCCAATACCACTGTCCCCAGATTCTGCTAAAACTTTCTCCGGATTCACAAAAAATAACATCAGAGAAAATATTCCAAGCAGAATAACAACCCAATTTCTTTTTTTCATAGCGCATCCTTTCTATTATTAAATTTGTAATCAAAAATGATTACTATACATTCCATTCTAGCGCCTCAACAACAAAACTTCAATAGGTCTTTATGTTTTAAAAATCCGTTTTTTCTGATTATTAATATGAAAAACGACTTAATATGTAATTAAGTCGTTTTTCGTGTTGCTTTTTCTTTATATTTTACTAACTCTAAAAAATAAATTTGTTTATTTCGATGTTGAATTGTATCTAAAATAAGTCCACAAATGAAAAATAACATAGCTAGAATGATTAAGCCTACAGCTAAAATAGCACTAGGGAACTTCAAAACTAACCCAGTTTTAGCAAAACCAACAAGCACTGGAATACCTACGGCTATGCCAATAATTAGGAACAATGCTGCCAAAATGCCAAAGAACAAAAACGGTCTGCTATTTTTAAATAAGCGTATAATAGTACTAATTACCTTCATCCCATCAGAAAATGTATCCAGTTTCGATTCGCTTCCTTCAGGGCGGTCACGGTAATCAATTGGAATCTCTTTAAGTAAAAAACGATTTTCTAGCGCATGAATACTCATTTCTGTTTCAATTTCAAACCCTGGGCTTAGTACTGGCATTGTCTTTACAAAATACCGATTAAAGCCACGGTAGCCTGTCATGATATCACGAATATTACTCTTAAAAATACTATTAATCGTGTTGCGCACTAAATTGTTCCCAAAATCATGGAAGTTCCGCTTATTTTCGCTCGAATACGTTCCATTACTTAAACGGTCACCAATGACCATATCAGCCTCGTTATTTCTTAGAACGTCTAAAATTTCGTGCACAGCTCCTGCAGGATATGTATCATCGCCATCAATCATCACATAGTAATCTGCATCTATGTCTGAGAACATGCTTCGAACAACATTCCCTTTTCCTTGTCTAACTTCCGAACGTACAATTGCACCTTCTTCTTTCGCAATTTCAACTGTTCGATCGCTTGAATTATTATCGTATACGTATATGTCAGCATTTGGTAATTCTTGCTTAAAATCCCGTATTACTTTTCCTACAGTAATTTCTTCATTGTAACAAGGGATTAAAACAGCCACTTTTTCCATGTTTTTCTTTGCCTCCAAATAATTCTAATTTTTTTCCAAGTTTAGCTTTGCAACAAAAAATAGGAAAGGCACTGTGAAAATGAAGCTAAAACTGTATCTAAAGTCTGTCGCTGGCATCGCAACAGCAATTGTTGCAACAGCTAGAAACGCTGGTACAAAAAGTAGCCAACTTAATCTTCTGCCCCTACCAAGATTTGAAACAAATGCAACTAGAAGTAGCAATAACGGAATTGCCCCTTTAAGTAAAATATTTTGCCAATCCGTTCTAACTTTTTCCATAAGTTGGTTTAAAAAATTGTCATAGCTTGTAAATTTAGAGTCGGAATATAGCGGTTTAGCAGATGGCTCAACACTATTTTTAATGTAATCTTCATAAGAAAGATTGCTGTCTACACCTACAGACTTAAGCTCATTCATATAGCGTTCGTACCCTGCCCGATTAACCTTTTCAACATCATTCGGCGTATTTGTCATTATCGCAAATGTTCGAATATCATAATTAATATCTTGTAATTTTGCTGTTGAACCGAAAAAGACTGAATAGTTGTCTGGCGACTGATAACGCCAAATCGCACTAGTTTGATCCAAATATGATTTTACATAAATCCCAAAATTATCCGTCATTAACTTCGCCCAGTTTTTAATGTATAGCCCAAAATCCGCATCAATAGGCGCAGAGTTATAAGCTGCATCATGTTTAATTGGGTCAACCGTATAAGGATTATAGTCTTTTTTCCAATTTTCTTCAGGTAAAATTTCAGTAAAATAGTCCTTTAATTCTTTTGTAAACTGACCGTTGTAATAAAAAGTTGCACCAATTTGTTGTGAAGGAATCGCTAAAGCTTGGTTTAACGGATTTTGCTGCACATTTAGTGCGTTTGCAACCGGACCATTGAAAAGCAAATTCATTGCCATAACGATAACAAACACAAAGCCCATTCGGATTCTGAAACCCTTCATAAAAATGACTAAAAGAAGCAAAGTAACGACGACAATAAATACACCATTATTTCTTAAATTAATTGTTACAAAAGCTACTAAAATAAGTGCAGTAAGATTAAGTGGTTTTTTCAACCAAGTACCGTTTGAAGCAACAATTTTTGCTAATAATGTTGTGAATAATAGAATGAATGCCGCGAACGGAATATCTTTCCACGCTGTCACACTATATAACATCATAACAGGCCAAAGCGCGTAGCCAAAAGCAAGTAAATACCCTAAAAATTTCGGTAAACCTAATTTCGTTAACGAATAGATGGCATAGCCAACAATAAGTGCCACTACGACGATTTGAGTGAAAATATAACTAGCTGGAGAATTATAAATATTAGATGTGAACTCCACCCATAAGGTGTGTAGTAGCGGATGCCATGCGCTATACTGCCTAACATCATGTGCCATTGCCCATTGATAATAAGAATCAAAAGTCATTTTTGCTGGAAAATAAGCTAAAAATGAAAACATCCATGAAACAAAAGGTATGCCGGCATATATGGCTAATTCATATTTTTTAATTCGACTCTTAACTAAAGGTGAGAACGGATGAGCAAGTTCAAGTAAAAGTAAGTAAAATAAATTTGTTAAAAAGTAAAATGCCCCTAATATGTAGATAAAGCTTATTATTGTGTGAGACGATAAATTTCCTAAATATGTAGATGCTAACCAAAATGCAGCTATCAAAATGCTACCCACGCATTTTAGCCAATTAAATGTGAGATGTTCCAATTGTCGTATGCATAAAAAAAGCATTGCTCCAAAGGAAAAGATAACTAAAAAACTAATGATATCAAATTTATAAAAGCCTAATAAACAAATAAATCCGATAAAAATAGAGAAAAGATACCACATCTTTTTTTTGCTCTTCAAAAAACCATCCTCCTTTTCAAACTATCTATTAATATAGCAAAATAAACTTTTTTAATCAACTTCTACTATAAAAATACAACATGAAAAGCCAAAGGTAATAATACCCTTGGCCTTTTGTTTACCTATAAATTGGTGTATCAAATTCTTGGGTGTAACGCGTAAGCTTGCTATAAATTTGATTCATTGTATTCACTTGCTTGTATGCCCAAGCAATGTCAGTTGCATACAAATGAGTACCTGGAGTAGCTGGATTCCATCTCATTTTGTATAACGTATTTTGACCTGCATTAATGTACTTATCACCAATAAATTTAGCTCCACCTATAATCGCTTTTTCAGGTGTGTCCCAACCTTCTTTATAGGCGCGTTCTGAGCCTTTTTGAAGTGGCGCGCTATCAACAGCTCCAATGCCATACATGTTATACACCTTTTTAGGTGTAACAGGTTTGCCATCTACGCTGCTCACAACTACACCATTTGCTAATTGAGATGTACCATTACCTGTTTCTAGAAGCGCATGTGCCAGCAAATAAATTTCGCTAACACTATTTTGCTGAGCCGCAGTTTGGAAACTAGTTGCTTTATTCGCTAGTATTCCTTTTCCAGCTAAGACCGTTCGATTAACCTCTGCTGGATCAATGTTTGCTGGCTTCGACAAAATAAGAAATTGCAAGTAGCTTGCTGAGTTTTTACTAAAATTATTAGGATTTAAATAATAGGCAGTATCAGTTCGATTGGCATTAAACCATTGTCTCGAAAAGTTCACTTGATACCATTTCTTCTTGTTGCTATCAGTTATCGTATTTAAAACGGTAAATGTCTGATCTTTTTTCAACGTTGCTACAACAAAACCATTGGTATTAGCGGCACTTCTAACTGAAATGTTAGTAGCCGTAACTTTGCCGCTTGTGCCTGTAACAGATGTTCCATCACTTGAAATATACATTTGACTTGGTTTTTTATCCGTCTGCGGAGTTAGCCTCATGTTTGTATCAAGCATGCTTGAAAACGTTGTAGGATAAGTTGTCGTGTAATAACGTTTTTGGATAGGAGCCCCATTAGACAAGTATCCTAACTTCGTATAACCAGGAATATTGTTATACACTACACGCACCCATTCTTTACCGATATCAGCCTTATTAACGAGTGCAGGTTGATTCGCAGGAATCGTTACGGTGGTTGGTGAATTATAGTCTTGTTTATTTCTTAAATTAACATTGTTAATTGCATAATAATTAACATATGTGGCATTAGGAATTTTAGCTGTAACATATCGCAATTGCATATAACCTTTTCGACCATTTGCTTGAAATTCTGTCCAGCCATTGCTATCTGTTGATCCTTGCAAAGCATACATGACTTGTCCTTTTGGTACCACGTAAGAAACGCTTGTTGAAAAATCACGACCTGATCGCAGATTTACTACATCAGAAGCATAATAATCGTTGTATGTCTTACGAGGATCATAGCCACTTAAATAACGTTGCTGCATATAACCAACGATATTATCTTGATAAATAATTCGCACCCATCCCGCACTATTTGCTGAGTTGTCTTCCACAGAAAAAGATGCATTTGTTGGAATTTGAGTTACCGTTGCTGAATCAAAAGTTGCTGATTTACGTAAATTAATCGGGCTCGGCGCATAATATGTGCCGTAACCTTTCGAGGGATTATACAACGTTAAATAGCGTTTTTCCATATAACCCTCTTTTTGATTATACATAATTCGTACCCAATTATTTCCATCTGCGGAGTTGTCTTCAACAATAAACGATGCATTTTTTGGAATAACGACAATCGTTTTTGAATCAAATGTTCGATTTTCACGCAAATTGATATTTGATGGCGCATAGTAAGTCGTGTATGTTTTAGTTGGATTTGTATTCGCGAAATAACGCGTTTGCATATATCCTTTATATGACTTATATGTGACCTCTGCCCAATCATTTTTGTCCTTTGATCCATCAAGCACCTTAAAGGATGCATTTTTCGGAATTTGAACAATCGTTTTGCTATCAAACGTTCTGCTTGCTCTCAAATTAATTGTATTTGGCGCATAATACGTACTATATGACGTAGCAGCTTGAGCATTTTCTGTCACAGGCAGAATGAATAGCAACATAAGAGCTAAACAAATCAAAAATCGCCAATGATTACTTCTATGTTTGATTAAAATCTCCTCCTTGTTTACTTTGGTACTTTTTAGTTATAACATATATTACAGCGCTTGCGGTCAAAAAATAGAATTGTAAAGAAATCGAAACATCTTTCGACAAAAAATATACACTTTTTAAGCAATGAAAGATTTAAATTTTTCTTTTTATGGTACAATATTTTATGTGAGCATTACAATGAAAAGGAGAATACGCATGGAAGTTATCGCTGCTAAAATTACTACCTCTACAGAAACACAATCTTGGTTAATTGATTTAAAAAGTTCTGTAGACATTCAAACTGTTTCTGCAGTTTATAAGCAACAAAACCAGTTTATCCATCCGGCGAAGTCATTTGAGTTAAAAACCGCTTTTGCAGATGGTTTCTATCAAATAGAAGTCCCTTTTGCTTTACTCTCTAAACAATCGCTTCACGACCGAAAAACAAATTGGACATTTTTATGCCATACAAGTCGAGGCGAAGCTATCGTTCAAACGAATGACATCAGCCAAGTAGATACATTAAAAGATGCTGATAGCTTTTTTGAATTTGAGTTTAATCTTTCAACGAGTAAGCTTATTCTAGTCGCAACGCCTAAGCCATTTCAGGCCATATTAGAAACATTTACTTTAACCAAAAATGGTTTTAGTGGTTCCGGTTCTATTCAAGCAGATGCTTTTAACTGGGCTAGACAAAACTTGAAATTGCAGTTGGTGATTAAAAGACGTCCTAACCCTACCCTCTATAACTATTTTGAACATGTACAAAAATTCGAACTTTTTGATATTAAAAATCAGAATTTTAGCTTTGACATTTCTTTTGATAGATTAGATTATGCTTTCTTAGTAGATGATTTAAATAATTTAGACTGCTTTTTAGTTGTAAAAACTGCTGGCCAAGAATCTCATCCTATGTACTTAGATTTAGCCGAATCTTTGAAAAACAATGTGGATCAAACTGTTTTTCCGGATGCAATTCCTTACACGAGTATTTCTTTTTATAAAACTGGCTCAAATCGGTTGGCTTTTTATTTTATCAAAAAAGTGGAGCAAGAAGTGCAAATACAGAGTTTTTCTGAGAGTTCAAAAGAGCTATCGTTTAAATTTGCAAGTCAACACTCACTAAAGAATGGCAAATTTGTTTTAAAACGGCGCGATAAGAAATTCTTGAAATTTGAGTATTTAGAAGAGCTGATTTTTCCTTTTAAAACAAACTGGTTATCGTCCTATCATGTAAAAGTAAATAAAGCGAATTTATTTCCGTTCGATACTTTCAAGCCATATCAAATTTGGGATGCATTTATTCGTCTTGATGGTTTCCCTGATTTTCCTGTTTATGTGCCTGAAAGTATTCAATTTGAGAATAAATTACAAACGGCTCCCAAAAAAGCATTTGATTTTAAATTAGCTAAAATGTCTAGAAATAATTTATATATTCGAATTGCTCCAAGTCCAACGAGCAAAGGACAAGCTAAAAATATCGCTGTACTGGGAACTTGCTTTAGTCGCAATGCGTTTAACTCCTCCCCTTATTTTAATCCAGAGTATAAGTCTTTCTTTCATGTTGCTCTTACGCAAATGCATTCCTCGCTCATAAGCATTATGACGGAAGATTTTGATGAAAAAGTGGATTTTAATAAGTATAAGGATGAAATCACTCATTTTGATATGACTTATATGAAAGACGATTTTAAGAAGGATTTCTTTAAGCGGCTAAAAAAAGCAAAACCGGATTATTTTATTATTGATTTATATGCCGATGCTATTCGCCCTGTTATGTGGTTGAATGATAAAACGGCCATTACTTTTTCCTACATTGTTGAAGGTAGCCACATTGCTGATGATTTACCTTGTCACCGAATGATGACGCATTTGAATGATGAAGAATTTTTTAACGAATGGACGCATTATGCCGATCGTTTTATTGAAGAACTTACGACAATTATTCCTGAAAACCGGATTATCTTGAATAAAGGCGGCTTCACCTGTGAGTATTATGATGAAGTTGGGAAAAAAACAGTTTATCCAAATAAAATGGCTATTCAAAAAGCACAGTATTTATGGGACCGTTTAAATAACTACTTCTTGTTGAAAGCACCAAACGTTCGTGTCATTGATTTCACGAACAAAGGCTATATCGGTGATTATTACTATCCATTTGGGCATTCCTTTTCACATTTCGAATCGGATTACTACAAAGATTTCTTGAAAGAAATGATTTATATTGATCAAACCGATCGGCTTCTATAAAAAGAACAGCTGAACCAAAATGGTTCAGCTGTTCTTTTAAAATAAACCTAAAAATGAATGTCCTGTCGCAACTAAAGTTCCAAAAAGAGCCAGACAAGCTACGCCCGAAACGAGTAGCCATTTATCGCTTACTTTTACTTTTTGTTCACTAAAGGCTGGGTTCTCATGAATTTCTTCAGGACGGCTTTTTTGTGCTGCTTTCATTTCTAGTTGGTAGGCTTTCTTAAACGATCTCGATTGTTCATTAAACCATTTTACAAACGACTCATAGGACTCCGCCACTTCATTTGCTGCGCCAATTTCCTTTAAGCTACCGTAATGCATCCAAATAATACGGTCACATAGCTTTTTCACTTGCTCTAAGGAGTGACTCACAAAAACAATCGTCTTCCCTTCTGCTTTAAACGACTCGATTTTATTCACACATTTATGATAAAATGTGTCATCCCCGACAGAAAGAGCTTCATCGATAATTAAAATATCCGGGTCAATATGAACCGATACAGCGAATCCCAGGCGTGAGCGCATGCCGCTTGAATAGTTTTTGACGGGTTGGTTGATAAAATCGCCAATGTCGGCAAAATCGATAATATCTGGTAGGATACGTTCAATTTGTTTGTTCGTTAATCCTTGCATAAGGCATTTCAGGCGGATGTTTTCAAGCCCAGTGAGTGGTCCCTTGAAACCTGCATTAATCGCAATGAGCGATGCCACGCCATTTGTTTTAACTTCGCCTTCTGTCGCCTGCACGATACCAGCCATAATACTTGAAATCGTGGACTTTCCAGAACCGTTAATGCCAATAATACCGATTGACTCCCCTTCAAAAATAGTAAAGGACACATCTTTTAATGCCCAAAATGAATCTTGGGACTCTTTACGGAAGGCAGCTTTCATACTTTCCGCCTTACTCGCAAATAAATCGTATTCTTTAGACACGTGCTTAAAAGATACTTTTAGATTTGTACTCATACAAAACGCTCCTTATACGAAATCAACGAATCTTTCGCGGAATTTCATGTGTAAGATTGATCCGACAAAGAGGAAAAATAAGGTGAGCAGCCAGAAATAAATCGTATAAGACGGCGACTCCCAGAACCATTTTCCGAGCAGAAGCGAATCTCTAAAGCCGTCTACAATGTACATAAATGGATTTAGTTTTAATAGGTTAGCAGCCCATTCAGGCAATAGTTGCGGGATATTCCAAACAATCCCAGTTAAATAAAATAAAACGCGCATAACGCTTTGAAGCGCCATGTAGTAATCTCGTACTAAGACAGTGATTGTCGCATTGAAAAGCGAAAAGCTAAATAAGAATAAAATCATCGAAACGAAATAATAGAGGTATTGCCCCCAGTAAATACTGATAGGTGTTCCTTTCACTAAGAAAATGATTACCATAATGATGGTCATCACAAAATAGCTCATTAGATTCGAGATGATAGTAATATTCGGCAAAATGCTCATCGGAAAATTCATTTTTGATACGAGATGAATTTTATTAAAAATACTATTTGTTCCTTGCATGACAACACTGTTAATGAAGAACCACGGCACAATTCCCGCTAGCATCCATTCAAGGAAACTAACGTCTGTCCCTTGAAGTGTGGAGCTTCCTCTTAACCCGTAACCAAAGACTAGGAAATAAATAGCGACTTGAATTAGCGGATTTAAAATCTCCCATAATAATCCTAAGTAGTGACTTTGATAGTTCGCTCGGTCTTCATAACGCGAAATACGAATCATCATCGGAGTATATTTAATTTGTTCTTTTAAAACTTCCCATACTTGTTTCACAAAAACACTTCTTTCCAAGTTTAGTAAATAAATTCTCGTCAATTTATCTCTCTCTTATAAAAATCGCCTCCAAGTTAGAAGCCTACGGATGTCGATGTATTTGTATGTTTTCTTATGTAACGCCTTCCGTTTCGCATAAGCTGCTTTCATTTGGTGGGAGAACCACCTTATGTTAAGTTACCTCAAAACGTAATATTTGTAAAGTAATTTCAAGCCTTTTTTCATAAAAAAGGGGCATGGCGAGCCATGCCCCTAGAGGTTTTCTTAAATGCGTGCGACTTCCATTAACAGATCGCCAGATTCAATCGTATCACCGTCTGATACGAAAATAGTTTTGACTTCACCATCAAATGGTGCTTGAATGGTCGTTTCCATCTTCATCGCTTCCGTGATGAGAAGTGGGTCGCCTTTTTTCACTTTTTGTCCTTTAGCCGCAACAACTTGGATAACAGAGCCAGTCATTGTTGCACCTACATGTTCCGGATTCGTCGTATCAATTTTACGCCGCGCAACAACAGTCGCTTGTACGTTGAAATCTTGCACGTTAATTTCACGTGGTTGACCGTTTAATTCGAAGTAGATGACTCGTGTTCCGTCAGCAATTGGTTCTCCGATAGAATTCAATTTGATGAGCAGGATTTTTCCTTTTTCAAGCTCCACTTGAATTGTTTCGCCGAGACGCATTCCTTTATAGAATGTTGGTGTATCAAGAACTGTTACATTACCATATTTATCAATCATTTTTTGATAATCAAGGAATACTTTTGGATAGAGAATGTAAGCCATCACATCGCGTTCAGTTGGCTCGTAGCCCATTTTTTCTTGTAATTCTTCTTTTACTTTAGAAAAATCAACTGGCTCCATAAGCGCTCCCGGACGATCGATTAGTGGCTTTTGACCTTTTAATACGAGCTTTTGTAGCTTCTCAGGGAATCCTCCGTACGGCTGTCCAATTTCGCCGCGGAAAAATTCAATGACCGAATCAGGAAAATCAATCGTATCTCCTTTTTCATAAACAAGCTCTTCTGTTAAATCGTTTTGTACCATGAAGAGTGCCATGTCACCGACAACTTTTGAAGAAGGTGTCACTTTTACGATATCGCCAAACATTTGGTTCACTGTAGAGTACATTTCCTTCACATCATCAAAACGATCGCCCAGTCCTACAGCCGTTGCTTGTTGTTGTAAGTTGGTATATTGGCCACCTGGCATTTCGTGTACATATACTTCTGTTTGCGGTGAATTGAGCGCATTATCGAAGTCTTTATAGTATTTCCGAACATCTTCCCAGTAATGGTTCAAAATTTGCGAGTTATGCGCATCTAAATTTGTTTGGCGCTTCCCGTTTACAAGACCGTAATAAAGACCTGTCATGCTCGGTTGGCTCGTCGCCCCACTCATCGCGCTTGACGCAACATCGACAATATCCACGCCAGCACTAACTGCAGCAGCATATGTGTAAATTCCATTACCGCTCGTATCATGCGTGTGCAAATGAATTGGTACATCGACCGTATCTTTTAGTTCGTTAATTAAACGATAAGCAGCTTGTGGTTTTAAAAGGCCTGCCATATCTTTGATACCGAGGATATGTGTCCCTTGCGCCACCAATTCTTTGGCCATATCTTTGTAATAATCGATTGTGTATTTTGTACGCGTTTCGTCATCAATATCACCTGTGTAACAAATTGTCGCTTCCACAATTTTGCCTGTATCGCGAACAGCTTCAATGGACGTTTCCATTCCTTTAATCCAGTTTAAGCTATCGAACACACGGAAAACATCGACGCCTGACTGAGCGGAAAGTTTCACGAATTCGCGAATGACGTTATCTGGATAGTTTTTGTAACCGACGCCGTTTGCACCACGAAGCAACATTTGGAACATGACGTTTGGAATTTGTTTGCGCAAGGTTTCTAAACGTACCCACGGGTCTTCATTTAAGAAACGATAAGCGACATCAAACGTGGCACCACCCCACATCTCGAATGAAAACATATTTGGAAGCAAATGCGCCATAGCATCTGCAATTTGGAAAATATCTTTAGAGCGAACGCGTGTCGCGAGCAAGGATTGGTGCGCATCACGAAGCGTGGTGTCTGTGAGTAATACTTCATCTTGTGACTTCACAAAATCCACTACACCTTCTGGCCCTTTTGCGTCTAAAATTTGTTTCGTACCTGGTTCAATTTTTTGTCCGTAAGGGATTTTTGGCACTCGTGGCTCATTATAAACTGGCTTTTCATCTTGCTTAATTCCCGGGAAGCCGTTCACGGTGACGTTACTAATATAACGCAGGGTTTTTGTCCCGCGGTCGCGTACGTGAGGGAATTTAAATAGTTCTGGCGTTGAGTCGATAAACGATGTGTTGTAGTTTCCGCTAATGAAGTCTGGGTGACGTGCTACGTTTAATAGAAACGGAATATTCGTTTTTACGCCACGAATTCGGAATTCAACTAGATTACGAACCATTTTTCTTAGTGCTTGCTCAAATGTCATACCCCATGTTGATAATTTTACGAGTAGTGAATCATAGAACGGTGTTACGACTGTTCCTTGGAAACCATTCCCCGCATCAAGACGGACACCAAAACCACCTGTTGAACGGTAAGTATTGATTCGTCCAGTATCCGGCATAAAATTATTAAGTGGATCTTCTGTTGTGATACGGCATTGAATAGCTGAACCTTGAATACGAATATCTTTTTGTTGCGGGATAGCAACGAGTTGGTCATGCATTGAATAGCCATCTGCAATAAATAATTGCGACTGCACAATATCAATTCCAGTAATCATTTCTGTGATGGTGTGCTCTACTTGAACACGCGGATTTACTTCGATAAAGTAGAAATCTTCCCCTTCAACAAGAAATTCAACTGTACCTGCGTTTAGATAATCCACGTTTTTCATTAATTTAACAGCTGCCGAACAGATGCGCTCACGTAAATCTGATGTGATGGCATTACAAGGGGCAACTTCCACTACTTTTTGATGGCGTCTTTGGACAGAACAATCACGTTCAAACAAATGAACGATATTGCCATGCGAGTCGCCTAAAATTTGAACTTCAATATGCTTTGGATTCATGACGCATTTTTCAACGTAAACTTCATCGTTACCGAAAGCAGCTTTTGCTTCTGAGGCAGCCCGTTCAAAGGCTTCCTTTACATGCTCTTCTGATGGAACAACACGCATACCTCTTCCGCCGCCGCCTAAAGAAGCTTTAATCATGAGCGGATAACCGTTTTTCTTACCAAATTCAACGACGTCATCAATTCCAGAAACAGGACCATCGCTTCCTGGGATAACTGGAATATCAGCTAGTAAAGCTTGTTCTTTCGCTTTAATTTTATCGCCAAACATGTCTAAATGCTTCGATTTAGGACCAACAAAAATGATGCCTTCTTGTTCACATCTGCGCGCAAATTCAATGTTTTCAGACAGGAAACCATATCCTGGATGAATCGCATCAACTTCTGCTTCTTTTGCAATTTCAATGATATTTTCGATATCTAAGTAGGCATCGATTGGTTTTTTACCCTCTCCGACGAGATAAGCTTCATCCGCCTTATATCTATGAAATGCTCCCGTATCTTCTTGTGAATAGATTGCTACTGTCTTGATTCTGAGTTCAGTACATGCACGTAACACGCGAATTGCAATTTCACCGCGGTTTGCTACTAATACTTTTTTAATATTATTCATTTTTCTCCTCCTAACCAACACTCTGCCTTTTTAGCACAAAATAACCTTCTGGTTGCTTAAACCCTTTTTATCAACAACAAGAAAGCTCTTTTCATTTTGTTTATTCTGTCATGTAAAAAGCGGTATATAAATTCAATTATAGTATTAAAACATACTAGATGTAAATTACTTTCTACCAATTTTTTAGAAAGTCTACAAAACAAACGAATATTTTTGAAAGAATGAGGCAAAACATTCGTCATGTTTTGCCTCATTCTCCAATCATATTTCCTCTTGTTTTCCGTATTTCCGCTGATAGTTTGTGAACATCCCCACGTTTGCAACAATTCCAATTAAAATTGACATAACCATTAGCGAGGAGCCCCCGTAACTAATGAACGGCAATGTAACCCCAGTAATTGGAATTACACCAGTTGCACCGCCTAAATTGATAAATGACTGTATGCCAATAAGTCCAGCCGTCCCGTAACAAAGCAAAGCACCAAATGGATTGTTCGCACGTAATCCAGTCAAAATAATTCTAAAAATCATGAAGAACAGTCCGAAAATAACAACTAACACGCCGAATATGCCTAGTTCTTCAGCAATGACAGCTATAATGAAATCGGTATGCGCTTCTGGCAAATAACCAAGTTTTTGTACACTTTCTCCTAAGCCTTGTCCAAAAACACCTCCAGAACCGATGGCAAAAAACGAGTTGACGAGTTGATGTCCTGTATTGCCTCGGTCGATAAACGGGTTAAGGAAACTTGTCAGCCTTCCCATTCTAGTCGGAGAAATGATTTCTTTTTGAATTTCATCTGGCAGCAGAAGCACTATAACGCTTAAAATTAAAATGATACCTAGTCCAAGCCCAATTAGTTTTAAAATTGTTTTAAGACGCATGCCTGAACATATAATGATACAGCAGCCTGTCATAAAAATAATAAATGCGGAGCCAATGTCTGGCTGAATGGCAATTAAAAAGCAAACGACCGCTAGGAAGAAAATAGGTGGCAATACACCGCGGTTAAAATCATCAATGTATTTTTGCTTTTTCGCATAAATCGCGGCTAAATAAATGATGACCGAGATTTTCACAAATTCCGCTGGTTGAAGCGAAGCAGTACCTAGTCTAAACCAACTTTGTGCATTGTTTGCCGTATGCCCCATCGCAAAAATAAGTAAGAGTAATAAAACGGAGCCGAACATCATCGGAATTAAAAATTTATTGTTTTGATAAATTCGGTATGGGAAAAAAGCAAACAAACCGAAACATAGCAAGCTAATCACTAAATTTTTAACTTGGCGCAAATAGTAAAAGTCCGCAGGCAAATCTTGCCGATAAGCAAGCGACCAACTGGAACTATAAACCATAATCAAGCCAAATATACATAGGACAAGATACACTGCTATTAACGAATAATCATACGATTTTAGAATTTTTTTAAGCATAGTCCTCTTCCAATCTTTGTTGCGCTTTTTTAAGCGTTCTATTTTAACATTATAAAGAAAAAGAGCCTAGGTGTAAACGAAAAAAAGCGTCTACAGAATTTGTAGACCCTTTTTAAAATCTCACTGTTTGTTCATTGACAATTCATGTAATGTCGACAATTCTTTTTCTAATGTTGCTAGAAGACGTTTGCCTTCTTCCATATCAATTAAGCCAAGTCTAGTTGCAAAATTAATTTCACGGGATAAACCGTACATTTGTGTATCTAGTACTTCTTCGTACGCTGGACACTGTGGCAAAGTTAAATTATCCATCTGAACTTTAATCAGTTGCAAAATTCGACGCGAATCTTCTTTTAGTAACTCAACAGCCTGATCTCGGTGGCTTGTATTTTCAGTCATCACAGCGACCTCCCTCTCTATGCGTTCTCTAGACGCTTCAATCTATTAATAAATTAAGTATAGCACAAAATCGATGGACTGCAAACGGTTTATGTTAAAAATCGCGCTTCTCTTCTTTTTCTTTAAAACATGCTATAATGGATTCACGAGGTGATTTTTCATGAAAGCAACTTGCATTTTATGCGACCGGATAGACGATTTAGACAAACGTGAATTTAAAACGAAGCAACTGCGCAATAAACCAATTCGTATGTATATTTGCCCAGATTGCGATCATCGCGTTGCTATTCAAACGATGGCGCGAATCAATTCCGGGAAATTTCATTTTAATAAGCCGTTCAATAAACCGCTTAGTCAATTAAAGCGCGAAATTTTAGAGCGGGAATCTAAATAAAAACTGCGTGTAGCGCTTAGCTTAACCTGCTAAGTGGAACTACACGCAGTCTTTTTAATTTAAAGTTAATGTTGCAACTGCCGCTTCACTTTTCGGCAAGCTAGCATCAAACTGTCCTGGACTAGGAACTGCAACGCTTGGGCTCGCTTTAAAGTCCGCATATTTGGCATCATCCATCATGTACGTAATGAAGCCTTCTGCTGTTTTCCCTGGGCTAAACACATAAGGATCAGCTGCACTTCCTGCTAAATGGTACTTATTCGGAATGAAATTATCTAGGCTACCACCAGTACTTTTACTTTTTCCAACTAAATTAATTTGCTCGGCTTTATAAGTAATATCTTTCGTTGTTTTGTTAAAAATTGATACGTCTAATGTGACGACATACCCGCCGTGTTTCATGTAACTTTCAGGTGAGTAAACATCAATTTCCTTCGTCGGATTTTGAACGCGCTCTACTTTATATTGATTAATACGAATAACAAGCGAATTAAAATCTTTTATAAAAGATGGACTGTAATTTCCAGAAACAGTAGTCACTTGACCGCCTGTAATTGGCAATACGTTTGATACGCTAAATGCTGATTTATCAATTTGCGGTGCTGCAATCGTTTGTTTCGCTGCATCATTTGAATTCTCCGATGCATCTTTGTTCTGACTTTGATCCTGATTTTCATCAGCTGCTGGTTTGTCTGCTTCCGAGTTATCTTTACCATCATCAGAAGTTGTATTTGTATCCGCATCTTCTTTTTCCGCCTCAGATGTTGCCTCTTTTTTTGCAGTTTCCTTCTTCTGTACTTTTTCTTGCTTTTCAGATGTTTTTTCTTTATCAGAATTTGTTGCATCTGTTCCACAAGCCGCGCCTAAAATCGCGATGCTCAAAATGATTAAGCTTAGTAACCACTTTTTCATACTAAACACACTCCTTTCTCCTTATACTATAGCAAAAAACTGGGAATATTACAATCATATTACAATAAAAAGACCGCCAAAAAAATGGACTGGTCTTTTTCTGTTAAGCAGTTTCTTCAGTTCGCTTCATATAAATTAAATAATTTACGCCACTACGCTTCTTATGTTTCATTTCAACGCGCATAAATTCTTTGAAACCAAGTTTTTGATAGAGCATAACAGCATGGCTATTCGTATCCGCCACTTCAAGCGCGTAAGAGGTGAATCTGGCTGTTTCAAGGAGCGACTGAATAAGCGTGCTTGCTACTCCCATGTGCCGGTAATTTTCCGAAGTAGCTACGAATTCAATGTAGCCGAGTCCAACTTCTGACGGGAACGGATATTGCTTCTCTTCAAATTCATATTTTAAAACTTTAAAAGCAATGCTTCCGCGAATAAAACCGAGGTGTTTGCGTAACTCCTTTTTATCCAAAATAAGTGTTGGCTTTGAACCATCGTTTAGCGCGGTCATTCCGGCAATTTCCTGATCGATTATGGCCAGATGAAAGACGTCTAATTGGAATGCATGACTAAAGGCTTTCGCGAGCTTTTTCTTATCTTTCGAGAAAAATTTCAGCCACTGATAAAAGCCGTCCACAAAAATACGGCTCATTTCCATGCGTGGGTCCTTACGACACTCTGTAGAAGTAATTACTTGAATCAATGTGTCCACCTACTTTCCTACTTCCATCTTAGCAAATGATTACTTGGAATACAAAAAAACTGCTACTTGATTAAGTAGCAGTTCCATCATTCATTATTCAGCGCTTTTCGCGCGTTTTTGAGCTTTTTCACGTTCATTTTTATTGAGAATTTTCTTGCGCAAGCGTACACTTTCTGGTGTTACTTCACAGTACTCATCATCATTTAAAAATTCAAGTGATTCTTCTAAAGACATTTGACGTGGTTTTTTAATAACGTTCGTTTGGTCTTTCGTTGCGGAACGAATATTCGTCATTTGTTTAGCTTTTGTGACGTTAACCGCGATATCATTTTCACGACTATTTTCACCAACAATCATGCCTTCATAAATTTCCGTACCTGGCTCAACAAAAATGGTTCCGCGGTCTTCCACTTGCATAATACCATATGTTGTTGATTTTCCTGTTTCCATTGATACTAAAGCGCCGTTACGACGTCCGCCGACACGACCCGTTTGCATTGGTTCATACGCTAAGAACGTATGGTTGATAATACCATAACCACGCGTCATAGAAAGGAAGTCAGTTGTATAGCCAATTAAGCCACGTGCAGGCACTTTAAATTGTAATCGCACTTGACCGTTTCCGTCATTGACCATATTTTGCATTTCACCTTTACGCTGGCTGATTGATTCAATGACAGCGCCCATGAATTCTTCAGGTGTATCAATTTGAACATCTTCGACTGGTTCACATTTTACGCCTTCCACTTCACGAATGATAACTTCTGGTTTGGATACTTGTAGTTCGTAGCCTTCACGACGCATCGTTTCAATTAAAATCGACAAGTGAAGCTCACCACGACCTGAAACTGTCCACGCATCTGGCGAACTTGTTGGTTCTACGCGAAGTGAAACGTCCGTTTGAAGCTCGGCCATTAACCGCTCTTCAATTTTACGACTCGTCACATGCTTTCCTTCACGACCCGCAAAAGGACTATTATTTGTTACGAAAGTCATTTGAAGCGTAGGCTCATCGATACGTAATACAGGGAGCGCATCTTGTTGATCGAACGGTGTCACTGTTTCTCCAACGAAAATATCTTCCATTCCAGAAAGAGCCACTAAGTCGCCTGCTTTTGCTTCTTTAATTTCTTCACGTTTTAAGCCGAAGAAACCGAACATTTTTGTTACGCGGAACTGTTTCACAGAACCGTCAAGTTTCATAAGTGCTACCGTCTGGCCGACATGCATTGTTCCGCGGAAAATACGACCAATCCCAATACGACCAACATAATCGTTATAGTCCAAAAGGGAAACTTGGAATTGAAGCGGCTCATCGCTATTATCCACTGGCGCTGGAATATGATCCACAATAGTATCTAAAAGTGGCGCCATTGTTTTCTCTTGTTTTTCTGGGTCAGAATCTTCGCTTGAAGTCCCGTTAATTGCGGATGCATAAATGACAGGGAATTCTAGTTGGTCATCGTTTGCACCTAATTCAATAAACAGTTCTAAAACTTCATCGACAACTTCTTCGGGGCGCGCAAAATCGCGGTCAATTTTATTTACAACAACGATTGGTGTTAAGTTTTGCTCAAGCGCTTTTTTTAGTACGAAACGCGTTTGTGGCATTGTACCCTCGTAAGCGTCGACAACTAAAAGTACACCGTCAACCATTTTCATAATCCGTTCCACTTCACCACCGAAATCGGCGTGTCCTGGTGTATCCATAATGTTAACGCGGATACCTTTATAATTAATAGCTGTATTTTTTGCTAAAATCGTAATACCACGCTCACGTTCAATATCATTTGAGTCCATCGCACGTTCATCAACATGCTCATTTTCACGGAACGTTCCGGATTGTTTCAAAAGCTCATCCACGAGCGTTGTTTTACCGTGGTCAACGTGGGCAATAATCGCAATATTACGAATGTCTTCTCTTAATTTCACTGGTTTGTTTCCTCCTAAAATCGGGTTTCAATTTGCTTTTTTAGAACGAAATGTGTATGAATCTCATCTAACTTCCAAATAAAAAGAAAAAGGAAAATAATTTATTTTCCTCGGAAGCAGTAAAATTAAACTTACGAAGTACTAAACGCACGACGCGCAACCAGATGAGTCATCCGTGAAATCGACCATTTATGCCTAATCCGAACATTTCGTATAAATCAACTTTCCTATTATAGCACAACTTCTTTCACTTGACACCCATTTGTTTTCAGAAAACGAAATTTTTTATGATAAATAACTGTCCAAAAGTGTCTTATGAACGTTTGGTAAAGCCACAAGTGACGAGCCTTGTTCAAGCATGTTGATGGGACTTCCGTCTAGGCGGGTTACGATGCAGCCCAATTCTTCGGCAATCATTTTACCTGCCGCAATATCCCACGGGGCCAAGTTTGCCGACATATAAGCGCCGACTTTTCCTGTTGCAACATACATATATTCCAGTGAGGCAGCGCCGTAAAGCCGCAAGCCGCGTGACGCTTTAACAGCCTCCCAAAGCCGTTCATTGGTCTGAATCGCACTTAAATTCGCCACTAGCAAATGATCAGCGAGCGTGTCGTCTGCGTTTACTGGTGTTAATTTTTTGCCGTTTAAATAGGCACCGCAACCTTTTTCGCACGTGTAAATGTCCCCTTTTTCAACTTCATAAATGGCGCCATATACGCCCACGCCATCGATGTAAAGCGCCACTGAAATTGTAAAGTTTTTTTGCTGCATGACAAAATTAAGCGTGCCATCAATTGGATCGACAATCCAAACGGGGCCTTCGAGCGAATCGATTTCGGCCGCCATTCCTTCTTCTCCGAAAATACGATGGTCTGGAAACTGTTCTAAAACGCGCTTCACAAATAAAGTTTCTACTTGCTTGTCGATATTCGTGACTAAATCATTACGATTTGATTTTGTTTCAATTTCTAATTTTTCCTCAAAAGAAGCCATGATTTCGGCCCCTGCTTCTTCAAAAAAAGCGCTAACAAATTGTTTTTCTTTATCCAGACGGCTCATCTTAACAGCTCCTTAGTTATAATGTTTTATTTTAGCATAAAATTCTTCTGATTGTATATGCCTCGCTACTTTCGTATAATAGTCATAACAACTATTTTTGGAGGGTATATAGCATGACAAACGGTTTTACAAAGAAGGAATTTAAGGCGATGAGAACGCCTGGACTCGCGAATCGAATGGAAGCGATTCAGATGGACATTCAGCCGAAATTTAAGGCGCTTGGTGAGGAACTTACGGGATTTTTAAGTGATGCCCTTAATACGGAGATGCATTTACATATCGCACGGCACGCTAGGCGGTCGGTGAACCCGCCTGATAGTACTTGGCTTGCCATTTGCGCGGATAAGCGTGGCTACAAGAAACACCCGCACTTTCAAGTCGGCCTTTACGGCGATTATGTGTTTATTTGGCTCGCTTTCATTTATGAAAACGAGGACCGGGATCAAATTGCCAGTCGCTTTTTGGCGCACCAGGCCATGTTTGAAGCGTTGCCAGATGGCTTCTCCCTCTCGAAAGATCATACCGTCAGCGCCACTTTTGCTTTAAACAAAAAAGAACTTAAAAGCGCTTTAGAACGTTTTCGCGATGTGAAAAAAGGCGAGTTTTTAGTTGGGAAGATTTATTCGGAAAATTCGGCTGTGCTGCGCTCCGAGAAAGCGTTCATCGAGGAAGCGGAAGACGTTTTGCGCGCGCTCATACCACTTTACAAACTTGCGCTAAAATAAACATGTACAAATAGGCCTAAACTCGATATAATAGTGAAGTTGTGAGTATTTTGGAAAGGAAGTGAATTGTCATGAAGAAACAAAATCGAAAGCCTAGTGAGCCTGATCCACATCGAAGTATACAGGCGCGAGTCAATTTTGCGGAGGACAATTCCTTCACTAGTTGCAAAACGCCTGCTCTAGTTAAAAAAGAGGAGGGTTCCAAATGCACCAAATTTTTAAATCCGATGAAGATGGCAAATTAATTGAGCTTGAAGAAGTGGAACGCAATGCATGGATTAACATTGTTGCGCCTACATCAGAAGAAATCAATCAAGTTGCCGAAAACTACAATATTCCATTAGAATTTCTCGAAGATCCACTCGATAAAGATGAAAGTGCGCGGATTGAACGCGATGACGACACGGAAGCCGTTTTAATCATTTGTGACTTTCCAGTTGTGGATGAAGACGATATTCATTACGCCTCGTTTGAAACTATTCCAATGGGGATTATTTTAACAAAAGACTATTTTATTACGATTTGCACGATTGATTCGTCGATTATTCAATCCTTTATAAAACGGCGTATCAAAGGCTTTTATACGCATATGAAAACGCGCTTTGCCTTACAAATTCTCTATATGATTTCCACGCAATTTTTGCGCCATCTAAAACGCCTTAATCGTCAAACCGATGAAATCGAAAAAGAATTGCATGAATCCATGAAAAACAAGCAGCTCTATGATTTGATGGGGATAGAAAAAAGTTTAGTTTACTTTGTCACTGCCCTCAAATCCAACAAACTTGTGCTAGATAAAATGATGCGCCAACACATTGTAAAAATGTATGAGGAAGATCAGGATTTACTAGAAGACGTCATCATTGAAAACCGCCAAGGAATTGAAATGGCGGAAGTTCATTCCAATATTTTAAGTGGTATGATGGATGCGTATGCTTCGATTATTTCGAACAATATGAACATCGTCATGAAATTTTTGACATCTTTCACGATTATTTTAACGATTCCAACGATGGTATTCAGTTTTTATGGGATGAATGTAAAATTGCCGTTTATGGATATGTCACTCGCCTGGATTGTCACGCTAGGTATTTCATTTAGCATCGCCGGAATACTTGCACTTGTTTTTTGGCGAAGAAAGTTTTTTTAAAGCATAAAAAAGCATAAATCCTGTAAAATCCATTTTTCAAAATGGTAATCTTACTGGACTTATGCTTTTTTTATTGACTATCTTTTGGAATAAAAGCTGACGATGCTTACCCCACCTTTTTATTCCTTATCTGACTGAATCGTTTTAGTTAGTTCATCCACACTATTTTTCACATTACCCTTACCAGAAAAGTTCTCCAGCAATTCGCGAATGTCAAGGCCTGTAGTGGCTTTTAGGCTTTCTTGTGCGGTCGTCATCAAATTCGTTGCATACGCACTTACCTTATTTGCACCACTGTTTGTACCATCACTTCCAGTATCAACAACAGTAATCGTATCAATATTGCTCATTGGAGCTGCTACTTGTTTCGCATATTCAGGCAGCATATTGACAATCATATCGAGCATCGCTGCTTGGCCATACAATTCGTAAGCTTCCGCCACTTTTCGTTTTGCCTCTGCTTCTGCTAAACCACGTAATTTGATAACTTCGGCTGCCGCTGTCCCTTGTGCTTGCTCCGCCTCGGCTTTTGCAATCCCTTGAACGCGAACTTGTTCCGCTTCTGCTTTCGCTTTTGTTTCAATACGATATTGGTTCGCTTCTGCTTCTGCATATTCTTGGCTCTTTCTAGCCGCCGCTTGTTGCTCAACAGCATAACGATCCGCATCCGCTTTTTTCTTCACTTCCGCATCATATTGACGTTCACGGCGTTGAATTTCACGTTCTTCTAATTCAATTTGTTTTTGACGCTCAATAATTTGAATTTGCATTTGTTGCTCAACAACTTCTTGTTTCGCACGTGCGCTTTCTAAATCATAAGCTTGGTCGGCATTCGCCTTTGCTGTTTCTTGTTCCCGGCGATATTCAGCAACTTTTAATTGGTTTTGCTTTTCAGCTTCAGCAATTTCTGTTTTACGCTCTAGTTCAGAACGAGTCGCTTCTTTTTCTGCTTCCGCTCGTTTCATACGCGTTTCTTTACTCGCTTCTGCTTCCGCCACATCTGCATCACGCTTCACTTGCGCAATACGCGGCTTACCTAGCGCATCTAAGTAGCCATTGTTATCTCGCACTTCTTTAAGCGTAAAGGAAACAATAATGAATCCCATTTTAGCTAAATCTTGAGCCGCAACTCCTTGCACTTCTTGAGAAAACTTATCGCGATTTTTATAAATCTCTTCCACCGTCATGGACCCTAAAATCGCACGAAGGTGCCCTTCAACCACTTCAATCGCTTCTGCTTCTCGCTCTTCACTTGTTTTTCCCAAAAATTGTTCAGCGGCTGTGGCAATTTCGGAAATAGATCCACCGATTTTAATAATTGCCGTACCATCCGCCATAACAGGAACCCCTTGTTCCGTATAAATCTCAGGCGTTCTAACATCTAATTTACTCGAAAGTAAACTAATTGGACGCGATTGCTGGAAAACTGGCATTACGAATGTACCGCCACCACGAACAATTTTGACTTTTTTTCCGCCTTGACATTTTTACGACCTAAGTAGCTTCCCGAAACGATTAATGCTTCATCTGGTCCGACAGTTTTGTATTTGGTTACAAACACAATTAAAAACAAAATTAAAACAACAACTGCAACGATTAAAACTAATGTAATTCCTCCGGTTAAAATATTCAAACTTTACAGCCTCCCTTTTGTGTAGTAACTAATTTGTCCTTATCCTAAGAAAGAGGTATAGGGCGAAACTAAAATGTAAGCATCTTCTGCATCAATAATAAGCACTGTTTCTCCCAGCGAAATAGGTTCATTATCACTTGATTTCGCCGCCTTTGCTACTTTACCTGCATTCATTTCAATCAAGACCTCACCGAAACCATCGCTCGGAATAGAAGTAATGACGACACCTGTTTTTCCTTCTAAATCCTTTGTTTCATAAGCAATTGAATCACTTGTCCTAGAAAGTGGCAAAAGTATTCCAAAATAGAGGATTGACGAAAAAATCAATCCGATAATAATCGAACCAATTAAAACATTTATACTTGATAAAGACGTATATTTCTCACCTAAAAAGCCGGCTAATGAAAACGCACCTAAAAAGTATAAAATAATCGATCCTGGAATAGGTAATAAATCTAAGGCAAAGCTGACAATACTAACTGAGAAGATTAACGCCGATATTAGATCGATTACAATCAGTATACCTACCACAATCAATATGTAATAATATACATTCTCTATTGGCATTCCAAATACCATCATGTTGTTCCCTCCAATTACTTCTTTGTGAACAAATAGTCATACTTCCATTTTAACAGAAAGTCGGCACCACATCAATTGTTCCTAGGAAGCCAAAAAAAGAAGTGAGTACACTTCTCACTTCCATTAAAACATGTTATTTTTTAGCAAATTCAGCGTTTAAAAGTTCTTCCAGCTCTTCGGGTGTAATGTGTTCATCAAAAATATGTTCGCTGACAATGACAGTAGGAACAAAAACAACATTCGCGCGGTTCGCTTCCTCGATAATAGCCGCCGTCGCCTCTTCGTTATTTTGCTCTTTTAACTGCAATTTATCTTCCATATAAGAAGCTACTTCGTGAAGCGGCAAATTGCCCCACTCATCTTGCGTCGCATAAATTTTATCAATCACTTCCCACGTTTCAAACGGCGTATCGTAATTTAAATAGCGATGCGCCACGTTGCCCGGCTGAAGTTTTTCTTTTTCCTTATCAAATGGTTTAATAATTAACTCAATCTTTCCATCTCGAACGAAACGATCTAACACTTTTCTTGAATCAGTATGCCATTTACGGCAATATGGACAACGCAAATTCACAAATGACATCACTTTAACTTTCGCATTTTGTGACTGTGCAATATGAATTCCTTCTGTTGTTTTCACTTCAGCAGCCTTAATTTGACTAATATCCACTTTTATTCCCCCTAGTTATGGTTTCATTTTAATCGTACTCGTCGTAGCATTTTTCAGCATTTGCATCACCTGATAAGGCGAATAACCACTAACGTCTTCAAACTCACGCCCAAGACGCTTCTCCTCACCAATCGACGGCACGACCGTCTTAAACGCCCGGTACGTTTCTTTCAATTCCGCCGCACTGACGCCTTTCTCATAAGCCTTCTCAATCGACTCAAAATAATGGATGACGACCGCAATTTCCTCTTTCGTCCAGTCCATATCAATCGGATAACTATAATTCATTTCTTGTCACCCCTTCTTTTGGACAAATTCCCAAGTTCCACATTTCCAATACAACATAAAATGCTCAGTTTCGGAACTAACAGCCTATTAAATTCATTTTATCATGCAACTTCCAAAGTTTAAAATGAATTGTTTACAAAAAAAAGATGCTAGCAGCACCTTTAATAACCTTGTTCTCTTTTCCGTTTTAGTAACATTGTCATCACAACAAAATAAGCCGGTAAAATGTAACTTACAATAATTAAAATGATAATTTCCAGCGTCGATTTTTGAATGTAGCCATTCGTTAATTTAATAAAACCAGTAATCGGTGTTTCTAAAATTTTAAAAACCGCCTGAAATCCCCCTGCATCATGCATATGTTGAATAAAGCCAATAACGAAAGCCACAATGGCTAGCAGAAAACAAATTCCCGCTATAACATAAGATATCCAAAACAAACTTTTTTTCATCACTTCACCTTACTCTCGTTTATTTCCCAGAATAAAAACATCAACGCCTAATAACTATGCGATTCCACATGTTTTTCTCTGTAACTGATTCTCGCGAAGTGCATGCCAACAAAAAAGAATGCGGGAAGAACAAAATTCAAAATAAACACGACTACATAGCGCACAAGAACGCTTGCAATTGGAATGGTGACAACAGGATTTGTAAACGGTGTCGCAACGATACGCAAAACAGCTTTATAGCCATCGGTATCATGCATATGATGAATAAAACCAATCCCAAATTGTATAAATGTATCCACTGTACAAAGCCCTGCAACAATCATAAGTAAAATAAAAACGGAATGCGGAATATGCCAATGCTTTTTCATTTTCACACCTGAATTCTAAGTTATTTTCGTGAAATATTCCTCTTTTTTACGCCATGTAAATTTTAACATATAAAATACGCTGTTTACAATTGTAAACAGCGTATTTTTTTATTAAATGTGAATAGGGCGTCCTAAAGCAAGTTCAGCCGCTTCCATTGTAAGCTCTCCAAGTGAAGGATGGGCATGGATTGTAAGGGCAATATCTTCTGCGGTTACACCCGTTTCAATTGCAAGACCGATTTCAGAAATAATATCTGAAGCGTTCATTCCTGCAACTTGAGCGCCAAGTACAAGGCCATCTTCTTTACGTGTCACTAAACGTACAAAACCTTCTGGTGCATCAAGTGAAAGAGCACGGCCGTTTCCGCCGAATGGGAATTTCGATGCTTTCACATCAATTCCTTTTTCTTTCGCTTCTTTTTCTGTCATACCTACAGTTGCAAGTTCAGGGTCACTAAACACAACAGCTGGAAGCACAGTATAATCATTTTCAGATTTTTCCCCAGCAATAGCTTCAGCAGCAATTTTTGCTTCATAGCTTGCTTTATGGGCTAAAGGAACACCTGGAACGATGTCGCCGATTGCGAATACGTTCGGTACATTTGTACGTCCTTGTTTATCGACTTCGATTAATCCACGTTCAGAAACTTTTACGCCTAATTGTTCCAAGCCGATGTCATCTGTATTTGGACGACGACCAACTGTTACAAGTACATAATCCGCTTCGATTGTGTTTGTTTCGCCATTTGCTTCATAAGTCACTTTCACGCCATTTTCAGTTTCTTCTGCTGACTTAGCGAGTGCTTTCGTTACGATTTCAACGTTTTTGCTCTTCAAGCTACGTTTAACAAGCGATACCATATCTTTTTCATATGTTGGTAAAATTTCAGGTCCGCCTTCAAGAATCGTAAGTTCAGTGCCTAGGTTAGCAAATGCTCCGCCAAGTTCAGTACCAATATAGCCACCGCCGATAACAACGAGTTTTTTCGGTACTTCTTGTAAAGCGAGTGCTCCTGTTGAACTTAACACACGTTTGCCATATTTGAAACCTGGGATTTCGATAGGACGTGAGCCAGTCGCAATGATAACATTGTTGAACGTATAAGTTTGAGCAGAATCTGGGTGAATGACACGAAGTGAATGTTCATCTACGAAGAATGCTTCCCCTTCTAACATTTCAACTTTATTCTTTTTAAGAAGGCCACGAACGCCTGTTGTTAATTTGTTAACAACGCTGCCTTTCCATTCTTGTGCTTTCGCAAAATCGAGATTAACATCTTTCGTTGTAATCCCCATATTATCAGAATGACTTGCTTCTTTAAAACGGTGACCAACTGTGATTAAAGCTTTGGAAGGAATACAACCGACGTTTAAACATACACCGCCGAAATATTCTTTTTCAATAATCGTTACTTTTTGTCCAAGTTGCGCTGCACGAATTGCGGCAACATATCCACCGGGGCCTGCACCGATAACTATCGTATCTCTTTCTTCTGGAAAATCTCCTACAACCATTATTTTACGCCTCCATTAGTAATAATTCTGGATCATTTAATAAACGTTTAATATTGTTCATTGCTTTTTGAGCTGTTGCGCCGTCAATTACACGGTGGTCAAAGCTTAATGATAAAGCAAGAACTGGAGCAGCTACAATTTCGCCGTCTTTTACGACTGCTTTTTCAGCAATACGACCTACACCTAAAATAGCAACCTCAGGATAGTTGATTACTGGTGTGAACCATTGTCCACCGGCAGAACCGATATTTGAAATTGTTGCAGAACCGTGGCGCATTTCGTCAGCTGTTAGTTTACCATCGCGTGCTTTTCCAGCTAGCTCATTAATTTCATTTGAAATGGAGAAGATGGATTTTGTATCTGCATTTTTAATGACTGGCACATATAAACCGTGATCTGTATCAGCCGCAATGCCGACATTATAGTAATGTTTATAAATAAGTTCTTCAGTTGCATCATCCATCGTTGTATTAAGCACTGGGAACTCTTTTAATGTAGCAACTAACGCTTTCACCATATAAGGGAGGAATGTCAGTTTGATACCTTTTTCAGCCGCAACTTCTTTGAAACGTTTTCTGTGCGCCATAAGAGCAGAAACTTCAATTTCGTCCATTAATGTAACGTGTGGTGCTGTGTGTTTCGAGTTCACCATTGCTTTTGCAATCGCGCGACGAGTTGGTGTAAGTTTTTCGCGTGTTTCTGGATAAGCATCGCCAGCAGCTGGAACTGGTTTTGGTGCTGCTTTCGTCGCTTGCGCTTCTTTTTGCGGTGCTCCCGCTTCTGCAGCTGGCGCTTCTGGTGCATCGCCACTTAAGTAAGCTTCGATATCTTGTTTTAAGATGCGGTTATTTTTGCCGCTTCCTGCAACAAGGCGAATGTCAACGCCTTTTTCACGAGCAAATTTACGAACAGATGGCATCGCAATAACAAGACCATTTGGATCTTTTTCAGCAGATGGTGTTCCGTTGCCGCCACTTACAGGAACCGCCGCAGGTTTTTCTTCTACTTTAGCTGTTTCAGCTGGCGCTTCTGGTGTAGAGGAATGATCCGCTGTACCTTCAAAGTCACCAGTAAATGTGATCAACACTTGACCTACTGTTGCAACTGTACCTTCACCAACTAAAATGTCTTTAACCGTACCATCAACTGGCGATGTAATTTCTTCGACTGATTTATCATTTTGTACTTCAAAAATTGCTTGATCTTCTTCTACTTTGTCACCGGATTTAACAAACCATTTGACGATTTCGCCTTCATGGATTCCTTCACCAATGTCAGGTAATTTAAATTCAAAAACGCCTGCTCCGCTAGAAGGTTTTGCCGCTGGTGCTGTTACTTCTTCCTTCACTTCTTCAGCTGCGTCTTCATGACCTTCAACGCCATCAAAAGTAATTAAAACTTGACCTACAGTGGCTACTTCGCCTTCAGCTACTTTAATTTCTTTTACTGTACCTGAAACGGGGGAAGTAATTTCCTCCACAGATTTATCGTTTTGTACTTCGAATAGAGATTCGTCTTCTTCAATTTTATCGCCTGGTTTTACGAACCATTTGACGATTTCACCTTCGTGGATACCTTCACCGATATCCGGTAATTTAAATGAATATGCCATTGTCTATTAAGCCTCCTGTTTTTATTCAAACTTTATATAGAATGTTACGCCATCACGTAACGTACGCTTTTAATTAGAAAGCTAAAACTTCTTTAACACGTTCAACTACATCGTTATGGTTAGGTAACCAAACTGTTTCCGCTTGTGAGAATGGGAAAACGCTGTCTGGTGCAGTAACACGCATAACTGGCGCTTCAAGTGAAAGAATTGCACGGTCATTAATTTCAGCGATAACGTTTGCCGCTACGCCGCCTTGTTTTTGTGCTTCTTGAACCATAACAACACGGTTTGTTTTCTTCACAGAGGCAACAATTGTGTCGGTATCGATTGGGCTGATTGTACGCAAATCAATTACCTCAGCAGACACGCCTTCTTTTTCCAAAGCTTCCGCTGCTTTTAAAGATTCTTGAACCATTGCACCGTAAGCGATGATTGTTACATCTGTACCTTCGCGGCGAACTGCTGCTTTGCCGATTTCAACGGTATATTCGCCTTCTGGAACTTCTTCACGGAACGAACGATATAATTTCATATGTTCTAGGAAAATAACGGGGTCATTGTCGCGAATCGCAGAAATAAGCAATCCTTTTGCGTCATATGGTGTGGACGGAATAACGACTTTAAGCCCTGGGGATTGTGCCATTAAACCTTCTAAATTATCGGCATGAAGTTCAGGTGTGTGAACCCCGCCGCCAAATGGTGCGCGAATTGTAATCGGTGCAGTACGTGTACCACCTGTACGGTAACGCATACGTGCCATTTGTGCAACTACAGAGTCCATAACTTCAAATACGAAACCGAAGAATTGAATTTCAGGCACTGGGCGGTAACCTTCAAGTGCTAGACCAATTGAGAGACCGCCGATACCGGATTCTGCAAGTGGTGTATCAAATACACGGTCTTCGCCAAATTCAGCTTGTAGACCTTCTGTTGCACGGAAAACTCCGCCGTTTTTACCAACGTCTTCACCGAATACTAAGACGTTTTCATCATTTTTAAGTTCAACTGCAAGCGCATCTGTAATCGCTTGAATCATTGTTTTTTGCGCCATGATTATTTCGACTCCTTCGCTTCATAAATTGCCAATTGTTCTTTAACGTTGGCTGTTGGTGTTTCATACATATTTTTAAGAAGATCAGATACTTTTTGTTTAGGAATTGCGTCTGCTTCTTTAATTGCTTCTTTGATTTCTTCTTTCGCACGATCGATAACTTCATTTTCTTTTTCTTCGTTCCAAAGGCCTTTGCCTTCTAAGAAAGTACGGAAACGAACGATTGGATCTTTTAGTTCCCATTCTCCGTCAAGTTCTTTCGTACGGTAACGAGTTGGGTCATCCCCTGAAAGTGTATGTGGACCATAACGGTAAGTCATCGTTTCGATAAGTGTTGGGCCATCGCCTGCAACTGCACGTTCACGAGCAAATTTCGTTACGGCATAAACTGCAAGTGGATCCATTCCGTCTACTTGAACACCTGCAATACCAGCTGCAACAGCTTTTTGCGCAAGCGTTGGTGCTGCGGATTGTTTTTCACGAGGAGTCGAAATGGCAAACATGTTATTTTGTACAACGAAAATAGCAGGAGCATGGAACGCACCAGCGAAGTTTAATCCTTCATAGAAGTCACCTTGAGATGAACCACCGTCACCTGTATATGTGATAACAACATTATCTTTTTTACGTTTTTTAAGTCCTAATGCAACACCCGCTGCTTGCACGATTTGTGCGCCGATAATGATTTGCGGGGACAACACTTTTAAGTCTTCTGGGAATTGGTTCCCTACAAAATGTCCACGTGAGAAAAGGAATGCTTTTGTAAGCGGTAAACCGTGCCAAATAAGTTGTGGCACATCACGGTAACCTGGTAACACGTAGTCTGATTTTTCAAGGGCATAATGACTTGCAAGTTGAGATGCTTCTTGACCTGCTGTAGGTGCATAGAAACCTAAACGACCTTGACGGTTTAACGAAATGGAGCGTTGATCAAGCACACGAGTCCAAACCATACGCGTCATAAGTTCAACCAATTGTTCATCTGTTAAATCAGGCATTAAATCCGGATTTACAATTTCACCTTTTTCATTTAAAATTTGAACCATTTCAAATTGTTTCGCAACTGCATCAAATTGTTGCGTTACATTAATTACTGCCTTCTTTTCTTTAGAAGCCATTACGTATCTCTTCCTTTCGTTTAACAAAATAGTGGAGAAAATGAATGCGCCATCATTCAGACTCTCTGAAAGCTTCATTTCCTGAAAACCTGATTATGTATTAATAAAAATGTGAGCATTAATAATAGAAGAAATCATTCTAAATGTATGTAAAACTTGTTTGGTTGCACTTTAGAATATTTCTTCTAAACATGTTCACTGGTCTAGTTGCTGCTTTACTTTTCCCCAGACACACACAGCAAAACATCTGTATATTTCTGAGTTTGTGAATTTTCGAATGTTTTTTCACAAAAAGACCTTACCAATTTTTTAATCAGCTCATTTTCTTTACGAAATCTGTTCTAATCAAAAACGGAATCTTTATTAATACACCAATCTTCCCTTTTAATTTACACTACTAACCAAAGGAAGTCAATATAATGAACTTCGGAATTTCTATCGCTTTCATTAGCTTAACATCAGTCATTATTCGTTTATTCACACTGTACTAAAAAATACCTTCCATTTTAAATTCTGTTATATAATATAATAAAACAGTTATTACCACACCAGTAAGACACTTTTTCATCCGCCTATTAGTTAGTTTGTGAATTCACAAACTATAAAAATTTTTCTTCTGGATTAAAAACGAATAATCACTCAGATATTAATCAATTCGTTCGCTTTTATCTCTCAATATAATTTAGTTTTCTCAATCCATTCCAATTTTAAAACATATTTGATAGAATAAAGAGTAGTTAATGAATGAACAGGAGCGTCGATGAGATGATTTTAATGAAAGATATTGTTCGTGAAGGTCACCCGGCTTTACGCGAAGTTGCAAAAGAAGTAACTTTCCCTCTTTCTGATGAAGAAAAACAATTAGGACAAGAGATGTTAACTTTTTTAAAAAATAGTCAAGATGAAGAAATAGCAGAAAAATATGGACTACGTGGTGGTGTTGGTCTTGCTGCCCCGCAACTTGCTGTTAATAAACGAATTATTGCTATCCATATTGAAGATGAAAATGATAAACTGTATAGCTATGTTTTATATAACCCAAAAATTAAAAGCTATTCCGTTCAAGAAGCATGCCTTGCAGGCGGTGAAGGCTGTCTATCTGTTGACCGCGAAGTGCCGGGCTATGTCGTTCGCAGCGAGCGCATTACGCTTACTGCTTTTGATGAAAACGGAACACCTATTAAGCTTCGCCTAAAAAATTATCCTGCGATTGTGGTGCAACATGAAATTGATCATTTAAACGGCATTATGTTTTTTGACCACATTAATAAAAATAATCCATCTTACCTTCCGCCAGATGTGGACGTGTTAGGTTAAGATAAAAAAAGATGCCTATTTTGCGCATCTTTTTTAGGAGGTTTTGCTATGGAGAGATACGATAGACAGATTCGGGTTAAGGAAATCGGAGCTTTTGGGCAAAAAAAAATTAGGGAGACGACTGTCCTTATTGTTGGAGTGGGTGCAATTGGGACTTATGCGGCTGAAATGATTGTCCGTATGGGTTTTAAGCGGCTTGTTTTAATCGACCGCGATTTTGTTGAACTGTCGAATTTGCAACGTCAGACGCTTTTTACGGAAGCTGATGCGGAAGCAAGACTTCCTAAAGCGTACGCTGCAGCCTTAGCTTTAAAACAAATGAATCGTGATGTTGTGGTGGATTTTGTTGTGGACGACGCCAATGCCGAGTCGCTTGCCCCTTTTACGGATGTGAATTTTGTGCTTGATTGTACGGACAATTTTTTGACGCGGCGCTTTTTAAATGATTGGTGCCGGGAACACGAGATTCCGTGGATTTATACATCTTGTGCGGGGACTTACGCTGGGCTGATGCCGATTGATTCAAAAGCTTCTGCTTGTTTAACTTGTCTGATTGGGGAAATGCCGCAAACCAATGAAGCGAGTTGCGATATTATTGGGGTGCACGGTGCACTTATCCCCATTGTAGCAGGGGCGCAAGTTTCGCTGTTAATTAAAATGATGCTTGATGAAAATTTTACATATAATACGTTTTATCAAATTGATAACTGGCAATTATCATTACAAAAAATTGCTGTTTTGAAGTTGCGGACTTGTCCATCTTGCGGGGAAAAAAAGCAAGAGCAGAGAGCATTTTCTTCGCAGCCTATTTTGCTTTGTGGGCGTGATACGGTGCAATTTCAACTGGTGGAAAGTCGGCAGGTTGATTTTGACGGGATTATGAAGCGGCTTGTGCGGGAACAATTGGACGTGCACCGCAATGATTTTCTGCTTTATTTTGATTTTGAAGGCTACCAACTCACGGTTTTTAAAAACGGGCGCGTTTTAGTTCATGGAACGGACGAATTAAATACGGCGCGGAAAATTTATCACCACTTTTTCAATTAAAAGGAGGCATTTCAATGCATGCAGGCAATTCATTTGTGGCGACTGTGGCCATTTTGACAATTAGCGATACGCGGACTTTTGAAACGGATTCTAGCGGAGCTTATATTGAAGAGAGTTTAGCGGCATCGCCTCACCACGTTTTAAAGCGCGTAATTGTGCCAGATGACGCGGTGCAAATTAAGCAGGCAATGGAAGCTCTAAAACAAGAGGACATACACTGTATTATTTCGACTGGTGGTACGGGACTTGCGAAACGCGATGTAACATTCGAAACGCTTGTTTCGGAAATCATACAAGAAATCCCCGGCTTTGGTGAGCTTTTCAGACAAATTAGTTTTGCTGAGATTGGCACAAGAGCCATGGCAACCCGTGCGTTTAGCGGATTCCTAGATAACGATATTTTATTTTTTGCGTTACCGGGTTCAAAAAACGCCTGCGAAACGGGTATGAAACACTTAATTTTGCCGGAGATGGGGCATCTTTTGGCAGAACGACATAAATAAAAATGCAAAAAGGACGAAACCTTTTCCGAGATTTCGTCCTTTTTATTATCCACCAATCTGGCTCATTCGTCGCCAAGTTGGTTTATGCGAAGTATCCTCATCTTGAAGTTTCAAGGCCATTTCGTGATTTTCAGGCTTATTGTCGATGGATTGTTGCACAATCTTCATCAATTCTTCAGGATTATTTTGAATGTACGGGCGAATATTAAGCTCCTCGTCCCAGTATAAACATGCTTTAATGTAGCCATCTGCCGTCAGACGCAACCGATTGCAACTCGCGCAAAAATGCGAGCTCACCGGATGGATTAAGCCAAAAGTCCCGGCCGCCCCTTTCAAGCGGTAATTCTCAGACGGACCGTTCCCTCTCACTGAATCGACCGCTTCATATTCAAACCCAACTTCTTTACACTTGTCAAAAATGGTCGTTAAAGACAAATATTTCTTCTTCCAACTATTTCCAGCATGACCAATTGGCATGTACTCGATGAACCGAATGTTAATATCTTTATCCTGTGTAAACTTTAAAAAGTCGATAATTTCGTCGTCATTCTGCCCTTTGATGAGGACAACATTTAATTTAATCGGAAAAAGGCCCACTGCTTCCGCTTTTTTTATGCCGTCAAGTACCTTCTGTAAGCGCCCACCGCGTGTGATTTCCTTGAATCGGTCCGCTTTTAAAGAATCAAGGCTAACATTAATTCGCGAAAGTCCCGCTTCTTTTAGAGCTTCTGCTTTTTTAGCCAAATACATGGCATTTGTTGTAATCGCGATGTCTTCAATTTCTGGAATTGCTGCGATGCCTCTGACGATTTCGACAATATCCGTCCGGAGAAGCGGTTCCCCGCCTGTTATCCGTACTTTTTTTATGCCAAATTGCGCCATAATTTTCATGAAATCGACAATTTCGTCCTTTGATAACACTTTTTCGTGAGGTAAGAATTTAAGTCCTTCTTCTGGCATACAATAAACGCAGCGTAAATTACAACGATCCGTAACCGAAATTCGAATGTAATCATGCGCCCGACCAAAACGATCCGTTAAAACTTGCACAGCTATTCCCCCTATTTTGACGAAAATTCGCCACTTTTACCGCCTGATTTTTGAAGCAAACGCGTCCGTGTAATTTCCATGCCGCGGTCCATGGCTTTACACATATCATAAATGGTGAGTGCCGCGATGCTTGCTGCTGAGAGTGCCTCCATCTCGACCCCTGTTTTGCCAACTGTAACCACCGTCGCTTGGATGGTTAGCGTCCTGTCACCGTCATCTTGAAACGATAAATCCGCTTTTGTCGTCATTAACGGGTGACACATGGGGATAAAATCGCTCGTTTTTTTCGCGGCCATAATACCAGCCACTTGAGCTACGGCCAAAACATCACCTTTTGAAATTTTACCTTCTTTAATGCGCGTTAATGTTTCAGGTTGCATCACAACAACTGCTTCTGCAACCGCAATTCGTTTTGTTTCATTCTTCTCTGTCACGTCTACCATTTGAGCGCGCTTTTCTTTGTTAAAATGTGATAATTTATCCATCATCAACCTCCACTAACAGGCGGAATGACCGCAATTTCTAGAATTGACTCGGGTAATTCATCTGTATCTTGTTTAAATTCCATGTTGACGGCAAGCATAGATCGATGTAAGTCATCTGCGATTTCTGGAAACTCACTGCTAATTAAATCCCGCACATCGCCTACCGTTTGGCAGCCTGTCACGTTGAGTGCAGCTTCAGGCGCGACTTTTTCTGTCAAATAGGCAAAAAACTTAATGGTTGTCATCGTTTAAGCCTCCCCATCTTACTTTATCCGTATCGAATTCCTCTTTCCAAATGGGAACCGATTTTTTCAACTGCTCAATAATATATCGAGAGCCTTCATAACTTTCAGCGCGATGCTTCGTTGCGACACCAATAAAAACGGCAATATCTGAAAGTTCTAGGTCGCCTAGGCGGTGCACAATAGCAACACGTGCATCAAATTTAGCTTCTACAAATTGGGCAAGCTTTTCCATTTCTAAAAGCGCCATCTCCTCGTAGGCTGTGTAACGCATTCGCTCCGTCTGAACTTCCCCCGTCCATTCGCGAATCGTACCTACAAATGTATTGATTCCGCCGTATTTAGCGTCAATTAGAAAATCATACAGCGGCGCAATTTCAATTTTTTTATGTGTTAATTCTACCCTTTTCATTCTAAAAACTCCCCAATTAACGATTCTAAAAATGCCGTTCTCGTTTCGTTTGTCCCAATGAAAGTCACTTCATTCTGTTCCAACCTCACAAGGGAAACAAACGCGATAATTTGCCCTACTTCCTGCTTAAACCACATCATCTCGTCTGCCGAACGCAGAAGGACAATTTTAGGAAAAGGCGCATTTTTATAGCCTTCTACGAGCGTTATATCTGCTGCCCCTAATTTTGCAATCGCATCATGAAGTGTGACATTTTCCTGACTGACGATGGCGTATTTTTCGCTAGACGTAATCATGACCGCATCCGCACCTTCTTCTGCAAAAAAATACGTATCCGTTCCGATATGATCCATCTCAAAATCATGAGCGTCATGCTTAATGGCGTGAACTGTATAGCTTTGTTGTTTCAACATGCCGATAAAATCGCGAATGAGCGTCGTCTTACCGCTATTTTTAAAGCCCACTACTTGGAGGACAATAGCCATACGCTAACCTCTTCTCCTTTTTTCTTGCCGACTTGTCCCCGCGGAATCATAATTAAACAGGTTGCTAGATGCAGGTTGCCAAGCGAACTCGACATATCACTTCCTACTTTGGAAACAAAAAAGGTGCCTGCTTGCTCGCTATATGTGCCGCGTAAGAAGCGGTCGTAGCCATTATTTTTTAAGTAGTCTTCTGCCATAATCCCCGTCACCTCACGAATCGGTAACTTTTTCCCCGAAAGTTTCGCAAGTGCAGGTAGAACAAACAAATGATAGCCTGTAAAACACGCGCCTGGGTTGCCAGACAAGGCGATTAAGAGTTTGCCGCGAAAGCGCAGAGCCGTGGTTGGACTGCCGGGACGCATTTGGATTTTGTTGAAAAGAAGCTCGTTTTGGGTCGCGATATCGGCCATAAAATCATAATCGCCAACGGACACCCCGCCAGTTGTAATAATCAAATCTGCCGTTTCGCTTGCCAAAGTCAATTTTTCAAGTGTCAATTCGTAATCATCTGGCAGCGCCTCTTGGAAACAAATTTCGCAATCAAATTCTTCTAGGAGCGTGCGCAACAGTGCGTCATTACTATTATAGATTTTCCCATCTGGTAAAGCTTCAAATGGTGAGACAAGCTCGCTTCCAGTTGAAAAAATAGCCACTTTGGGGCGTTGAATGGTATGTATTTCCGTTATGCCAAAAGCAGCAAGCAAGCTTACTGAACCCGCGTTTATGACATGGCCTTTCGGAAGTAAGACGTCACCAGCGCGAAATTCTGCTCCCACTTCAGTAATGTTGCTTTGTGGTTGCGTATTAATTAAGGTGATAAAACCGTCTTCCGCTCGTTTTGACTGCTCCAGCATAATAATTTTAGCGGCTCCATCTGGCACCTTTGCACCGGTCATAATGCGAACCGTTTCTCCTTTTTTTAGCGGCTTGTCATACGTCGCACCACATGGCACTTCGCCCACCACACGAAGCGTAATCGGATAGTTCCAATCATCAGCCGCACAAATCGCAAAACCGTCATAGCCTGACCTGCGGAAGTAAGGAAAGTCAAACGGCGCAAGAATAGCGCGGCTTAACACCCTTCCTTTACTTGAATAAAGCGCGGTCAATTCTTCACTTAATGTGACTGATTTCTCGACCACGATATTTTGAGCTTCTTTGTAGGAAATCGAATCCCGTTTAAACGTCATAAAAACCCCTCATTTTCTGTATGCGTTTACTTTATACTAATATAACGTAAATGAGCGTATTTGAACAGTGAAGCCGTTTGATTTCGGCTAATCATTGACATTTTATAGTCCAGAAAGCGATAATAATAGCAGAAAACATCTTCTTTTCTTGGCTTGGAGGTCATCAATATGTTTACGCCTGTTTGGCATTCTATTTTTGTGGCGGTTATTTCTACAACTATCGCCTTTTTCGCTATGTTACCACTTAGTTATTATTTTGCAAAACGGAAATCAAAAATTCAGCTTCCAGTTGAAACTTTAATTTTACTTCCACTCGTCTTACCACCAACCGTTGTTGGTTTAATTTTGCTTTCTATTTTTGGGAAAAACAACCCGTTTGGGGGCATGATTTGGGATACCTTCCATTTTAGCTTTATCTTTTCGCTGGCTGGTGCTATCGTTGCTACCGTCATCATCATTTTGCCCATCATGTATCAAGGTTTAAAAGCGGCGTTTTTATCCATTGATCACGAACTCGTCTGGGCAGCGGAAACGCTATCTGCAAGTTCCGGTCAAATTTTCCGCAAAGTCATTCTGCCAAATTGCTGGCAACCTATTTTAGCTGGTATTCTGTTAAGCTTTTGCCGCGCAATGGGTGAGTTTGGCGCAACCCTTATGGTCGCTGGTTACATCGAAGGAAAAACCGATACGATTGCATCAAGCATTTATTTTATGGTACAGCAAGGAAATATGAAACTTGCCTTTTATTTAGGACTTCTAAATTTACTTATTGGCGTTGTGGCACTCATGATTATTCATGTTTTAACCGTTAGACAAAGCAATTTGATGAGGGGGATGTAAAACGTGACTTTACAACTTCAATTTACTAAAAAAATGCCTTTTCATGATTTAAAAGTGGATTATACTTTTGGGAATAAAATCACCGCGATTATGGGAGCGAGCGGTGCCGGGAAATCAACGCTATTTCAATGTATAAGCGGCTTGAAGCGAATTGATTCTGGCATTATCCAGTTTGAGGATATCGCTTTCGACGACACGTCTATTGCCCTTCATTTGCCGACAGCAGAACGAAAAGTAGGCTACTTGTTTCAAAATTTAGCGCTCTTTCCCAATATGAACGTGTACGACAATATTTCTTTTGGGCTTAAAATGAATAAAGCTAAGCGAAAAGATACAGCAGCAATCGAACGCCAAGTTCGCCACATCGGCGATTACTTGCAAATTTCACACTTGCTTTATTCTTCCGTTCAAAAGCTTTCTGGGGGCGAAAAACAGCGTGTGGCGATGGCGCGCGCAATGATCATTAACCCGAACCTGCTCCTGCTTGATGAACCGTTTAATGGGCTTGATGAGGATACGCGCCACCTTTGTATGGACCTTGTTCAAAATATGGCTACGGATTTCAATTTACCTGTCATTTTTGTGACGCATTACCGTTTTGAAGCGCAAAAAATGACGAACGAAATTGTGATTTTAAAGGATGGTCACCTTGAAAAAGACGCCTAGTGTTGCCATAATTTTAGCTGGTGGGAATTCGACGCGCTTTGGCTGTGACAAGGCGTTCTATGTCCCGGAAGGTAAAACGAAAACGTGGGTGGAGGAACTTGTAGCCAAACTAACGCCCGTCGTCTCACTGATTTATATTTCCATTCAGGAAAAACAATTGGGTAAGATGAACACCCTTTTTTCTCAAAACGAAAGAATTAAACTGGTTGTCGATGAGCCAGAACTTGCTGATTACGGCCCGCTTGGTGGCCTTTATAGCGTTTCGCGCATGTTACACGGGGAAAATTGCCTGATTACACCCGTCGATGTGCCGCATATCCAAACAGCCGATTTTGTACGCCTTCTTGCCGCTCAGAACGTCTATGTCAAAACAAAAGAGCATGACCACTATTTAATGGCACATCTTCCGAATTTCAAAAGCGCCATCGCAAGTTGCATCCAGCTGGATGAGCATCGCGTGATACATCTTTTAGAAAAACTGGGCACTGCCCCGCTCTTTTTCAACGACGAACTGGCCTTCCTCAACCAAAATACGCCGTTATAATATGAATTTAAAAAGGCACAGCTCTAAAATGAGAGCTGTGCCTTTTTGAAATATCAGCCTGAAATTTGGCTTTTGAAGTATTCTGCCGCTCCAATTAGGTTGGCTTGATTTTGGAACTCGCATTGTCTGAGTTCTGGCGCAAAGTAGCCCCACTCCTTTTCTTCCAAAAAAGCGTCCATTGTTTGCTTCATTTCAGTAAGAAAAGCTTGGCGCGACGAAATCCCACCGCCTAGAACGATGCAGTCTGGGTCGAGGGCAACTTGCAAGTTAAAAATGCCAAGCGCAAGCGTGTGGTAAAACTTCTTGATTTCTTCTTGTGCGACTGTGTCTCCGTCTTCTGCACGTTTAAAAATAATTTCTCCGCTTAACGAGCCCTCTTCTTCTCCTGTTCGCTTACTATAGCGTTCTACAATGCGGACAACCGTCCCGAGTTCACTAAAGGTTTTATCGCCTTCTAAAAACATCATGCCGTATTCGCCAGCATAGCCATGTTTTCCTGTGTACAGCTGACCGTTTTGAATGAAAACACCACCAACCCCAGTTCCGAGAATTAGAAATAGGACGTTCGGTAAACCTTTCGCTGCCCCACAAATTGCTTCCGCCATTCCGGCCGCATTCGCGTCGTTAATCATTTCTACTGGCAATTCGAATAGCTTTTTTAATTCTTCTTTGATTGGAAAGTGGTGAATATACGGAATAGCACTAATGCCATCGATAATCCCTTGTTCGTTTAATACAACGCCCGGGGCACTAATTGCGACGCCTGAAAACGAAAATTTATTTTGCCGACTTTCAAGTTCCTTTTTTAATAACGCTTTCATTTTGTCCCAAGTTTTAGGTGTTGGAAATGAAAAAGTGTCTTCGAGCGCATTATTATGCCAGACGCCGCCTTTTACACTTGTACCACCGAAGTCAAAAACTAGTAGATCCATTCTATTCCCTCCAAAAGCTTTTTCTTAATTAATGCCATAGTTTTTCGTATCTGTCAAAAAAAAGCTGGGAATGTTTTAACATTCCCAGCTTAGGTTAAGCTTTTCTCCATTTTAGCCAACCGTATGATTCAACAATTTGCAGGAAGCGGACTAAGCGTGATAGGCTCATTTCATCTTCATTACCGAAGGTTTCATTAAACTCTGCTTCAAGCTCAAACACGTTTTTTTGCCCGTCAATGCGGCTTAAAATAAATTCGCCTTCTGCATCTAATTGAATTTTACGAAAGGCTTTTTGTTTAAAAAAGCGGACTGCTATTTTTTCAATAGGGTTATTTCGTGCCACAAGTAAATACGCTTTATCGCCTTCTTTCGTGACTTGCAATTTATCTTTTAAAACCGGAATTTGATGGAGCAAATTCACTTTTTCTTTTGCCACAAAATGTCCCTCCTATTTTGCTTTTTTAGAACGTGGAACGGTTGAAATATAAAGAAGTGTACAGATGATTATAAAGACGATAAATGGTAACCACTGATTTTGAATGAGCACTTCTGTTGGAATGATGTTTGCGTTAATCGAAATGATGAAAGCGATAATAACGCCGAGTAGCGATTCACCGGCAATTAAACCGGATGCGAACAATGTCCCACGCTCAATTCTTTCTGCGCCTTTTCCTTCTGTATCTTTTTCTTTTTTATGCTTAATAACTGCATTTACAATCATTCGTACGAAGCCACCGAACATAACGGTTGCACTAATGTTTAGTGGCAAGTATAGGCCTACTGCAAATACGAGTGAATTCATGCCTAAAAATTCAATGACAATCGCAATTGAAACGCCGATGAATATAAGCGTCCACGGTAAATTGCCATTTAAAATTCCTTCTGCAAGAATTTTCATAAGCATTGCTTTTGGAGCTGGCAATTCAGCCGAACCCATGCCATAAGCATTGTCAAGTAAGGTTAAGATATATCCCATAACAAGACCACTAGCAAGTACACCTATCATCATTGCGACTTGTTGTTTCCAAGGAGTTCCACCAACTAAATAACCTGTTTTTAAATCCTGAGAAATATCTCCTGCAACAGCAAGCGCTGAGCAGACGATAGCCGCAACGGTTAAGGTTAATATGATTCCTTCATCACCGTGATAACCAAAAGCTTTATAAACGAGCGCAACAATAAGTAATGTTGCAATTGTCATACCAGAAACTGGTGAAGAAGAACTTCCGACAATCCCTACAATACGAGAAGCAACTGTTACAAATAAAAAGCCGAAAATACCGATGGCAAGCGCACCAATAATCCCTACATTTGTGAATGGATCAAAGGCGATAATGACGAGTAGAATTGCAATACATATGATAACCCATTTCATTGGAATATCTTTATCTGTACGTTCTAATTCAAGCATTTTTCCACCTTTATTTTTGTTCATACTTTTCATTGTGCTGCGTAAAGTTTGAATAATGGCTGGTAAAGTTTTGACAAGTGTAATCAGTCCACCTGCCGCAACTGCCCCTGCGCCAATATATCTTATGTAATTATCCCAAATTCCTGCTGCATCAAGATTTTTAAGTGCTTCACTTGCAGGAAAGATAATTTGCGCACTCTCTCCCCCGAAAAAGGCGATGGAAGGTACTAAAACTAATGAAGCCATAAGGCCACCAGCTACCATTTGACCAGCAATTTTAGGGCCGATAATAAAGCCGACACCGACTAACGCTGGATAAATTTGAGTTCCAATGAAGGCTTCTTGAAATTTATAAACGCCGACTTGGATTTCACTTTTAAAAAGTTTAAAGCCGTCTGTAAGTATTTTTACGCTACCGCCTGCTAAAAAGCCAAGTGCGACTAATTTTGCTTGTGAGCCACCTGTTTCACCAGATTTTAAAACTTCTGCACAAGCTGTTCCTTCTGGGTATGGAAGAGTCTCATGTTCATTTACAATGAGCATTCTTCTAAGTGGAACCATCATGAATACGCCAAGGAATCCCCCGACAAGAACGATGAATATCAACATAATTTGCTTAATTTCAACACCCATTAAGAATAGCGCCGGAATCGTAAATACCGCTCCTGCACCTAAGGCTTCGCCGGCTGTTGTCATTGTTTGTACAATATTATTTTCTAAAATGGAATCCCGCTTAAAAATACCTCGTAATATCCCCATCGAAATAACTGCGGCTGGAATAGATGCCGATACTGTTAGACCTACCTTTAATCCTAAATAAGCATTTGCTGCGCCAAATAGAATGGCAAGAATGATACCTAGAACGATAGATGTAACCGTAAGTTCTGGAAGTGATTTCGATGCAGGGATATAAGGAACAAATGGCTTACGCCCTTTTTGTTCACTCATATTAACACTCCTTTATATTTATTAACTGCTTTACAGCATAAAAGCAACATCTAATATAGTACACCTGTCACATGACTTTTACAACATATTTTACGTAAATAAGAATAAAACCATACATATTTCACCAAAAAAAAGACCCGTTTTTCCACAAAACAGGTCTTTTGACTTATCGCTATCTTAATATTATTCAAATTAATAGAATTTTCCTACAGAATCCCAAGATGTTGAAGTGCCTTCATAATGCCATCTTCTTCGACTGAATCTGTGACGTAATCTGCTACAGCTTTGACTTCATCTCGCCCATTTCCCATTGCAACGCCGCACCCAACTTCTTTTAACATATCAATATCATTAAGGCCGTCACCAAATGCGTATGTGTCCTCCATTTTAAACCCGAGCTTTTTAATTAACTCACGAATGCCTTTTGCTTTTGATCCGTTCGCTGGACAAACATCAACGGAAACGTCGTGCCAGCGTAAGAAACGATACTGCGGGAAATTTTCCGCGTAAAAATCATCATCTTTTTCGGCGCAGAAAAGGAGGCATTGATAAATGTTGCGTCCCTTATAATAGTTGGCATCTACTCTTGGATATTCACGTTTAATAGATGACATGCCTTCTGCTACACCAGGGTGATTAGGTAAATTTACTCGAAGTGAATCGCTTGCTGAAAATACGATTGGATTTTCTCGTTCAGTTGCAACTGTAATTAAGCGTTCAAGGGATTCTTGTGGGAGCGGATTTTTATAAATGACTTCTCCTTCAAAAATAACATATTGTCCATTGTAACTGACAAAGGATTGAATATTTAATTCTCTTGCAATTTCATCTAGCATAAACGGTGCTCTTCCTGTTGCAATGGCCACAAAAATGCCTTTTTCTTGAAGCTTTTGAACGGCTTCTTTTGTGGAAGCTGGAATTTCTTTTGCTTCATTCACAAGTGTGCCATCTACATCAAAAAATACAATTTTACTCATTTAGACATACTCCTCAGTACTTAGACTTCTACTTTAGTATAACAAATTCATTTAAAAAGTGGGAAAATCCATCTAAAAACAGCTTTTTTACGAAAATAAGGCATATTCTAGTAGCATTTATGTCATTTTATGGTATATTAGAAAGCAAGGATATTGTTCGGAGAAAAAGAATCTTGAAATACATTTGGAAAAAGGAGTTTTTAATGACGTTCACATCCCACAAATTTGTTTTAAATTCGTGGAATGATGGTATGTTAATTAAAACCTTACATGACACTTTATGATGCACGCAGATAGGATTAGCTTGTCCTGCTGTGCTACTTTACTTTTGTCTTTTTCCATGCCTACAAATTAATATCCGCAAACACTAAAATCAAAGTTTAGGACTTGTAGAGTTTACAAGCTGACTTTTTTTAATTTTTTATAACTAAGGAGAGAAAAAAATGATTTTTAAAGTATTTTATCAGGAAACAAGTACTGAAACACCTGTTAGAGAGAAAACACAAACTTTATACATGGACGCAAATGATGAAGTTGAAGTACGCCAAAATTTAAAAAATGAACCTTTCCACATCGAATTTATCGAAGGTTTGAGTGACAAGCATTTAGCGTATGAAGAAGGACAACCGGGCTTTTCGCTCTGGAAGAAGTAAGATTTTATGAAATTTGTAAAAAATAATGAAACGGCTGTTTTCGCCTTGGGTGGACTTGGTGAAATCGGTAAAAATACGTATGGCGTACAATTTCAAGATGAAATTATTTTGATTGACGCTGGAATTAAGTTTCCAGAAGATGAGCTATTAGGGATTGATTATGTCATTCCTGACTACACTTATTTAGTGAAAAATAAAGATAAAATTAAAGGGCTTTTTATTACGCATGGTCACGAAGATCACATTGGTGGTGTGCCCTATTTACTTCGCCAAATTAACATTCCCATTTATGCCGGGAAACTAGCGAGCGCTCTTATTCGCAATAAATTAGAAGAACATGGTTTACTTCGTCAAGCTAAAATTTATGAGTTTGAAGAAGACGATGTATTTAAATTTAGAAAAACGAGCGTTTCATTTTTCGGAACAACGCATAGTATTCCGGATACGTACGGTGTTGTCGTTAAAACACCTTCTGGTAATATTGTGCACACTGGTGATTTCAAATTTGATTTCACACCGGTTGGCGAGCCTGCTAACTTAACTAAAATGGCTGAAATTGGAAAAGAAGGCGTGTTATGTCTTTTGTCAGATAGCACAAACGCTGAAGTTCCGAACTTTACGATGAGTGAACGCGTTGTTGGGGAAAGTATTAAAAACATCTTCCGTGATGTACCTGGTCGGATTATCTTCGCCACATTTGCTTCCAACATTTATCGTTTGCAACAAGTTGTGGAATCTTCACTTGAAACGGGACGGAAAATCGCTGTTTTCGGTCGGAGTATGGAGTCGGCGATTGAGATTGGTCGTGAACTTGGCTATATTAAAGCGCCGAAAGATACTTTTGTTGAAGCTAACCAAATCAATCGTATTCCAGCAAATGAGTTAACGATTCTTTGTACAGGAAGTCAAGGGGAACCAATGGCGGCACTTTCGCGAATCGCAAACGGGACGCACCGTCAAATTCAAATTCAACCAGGCGATACGGTTGTCTTCTCCTCGTCCCCGATTCCGGGAAACACAATTAGCGTCAACCGTACAATTAACTTGCTTTATCAAGCAGGCGCAGAAGTTATTCACGGAAAAGTAAACAACATTCATACTTCTGGACACGGCGGCCAACAAGAACAAAAACTAATGCTTCGTTTGATGAAACCAAAATATTTTATGCCGATTCACGGGGAATATAGAATGCAAAAAATCCATGCTGAATCAGCAGCAGAGTGCGATGTGCCACTTGAAAACAGCTTTATTTGCGGCAATGGTGATGTGCTTGCGCTAACAAGTGATTCCGCCCATGTGGCAGGTAAAATTCAAGCAGCAAACGTCTACATCGATGGCAGCGGAATTGGTGATATTGGAAATATCGTCTTGCGCGATCGTCGCATTTTATCTGAAGAAGGTCTTGTTACTGTGGTCGTTTCAATTGATATGAAAAACTCAAGAGTAATGGCTGGACCAGATATCATTTCCCGCGGATTCATTTATATGCGCGAATCAGGAAATTTAATTGGCGAAGCACAAGACTTGCTTAAAAAACATTTAAATAAAGTTATGGGACGTAAAACGACGCAATGGTCGGAAATTAAAAATGAAATTACCGACACACTACAACCATTCCTATATGAAAAAACAAAACGTCGTCCAATGATTTTACCAATCATTATGGAAGTATAAAAAAAACGAGTGGAAATTTCCACTCGTTTTTCTATTGGATTTTTTCTTGTAGACGTTCAATATCATCATCAGAACCGATTACGATAAGAATGTCGCCATCGTGTAAAGCAGCCTGCGCTTCTGGTGTGATAATCATTTGTTTGTCGCGTTTGATACCGACGATATTGACGCCGTATTCATTTCGGAAATCGAGTTCTTGTAAGCTTTTTCCGAGGAATCTTGGATCGGACACAGCAATTTCTACAAGACTGTATTCATCGGAAAGTTCCAAGTAGTCGAGCATGTTTTTTGATACGATGTAGTGGGCAATTCGTCGTCCCATGTCGCGTTCTGGGTGAACGACTCGGTCAGCTCCAATTTTATCGAGCAATTTGGCATGTTTGTCACTAGTAGCTTTTGCTGTCACGAATTTAACGCCCATTTCTTTTAAAATGAGGGTTGTTAAAATACTCGACTGAATATCTTCACCGATTGACACAATGACGTGTTCAAAATTTCGAATGCCAAGCTGACGAAGCGCGTTTTCGTCTGTTGAATTCGCAATAACCGCATGGGTTGCAATCGACATATATTCATTGACGCGCTCTTCACTCGAATCAATCGCGAGTACTTCCATTCCCTGCTCTATAAGAGAGCGGCAAATACTTCCACCAAAACGGCCGAGGCCGATAACTGCAAATCCTTCTTTCATTCTAAAAACGCCTCTCTATCCTTGATTTTTAACCAAATCATGTTTAAAAGCATAAATCGCTGCTTGAGTCCGGTCCTGCACGTCTAGTTTCGATAAAATATTGCTGACGTGTGTTTTTACGGTTTTGAGTGTAATGAAAAGCTCATCGGCAATTTCTTGATTTGATTTTCCTTCTGCGATTAAAAGTAAAATTTCATTTTCGCGATTTGTTAAATCATCATGCAAGTTCTTTTCTGGTTTTGCGGTTAGTCGTTGCATCATTTTCCCGGTCACTTCAGGTTCGAGCACAGAATCCCCGCCGTATGTAGCGCGAATGGCATCAGCAATTTCACTTGCTGTCGATGTTTTCAGCATGTAGCTACTCGCACCAGCTTCCAGTGCAGGATACACTTTTTCATCATCAATAAAACTTGTGACGATGATGATTTTCGCTTCTTTCCATTGTTGCATAATTTCTTTTGTTGCTTCGATTCCGTCCATTTCTTCCATGACTAAATCCATTAAAATAATGTCGGGGCGCAGGTCCATTGCCATTTTTACGCCTTCAAGACCATTTTCTGCTTCGCCTACGACTTCCATATCATCTTGGACAGATAAATAAGCAGATACGCCAATGCGTACCATCTCATGATCGTCTACTAATAAAACTTTTATCATTCGTCGTCCACTTCCTTCTCCGCCACTAACGGAATTTTAATCTCTACACTTGTTCCCTTTTTGGGAAAACTAATTATTTTAATGACCCCGCCAAATTCAGCGACACGTTCACGCATATTTTGTAAGCCGTATGAGCCTTGGGGCACATTATTCATGTCAAAACCGATTCCGTCATCTACGACTTTTAAAACGGCTAAATTATCAATGAAAACAAAACGAACTTCAAGCAATTCCGCTTTTGAATGACGTAGCGTGTTGGAGAGTAATTCTTGTACAATACGGAACAAATGATCTTCAATTCCTTTTTGCAATTTAATATCTTCAATTTGCCACTCCACTTTAATTGGCAGTTTGGTTGTTAGCTCTTTTAGAAGCTGTTCCATACCTTTTTTGAGCGACTTTCCTTCTAGTTGCGTTGGACGTAAATGCAAGAGTAGCGCACGCATTTCAGATTGAGATTCATTTACTATTGATTCTACCATTTTTAATTGTTTCTGCAAAACGGGAGAAGCATTGTTCTCAACTTGTTCATTCAGCGCTGATAAAAGCATCATGGCGGCAAACAATTGCTGGCTGACAGAATCGTGCAATTCACGCGCGATACGGTGACGTTCTTCTGACAGAATCGCTTCTTTTGTTTCACCGCTTGTTTCTGCTTTTTCGCTTGCTATTTTTTGCGTTAAGAGCGTTTGGGATTTCATTTTTTCGCGTAGCTGATCGATTTGTTTGTACACTTGCTGTACTTCAACAAAATTTTCTTCATCTTCATCGTGAACTTTCTTTTCTAAATCCCCTTGTTCAAGTAGGCGAATTGCAAAATCGATGCCTTCAAATTTCTGTTTAATAACATACCCAGAAACAGCCCCGATAATTACACCTGCTGAAACAGCCGTTAGTGGTACAAAAACAACGTAAGGTAAATATAGGATTTTAGATTGAAATAAGAGCTCATACCAACTTAAATTACTTGCGAAATAGTAAATGAGCGTTCCGACAAGCGTAGCCCCAAGTAATAGAGCTGAACAAAGCGCCATTTGGGTCTTCGTATAAGTCATAGACGAATCACCTCTAAATCTCCAAACACAACGGATGTGACGATTTTAATTTTACGTGCTGAACGATCATAATTATCCGAGTAAATCTTGACCGTATTATTTTGCATCATTGTACTTTGCTTATCATATTGTAATTTACCGAAAATAGCTGAGTGCTCTAGGCAAATGCCAATATCAAATGGAACAAGCAACCGAATTTTCCCGGATATACCACGAATCATAATAATGCTTTCTCCTGTAGGTAAAACGGTGTTCCCGAGATCAATTATCGTATCACCGATTCCAGTTTGCACATTAATATCTTCCCATTCATATACAACATCTAACACACGCTGATTGCCGAACCACTGATTGCGAATGAAATGGTTCGTCTTATCCGTTTTTGATTCAGGCTCACTTGTTTCAAGCATAAGTAGTTCTGGCGCTCGTTTACGACCAATGTAATGAAAAATCGCAAAGATTCCAACAATCACTAACCCTACTTTAAACGTAGAAGTGAGAAGAATGGCTATTAAAATAAATACGGCTGCTAAAAACAAACGATTGCGTTGCTTCCGCTTTGTTAAATCAGTCTTGCGCGAAGAAAATAGTAAGAAAATACCGATGGCAAGCATGATTAAAAGTTGCCATTTAAATAAAACTTCTAAACCAATTCCAACAATGACGATAATAAGACCAATAAAAAGCGTGGAACTTTCGAATTTTTTCATGACGAACACCTCCTTTTTTTGTCTAAATCAAGCCGTTAATAGGTTCATTATAGAAAACTCCGCTTAATGGGACAAACCGCTATAGCTGTAAGCGTGTCTACAACTTTAGTCGGATTCAGGCGGTGCTGTATTTAATTTCGTTGTGAGTCCGTCTTCTTGTGTGACTTTGCGTGCTTTCATTAGTGTGCCGATTGCGCGTTTGAACTGGGCTTTGCTGATGCCGAATTTAGCGCGAATGGCGTCGGGATCTGATTTATCGCCAAATGGCATTTCGCCGCCGACACTGTTTAAATAGGTCAAAATCATTTCGGCGTCGTCACTGAGCACTTCATGGACCCGGCCGCGCAAGGAAAGATTTAACGTGCCATCTGGTTTTACGGCAATGACGCGCGCCTTTACGTATTCACCAAGTCGTGGTTCGCTCGTGCGTTCGCTTTCGTGAATGAAGCCGATTGCATAGTTGTCCGTCAGCACAAATGAACTGATTTTTAGGAGCTTATAGACCGTACCGGATACATTTTGGTTGAACATATCTTCTTTTGCACGTCTTGAAATGGCTTTATATTCGGTTTCCGAACCAAGCTCGCCCCAAATCCGATGCTTTTCATCCACCCGAAGAGAGAGCATTAAGCGGTCGCCTTTTTTCGGCCAGAGGTGCGTAAGTGCGGGCATGTCGTCCATGGAAACGACGATATCTTTTTCGATGCCGATATCGACGAAAACGCCTAAATCTTTTCGAACATTTGTGATGGTTCCAAAGCCGTAATGCCCCACTTGGACTTTTGGTATTGTCGTGGTTGCCGTAACTTCGTGGTCATAATCGATGTAAACAAAAACCTGAATGTCGTCGCCTACCGCGAGGTCTAGGTTTTGGCTATTTCCTTTTTTTAATAAAACGAGTTCGCCTTCTTTTTCTAAAAGAAAACCGTCTTGTTTAACTTCTTTCACTGTCATCATTTGGCTTTTGCCAATTAAATTTTGCACAATTTTTGCCACCTTTTCCGTATATTCCTTGGTCTATTATAGCTTATCTTGCGCGAATTAGATAGCTAAAAAGCCACCAAAATTGGCGGCTTTTCAGAGCATATTTTATTTGGCTTACATTTAGAGGGAATGAATGGCTTGTTGTAATTTTGTGATTTTTTCTTTGTCGAGGGAATTTGCGAAACTACTGTCTTTTCGGGCACCGCTTCCAACGTGATAATCCGTATGGTTCAAAGCTTCCTGAAATTGTGCAATATTTTCACTCGATACGCCGCTTCCGACAAGTATGCGGAATGAATTCGGTGCATTTTTACTATCTGCTATCCATCTTTTCAGGCGTGGAATCGAATCAAGCGCGCTATTTGTGCCTCCAGACGTCAAAATTTGGTCAATCTCTTCGCCGTATCCGCGGAGCACATGATAGGCTTCCTCGATGTCAGACGCGTCCTCTAGCGCCCGGTGAAAAGTAAGTTTTAAGTCACCTTTCCAGCTAATCACTTTTTCAAGTAATGCCGTATCAATCTTCCCTTCTTTGGTTAAAGCACCGAATACAATTCCTGTTGTGCCCACTTCTTTTGCGACTTCGATATCGCGTTTCATGGCGCGAATGTCTGCATCATCATATGTAAAAGAAAAACTGTGTGGCCGAATCATCATCATCGCTTCTAACTTCGAATTTTTAACAATTTCAGAAATGGCTCCGTAACTTGGTGTGAGTCCGCCTTCACTAATCGCCGAAACAACTTCCATTCGGTCAGCGCCAAACTGTTCCGCGCGTTTTGCATCTTCGGCATTTTGAACAATGACTTCTAACAAATTTATCCACTCCATTCTTTCTTCATTATCGCCAATTTGATTAGGCTTTTCAAGTAAAAAAGAGCGAGAATTAATTCTCGCTCTTTAGATTATTTCCCAGTAATGTCATGCAATTTATCTGCGACGAATTCAACGTCTGCGCCGACGATAATTTGAACATTTTCTTTATTAAGTTTAACGACACCGCGGGCGCCTGATTTTTTAAGCGCTGGTTCGTTGAGTAAATCCGAATCTTTCACTTGTAAACGTAAACGAGTTGTACAGTTGTCAACTTTCACGAGATTGTCTGGTCCGCCTAGGCCGCCTAAGTAGCCACGTGCCATTTCTTCGTATTTATCGACTTTACCGCCAACTGGCATTTCTGCTTCCGTAGAACCGACTGCTGCTGCGGCCGTTTGAACGCTTGCATTTGGCATTTCTGCTGCTAATTCTTCTTCCGTTTCATCTTCACGTCCTGGCGTCTTCAAATTGAATTTCTTGATGACGAAATAGAAGAGGACGAAATAAATGAGTGTGAAGATGAGCCCAATTGGGATGAGCTGCCATGCATTATGGCCCTTCGTAAAGTTTAAGGCGAAATCGATTGCCCCGGCGCTAAATGTGAAACCAAGTTTTATTCCGAGAAGGTTTGTAATAAACATCGACACACCCGTTAAAATAGCGTGAATTCCGTATAGGAACGGTGCGATGAACATGAACGTGAACTCGATTGGCTCGGTAATCCCAGTTAGAAACGCGGTGAAAGCAAGCGAGAACATCATCCCGCCGACTTCTTTGCGGTTTTTCTTTTTCGAAGTGAGGTACATCGCAAGCGCAGCGCCTGGAAGACCGAACATCATGATTGGGAAGAAACCTACTTGGAACGTTCCAGCTGTTGGATCGCCTGCGAAGAAGCGGTTAATATCCCCGTGTACCATTTGGCCTGCGGCATCAATAAAGTCACCGTAACCAAACCATAAATATGTGTTTAAAACGTGATGGAGCCCAGTTGGAATTAATGCGCGGTTCAGTACGCCAAATACTCCCGCACCAAATGCACCAGCGCTTGTAATCCAGCCGTTAACAGCGTCAAGACCATCTTGAATCGTTGGCCAAGCCCAACCAAATAGAGCAACTAAAGCAAGTGCTGCAATTGCATTTACGAGAATCGCTACGTGGCGACCATCAACAAAATTTTGATTTCCAAAAAACTTTTTATCATATAAGTAATTGTACAAAATTGGTGCGGTTAATCCGGCGATGAAACCAGCAAAAACGCCCATGTTGATGCTTTCATTTACACCGATAACACCAAAGTTTAAAATAAAGAATACGAGCGCGCCATTTAAGCCGGCTGCTCCGCTATTATCACGAGATAGACCGATGGAAATCCCGATGGCAAATAGTAAAGATAAGAACGTGAATAGTGCTGCTCCCCCTGAGTGGATGAATGGTACATTGAATACATCATCTGCTCCTAGTCGGTTTAAAAGGCCTGCTGCTGGCAATACGGCAATTGGCAGCATGAGCGCTTTTCCGATTTTTTGCAATCCACCTAACATTTCATTTCCTCCATTTCATTTTTTCGATATGTTTAGAATATTGCCGCAACGAATGCGCCAATGAATAAGGCTACAACAGATGTTATAATCGGAACAAAACGACGTCCACCGAAAAAGGCGAGCCATTCTGGCAAACGAATATTATAAAATTTATTGTATAAAACGCCTGCTGTTATTCCCATGTAAATTCCACTGAAGAAGTTGAAATTCGCTGAAAATTCCGTTGTTGTAAAGACTCCATCTTTTGGATAGTTTAGCGATACAATAACGGCTCCGTAAACTAACCAACCGACAGCACCTGCAAGGGCTGCTGCTCCGCTTTGATCTTTCGACATTCCGATTGCGATACCCATCGAAACAATTAATGGGAACATGAGCACAAGACCATCATAAATGGATTTCATTGCGTCCATTCCAGTTTGGCTCGCTACCCAGAAAATACCCATAATAATAAGGGCAACAATTGGGTACACAGCGCCAATCGCGAATCTTTTTAATACATCCATCTTTATTCCTCCTAAATAAGTTTAATTTCCCCAAAAACTCCTAAGTCTTTCAATGTGAAGGGCAATATATCCTAATTCCGCATCAGGCAAGGCTTTTTTGTAATCTCTTTGCAAGAGAAGTGCAACCTTCTTCGCGGTATTAAAACTAAATTCAAATTTGGACTTAATCATGTTTAGCATTTCATCGTCCATCGTATGTAATTCTTTTTTCTCTACACGGTTTAAAACAAAACGAAGATGTGTGATAAGTCGCTCATAGGCAATATCTTGGCCTGAAAGGGAGACGTTAAGTTCTGTCGTAATCGTTTCAACCATGCTAGAAATAATTGTGGCTTGGCGTACACTTTCATGAATGTCGCCTGAGCCTATTTTTGCGGTATGAATGTGCAGTGCAATATAAGCCGCCTCATCAATTGGCATATCAAGACCAAAGCGTTCTTTCACATGATTAATCGCCCATAAACCTATCTTAAATTCTGCTTCATATAATACTTTAATTTCATTCAAAAGTTTATTTTGCAAAATAATGCCTTCTTTTATTCTTTCAATGGAAAAGGCAAGATGGTCTGTTAACGCGATATGAATGTGCTCGCTTAGCTTTCCGCCTAAAGTGGCTTCTGCATATGAAATAATTTCTTCAGAGATAGCAAAATATTCTTCGTTGATACGATTTAATAGTTCTTGAAAATGTTCCGCTTCTTCTTGCATGACAAACATTTTTTCAATTTTACTTGGCGAGATAATATCATTGCGTTTTTTATTAAACGCGATGCCACCACCAATTGCGACTTTTTCTTGGTCACCATCACGAACGACCACCGCATTATTATTTAATATCCGAATAATCTTCATGTTGGCTCCCCCTCTTATCGCAATTTTTAAGCAAGGGAGCCGTAACTCCCTCACTCAAAACTTATTTTAATTTTGAAACAAACACTTCTGTTTCGCCAGCAATTGTGTTGGTTACAGCTTTCCAGTCGAAATCAAATTTATCTTCTGCACTGTTTGTCACAACCATTGGAATGATTGTACTGCTCGCATTTTTCTCAATGAAATCTAAATCGGCTTTAATGAGCGCGTCGCCTTTTTTCACTTTTGCACCCATTTGCGTGAGCACTTCAAAACCTTCGCCTTTTAAAGCAACCGTTTCAAGACCGATGTGAACAAGAATTTCTTGACCAAGTTCTGTGCGAATTCCAAAAGCATGTTTTGTGTCAGCAAGCTGAATAATTTCTCCATCAGCAGGTGCTACAATCGTGCCATCAGTTGGTTTAATGGCAATACCTTCACCCATCATTTTTTGGCTAAACACTGGATCTGGTACTTCGTTAAGAGCGACAAAAGTTCCTGTTGCATGTGCAAAAATCGTTTCGTCTTTCTCTTTTTTGAACATTTTTTTAAACATTATCCATTCCTCCTAAGCATGCTTTCTTTTCCAATTGGTAATAGACATAAAAAAGGCACGGAGGGTGCAAAAACTCGGCAGTAAAACCAGCTTCACCTCTCCATGCCTGTTCGTGACAGTAACATGAAAGCATATTTAATAACTTTTTCAAATCTATCTTACTCTTTAAAACAAAAAAATGCAACCTTTTTTTTCACACTTAATGTGTTCCGTTGCTGGATAGCGCTTCGTTTGATACAATGGACTAGAATTTAGAATGAAGGACGTGACACATATCGTGAATCAGTTTTCAAAATGGTTAAGCACAATTGATTGGGATGCTTTCTGGGGGAATGTTATTTCCATTGGGATACGCGTTGCCCTATTAATTGTATTATATTTTGTATTAAATTATGTCGGTCGGAAAATCATTAAAAGTTTTTTCAAAAAATATCGCGCCAATCAAGCGGTTTCGCCTGGTCGGGCAGACACGCTTGAAGGCTTGACTTTTAATGTTTACAGCTACGTTTTATTTTTCACCTTTGCGATTTTGATTTTGCAAAATTTCATGGACGTGACGGCAATTATTGCGGGTGCCGGGGTGCTAAGTTTAGCGATTGCCTTTGGGGCACAGGGGCTTGTTAGCGATGTAGTGACTGGATTCTTTATTTTGCTTGAACGTCAGCTTGATGTTGGTGATAATATTACGCTTGATGCTGTGAATGGGATTGTGGAAAACTTGGGGCTCAGAACGACGCAAGTGCGCGATTTCGACGGGACGCTACACTTTATTCCAAACCGCCAAATTATGGTCGTGAGTAACCATTCGCGCGGAAATATGCGTGTGCTTGTTGATGTGGCGATTAGTCCAACCGCCGATACGGAAAAAGCGATGCAGATTATTGGTCAAGTTTGTACAGAAATGAAAGAGCACAATAAAAACATCGTGGAAACACCGGTTGTGCTTGGCGTGGAAAATTCAGACGGAACAAACATGATTATTCGTGTTGTTGGAAAAGCTGTGAACGGTGAACAATTCAATGTAAAACGCGATTTATTGAAAGAAATTCGGGCCGCACTTGTGGCTGGCGGAATTGACCTGCCTCTTCCAACTGTTGTGGCAAATCCGGCAAGGTAAAAGCAATCCTTTTTGTACTAAATTTCTTGAAATAGCAGCATTTTTAAGAACTCTGTAGAATCTAGGAAAAAACAAAATTAAATTTTAAAATTATTCTTATCTGAAAGGTTTATAGTGCATCGCTCATAAAAAATATGTAAAATCCCCCCTTAGGCTGTGCAATAAAAAGCACAACTTAAGGGGGGATTCCTCATCTTGTCCCATTTCAATGGGTTAGACAAATGATAATAAATGTTCTTGCTTATAAGAAAAGTTGAATCTATATCAATTAAAATTAACGTTGCGTTTGTTTTCTTCTAAAGAACAAACCAAATGCGCCCAGTACGAGTGCTCCACCAAACAAGATAAGAAGTGGACTACTTGTATCTCCAGTTTTTGGAAGTTCCATTTTACTAGTTTGCTTTTGATTCAAGTTGTTATGACCGTTGCCAGTTCCGTTATTCGTTGCTGGTACACCATCTTTTTCGTAAACGAAGTTAACTGTTTGTGGTTCTTCTGTGAATACGCCAGAAGCATTAGCCGGATCTTGAGCAATCAGTTTGTAGCCTTGAATGTCTTCCGCTACAGCTTTATACTGAGTTCCAAGTTCTCCGGAAATCTTTTCAGAAGGAGCAATTTTATTACCATTTTTATCTACAAAGTTGATGGTAACTTCACTTTTTACAGAATTGTCAATTTGTTGATATACATAAGTGACTGTTTGTGCTTTATCACTGAAGGTACCTGTTGCATTAGCAGGTGTTTCTTTTAAATACCAACCAGCAATTGTTTTTGCTTCTGATGTATAGTCCGCGCCAACATTTCCGCTTAAAGTATCCGCTGGTGCTAATTCATTTCCTTTTGTGTCCACATATTTCACGGTCACATCTGCTGCTGCTTGAACTTCTGCTATTTTCTTAAATGGAACTTGTAAATTGACATTACCACCATCTTGTTCAAAAGTAACCATTTTACTTAGATTTTCTTGATAAGTGGCTTCATCAAATTCATATCCTTCGAAGTTTGCAGCAATTCCATCTAAATCAAATTTTTCTGGACTTGCCCCAACAGCAGCTTCAAATTGTGCTCCATCTATATCTCCACTCATATATGCAACCATATTACTAAGCACATCACTCCATAATATTTCAGAGTCTAATGTTCCTGATCTTAAATCATTATATGTGGCATCTTTTGCTAAATCACCAAATGTCACAGTATCTGTTGGTACGCCATCTGGATATGCATATGATAAGTTGAGTGATGACACTAACTCTTTACATTTACCATCTACAGAATAAAACGAAATACCTACTGTTCCTTTATTTACTGCATTTTGATTATTTGTATACGTGTAAGTTACAGTTTGGTTTGTTTCACCAAATTGTCCATTTTGATTGCTAGGAAGTTTTGTTTCATCTAAGGTGTAGCCGTCGATTATTTTTGCTTCTGTCGTATATGCCGTATTCAAATCACCTTTTTGAACAGTATCATCTGCAATCTTTGTACCATTCTGATCAACATATTCCACCGTTGTCGTCGACTGTGTATTCACCGTATATGGATATACTCCACCGTTACCAGCACCATCATAATATTCTAGGCTAAAGCTCCCAGCACCAGCTTTTGTAGGAGTCCCTGAAAGAACTACATCCAAATATTGATAATGAGTCCCATCGTCACTTTTAGGTCCGTATACTACCTTATAATTAATTCCATCCATATCGGTTAAAATCACTTTCACATCAGAAACATAACTTCCCCATTCACTATTACTTGAAGCTTGGTCTTGAACATGAAGAGTTTTCGTTACAGGTTCCCCGACTGTTAATGTTAAATCACTAGTAGCAGATAAAGTTTGATCACTTTCTAATGTTGCTGATTTTTTCTCAGAATCTCCTACTTTTGCTGCGCTTACATATAATGGTGCTTGAGCAACCAAAGCAGTTGCAAGTGTAATGATACCTACTCGTTTTAAATTCATATTTTTTCTCCTTTTTAAAAATTAATTAGTATAACTTTATAGATTGATTTTGAATATCAAACTATTATTTTTAAGATATTCACATCCTTTACCGAAAATTCTGAACTATATTTTTAGATTTAATTCTAGTGATTTTTAACTAAGAGACTATACATATCAGATTATCTTTCTTTTTTTTAATTATATCCCTGTATAATTTAATTTTTTTCATCTCTTTAGTTTTTATGACTTTTCTTCAAATTAAGTTCATTTGTATTTTCTTATCAAAGTATAACAAAGAATAAAGATTCCCATTTGTGTAAATTTCCCAGTTTCATTCTTTTTTTGTGACAATTTTTCAAAGGCAATAATTTTTTATTATATATCTATATTTATGGATTTCATATGTTTTGTGATAGTTTTTGCTTATAAAAATATTCCCTCCTAAGATTTTTGTTTTTAAGCAAAAAAGAAAATTGAAGCAAAAATCCTGTCAATCGTATAAGATTTAGGACATAAATAAAAAATAAGCATGAATCCAGTAAAAGCTATTTTAAAAATGGCTTTTACTGGATCCATGCTTATTTATTTCCCAAATGCTTCTGGATTTTTATTCCATTCTTGTAGAATTTGACGCTCATTTTCTGTGACGTAGCCTTCTTCAATTGCGACATCAATTAGTGTTTCGTAATTGGTCAGTGTGACGAGTTTAATATGTGCTTCGCGCAATCGTTTTTCACTAACAGGTAAGCCATATGTAAAGATTGCGGCGATGCCGAGCACAGTGCAACCGGCTGCTTCAAGGGCTTCTACTGCTTTTAGCGAACTTCCACCAGTTGAAATAAGGTCTTCGATGACGACAACTTTTTGACCGGGCTCGATTGGTCCTTCAATTTGGTTGCCTTTACCATGTTTTTTTGCTTCACCGCGAACATATACCATCGGCAAGTTGAGTAAATCGCTTACCCATGCAGCATGTGGAATACCTGCTGTTGCCGTTCCTGCAACAACTTCACAGTCTGGAAATTCAGCTTTAATTTTTTCAGCTAAGTGCATCGCAATCATTTTGCGCACTTTTGGAAATCCTAGTGTTAGACGATTATCACAATAAATCGGTGACTTCATACCTGATGCCCATGTAAACGGGTCACTTGGCTGTAAAAAGACAGCCTTTATTTTTAATAGTGCTTCTGCCGTGTTTTTTTCCATCATTTTCCCCACTCCTCTACAATTTTCGCATATGCTTTTTGTGGATTTTCTGCTTGTGTAATTGGACGACCAACCACAATGGCACTCGCTTGCATCTCTCGTGCCGCGCTTGGTGTGACGATGCGCTTTTGGTCATCAGATGCGGCGTTTGCTAGGCGGATTCCGGGCGTGACACATAAGAAGTCTGGGTGCGTTATTTTTTTGATGTCATGCGCTTCAAACGCGGAGCAGACCACACCGTCAAGGCCTGATTCGTAGGCGAGCGAACTGTAATTTAAGACAGACTCTAAAAGTGTCGTCTGAATTTGTTGGTCACGCTGCATGTCTGCTTCACTCGTACTCGTAAGCTGCGTCACGGCAATCAGTTTCGGGCGTTTGCCACCTTGGCTGCCTTTTACAAGTCCTGAAAGCGCGGCTTCCATCATGCGTTTTCCGCCGGCAGCATGGACGTTCACCATGTCGACACCAAGCCGTGCAATGACCGCCATGGCGCGTTCCACCGTGTTTGGGATATCATGCAGCTTTAAATCAAGGAAAACTTCGTGCCCTTCCGCTTTAAGCGATTCGACAAAGGCTGGGCCAGTCGCATAGAACAACTCCATTCCTACTTTTAGCGCTAATTTCTCTTCTGCTATTTTTCCCAAAAATCCTGCGACTTGTTCTGCTGTACTAAAATCTAGCGCAATAATTGGTTTTGTCATCTACCTGCCCCTTCTTTCCTCAAGTCTTCTAGCGTGCTTATACCAAGCTCGTCCATGCGAGCAGGAAGTGCATCAATCAGCTTTGGACAAATATGTGGATCCGTAAAATTGAGTGTACCGACTGCGACCGCGTCCGCGCCAGCGATTAAAAATTCCAACACATCATCCACCGTTTGAACGCCGCCCATCCCAATGATGGGGAGTTGTGTGATTGTGCGAACTTCATGAATCATTCGAATTGCCACTGGCTTAATCGCCGGGCCTGACAAGCCACCAGTGCCATTTGCGATAATCGGCTTGCGCGTTTTTAAATCAAGCCGCATGCCAAGCAGCGTATTAATCATCGTCAAGCCGTCCGCGCCAGCTTCAGAAGTCGCTTGGGCAATCGCCTTAATATCTGTCACATTTGGCGAAAGTTTCACATAAACAGGCACCGTTGCCACTTCTTTGACCGCCTTCGTCAATCTGTGCGCCACTTCTGGATCTGTTCCAAAAGCAATGCCGCCGTGTTTGACGTTCGGACAAGAAATGTTCAGCTCAATCGCTTTGACGGCTTTTGCATCACCGATTTTCGCACAAACTGTGACATAATCTTCTTCTGTTGCTCCCGCCACGTTGGCAATAATCGGCGTATCAAATTGTTCGAGGAAAGGCAGTTCTTCGTTCATCACCGCATCTAAACCGGGATTTTGCAAGCCGATGGCGTTTAGCATGCCACTAGGCGTTTCCGCGATTCGCGGCGTAGGATTGCCAAGACGCGGCTCTGGCGTACAAGCCTTAACCATAATCGCACCGAGTTTGTTTAAATCAAACAAATTCGCGTACTCGCGTCCAAAACCGAAACAACCAGAAGCTGGCATAATCGGATTTTTCAAGTTTAAACCGGGAATATTCACTTCTAAGCGATTCATAATTTCACCTCATTTGCGTTAAAAACGGGGCCATCTTGGCAGACTTTAAATTGCTTTCCGGCTTCATTTCCTTTGCAGACACAAGCATAGCAAGCGCCAATCCCGCAAGCCATGCGTTCTTCAAGCGAAAGGTAAACCTCGGCCTCTTGAAAGCTCGTTTGAACGGCCTGAAGCATCGCGCGTGGACCGCAACTAAAAACCGCATCAGGCGACCAGTCGAACTGGTTCGTAATATCCGTCACAAAACCTTGTGTTCCGTATGTTCCGTCGACCGTACTAATATGGACCTCGCCGAACTTGGCCATTTCCGCCTCGTAAAAAATATCCTTTTTTGCCGAAAAACCGTTCACAAACGTTACCGCTGCGCCTAGCGCGTGTAGTTCTTTTCCTAGCTGGTATAAAGGAGGCACGCCAATGCCCCCGCCAACGAGCAGCACCTGCTTGCCCGCTAAATCTTCCTTGACTGAAAACCCATTTCCAAGTGGCCCTAAAACGTCAGCAGAGTCCCCGGCTTCTAACTGTGCCATTTGCCGCGTTCCGTCCCCTTCAACACGGTAAATTAACGTGCATTCGCTGCGCTCTTTATCGTACGCCGCAATACTAATTGGTCGCCTTAAAAGCAAGTCTTGCCTGTTCGGTTTAATCATCAAAAATTGCCCCGGTTGCATCTTTAAAACGTCTTCTCCGCCTAAAACCAGTTCAAAAACGCGGTCGGCAATTTCAGTTTGCCTAATGACTGCCATCTTTTTCGCTTCCATGTTTCTCCTCCCGTCTGTTTAAACGGACTGAATCGCTTCTAGTTCAAATGAGCGTGATTCGAGTACGCGTAAAATTGCTTCCGCCGTATCAAGTGACGTACAAACCGGTATGCCATTTTCAACCGATTCGCGGCGAATTTGGAAACCGTCACGTTCTGGTCTTTTCCCACTCGTCAGCGTATTCACCACAAGGGTAATTTGTCCGTTCCGAATGTAATCCAAAAGCGTTTCATGATTTTCACCAATTTTCTTCACTTCGGAAACTTGAATGCCAGCTTCTTCCAGCACTTTCGTTGTTCCAGCAGTTGCCATAATTGTAAAGCCAATCGTGTTGAAACGTTCCGCTAGCGCAGTGGCTTCTTTTTTATCGCGGTCAGCAATTGTTAGGAGCACCGTCCCGTAGTCATGCATTTTTGTTCCACTTGCTACAAAACCTTTATATAGCGCCTTTTCAAGCGTCACATCTTTCCCCATAACTTCGCCCGTTGATTTCATTTCTGGGCCAAGTGACGTATCTACGCTGCGCAATTTCGCGAAGGAGAACACGGGTACTTTTACAAAAATTTCCTTCTTCTCGCGCGCAAGTCCTGGCATAAAGCCAAGCTCCTTCAAGCTCTTCCCTAAAATTACCTTCGTTGCCACATTTGCCATCGGAATGTCCGTAATCTTACTTAAAAACGGCGCCGTCCGACTCGAACGCGGATTCACTTCAATGACAAAAACTTCTTCGCCGCTCACTACATATTGAATGTTCAACATGCCGATAATGCCAAGTCCTGTCGCAAGTTTCGTCGTATAATCCGTAATTTGTTGCTTCACTTTTTGGTTTAAACTTTGGGCCGGATAGACTGCGATAGAATCGCCCGAGTGTACACCAGAACGTTCGATATGCTCCATAATTCCCGGAATAAGCACATCTTTCCCGTCGCTAATGGCATCGACTTCTACTTCCTGACCTTGCACGTAGCGATCGACAAGCACTGGATGTTTCGGATTCACCTTCACTGCGTTGTTCATATAATAGATTAATGCCTCTTCCGATTCGACGATTTCCATCGCACGTCCACCTAGCACGTATGACGGGCGAACTAAAACGGGATAGCCGATTGATTTTGCGACTTCAAGCGCGCCGTCCACAGATGTGGCCGTTTTGCCGGCTGGTTGCGGGATTTGCAAAATTTCAAGCGCCTTTTCAAACTTGTCGCGATTTTCGGCGCGGTCGATGTCTTCTAAGCTGGTGCCTAAAATTTTAACACCGCGTTCTGCTAGCCCTTCCGCCAAATTAATTGCTGTCTGCCCGCCAAATTGCACGACGACACCTAGTGGCTGTTCGATTTCAATGACGTGCATAACATCTTCTAGCGTTAGCGGTTCAAAATACAGCTTGTCGGAAATCGAAAAGTCAGTGGAAACTGTTTCAGGGTTATTGTTGATGATAATCGCTTCATAGCCAGCTTGTTGAATGGCCCAAACAGAATGCACCGTCGCGTAGTCGAATTCCACACCTTGGCCGATTCGAATCGGGCCGGAGCCGAGCACGATGACTTTTTCTTTCTCACTGCGAATCGATTCGTTTTCCTCTTCATAACTGCTGTAAAAATACGGTGTCGTAGAGGCGAATTCGGCGGCACATGTGTCCACCATTTTATAGACTGGCAGCAGATTTTCTTGTTTGCGCAAATCGTAAAGCGCGGCCTCACTTGTTCCCCATAACTCCGCAATAAACGCGTCGGAGAAGCCCATTCGTTTCGCCTCATAAAGCGCCTCGAGGTCTCCTTTTTGCTCTTTTAATTTAGTTTCAAGCGAAATGATTTTTTCTAATTTATACAGGAAGAAAAGATCGATTTTTGTTTTTTCGTGAAGGGACTCGATTGTTTCCCCTCGTCTAAGAGCAGCGGCCAAGAAAAACAGTCTGTCGTCCTCTGGGAAGCGAATTTTTTGTTCGAGCTTCTCGGCTGTTGCCTGTTCTGCTTCTTCTAAATACACGTGGCTAGCACCGATTTCGAGGGAGCGTGCGGCTTTTAGGAGCGCTTCTTCCCATGTGCGACCGATGGCCATGACTTCGCCGGTTGCTTTCATTTGTGTGCCGAGTCGTCTGTCGCCATTTTCAAATTTATCAAACGGGAAACGCGGGATTTTTGCGACAACGTAATCGAGGGCTGGTTCAAAATGTGCGAAAGTCGTGCCGGTTACGGGATTTTTAATCTCATCTAGTGTGAGACCGACTGCAATTTTTGCGGCTAATTTTGCAATTGGATAGCCGGTTGCTTTTGACGCGAGTGCTGATGAGCGACTAACACGCGGATTCACTTCGATGACGTAATATTGGTAGCTATCTGGGTCGAGTGCGAGCTGGACATTACAGCCGCCTTCAATTTCGAGGGCGCGAATGATTTTCAGCGAAACGTCTCGCAGCAGTTGGTATTCGCGGTCTGAAAGCGTCTGACTTGGCGCAACAACGATGGAATCCCCTGTATGTATGCCGACTGGGTCCATGTTTTCCATGTTACAGACAACCATCGCGTTATCATTTGCATCGCGCATGACTTCGTATTCGACTTCTTTGAAACCAGCGATGCTTTTTTCGAGTAGGCACTGCGTCACTGGGCTTAGCTTTAAGCCACTTTGGACGATTTCTGCAAGTTCCGCGTCATCATGACAAATCCCGCCGCCTGAACCGCCAAGCGTATAAGCTGGTCGAACAATAACGGGGTAACCAATTTGGGCTACGAAAGTTTTTGCTTCTTCTAAATCATGAATGATTTCGCTTTCTGGTACAGGCTGTCCTAGTTCATTCATAAGGTCACGAAACGCCTCGCGGTCTTCCGCTTTTTTGATGGCCGTTAAATCGGTTCCGAGTACTTCCACGTTCATCTCATCTAAAATGCCGGCGCCAGCAAGTTCCATTGCCATATTTAGACCCGTTTGCCCCCCAAGTGTTGGTAAAATCGCTTCGGGACGCTCTTTGCGAATGATGCGCGACACAAAGTCGAGTGTGATTGGTTCAATATATACTTTGTCTGCCATTTCAGCATCTGTCATAATCGTCGCTGGATTTGAGTTCACTAAGACGACACGATAACCTTCCTCTTTTAAACTCAAGCAAGCTTGTGTGCCTGCGTAATCAAATTCTGCGGCTTGGCCGATTACAATTGGGCCAGAACCGATTACTAAAATCGTCTTAATATCCTCGCGTTTAGGCATAATCCATCCGTCCTTCCCGGTCTAAATCCATCATTTCTATAAATTGGTCAAACAAGTAATTAACATCGCTTGGTCCTGGGTTCGCTTCTGGGTGATATTGCACGGTGTAAGCAGGATAATCGCGGTGTTTTAAACCTTCAATTGTGCCATCATTTAATTCAACATGCGTCACGGCTAAATCGGTTTTCAAAAGTGAATCTGCATCCACCGAGTAGCCATGGTTTTGTGCCGTAAAATCGACGCGTCCCGTAGCAAGCTCCTTCACTGGGTGATTGGCACCGCGGTGACCGAACTTCATTTTAAATGTATCCGCGCCATTTGCGAGTGCGAACAATTGGTGCCCTAGGCAGATTCCGAAAAGCGGCACCTTGCCTTGCAAGCCTAAAATCATATCCTTCGCTTCCGGCACATCTTTTGGATCTCCAGGGCCATTTGAGAGCATCACGCCGTCAGGATGCATGTTTAAAATTTCAGCAGCCGTCGTATCGTAAGGCACAACTGTCACGTGACAATTGCGCTTATTTAATTCCTTTAAAATCGAACCTTTCACCCCGTAATCGACAAGCACCACGCGTTTCCCCTCGCCCGGACTCGCAAATGGCTTCGAAGACGACACCTCACTCACTTGGTCAGAGGGCAGCCTAACAGAACGCAAGTGATGCAGTAAGCTTTCTTTATCGGCATCAGCTGGGGCTAAAATGCCTTTTAATGTTCCAACGCTGCGAATCATTTTGGTGAGTTTACGCGTATCAATTCCCGCAATACCCGGAATGTCTTTTTCCTTCAAAAATGCATCAAGCGTCATTTGTTCGCGCCAGTTGGAAGCAAAATCAGCCGCTTCACGGACAATCACCCCTTTAACCACAGGTTGAATCGATTCGAAATCATCGCGATTGATGCCATAATTCCCAACAAGCGGGTACGTGAAGGTAATCATCTGGCCGTAGTAAGAAGGATCGGTAATCGTTTCCTGGTAGCCCGTCATGCCCGTGTTAAACACGACCTCACCAATTGTTTCCTTGTCCGAGCCAATCTTATCGCCGATAAAATAAGTTCCATCTTCAAGCATTAACATTCTTTTCATCATTTATCCCCCCAAGTGTAGACGATTTCGCCACGTGCGATTGTTAAAACTGGCCATCCGAAACATTTCACGCCGCCAAACGGTGTATTTCTTCCTTTCGATAAAAACGTCTCCGGATTAATTTCCTCTTCTTTGTCTAAATCGATAACCGCAATATCGGCAACATCTCCGATACCAAGATGTCCGTACGAAAGCTTAAATACCTCTGCTGGTTTCTCCGCCATATAACGCGTAAGCTGTGCGAGCGTCCAGTCCCCGTTTTTCACAAAATGCGTGTACAGAAGCGGAAACGCCGTCTCAAGTCCGACAATGCCAAATGCGGCTTTCTCCATTGACACGTTTTTTTCGCTTTCCGCATGCGGGGCGTGGTCTGTTGCGATAAAGTCAATCGTCCCGTCAAGCAACCCTTCTAAAAGCGCGTTTTGATCCTCACGACTTCTAAGTGGCGGATTCATTTTCCAATTGCCAATATCGCCTGGAATGTCCTCCTCATTTAGTAGCAGGTGATGCGGTGAAACTTCTGCCGTCACATGAATGCCAGCGCGTTTTGCGTCGCGCACAACACGCACCGATTCTTTAGTTGAAATATGGCAGACATGATAGTGGCACCCTGCTGCTTCGGCGAGCAAAACGTCACGCGCAATTTGAACGGACTCCGCAATATTTGGAATCCCTTTTAACCCCGATTCCTTCGCGAACTTCCCGTCATGGACAACTCCCCCGTAGACAAGCGAGTTATCTTCGCAGTGAGCGACAACCGCCATATCGAGCTTCGCCGCGCGCTTCATCGCTTCGTACATTGTACCAGCCGTTTGAACGCCAACCCCGTCATCGGTAAACGCAAAAGCTCCTGCGCTTTTTAAGCCCGAAAAATCAACGAGCTCGTCCGTGCCAAGTTCTTTCGTAATCGAGCCATATGGTAAAACGCGAACGCGCGCTGTTTCCTGAATTCGTTCGACGAGTGCAGCCATTTTTTCTGGCGTATCTGGAACTGGCTTCGTATTTGGCATTGAGCAAACCGTCGTGTAGCCGCCTTTCGCTGCCGCTTTCGTCCCGGTTTCAATGGTCTCCTTATGCTCCCCGCCTGGTTCGCGCAGATGCACATGGACATCAATTAGCCCCGGTGAAACAAATTTCCCTTTGACGTCAATAACTGTCGCCGTTTCTTCCGTGATGTTTTCAGCAATCTTCACAATTTTGTCGCCGCTTATTAAAATATCTTGCTTCGTTAATTCCCCGTTTTCGTTTAAAATTTGTCCGTTTTTTAAAATGTACATGTTTTCACCCTCACTTCTTTTTCTTTTAAAACTGCTTCCAAAATTGCCATGCGCATATAAACGCCGTTTGTCATCTGTTCAATAATGCGCGACTTGGCCGACTCTACTAAAGAATCTGCAATTTCCACATCGCGATTAACTGGGCTTGGGTGCATGATAATCGCTTGTTCACCCATTTTATTTGCGCGCGCTTCCGTCAAACCAAATGTTTGATGGTACGTTTCTTTATGGAAAATCGCCTCGCCGTCGTGGCGCTCGTGTTGAACGCGCAGCAGCATGACAACATCTACCGTTTCAACGAGCGTATCCATCGTCATATGCTGTCCAAACGCGCTTAGCTCATTGTTGAACCATTCATCTGGGCCGGCAAAATAAATGTCAGCACCAAGTCGTTTGAGCACTTTCATATTCGAATTCGCCACGCGACTGTGGGAAATATCGCCGACAATGCCGACTTTCAAACCGGTGAAGTACCCAAATTGTTCGCGAATGGTGAATAAATCGAGCAGGCACTGGCTAGGATGCTCACCGCAACCGTCACCGCCGTTTATAATGGCCATATCAAGCGTGCGTAATTCATCGAAGAAGTTTTCAGCTGGGTGGCGAATAATTGCGATGTCCGTCCCGAGTGCTTGCATGGTTAAAGCCGTATCATAAAGCGTCTCACCTTTTGTTACGCTAGAGGCACCAGGCTCAAAACTTAACACGTTCATGCCGAGTTTTTTCTCAGCCATCTCAAAGCTTGTATGTGTTCGTGTACTCGGTTCAAAAAACAAATTGACAGCGTAGACTTCTTTTTCGAATTTCGTTTTTTCTTCTTTTTTAAAAAAAGCCGCTTGGTTTAAAAGCCCTTCAATTTCTTCATTACTTAGTTCGTCCATCGTCAAAAGATGTTTCATTTTATAACGCCACCTTCCATTTTTTCTATATAAAGACCTCTTTTAGATTTTTCCAAAAGAGGTCTTACATTTACGCGTGTTTCTTCTCGGGAATGACTAAGTTTAAAATAATCCCAACGACAGCTGCCATCGCCATTCCAGTAATTTTCACGGAATTGATTTCTACGAAGAAGCCACCGATGCCGATAACGAGCACGACAGAAGTAATAATTAAGTTGCGGTTAATATTTAAATCGATTTGGTTGTCAATCATCATTCTAAGCCCACTTGAAGCGATAACACCGAATAACAGGAACGAAATCCCGCCTAGAACAGCTTGCGGTACAGATGTGATGATAGCGTTGATGTAGCCAATAAAGCCGAATAATACAGCGAACACAGCCGCCCCGCCAATGACGAAGACGCTATAAACCCGTGTAATCGCAAGCACACCAATGTTTTCCCCGTATGTCGTAACAGGAGGCCCACCGATAAGCGACGCAATAACAGAAGCCGTTCCGTCCGCAATAAGCGAGCGATGTAGCCCTGGATCTTTAAAGAAATTTCGGTTCGTAATTTTGTTTAAAACGAGTTGGTGCCCCATATGCTCAGCCATCGTGACGAATGCAAGTGGCGCCATACTAATGATGACCGTTGCCGTTACAACCGGGTCAGCATCAATAAATGGAATTGTGAAATCTGGAATTTGGAACAAACTAGCTTGTTTGACAAGTGAGAAATCAACGAGACCAAATGGAATGCTTACAAGGTAGCCAACGAAGAAGCCGAATAAAATCGGAATCAGTCCGAAAAATCCTTTGAAAGCAATCATTGCAATCACTGCGGCCATTAACGTAATCAGCGCAACAGCAACTGACTGGAAGCTATAATCGCCACCACTACTTGTTCCCATCGCCATAGCAGCAGCATTTGGTGCAAGGCTAAGCCCGATAACCATAATTACTGGTCCAACTACAAGTGGCGGCAAGACTTTTTGAATCCATTCAACACCTGCATAGTAAACAATTAAAGAAATAATCGCATACACGACCCCGACGGAAAACGTTCCGACCATAACCGAGCCCGGCGAATCTGCCAACATAAACATCGTGAGTGGCTGAATGAATGCAAATGAGGAACCTAAGTAAGCGGGAATCTTGCCGCGTGTAATTGCTAAATACGCGAGTGTCCCGAGCCCACTCGATACAAGGGCGACGCCGGGATTCATTCCTGTCACACTTGGTACAAAAATGGTTGAGCCAAACATCGTAAATAGATGCTGAATACTTAAAACAATCCATTTATTCCAAGTAGGTTTTTCGTGTATATCAAGTACTGGCTTTGCTTCGATTTGTTCTGACATTTTTTTCTCTCCTTTAATTAAAAAACTCCCTGCGCTAGGCAAAGAGTTAGAAAGGTAGAGTTTGGCTCTACGACTCCACTCTTTGCTAGCCTCTCTGGACTGCATTTAAAAAGTGTTTTATTTGAGTATCATGATGGCATCTTCGTCCGTATCTACTTCAGAAAGATGCACTTCAATACGTTCTTCTTTTGAGGTCGGCACATTTTTCCCGACAAAATCGGCGCGAATTGGTAGTTCTCTGTGGCCACGATCAGCGAGCACCGCAAGCTCAATTTGCTCCGGACGACCAACGTCCATTAGCGCATCCATCGCCGCACGCACCGTTCGTCCCGTGTATAGCACATCGTCCACTAAGACAATCTTTTTCCCTTCTAAGGAAAATGGGATTTCCGAGCCGTTTACAGATGGTTCCCGCGTTTCTGCGTTTTTAAAACTTAAATCGTCGCGGTAAAGCGCGATATCGACTTCCCCGACAGGCACTGCCACGCCTTCGATTTCCTGAATGCGCGCTGCAATTCGTTTAGCAAGGAAAATGCCACGCGTTTTAATCCCGACGAGCGCTAAGTTTTTTGCGCCTTTGTTGCGCTCAATAATTTCATAGCTGACACGAGTAAGGGCACGCCCTACTGCTGCTTGATCCATGACGACTACTTTTTCAGCCATAATGTCCTCCTTTACATATAAAAACCCTTCACCAAAGCGGCGAAGGGTATACGTATCATGCGTATAGGGAAATACACTTTTCCCGTACAAAACGTTTACCTTTTTAGCCTCTCTGGACTACCTTTAAAGGTGCTCTTTAACTTCCTTCAGCTTACAGGAAAAAAGAATATGTGTCAATGCTTTTTACCTAAAAAAATAAATTCATGTTATAATGATGAAAGAATAAAGTAAAGGAGTGGCATTTATGGCTAAATCTAAAGCAAAAAAACAGCGTGAAAAGCTCGTGCGCGAAGGTCGCCTAAACCCAGAAATAAAACGCAGTCCTTTCCACACACTCGACTTATCCACACGCAAAACGAAAACCAAAAAAGATGCGTTGTATCAAAACAAATATAAAAACCATTCTTTGGGTGATGAAAAGAATGGTTTTTATTTTGCAATTAAATTGTTGTTTTTGTGTATTTGGAAAGGAGAAGGAAGATACTCCTTTTCGCTTAAAATGTAACCTCCATACTATCAGGAGCATTCGCACTTGTAAGGTTTTCAAAATACCAGAAGTACACATTGTCACCATCTAAAGTAATTGGAATAACTTTTGTTGCGGTTTGCCCGTCTATTTTTAATTTTGGTGTATTTATTGCTTTAGAAATTCCCCATTGTAACTTCGTAGTTTCTGGACTTAAATTAAAAGTTTGTTTTGGATTGTTCATTTTAATGGCTAGTTGAATCATTTCTACATCTGATAGTTTTGATTTTTTCTGTGAATCCAGCTGCGCCTGCCAGACAATTTGTGTTGCATTTGTTGGATTTGAATACTGTTCTTGTCCTGAGTCTAATTTTAATTGGTATTTATACACTGTTATCGTATCTTTATTTTCATAAGAAGATTTGAAAAATATGATTTGATGATTGTCGTCTTTTAAAGATAATAATTGCTCACCCAAACTATCTTTATCAAGAGCAACCGAGAAGGTATTATTTGCAGTAGCCTTATCAATAGATGGATAAAATTTCACAACATTTTCTTCATTTTTCTTCTCCTCTCCCTTCAGAGATTCAGCTGTATTTGAACAGCCCATTAAAACAAAGAAAATGCTTAATGAAATTTTTAAAAAAGCTACATTTTTTTGATTCATATTATGGCCTCTTTTCATTATGCAATTGCGCATGCTTGATTCCAGTCACTCTTAATCGCTCCCTACTTTAACACCATTTTATCTTAAAATCCGCCGTCCCTTTTATCGCTGTGCACTTCCCCCCCAATATAACACAAAACTCTCGAACAAAAAAGAGCACCACGAAAGCACTCTTTTCCAAAAATATTCAATTTGATTCGCGTAATGTTGCGAGGGTTTCGTGAAAAACATCTGGTAATGGAGCTTTAAAATGCAGGCGCTCGCCCGTTTTTGGATGTTCAAATCCTAACTCACTTGCGTGCAAGAATTGGCCGTTGCCTTTTAACGTGTTTTTTGGTCCGTATTTCGGGTCGCCGGCAAGGGGGTGCCCGATGTATTTCAAATGAACGCGGATTTGATGCGTCCGGCCAGTATCTAGTTGGCATTTTATAAGCGTGTAGGCACCAAATCGTTCGACGACTTCAAAATGCGTGCGCGCTTCCTTGCCGTCTGCAACAATTGCCATCTTTTTGCGATCTTCTTTTGCTCGTCCAATCGGCGCTTCAATCGTGCCCTTTTGGTGCTTAATATCACCATGGACGAGAGCCAAATAAATCCGGTCGCTCGTCTTGTTCTTCAGCTGTTCTGAGAGCGACTCGTGTGCCGCATCGTTTTTCGCCACCATTAGAAGCCCCGACGTATCTTTATCGATACGGTGAACAATGCCAGGACGGACGACCCCATTTATCCCCGACAAATCCTTACAATGATAAAGTAGCGCGTTCACAAGCGTACCGGACATGTGGCCCGCTGCCGGGTGAACGACCATGCCTTGCGGTTTATTCACGACCAAAACATCTTGATCTTCGTAATAAATATCGAGTGGGATATCCTCTGCTTCCGCAACAAGTTCTGTGACCTCCCGAATTTGGTAGGTGATAACGTCGCCCGTTTGCACTTTATAGTTCGCTTTGACGCTTTCGCTATTTACAAGAACATCACCCGACTTTAGCATCGATTGAACAAGTGAACGGCTTAAATCGGTCAGTTCACTAAGTGCCTTATCTAGGCGGGCGCCTTTCATTTCTTCAGTAATTTCAAGCTTCATGAATTCGTTCCTTTCGTTTTGCGATCATCTAAAAAGACGTAAATAAGCATGAGCACTACCCCAATTGATAGCGAGGCATCCGCAATATTAAAAATCGGAAAATGATAGCTTCCCCACACGGTGGCAATGAAATCCACGACTTCCTGATGCAATAATCGGTCAATGAAATTCCCTAAAGCTCCGCCTAAAATGAGCGCCAAGCTAACAGAAAATAATGTGTGACCTTTCGCATACTTTTGCATAATATAAACAATAATGCCGACAACGATGACAGTAATAATGTAGAAGAGCCACATTTTTCCTTCTAAAATGCTCCAAGCAGCTCCGTTATTTCGGTAACTTAGCCAGTAAAGGAAATTCGGAATCACCGTAATTTGTTCCCCTATTTCCATATTTTGTACCACTAGCCATTTTGTAAATTGGTCGACAATTAAAACGGCGACCGTGATGAGATAATAATAGTACATCTATTCTCCTCTTTTCCAAAAAGAAAAACCACCCATCGACTGGGCAGCTTTTCCGAGTCATTATATCCATTGTAAAATATATTGCGCTAAAAATAAAGCCGCAATCACATACATCACAGGCGAGATCTTTTCCTCTTTTTTTACAAATAAATGTAAAATGGGGTACGCGATAAAGCCTGCGGCAATTCCGTCCGCGATACTGTAGGCGAAAGGGATAATGACAATAATGAGTAGGCTTGAAAAACTATTCGCAGGATTTTTTAAATCCATTTCTTTTAATTCCTGTACCATCGACATCCCGATGATGATTAGAATCGGCGCAACCGCGCTGTTTGGAATAACTGAAAGGAATGGCATTAAAAAGAGCGAACATAAGAACAAAACACCCGTTGTAACACTTGCAAGGCCTGTTTTGGCGTTGCTTGCAATCATCGAGCCGCTTTCAAGTGCGGAAACCGTTGGACTTGTTCCGAAAATCCCGGATAAAAACACGGTCACAGAACTCGCTTGAAGCACTCGTGGTAAGCGTTCCTCATGTTTTAATTGCCGCACTTGACCGTATGTCAAACCGACCGTTTCAAACACGACAACCATCGTTAGAGAAAATACGCCAGACCAGAAGGCCACTTCCGTTATGCCGGAAAAATCGAGTTGCAAGAACACGTCTTTAAACGGTGCGAGGCTAAGCGCGCTTCCGCTCACTTTTCCGTTTATGCCGAAGAAATAGCCAATGATCGTTCCGATGAGTAGGCTGACTAAAAAGCCGCCTGGCACTTTGCGAATGACGAGAATCATCGTTATAAGTAGCGTGAGTATGGTCGCTAAAACGGCGGGGTCATCTAATTTACCAAGCGCTAAAATCGAATGACTGCCACGCGTTACAATTCCGCCTTTCTCTAAGCCAAGTAAAATCAAGAAGAACCCTAGTCCAACTGTTATAGCTTGCTTCAAGACAAGTGGAATGGCTTCATTTAATTTTCGAGCCAAAGGGGTAAAAGCAAGCACCATAAAAATGATACCGCTCACGACAACGACAGCGAGCGCTTGCTCGAATGAAAGCCCCATCGTGTTTACTAGGCTGTATGCAAACAGCGCATTAATCCCCATACCGGGCATTAAAATAAGCGGTAAGTTTGCCCAAAAGCCCATTAGAAAACAGCCTACTACGGAAATGAAAATCGTTGCGATGACAACGCCCTCGTAACTCATTCCTGCCTCACTCAAAATCGAACTGTTGACAACAATGATGTACACAACGGTGAAAAAGCCAATCATGCCAGCTAAAAGTTCAGTGCGAATTGTCGTACCTTCCTTCTTTAACTGAAACATTTGTTCAAAAACTTTTTTCATTTTTCTTCCCTCTATGAAATTGTCCCTCTCCCAACCCACAAGGATACGCCTTGTCACAAGATAAAATTATAGCAAAGAACTGGCTAAAAGTAAACGCTACTTCGCGAGTCCGCCGTGTATCCGCTCAAAATTGAGTTGCATCATTTCCAAATACGAGTCACCCGCTGTCCCGTTTTTCGCTGTTGAATCAGTAAACAGTTTGGCAACAATAGGGACGTCCGTTTCTTTGGAAACACTTTCCATGCTTCGCGGATCCACGCTCGTTTCAACAAATAAGCTTTTCACATTGCGCGTACGAATGGTCTTAATAATTTGGCGCATCTGTTCCGGAGTTCCTTGACTTTCAGTATTAATCTCCCAAATGTAAGCCGCAGAAAGTCCGTATCTTTCAGCAAAATATTTAAACGCTCCCTCACTTGTTACAAGCGTCTTCTGATTCTCATTCAAATCACCGAAAGCAGCAAGGCCTTCCGCATCTAGTTTCTCCAATTTGGCAATATAGTCCTTAGCCCGTTTTTCGTAATACGCTTTATTATCAGGATCTTTTTTGGAAAGTGCCTTCTCAATGTTTTTCACATAAATAATCCCGTTTGATACATCTAACCAAGCGTGCGGATCCGTTTCACTCTCCTTCCCCTTTTCCGTCAAATATTTCGGTTTTACACCTTCACTCAAAACTGTTGCATCGTCTTGCGATTTCCCGGCCGTTTCAAGCATCTTCGTAAACCAGCCATTGCCCATTTCAAGATTTAAACCGTTGTAAAAAATAACATCCGCATCCGTTGCTTTCTGAATGTCCTCCGGTAACAAATCGTATTCATGCGGATCTACGCCTGCCTGCACAATGTTATATAAATCAATTTTATCTCCGCCAACATTTTTCACCATATCTGCTAAAATCGAATACGTGGCGACAACTTGCAATTTGTCAGTTGATTTTTCTTTATCGCTAGCCGCACCGCACGCACCAAGCACGACCAAAGCGAGGAAACTCGCAAATAAAATAACACGTTTCATCCTAAAACCCCTTTCTTTTTAACTAAAATAAGATTTTTGCTTATAAAAATGATGATAAATAAAAGCGTTGCCGTGAGTACAATGGTTGCGCCGGAAGCCAAGTTATAGCGATAGCTTAAAAACAGCCCAATCACAGAACTCACTGCACCGAATGAAGCAGCCAGAAAAATCATCGTCTTCAGCCAGTGGGTGATTAAATACGCTGTAGCAGCTGGCGTAATGAGCAGTGCAACGACGAGAATAATCCCCACTGTTTGCAGCGCCGCAACCGTCACGAGCGTGAGCATCAACATAAGAAAATAGTGCAAGAAGCGCGTGTTATAGCCATATGTTTCGGCCACAACCGGATCAAAAGAACTGATAAACAATTCTTTGTAAAAAAGGCCAATTAATGTGACGACAATGGCCGCAATTCCAATCGTCAGCCACATGTCTGATGAACGTACAGCGAGTACATTCCCAAACAAAATGTGATACAAATCCGTGCTGCTTTTCGCAAGCGTAATTAAAATAATGCCTAGTGCAAAAAAAGCACTAAATACGATTCCAATCGCCGTATCGCTTTTAATCGTACTTTTTTGGTTCACAAATCCAATCCCGAACGCCGCCAAAATACCGAATAGCACCGCCCCAAAGAAAAAATTAATGCCTGCCATATACGAAATCGCAACGCCTGGTAACACCGCATGACTAATTGCATCCCCCATCAGCGACATACCACGCAAAATGATAAAACTACCAATGACGCCGCACACAATTCCTACCGCAACAGACGTAAGCAATGCTTTTTGTAGAAATTGGTATTCAAATAATCCTTGAACAAATTCCATTTTATCCGCCCCTCACCATTTGAACCTCATAAGCTCGTTTAATCATCTCGTCTGTAAAATGAGCCTCAACAGGTCCAGCTGTAATTAATTTTTTATTTAGTAAAATAATCTCATCGAAATATTCTGCTACTTTATGAAAATCATGGTGAACAACGACAATTGTTTTGCCAGAGTCGCGCAGTTTTTTCAGCAGTCCCATAATAAATCTTTCACTCGTCGCATCAATTCCCGCAAAAGGTTCATCTAGCAAAAAAATTTCCGCATTTTGTGCTAGCGCTCGTGCAATAAAAACGCGTTGCAATTGTCCGCCAGATAATTGACCAATTTGTTTCTTTGCATAGCTTTCCATTCCAACTTGTTTAAGCGCCTGATGCGCCCGCTCTTTTTCTTTCTTTCCGGGCTTTTGCATCAACCGCAAACTTGGATAGGTTCCAAGCAGAACCGTTTCTTGGACAGTTATAGGAAAAGTTAAATCGATTTCACTACGTTGCGGAACATAAGCAATTTTTTGTTTCACTTTTATAAGCGCCACATCCGAAATCATCACCTCTCCCGCTTCACGCTTCACGAGCCCCATCATCGCTTTTAGTAACGTCGATTTCCCAGCCCCGTTAGGCCCAATAATTCCCGTTAATTTTCCAAGCTTTATCGCAACACTAATATCGTCCAACACAACTTTATCTTCGTATCGAACCGTGATATTTGTAATATCCATAAAATCCTCCTCTTTCCTAAAAGACTCTTTTTGAACTAAAACTAAAATTGTTTCCTTTGACCAACTTTTATTTTAGTATAATCGAGACATTTTAAAAAGGCAAGGTTTTTGTATAAAAAAGAACCTCACATACGTGAGGTTCAATCAATTGAGTCCGCTAACTTTTTTAATAGCCGTTTAAATTCTTCTTGTTCGGCATCTGAAAAGACAGCGAAGCGTTTTACAATTAATTCGCGTTTTCGTTTGCTGACTTCCTTAACAATTTTCTCCGCTTCGTCAGTGAGTGAAAGCAAAATGATGCGTCTATCTTCTGTTAAACGATTGCGCGTAATAAGCGAACGAGCGACTAGCGCGTCCGTGAGTGATGTAATGTGACTCGCCGAAACGTCCAGTTTTCTAGCTAAATCACTCGTTTTATTAACACCACTACTAATCAATCTCAAGACGCGGTATTCACCGCTGCTCATTTTTTTGTCTAAAACAGATTCAATATCATGGCGAAAACTGCTGAATACTCTTTTGACGGCTGCTTCAATTTCTAAATAGTTATCCACTTCAATATCCTCCTGTGTGTATCTCTTATTTGGTCATCGCTTTTGCGGCATTTAATTGCGGATCGTTTTCCTTTAGTTGTTTTTGAATCAACTCCACTAACTTGTCCGTCGTTTTCCCAGTCATAATGCCTGTTTGTTCTAAATCATTATCACGTTGGAAGCGTTCCACTGCATAGGCGGTTTCGGTTGTGTAAAGCCCATCAACATCGCCAACATTGTAGCCAAGCGCTTTTAGGAGTTCTTCAATGGTCTTAACATTGTCGCCAAAATCATTGATTGTATATTTCTCGCTGCTAGGCGGAACTGTTGCTGTCGCATAAGCTGGCATGCTGATGACCTTATCAGGCGTAATTCCTTTTTTATGAATCCATGTGCCGTTTGGTGTGAGCCACTTCGCAATGGTTAGTTTAATCGTTGACCCGTCCTCGATAGTTTTAGCTGTTTGGACCGTGCCTTTTCCAAAGGACTTCGTACCAACGATTTGAATATCCCCTGATTCACTCGCTGCTGCTGCTAAAATTTCCGATGCGCTTGCGCTACCATTATCAATCAATATCGTTGTTGGCACTTTTACTTTATAGCCATCATTTGCTGAACTGTCTGCTGTAATGGCTGTTTTCTCGCCATCTTTGTCCTCTTCTTGCACAACCACTTTCCCATCTGGAACGAACATACTAGCAATACTTACCGCTTGATCCAGCAAGCCGCCTGGATTTCCGCGCAGGTCCATAACAAGACCTTTCATGCCTTCTTTATCAAGTGATTTCAATGCTTTTAAAAGTTCTTCAGATGTATTCTCAGAGAAAGTACTGATGGTGACGTGCGCAATTTTATCGTCGCCCATTTCTTTATAAACCGTTTCAATCGGAATTTCTGCACGCGTGATTACCACATCAAAAGGCTTATCAACACCAGGGCGTTGAATAGTAAGTGTTACTTTCGTGCCTTTTTCCCCGCGGATTTTTTTCGTTGCTTCTGTGGCAGTATCACCTTTGACTGATTTCCCGTCTACTTTTAAAATAATATCTTTTGGTTTAATGCCCGCTTTTTCAGCTGGAGAATTTTTAATCGGTGAAACGACCATGATGTTTCCGTCCTGCTCTTGAATTTCAGCACCGATTCCTTCAAAGCTTGAGCTAATCGAATCATTGAAATCCTCCGACTCTTTTTCTGTCATAAAAGTTGAGTAGGGATCATCTAGCGAATTTATCATCCCTGTAATCGCTCCATCAACTAAATCTGCTGAATTCGTGTCTTGGTAGAAGTTTTTCGTAATCTCGTCGTACGCTTCATATAATTTTGTAAACTCTTTACGTTCTGGAATGGAAACTTTTACTTGTTTATCTTCCCCAAGTGACATCACAATCGTTGTAACAAGCGCTGTCACGAACACAAAGGCAAATAAAAGCATAATAAATGGAAATGTCTTTATTTTAATATAGCCATGTCCTGGCTTCTGTTTTTTCGAGTTATTCTCATCTTGTTGTTGGTTTTGATCCATCAACCTTCACCACTTTCTTTATGTATAGCAACTTTCATTTACTATCCTAACTTTTTTATTTTAACAGTTTTTCCCCGTTTATGGTATCCTTTTCCATTGAAATAATTGTAATAAGCTTACAATATAAAAAGCGCAATCAAAAAAGATTGCGCTTTTTATATTTCCTTCGCGATTAAACGACTTCATAGCCTGCTTCTTCAACAGCTTCCGCCATTTGTGTTTGGGTTACTTTGCTAGCATCAAAGCTAACCGTCGCAGTTCCTTCTTCAAGTGAAACTGTGGCTGCTGAAACACCAACTAATTCTCCTAGCGCTTTTTCAACGCGCGCTTTGCAATGATCGCAGCTCATTCCTTCAATTTCTAGTACTTCTTTTTCCATACTAATCTCCTCCTAATTTTTAAATTTATATCTTTTTAGTCGCAGTGCGTTACTGACAACAGATACGGAACTAAACGCCATGGCAAGTCCTGCAACCCACGGGGCAAGTAGCCCAAGGGCTGCAATTGGAATACCGGCACAATTATAGGCTAACGCCCAAAAGAAGTTTTGTCGAATGTTTCGCATCGTAGCACGGCTAAGCTCAACGGTTTCTGGAATGAGCGTTAAACGATGGCCAACAAGCGTTACGTCACCAGTTTCAATTGCTATGTCGGTACCTGTTCCGATGCTAATTCCTACATCAGATGCGGCAAGAGCTGGGGCATCATTTATACCATCGCCAACAAAGGCTACGACATGACCTTCATTTTGTAGTTTAACAACTAACTCACTTTTATCCCCAGGAAGTTGTTCTGCAAAAAATCCATCAAGTTTGAGTGCTTCGGCCATATTTTGAACGACAACCGTTTGATCTCCTGATGAAACAAAAGTTTTAATCCCTTGTGCTTGTAAGCTTTTAATTGCCTGAACTGCTTCTGGACGTGCCACATCAGATAGCGCAAAGGCTCCCGCAAAAGTTCCTTCAATTGCCATCAAGACAATCGTTTTCCCTTCTTGCATAAAGGATTCAACTTGCTGGCGGACATCTTCTGTGAGCTCCGTTATCGCCTGAATGTACCGGTAAGAACCAAGCTCCACTTTTTGACCGTCCATGACGCTTGACATCCCGTGACCCGCTTTCGCGCGAACTCGGCCTATTTCAATGCCAGACGTTTGAACACCGTCTTCTGTCAGCTTCCGATTTATCGCCATAGCAATTGGATGTTCATTTTGCGATTCAATTGCGAGTGCATATTTTAGAAAGCGTTCGTCCACACTAAAAATATCTGTTACATTTAATTTGCCTTCTGTAAGTGTGCCTGTTTTATCGAAAATGATAGTATCCACTTTTGAAGTTCGTTCAAGATGTTCTCCACCTTTGAATAGAATACCATTTTCAGCGCCTTTCCCAGTTCCAGCCATAATGGCGGTTGGAGTCGCTAGGCCGAGCGCACATGGACAGGCGATGACAAGCACGGCGATAGCGACTTCAAGCGCGTGACTCAATTCGCCGCCGACTAAAAGCCAAGTAATGAAAACAACAAGGGCGATGCCTAAAACTACGGGAACAAAAATACCTGAAATTTTATCGGCGATTCTTTGGATAGGAGCTTTCACACCTTGAGCCTCTTCTACTAATCGAATAATTGATTGCAAGACGGTTTCTTCCATTCGTTTCGTTACGCGAACTTGCAAGGCACCATCAAAATTCACCGTACCACCGATGACGTCGTCGCCTGCTTTTTTATTCACGGGGACTGGTTCTCCGGAAATCATTGACTCGTCGATACTCGTTTCGCCAGATACAATAATACCATCTATGGGTATTTTTTCGCCCGGACGAATGACTAAAATATCCTCTAGGCGGAGCTCTTCAAGCGGTACCTTCCATTCTTTTCCGTCGCGAAGCACGTTCGCTTCTTTCGATTGAAGTTTTAGTAACCCTGCGATGGATTCCGTCGTGCGTGAAGTCGCATAGCTTTCGAGTAGTTTCCCAAGCAAAATGAGCGTAATCAGAATCGCACTCGTTTCAAAATAATAATGCGGCATATCTGTTTGTCCTGTCATTTGCAAAATATACTCGACAAGGCTGTAAAAATAAGCTGCGCTCGTTCCAAGTACGACGAGAACATCCATATTCGCGCTTTTCCCCCGAAGTGCTTTGTAAGCTCCGTCATAAAAACGATAACCAATAATAAACTGCACAATGCTGGCTAAAACGAGTTGAACTGTCGGGTTAATGACGTTCATCACAGTGTGGGCAAAGCTTGTCGTAGCAAGCCCGGGAATATGTGAAATCATCGTAAGTAAGAGCGGAAGCGAAAGAATCGCCGAAATGACAAAACGCCAAACTTCTTTTTGGAAATTCTTCGCTAAAATTTCGTCTTTTTCGGCTTTGGACATTTTTTCTTTCGCATCATATCCTGCGTGCTTGACAACCCCAATCAAACCATCTGGCGAAATCACGTCTGGGTCATAGTAAACCGCCGCGCTTTCCGTTACCAAATTGACGTTCGCCTGCTTAACGCCATCTGCTTTATTTAATGATTTTTCAACGCGCGTCGAGCAGGCCGCACACGTCATACCAAATATATTTAAATCTTGCCGAATGTATTTCTCCTCCATTTAAAACACTCCTTTTACGTTTTGGAAAATTGGCGTATTGTTTGGACCAAATCATCCAAAACTGCTTCGCCGTCGCCCTGACTTGCAGCGTCCATCACGCAGTGCTTCGTGTGATGCTCAAGCACTTCTAGTCCAACTTTTTTTAGCGCCGAATTCGCCGCCGAAATTTGCACGAGAATATCCGTACAATACCGATCATCTTGCACCATTTGTTGAATTCCACGAATCTGTCCTTCCACGCGCTTTAATCGATTTAAAATTTGCTTTGTTTCCTCCGAATCGCGCGGAACAATTGGTTTATCCATATTCATGCGAGCCCCTCCTTTTCCGATTTACAATTACTATTATACCCCCTATAGGTATAAAAGCAAGTGTTTTGTTCAAAAAAAAAGAATCATGATACATCATGATTCTAAAAAACTACTTCGCACTAGCCGCCTGAACTTCCTTATCCAAAGCTTCTACGTGGTCAAAAAATTCTTCTAGCGTCCAGTTATTTTCGTAAATAATTTTAGCCGCATCTACACCCACATAACGGAAATGCCAAGACTCATATTGATATTCTGTAATGGCTTCCTTGCCTGCTGGATAGCGTAAAATAAATCCATACTGATGCGCATTTTCTTTCGCCCACTTGCCTTCTGGTGTGGCGCCAAAGCCTTCGCTTAAATTGAAATCCGCGCTTTTAGATGAAATATCCATCGCGAGCCCCGTTTGATGTTCGCTAGTTCCCGGATAAGCCACAGCCTCGCGCGCCTTAGCATCACCTTTCGCATTTACTTCGGCTTGGAAAACTTCTTGTTGGCGTTTATAAGAACGATACCCCGATACGGCATATAAATCGTACCCAGCCTCTTTTGCTCCTTGGAACATTTTCGAAAGACCTTCCGCTGCCTCTTTTCGCATATGCGCTTTTTCAATAGAAGTATCTCCGAATGAGAAAGCGACATCAGGCACGACTAAGTCGGCTGGTGCGTACGTTGGTTGCATCGAGTATTTCTTATTCGCTAAAATTAAAAGATTATCTTCATTTTCAATATACGTAATGCCATTTTCCACTTTTGTCTGATTTTGCTTATCAATAAACGGATAAAGTGGATCTTTTTTTAATTTTTGCAGTTCCGTATTTTGTGTAACTTCGTTTGTCGGTGCATTTACTTGCTTTTGCGAATCAACATCATGAACAGTTTGTACGATGGACACACAAATCGCAAGCGCTATGCCAATAATTGTATTCATGTGAAATGATCAACCTTTCTGAATAACTGCACAATGCCCCCATCAGCTTTTTAAGTTCTAAATTTCGTTTTAGCGTGTAGCGGAAAGCGCCACTTCAATCATATCATCGAAAGTCGTTTGGCGTTCTAATGCCGTTGTTTCTTCCCCAGTAAAAATATGATCGCTAACGGTTAAAATTGCTAACGCACGACGATTGTATTTTTGAGCTAGCGTATAAAGTGCAGCGGCTTCCATTTCAATCCCAAGCACACCATAATCCGCTAATTTTTGTTTATCAAGCTCATCATTGTAGAAACGGTCAGATGAAAAGACATTGCCAACTTTAATTGATAAGCCTTTTTCAACACCTGCGTCATACGCTTTTTTTAGTAAGCTAAAATCTGCAACAGGTGCAAAATCAACACCGTCAAACGTATTGCGATTAATTTGTGAATCAGTAGAAGCCGCTTGAGCAATGACTACATCACGTACTTTGACGTCTTTTTGCATGCCGCCCATTGTACCAACACGAATTAAATTTTGCACGTCATAACTTTGAATGAGCTCATTCACATAAATCGATATCGACGGTACACCCATTCCTGTTCCCATGACGGACACTTTTTGCCCTTGATAAGTTCCTGTAAAACCAAGCATCCCGCGAACATCATTAAATAAAACTGGCTTTTCAAGAAAGCGCTCCGCAATATGTTTCGCACGTAAAGGATCTCCTGGCAATAAAATACTTTCGGCAATTTCACCTTGTTTTGCTGCAATATGTACACTCATCTTACTTTCCTCCTTAGCGGTTTTTTTCTTCGTCTAACAAGTACTCGTCCCAAAGTTCATCAAAAGTCGCCATACCATTTAAATAAGGCGCATTTAACTCTAAATAATCACTTAAAGTATGATAATTTTTCGCTTGTTTTGGAAAACTATGATCTTTATAAGCCGCATTCGCAAAATTTGTTTTTGCGTCCTGCTTTACTGGATCCCGATAAGTCATTAAAAAATGGTAAAAAGATCGTCCCAAATTCGTTCCCTCCATCTTGTTTTTCAACTTTTACTATAGAGGATTTTCGCGAAAAGGTAAAGCTAAATTGTAAAAATGATGAAATCAGCGCTCAGATAGCTTTTTCAAGATTGCTTCACAAATTTCGTGGGTTTCTAGTGCGTCATCTTTTGAAATTGGTTCTGCCGCACCGCTTCTGACAGCATCTAAAAAGGCATGGATAATCGGTACGAAGCCGCGTTTTGCGAGCGTTCCTTCCCAATCTGCATGGCGCACTAGGCGCGTTTCGATGCCGGTTTGAATCGTTAGTTCCGTCAAATTGGCGACGGTCCATTTTCCGTTTTTCGTCATCAATTCAGCTTTTTCTTCGCTGACACCGCTATTTCGGTTCATGATGGCCGTTGCGTTTTTCGTTTCGCCCTTGAATTGTACCGTTACACTCGCTAATAAGTCTCCGTCAAACGTACCGTAGACATCAAAATCCTGAATTTTTTCCCCTAAAAGAAAACGAACCGAATCGATAACATGAATGAAATCGTCATAAATGAACGTTCGCGCCTCACCTGGTTGGTTCGGGCGATTTTTTTGAATGACAATCATATTGGCATCTGGAAGCTCTTTAAGCGTTTGATAAAACGGCACAAAGCGGCGATTGAAGCCCGTCATAAACAGCGTCTTTTTTTCTTTTGCAAGTGCTGTCAATGCGCGCGTTTCCTCGATATTATCCGAAATCGGTTTATCAACATATACAGAAATCTGATTGTCTAAAAGTTGGCGCACGATTTCTGGATGACTTGCCGTTGAACTATGTACAAATGCGGCTTCAATACCCGCTTCAATGAGCGAATCAATCGACTGATGAATATATGGAAAGCGATATTTATCGCTAAGCTGTTTCAATTTCAACGAATTTCTTGTATAAAGATGAATTTCAACATTTTCCATTTCTGCAAAAACTGGCAAATACGCCTTTTGTGCAATCCCACCTAACCCAATAATTGCGACTTTCATTCTAGCACTCTCCTTTAAAAGAAGGCCCTTTAGAATGTCCAAAGAGCCTCCTGATTTATTCAAACAGTTTTTGATATTCTGCATAACCTTCTTTTTCCAAGTCACTTCGTGGTACAAAGCGAAGCGCTGCTGAATTAATGCAGTAGCGCAAACCACCACTTTCCCGTGGTCCATCTGTAAACACGTGTCCTAAATGGGAGTCGGCTTCTTTTGAACGAACTTCTGTCCGTCGCATGCCGTGACTCGCATCAAATTCTTCTGCGATTTCTGCCGCATCAATTGGCTTTGTGAAGCTCGGCCAGCCGCAACCCGCATCATATTGATCTTTGGAAGAAAAAAGCGGCTTTCCAGATACGATATCCACGTAAATACCTTCACCAAAATGATTGTAAAATTCATTTTCAAACGGGCGCTCCGTTGCGCTTTCTTGCGTCACTTTATATTGTAAATCCGTGAGTTCGCGTAGCCTTGCTTGTTTTTTCTCATTATTCATAGCGTATCACCCTTCCCAGTGTGACTGAATAAACTGATCACGGCCAGATGCATTTCGGTAGCCCTTATAATGACGCGCATCTTTTTTATAAAAATCTTGATGGTAGTCCTCTGCCGGATAAAACGTTTCAGCCGGTACAATTTCCGTTACAATCGGTTTTTTAAAACGACCACTTTTGTCTAAAGCTAGTTTTGATTTTTCGGCAATAGCCTTTTGTTCAGCATTATGGTAAAAAATTGCTGGCCGGTAGGAATCGCCGCGGTCAACAAATTGGCCAGTCGCATCAGTTGGATCCGTTTGCTGCCAGTAAACCTCGACTAATTTATCATAAGGAAAAACTTCTGGATCAAACGTAATTTCAACCGCTTCCGCATGTCCCGTCTTACCGCTACAAACTTCCTCATACGTTGGATTTTCCGTAAACCCTCCCGTATATCCCGATACAACTTTCAAAATGCCCGGTTGTGTGTCAAAAGGCTTCACCATACACCAAAAACAACCGCCTGCAAATGTCGCTTTTTCTAAATGTTTTTCCGTCAAAATTATCACCCTTCCTACCAAAAAAACTATTTCACTGGTACTAAAAGTGTAAACGAAATATCATCTTTCTTCAAATTTAGCGCATCGACACGAACTTTCGTATCCCCTTTTAATTTTAAACGATCGAGTGCAAGATAGATTGTTTTCTTTTTCGGAATCACCGTCACCCAATCAGGGAATTTATATTCCTTGTTCACAAAACTCATCACAGAAGAAACCGGCAGCGGCAGCGCACCAACCGACATACTTTTAAGCGTGAGTAGCACATTTCCATCGTCCACTACTTTTGGGGAAAAATTAAGTGTCAGCTGGATCGGTTCATTAAACAGTTCCGCTTCCGCTTGGAAAGTCACCGTGTTGCCAACATAAACGTCATAGCCAATATCATCATCATTCGTAAAATCATCAATGTACGTCGCAATCAGCTTATTTAAATCCGCTTTCGTCGTACTCGTTTGAAACTCCACATTCTTTTTATTGCTAATTAAAGCCGGCCCACCAGATTCAGTAGGACTTAAAACGAAAATCGACAAATAAATCCAAATGAAAAATCCGCCAATAAGAAGTAATAACGCCAAACAAATGATTTTCCAATAATTTATTTGCCGCTTTAAATCCGCTTTCGTTTCATTATTTCGCTTGCTCCGCTCCAAACCAATCACCTTTCTTATTTTGGAATTTCCCCGTCTTGTATCGCTTGATTTATGCTTCCATAAAGCTCAGCCGCCATCTTTTCATAGCCTTCATGATTCGGATGGAAATAATCACCCGAAAGTAGCGGGTTCGGCTTGTCCATATTTTTCTTTTCGCGATTTTCAATAACATTCGCAACTGGCACAAAAATAACGTCTTGTTCGTCTGCAACAATTTTTTCAGACCCTTTATTCCAACTCGAAATAATCGTATCCAGTTGTTTAATTTGGCTGAAATATGTGGTGTACGGATTATAAATCCCCACTAAAAAAACAGGCGCATCTGGATTTAAGGCACGGATTTCTGAAAAGAGGGTGACTAATTGCTTTTGGAAATTTTTTTCCGCTTTCGTAAAATCACTTACTTGTGCTTCAAGTAAGCGCGACTTGAGGATTTTCATGACATCATTTCCCCCGATTGTAATTGTGACGACATTCGCCTTTTTTAAATCGGAACGGAAATCCTCATTTTCATCCAAACGTTTTAAAAGCTGATCAATTCGGTTGCCCGAAACGCCATAATTATACGTTTTGACGCTTCTGACATCCTCATTTTGTTTCAGTTCTCGCTCTAAAATCCCGACATAGCCGCCATTTTTCTCTTCATCGCCAATGCCCTCCGTCAAGGAATCGCCCATCGCGAGCAATCGAATTGGCGTCTGTTCCGCAATCCTTTTTTGCTCCATATAATCTTTCAAATAAAATCCGCCTAGAATCCCCGCAACAATGACAAATACGGCGACTAAAAGCCAAATCCATTTTTTCTTCATCTATCTTATTCACTCACTTCATTCAGTATAGTACATAACTGCAAAAGCGCCGTTTCCTGCATGCGTTGCCACAACTGGGTCGGCATTAAAAATCGGCATTTTGCTAAGCTGTAATATTTCCATCGCCTGCGCTTTGAACTCCTCGGCCATTTTAAGACCATTCGCATGTTCAATATCCAGCTCGACAATTTTTTTCGACTCCGTTTTAATCACATCAAATAAATACGACATGATTTTTTTGTTGCTTCGTAATTTAGCCTCTTCTTCTAGCTGGCCATTTTTTAAACGCGCAATCAATTTAATGTTTAACAGACTACCTAAAATCCCTTGCACTTTCCCGACGCGCCCACCTTTAATAAGGTTTTCAAGCGTCACAACGACAATATAAAGTTTCGTTTTCGACCGAATTTCCGTCATGCGCGCCGTAATTTCCTGAACCGAAGCATCGCCAGATTTCGCCAATTTAGCTGCCTCAAGCACTTGGAAAGCTTGGCCTCTTGCGATATAATCCGTATCAACAACGGTCACATTTCCTTCAACCATTTCGGCAGCTTGTCTAGCCGTATTCACCGTTCCACTTAATTTTTCCGTTAAATGAATGGATAAAATATCGTAACCTTCAGCAATATATTTTTCATACATCTCAACGAAATTCCCAATTGCGGGTTGAGAAGATTTTGGTAAACTTTTTGACGAACTCATTAAATCCATAAAAGCTTCCGGTGTTAAATCGGTTAGCGGATTATATATTTTCCCGTCAACCTCTACAGACAACGGTAAAACTGCAATTCCCCACTCGTTTTGTTCTTCAACTGAAATACATGCTGTAGAGTCCGTAATAATTTTTATTTTCCTCATACTTTCATCACATCCAATTTTCGCTTGATACTCCCTATTATAACGTTCAATTGGCTATTAGGATAGTCATATTAGGAAAATCTCAGAAAACTCTTTTCATTCTAACATTTTTGCCGTAAGATAAAGATATTACAAAAGAAAAGTTTGGTGATAAAATGAACACGATTTCCTATAATTTTAAAGAAGAACTCGCGAACGCCATCACGCACGGTATCGGCTTTTTACTTAGCATTCCAGCCTTTATTTTACTCGTCCTATATGGCGTAACGAAAAATGATCCTCTCTATTTAACCAGCTTTCTCATTTACGGCATCTCGCTTATGGTTCTTTATCTTTGCTCCACACTACTGCACAGTTTTAAGCCATGCAAAGCGCGCAAAATTTTCAACATTATGGATCACGCATCCATCTACTTACTAATCGCTGGCACCTACACACCGTTCGTTTTAATCACCTTAGAGGGCGCACTCGGCTGGACGCTCTTCGGCATTGTCTGGGGGCTTGCGCTTCTCGGCATTACGTACAAAATCTTCTTTTTGGAAAAATGGCGGGTTCTGTCAACCATCGTTTATGTCATCATGGGGTGGCTCGTTTTAATCGGCATTAAGCCGCTTTATTCCGGCCTTAGTGCAACTGGTTTTTGGCTTCTCGCTACTGGCGGCATCATGTTCACGATTGGCGCTGTGCTTTACAGCTTTCCAAAAATCCCGTACATGCATGCGATTTGGCACCTATTTGTCATCGCTGGCACAACCTTTATGTATTTCTGTATTTTGTTTTATGTATAGAAAAACGCCACCGGGCTCTTGCCCGGTGGCGTTTATTTAATTTGCTTCAGCAAAAGTTGCGCATTAATCGCCACAATAATCGTACTTAGCGACATAATCGCCGCACTAATTGCGGGCGGTAAAATGAACGGGTATAAAACGCCTGCCGCAACTGGAATGGCAATCACGTTATAAAGCGTTGCCCAAGCCAAGTTTTGCACCATTTTACGTTTCGTTAATTTTCCCCAATGAATCACCTTGAACACATCTTCTGGATTGTTTTGGATTAAAATAATATCTGCCGCTTCATTTGCGACTTCCGTTCCGCTCCCAATTGCGATGCCAACACTCGCTGTTGCTAGGGCTGGGGCATCATTGACACCATCGCCAACCATCGCTACGTACTCCCCTTTTTCTTGGAGTTCCGTTAAAATTTGGAGTTTTTCTTCCGGTTGAAGTTCCGCAAAGTAGCCATTAAGTCCAAGTTCATCGCTCACATGTTTCGCGACCGCTTCATTATCTCCTGTAGCCATAAAAACACGAATCCCGTTTGCCTGCAAATCTTTCACCGCTTGCTTCGATTCCGGCCGAACCTCATCAGCCAGCTCAACTTGCCCAATCAGCTCGCCTGCGATGACCAAATACACAACCGTTCGCGCCGCAGCATCTTCCGTTTTAAGCGGCTTCAAATCAAAATCTGCCAGCGCCTTTGGACTAAGCACCGCATGCTTTTCGCCGTCAATCAAGCCACTAACCCCTTTTGCAGTTAAAGCTTCAAAACCAGTAACATCGTGCTTCCGCACCTCATGCTCCTTGCCGTAATTTGTAATCGCGCTTGCAATTGGGTGTTCTGAAAACTGCTCGAGGGAAACAACGCGCTGAAGGACTTGTTCCTCCGAATAATCGCTTTTAAAGCTCACGACCTGAACAACCGTAAAATTCCCGATTGTCAGCGTACCCGTTTTATCAAAAACAACTGTTGTCATTTTGCTACTATTTTCAAATGCCGTCCGGTTGCGGATTAAGACGCCGTTCGCTGCCACTTTCGAAATCGAGTTAGAGGCCACGAGCGGAATCGCGAGTCCAAGAGCATGCGGACAGGCAATAACCATGACGCCAACCATCATCATAATCGCAAACGACGGTTCCCGCCCTAAAGCCAGCCAGACAATTAAAGTTGAAAAACCCGCTGCTAGTGAGATATAAGTTAGCCATTTGGCTGCACGGTCCGCTAGATTTTGCGTTTTTGATTTGGCGTTTTGCGCTTTTTGCACAATATCAATGACCGTCTGCAAATAAGATTCCGCCCCGACTCCCGTCACACGAAGCGTTATCGTGCCACTTCCGTTAATCGAGCCGCCAATCACCTGGTCTCCCGTCACGCGCTTGACCGGCCGTGATTCCCCCGTCAGCATCGACTCATCAATATGCGTGCTACCACTTTCAATTTCACCGTCTGTCGGGATTTTATCATTTGCACGCACGAGCACCTTGTCGCCTGGCTGAATATCGCTAATGTCTACCTCCACCTGTTTCCCGTCCACCAGTTTAATTGCCTGTTTCGGCAAAAGTCCTGCAAGAGCTTCAAGCGCTTTTGACGCCCCCATAATCGAACGCATCTCAAGCCAGTGCCCAAGCAGCATGATGGAAATCAGCGTACCTAATTCCCAAAAGAAATCCATGCCATGAAAACCGAAAACCGTTGCTACACTGTAAAAATAAGCAACTGAAATGGCGACACTAATTAAGCTCATCATGCCAATTGCATGGTCTTTCACTTCCGAGACGGCCCCTTTTAAAAACGGTAAACCGCAGTAAAAATACAAAATGGATGCGAGAATAAGCTGCACAAATTCCGTCCCGGGAAATGTCAATTGATAGCCAAAAATATCTTGCACAGCAGCAGAAAGCACGACAAGTGGGACTGTCAAAAAGAGCGAAATAATAAACTTCTTCTTAAAATCCCCCGTATGATGCCCCGCATGTTTATCGTGCATATGCTCCGAATCTTCCTTATGCAAATCATGGTGATGACTATGTTCATTTTCCATCAATCACACCTTCTTTACATGATATTTCAGACTGATACGTTTTAGTTCACACAAATTCAAAATTTTTCACAATCTGATTTCCATCACTATTGTAACATCAATTTGTGAATTTTTCCGAAAAGGACTTCGCAAAATAAAGTCGCATGAAATCTTTTTCGATTCCATGCGACTTTTCTAGAGCGCATTCAATAAATCAAATTGCGCCTGATACAAATTGTAGTAATAGCCTTTTTGCGCCATGAGTTCATCATGACTACCAGCCTCCTGAACGAGCCCATTGTCAATATAGAAAATTCGCGAACTATTTTTAATCGTAGAAATCCGGTGCGCGATAATAAATGAGGTCCGTCCTTCTAACAAACGTTCAAGTCCCTCTTGTAATAAAATTTCCGTTTTAGTATCAATGCTTGAAGTCGCCTCGTCTAAAATTAAAATCTTCGGATCCGCAAGAAGCGTTCGCGCAAACGAAATGAGTTGCCGCTGTCCAGCCGAAAGCGTGCTACCACGCTCTTTAACCTCCGTATGATACCCGTCTTTTAAATCCTTAATAAAATCATGTGCCCGAACGATTTTCGCCGCCTGAATGACCTCTTCTTCCGTTGCATCTAGCTTCCCGTAACGAATATTCTCAATAATCGTCCCGGAAAAAATAAAGGTATCTTGCAGCATGACCCCCATTTGACTGCGCAGCGAATGAAGTGTCACATCACGAATGTTCTGCCCATCAATAGCAATTTCCCCTTCATTCACATCATAAAAGCGGCTCAGCAAATTGATGACCGTCGTTTTCCCAGCCCCCGTTGGCCCAACAAGCGCAATCGATTCGCCGGCTTTCACATGAAAATCAATTCCTTTTAGGATATCATGATTTTTTTCATAGCGGAAAAAGACTCTATTAAAATCAACATTCCCTTTAATTGGACGCATTTTCGCAGCGTGCGGCAAATCTTGAATATCCGGTTTTACATCAAGCGTTTCAAAAATCCGCTCAAGATAGGTCGTTGCTGTAATTAACGCATTATAGAAATTCCCGATATTAATTACCGGATTCCAAAAATTCCCAACATAGCCGACAAAGGCAATTAGTGTCCCTGTTGAAACATCTACGCCTAGCCCTCTTATGCCGACAAAGTAAATCAAACAAGTCGTCATTACCGCAATATTTTGCACACCCGGCCAAAGTAAAAACTGGATTTTAACAGCCTTCATCCACGACTCCCGGTAAGCATCGCTCACATCGCTAAAAATTTCAAAATTCTTTTCTTCACGCGCAAAACTTTGTGTGACTTTAATACCCGCAATACTTTCATGAATATAGGCGTTCATATTTGATGTTTTATTGCTTAAAACTTGGTATGCCTTGCGTTGAGCCGTTTTGATGACTAACACGATAATAAGTAAAACGGGCACAAGCGCTAAACTATAAAGCGTTAGCACAGGATCAATAGCAAACATAAAACCAAGTGTCACAATCACGCTTAAAATATCTGAAATAAGATTAATTAATCCATTTGATAATAGGTCACTCAGCATATTAATATAATTGACGACGCGAATTAAAATCTTGCCGTGTGGGCGACTATCAAAATATGAAAATGGTAGCTTCTGCAAATGACTAAAAATCGCCGTTCGCATATCCTTTAAAATGTCTTGCCCGATAACCGTAATTGAATAAGTTCGGTACCGCATACACAGTCCAGTAATGACAACCGAAAGAATGAAAATGACGGCAATCCAAAATAGCTGAGTATAATCTTGATTCGGAATCGTATCATCAATGACAATTTTAGTTAAATAAGGACCCGCCATTTGCGCAATGTTCGCTAGTAAAATGACAAATAACGTCAAATAAATCGGCTTCTGGTAAGGTTTAATATAGACAAAAATGCGTTTTAAGTGCGCCGCATTGAAGCCCTCTTCTAGTTCCTCATCAACATCAAATTTATTCCGTGCCATCGCCGCTCACCTCCGTTCCAAGTTGCTTATGATAAATTTCATAGTAGTATCCTTGCTTCTCAAGTAACTCCGCGTGATTTCCACGTTCAATCACTTCTCCGCGGCGGAGAATCAAAATTTCATCCGCATCTTTTACCGAAGAAATTCGGTGCGCAATAATAAACGTCGTCGTTTTATGCGTCACTTTTTTTAACTCATCTTGAATTTTTACTTCTGTTTCCATATCCACTGCAGAAGTTGTATCATCCAAAATTAAAATAGAAGGCTGCTTCAATAAAGCTCGCGCAAGCGAAATCCGCTGTTTCTGTCCACCCGATAAACCAACACCGCGCTCACCAACTATTGTGTCATAACTTTCCGGCATCGTTTCAATAAAATGATCCGCATCAGCAATACGCGCCATCCGCCGAATATCTTCCATTGAAGCATCTGGTGCGCCAAACGCGATATTGCCCTCAATCGTATCCGAAAACAGGAAAATATCTTGCATCACAGTTGCAATATGCTGTCTAAGCTCGCGCACATGCCATTCTCTTGCATCGACACCATCGATTAGCACTTGCCCAGAAGTTGGGTCATAGAAGCGGCAAATTAAATTGACGAGCGTTGACTTACCTGCTCCGGTTTCCCCTAAAATCGCAATCGTTTGCCCTGGTTTAACTTGAAAAGAAACATTTTTTAATACCTCGGTTGTTGGATCATCTTCAAAATGAAAAGAAACATTTTTGAATTCAACATACCCTTCAATCGTATGTGGCAATTTTTCAGCGCGTAGTGGAATTTTCGCTTCTGCTTTTAGCATGTCCCGAATTTTAAAAGAAGAGGCGATAAAACGCTGCGCGTCATTGATTAACCAACCACTCATTCGCATCGGCCCGTTCAGCATCCATAAGAAGCCATTAAATGCGACTAAATCGCCAAGTGACATTTGCCCTTTCATCACTAAGTAGCCACCTAGAATAAGTGTAATAATGGTTAACATACCTGCTAATGAATCAAGCACTGGTAAATATTTCTTAGAAACTTCCGCAGAATCTAAGTTACGCTTTTTAAAATCAAGATTGTGCTTATGAAATTTTTGCATCTCGTAGTCTTCCCGTGCGAAGGCTTTTACAACACGATTTCCACTAATATTTTCCTCCACCATGGAATTAAGGCGCGAAAAACTTTCCCTAATTTCATAAAAAGCGGGTTGTGCCTTTTTAGACATCAAAATGGTAAGAATCGCTATAAATGGTGTTAGTAGTACGAGAGTAAGTGTTAATTTCCAATCAATAGTCAGCATGATGCCAATCGCAAAAATAAACAGGAATAAATTTTCCAAAATATTATAAACAACCCAAGAAACGAAATGCCGAATCGCATCTGTATCCCCTGTCATTCGCGCCATAATATCCCCAACACGAGTGTGATTGAAAAAGTCAAAATCAAGCGCTTGCAATTTTTGGTAAAGGTCTTCACGAATTTGATATAATCCGTTTTGTCCAATCCGTTCGAACAAAATTTGATAACTATAGCGAAAAACAGTTCGAATAAAGGTACTTATAATCATAATAAGCAAAATCGGAATGAGCAAAGAAGTCTTGTGCTGATAAACGACCAAGTCAATCACCTTACCGCCAAGCAATGGATAAAGAACGCTAATAAGCGAAGCAAGAAGTATAAGAATAAAAGCAATTAACAAGCGCGTACGATAAGGCCTCACATATGTCCAAATCCATTTTAAGCTGTCCAAGTGCGAACACATCCTTTTGAATTAATATACAAGTACTTAGTTTACACCGATTTTATTAAAAAAGAATGGTTAATCTTTCCCATAATGATGGACTTTATTATATAATTAAATCGAGGCTTGTAAGCGTTTAAATCCAAAGGGGGAAAGAAGATGCTCAAAATCGATACCAACACGTTTAATCCGCAAATTCTTTATGTGGGCGATTGTTATACGAACGAGCCACGGATTGGCGAGAATCACCATCATGATTTTATCGAGTTTTCCATTATTTACGAAGGACAAGTGAAGTATAATATCGAAGGACGTGAGGTTCTTTTAAGTCGTGGCGATATGCTTATTCTAAACCCAGGTGTGCGCCATTTTGATATTGCCGAACGAGGCATGCAAAATATCCAGATTCATATCGGTTTTCGCAATTTTTCTTTAGCCGGCTTCCCGCGCAACACCTTTCCTTTTAAAGAAACCGTATTGCAAAAAAATCAGTTAAGCTCGAAAATTTTAGCCATTTGTGAGGATATCCTTCGAGAAAAGTCCGAAGAAAATCCTGGCTATGATTTACTGCTAAAAACTTACGTTATGCAACTTATTATCCAAATATTGCGCGAAGCAGAACCAGAACAGATCCAAACAAGCGGCTTAAAACTGTCTATGGAAGAACTTGAAAAACAACAAATCGTCAATGAAATCATTCACTATATGGAAAAACACCACACCGAAGAAGTTTCCTTGTCACGCCTATCCGAAACCATGTACATTAGTCCCGCCTATATTTCTCGCGTTTTTAAAGAGGAAACTGGCGACTCACCGATTCATTACCTGATTAAAATCCGCCTCGAAAAAGCCTATCTGCTACTAAAAGACGGCCACCTAACCGTCAAAGAAGCCGCCAAACTTGTCGGCTACAATGATGCCTATTATTTTAGCAAACTCTTCAAAAAACATTACGGCTTCCCGCCGTCCCAAACGAGTTGAATTAAAAGAAGAACCTGCCAGAGCTGGCAGGTTCTTCTTTTAAAAAATTTTAATTGACTTCTGTTTTATTTCATTGTATTCTTAATACCAATAATTCTTATCGGAATTATAAACATTAAAAAAGGGGGCTTTTTATTTGAATACCATTTTAGTCATACTTAATTTAGTTGTGGCGCTTGCCATTATCGGACTTTTTATCTTTTTACAAAAGCGTCATGTTTCATTCTCAAAAAGGGTTTTACTCGCACTTTTCGTCGGCATTTTAGCCGGATTTATATTACAGTGGATTTACGGCATGTCAAGCGTTGTTACAACAGAAACAACCGACTGGCTAGGGATTATCGGCGGAGGTTACGTCAAATTCCTACAAATGATTGCCATTCCACTTATTTTTGTTTCCATTATCACCGCTTTTACGCGTCTGGAACTCAAAACGAATATCGCTAAAATCGGAATTTGGATTATTGGAACACTTATTGTAACGGCGGCAATTGCTGCTGTGGTTGGTATCGTTTCTGCCCTACTCTTCCATTTAAACGCCGATAATATCTCACAAGGTGCGGTAGAAGTCGCACGCGGCAAGGAGCTTCAAGACCGGTTCGCAGAAATTGGTGATCTTACTTTACCCCAAAAAATCTTAGAATTATTACCAGCTAATCCGTTCCTCGATATGACTGGTGCAAGAGCAACATCAACCATTGCCGTAGTTATTTTTTCAGCCTTTATTGGCGTCGCGTATCTTGGTGTTAAACGCAAGCAGCCAAAAGAAGCAGAAATTTTTTCGCGCGGCATTGATGCCATTTTCGCCATCGTTCTTCGCATCGTGAGATTAATCCTTCGCCTAACACCGTATGGCGTTTTCGCGATTATGACAAGTACTGTTGCGACAAGTGATGCTAATGCGATATTGAAGCTAGGGAACTTTGTCATCGCCTCTTACGTTGCCCTCATCACCATGTTTATTCTTCACCTATTAATCGTTGCGATTGCAGGCGTTAACCCTATTACTTATGTAAAAAAATCACTCCCCGTTTTAACATTCGCTTTTACTTCCAGAACGAGCGCGGGAGCCTTACCTCTCAACATTGAAACACAACGCAAACTAGGTGTGCCGTCAGGGATTGCCAATTTTGCCGCATCATTTGGACTTTCCATTGGTCAAAATGGCTGTGCTGCTATTTATCCAGCGATGCTTGCCATTATGATTGCACCAACAGTCGGCATTGACCCTACTTCGATTAGCTTCATTCTAACCGTAGTTGCCATTGTAGCCATCAGCTCGTTTGGCGTAGCCTGTGTTGGAGGCGGCGCAACATTTGCAGCCATCATCGTATTATCTGCCTTAAACCTACCCGTTGGACTTGCTGGCGTTTTAATTTCAATCGAACCTTTAATCGACATGGGGCGTACCGCGCTTAACGTGAGTGATAGCATGGTATCCGGAATCGTCACAAGTCGCGCCACAGGCTCTCTTGAAAAAGAACAAGAAACTGAAGAAGTTGCCGTATAATATGAAAAGGAGCAAGGCGACCTATCGCCTTGCTCCTTTCTCTATTTTCTTCAATCGTTTTCTAAAAATGATTTCAACACGGTTTCCCGGGAACGATTCAATTAGCGCAATTCCCGTTATCTTTCCTTTAATCGGCGAAAGATTGACCCCGTACCGATAAACACCCGCGATTTTTTCATTGTGTAAATGACTGGAAATCGTCGTATGCGGCGTCCATCTGCCCGGTAAATAATGCGATGTCGGATTGCGATTGTAGTCATCAAATAAAAGGTGATGCTTTTCATGTAGAGACAGCAACTCTCTTGTTACCGTAGGAGCCAAGAAAACTACGCCTGACTTTAAAAATGTGCCTACTGCATTAAATTCCACTTTTATCTCATACTGCCCTTTATAAAAATGCACAAGCTTATTCACAAATTGCTGATGCCGAATATTATCGTACGTAGCAAGCGTAATATGTGGCATCCGGTGGCGCATGTCGTCCACATAATTTGACAAGCCACGCCGTTTCAATTCAAACCAAATGTCCTTAATCTCTCGCTCCGTATTCTCATCAAAAAGTGCAATTACAGCATACATACAACCACCTCCGCATGCTTTTTTACCAGTTTTCCCCTTCCAACTTAGACTAAACGTTCACCTGCTCTTTTTCCAACCCAAATTCCACATAAAAATCACGTTTTGTTTCTAAAAAATAACGTAAATCATTCATAAATTGAAAGAGCACCGCCCGATTTTCAAATTCTTCCCGCGAACTAGGCAAATCACTTTTTCGAAAAGCGCGAACAAGATTTGTAATTTCTTCAACCAACCTATCAGCCGGATTATCTTCCGCAAGTTCAAGCGCCGTCTTCTCCGTCAATCCAGCCAAAATTTTGCTATGCTCCGTATTTCCCTTAAACTCCGCAAGATGTCGCTTCATCTGCGTCAAAACACGATACTGAACAAGCCGCATATCCACATATTGCACATAATAATGCACTTCTTTTAAAAAATAATTGTCCACATTTTGCGTAGCTCCCGCTTGCATGGCTAAAAGAGACGTTTTAAGTTCACTAAAACGAACATCACCGTCAACATAAGGCACTTCGTTTTTTAAACTTTGCGACATCGCGAATAAAATCTGCCTCATCAATGCCTCAATTTTTTGCTGATCCTGTTTTAATTTCACATCCAGTTTAGGCATATAAAGGTTTAGCAGTATTGCTATCCCCGCCCCCACTGCCATAAGCGCCATTTCATTAACAAACCAGAAAAGCGCTAGCGACTGTTCCACTAAAATGTGCGTCACAAGCACCGAACTAACGACTATCCCATCTGTCACTTTAAGACGCACAGCAAGCGGAATAAAAATAAGTAAATACAGTCCAAAACTAATCGCATTAAATCCTATCAAAAGAAATAAAATGGCTGAAATCGATAGCGCAATCACAGTCGAATAAACGCGCTGAATCGCAAGTTGCATCGATCCCTTCTTCGTATTTTGAACACTCAAAATCGTAATAACTCCCGCCGAAACAGCATATTCTAATCCTATCCACTGTGCAAGCAGTATTGCAACTGTCGCCCCAATTGCCGTTTTTAATGTCCGCATCCCAATTCGCATCGGTCGACCTCCTCTTTCACATCACTCTATGATAGCATGAAAACAAAAAATCTTGAAGAATTCTCTTCAAGATTTTGTAAAGTTTAAAATGGAATGTGTAGCCCATCAAAACGTTCAAAAAATGGCTCTAGCGTGTCAAGCACGCGATTTATGCCCCCCGCTTCGTCAGCCTCTAAATTAAACGGCATCACTGGTTCATGCAAACTCATTCGAAGTAGAAACCAGCCCGAACCATACTTGCCGCTTGTCTTAACGCGAATACCTTCAAAATTCTCCCGTTCAAGTTCAAAGTCAGGCGTCTGTTTGATAAAGCTTTCAAATTCGTGCAACACGTTTTGTCCGTAGGATTTAAAATTAGACGTCGCAATTTGAATGCGAATCTCCTTGCTTTCTTTTGGCTGCTCTAGGTCGGCTATCAAAGCAGTTAAGTCTTGACTGTTTTTCTTGAGTACCGCATATTCCATTAAAATTCGAGCCACTAAATAGGCGCCGTCATCTAAAAAGTAGTTTTCTTTCAAAGCAGCATGTCCACTCACTTCAATCGCAATTTCAGATGGCGTACCCATTTCATTTAAGCGAATCGCTTCGCCAATAACATTGCGATAGCCGCGTTTAAAACGATGCTGCTTGCCAGCATGTGCCTCAATAAAAGCTCTTAAATGGTCAGAAGTTGTCGAATCCGTCACGATTGTCGTTTCAGGATACTCTTTTAAAAGAATAGCGGAAATAACGGCGATAAGAGCATTTCGATTCAAGCTTTCCCCGTGCTGATCCATAATAGCCGCGCGGTCGACATCCGTATCAAAAATGACACCTAAATCAGCTTGACTTTCTAAAACAGCTTTTCGTAAGCTCGCCATTGCCTCATCATTGTCAGGATTCGGAATGTGATTCGGGAAATGGCCGTCCGGCTCTAAAAATTGACTCGCTGAAACGTCAGCACCTAGTGGAGCTAAAACGCGCTCTGCGAAAAAACCACCTGCTCCATTTCCTGCATCGACCACAATTTTACTGTCAGCAAGTGGCTTTTCTCCTGCGCCAACTTTTGTTTGAATCTTCCTCACTAAATCATCTGCGTAGAGGCTCATCAAATCAATATTTTCAACCGAACCAGCTTGTTCTTTCACATGCTCTCGGTCCGCATGTTCCAATATGTAAGCAATATCTTCTTTTTCAGCGCCACCCGCTTTTGTGAAAATTTTGATACCGTTGTAAAAATAAGGAAGGTGACTTGCCGTAATCATGATGCCACAATCGGCGTCAATTTCCGCGTACTGGGTCGCCATAAACATCGCAGGCGTAGTCGCAAGGTGCGCGTCCAAAACAGCGAAGCCATCTGCCGCGAGCACGGAAATAAGCTCCGACTTAATTCGTTCCGCCGATAAACGGCTGTCATGGCCAATCGCCACTTTTATGCGCCCTTTTAACCCTTTCTTTTTGGTTAGAAAAAAGGTGATGCCGCGTGCTATTTTTTGTATCGCCTCATCCGTCAAAGTCACGTCGTGTTCGTCCGTTTGAATCGCAATACCACGAATATCTGAGCCATTTTGAAGTGCTAAAAATTCAGTCATACGAAACCTCCTGTTTTTCTTTTCATTATATAACATGGAAAGCCCTATTTTAAGTCCAAATTATGTTTAGCGCCAACAACTAATTTGTAATCAACGGTGATTTTTTGAGGCGTTTTTTGTAGTAGCGCCGCTTTCTTTTCTTCCGTAATGTGCCAGCCAAGTGGTGTCATTTCCATTAAATCCGTCAGCTCCACCCGATTAAGTTCGCGCTCATACGTAATACGCTCCTCATGCAAAATCGTAAAAGTTTCCTTAAAGCGTTCATGCACACGCTCATTTGAATACGTGTTTTCTTCATAAAAAAAGGCACGTAACTCGGTTAAATAATTCGTTTCCGGCATAACCTTAATTAAAATACCGTCATCCGTTAAAATTCGCGCAAATTCCTGATAACTAGCTGGCGACAAAATATTTAGAATGACATCCGTTTGTCCCGTTTGAAGCGGCATATTCGCAAGATCCGCAACCGCCCAAATTGCTTCCCCGTAATCTCTCGCAGCCTGCCGAACGCCTTCTTTTGCAATATCAAAACCAAATGCCCGAACTTTTTTCTCACTCTGGGCTAAAAGATGCGCCAAGTGACTGCCCTCGCCTGAACCAGCGTCAACCATTTGAATCTCCGCTTTATTGAAACGATTTATAAGAGGGACAATTTGCGCCGTCAGACCATCAAAAAAGCCTGTTTCAATGAGCCGTTTCCGCGCTTCAAATAAACCTTGCTCATATTTCGTTTTCACTCCGTGTGGCAGTAAAAACAAGTAGCCTGGTTTCGCAACATCAAACGCGTGCCCCGTTTCACATTTTAATGTCAATGGCCGAACAAAATGACATGGCGACGCACAAATTGGGCAACGAAATGCATCCACTGCGGCAGAAATTCGTTCCGCTCGCTGCTCTAGTTTCGATTTCATCATACCGATTTTCTTTCGTACGTATAGAAACCAAATGTAACGTTGCTTTTTTCATCACGCATGCCGTCCGTTTGGCTCATCAATTGGAAATTTGACCAGTCGATTTCAGGGAAAGCCGTATCAGCATCATAAGCCGCATCAATTTTCGTCACAATTAAACGGTCGACTTCCGCTTGAAATAAGCGATAAATTTCTGCTCCCCCGCAAATAAAGACCGACTCATTTGCCGCCAAATCCAAAATAGTTTGCTTATCATGGACCACTTCCGCATCTGGCAATTGGAGCGACTTATCACGTGACAAAACGAGATTTCGCCGATTAGGTAAAGCTTTTCCAAGGGAATCATACGTTTTTCGCCCCATCACAATTGTGTGACCGCTCGTCTGCTCTTTAAAAAACTTCAAATCGGCTGGCAGATGCCACGGCATTTTATTCTCTTTCCCAATGTTGCCCATTTTATCTTGTGCCCAAATAAAAGAAATCATCGTCATCCTCCTCAAACAGAAATCGGTGCTTTAATCATCTTGTGCGGGTCGTAGCCTTCTAGCGTAATATCCGCCACATCAAAATCGAAAATCGTCGCCGGCTTATCCGATAAAACAAGCTTCGGAAGCGGACGCGTATCACGCGACAATTGCTCTTTCACTTGCTCAATATGGTTGTTGTAAAGATGCGCATCTCCCATCGTGTGAACGAATTCGCCCACCTCAAGCCCCGTTTCACGCGCAATTAAATGCGTAAGTAGCGCATAGCTTGCAATGTTGAACGGTACCCCTAAAAAGATATCCGCACTTCTTTGATAAAGCTGACAGGATAGTTTTCCGTCTGCCACAAAAAATTGGAACAGCGTGTGACAAGGCGGCAAAGCCATGTTCGGCACATCTTCCGGATTCCATGCGGATACAATTAGACGGCGCGAATTGGGGTTCGTTTTAATCATTTGAATGACTTCCTGCAGCTGATCAATTGTCGCACCGCTAGACGTTTTCCATTCACGCCATTGTTTCCCGTAAATATTGCCAAGCTCACCGTATTTTTCAGCAAAGCTCATGTCTTCTAAGATTTGCGCTTTAAATTTCTCCATTTCAGCTTGATAAACTTCATTAAATTTCGGATCACTATTCGCCCGCAAACCAAAATCCGTCATATCAGGGCCACTGTAATCCGCACTTTTCACATAGCGCTCAAACGCCCATTCATTCCAAATATTGTTATTGTGTTGCAACAAATAGCGAATGTTCGTGTCCCCGTGCAAAAACCATAACAATTCACTCACAACTAAGCGAAACGGTACACGTTTTGTCGTCAAAATCGGAAAACCTTCCTGTAAGTTAAAACGCATTTGATAGCCGAACGTACTAATCGTTCCAGTCCCTGTGCGGTCCCCTTTTTGCGTGCCATTTTCTAACACATATTTTTCCAAATCTAAATATTGTTTCATCGTCCCACTCCTAATTCGCAAATTGCGATAAATATTCATAACGCTCGTACAAATGTAACAATTCGGCTTCTCCTGCTTCAATTTGTTCACTTAACTCGCGAGCTTTTGTAAAATCGGCACCTGTTTCAAGTAAAGCTTCGTTCAAATTCGCGACGAGCTCTTCTTTTGTGGCAATGGCTTCTTCAATACCGGCCCATTCTTTTTTCTCCATATAAGAAAGTCGCACTTTTTCTTTCGTTTCAGCTACAGGTTTTTCCTGCACTTTTCGAACGGTTGGCTTAATTTCTTTTTGTTCTTCCAAAAGCAAATACTCGCTATACATCCCGTAATATTCTTGGACGACGCCAGCGCCTTGAAACACAAGCAATTTGGAAGCCGTTTTATCAAGAAAGTAGCGATCATGGCTGACTGTAATGACAGTCCCATTAAACGTTTCTAAATAGTCTTCCAAAACGGTCAAAGTTTCTGTATCTAAATCATTTGTCGGTTCATCGAGTAATAGAACGTTCGGCGCGCTCATCAAAATTTTAAGTAAAAAGAGGCGCCGCTTTTCCCCACCTGAAAGTGAAGCAATCAATTTCCCGTGCGTTTCTTTTGGAAAAAGGAAGCGTTCAAGCATGGCGCTCACACTAATTGTTTCATTTTGCATCGTCTTAACTTCATTTCCAATTTCCTGTAGAAAAGTAATTAGCCGCTTATCTGGATCAAGTTCGGTATTTTGCTGCGTATAATAGCCAATTTGCACTGTCTGCCCCGTCGTCACATCTCCCGCATCTGCCGAAATTTCTCCTGCAAGCATGTTGAGCAAAGTTGACTTTCCCGTGCCGTTTCGCCCAGTAATCCCAAGCCTTTCACCCGGAGCAATTAATAAATTAAAATCGTTTAAAATCACTTTCTGGTCAAAACGCTTCGCCACATGTTCAAGTAAAAACACATCATTTCCTAAGCGACTCGTCTTGAAATCCAGCTCTAGTTTCGTATCGTCCGCCTTCGTCTTCACCTTATCTTCCAAGTCCGTAAAACGATCCTTACGCGCCTTCTGCTTCGTAGAACGCGCTTTCGCCCCGCGGCGCATCCAAGCAAGCTCTTTGCGATATAAATTGCGATTCTTTTCCGACTCTCGTACCTCGTTTTCCATCCGAACCGCTTTAGATTCCATGAAACTCTCATAGTTGCCTACGTAGCGGTAAAGCTTGCCGCGGTCGAGTTCAACGATATGATTCGTAATCCTATCCAGAAAGTAACGGTCATGCGTCACAACTAAAACGGCGCCTTTAAAGCGCAAAAGAAAGTCCTCTAGCCATTTGATTGAAGCAAAGTCCAGATGGTTCGTCGGCTCATCTAAAATGAGTAAATCGGGCGTTTCAATTAATACTTGGGCCAGCGCCGCACGTTTTCGTTCGCCACCAGAAAGCTCACTAATTTTTGCTTTTAATTGTGTGACGCCAAGTCGGTCGAGAATCGTCTTCGCTTCGGTGTTCATATCCCACGCATTCGTCGCGTCCATCTCCGCCTGTGCCCGCGCAAAACGCTCATTTATAGCCTCACTATGATTTTCTTCCATGGCAAGCAAAACTTCTTCATATTCCCGCATCGCCCGTAAATTTCGTGTTTCTCCCGCAAAAACCGCTTCTAAAACCGTTGCATTTTCATCTAAAGGGGGATTTTGTCTTAAAAAGCCAATTGTATAATCATTCGCTTTCACAATTTCTCCTGTATCCCCACTTGAAACCCCTGCAAGACAATCTAAAAAGGTGGATTTACCCGTACCATTTACGCCAATTAGACCGATGCGCTCACCTTCTGAAATTGTCAAATCTACTTGTTCAAAGAGAGTTTTATCTCCAAACGTCTTGGTTATATTCATCGCTTTTAGTTGTTTCATTTATCCTCATCCTATTCAGGTTTGTATTATCTATTCTAGCATATCCAACCGCGTATACGTAAAAAAACTTTCAATGAAAGAGGGACGTGTTGGAACAGCCCCTTCGGCAGAATCTGTTTAAGACGGTGGTTTATAATTTTAGTAGCGTGCAAAATAACTATCTTCGCTTCTCCGTCCATTTATTTTAACACAATCCCCTCAACCAATCTACGTTTTCGCAACTATTGTATTTTCGCTAACAACGCTGGTTTTTCAAGTAGTTTCGTCGTTTTTTGCATACAAAAAAGACGCGAAAATCGCGTCTTTCTAGCTTAGAATAATCCCATTGCATTTCCGTTTTCATCAACGTCCATATTCAGTGCCGCCGGTTTTTTCGGAAGACCAGGCATGGTCATAACATCGCCAGTTAGAGCAACAATGAAACCTGCGCCTAGTTTTGGAATAAATTCGCGGATATGAATCGTAAAGTTTTCTGGGCGACCAAGTAGCGTTGGCTCATCAGAAAGTGAATACTGCGTTTTCGCCATACAAATTGGATAGCGATCCCAACCGTACTTTTTGAAATCAACAATTTGTTTTTGCGCTTTCGTGGAGAGTTCGATGCCCATGCCGCCGTAAATTTTCGTAACAATTTTTTCAAGTTTCGCTTCAATGGATTCAGCATCGTCGTAAAGGCGCGTATAATTTGCTGTGCCTTTCTCAATTTCACCAATCACTTTTTCGGCAAGTTCGAGCCCACCTTCTCCGCCTTTTTCCCAAACTTCTGTAAGCGAGAATGGGATGTCATTTGCTTGGCAGAGTTCTTCTAGGGCACGCACTTCTGCATCTGTGTCTGACACAAATTTATTGATGGCAATCACAAATGGCAAACCAAATTCCCCAATGGATTCTGTATGTTTTTTCAGATTAGCAAAACCAGCTTTCAGTGCGTCCACATTTTCTGCCCCAAGCTCGGTTTTCGCTACACCACCATGCATTTTAAGTGCGCGAATTGTTGCGACAATGACCACACAATCTGGTGCTTTTCCTAAAGAAGGCACTTTAATATCTAAGAACTTTTCTGCGCCTAAATCTGCGCCAAATCCTGCTTCAGTTACAACAAATTCGCCGAGCCTAAGCGCCGTTTTGGTTGCCGAAATACTGTTGCAGCCATGTGCGATATTCGCAAACGGTCCCCCGTGCACAATCGCCGGTGTATGTTCTAATGTCTGCACAAGATTCGGTTTTAACGCATCTTTTAAAAGTAACGTTAAAGCCCCTTCATAGCCCAGTTCTCCGACTGTAATTGGCTCCCGTGCATAGTTATAGCCAATCACGATCTCGCTTAAACGATGCTTCAAATCTTTTAAGTCTGTCGCTAAGCAAATGATCGCCATAATTTCAGACGCAACCGTAATATCAAAACCATCTTCGCGTGGAATCCCTTGAACGGGACCGCCAAGACCGACAATAACTTTACGAAGTGCGCGGTCATTTAAATCCACCACACGTTTCCAAACGATGCGTCGTTGATCAATCTTCAAATCGTTGCCTTGTTGCATATGGTTATCGATAAATGCCGATAAAGCATTATTTGCCGTTGTAATCGCATGAAAGTCACCAGTGAAATGCAAGTTGATATCTTCCATTGGCACAACTTGTGCATAACCGCCACCAGTTGCCCCGCCTTTAATTCCCATTGTTGGACCAAGCGACGGCTCACGAAGTGCAATCACCGTCTTCTTCCCTTTTCTCGAAAGAGCATCCCCGAGACCAACTGTCACGGTTGATTTCCCTTCACCCGCGGGTGTGGGGTTAATCGCCGTAACTAAAATTAATTTCCCGTTTTCTTTATTTTCTAATGAATGGATGGTTTCATAGGTCAACTTGGCCTTTGTTTTACCATAAAGCTCTAAATCCTGTTCATCTAAACCGATACTTTCCGCAATTTCTATAATAGGATTTACCTTTGCTGCGAGTGCAATCTCGATGTCTGATTTTACTTCTTTCGTCATTCTATTCCCCTCCATATATGTATAATGAGAAATTGTAAAATGTAAACCCTTTCCTTTTTAGGCACCGAAAAAATCGGCCAGTAAGAAACTACTGAACGGAAATTTGATTGCGCAGCTACATTTACAATTCCGTGTTACCTTACTCATCTTTTTCCGAGTCAGCTGAATTCAGCGCTCGAAGCTTTTTCAGTGCGTCTTCGTTCTCTTCAAAAAACTGTAAGAGATCGCCAATTCGGTCAATTGAATTCCAACTTAAATGATGCTCAATTCCTTCAACATCTTCATAAACATGCTCTTCTTTTACGCCAATCGTACGTAAAAAACTTTCCAACAAAGTATGGCGTTCGAGTAGTCGTTTCCCTGCTTTGTTACCTTTCGGCGTTAAAATCAGGCCACGATACTTTTCATAGACAAGATAGCCATCTTTATCAAGTTTTTGTACCATCTTCGTAACCGAAGAAGGATGCACCATAAGTTCGTCAGCAATATCCGAAACACGCGCATAACCCTTGTTTTCGATCAGAGAATAGATTTTCTCAATATAGTCTTCCATACTAGGTGTTGGCATAGCACTACCCTCCAACTCAATTTCTTTCACATACAAATTGTACTACACTCTTCCTCGTTTCACAAAGCATTTACCCCTTTTTCTGACAAAACTTTTTCTTTTTGAAAAAAACGCATAGTAAACAAATATTAGTTTGTAAGTTTTAGTACTTTCGTCGCTTCGTTTGATGCTGATTTCAAGAATAATGATAAAAAACAAAAAAGAAAACCTTTACAAGTCAGAAGATTATAGAATTTTTTAAAAATTCCCTTGACCTCTATAGGTACTTTGGTTTATATTAAAAGTATCGTATAAGACTTTCTTGTATGACAGAAAGGTTCTTTAAAAGGGCCAAGATTTGGAGGATTTATTTCAATGCAAAATGGGAAAGTAAAATGGTTTAACAATGAAAAAGGTTATGGTTTTATCGAAACAGACGGCGGCGAAGATATCTTCGTACATTTCACAGCGATTCAAGGTGATGGCTACAAATCTTTAGAAGAAGGTCAAGAAGTTTCCTTTGAAGTTGTAGAAGGTAATCGTGGACCACAGGCGGCAAATGTAGAAAAAATTTAATGTGATGACTTTGACACGGACAAGCTGGCTTTTAGCCGGCTTTTTATTTTTGCATTTTTATAAAGAAGAAAATATAATAGGGAAGAAAATGCATCCAAGGAGGAATGTATCAGATGGACGTTTTTGTTGATGGCGCGAGCTCCGGAAATCCAGGTTTAAGCGGTGCAGGCATCGTTTTGAAAGCCGATCAAATCTATGAGCAACATGCCATTCCAATTGGTATCCTAACCAATCATGAAGCCGAATTTATCGCCTGCAAACTTGGCCTAGAACTCGCGCTCACACACAACCCGGAATTTATCCGCATCTACACCGATTCAAAAATCGTCTTAGACAGCGTTGAAAAAAACTACGTCAAAAACCCATTATTCAAGCCGCATCTAGACGCCATTTTAAAGCTCGCCGAACAAGTTCCACTTTTCTATATCAATTACCGTAACGTCGCCCAAAATAAAAAAGCCGACGAACTAGCCCGCCAAGCCATTCAATCGGAAAAATAAAAAATCAGACTCTTGCTTCCCTTCATGGTTTTCAAGAGCCTGATTTTTTTACTGCTTTTGATAGTCGAACACGTAGCCGATATCACGGAGTAGTTCAATCCCATTGTCCAATTCTACCGTTCCTAGTAAAAGTTTCAAATCTAATTGTTCTCGCACATACGCGATTATTTCTGCTATAAAACGAGGTTGATTAAGATTAATTGTGATGCGCTGACCTTGATATAAAGCTGGAACCCCTTTGTTAAAACGGACAATAGCCGCTATCCCATTTCCCCGTCCTAAAATAAATAAGCAACTTCCCATTTGTATCCGCACTTTTAATAATTAAAGACGAATCATTTTGATAGTCATAATCATCAAAAGAGTACTTCCATAAAAATTTTTGCCCCTCAACTGTTATTTTACGAAATGTTGTCATCTTATCACCTCTAACTAAACTCTATTTCTTTTTATGATAAGTAAAGGCAGCTTCTGCACAAAATTGAATGGCTTTTTCAGGAAGTGACTTAGAAATATCAAATACAATGGCTCGATTTCCAGAAAAATACAATTCATTTCCAAAAATCGTCCGGAAATTTTCAATCAAATTCGTTTGGCAATGAAAAAACATGGCCACTTGACTATCAGAAAATGTATCAAGCCGAATTGGGGTCCCGCCTTTTAGCGCATAGCTCGGTTGTCCCCATTTTAAGTCCTCTTGTAAAACGGCATCCCCATCAACTAAAGCCGCCACCTCAAACAAGATACTGCGAATTTCAAGCAATTTCACTTGTTCAAGAGGCGTATAGGTCGCATATTTTTCTTTTACAGAAATCGCTTGCATCTGTTTGTCACTCCTTATAACTGAATATCGCGCTCGACGGTTTTTAACCCGTAATGCAACACTGCATCGTTCATTTCTTTTGAAAATCCGCGGAATAAACAGCGATCATAATCGATTTCAAGCGGCACGTCCGTATGAATCGCTGCTAATTTTTGACTCAAGAACAGCATCTCTTTATCCTCTGCGATTTTCTGTTGTTGGGCGGGTTTCAATTTGTCGAGGTTGGCTAAAACACCGTCTACCGATTCAAATTCTTGGATAAGTTTTAAAGCTGTTTTTTCACCAATACCGCGCACGCCCGGGTAACCATCTGACGTATCGCCCATGAGCGCCTTTACATCAACAAACTGCGTAGGTGTAATTCCCATTTCTTCATAAAAAGTGGCTTCGTCGTAACGCTTATAGTTGCCATAACCCTTTTGCATAATCCACACATCATTTTTCGAGTGAATAAGTTGCAGCAAATCTTTATCGCCACTTAAAACCGTTGTGTTTAAATCTGACGTTAATTTTGTCGTAATCGTCCCGATACAGTCGTCTGCCTCAAAACCGGGGACACCGATATTGACAAACCCAAAAGCCTCTGCGACTTCCTTCGCCAAATCAAATTGCGGTATCATCTCATCAGGTGGTGCAGTTCGCCCCGCTTTATACCCGTCAAAAAGTTCATTACGAAATGTCTGTGCGCCCATATCCCAACAAATCACCGCATGTGTTGGCTGACTTTGGCGCATCGCTGCAAAAATGTGGCGTAACATTCCTTGTACGCCATTGGTCGGTAGCCCCGCTTCATTATACATAAATTGTTTGCTTACCGCTGTGGCGTAAAAAGCGCGAAAAAGTAACGCCATACCGTCCACAACAAGTAAATTAGGTTGTTTAGTTTCCATTTCGTGACTCCTTTTATCATGATTACTTCAATTTTACCATAAAAGAAGAGGCCAGAACATAAATCTTAGCTAAACATAAAAACCGTGAAGAAAATCACTTTCTTCACGGTTTTGGTTAATGAAAAGCCATCTTTGGTTGCCACTACTTGATTCACTTTGGCAAATGGAAATTTATGTTCCAAACGGTTCTAGTTCATAACGGGATTTTGCTGTTTTTTATAAGCTTCTCCCAGTCTTTCAACATATCATCCGCAATCATATCCTCGCCTAGTACACGCATAGACTGAATAATCTTTTTCACTTCATCGAATGTACTTTGATGCTCGCCGCCAAGAAAGTATATCTGATTTAAAATAAATTTACAGCTTAGGATTAAAACGCAATCATGAGCTTCTTTCGCGTCCTCTAGAACTTCCTCAATAATCGGCTTAGTTTCTAGAATTCTATCGTTCACTCTTAGCAAAGTGCAGTAATTAAATTTAGTAGTTCGACTAAGCTTATCAATATCTCTATAACCAGCATACTTATCATAAAATTTATTCAGTCGCTGCAAGATTAAGCTCATAGGCTCTTCAGCAAAAATATAGAATATGTTAGACATTAATACAATATCATTGTAATACCACGTTTCCCTATTTTTCAAATCTTGCCAGACAGCATCAAAGTGATGCCGAGCGGTATTTATATTTTGGGATTCTTGGAGTTCCATGTAGCCAAATAATATAGACTTTAAATGATTTAAAAATGTGTCACTATTCCCATTATGTTGCAATGCTTCAATTTTACTTATTAAGTTTTGAAATCCTGACTTGTTAAGCGTTGAACCAAGCCTTCTGAATTCATTAAAAATCTCTTGTATATGAGAATGGGCATAACCATTTCGAATATACTCAAATTCAGATAAATCCATTAAAAATCGTTCTAAAATATCTAAAAGTAGTGGATAACTAGGTGTTTGAGTACAGTTTTCGAGGCGTTGTAAATGTGTTCGCGACATAATATCCGTATAAACATCAACTTGTTTCAATCCAATACTTGTGCGTATGCTTTTTAAAGTTTTCCCGACTGCTAACTTATTTTTGTTTTCTGTCATCTCCATCGCATCCTTTTTATGTTTTTATAAGTTGCTTTTTAATAAGTCAGTATATTTTGTGTGATAAACTGTATTTGTCAGGGAGGTGAGGAAATGTTAGCTTCAGTACTAGTTTATTTCATTATTGTATAATTCTTTCCCCAAGTGTTTAGGCTACTTAATTCGTAAGATGACGTGGATGAATCGGAATTAAATAGCCTGACATGTCACGACAATTTTGTAAATCTTTGGTTTTAGTATACTATTTTATTTATAAATTGTCTAATGCAATCTGAAATATGTTAATACTGAATCAAGCATCATTTCTCTGACGCACTATCGTAGTTATTTGTTTTCATTCATCTTTTTTTGCTGTATAACTTCATACAAGTATAACAGCCAGCCGGACTATGTTCGGCTTTTTTTGTGCTGTCTATGTAAAAAGACTGCTACAAGAAAGCAGCAGTCCTAGCATGTAGGAAAACTCCAAACACACGTAAAATCAGACTAAAGCAGCACATACTGGAAATCGCAATCTATCCGACCACGTGTGATAGAACGAAGCTTTAACAACGAAAATTGCCGTTTGTCGTCAATTTTCACCTGTATAATTTTACCAACTGGCTTTTTTGACGCCAGGAATTTGTCCTTTATGCGCAAGTTCGCGAAAACGGATTCTACTCATGCCAAATTTACGCATATATGCATGTGGTCTACCAGTTAATTCGCAGCGGTTATGCAAACGCGTTGGCGATGAATCACGCGGTAATTTCCGAAGTTCTTCGTAGCGTCCCTCAGCCTTCAACTCGCGCCGCAATTCTGCGTATTTAGCAACTAATGCTTTTTGTCGTTCATATTTTGCTACCTTCGATTTTTTAGCCATCGTTTCTCCTCATTTCTATAAATAGGAATCATTACGTTTTACATTTTACGCTTTTCTACAAAAAAGTCAACTAAAAAAGCAACCCAAATGAGGTTGCTTTAAGAAAATTAGTCGTTAACCTGTTGCCACTCTAACTCTTCTGTTGCTTCTTTTTTGCGTGTTGGTAACATATTAAAAATAATATTTAAGCTGATTGCCGTAAAGCTTCCAGCAACAATACCGTTACTTGTGAAAAGTTGAATGAAAGATGGAAAGTTTTGGAATAGATCTGGTACCACGGTAACGCCTAGTCCAACACCGACGGAGCACGCAATAATAAGCAAATTTTCTTGCGACGTGAAATTCACCTTACCTAGCATTTTAATTCCTTGGGCAACGACCATACCAAACATCGCAACCATGGCACCACCTAAAACACTTGTTGGAATAATGGTTGTCACTGCCCCAATTTTTGGAATCAAACCGAGGATTATTAGAAATCCGGCGGCGACATAGATAACTTTACGTGTTTTAATCCCAGATAATTGCACTAAACCAACATTTTGGGAGTAGCCTGTGTACGGGAAAGTGTTGAAAATTCCGCCGAGAATGATGGCTAGCCCTTCTGCGCGGTAACCACGTGTTAAATCTTTTTTATCAAGCGTGCGACCCGTAATGTCAGACAGTGCGAAATACACGCCTGTGGACTCAACCATGCTGACGAGTGCGATTAAAATCATCGTCACAATTGCTGGCCATTCAAAAGTCGGCATACCAAAGTAAAATGGTTGTGGGAGATGGAAAAAGTCTGCTTCTTTAACGGGGGCTAAATTGATACCACCTAAAATCGCGGCAGCAAGCGAACCACAGGCAAGCCCAATCAACACGGCGATAGCTTTCGTAAATCCTTTGCCGAATCGATAAACTAAAATAATGAGCAGGAGCGTGCCAAATCCTAAGCCGATATTATAAAACGAGCCAAAATCTTTTGCGCCCTGTCCGCCTGCAAGGTTGTTAATCGCCACCGGAATGAGCGTTAAGCCTATCACCGTCACGACCGAACCCGTTACGACTGGTGGAAAAAAGCGCACAATTTTTGAAAAAAACGGCGCGATAAGAAGAACAAAGAGGCCTGACGCAATGATGGAGCCGTAAATCGCAGAAATGCCCATTTCCTGCCCGATTAAAATGATGGGCGCTATCGCCTGGACTGCACAGCCAAGTACAACTGGCAAGCCGATGCCGAAAAAACGATTGACGGTTAATTGGAGCAGCGTAGCGATGCCGCACATGAAAATGTCGATGGAAACGAGGTACGTCATTTGTTCGGCGTTAAAGCCGAGCGCCCCACCAATGAGGAGTGGGACAATAACTGCGCCAGCATACATTGCCAGTACGTGTTGAAAGCCGAGTGCGGCCATTCTGCCTTTATTTAACATCGCCATTCTCCTCTCTAATAAAGCGAATCGTTTGATTTTCAAGTGAGGCGATTCGAGCTAGTGAGAGTACTTCTAGTCCTACTTCGTCTAGTAAAGCGCGTCCTTTTTGGAATGATTTTTCGATGACAATGCCGATGCCTGAAACTTTTGCTTTTGCCGTTTTGGCAATGTCAAGTAAACCAAGAACGGCTTGTCCGTTTGCCAAAAAGTCGTCGATGATTAAAATTGTATCCTCACTCGTTAAAAAGCTTTGCGATATGGAAATCGAATTGGTTTCTTTTTTTGTAAACGAATAGACGTCCGCCGTGTATAAATTTTCTTTCAACGTGACGGATTTTTTCTTGCGCGCAAAAATGACGGGGACATCAAGGAAAAGCCCAGCGAATACAGCGGGCGCAATACCTGATGATTCGATGGTGACGATTTTTGTAATACCGCGACCTTTAAAATGTTCCGCGAATTCATTGCCGATTTCGCGCATTAAGCGGGGATTAATTTGGTGGTTCAGGAAGGCATCGACCTTCAGCACATCACCTTCTAAAACCGTCCCTTTTTCCAAAATATAGTCTTCTAATAACTTCAAAACAAGTTCTCCCTTCATTTTAAAGACAACAAAAACCTATCTCCCGGCTAGAGAGATAGGCAAAATAAACCAGCTGTGCTGATTGTCGCTTATCACTCATAGTCCAGTTATTTACGGCAACCGGGTAGAAACTCATTGTCCATATCACAATTATTATATAAGTGCTTCATTTAATTATTTTTCCATTATAACGAACGGTTTTCGTTTGGTCAATCGCTTTTTTAGAACTTGTAAACAAATTTGTAACGTTCATTCAATAAATCTAACAAATAATCGGGGTTTAAACTTTCGCCTGTTGTATCTTGCAAAATTTCAAGCGGTTTCTTTAGCTTCCCGTATTGATGGACGTTTTTTGTAAGCCATTTTCGAATTTCCGTGTAGTCATCGCTTGCGATAATCGCATCAAGATTCGGAATTTCACGTTTCATGGTGTGGAAGAACTGGGCGGCGTACATAAGGCCGAGCGCGTAAGACGGGAAGTAGCCGAAATCGCCACCTGCCCAGTGAATGTCTTGCAAGACGCCATCGCTATCTTTTTCAGGGCGAACGCCGAGGTAGGCTTCGTATTTGTTCGCCCATGCCTCTCTTAAATCGGCCACTTCAAGTTCGCCGTTCATGAGAGCTTTTTCTAGCTCGTAGCGAATCATGATGTGCAGCGGATACGTTAAAATATCTGCTTCAATTCGAATGAGTGAGCTTTCAGAAATGTTCGTCGCGCGGTAAAAGTCCTCCAGCGACACCGCATCAAACACAGGTTTAGCCAGTTCAGCAAGGTCTTTAAAATTGCTCTTCCAAAAGGCGAAGCTTGAGCCGAGAATGATTTCATAAAAGAGCGACTGCGATTCGTGAATGCCCATTGAAGCGCCTTCTGAGAGCGGTGTACCCGAAAGTTTCGGGTCAAAATTTTGTTCATAAATGGCATGCCCGCCTTCATGAATGATGCCAAACACGGCCATTTTGAAATTATCTTCGGCATAGCGTGTCGTAATCCGCACATCATTCACATTTAACCCAATGGCGAACGGGTGAATCGTATCATCTAAGCGGCCTGCGTCAAAGTCAAAACCCATTTTTTGCAAAATACGTTCACTAAACGTTTTTTGAATGTCTTTTGCGATATTCACTTGAAGTGGCTTGCTGCTTGGTACCTCGCCCTGCTCCATTTTTTTGCGCAAATCCATAATCCCGCTTCTTAACTTCCCAAACGCGGCATCAAGCGTTTCCACCGTCATACCCGGCTCATATTGCTCGAGCAACGTGTCGTATTTATTCGCTTTGTAGCCCCAATACTCGATGAACTTTCGTTTCATCGCGACAATTTGGGTTAAAAGTGGTTCGAATTTCGCGAAATTGTTTTCCGCACGGGCTTCGCCCCAAACGTTTTCCGCATCCGCAACAAGTTTGGAATAAGCAGCAAATTCTTTTGCAGGAATTTTTTTGTTGAGTTCATATAAACGACTGCACTCTTCAAGCGTCTTACGTCCCACTTCTCCTAACTCGTCTTTATGCGGCGTAAGAGCGGCAATAAACGCCGCCATTTCTTCTGAGACTTCGAGTTTAAAGATGTCTTCTGAAAGCACGCCAATGACTTCAGCACGTGCTTCCGCGCCTTTTTTCGGAATTCCCGTGCGAATATCCCAATAAACTAAATTGAGCGCCTCGCTAAGCGCTTCTTTGCGTTTCACATAAGCCAAAAACTCTTTTTCAATTTCATAAATGGATTCTGACATTGTCACTCACTCCTTATTTCTCGGTTTTCGTGGTCCCCAATACTGATATAAATCCGTTCGCAAATAACCATTATATAATTTACGTTTTTTCGTTGCTTTTTTTCCGTAAACTTCTTCAAATTTTTCATAGCTCGTGAGTACATATACCGACCAAGTTGGCATTTTTGCGTATGCTTCGCCCATTTCCTTGTAAAGAATTCGAATTTGCTCCTCGTCTTCTAAACGCTCACCATAAGGCGGGTTCGCCACGACAACGCCATATTCTTTTTCAGTCGTAAAGTCACTTGCTTGCATTTGTTTAAAGGAAATTAAATCAGCGAGCCCTGCCTCTTCCGCATTTTGCTTCGCGATTTCGATTAAACGGTGGTCGATATCCGCCCCTAAAATATCAAGTGGCTGGTCGTAATTCGCAAGGGTTTCCGCTTCATTTCGCGCATCTTTAAAAATCTGTTTGGGCATCCAGTCCCATGATTCACATACAAAATCGCGATTAAATCCAGGCGCAATATTTTGCCCAATCATCGCCGCTTCAATTGGAATCGTGCCGGAGCCGCAAACCGGATCATAAAACGGACGGTCCGGGTGCCAGCTCGTCAGTAAAACAAGTGCTGCTGCCATCGTTTCTTTAAGCGGAGCACCGCCCTGAGCCGTTCTATAGCCACGTTTATGTAAGCCCGCTCCGCTCGTATCAATCGTAAGCGTCACAACATCTTTTAAAATCGACACTTCTATTTTGAAAAGCGCCCCCGTCTCCATGAGCCTTCCACTCCGCCGGTATTTTTCACTAAGCCGATTCACAATCGCTTTTTTCGTAATCGCCTGACAATCCGGCACGCTAAAAAGCGTTGATTTAACGGATTTACCGGAAACTGGAAACGCCGCATCAAGCGGTAAATAATTTTCCCACGGCAAAGCTTTTGTTTTTTCAAATAGCTCATCAAATGTGGTCGCCTTGAATTCACCGACGACAATTTTGACCCGGTCCGCTACGCGCAGCCATAAATTGGCACGAGCAATCGCGCTTTTATCCCCACTGAAAAATACTTTCCCATTTTCAACTTTTGGTTCGTAGCCCAGCCGCTTCACTTCTTTGCCGACAATGGCTTCAAGTCCAGATGCAGCGGTAGCTACAAGATTAAATTCGTTCATCGTCATCATCCTTTTTTATTTTATCCAAGAAAAAAACTGCTTCAAAAGGACATCTACGTAACACGTAAAAGGCATTAAAAGAATGCGGTGGCCCTTTGAAACAGCCTTAATTGTTCATTTTCATCCTGCTATTAACGTTCTATAAGCCATGTTCTGTCCTCTACTGCTTACAGGGTTACAGTAAAGGGATAATCATCTATCTACACCCAGATTGCCCATAAATAGCAACCTTCATTGTCAAAAGCTTGCGCACCACTGTTCACGTATAAAAATACGCTCCAGTACGGTGCTCACTTTTTTCTAGAATCTTACCATTTATGGACAATCTTAAAAGGTGTCTCTTCCCTCATTCATTTACTCGGGAAAAGTGCCCCTACCATTGTTTGAGTTTCTCGCTCGTGGGGTTTACCTCGTTCCACTCCTCTTATTTCTAAAAGGACTCCGTCACTGTGGCACTTTCAAGGTACAATGACCATATCTAAAAGACTTAGGTCATTCACCTGCCGTCAAACTGGCATCAGTTTGCCTTGGCTTATGGTTTCACCAAGCACGATCACTACGGGCATCTCAGCACCGTGCGAGCATGGACTTTCCTCTGCATAACGCAGCGATTATCCGAACGTTAATAAAATTTTCTACTAGCTGATACTATCACATTTATTCGCCGTCGTCTAGCTTATTTCCAAAAACATGTTTTTCTAAATTTGATAAACGTTTTAAAATATCAAAATTAGTAGCACCTGCTGTTTGCGCTGGCGCTTGGTACGCACTTCTTGTCGGTTCTGATTTTACAGATGCACTATCAAGCTCTTGCACAAGGCGAATATTTTCCGCTTGTAAAGCTTCAATCTCACGTGTAAACGTTCCATAGTCTTTAATGACCATATCTAAAAACTCATCCACATCTTCTGGATTATAGCCACGCAAGCCAGTTTTAAACGCTTTTTCTAAAATTTCTTTTGCTGTTAAGTGATAATCAAATTGTTCCTCAGCCATAATATCCACCTCAATTTTATTCATTTCATGATTGTTTCTTCATCGAGTTAATTAATAAATCTATATCCTTATTCTTCCAAATCTAATAACATTTGTCAATGTAAACCCTTCTTTTTTAGAAAAAATCATTTTGAGTTTCGGCGACGATTTCTTGTAACTCGTAAAAATCAATTAGTGTGAGCGCGTACTCATTTTGTTCCGAAAAGTGCTTTGCCCGTTCATAAAAAAATTTGGGGGACCCTTCCTTCTCAAAATCATAAAGCAAGAGCGCGCCTCCTGTGTTTTCAATGATAAACTGGTCGCGCATGCCGAATTGTCCGGGATTCTCATACGGGCGCTCCGTAATATAGGCCCGGTAATCTGCTGCGGCAACGACTTCCTCATACCACAGTTTGTTCGCCTCATTCCAGTTACTCGCCTGCTCAACAAATGGCTCTAAAATCGCCAGCTGAACCTGATATTCTTGCTTCAAGCCACGCACCACTTCCCCGGCCCAAAGCTCGGTTCCAAGCTGCCCAGAAATAATGACCCACTCCAAACCTTCATCTATATAGGAAAGCAATTTTTTCCTTAGCGCCAATTGGATATACTTGGCCTCCTCGGCATCACGTTTAAAAATACCTAATTCAAAATTCTTATAGCCCGAGATAGCAATCGATTTCACTCTAAATTTTCACCTCGTTCTAATGCAGTTAACATGCGTTCTAGTGTATACTTAGATGATTCATAATGATCATGAAAATGTTTATAAAAGGATTTTCCATTAAAACAATTGACAGCGGTCATTTGAATATTCTGAGTGCACTGCAAAAGTTGCGTTTCTGTTAAATAAAGCGGCCTGTTTTTGTTCACATAAGGAACCGCAAGCGCTAAAAATTGCTCACATTTTTCTTTAGCGGCATCAACAAACGGCTTCATATCTTGATAAAAATCAAAGTCTTCCTGCGCTTTTTGATTGGCTAAATAGCGTTTGAAATTTTCTTCATTTTGTTGTAAAAGCGCCTTTGTTTGCGCGACAAGTTTGTCCATATTTAGCACCTTTCCCTAAAGTTTCTATTAAACTAGGATAACATAAAGTCGCTTTTTAAAACATTTCTCTGCTTTAAAGGCGCTTTTTACTAAGCAGAAAAGGCTTTCGTATGCGCTTTAGCCAAAATTTACTATCATTTTCATTTTAATTTGGTATAATAAAGAATGGTTCATTTTGAATAATAATCATAATTGAGGTGAGCATATGGCAATTGGCTATCCTAATGGAAAGAAAAATCTGCTGCATCAAAATAGCCAGTCCCCTGTAAAAAAGAAGCCGCAAACAAACTACGGGAAACGTGGTATGTCGCTTGAGGAAGATTTAAATGAAACCAATGCCTATTATTTGGCACATGAACGGGCAGTGATTCACAAGAAACCCACCCCTGTTCAAATTGTGAGAGTTGACTATCCAAAACGAAGTAGCGCGACAATTAAAGAAGCCTATTTCAAGCAGCCGTCAACAACAGACTATAACGGCGTCTATCAAGGAAAGTATCTTGATTTTGAAGCGAAAGAAACAAAAAACAAAACTTCTTTTCCGTTAAGTAATTTTCATCCCCATCAAATGGAGCACATGAAACAAGTTTTAAACCAAGGTGGTTTTGCTTTTGTCATTACCTCTTTTAGCTCACTTGGGGAAGTTTATTTAACAAGTTTTGACTCTTTCTTGCCGTTTTGGGAAAGAATGCAAGATGGTGGGCGTAAATCTATCACGCTTGCTGAGCTAAAAGTGCATTCGACACTGATTCCCTATGGTCTAAATCCAAGGTTGGACTATTTGAGTATTTTAGATTCACACTTTTTTAGTTCGATTTGATTAAAGGAGAGAAAAATGAATGGCAGAAAAACCGCAAACTAGATCAGAGTATCGCAGCAAAAAGACAAATGCTAAGCCGAAAAAGCCCAAAAAAAATATCGCGAAAACGATTTTTAAATCCATATTCTTCGTGGCTCTATTCTTTGCGTTCTTTGGTATTGCTGCTGGTGCATCTTTATTTTACGTCTATGCAAAAGACGCGCCTGAACTCACTGATTCAAAATTGCGTGACCCGCTATCTTCTAAACTTTTAGATAAAGATGGTAAGGTCTTTGCAGAAATCGGTACAGAACGCCGTGAGTATATTGAGTATAAAGATATTCCAAAACAGCTGGAAAATGCAATTCTTTCTACAGAGGATTCGCGTTTCTACTCGCATGATGGTCTCGACCCTATTCGTTTAGGTGGCGCCGTTATCGCGAATGTTAAAAATGGCTTTGGTGCGGAAGGAGCAAGTACGCTCTCGCAACAAATCATTAAAATGAGCTATCTGGATTACACCAACAAGACGCTTGCACGTAAAGCGCAAGAAGCTTATTTAGCTCTTCAACTTGAAGAAAAATATAGCAAACATGATATTATTGAAATTTACGTCAACAAAGTGTATATGTCTGACCGAGTTCATGGTATGGAAACGGCGGCTGAACATTTTTACGGAAAAAACTTGAAGGACTTGAATTTAGGGCAAACGGCTTTAATTGCTGGTATGCCGCAAAGTCCAAACAACTACAATCCGTATGACGATCCAGAACTGGCGAAAAAACGTCGTGATTTAGTACTCACAAACATGTACAACCATGATAAAATTACGAAGCAAGAAATGGAACAAGCGCAACAAACACCTATTTCAGACGGCTTGCGTTCTCAAAAAGAACGTGAGGAAAAAACGTACAAATATGATGCGTACGTCACACAAGTTTTAAGTGAAATTCCGGAAGAATATGATGTTTACACGGATGGTTTAACGATTTATACGGCACTTGATCAAGATGCCCAGCAGTATACGGAAAAAATGTTAAATACGAACGAAATCGTACAGTATTCGGATGATAAGATGCAAGCTGGTCTTGTGTTACAGGATACGAAAAACGGCCGTGTGCAAGCTATAGGTGGTTCGCGAAATCAGGCAGAGAATGTTACACGTGGTTACAATTATGCGACGCAGCTTAAACGCCAAGTTGGTTCGACGATGAAACCAATTGCTGATTATGGTCCTGCTTTCGAATATTTAAATTGGTCTACTGCTCAAATTTTAGATGACGCACCGTATACGTACACGGGGGGCTCTAAAATTAACAACTGGGACTTTGGCTATAAAGGACCTATAACGGTTCGGCAAGCCCTTTACCAGTCACGTAACATTCCGGCGCTTAAGACATTACAGGCGGTTGGACTTGATAAGGCAAAAGCCTTCACTGATGGACTCGGCTTTAATTACAAAGAGTTCTATGAGTCTTATGCGATTGGTGCTAATGAGTCGAATCCTCTTCAAATGGCTGGTGCTTACGCGGCTTTTGGGAACCAAGGGATTTATACCAAACCTCATACGGTAACCAAAATCGTCCTATCTGATGGCGATACGTCGATTGATATGGAACCGAAAAGCGAAGTGGCAATGAAGGAATCTACTGCTTATATGACTTCTGATGTTTTAAAAGATGTTTTAACGATGGGTACTGGTACAAGTGCAGCTGTTCCTGGTGTTCCAGTCGCTGGTAAAACAGGGACAACAAACTTTGACGCTGCGGCACAAAGTAAATACTATTATCCAAATGGTGCGGCACGTGATGCGTGGTTTGCTGGCTACTCAACGAATTACACCATCGCCGTTTGGACTGGTTATGACAGCTTGAAAAATTATTTATCTCCAAATGAGCAAAAAATATCGCAACGCATGTTTAGTAAATTAATGAGTCATGTTTCAGCTAATAAAACAACTGCCGACTTTAAAGCACCTAGTAACGTTGTATCTATTCCGATTCTAAAAGGCTCTAATCCTCCTGTTCGTGCGGCTGCTGGTACGCCAAGCGACAAAGTAACGAATGAGTTATTTATTGCTGGCACAGCACCAAGCAAAACGGCTTCAACAACGGATAAAGAAAAGGAAGCAGCAGCGAAGAAGAAAGCTGAAGAGGAAGCGAAGAAAAAAGCTGAGGAAGAGAAGAAGAAGGCTGAAGAGGAAAAAAATAAACCTCTTGCAGCACCAAGTGGCATCTCAGCATCTTACAATACAGCGACTAAACAAGTTTCCGCAAGTTGGGGAGCTGTTGAAGGCGCCACTTATGAAGTGACCGTAAATGGTCAAAAATCAACGGTCACAACCACTTCGATTACGGTTAGTGGAATGAGCCCGGGAAGTACGGTCAACATTAGCGTTGTAGCAATAAAGGATAATAAACGAAGCAGCGCCGCGACAACATCTGTTGCAATACCTGCAAATGCTAGCGCAAATGACGACGCGACAAACAATAACCAGAATGGAAATAATCCTGGCAATAATAACGGGGACAACGCCAATGGGGATCCTCCAAGTAACTAATAAAAAAGAAGTATAGCTATCTGCTATACTTCTTTTTTTACTTATGCTTAGCAATTAATTTTCGCTGTTCTAGCAAAAGCTCGTTTAATTGCTTAAATCCTGGAAATGTATGGGCGCGCATTAGACAATATTCGAGTCGTTCTTCAAGATTTAGCGGCTTAATGGACAGTTCGCTTAGCGCTTCATTTAAATTTTCTAATCGGACAGGCTTTCTGTTACTCCAAAAAAGAATGGTCAAGAAAATGCCAAGTGCATCTTGAACGAGGTAGGAGTCGGGCTTTTCATGTGCGCGAAATTTTGCTTCCATGGCGCTTAGAATGGCTGTCATTTGTTTGGTGAGTTTACGACAGGCTTTTTCGGCATCATTTGCCCATGGTTGCACACCCTCGTTTTTCGTATAAAATAAGGTTTCTTGCCAAAAAGGACAGCCCGCAACGAATATCGATTCTTCGTCAAAGGCGTTGATATTCACGTTCGGCGCAGGAAATGCAACGTGCTGGAGTTCCTCGACATATTGAAATTTAACCATCAAAACCTCTCGCTTTCGCTTGTTTCTTCCCTTCACGGCAAATAAAAAGGAGCGGACATGTTGGGCACTCTGGTTTTCTCGCCTTACAATGATAGCGTCCAAAGAAAATCAAATCGTGGTGCGCATCTGACCACATCTCTTCAGGCAATTTACGTTTCAAAGTTTCTTCCACTTCGACAACAGAGTCTTTTAAGCGGCATATTCCGAGGCGTTTTGTAACGCGCTCAACATGTGTATCTACGGCCATTGCAGGGACGCCAAATCCGACTGATAAGACGACATTCGCCGTTTTTCGGCCGACACCAGGTAAGCTTTCTAATTCCGCATGTGTGCTTGGTACTTCGCCGTTAAATACTTCTAATAAGCGCTTTGATAAACCTTGAATGTTTTTTGCTTTGTTGCGGTAAAGCCCAATTGAGCGGATATCATCTTCTAGCTCTTGAAGTGGAACCGCCAAATAATCCTCGGGCGTATGATATTTTTCAAACAAAGAAGCCGTGACCTTATTTACTAAATTATCTGTGCACTGTGCGGATAGTACAACTGCGACTAAAAGCTCGAATGTATTTTTATGTACGAGCTCACAATGCGCATTAGGAAACATTTTTGCCATTTCCTGAATGCACATTACCGTTTGCTTTTTATTTAACACGTGTCCATCACCCTTTTCGATTTTCTAGCCAGTCATACAGCGGAATGGAGTCCTTACTTTTTTGAATATCACTTCGATTTGTCGTAATTCCAGTTCGCCCGTTCTGATGGAAATTTTCAGCAATACGTCGCGCGTCTTCTACCGTTTTCACTTGCTCTTTTTTCCAGTTTAATAAAATCCGGTCGATATAACGAAAATTGAGTTTCTGTGAAATAACCGCCTCTTTTAGCGCCTCACGAATTAATTCCGGAGCAAAGTGATCTTGGTCCAACCAGCCCGATAGCATTTCGGCTTCAAGCGGGGAGAGCGGCCGACCAAACTCGGATTCAAACGTGCGGTAAATATGCGTTTCTGCCTCGTTAACCGCTTCCTTTTGATTCGTAAGTTCTTCATTTGCTAAAAAAGCGGCAAGTTTTTGATACAACGGTTCTAAAGAATAAACCTCATGAGCCAGCTTATTTTCCTGTGCTAAAATGGCCAAGTTGCCCTTCCTAACAAGCGATTCGAGCAATCGCGTCACCCGCTCAAATGATGTCCCCATTCGCTCGGTCAGCTCGCTAATACTAGGGAACGAATTCCCGCTCACACGGAACGCTTCAATTTGCAAAACAAGCATAAATTCCGTTTCGTCTATATTTAATTTCGTATAATGTTTAATAAGAATTTGCGGTAATGTGACAAAGCCTTCTGTCATCCACGCACTTAATTCATTTTTTTCCATCCAAAACACCTCACATAAAATTATAGCATAGACGAAAAAAATAAGAAAATGCGGGAAAGTTTCATTTTGGACATAAAAATAGCGAAACCTCCTAGGTTTCGCTACAGACTGATGACAAACAGCAATCTTCGTCGTTAAAGCCTCCGTTCCGTTCCGCTTCGCCTAACTTCTCACATGGTCGGGCAAACTACGCCCTTCCTGTTTTCAGTCATCACTTACTCAAGTACGCTCCGGTGCGGTACTCATGCGTAAGAATCTCACCATTTGTCATCAATCTGATTGTGCGTGGTACGTTTTGTTTGGCTTAAAGTTTAGAGTTTTTCTACAAGCTGATAGCGAAACCTTCTGGGTTTCGCTATTTTTGCATGTCATTTATTTTTATGGATATAAACGATTCAATAGACGTGGGAATGGGATGGTTTCGCGAACGTGTTCAGTGCCAGAAATCCAAGCTACTGTGCGCTCTAATCCAAGTCCAAAACCAGAATGCGGTACGGAACCGTAACGTGCCAAGTCGATATACCAGCTGTAAGCTTCTTCATCTAGACCGAATTCTTTTACACGAGAAAGCATTAAATCTAAATCGTGAATACGCTCGGAACCACCGATGATTTCGCCGTATCCTTCTGGTGCGATTAAATCCGCACAGAGAACGACTTCGCTGTTTTCAGGGTCTTCTGGCATGTAGAAAGGTTTGATGCCTTTTGGATAATGCGTGATGAAGACAGGTTTTTCAAAGCTATCGGCAATCGCGGTTTCATGCGGTGCACCAAAATCTTCGCCCCATTCAATATCATCAAAACCTTTTTCTTTAAGAAGTGTAATCGCATCTGTATACGTAATCCGCGGGAATGGCGCCGTCATTTTTTCAAGAACGGCTGTATCACGACCAAGACGTTCAAGTTCAATAGCGCAGTTGTCTAAAACGGATTTTACAAGAAATGCGACATATTTTTCTTGCACTTCAAGACTATCTTTTAACGTATAGAAGGCCATTTCTGGTTCAATCATCCAAAACTCGATAAGATGGCGACGCGTTTTGGATTTTTCAGCGCGGAATGTTGGACCAAATGAAAACACTTTTCCAAGTGCCATTGCGGCTGCTTCCATGTAAAGTTGTCCACTTTGCGATAAATAAGCATCTTCATCAAAATATTTCGTGTGGAACAATTCCGTTGTGCCTTCCGGTGCGCTGCCTGTTAAAATTGGCGGATCCACCTTAATAAAACCTTCTTTGTTGAAAAACTCGTAAGATGCGCGGATAATTTCATTTCTGATTTTCATAATCGCGTGTTGTTTATTGGAACGCAACCATAAATGGCGATGGTCCATTAAAAATTCCGTACCATGTTCTTTCGGTGTAATCGGATAATCGTGTGCTTCTGAAATCACTTCAATATTTTGAACAGTCATTTCATAACCAAACGAAGAACGACTATCTTCTTGAATGACCCCCGTTACATAAAAACTCGTTTCTTGCGTCATGCCTTTTGCCAGTGTGAAAATGTCTTCTGGCACTTCCGCCTTCACAACAACACCTTGCATAAAGGCAGTTCCATCACGCATTTGTAAAAAGGCAATTTTGCCGCTGGAACGTTTATTTGCGAGCCAAACACCAATTGTAACTTCTTGTCCTACATAATCTTTCACTTGATTAATTGTAATTTTCACCATGTACACTCCCTATTGATTCATAAAGTCTTTGATTCGATTTATTGCTTCTTGGAACAGCGCTGGATCTGTCGCATAGGAAATCCGAATATAATCCGGCATGCCAAACCCTGATCCCGGAATAACGGCCACGAGTGCTTCCGTCAGCAAAGCTTCCACAAACGCATCCACGCTTGGATAGCCTTTTCGCGCGGCCGCTTCGTGCGCGTCAATAAAGAAATAAAAAGCACCATCTGGTTTTTTCGGTTTAAAGCCGGGTATTTCTTCTAACTGCGGGTAAAATCGCGCCATGCGATCCGAAAACGCCTGATACATTTTCTCCGGCACTTCCTGGCTCCCGTTATAGGCTTCAATCGCCGCGTACTGCGCATTTGCAGTTGGATTACTCGTCATATGATCCGCTAGTTTGCCCATGCCCCGAATGACGTCGGCATTTGCCGCAGCATAACCGATACGCCAGCCGGTCATGGAATACGCTTTTGAAACACCATTAATTAAAATTGTGCGCGCATAAATTTCCGGGCTAAGACTCGCAACGGAAACCACATCCGCCGGGTCGCCGTAATATAGTTTTTCATAGATTTCATCAGATACAATCCATAAATTGTGTTTGACGGCAATAGCTGCAAGCGCCTTTAATTCGGCTTTTGAATAGCACATGCCAGTTGGGTTGTTTGGCGAATTTAATAGCACCGCTTTCGTTCTCGCCGTAATTGCTCGTTCAAAACTAGCTGGATTCATTTTAAAATCAGCATCGAATCCTGTTTCAACAAAAACAGGCACGCCGCCGGCAAGTTTGACTTGTTCCGGATAAGTAACCCAATAAGGAACAGGGATAATCACTTCATCTCCCGGATTTAAAATCGTTTGGAAGGCAGAATATAAAACGTGTTTCGCTCCCGTTCCTACGAAAATTTGGTCTTCTGTATAACGCACATCTTGGTCACGTTCTAATTTCTGAACGATGGCTTTTTTCAACTCGGGAATTCCTGTTGATGGGGTGTATTTCGTAAAGCCATCTTTCATGGACTTATAAGCTGCCTGAATGATATTTTCCGGCGTGTTGAAATCGGGTTCTCCTGCGCCGAGGCCAATGACATCAATACCATCTTGTTTCATTTTTTTCGCTTTTGCCGTAATAAAAAGCGTCGGTGAAGGTGCTACTTCCTGCACGCGTTTAGACAAAGGTAAGTCCATTTTTTGCTCCTCCTCTTATAAATTTTCGATTTGTCTTAGCCATTCTCCTTCGCTGAAAGACATGTCGTAGTAACCAAGATTATCGTTTTTATCTAAATAGCTGACTTCCCAAATTGGGACGCCTTCTTCCATACCAAGTGTTACGTTTAAAATTTTGCGCGGCTTCTTCTCTTTTTGCACAATATCTCGCGCTTGTTGTTCGCTTATACCATCAGACGCATATTTGACTAAAACTTCGCCCGATTTTTTCTTCGGCACCCAAACAATAATGTCTTTTCCAGCTTTATTTTTCCCGGTTAAAACATAATACGTTTCTTTTGGTCCATTGTACAAATAAAAATCATCGTGCGATTTCAAATCTACGCTGCCGCTTATTCGGTCTAGCGCCGCTTGCTCATCTTTTTTAATTGGCTTTTCAGCACTATGCAAAAACCAAAAGAAAGCGAGTCCTAAAACTACCAAAATGCTGACTGGAATGAGAATATATCGGGCGATTTTTCGCCTGTTTTTTCGTTTTTGCAAATCTATTCGCTCATTTCTATTCTTTAATTGCCAAAATGGCTAAGTTTCAATATGTTCCTATTATAGCAATTTGCTGCTTTTTTTTGAAGCTTTATTATTATTCTGACTTAAAAAAGTCAGCAATTTCGCTTAAAAGAACTGTTTTATCGCCTTTTTTCGTAGGAACTTTCGGAATAGAGTTTAAAAAAGATTGACCAAATTTCGTCGTATCAATTCGGTTATCGAACACTAAAATAATTCCACGGTCCGTTTCGCGGCGAATTAAACGCCCAAAGCCTTGCTTAAAGCGCAATACGGCTTCCGGTAACGAATACGTTTGAAAGGCGTTCTCCCCGCGTTCTTTACGGAGAGCAATTTGAGCTTTCGTATATGGATCTTCGAGCGGTGCAAACGGTAAGCGCACAATAGCCAGACAAGATAAATCTTCGCCCGGAATATCAATCCCCTCCCAAAAGCTCGTCGTCCCAAGCAGAATTGCTTTTTCAAACAGTTGAAATTGTTTCGTTAGCCGGGCAGGACTTCCCGCAGACACGCCTTGTGCGAGAATCATATATTCCGCAAGTGCCTCTTTCCCCTTCATGAAGCGTAGCGTTTCGCGCAACATCTCGGTTGCCGTGAATAAAACAAGCATGCGTCCGTCCGTACAAAGCGCCACATCACTCAAATAATCAGCCAGCGCCTTCGCATAATCCGAAACAGGCGTCCCTTTAATTTGCGGCATATCTTGCGGAATCAAAATCCGCGCATTTTCCTCGTACTGGAACGGCGATGGAATTTTCGCCTCTAACAAGTCACTTTCCTCAAGACCAAGTGCTTTTTTTATGTAGGAAAAATCATGATTGACAGAAAGCGTGGCAGACGTCAAAATGACGCTTTCTTTTTGTTCAAAAAAGTCCTCTTGAAGCGCCCTCTCCACCTCCATAAGCGTACCAACAATACGCAAACTCGGCAACGCCCCGTTTTTGTCCGCCTCAAGAGAAATCGTCATGACAGGCTGATTCTCATTTAGTAAACAAGCAAAATCCTCCCGCATTGTTTTCCAATCAAGTAAGAAAGAATACACTTCCTCAACAAAAGCCGTTTCCGCTTCTTTTAAGTCCGTTTCTTCTTGCTTCCCTTTTTTTAGAAGCGTTTCGATATTCCGTTCCACTTCACGGAACAGTACGAGAACATTTTCAGCCGCATATTTTAATGTGTCATCAAAATGAATTTTTTGTTCATTTTCAATTAAAACGAGTTCTTTTTTAGCACCGCGACTATTTAATAGTTCCGCATGTAACAAACTAAATAAAATATCTGTTGCTTCTGTCAGTTTCAACTGGGCGATGTCTAAATCAAACAAACTCTCTTCTGCTGGAAAGACCATTTCTAAGCGACTAAGAAGTGAATATTTTTCGAGCGTTCCAAGTTGATTCAAGAAATACTTCACTTTTCGGTAAGACAAGTAAAAGCTCTTCTGCATGCGAGCGCTCTCCGCAAAATGATGCGCCTCATCAATAACTGCGAAAGAATATGCTGGCAATAATTTTTTCCCATTGAAGTGATCGGAAAGAAGTAAAGCATGATTCACAATGACTAGGTCGGCATGGCGCGCCTGCTCCAAACTAAATTTGTAAAAATCAAAAGCAATCCACGGATCTTTCGTTTCAGAAAGGTACCAACCAGTATGCTTCATTCTGTTCCAAAACAGCTCGCCACCACTCGATAAATTGACTTCATCAATGTCACCCGTTTCTGTTTCCGTAAGCCAAACGAGCAGTTTTAATTTCGTCACGACAACATCGTACTGCGGATCGCTTTCATGAAGCAATTGCTCAAATTTAAATAAATTTAAATAATGATCTCTCCCTTTTAACAGCGAAGCTTGCACATCAAATCCAGTTAATTTTGACACAAGCGGGACATCTTTTTCATAAAGTTGGGTTTGCAAAAGGTTGGTATATGTACTAATAATAACAGGCAACTCTTTTTGTTTCGCAAAATAAATTGACGGCAAAAAATAACCTAATGATTTTCCAATCCCAGTTCCTGCTTCAATAAGCGCATGGCGCCCTGTTTGCATCGCCTGAAACGCCAAGTTCATCATCTCAAATTGACCACTTCTCGCATATAAAGGGGCGCCCGCACGTTTAAATAACGCAAGTTTTTCTTCCTCACTTTTTGGAAAATCCAATTTATCTTCTGTACGATAAATCGGCTTACGAATATTTTTTTTACGCAAAACTAAACCACGATGTTCCAGCCATTTTTCAGGAAGCGGCTCAGCTTGGCGGTCTTTTTTCATCTCAATCTCAAAGAAAAGTTCCGGCAAATGCGTTTTTAACGGCTGGGCAATCGTCGTCATCTTCCGAATCACCGAAACCGGTAAACTCTCCAACTTCTCCACGCACTGAAGAAACAATTCCGCTGTTACCAAAGCATCACTATCGGCTTTATGTGGATTTTCATGAATAAAACCAAACTCATCAGCTAAATCCTGCAATTTATAACTATCGACAGACGGATATAAAATACGCGCCATTTCCACCGTATCAAGCAACTTCATTTTACTAAGTGGCCTACCCGCACGGCGCATTTCCTTTTGCAAAAAAGTCCAATCAAAATTCACATTATGCGCCACAAAAATCGTATCATCCAGAAGCGCCAAAATCGTATCCGCCACATCTTCAAACAGCGGCGCATCAGATAAATCATCTGGCGTAATCCCCGTCAATTCCTGAATAAAAGGCGGAACTGGCTTTAAAGGATTGATATAGGTTGAAAAAGTCTCTACAATTTGTTTTCCTTCCACTAGCGTGGCAGCAAATTGAATGATTCGGTCATCTCTTGATGCCTGATTTCCTGTCGTTTCTAAATCGACCACTACATATTTTTTTAACTTTCGTCCCATATGATTCACCTTCCTAAAACCAGTTCCACTTGTTTTTTTACAACGTTGTATTCGCTTTTTCTTCGTAAAGTCGTTCTACAATTTGATTGTTTTCATCTAACACAATCACTTTCGGCGTCATCGTTTTGGCATCGTTCGTTTCAAACAAACCATAGCCCATAATAATAACGATATCCCCGGGTGACACAAGCCTAGCTGCCGCCCCGTTTAAACAAATTACACCACTATTTTTTTCACCCGCAATAATGTAGGTCTCTAAACGCGCACCGTTATTATTGTTCACAATCTGTACTTTTTCGTTTGGCAGTAAGCCCGTCGCCTCTAAAAGCGCCGCATCAATCGTAATGCTCCCCACATAATTTAAATTCGCTTCCGTAACCGTCGCGCGGTGAATTTTCGCATGCATCATCGTTCTAAGCATCATACTCACCTCGCTTTATAATTTCGTTATCAATTAAACGCGCCTTTTCATACTGCACTGCTATGGCTAAAATAAGCGAATTTGAGAAATCAGACACCGCAGTAAAATCAGGATATTCGTAGAGCGCCAAGTCGTCCACTTTCTGCGCCACATTTCCAAGAACCGCTCGTACCTCGGCTAAAATGACAGCCTCATCGTTTACGCCTTCCAAAATGCGTTTCTTCCCAGCTAAAAGGGCTTGATGAATAATCGGCGCCTCATTTCGTTCAGCGGTGGATAAATTGACATTTCGACTGCTTTTCGCGAGGCCATCTTGTTCGCGCACCGTCGCTACACGCCGAATGGTAATCGGTAGAAAATAATCACGAACAAGTCCTTCCACAACCGCAACTTGCTGGGCATCTTTTTGCCCAAAATAAGCACGGTCGGGGCCAACAAGATGGAATAGTTTGAGCAATACAGTAACGACGCCATCAAAATGACCCGGCCGTTTCGCCCCGTCAAGCACATCAACACGCTTTGTAACATGCAGCGCCGTTGATAATTCCACCGGATACATTTCCGCGACACTCGGCAAAAAGAGAATATCCACGTGGGCTCCTTCTGCCAGTTCAATATCGCGTTTTTCATCACGCGGATAGGTATCTAAATCTTCATTCGGCCCAAATTGCGTCGGATTCACAAAAATGCTCATCACAACCACTTCATTTTCTCGCCTTGCTTCCCGAACGAGCATAAGATGACCAACATGTAAATAGCCCATCGTTGGAACGAAGCCAACCGATTTCGAGTCCACCGCACGAAGCGTTTCGCGGAGTTCCGTTTTTGTGCGTACAATTTTCATCTTATTTTCCCCCGTATAAGCCTTTTAGCTCTTCTTCATTCATCGTAAAGCTATGGCTCTCTTCTGGAAAAGCTTGCGTTTTGACATCTTGCACATAAGTAGTAAGTGCCTTTTCAATCAGCTCATCAACTTCCGCATAAGCCTTCACAAATTTAGCGCGCCGCGAAATACCATACCCGATGACATCATGATAGACCAGTACTTGCCCATCAGTTCCAGCACCTGCGCCAATCCCAATTGTTGGGATACTTATATTTTTCGTCACTTGCTCAGCAAGCTGTTTGGGAATCGCCTCTAAAACGAGCGCAATAGCACCTGCTGCCTCTATCTTTTTAGCATCGTCTAACAATTTCTTAGCCTCTTCTTGCGATTTTGCACGGACTTTGTAGCTTCCTGTAAGTCCAATAGCCTGAGGCGTCAAACCAAGATGCGCGACAACAGGTGCCCCAGCCGTCGTCAGTGCCGCAATATGTCGCACAACATCACCAGCACCTTCCAGTTTCACCGCATTTGCACCACTTTCTTGAATGAGTGTCCGCGCGCGTTCTACCGTTTCGCTTTCTGTCCCGTGGTACGTCATAAACGGCATATCGGTCACAACAAATGTATTTTTCGCCCCGCGTTTCACCGCTTTTGTATGGTGAATCATATCCGAGAGCGTCACTGGAATTGTTGAATCGTAACCTAACACCGTCATGCCAAGCGAGTCACCAACTAAAATCATGTCGATTTCAGCGGCTTCCGCATTTTTGGCAGAAGGGTAATCATAAGCAGTCAGCATCGTTATTTTTTCTTGCTTTTGCTTCATGTTCAAAAAATCAATTGGAGTTTTCATTTTAACGCATCCTTTCGTCCATGTTCATAAATGAATCACGGCAAAAATTAAGTTGAAAAAGAAGCTTTACGGTATCGTTTCATCCGAATACGATCATTGTCTTTGCTTCCTCTGTTAGTTTAGCATATTTGTACATCGCTATAAAGTACACTTACTTAAAAAAGCCCTCGCCTAAATCGAGGCTAGGGCAGGCAAATTTAAGAGCCTTGCGATTTTTTTACATATTTTTCTCCAGCCATGTTTTTAAATCGGCCTTACTATCGTTCCCTAAAAATTTAGATGCCACTTTGCCATCTTTCAAATAAACCATTGTAGGCACAGAATCAATATCCATTCCTTTCAGCAAGTCCATCATTTTGTCACGATTTTCTTTACTTGCCGCATCTGTATTATAATAAGCCATTTTCTCCGGCCAATTTTCCTCTTGAAGTACTTCTTTTAAAATCGGTTGAAAAGCTTGGCAATCCACACAAGACGGGCGTCCTACATAAACAAAGCCATCTTTTTTATCCGCAAATTCGCTCGTTCCAATTGTCGTTAAAAAAGCTTTCGCAGCTTCACTTGTTTTTTCCGTCTTTTCCTTTTCCACCGCTTTTTTTTCTTCCGTTTGCGAACAGGCCGAAAGAACCAACCCTAACACACAAACACCAACAAACAGCATGATTTTTTTCATGTCCAACCTCCTAATTCATTTTCATTTTACACAATCTCTGTAAAAAAAGAAAATGCTAAGTTTAGCATTTTCTAAAGGGTCTAGCCCCACAAAATTCAATTTCACCAAACCATTCGGCTTGATTTTCTAATTTTCCGTAGCAGAAAAACAATTTTAGGAGTTGAAATCAATATCCGCTGAATAAATTTGGTGCAGTACGTTTGATTCGTCACGAACGAGCAAAACACCGTCATCTGAAATTCCTTCGGCAAAGCCAGCCAGTTGTCCTTGCATCGTCGAAACCGTAATTTTTTCCCCAAAAGGAATCGCCTTGTCTTCCCAAAGTAGCTTAATCGGACGGAATCCTTCCGCCATGAACAGCTGGTAATATTTTTCAAGCTGTTTTAAAATTTCTTGAATGAGCGCCGTGCGCGAAATAGCATGCCCCGCCTGGAGCGCAAGCGAAGTCGCCTTTTCTTGAATCTCCACTGGGAACGTCATTTGATTGACATTGATGCCGATGCCGATGATGACCGCCTCAACAGAAGCCGCTTCAGCGCGCATTTCTGTTAAAACACCGCACACTTTTTGTCGGCCAATGTAAATATCGTTTGGCCATTTAATTTGCGGTTCGAGTTTCGTGATTTCCTCTATCGCTGTTGCCACCGCGAGCGAAGCGATGAACGTAAACTGTGGCACTTTTTGCATCGCAATTTGCGGCTTTAAAATGACACTCATCCAAATACCTTTGCCGCTTTGCGAATCCCAGACGCGCGCTAGGCGACCTTTGCCGCTTGTTTGCAACTCGCTAACCACAACCGTGCCACTCGTAGCACCCTCGCTAATTTTTTGATGCGCCACAAATTGCGTCGAATCGACTTCATCGTAAAAATACAGTTTTTGCCCCATAAATTTCGTATGCAAGCCAATTAAAATGCTGTCTTTTGAAAAGGAATCGCTATTTTTAACTAGGCGATAACCTTTATTTCGAACCGCTTCAATTTCAAAACCTTCATTTCGCAGACTTTCCATATGTTTCCATACCGCCGTGCGCGATAAACCAAGTAAATCTGCAATTTGCTGCCCCGACAAAAACTCACCTTGACGCTTCGCAAAAAGCGCGAGCAATTTCTCTCGATTTTGATTAGCCACGTCGTAACCACCTCCGAATCGCTTCCTCTTCATTTTCCACTTCCCGAAAAACAATCGCCCGCTCAATCTTTAAAAGCAATTCCCGCAGCCATAAGCCGCCCGGTTTGCCGAACATTTCCATTAGTTCCGTTCCCGAAATCGCAAGCTCCCGCCGAGATTTAATCGGCAACTTTTCGTAAATTTCAAGTGCATCAGCCACTTTTTTCTCTCCTGAATAAAACGCGCGTCCCGCTTCAACTAAATCGACTAAAGTAGACCCAGCTTGAAATACAGTTAGCGGATTCCAAGAAACATCATCTAGAATGAGTACATACGCAGCCGTTACGAGCTGAATGCGCTTTGTTGGCAACTTCCAAGCTTTCAAAAATGAAACCGCCTCATTCGGCCGAACAGCAAGGAGCAGCGCGAGCCAAATTTCCTCTTCTGTCGGATTATCCGTAAAATGAAACGCGCAAAGCTCGGCAAGTTCCGATTTTCTGCCAGCAAGTTGCGGCAAATAGTTTTCCATGTTAGCTTGCAGCACGACTTGGAGGGCGTCTTTCCGAAAAGCCCCGCGCATCAATTTAACCCACTCCACAGCTTTCCGTTCCGTAGCAGTATGCGTTAGAAGGCCCACTTCCGAAATGAGCGCCGCTTTCGTTTCAGCTTCAAGCGCAAAACCAAGTTGGCTGACGAAGCGAACTGCGCGCATCATTCGGAGAGCGTCCTCGTGGAAGCGCGTTTTTGCATCTCCTACCGCACAAATCATTTTCATGCGAATCGCATCGCGCCCGTGAAATGGGTCATGGTACACCCCGTTTTTATCCATCGCAATGGCATTCATCGTAAAATCACGACGCAGTAAATCCTCTTCTAGCGAACGCACGAACGTAACGTCTGTCGGGCGTCTGAAGTCCTCGTATTTCCCGTCTGTACGAAACGTTGTCACTTCATAATATTCCGTTTCATAGCGAACCGTAATCGTCCCGTGTTCGATGCCGGTGTCATATGTAGCCGGAAAAAGCAATTTCACTTCTTCCGGGAAAGCGCTTGTGGCAATGTCAATATCATCAATTTCGCGGTCTAGGAGCGTATCACGCACTGAACCACCGACAAAATACGCCTCATATCCTGCCGCTTCTAATTTTTCTAAAACTGGAATGGCTTGTTTAAATAGTTGATTCATCGCTCTCTCTCGTTTCTTAAAACGTGTCGTCACGTCGTAGTTTCCGCCAATCTAAAAAGCCTTTTGAAAGTCCGCGAAGCAGTACTTCCGCTGTCCCGATGTTCGTCGCAAGCGGAATCGCATATACATCACAAAGTCTGATTAGCGCCGTCACATCTGGCTCGTGCGGCTGTGCTGTTAATGGGTCACGTAAAAAAATGACTAAGTCCATCTGATTTTCCGATATTTTCGCACCAATTTGCTGGTCACCACCGTGCGGTCCGGATTTAAAACGATGGACATCAAGCCCTACTTCTTCGATGATTCGCTTTCCAGTCGTGCCAGTTGCAAAAAGCGTGTGCGGCTTCAAATAATTTTTGTAGCTTAGCGCAAGTTCAATAATTTGTTCCTTTTTTTCATCGTGAGCAATCAGGGCAATATTCATTTTTTTCACTTCCATCATAAAATATTTTCAAGTCCGTAAATGAGCGTATCGAATTCGGCTGTTTTACGGATAGCAAGCGCAACGCCTGACATGAAGGAAATACGGTCATAAGAGTCGTGCCGAATGGTCAGCCCTTGCCCTTCTGAACCAAAAATAACTTCTTGATGGGCGACGAGTCCCGGTAAGCGAACACTATGAATGCGCATGCCTTCATAATCGGCACCGCGAGCACCTTGAATAGTTTCTTCTTCCCCAATCGCGCCTTGTTTAATCTTTTCACGTGTTTTGGAAATCATTTCCGCCGTTTTTACCGCGGTTCCGCTCGGGGCATCTAACTTTTTATCATGGTGGAGCTCGATAATTTCAACATTTGGAAAATACGCCGCCGCTTTTTCAGCAAATTGCATCATCAAAACAGCACCAACAGCAAAATTAGGGGCAATCAAACTGCCGATTTTTTTATCCGCAGCAAGCTTTGTCAGTTCTTCGATTTGCTCGGGCGAAAATCCAGTTGTGCCAACAATCGCGCGTACCCCATGCTCAATAATTTTTTTCGTATTAGAATACGCCACACTTGGCATCGTAAAGTCCACAACAGCTTCTGGCTTCACTTCGGTAAGGAGCTGTCCTAAATCACCAAATACCGGCACATTTAGTTCACTAAATTCCGCTAATTCATTTATATTTTTTTCTACTGGATCTTTATCTAACACACCAACAAGTTCCAAGTCGCTTTCTCGTAACACCGTTTTTACGACCTCATGTCCCATTCTACCTTTATAACCAGATACTGCTACTCGTATCATTTTTCTTCCTCCTTTTTCGTCCAGCGATTTATGTCGCGTGTCGCAAATTTTTGCATCACTGTGTCATGCGCTTCTTCCAAATCAATATGTAACGAATTCGCCATACATGTTAGTACGAAAAGACAATCGCCCAGTTCCTCTTGAATCGTTTTCTCGCCTTCTGATGATTTTTTCGGCTTTTCGCCGTAGTAATGGTTGATTTCACGCGCAAGTTCACCAGTTTCCTCTGTCATTCTTGCCATCATCGCAAGTGGCGAAAAATAGCCTTCTTCAAATTGTCCAATAAAAGCATCTACTTCATGTTGCATCTCTCTTATCGTCTTTGTCACGCGCTTTACCTCCCATTTTTTGGTACACTAATAGTATTATTATAACGTTATTCTAAAAATCTTGAAAGGAGCAGATTATGTTCAAAACACTTCGGGTTAAAAATATTCTTTTCATCTTGCTTGGCACAGCCATTTATGCATTTGGTCTTGTCAATTTTAATATTCAAAACGGACTCGGTGAAGGCGGTTTAACAGGGATTACACTCCTTTTGTTACACTTCTTCCATATCGATCCCGCCTATTCAAACCTTATCCTAAACGTTCCACTCTTCCTTTTAGGCTGGCGTATTTTAGGATTTCGTACCTTTCTTTACAGTGGTATCGGCACCATTAGCCTATCACTTTTCTTATGGATTTTTCAGCGCATCCCGTTTACACTCGATTTGCACACAGATTTACTGCTCGTCGCTTTATTTGCAGGCAGTTTCACTGGTGTTGGACTCGGGCTCGTCTTTCGCTACGGCGGGACAACAGGCGGTAGCGATATTATCGCGAAATTGCTCCACTTTAAAAAAGGGATTAGCATGGGGCGCACATTATTCGTCATCGATGCACTTGTTTTAACGGCCTCACTCTCTTATTTAGACATTAGACAAGTCATGTATACTCTTGTTGCCGTCTTCATTGGCGCGCGCGTTATTGATTTCGTCCAAGAAGGCGCGTATGCCGCACGCGGAGCCATGATAATCTCGAAAGACAACAACGCCATCGCAACTCACGTCATGCTCGCAATGAACCGCGGTGTCACCATTTTAGAAGGTCGCGGCGGCTTTTCCAAACTTGACCAAGATGTGCTTTATATCGTCGTTGCAAAAAACGAAATTATCCAACTTAAAAATATTATCGAAGCCGTCGACCCACACGCTTTCGTTTCTGTCAGCGTCGTCCATGATGTGATGGGGGAAGGCTTTACGCTGGATGAAAATAAAAATCCGCTTTATTAGCGCTTTCGGATATAATTCGCTGGGTCAAAACGTGTGATATCCAGCGAAACCGGTTCACCTAGCGCGCACTCAGCAATTAGTTTTCCAACAAAAGGACCCGTTGTTAAACCTGATGCCCCTAAGCCATTTGCCACATAGATTGGCGTGTCCCCGATTTGACCAATGAACGGTGTAAAATCAGGCGTATATGGCCTAGTTCCAACCGAAATTGTGCTCGTCTGTGCGCCTTCCAGCTGAATAAACGGCGCGAGCTCTCGAATGATTTCCTCATAGCCGGCTTCCGTAGGCTCACGGTCGAAGCCGGCTTCTTTTTCATGTGTGGCCCCAAGCATGATTTGCCCCGCATCAAACGGCACAATACTCTTCGCAGCTGGCGGCAAAATAACTGGCCAGTCGTCCGTTTTCTCAGCAAAAGTCATCGTCACAATTTGCCCTTTTTGCGCCAAAACATCCGCCTCAAAACCAAGTGGCTCCAAGAATCGCGGCATCCAAGCGCCAGCTGCCAGCACAATTTTATCAAAAGCAACTTCTTCTTCTCCTGCAAAAAGCGCCCCTGCCGCGTTCACCTTACCGTGCGCCTCCATTTTCACTGCACCGTTTCGTTTCGCCCCGTCTAAAAGCGCGTCACGAATCCGTGCGCCATTCACACGCCCGCCGCCACTCACGAAAACCGCCCCAAAACCAGGCTGCACGAGCGGAAACCGCTTTTTCACATTCGCTTCTTGTAAACGAATCACCTCGCCCATTTCAGGTGCCGACACGCGCCGCTCCTTCGCAAGCGCAAACAAAGCATCGAGCGCCATTTCATTTCCCCGAAGCGCAAGCGTGCCAACTTGTTTGTATCCAGAATCCACAGAAAACCCCGCCAGTTCTCTTGATAGCTGCGGATAAAAAGCAGCGCTATGTTTCGCGAGCTCATACCAAATCTTATTCCGCCGTTTTGAAAGCCACGGACAAATAATCCCCGCCGCATGTTCCGTCGCCTGCCCAGGCGCCTTATCCTCAATAATCGTCGTCTCATGTCCCCATTTCGCCAAATGATAGGCCGCACTCGCACCAACAATGCCAGCGCCAACAACCGCTATTTTCATGTCGTAATCTCCTTTAGCCACACCCGAAGCGCATCAAAATCAGCTTCAATAAGCGGCAATAATTTTCGATTGTAAAAAATACTCGCCGGATGAAACGTTGCCATCATCCGAAATTTCCGCTCCGTATCCTGGTACTTCCGGTTACCAGGCGTAACCAGTTCGCGTGCAGGTACATAAAGGCGCTGACCTCGCACATCTGGAACCGCTATTTTCCCCCCAAGCATTCGTCTTAAAGCAATGTTCCCCATTGTCAGAATAATTTTCGGTTCAATGTGCCGCAATTCGTCATCAAGAATCGGGGCGTGCGCATCAATCTCCTTCTGATTCGGCGTACGATTGTAACGCTTCAAAACGCGCTCCCCGGACTTCGCATCCACCTTGTAAACGTCTTTAAAAGGCCGACTTCGAACGGCGCTCGTTATATAAACGTCCTCACGCGTTAAGAAAGCTCTCTCAAGTGACTTCATTAGTTCAGCGCCCGCTCGGCCGCTAAACGGGATTGAATTATGAATTTCTGTTTCACCCGGCGCCTCCCCAATTAGCATCACTTGCGGTTTTTTGGGACCACGACCTTTTACAAAGCCTTCCAGCGCCAAGTGTTCACTCCGTTTTTTGACAAGTTGAACTAGAGTATCTGAAGTTTCAAAAAAAGCATCATTTGGCTGCATGTTATCCTTCCTTTGCATATATTGACAACAATATGTTAATTTGTAATAATATGATAAATGTATTAAATCATCAGAATAGCACCGTGACTAGCCTTCTGAATTAACCGTATCTTTTTATTTTACTGAATTCCCGTACGAATTACAAAAAGGGAGCTTTTTTTTATGTGGAATATGATTGACTCGTTATGGTCCAGTTTGGCACTTTTTTTATCCGCTCTATTTTTTCACGGTATGATTTTACGTTCACTTCGCGAAAGAAAACCAAATTGGTTTATTAATAATTGGCAACACCATATCATCCGTTATTTTATCGGCATGTATTATGGTGTTTTAGGTTTGTACTTTATTTTGCGTGGCTTGCCAGGTACAGATTACGGCGTTTATACCGACATGCTCGTCAACATTATCTTAATTTTAAACTTATTTTCAGGTGTAGGCCCCGCTACTATTGCAACTATTATCATCGCAGTAGGCAAACTCATGCTAGCCGCAGACACGAGCCTTCAACTTCTCTATCTTTTTTTTATCATCTCTTTCCATCTTATTTGTATTCAAGTAAACACTTTGAAAATCTCGCTTTTTCAAAAGTTCATTTTAAGCAAGCTGAGCATTACGCCCTTCATGCTTTTCTATCTCCATCTTAAAATGGCTATTCCCCTTCAAATGGAAGCTATTCCAAGGTGGCTCTTATTTTTTGGCATTTCTTTTTTCTGTAGCCTGCTATTATATCTGGCTGCCCACTTCATTGATTCCTCCAACAAACAAATTTTTGCCTTGCGCCAGTCAGCTATTTTAGATCCATTAACAAATCTCGCCAATTTTCGTCATTTTGACAATTGTTTAGGCGAACAATTTGCTGAGAGCAAGAAAAATCGCACACCGCTAAGCATTATTATTTTTGATATTGATTTTTTTAAGAATATCAATGATACATATGGACATCAAACGGGTAATGTTATTTTATCAAGCTTAAGTGGCGCCCTACAAAAAGTCCTTTTTCCTAAAGGGACACTCATCGCAAGAATTGGTGGCGAAGAATTTGCCATTTTATTACCAAATATTTCACGCACCGGTGCAAAGCTTTACGCCGAACAGCTTAGGGGGAAAATTGAGAAAACCGATTTCCCTTTTAATCGTGAAGATATCCACTTGACCATTTCTGTTGGCACTGCAACGATGGACGAACTTCACGATTTTGAAAGTGGTGCAGCCTTATTAAACACCGCTGATAAGGCGCTTTATATCGCAAAAGAAAATGGACGAAACCGTGTTCATGCAGCAGTTCATTTAACAGTTCCATTAAAGGAGTAATTTTTATGCCTACACAATTTGATGCCTATATTGATAGTATCTCGACATTTCTGGCCATTTTATTCATTCAAGGAATTGCCTTCCGCAAACTTCGCGAAATAAAACCCAATTGGTTTTTACATCGTAAAAGTCAGCTGCTTTTAAGTATTTCAATTGGTGTTTACTACGGCTTAGCTGGCATTTATTTTATTTTTCGCGGGGACCAAGACGCGGCGACAGTCGTTTATACAAACATGCGCATGAATATTTTACTCATCACTGCCATTTTCGGCGGCCGAATTCCTGTCACCATCGCCTATAGCTTCATGGTTATCGGCCACATTTGGATGGGGGAATCCACGCAAAATGAGCTTAAATTTATTCTGCTGCTAACAGGCTTTTATCTTATTTGCTTTATTGTCACCAAACTTAACATGAGCTATTTCAAAAAATATTTGATTGTCTTTTCCTGTGCCATTCCCGTTCTAGCTTACTACTACTTCACCGACTTTGGCAGCCACACCATTTTAACTGGAAGCGAAGCCTTACTTTACTACGCGCTTTTCATGCTAACGAGCGCACTCGTATTTGCCGCTTGTAACTATATTGATAAGAGCAATAAAATCATGTTTCAGCTTCGAAATTCTGCTATGACAGATATGCTAACCAATTTGCCTAATATCCGTTATTTTTTAGAAACATTTGAAAAAGCTTTTCTTCTTTCTTTGAAAAAAAAGAAACCGCTTAGTTTAATCGTCATTGACATAGATAATTTTAAAGAAATTAATGATGTCCATGGTCACCAGGCGGGCAATACGGTTTTATCCCAGTTTAGTGTGATTTTAAGCAATCATGTGCTGCCAAAAAGTGCGCTCATTTCCCGAATTGGTGGCGAAGAATTTTCCATTTTATTACCCAATGTGGCACTTCCAGAAAGTCAGCAAATCGCCGAGATTATTCGGAGCCAAATTGAACGCACATCGTTTCCTTACAATCCAAAAAGCGGGCAAGTGACAATTTCTTTAGGCGTTTCCTGTCAGCAATTTCCTGATTCGAACTATAAAACGAAAGAAAGTTTGTTTGAGGCGGCCGACAAGGCGCTTTATCTTGCCAAACAAAGCGGACGGAATCAAGTTTTAACAAGCTTTTCAAAGGAGGGCTTGGAAGATGTTTAAAAAATTATTTTTACTGACGCTTATCGCATTTCTAGCTGGGTGCGCGCAAAGTCCGCCAAAAGAAACAACGCCGAAAAAGGCAAATGTGGAGAAACATGTGGCAACCAATTATTTGGCAGAAAACGGGTTAATTGCCGACTATAAAGTGTCTAAAAATGCCAATTATTTGTCGGAAAGTATCGGTTTATATATGCAGTATCTTGTTTTAAACAATGACAGCCAAACGTTTCATTCGCTTTTTACGGCGATGCAAAATGAACTGCTAACTGAACAAACATTTATTAAGTGGAAAATGGGAAATGGTATTACGACAAACGCGTTTATAGATGATATGCGCATTTATGAAGCTCTTCAGGCGGCAAGTGACCAATTTAATTACCCTCCGTACGCTGACTTCGCGAACAAAATCGCGGTGAGTTGGAAAAAATATGGTTTGGGGAACCAAACACCTCGTGATTTTTTCGATTTTAAAACAAAAGAAAAAGCAAAAACGCTTCATTTGAGTTATTATAATAGTACCGCGATGAAAGAAGCTGGGTTTGATAAGGCTGCCTTCAAGCCGCTAGAAAATGCGGTAGCTAGTCCGTTTTTTGATGAAATCTTTCAAGATGGGCGTTATGAAACGACTGGTAATGAAGTGAATATGATTGATCAAATGCTAATTGCGATTCAATATGTTACGCTAACTCATAAAAAAGAACCGCATTTTGATGCTTTTTTGCAAAGCGAATGGGAACAAAATAATCGAGTTTATGCACGTTTTTATCGGGATACGAAAGAACCTGTGGAAAGTATTGAATCGACGGCCGTTTATGCGATGCTTACGGAATACTACACGCAAACAAATCAACCAGATTTTTATCAAAAAGCAATGGATAAACTAAACGAGATGGATACGTCGAACGCTACTACGACACATTTCTTTGATTACATGCATAAAGAGTTAGCCTTGATAAAAAAGGACGTTAGTAGATGAATAAAAACCAAATTTTGGATATGATCGAATCCAATGAATTCCAAACGATTTATCAACCGATTGTGAACATTCAAGAAAATCATGTTTTTGGCTACGAATCCCTGACGCGCGTTCATAACGTACCGATTGGGGATTTTATTAAAGAATGCGAGAAAAACCGTTTGACCAGTCAATTTGAACTGCGCACGCTTAAAAATGGCATCGAGCACTTTAGTTGGCGCGAAAGCACACGACTTTTTTTAAATATTTCCTACGACACGTTTATCCACCACTACCAAGAATTGGAAGAACTACTTAAAGAAAGTGGCGAAATTACATTTGAATTTTTAGAAACATCTGTGATTGATGAATGCCAGTTGCTCGACTTGCACGTAAAAATGACCTCTCTGAAAAGACGTTTTGGCACGCAATTTGCGATTGATGACTATGGTTCAGGCTATGCAGACATCGCACGCGTTCTAAGGCACCCGACTGATTTTGTGAAAACGGACGCTGAACTGTTGAAAGACGTACAAAATCATCACGGGAAAAAATTAGTGCTCACCAACTTGCATCATTTTTTAGAAAAAAAGAAGAAAAAGATGGTTGTAGAAGGTGTTGAAAACAAGGAACAATTCCATTATTTGGTAGGTCTTGGGATTACGTACGCGCAAGGATTTTATTTTATCTGAAAAACGCGGTAAAATAGAACCAAAGATTGAAAAGGAGCCACTTTATGACGAAAAATAATATTTTAAGAAATCCGTTTTTAAACAAAGGAACTGCTTTTACATATGAGGAACGTGAAAAATATGAATTAGACGGCCTACTTCCGCCGCACGTGGAAACGCTAGATGAACAAATTGTACGCGTGAAGGCCATTTTTGACGCGCTTCCTGATGCCTTGCAAAAAAATTATTATTTGACGGACCTTTATAATAAAAATCGGACGCTTTATTTTGCGACAGTGCAAAAATATGTGACGGAACTGCTTCCAATTATTTACACGCCAACAATTGGTGATGCGGTGACCGAATACCACAAGCACTTTCAAAATACCGATGATGCGCTTTTTATCAATGCTTTCCGCCCAGAAATTTTACACAATAGCCTGAAAAACGCGTGCGGACAGCCTGAAAAAATTAAAATGATGGTCATTACAGATGGCGAAGGTGTTTTAGGCATCGGTGACTGGGGCGTAAACGGCGTTCAAATCGCGGTAGGAAAACTTGCGGTTTATACCGTTGCGGCTGGCCTTGACCCGTCTAGCTGCCTACCGGTCATCATTGATTTTGGCACGAACAATTTGGACTTGCGAAATGATCCGCTTTATCTCGGCGAGCGCAAGCCGCGCATGTCTAAAACTGAATATGACCATTTCATCGCGCAATTTATTTCCGCCGCAAAAGAAATTTTCAAAGAAGTCGTCTTTCATTTTGAGGACTTCGGTCGGGCCAATGCGAGCCGAATTTTAGATACCTACAAAGATGAAGTCTGCACCTTTAACGATGATATTCAAGGAACTGGCGCAATGGTTGTCGCGGCTGCACTTTCAACAACACGCGTATCCAAAATTCCGCTTGCGAAACAGCGGATTCTGATTTTTGGCGCAGGAACGGCGGGTATTGGTATTGCCACCGAGCTTTGTCATGAAATCATGCACAGTAGTGGAGTCACACGCCACGACGCTAAAAAGGCCTTTTATTTAGTCGATCGAAATGGTCTTGTGACAGATGACATGGCCGACTTAACAACTGGGCAGCGTTCTTTTGCGCGAGACCGGGCGGATTTTGAGAACATCGACACCACTTCGCTTTTAGAGCTTGTTAGACTGATCAAACCAACGATGCTTATCGGTTCAAGCGGCGTCCCTTCCGCATTTTCAGAAGACGTGGTGCGTGAGATGGCCAGCTATACGATTCGTCCGGCCATCTTACCGCTGTCAAATCCTACAAAACTCGCTGAAGCAAAAGCTGCCGATTTAATCCAGTGGACAAATGGAAAAGCGCTCATTGTGACGGGCAGTCCGAGCGCGCCTGTTGAATTCGGCGGGCAAACGTTTGAAATTGGTCAAGCGAACAATGCGCTACTCTACCCGGGCCTTGGTCTTGGCGCCATCATTTCGCGCGCAGAAAAAATCACAAATGGCATGCTACGCGCAGCAGCAAAGGCTGTATCAGAACAAGTTGATGCCACTCATAAAGGCTCGGCACTTTTACCTCACGTATCAAAACTCCTTCAAACGAGCGAAAAAGTCGCTTACGCCGTTGCAAAAGCAGCCATCAAAGACGGTGTCGCACGGATTAAAACGGTCGCAGAAGAGGACGTTCAAAACGCCATCTGGACGCCTGTTTATAAAGAGGTGTAGCCATGTTTCCACTAACGAAAATGCGCATCGAAAATCTGGTTGACTCAGGCACCGTGCCAGGAGCGAGTTTCCAGTTTTTGACGCAAGAAGCGACACAGTCCTTCACTCGCGGTTTAAAACAAATTAGCCCTTCAAAAAAACCGCTTCTTTCTTTTGAAAAAAACATTTACGATATTGCGTCACTCACGAAAGTTGTGGCGACGACTACGCGTGTGATGCAGCTTGTTGAGAGCGGAAAACTAGCTCTAACGGATTCGCTTGGCACCTTTTTGCCGGACTATCACACGCCCGATTTGACACTACTCGACTGTTTGACGCACCGCACTGGGCTCCCAAAAAACATTCCCGGCTTCCCAATTGAAACGCCTAGCGACATCGACGCCTACATTAGCGCTGCCCGTCCAGTCGCAAAAAACCGCACCATCGTGGACTACTCCGATTTGAATTTCCTACTCCTCGGTAAAGTTATCGAAGTAGCTTGTGAAAAGCCGTTTGAAGCGCAAGTAACCGACGCCATTTTACGCCCGCTTCACATGGAAGACACAACATTCTTTACGGCTGACAAAGCCCATTCAGTCCCAACTGAAGTAACCGAAAAACGCGGCGTCATTTCAGGCACCGTCCATGACCATAAGGCTTTCATCGCAGGTGGTAACACCGGTCATGCAGGGCTTTTCTCAACATTAGATGACCTCAGACGTTTTGCATCGGCACTCCTTTTTGACGACGGCGCCCCGATTTTAACGCGCGAAAGCCTTGCCCGCATTCAAGAAAACTATACGCAAGATTTAAATCGTGACCGAGGCATTGGCTATGACTTAAAACCAAACGGCGACCATTACGCCCTTTACCATACTGGATTTACAGGCACCTTCATCGTCCTTGACATCGTACAAAAAAAAGGACTCATCGTCCTCACAAATCGCATTCATCCAAGCCGCAATAATTCCGCCTTTTTAGAAGAACGCGAACAAATTGTCACAACTTTCCTAAACGAAAAAGCAGAGTAGCCACCCTACTCTGCTTCATTATTAGACAAGTTCATTTTTCCTTGCCTCACTAGAAAATTTCGCCGCATATTCCCCCGCCGTATGCCCCGTCACAAGTGCACACGTAATATTATAACCACCCGTGTAGCCATTAATATCTAAAACTTCACCGCAGAAAAATAAGCCCGGCATCAGTTTCGACTGCATCTCTTTCGGCATGATTTCCTTCGTCTGCACGCCGCCACCCGTCACAAATGCTTTCTCAAAATCAAGCGTCCCGTCTACAGTAAAGACAAAACTTTTCAAAAGCTGCTCAAATGCCTCCCATTTTTTCGGACTCTCCTGCTTATAATGATTTTCCGGATTAATGCTCACTTTTTCCAAAAGAAAGAGCAATAATTTTTCTTGGATTAAAGGGGAAAGCGAGTTTTTAACAGCTTTTTTTGGATTTTCCTCTAACAGCTTAAAGACGTTCTGATGTACTTCTTCTAACCCAAGGTCCGGAAACAAATCGAGTTCCATCGTCACAAGATCCTGCTTCCTAAGCGCCTGATTAACAAACATACTACACCGAAGTGCTGCTGGACCTGAAATGCCAAAATGCGTAAAAATCATATCCATACGGTGCGTCACCACAATTTTATTTTTCTTCCCTAAAACCGAAAGCGACACATCACGAAGCGAAATCCCTTGAAGTGCGCGCGACATAATGAACGGCTCTTGCGACGTAATCGGAACTTCTGTCGGATAAAGTTCCGTTATCGTATGCCCCGCGTCCTTTGCAAAACCATAGCCGTCCCCCGTTGAACCCGTACGCGGAACCGATTTCCCGCCAACCGCCACAATGACGCTATACGCTGTCTTCACCTGTCCGTCCAGAAGCTCGACACCCTTCACCTGCCCATTTTCATACAATACCTTTTTAACAGGCGTCTTCATAAACACCGTAACCCCAAGCTTCTCCATTCGACTTATCATCGCATCGGCGACCGACCGTGCACTATTTGACACCGGAAACATTCGCCCATGATCTTCCTCTTTTAAATGCACGCCAAGTTTTTCAAAGAACGCAATAATATCCTCGTTATCAAATTGGTGAAACGCGCTATACAAAAAACGGCCATTCCCTGGCACATGCCGAATGATTTCCTCTACAGGTAAACGATTGGTGACATTGCACCGACCGCCGCCCGATAAAATCAATTTGCGCCCAAGCTTCGGCCCCTTTTCAACGAGCAACACCTTTTTATTCTTCTCCGCCGCCTGAATAGCCGCCATTAAACCAGACGGGCCACCACCAATTACAATCACATCAAAATCCATATTTTCCCCTCATTTTATCCTTATTTCTCAAAATAAAACCTGAGAGCTGTTCTCAGGTTTTATAACTAATTTCGATTCATATTTGTAAAAATCAAGATAAGACGAAGCAACTCTAGAACAGCTACAGCCATTGCTGCAACGTAAGTCATAGCAGCTGCACTAAGCACTTTTTTCGCCTGTGGATTCTCTGAAGAGTCTAAGAAACCACCATCTTCAAGTTGTACAAGTGCACGTTTACTCGCATCAAATTCAACAGGTAAAGTAATGACTTGGAACAATACACCTACAGCCATTAAAACAATTCCGATTAACATAAGGCTTGGAATCGTTGCAAGCATCCCAATGATTAAAAACACCCACGAAATGTTTGAACTAAACATCGTTGCTGGCACTAATGCCGAACGGAAACGCATAAAAGCATAACCTTCTTTATCTTGAATCGCATGACCAACTTCGTGAGCGGCTACTGCTGCTGCCGCAATCGTTGCTTCATGATAGTTTGATTCTGAAAGGAATACTGCTTTTTTGCTTGGATCATAATGATCGCTCAAAACACCTTTTGTGGCGTGCACCGGCACATTAGAAAGACCGTTTCTATCTAAAATCATTCGTGCAACTTCAGCACCTGTTTGGCCACTTCTTACACGCACTTTTGAATACTGCGCATACGTGCTTTTAACACGAAATTGTGCCCAAAGTGGAATCGCTGCGACAATAAAAAAATAAATTATATAAGATCCTAATGACATTTAAATCATCTTCCTCCTAATACTAACTTTGATTAGTTTTAATTATAAAGTATCTTTGCGCGCTTCTCAATAGGTTTCACTCACTATGAGAAAATTCTAATCTTAAAATAATTCAAGTTTCAGACGATCTTCTTTTAACGTCTTCCGGTACACATAAATCAGAACAAAAATCGTGAGCCAGAATGTCGCATAACCAATATACGGTAAAAAGCGCTCTAAGCCCATATAAATTGGCATTTGCCCAAATAAGTAGTCAATCACATCGTTATGTAATACCCAAACGGCCGCAACCATAAAATGCCCAATACGAAAGCGATAAAAAGGTGCATAAAGCATCGCTTGGATAGCCATAAAGCCATGGCTAATCATGAGCATAACACCCGTCCAAATAATCGTTTGTTGGTCAATCATTAAGAAAACATTCATGCCTACTGCCCATAAACCGTATTTCATCAAACTTACAAACGCCAGTGCTTCCATCAGTGGCCAATGTTTTTTAGCCAAAAAAGCCGCAATCACAAAAAAGAAAAACAAAACAGCAGTCGGGCTATCGGGAACAAACAGCCAAAATATCGGTCGTGTTATTTCTAGTTGCGGAATATACCAAATGTAGCCATAAATAGCACCTAACAAGTTCACAATCAAAAGCAACCGCAAAAACGTACGGTTTTGTAGTAACGCATACACAAACATTTTCCCCCAATCTCAAAAAAAACACAAAACTAGGCATGCTTTTAAGTTAATGGGCGCAAAACGCTCGAACTTAAAAACTTGCCCAGTTTTTAGCCATATCTATTCTTTCATTTCCTTTAAAAATGCCGTAAGTTCTAAGAAACGTTCTTTATCACCCGCATCAATCGCACGGTCAATTTCCTTTTGAACCGATTCCATCATGAAACTACTGAGCGTACGATCTAAGAAGTCTGTCGCAAGCTGCTGTTCTTCTTCGCCAATTTGCAAGTCTTTATGTGGGTTATCTTCACGTACAAGCGCATATTCAGGAGAACTAAGCGCGTCGCTAAAATGAAGCACAATATATAATTCCTCGTCCCAATTTAAACGAATATCATGAAATGCTTTTTCCGGGTTACTCGTTGTTAACTTTCCTTTAAAAAAGCGGAATGGTTCAAAGTCCACACCTTCAGCAGAAAGAACGAGCCCGCGATTGCAGCCTTCTAAGTCATCTACAAAATGCACATATTGTATAATTTGATCATGACCCGCAATATAGTTTAACACCCACATTGCTTCCCGCATCTTCATTTGATGCGTATTTAAAAGCCAGCGAATAAAATCTTTCTTCTCATCTACAGAAATGGATGCCTTCATCACACTCACTCCTTCCGAAAGTTGATTAAAACTCAAGTAAATTTCGAATTTCCGCATCCTCAGGCTCAAAATTCAAGTAACGCTCGAAAATTTCGCGAGCTTTCTGAGTTTCTCCTTCTTCTCGCAGGAATAAACCATATTCCCGTAAAAAAGTCGGATTGTCTTCAAAAAGAGGATAAGCTTTTTCAAAATTTTCTTTTGCTTTATTATATTGTTCCACGCCGCTGTATGCAACACTTAAGTCCCAAAAAATTTGCGGCTCCGTCACAAGCTCCTCAGAAAGTGCCTCTGTAACCTCAAGCAAACCTTCAAAATCTTCTTTTGCTAAAAGGAGTTTGTTTAGTTCTAAAATAGCCGCCGAGTACTCCTCATCCAACACAATTGCTTGCCTGAAAAACTCCTCTGCCGCATCTAGTTTCCCTAAACGGTCTGCCACTTTTCCAGCCTCGAAAAAAAGCTCTTTATTAAATTCATCATATTTCAAGCCTTCCGTGAGCGCCTGAAGTGCCTTCTCCTGTTCGCCGTTTTCCTGATAGCTTTTCGAAAGATACGGATAGAGCGTCGTGTACGCCGGGTCGTGTTCCTTCAAATGTTCAAACGCGTGAATCGCCTTCACATACTCCCTCGCCTGAAATGCCGTAAGCCCTAGCCCAAACAACGTATCCACCGATTCATGTTCTGAAAGTGCCTTTTCATAAAACGGCAACGCCTCTTCAAACGCCCCGCTCGCGCTATAAGCTTCGGCAATACGTTCATAAACGGAAATCGTACCTTGCGCAAGTTCCGTCACGCCTGTATCAAGCACCGCCTGATAATGCTGCACGGAAAGCGCAAATCTTCCTTGTGACAAATAATATTCCCCGAGTGCAAAATCAATAATCGCTTCATTTGGCGCTAATTTTTTTGCCTCAAGCAGTTTTTGCTCTGTCACTTCAAACAAGCCTTGCATTTGATACAAATCAGCCAAAACAAGCAAACTTTCAAGATAAGCTTCATCTTGTTTATTCACTTTTTCCAAATATTCCTGCGCTGTATCAATATCGTCTTTTTCAAGTGCCACTTCTGCCGCTCGAACAAGAAGTGCCCCTTCATCTTTATAATTCGCAAGCAAAAGCTCATATAAGTCCTCCGCTTCATCTAAAAAGCCCAAGCTAAACAATTGCTCAGCAAGAAAAAATTGCTCCTCGTCAGAACCGTTTTGAATTGCCAAATCAAAATATTTTTTAGCCAAAACCATATCTTCGTGCTCTAATGCATGTAACATCTTTTCAGCATTTTCCATAACGCACCCCCGTGTCCATTGAAATCATGGGTACTATTATATCACTAATTGCTACGATACGGAAGGTCATGCTCCAATTGGTCTTGTAAACATCTGCCAATATTTTATCGGTTTATTTAAGGTGTTGCTGTAGATATTTGTCGAAATAGCTCTTCTCTATTTTTCCGTACTACGTTTTAAGTCTGACTCCTAATTCGTGAGAACCTGATAGTTACTCGAGGAAAAATATTTACTTCAACCTTACTACCAGATTTTTTTGTTCACATCCGAGCTCCTACCCAGTTGACAAACTGCCTCTCATACCTAGCAACATACTGATTTTTATACTTTTGAACATAGCTAAAAAGATATGAGTATACTAATTTCTCTGTAGAGTTAGTTTTCTCATATCTTTTTCGGTAGTGCAACTTTTATACAGTGAATACAGTTAGTTTTTGTTAGCTATTGGCAACTTGATTATCAGTCTTGTGATTGAGTGCCTTTTTTGTTTTTTGATTATTCATATTCAATATAGATTTTACTCAAACGATTATTTTCTAAAAATGAAATAATCGTTTGAACTATTTCTTCTAGATCATCTTTCATTGAAATTTGATTAATTTTATTAATATCAAAACGTTTTAATTGATTAATAGTAAGAGAATTATCTTTTATCAACCATGGTGAATCATCATACCATCCTTCATGATTAAAATATTCCTTCACAATTCCCTCTTTTTCTACATTACAATCTAATAAGTTATCTAAAGTAGTCTCGAAATAGCCATTCCAAATTACAAGTTTATTATTATCAGCAACAAAGGTAAGCTCTGCTTCGCCCTCAAAACCTTCATAAAACCTACTATCAATCATTTTATTCATTCCTTCCAATGACCCTTATCTAAAATTTTTATTTGTTCTGGAGTAGCATTTCCTGCTTTTCTAGCATTTATAGCATCATACCATCTATATCCTTCTACCCATTCATTATCACCAACTTTAAAGAATGTTTGTGGCTTGTTTCCTCCATTCCCAGGTACTGTTCTTTGAACAACCCATGTATTACCTTGTTCTACAGGTGCTCCTGGAGTTCTTGTATGCCACCTTACTTCATACTTAAATTGACCATCATTCCACTTATAAGTAAGTTGTTCATAACCGGCATTCATAGTCTTGGCATTAATTTTTGCACTGTCAGGAATACCTACTGGTGCAGTCTGCTTATATTGATTAGCCATTCTAAATTTTTCTGCTTCGGACAAACTAGAAAGTTTAGGAATATTAGCCCCGCTAGCTTTCTCATACGTCATACTCCCCCGAATCGCCGCCGTACTCAAGCCTAGCCCCATTACCACGTCCATCAGGCCACTTTCATCCAGCGTACCTTTCACCGATTCCACATACGCGGATGCCCGAAGCGTGCCA